>CBDFLM010000001.1:0-19362 GCA_965249195.1 Longimicrobiales bacterium
GGTGATGCCCCCGGCGTCATGCGTGACGAGGCCCAGATGGACCGTGTCGTAGCGGATGTCGATGTCGGGGTGATGCTCTTCCGTGTCCGCGATGGTCGCGACGCGGTTCACGAAGACGATGGCGTCGCGGAACGACGAGAAGTTGAAGTCCTTGCGAAGTGCTCCGTTCTTCAACTTCCATCCTGAGCGATCCTCGAGCCACCCGTGGATGGACTCTTCGTTCAGCTTCTTGGCCATGGCTCGCCCCGCGGAGAACGGTGGTGGCATCGTCTTCAAGCTAACCCCAATGGGGTTGCGGGGGATCCAACGACGGTCCCCGCGGGCGGCCGCTTGGGCGTCGAACGCCTTGACCGGGCCGAGTGCGCTGGTATCTTTTCCGCCCTTCGCAGCCCGCCCCGAGCGCGGCGCGCCCCCATCGTCTAGTGGCCTAGGATACCTGGTTCTCAGCCAGGAGACCGGGGTTCGATTCCCCGTGGGGGTATGAGGAGCGGCCCGTCGCGGGCCGGTCCAGCAGGGTCGCTTAGCTCAGTTGGCAGAGCACCACGCTCACATCGTGGGGGTCGCTGGTTCGAGTCCAGCAGCGACCATATTGTAAGACTAAGCGCCGCAAGCCTTTACGGCTCTGCGGCGCTTTGGTTTTTGCGGCCACTGTGTCCCGATTGTGTCCCAAACATCCCTTACTTTGCTCCATGCTGGACCACCCGCAGGACCGTGGCCGGGTCTGCCCGCTGGTAAGAAACCTTCATGAGCGCGCGCGCGCGACCAGTGGCACTCTTGCCGCCCTGCACCCACCCGCCTAGGCTGCGTATCCAGTGTGGCGCTTAATTTAGCCCGTCCCCCCGGGAAGCCAATGACGTCCTGGTCCGCATGAACGTCTGTCCCACCTGCCACGAGACGTTCGGAGCCCACCTCACCGTCTGCCCTCGGGACGGAACCCTGCTCGAGGGGGCGGCGACTCAGGGGGATCGGCTCGTGGGCCGACTCCTTTCCGGCCGCTACCAGGTCCACGAACGCGTGGGGTCCGGAGGGTTCGGCACCGTGTACCGGGTGACCGACACCCACTTCGACGACGTCGAGGCTCTGAAGGTCTTCGATCGCAAGCGATTCGATGCGCGTGAGTCCGAAGAGGCCATGGAGCGCTTCGCGCGCGAGGCGAAGCTCCTGCGGAGGCTAGGAAAACAGACCCCGCACATCGTCAGCGTCACGAACTTCGTGAAGGACGACGAAGCTGGTTTGTTCTACTTCACGATGGAGTACGTGGAAGGGAACAATCTCGCCCAGATCCTCGTGCGCGAGGGCCCTCTCGAGCTCTGGCGTGCGGTCGGATTTCTGCGGCAGCTCTGTGAGGCCCTCACCATCGCCCAATCGCACGACCCGCCCGTCGTCCACCGGGACCTCAAGCTCGAGAACTTGATGGTGACGGCGGACGGCGAGGAGGAGGAGCTCAGGGTTCTGGACTTCGGGATCGCCAAGATCATAGGACACGGGAGCCTCACGTCGCTTCAGCTGGGACCCGGCACGCCCGGCTACGCCGCTCCGGAGCAGGTGGACCGTCCCACCCAGGTCGACCATCGCGCGGACCTATTCGCCATGGGAGTGGCGTTCTACGGGATGCTGACGGCCCGCGAGCCGTGGACGGGGGGGGTCATAACCGAGCCCTCGAGCGACGCCTGGAGCCTCCTGAAGGCGGCCAAAGAGGAAGACCCGATTCCGCTGCGGCGCATGCGCGACGCGCTCCCGGAGCCCGTCGAGTCGATCATCGGAAAGCTCCTTCAGAAGCGGCCGGAGGACCGTTTCCAATCGGCGTTGGAGGTCACGCGCTCGCTCGACGCGCTGGAGGCGCTCTACAGGGACGCCGCCGCCGCGAGCCGCCGCGGCGCCCCGACCATGCCGGCGTTGCTCGTTCCGGTACCGAAAGAGCCGACTGACCAGACCGATCCGGTCCCGGCCCTTCCGGTCATCACCGGCCTCCGGATCAAGGGCGTGACCTCAGTGACCGTCCAGGCTGGCTCCAGCAGGAACGCGAGCGTGAGCGCGAGGAGTTTCACACCCGTCCTTCAGGCGGTGGCTTCAGCGGTCGGGGTCGGGGACGATCTGGCGGTGGGCTGGAGCGCCGTGAGTGGTGCGTCGCAATACGAGGTCGAATGGAGCACGAGCCCGGGCTTCGGGAACGCTCAGAGCCAAACAACCACGTCCACGTCGTTCACGATCACGTTCGACGAGACGGGCAGCTACTACGTGAGGGTGCGCGCGATCAACCGATTCGGATCGAGGAGTCGGGTGAGCTCAGGGGAGGCGAGTACGACTGTGCTCGAGCCGTTGGTCATTACGACGGAGCTCCTGCCCACGGGGTTCATCGGTGCAGCGTATGTGGGCCCGCTCGAAGCGAGCGGGGGAGACGGTTCCTACGCGTGGTCGGTGTTGGGCGGGGAGCTCCCCGCCGGACTAGAGCTCTCGGGCGCTGACCTCTCAGGGATTGCCCGCCGTGGTCGGTTGATCTTCACCGTTTGATCATGGCACCCCGAATCCGTACGATTCCAACCACGCTGAACCGGGCCGGAACATGGAGGTGCTGAATGATCGCTGTTTGCGGGAGGATGGGGCTCGCCGGTCAGAGGAACCGCACACCCGATAGCCTCGCCCGCCTCGCCGACGCCCTCGAGCGCCGCGGTGGTGAGCTCGTGGAGCTGGCGGAGGCGGGGGAGTGAGGTTGGGCCGGCACGAAAAGACCGTGCTCGAAGCCCTGGCCAGGGCTCCTGAGCTGCTGCCCGACTACTTCAGGGCGAACCCCGGGCTCAGGGAGGGAATCTCGGAACGCATCGACGACCGCGAGCGTGAGCAGTTTGGGGCGGGGCGCATGGTGCCCACCTCCTACGTGCGATGGCGGCTCCCGGACGTTCACATGTCGACGCTCTCGCGGACCCTGAAGCGGCTTGAAAGGAAAGGCCTCGTATGGCGGCAAGAGTTTGAGGGTGACTTCCTCGGCGGTAGCGACGGCTACGGCACCTACACGAGGTTCTTGACCCTCACGGCGGAAGGTGAGGAAATCGCCGAAACGCTAACAAACGCCTAACCGGAATGTTAGCGTCTAGCGTCAAAGCTCCCGAATGGGACGAGAACCATGAAGCCGCTACCTGGGCTACGTCGCGGAGATCGAGTGGGACGACTCGGTTGTATGCGGAGGTGGCCTCGGAAGCGAAGAACGTAGGCTTCCACGGCGGGGCTGTTGCGTACCGCCCCGGGCGGTCCGACGGGCACGGCGAGCCCATCTCACAGCCCTCGCGGGCCGGCTGCTTCGGTTGTACGCTCTCGCGCGGGCCGGCGCGCCCTCGCGTCGGCGGCCTCTGCGGAAATGACCCAGATCGGGAGCACGAGCGTGACCAAGCGAGCGATTCTTGCAGTGCTGTTGTCCGCGGCGGCCTGCGGCGGTGCCGAGGCGGGTGACGGTGAGGGCCTCGCCGGGGAAGGCGAAGCCAATGGAGTGAAGGTGGCCCTGCTGACGTCCGGGCCCGTGAGCGACGCGGGATGGTATGCAGGGGCCTACGAGGGCCTACTCCTGCTGAGGGACTCCATGGGCGCGTCGATCAGTCACCAGCAGACAAGGACACCGGCCGAGTTCGACGAGGCATTCATCGCCTATGCAACGGCCGGATACGACCTCGTCTTCGCGCACGGTTTCGAGTACCAGGACGCGGCGATTCGTGCGGGCGAGCGCTTCCCCGAACTGACGATCGTGGTCAGCGGTGGCGGAAAGGTGTCGGAGAACGTCGTTCCGCTCATCTTCACGCTCGAGGAGGCGAGCTACCTCGCCGGGATGGTGGCGGGGGGCCTCTCCCGCTCCGGTGTAGTGGGCATGGTGGGAGGCGTCGAGATTCCGCCGGTGCAGGGGACCTTCCGCGCCTTCGAGGCGGGCGCGGCGGCGTCCAATCCGGAGGTGGAGGTTCTGGAGGCGTTCATCGGCAGCTGGGACGACGTCGCTGCGGCCAAGGAGGCGGCGGTCGCGCAGCTCCGCCGGGGGGCCGACGTGCTCATCCACAACACCGACGCTGCATCGTTCGGCGTTTTTCAGGCTGTGAGGGAGGTCGTGAATGGCGGTGGAACCGCGTGGGCCCTGGGGATGAACCGGGACCAGAGCGAGGTAGCCCCGGACGTGATCGTCGGGAGCGCCGTGATCAGGCTTCCCGAGGCGTTTTTGAGAGCCTTCCTGCGCTGGCGGGCGGGCGACCTGGGTGGTCGTCCCCTCTTACTGGGAGCCGACGGCGACATCGTCGACTTCGTCGTGAATCCCGCGCTCAGCGACGTGATACCCGCCTCCTTGATCGCTCGGGTCGACGAGGCGCGGCGGCTCATCAGGGCGGGCGAGCTCGAGGTGCCGCGCGTGCCTTTCGTCGAGGGCGAGCCTGGAGTGTTGTGAGGAGGGCGCTCGCCCGTCTTCGCAACGTATCGAAGCGCTTCGGCGCGGTGACCGCTCTCGCGGGCGCCCAACTCGAGGTCGGGACCGGTGAGGTCCACGGCCTGCTGGGCGAGAACGGCGCGGGAAAGACCACGCTCCTCGGGGTCCTCGGTGGCCTCGTGGACCCGGATGCCGGCTCTGTGGAGATCGGCGGAGACGTCGTGCGACTGGCTGGCCCCCGCGACGCATGGGAGGCCGGCGTCGGGCTGGTGCATCAGCACTTCACGCTGGTGCCCCGTCTCACGGTGCTGGAGAACCTGGCCCTCGGATTCCGCGGGGCCACCGCACCGGAGCGGGCGCCGCGATGGTTGGCCGGGTCGTCGCTCGACCTGGCAGGAATCCGCCGTGCCGTATCGACGTTGGTGGACGAAACCGGACTCGAGGTAGCCCTCGACGCGCGGGTGGAGGAACTGGGCGTCGGGACGAAGCAGCGTGCGGAGATCCTGAAGACGCTCCTTCGCCGTCCCCAGCTGCTCGTGCTGGACGAGCCGACTGCGGTTCTGACCCCCGGGGAAGTCGAGACTCTCTTCGGCCTTCTGAGACGGCTCGCGACCGAGGGCCGCGGCGTCGTGCTGGTCTCCCACAAGCTCCACGAGGTCCTCGAAGTCTGTGACCGTGTGACCGTGCTCCGGCGAGGTCGAACCGTCCTTTCGACTCGACGATCCGACGTGGACGCGAGCGGTCTCGCCCGCGCGATGGTGGGCGAGGAGCCCGACGACCCGGTCGCGGTCGGGAATTCGATGTCGGCTACTGTGGTTCCCGACGTGCCCTTCGGTGAGACCGTGGCGGAGCTGCGAGCCGTGCGAGTGCGGGGTGCGCGCGGCGAGTGGGTGCTCCAGAACGTGTCGTTGGATGTGCGGAGCGGTGAGGTCGTGGGGATCGCCGGCGTGGAGGGAAACGGCCAGCGTGAGCTCGCCGCGATCCTCGCGGGACGGACGCCCCCCGCCGCGGGCGTGGCGCGCGTCCCGGAGCGCGTCGGCTTCGTGCCCCAGGACAGGACGATCGAGGGCCTGGTGGCCGAGTTCGACTTGGTGCACAACGTCGCGCTCGCTCTGCACGACGATCCCGATTATTCCCGCGGACCGTTCTTACGTTGGGGGCGCATACGAGAGCGGACTCGGCAGCTGATCGGTACCTACGGGATCGCCACTGCGGGCATTCGATCACGGGCGCGTACTCTCTCGGGCGGAAACCAGCAACGGCTCGTGGTGGCAAGAGAGCTTTCCGTCACCGCCGATCTGCTGGTGGCCGAGAACCCGACACGCGGACTCGACGTCGTCGCTGCATCCTTCGTCCACCGTGCCCTCAGGGGCCTCGTCGAGATCGGACCCGGAGCGGATCGGCGGCCGGGTATCGTGCTCATTTCGACGGAGCTGGAAGAGGTCCTCGCGCTCGCGCACACGGTGTTCGTGCTCGCCGGCGGGAGATTGCTCCCCGTGCGGGACGAAAGCAGGACCCGTCACGAGGTGGGCCGGCTCATGCTGACGGGTCGCGATGAGGGGGCCTGACCGCCGGGCTGTCGCCGAGGTTGCCGCCGTCGGTGGAGCACTCGCGTTCACGGCAGGTGTGGCCGGCCTCTCCTTGTGGGCCGGAGGCCACGACCCGTTCCTGGCCCTGACGGCCCTCGTGGGGGGTGCTCTCGGGAGCACGGATCAGGTTCTGTCCATCACGTTGGTGCGCTCGGTACCCCTGATCCTCACCGGGCTGGCGGTAGCGATCGCCTTCCGCGCGGGGGTCTGGAACATCGGGGCCGAGGGGCAGCTCTACGCCGGAGCCATCGCCGCGGTCTGGGTGGGGCTTCATGGGGGAGGGCTGCCGGCGTGGTTGCTCCTACCGAGCGTGCTGGGCGCGTCCGTCCTGGCGGGTACATTGTGGGCGCTGATCCCGACGGTGATGAAGCTGAGCCTCGGCGTCGGCGAAGTGATCACGACGATCCTCATGAACTTCGTCGGCATCCACCTCGCCGCGTGGGCCGTCCACGGCCCGTTGCAGGAGGCCCGGGGCGTGTTCCCGCAGACCGATCCCATTGCGGAAGCGGCGCGGCTCCCGGCGTTAGTCCCGGGAACGCGCCTCCACGTGGGGTTCGCGCTAGCCACGGGCGTAGCCGTGCTGCTGTGGGCGGCGCTGCGATGGAGCAAGGCGGGGTTTGCAGTGCGCGCGGTGGGGGCCGCGCCGGAGGCGGCGAGGGTCTCAGGGCGCATGAACACCGGTCGCGTGATCGCGATGTCCTTTCTCGGGTCGGGAGCGTTGGCGGGGCTGGCCGGAGGAGTCGAGGTGAGCGGCGTAACGTACGCGCTCTACGAGGGACTCTCTCCGGGTTGGGGCTACACGGCGATCGCGCTAGCGCTGCTCGCCGGCCTGAACCCGTTGTTCGTGCTGGCCACCGGTGTGTTCTTCGGCGCTTTGGAGGGAGGAGCCGGAGCGATGCAACGCGTAGCTGGCGTCCCCTATACCTGGGTCACCGCGGTGGAGGCACTGGTGATCCTCTCGGTGTTGGCCGTGGATCGCGTGCGCGCTCGGTCGGCAGCGTGGGCTGTGCGATCCGGACCCGATGCGCTCGTCGAGGAGCCGTCGGGTGGCTGAGATGGGAGCTCTCTCGGCGTTCTTGGAGGCTTCGGTGCGCCTGGGCGTGCCGTTGGCACTGGCCGCCTTGGGTGAGACCATCAGCGAACGCAGCGGGGTCATCAACATCGGTCTGGAAGGGTCGCTCATTGCGGGCGCCCTGGGAGGGGCGCTGGGGGCGCTCGCGTTTGGATCTGCCGGGATGGGGGTCTTCGCAGGTCTCGCGGCGGGCTTCGCGGTGGCGATGGTCTTCGCCGCGTTCTCGGTGGGCCTGGGCACCGACCAGATCATCACCGGCACGGCCGTCACGCTCGGAGGTCTGGGATTCACGGGCGCCATCTACCAGGCCCGGTTCGGCGCGACCGGCACCGCTCTCACCCTGCCAACGCTCGGGGCTGTGCCCATCCCCGGGCTCGCCGACGTTCCGGTCGTCGGTGGGGCCCTCTTCGCCCAGGCACCGACGGCCTACTTCACGTACCTGCTCGCGCCGCTGCTGTGGTACTTCCTCTTCAGGACGAGCTGGGGACTGGAGCTGCGGGCGATCGGGGAGGAGCCGGATGCAGCCGCGGCGGCCGGAGTAAGGGTGAGGTGGACCAGGTTCTGGGCCACATCGTTCGGCGGCGCCATGGCGGGTGTCGCCGGTGCCCACCTCGCGCTCGCACACGCGGGCACGTTCGCGGAGGGGATGTCGGCCGGCCGCGGATTCATCGCCATCGCCGTAGTGGTGCTGGGCCGATGGAATCCCCCTTGGGTGCTCGCGGCGGCGCTCTTCTTCGGCGCGGCGTCGGCGCTCCAGTTCTTCCTCCAGACGCTCGGACTGAACGCGCCCTACCAGCTCTTCCTCATGCTCCCGCATCTGCTCACGCTTGCGGCCTTGGCGGGTTGGGTCGGCAGGTCGCGGGCACCGGCAGCCCTGGCGCTGCCTTGGCCGAAGGCGGGGTGAGCCCGCTCACGGAGGTGTCGCACGGGCCGTTTTGGCGGGTGGATGGGCTCCGCTGGCCCCGCCGTCGAGGAGCCTCCAGCCGGAGCCGGAGATTGGACTCCCTGAACACTCGGGAGCGGGGTGCGTCGACCGGGGGAGCGCTGAGCGGCGGCACGGGTATAGATTGACCGTCTTGCCTCACCGTACCTCGACACTCTCGACGACGAGGACCACGTTGTCATGGCGCTGAACGCTCTGAACCCGATCGGATAGAGGTCATGAAACGGGTCCGTCTCGCGATTCTGCAGGTGCTGCCTACAACGATGGTGATCTGGGCGGAGCGCACCCCCCGGGGCGTGTGGGCGGCCCTCTGGCTGCTGTTGGTGCCTGTCTACGTTGGCGCGCAGACTCTGGAAGGCGCCGGGACCGTCGCGACCGGACTTCTCCTGAGGCAAATGGACGGGGTCAAGCGCGTGCTGATGATCGGAGCGCACCCCGACGACGAGGATTCGGGCCTTCTGGCTGCTGTGGCGCGCGGCTATGGAGCGCAGACGGCCTACCTCTCTCT
The DNA here is from genome assembly GCA_965249195.1 of Longimicrobiales bacterium. Lineage (GTDB taxonomy): Bacteria > Gemmatimonadota > Gemmatimonadetes > Longimicrobiales > Gaopeijiaceae > CBDFLM01. Next base: position 8,506 of record CBDFLM010000001.1, read on the forward strand.
GACACGCGGAGAGGGCGGTCAGAACCTCATCGGCCCCGAGCTTTGGGATGGTCTCGGGATCATCCGGACCGGCGAGCTGGAGTCCGCACGGCGCCTCGATGGTGGCCGGCAGTTCTTCACCCGCGCGTTCGACTTCGGGTTTTCCAAGACCGCGGACGAGGCGCTGTCGCTCTGGCCTCGGCAGGAGCTGCTGAGCGACGTCGTCTGGATCGTGCGCCTCTTCCGGCCCCACGTGATCGTGTCCGTGTTCAGCGGCACGCCGGCGGACGGCCATGGCCAGCACCAAGCGGCCGGCATCATGGCCCGCGAGGTGTTCGCCGCCGCCGCTGATCCGACGCGCTACCCCGAGCACTTCGCCGAAGGCGTCCAGCCCTGGCAACCCACCAAGCTCTACCAGCGTCGGTGGAGGCGGAGGGGGCCAGCGCCGGGACCGGGCGTCCCAGGGGCGGCAGCGGGGGGCGCGGGCCTCGTAGGGGCGACCGCGGCGGGACCCGGCGTCCTGGTCAAGACGGGCATGTTCGACCCTTTGCTCGGTCGATCCCACTACCAGCTCGCAATGGAGGCTCGAAGCTTCCACCGCTCCCAGAACATGGGAGCTCCGCAGCCCCTGGGGCCGCACGCGTCGATCGTGGATCTGGTCGAGAGCCGCGTCTCCGAAGGCGCCGCGGACGGCCTCTTCACAGGTGTCGACACGACGCTGCTCGGCTTGGTGGAATCGCTGCCGGTGTCCGTCCGTGAGGAGGTCACGGGCCATCTCGAGGAGTACAGGGCATCGCTCGCAACGGCAGGTTCACGGTTCGCCGCGCTCGACCCTGACGGTGTTGCGGGGATGTTGGGGGAAGGGCTCACGCACCTGCGAGCCACGCGCGCCATGCTGGAGAGTGCTCGTCCTGAGACCTCGCGCGAGCTCGACGACGTTGTCGCTCGCAGGGAGCGCCTCGCCACGCGAGCGATCCTCTCCGCGTCCGGCGTCGTGCTCGACGTCCGCGCGGACGACGACGTCGTGGTGCCAGGGCAGACGGTCGAGGTCGTCCTACAGCTCTGGAATGGAGGCTCGGCAGTCCTCGGCACGCCGAAAGCGTCCCTCTCGGTTCCGGAGGGGTGGGCGCATCGATCCTCGGGTCCTCCCGAGGGGATCGAGGACGGCCGCGTGGAGCCGGGCGCGTTGGCCGTGTGGCGGTTCGAGGTGGAGGTTCCCGAGGACGCGGCGCCCAGCGAGCTCTACTACCTGGCCCGTGAGCGTGACGGCGAGATGTACCGCTGGCCGGACGAGCACTCGCTGCGTGGTCTCCCTCGTGATCCGCCGCTGCTGCACGGGGCCGTCCAGCTTCGATGGGAGTCCGAGAGCACGGCGGTGTCCCTGCGCGCTCGCGAGCCAGCCAGATACATGGGCGTGAACCCGGCACGAGGACAGTTCGAGCGTCCCGTACTGGTCGTACCCGACGTGTCGGCGGCGGCCTCCCCGGCCCGCGTCATGTGGCCGCAGGGAAGCGAGGGGGGGCGCACCATCGCGGTGGCCGTGAGGGCCGCTGCACGGGACGGGGCTCGCGGTCGGGTGAGGCTCGAGGCACCCGACGGCTGGTCGGTGACACCGGTCGCGCACGCATTCGACCTGTCAGGCGAGGGGGAGGAGCGGACCCTCGCCTTCGAAGTCCGGCCGGTGGAGGCTGTCCCGGCCGGCGACTACCCGTTCGACGTCGTCGTGACCGACGACGACGAACGCGCCTACCGGGAAGGGTTCGAGATGGTCGACTACGAGCACATCGAGCGCGCGCCGCTGTTCAGCGCGGCCCGCGCGAATGTGCATGTGATCCCCGTCCGGATCGCCGAGCGGACCCGGGTCGGCTATGTCATGGGCACCGGCGACGTCGGTGCGCTGGCGCTCTCAGACCTGGGCGCGGACGTGGAGATGCTCGGTCCGGACAGGGTCCGAGAAGGCGATTTCGACACCTTCGACGCGCTGGTCCTCGGCGTACGCGCCTACGAGGTTCGCGAGGACCTGGTGGCGGCCAACGCCCAGCTCCTCGACTTCGTACGCCAGGGTGGGACGCTCGTGGTCCAGTACAACCGGTACGCGTACGGAGGCGGTGCCTACACCCCCTGGCCGGTCTCGATGTCCAGGCCACACGACAGGGTGACCGACGAGGATGCACCGGTACGCATGCTGGAGCCGGACGCACCGCTCCTCTCTTCTCCGAACCGCATCACCGACGCCGACTTCGAGGGGTGGACACAGGAGCGCGGCTTGTACTTCCTGGCCGAGTGGGACGACGAGCTCACGCCGCTTCTGGAGATGAACGACCCCGGCGAAGCGCCCCTACGTGGCTCGTTGCTCGTCGCTCCGCTCGGAGAGGGGGTGTACGTGTATGCGGCGCTCTCGTTCTTCCGGCAGTTACCGTGCGGCGTTCCCGGTGCCTACCGGCTTTTAGCCAACCTCGTTTCGCTGCGCGGCGACGAGTGGCGCGCATATCTCGAGGGCCGCCCGTCGAGCGGACGCTGAGCGGTGAGCGAGCCGCCACTGATCCGACCGCCGAGCTTCCCTCGAGCTGGCCATCGAGAGACCCACTTCAGCTGAAACGTTTCGGCGCTGATCCTGCGACGTGAACGTCGTGCCGATCACCTACACGACCGATCAAGCTCTCTCCCTCTCCGGCACCACCGCGCTCAGCGTCACCCCCACCACCAACACGACCACCGCACCGATCACGTTGTGCCACAGAAACGAGACCGACGGTGCGCCGAAGGTCACGGCCGCTACGGCGGACATGCCGGCGAGGAGCCCGAAGAACGAACCGACCCCCCTCGAGCTCGGGACCATGGCGAGCAGGAAGACGCCCAGGATCGAGCCGTAAAAGAACGAGCCGAACCGATTCACGACCTCGATGAGCGACCCCAGCGTCGCAGCGAACGTCGCGACGAAGCAGGCGAAGAGTCCCCAGAACGCCGTCGCGCCCTTCGAGACCCTCAAGAAATGGGCGTCGCTGGCTTCGGGCCGTACCCAACGGCGGTAGAAGTCGATCACCGACGAGGTAGAGAGTGAGTTCAGCTCGGCCGCGATGCTGGACATCGCGGCCGCAATCACAGCCGCGATGAAGAGGCCCGCGAGCCCGACCGGCAGTTCCCGCAGCACGAACGCGGGGATGATGTAGTTGACGTCGCGGGACGCTTCGCCCGTGACCTGCTCGGCCAACGCGAGCGCGTCGTCCCGGACGATCCCGATCTCAGCCTCGCGTGCGAGGAACGCCTGCATGGCGGCAGCTGCAGCCGCCTCGTCACCCATGTCGTTGGCGTCCGCCACGGCCCTTGCGGCCGTTTCACGGAGCGCGAAGGTCTGTTGGAAGCTCTCCTCCAGTGCCTCGAACTGGGCGGGCGCCTCGGCGCGCACGCTCGCCTCGTGCGCCGGATTGTACAGCAGCGGCGGGGCTTCGAACTGGTAGTAGACGAACACCAGCACACCGACCAGCAGCACGAGCGCCTGGAGCGGGATCTTCCAGTACGCGCTCATGAGCAGCGAGCTCTTGGCCTCGTCCACGGAGCGTGTGGTCAAGTAGCGTTGTACCTGGCTCTGGTCAGCTCCGAAATACCCCATCATCAGGAACACACCGCCGATCACCCCGGACCAGAACGTGTAGGTCTCGTCCGGGTCGAACGTGAAGTCGAAGACCTGGAGGCGGCCAGTGCCCCCCGCGATCCTGAGCGCGTCGTCGGGGCTCACGGGCATCTGGATGAGCAGGACCACGACGACGGACACGAGGGCGATGACGATGATGACCATCTGCTTTACGTCGGCCCACTGAACGGCCTGGACGCCCCCGATCATCGTGTAGATCACGGTCGGGATGCCGATCAGCGCCACGGCCCACGGGAGCGACCAACCGAACACGGCGGAAAAGACGACCGCGGGTGCGGCGATGATCGCGCCACAGGACATGCCACGCGACAGCAAGAACAGGAAGGCAGCGAGCGAACGCGTCTTCGCGTCGAAGCGCTTCTCGAGGTACTCGTATGCGGTGAAGATCTTGGCGCCGTGCAGGAAGGGCACGAGCGTCACCCCGAGGATGACCATCGCAAGCGGAAGCCCGAAGTAGAACTGCACGAAGCGGATGCCGTCGGTCGCCCCCTGCCCGGTCGTTCCGATCATCGTGACCGCCGAGAGCTGCGTCGCCATGACCGAGAGCCCGACGGCCCACCACGGCATGTTGCGGTTGGCCAGGAAGTAGCCCTCGATCTCGTGCGTTCCCTTGGCTCGACGCAAGCCGTCGACGACGACGTACGTCACGTAGGTGACGACGATGATCCAGTTGACGGCGCCCATAGGCTCTCGAAAGCGACCCGCTATCCGTGGTAGGTGGCTTGCAGAAGCCAGAGCAGCAAGAGCGCGACGAGCTGTGCAGCGAGCACACGTGCCGCCGTGAGCTTGAAAGAAGCTCCGGTCGGGCGGTCGTTCTCGTCGTGTGGGGTCGTCTGGGAGGGCATGGGCTCACCTGCGGCGGGGAGAATCGGACAATACGATCTGCCCAGCTGGCTGGCGACGCAAGCCGGCGGCTCGCGGTGCGTCAGGACGGCCCGGGCCCCGGAGGATTCTCAATCGCCGAAACTCGTACCGAGGGCGCGCGCGGTGTGGACCACCTCCCCGTCGACCGGCACGAGGTTCGCATCCCTCAGGGCGTCGTCCAACGGGACCGCCAGAACGTCCGGAGGGTCTAGCGCCACCATGCATCCAAACGAGCCCTCGAGCACGAGCCGAACTGCGGCAGCTCCGAAGCGTAGGGCCAGCAGTCGGTCGTACGCGTTCGGCGACCCACCCCTCTGCAGGTGACCCAACACGAGGGATCGCGTTTCCTTTCCCGTCCGCTCATGGATCGCCGCCGCCAGCGCGGCCGCGACGCCCCCGTAGCGTCCAGGCTCGACGAAAACGCCACCTTCGCCGATCTCCCGGGCACCCTCCGCCGCCACCACGATGGCGAAGCCGCTGTCCCCGTCATAACGCGACTCGATCTTCTCGCAGACGCGTTCGAGCGAGTAGGGGATCTCGGGGATCAGGATCACGTCGGCCGTCCCCGCCACCCCTGCGTAGAGAGCGATCCATCCCGCGTCTCGCCCCATCATCTCGACGACCATGACCCGCCGGTGCGCCTCCGCCGTGGAGTGGAGCCGGTCGAGCGCCTCGCTCGCGAACTCGACCGCGGTGGTGAACCCGAACGTTCGATGGGTGCCCCCGAGGTCGTTGTCGATCGTCTTCGGAACGCCAACGACGTTCAGGCCTTTGTCGGCAAGCGATTTTGCGATGCGCAACGAACCGTCACCGCCGATCGCGATGAGAGCCTCGATGCCACGGTCGTGGAGGGTCTCGATGACCTCGTCCGACCGATCGACGGTCTCGACGTTGCCATCGTCGCGTGTCATGTCCCACGAGAAGGGGTTGCCGCGATTCGTCGTCCCAAGGATGGTTCCGCCCAGGTGGGTGATGCCCCGCACCTGCTGTGGCGTGAGAGGGAACATCCCACGCTCCTCGCCGAGGAGGATGCCGTCGTAGCCGCGGCGGATTCCCCAAACCTCCCAACCGAGGTGGTGCGCCGAGAGAACCACGGCCCGGATCACGGCGTTGAGGCCAGGTGCGTCCCCGCCGCCGGTGTTCACCGCGATTCTCACGACGTGTGGAGCCGCTTCCTCAGAGGTCCAATCGAAGGATGAGGCTCGAGCAGCGCAACGATCGACCGCGCGTACTCACCGGCACGGTCGAGCGCGACCCCGTAGCGGGCGCGTTGCTCGAGATTCTCCGGCTGGTCGTCGGGTGGCTGTGCGATGATTGGAAGGTCCGCCGCAATGTTCACCGGGATTCGGCGGACCAAGCCGCTCGTCGGCGCGACCGCGGTGAGCGACAGCGCCGGCGCCGTGGGCGACCGAGCGAAACACGCCATCATGGGCCCCTTCGACAGTACGATTGGGCGGGCGGACGAACGGAGGGCCCGGGTGGCGCCCTCTCCTGAGCGCGCATGGAGCTCAAATGACAGATTGCTCGCACCCGCACACGGGGTAGGGCAAACTTAATCTTGGGCAGACGGCCGAGCAAAAGGAAACGCCTGCGCCCATCGAGGCCCGAACGGCTGTCGCCCGGGCGCCCCGGCGAACGCTCCGGACAGGAGGCCGCTGAGGAAGCGTCGCTTTACAGGTCCCGCCAATCCTCCGTCAGGACCCGCTCGTAGATCTTCGACTCGATCAGGAGCTCGACGAGCCCGCTGTCCAGCATTCCGTCGCGCGCTTCCATGTCGAGGATGCCCAGGGCTCGCTCGAGCGGGACGGCCTGTTTGTATGGGCGATCGGACGCGGTGAGCGCGTCGAAGATATCGGCGATCGTCATGATGCGAGTCTGGATGGGGATCTCATCGCCCGAGACACCGCGAGGATATCCTTGACCGTTCAGCTTCTCGTGATGGCCGAACGCGATCTCCGCGACGCGCTCCAGGTCCTCGGTCCAGGGGATCTGGCTAAGGAAGCCGAAGGTGTGCGTGACGTGCGACTCGATCTGGAGTCGCTCGTCCGGATCCAGGCTCCCTTTCGGGATTCGGAGGTAGTGGTACTCGTCCGGTGAGATGTAGGGGACGTCTTCGCCGGCCAGCTTTCGGAAGGTCGTTTGAGCGATCTCGTCGAGGATCTCGGCCCCTGCCTCGGGAAGGAGGCGCGGCTCGTTCGCCTCGACGCTCGCTGCCTCGAACCGCGTCACCCTCTCCATTTCCCTCTGGAACTCCTCCTCCAGCTCCTGGAGGAAGTCCGCGAAGCGATTCGTTCCCGATTCCAAGAGCTGCTCGGCCCTGCGGCGATGAAGGTCCGTCTCGAGGCTCCGCTTGATGAGCTCGAAACGCGAGCGAACGCGCTCCAACATGATGGAAGGGAGCTTCTTGGGCTTCACGAGCACCTCCTCGCGGACGCCGACCTTTCCGAAGTCGTGGAGGAGTCCCGCGTAGCGCAGCTCCCGCATCTGCTCCTTGCTGAACCGCATGCTCCCGAAGGGCCCGGTGTGGATGCTGTCGACGACCTCTGCGACGTCGCAGGTCAACGTGGCAACCCTGACGGAATGCCCGGAAGTCGTCGGATCCCGCTGGTCGATCGCCGTGACGGCCGCCTTGATGAAGCCTTCGAACAGCTCCTCGATGGCCCGGTACAGGCGCCCGTTCTCGATGGAGACGGCGGCTTGGCCGGCGAGCGACGACACGATCTCGACCTCTTGCTCGGTATACGAAAGCACGTAGTCGTCGGCGTCCTCCTCGGTCCGGATCGAGATCCCCGGTGAACGCTTGCGGTTGATCAGCTGCAGGACCCCGACCACGCCGTCCTTGTGGTCCTTCATGGGTACGACCAACATCGACTTCGCCCGGTAGCCGTGCTCTTCTTCGAAGCCCCGGTTGAAGGAGTAGGGCGCCTCCTCGGGGATCTCGTACGCGTCGTCGATGATCAGGGGCTCGCCGGTGCTGGCGGCATAACCCGCGACGCTCGTGCGATCGAGGGGAAGCGTGAAATCGGGATCGGGCAAGTCGGGAAGGCTGTCGTTTTGGGCCCGCAGGAAATGGAGCAGCTCTCGCCCGTCCTCTCCCTCCTCGGTCAGGTAGAGGCTTCCACCGTCGCTCGTCGTGAGGCGCCGAGCTTGCGCCAGGATCAATCCGAGCAAGCTCTCGGGGTCGCGCTCGCTCATGAGCGCCATGCCCACTTGGTTGAGCTCACGCAGGTGGCCGTGAACGCCTTCCAGTTGGGTCCGCGCACGGTCTTGCTCGAGGAGCACGCCCGAGTAACGGGCAGCCGCCATGAGCGCGCGAATCTTCGCCTCGTCGTCCGGCATGTCCGCGACAGAGAGGAACAGTCGCCCTTCGGCCTCGGCGATACGTCGGCTTCCGTTGTCGAGGGCGAGAACCGCCACATGCGGTGGAACAGCCGCCAAGGAGCCCCCCCCGATCAGATCCCGGGAGAGCAGCAGAACGCCCGCGGCCCGGCCGGGATCGGCCTCGTCCAAGCTCGTGACCGAGCGTGTGGGCACCTCGCCCTTCAGTGAGTAATACGCCGCGGGGAGCCCCTCCGGGCCCGTCATCACGACGAAGTAGACGGAGGTCTCCCGGGCCGCGCCCCTGCCCGGGACCTTGATATGTGAAAGTGTCCTGTTCATCGGAGCATCTCGAGGCCACACTCGTTGAGGACCGTGAACGACTGCCCTCCCACCGGCCGTTCGTGGAAGGGAGCGGCGGTCCACCGATAGGTAGCCCCCCGCACCAACTCTGCAGAGTCTAGTGGAATCGTCAAGACCGTATCGGCTACGTCGAAACGAACGGGTGTCTCACCCTCGCGGCGGAGCTGGACGCGGAGCCGGACCCGGAGTGGCCAGGCGCGCCTCACCCCGGTTCCGAGCCTTCGAGGGTGAGGGACGCGCCCTCCCGGGCCGCGTCCACCTCCACTCCGTACCCTTCGCTGGCCGCGAACTCCTGTAGCTGGGCAACCGCGACGGCCAGCTCGCTGTCGGGGCGCTCGGGAGAATGATGGAAGAGGAAGAGGCGTGACACCTCCGCCTTCACGGCCACGTCGAGGGCCCGCTGAAAAGTCGAGTGGCCCCACCCGTGTTTCTCTTCGTACTCGGCTTCGCTGTACATGGCATCGTGGATGAGCACGTCCGAGCCGCGAATGAAGTTCTCGAAGCGCTCCTCCCAGCCGTCGCCGACGTCGTAACTGCCGCCGCCGAGCTCGTTGTCGGGCACGTAGGCGATCCGGCAGCCATCGACATCGATCAGGTACGCCACCGTAAAGGAGGGGTGTCGCACGCGCATCGCCGAGACGGTGAACCCGTCCCCTTCCCAGACTCCCTCGTTCAGGTGATGAAACGTGATGGACGCTGACAGCGCAGCGAAGGGGACCGGAAAGTAAACGGGGCCCATCTGTCGCTCGAACAGGGTCTGGATGTCGAGACTCTGCTGCTCGGGCCCGATGATGTGGAGCTCCGTGCCCTTTTTATACAAGGGCGCGAAGAACGGGAACCCCTGGATGTGGTCCCAGTGGAAATGCGTCAGAAAGATGAACCCGACTGGGAAGGGGCCGGACTCCAACAGGTTCTTACCGAAAAGACGAAGCCCGGTGCCGGCGTCGAAGATGATCCGGCCCCCGTCCCCGTGTTGGACCTCCAGGCAGGACGTGTTGCCGCCAAACTGGGCCGTGGCCGAGCCCGGACTCGGAACTGAGCCTCGGGTTCCCCAAAACCGCATGGTCACCGTAGAGGCCGCCGGCGTGGCCCCCCTGGGACGGTTCGCCGCCGAGCTCTTGGCTCTCTGCTCCAACCCTCGCTCCTGGTTCGGGTCGCTTCGCTCGACGGAAAGAGACGCTCGTCTCGTCCGGGGTAACACCTCTAGCAGACCCGACGGGCCTCCAGAACGTACCGCTCCTTCCAATCTATGCAGGACGCCGCGCGTCCCGCGAGCGCAATGTCGATGGTGCGTCCGGGGAAGACCCTCGTGCCCGCATGGAAGCTCCGGTCGGGTCGGAGAGGGGCGGCCGGGCGCGCGCGCGCCGTTTGCGATGACGCGCCGCCTCGGTAGTTTGATCGACCTGGCGCGCCGAACGGACGCGTAGAGCCACCCCTCGACCACAGGATGGGCCTGCTTTGCGAGACCTCAGCCGCCAGCTTCAGCAAGGGCTGCTGCCGCGTGACGCCCCGGGGGTGCTCGGCTATGACATCGCCGCCGGGACGAGCCAGCGGGAGAACGGACACGGCAGCTCGATCTGGGACTGGCTGAAGCTCCCCGACGACCGGTTCGCGCTCGTTACTATGGACGTTGCTCCCGGCTCGTTCCCCGCGGCACATCATCTCGCGATGGTGCGGGCATTTTTGCGAGAGCTGCGAGCAGAGGACCCGGGCCTGGACAGCCTCATGCGGCGGGTGAACACGGCCATTTCGAGAACGGCCGCTCTCGGCATGGCCAGCCACGTCGAATGCGGCGTCCTCGCGCTCGGCTCGGACAGTGTGAGCTGGCTCAGCGCTGGGAGCGTACCAGGTGGTGTGATCCGCCGCGAGGGCACCATGGAGGAGTTTCCGAGTTACGGTCCGCCGCTTGGGTTGCTCGACGGCTTCCATTATGGAGCGATAGACTATCCGGTGCGTGCCGGCGACGTCGTAGTCGCGCTCTCGCACGGCGCCAAGGGGTTGCTACGGGGTGCGGCGGATGTGGTCGCCGAGCTACACGGGCAGCCCGGGGCTGAGGTCGTAGCCAAGCTCCAGAAGGCGATCGGCAAGTCCGGAAGGCCTGGAGATGCTTGTGAGATCTCGGTCCTCTTTGCCAGGAAGCACTGATTCGAAGGACACAGCCAGGGCGTGTCGCAGTCGGTCTCGGCCCACGCGCCTCAGCACGACGAGTGAGGAGACGATGACGGTTAGCGAAAAGGACATCAGGGATGCCTTGAAGACCGTGAAGGACCCCGAGCTCGGACTGGACCTGGTAGTGCTGGGTCTGGTCTACGACATCGAGATCGAGGGTCCCAACGTTCAAGCCACGATCTCTCTCACGTCCCCGTTCTGCCCGGTCGCGGGCGAGATCGTGGACGGCGCCCGTGCAGCGATCGCGGGTGTGGAGGGCGTCGAGGGTGCGGAAGTGACGCTCACTTTCGACCCGCCTTGGACTCCCGAGAGGATCAGCCCTTTGATCCGCTCATCACTGGGTTTGTGAGCATGGAGGCCTTCGTCGCTGGCCGGATGCGCCTCAGGCGATGAGCTCGACGTCCTCGAGGAAGTCACGGAGCGGGTTCGCTACGGCGATGGCGCGCTCAGCAACCCCCTTCACGACCTCCGGTGTATCTTCGAAGCCGCGCAGATGTCGCACCACGGCCCGG
>CBDFLM010000002.1:0-112621 GCA_965249195.1 Longimicrobiales bacterium
GAGTGACCGGAAGGAGTGTCCCATCCCAGGGCTCGGCTGGAGGAGGCGTCGTAACGGCGCGTAAACCGGAGGAGGGTGGCCGAATCCACGATCCGAACCGTATCGGGCACGGCGCTCGCGCAGGGGGAGCCGGTGCCCGGCTCGGGGCGGCAGGCGGTCGTGGTGCCCCCGTGGAGCATGACGTTGGCGAAGACCGTGAGGTCCTGGGCGGTTGAGAAGAGGCCGGCGTGGCCCGCGACGCCGCCTATTGCGTCGGCGTTCTCGTCGTGCACCACACCGTGCACGTGAACGCCCCGCCATGCCTCGTCGAGCTCGGTTGGCGCGATGCGTGGCAACAACTGAGCCGGTGGAGCGAACCCGGTGTCGGCCATCCCGAGAGGTGCGAAAACCCGCTCTTGCAGAAAGCCGTCCAGAGGCTGCCCGGAGACGGCTTCCACGATGAAGCCCAGCGTGATCGCACCGATATCGGAATAGACCGTCCTCGAGCCGGGCGGAGCCTGGAGCGGCTCGTCGTATACGAGGTCACGGTAGTTCTCCTTCCCGGCGTAGTCCCTGAACCAGGGGCGGAAGGCCGGCAAGCCCGAGCGGTGCAAGAGCAGTTGGCCCAGGGTCACCCCCGCCTTGGCCGTGTCGCCCCGGTCCCAACCGGGCAGGTGCTGGACGACCCGGTCGTCGACGGACAGACGCCCCTCATCCACCAGGATCATGATCGCGGTCGTCGTGCCCACGACCTTCGTGAGCGAGGCCAGGTCGTAGATGGTCGTCGCGGTTACGGCACTGCGACGGTCGTGGTCCAACCAGCCGTATCCTCGGAGGCGCACGAGCCTGCCGCGTCGTGCGACTGCGATCACGGCCCCTGGCGTCGCACCGCTCTCGACTGCGGCGATCAGGACCGAGTCCAGCCTGAGGAGAACCTGGTCACTCATCGAAGCAAGACCGGGCGCAACCTCCAGCGCCGACTGCGTAACCGGCACGCTCGTGGGGACTTCCTGCGTGAGGGTCGTCGCGGATGCGAGGGGCACGGCCCGCTCCTCGTCCGCCGCTTGCTGCCCGGGCCCGCACGCGGGGGATAGCGTCGTCGCGACCAGCGCCAGCCAGAGGGCGCCGGGCGGCCTACTGCTCACGGCGGCCTGCCGGGAGCTGGATGCCGTCGCCGATTTCGAAGAAGGGGGGGATGCGGGTCGGCGTGCGTCCGCTGATCGGGAAGTTTCCGAAGAGTGCGTGGGCGGCTTGCCGCTGGCTGACGACGGACCCGCTCCACGCCAAGAGGTATGCCTGCGCGTCGGGGAACACCCTCAGGAGATAGGGATTGCCGAACGAGATCACGACATGTGGCACGCCGGCATCGGAGAGGGCCTGGATGAAGCCGGAGACGGGCGCGATCGAGCCCGAGAACGAGACGGCCGTGACGTAGAGCGATACCACCACGAGGTCGGAGGACCGCGCCTGGCGCAACAATCCCTCCCAGACAGCGGGCCCGGTGTCCCGGAGCGTGGTGGCGGCCGTGAGTCGCGGATATGCGGCCCTGAGGCGCGCCTCGAAATAGCGTCCAGCCAGTATGTCGGTCTGCCTCCGATGGGTGACCGAGAGCACCCGCGCAGAGCGCGTTCCCAGCAACGGAAGCAGATCGCCCTCGTTCCGGAGCAGCGTGAGCGATCTACGCGCGATCTCCTCGGCCACTGCCACGTGCTCGGGAATTCCGACGTTCAGATAGATGTCGTCGACCGGAACCGTCCGCTTCTCGTGGAGGCGCAACCGTTCCTTGGCCGCGAGGATGCGGCGTGCGGACTGATCGATCCGCTCCTCGCTGATCCGCCCGTCCGACACGGCCATGACCAGCGCGTCGACGGCCGCGCCCACGTCCGGCGGCATCAAAACGACGTCGGCCCCGGCCTCGACCGCGCGCACCGCCGCCTCGCCGCGGCGAAATCGCCGATCGATCGCCCCCATGTTCATCGCGTCCGTGAAGAGCAGGCCCTCGAAGCCCATCTCCTCTCTCAGGAGGCCCGTGAGCACGTCCGCGGCGAGCGTCGCCGGATCCTGGGTGCCGCCGCTCAGCGTCGGGACCGCGATGTGCGCAGTCATCACCCCCCCCATCCCGGAACGGATCGCCCGCCGAAACGGAACGAGCTCGACCGAGTCGAGGCGTGCGCGGCTGGCGCTTATCACGGGAAGCTCCCGATGCGAGTCGGCCTCCGCATCACCGTGCCCGGGAAAATGCTTGCCGGTGGCGATGGTCCCGTGGTCCTGCATACCCAGCACGAGGGCGGTGCCCAGCTCCGCGACCCTCTGAGGGTCCTCACCCAGGGAGCGCACGTTGATGACCGGGTTCTCCGGGTTGGAGTTGACGTCGAGCACGGGTGCGAACGGCACGTGGATGCCCACGGCTCGTGCTTCGACGGCGGTGATCCGTCCCATCTCATAGGCCAGGTCGGCCCGGTCCGTCGCACCGAGCGCCATGAGGGACGGGAAGTCGGTGGCCCCACCCAGCGGGATGTTGGTGGGGGAATGAACCCCCCCGCTCAGCCGGAACCCGGCTCCGGTCTCCAGGTCTGCCGCTACGAGGAGCGGGCGATGAGCGTGTCGCTGCAGGTCGTTGAGCTTCACCGCGACGTCCGCAGGCGAGCCCACGCTGACGACGACACCCCCGATGTCCCGGTGCCGAATCAGCTCGACGATCCGGTCGTGGGCGGCCGAGCCCTCGGGCGTGAAGTCCCCCAGGACGATCGGCATCATCATCTGGCCGACTTTCTCGGGGAGAGACATCTCCGCCAACGTCCGCTCGGCCCAGCTGGCTCCCGGCGGCACCACGGCCTCGGACGGCACCTCCTCCGGGGCAACGAACGGGACCTCGACTCCCGCAACGCTGTCGGGTCCCTCAAGCGCTGGCTCGCGCGTTCGCTCGAGCGCGTCGGGCTCCACCCCGACATCCAGGCTGTCGGCCACGGCCACTTCGACAGGAGGCAAAGGCACCGCGGACGCCGTCGGAGCCGGTCGCCGCGCACAGCCTCCCAGAAGGGCAGCGATGATCAGTGCCGAAGTGAGCGGACCCGGGATTCTGGAACCGTGCCGCTGACCCGTTCCGGCACTGCCACAGCCGGGCCGCCCGGTGCGGACGAGGTAGCTTCGAGGCTCGAGGAGCATCCGGCGCCCGGGTTCGGAGCTCCGGCCGCCGCCGCGCGTTGACGGGGGCCGAGAGTCGGATGATGTTGCCGCGGACCGAGCGAACATATGCGGAACCCTAGACACTCACAATCGCTCCGCGCGAGGCGCGCCACGTACCTCTTGTGGGTCGGCTACGCGTCGTGCACCCCCGCGGCCGAAGAGCGCGACCGGAGCAGCCCCGAAGGGACGGTCGCCGCCGCCGAGGCAGCCGCCCCTCGGGTCCGTGCCGGTGTCGACATCCTCCTCATGGACTCGCTTTCGCTCGTCCGCGGCAGAAGGGTAGGATTGCTCACCAACCAAACGGGCGTCCATGTGGGACCCGATGGACCGGTCTCGACAATTCTCGCGCTTCACCGACGCGACGACTTCGAACTGGTGGCGCTCTTTTCCCCCGAGCACGGCCTGACCGGCCAAGCCGACGCAGGCGAGCGCGTTCCCCTTCCCACGGACGCTCACGACGAGACGGGTCTCCCCATCTATTCGCTCTACACCGATACGCGCCGGCCCTTGCCTCACATGCTCGAAGGCATCGAGGTGCTACTCTTTGACGTCCAGGACGTGGGTGCACGGTACTACACCTATCAATCGACCATGGCGCTGGCGATGGCGGCCGCAGGCGAAGCGGGCATACCGTTCGTCGTTCTCGACCGGCCCGTCCCGATCGGTGGTGACCTCGTACAGGGCAACGTGCTCGATCCGGCGTTCGCCACATTCGTGGGCATGTACCCTGTGCCCATGAGACATGGCATGACGACCGGCGAGCTCGCACGCCTCTTCGTGGGAGAGTTCGGCGTCGAGGTTGAGCTCAGCGTCGTGCCAATGGCCGGCTGGACACGTGACACCTGGTACGACGAAACGGGAATGCCGTGGGTCGCCCCATCGCCGAATCTTCCCACGCTGCAGAGCGCCATTCACTACCCCGGCACCTGTCTCTTCGAGGGTACCAACCTCTCGGTGGGGCGTGGGACCGAGCAGCCCTTCGAGTGGGTGGGCGCCCCGTGGCTCGACGGTAGTGAGCTCGCGCGCCGGCTGAACGCCTACGTCCTCGACGGCGTCCGCTTCGAGCCCACCTCCTTCCAGCCTTCGAGCCCGGGCGACGGAAAGTGGAGCGGCACTCTTTCCCACGGTGTTCGGTTCGTGGTCACCGACCGAGCTGTCTACAACCCGACACGGGCGGGCGTCGCCGCGTTGATCGAAGCCCGGCGGCTATCGGGGAACCACTGGGAGTGGAACGCCTCGCACTTCGACGGCCTCGCAGGAACGGATCGGCTCAGGCTCCAGATCGAGGAGGGAGCCGATCTCGCAACGTTGGCCGCGGGCTGGCAGGCGCCCCTGGAGCGTTTTCAGCGCCTGCGAGAGCCCTATCTGCTCTACCCCTGAGGGCGCACCCGTCGGACGCCCGACACCAGCTGGAGACGCACATAGGCGACTGGCCCGCTACTGGAGCACGAAGCGAGCTCCCGGAAGCGGAAGGTGCCACTGCGTTCCCTCGGAAACCGCCCGATCCAGGCGCGATATGAACTCGGGGAGCCTCGTGAAGCTCACCGGATCCGGCGGTAGGCTGGGCGCCTGGAAGAAGTCCTCCCAGTGGCTCAGCAAGACGAGTCGAGGCCGAGCGCTCTCGATGAGCGCCTCCGGATGCCAGTCGACCTCGGCATACGTCGCAGGGACGATGATCGCGACGTCGACATCCAGTGAATCCGCGAGTTGAGGCACGAGGCCGAGCGGCGGGGCCGCAACGGCGTCCTGATAGTAGACGCGCAACCCGACGGAGCCGTCGTGGTTCATGAGGTCCACCAGAAACGCCACCGTTTCGCCCGCGAGCCACTCGGCCGCCGCGCGTGGGACCCGGTCCATGTCCAGGGTACGCACGCCGTCGTAGAGCAGGATGCCGGCAAGGTGGGGCGCGTGACTCGAGCGGAGCGGCATGATCCTGACCCGTGGGCCGACATCGATCCACGCTCCCGGGCGCTCGACGTCACCCAGCTCGCTCTCCACGATCACGCGGACCCGGCCCGGGCCGAGTTCGAACGGAGCGAGCTGGTGCGCAACCGTTCGATTTCCGTACACGACCGCCGCCGGCGCACGGTTGCGGGCCACGTAGGGCACGTCCATGAGGTGATCGTAGTGACCGTGACCGACCAGAATGGCGCTCACATGTGAGATGTCGGGCAGATGGCGCTCGACTCGGTCCGGATCGGTCTCGATCTGGCCGAGCCCCACCGTGGCGAGACGCGGATTGGAGAATAGCGGGGCCGTCAAAACGGCCGCCTCGCCCTTCTCGATCAACCACCCTCCGACGCCCAGGAACGCCAACCTCACCGGTTCGTCGGCGTGCCCACAACATGCGAGGGTGATCGTTCCGTCCGTGAACGTCTCCGGCGGTACCGTCCCGACGCAAGACAAGACCGCCACCGTCAACGGAATCACGAGGCGCTTCCGCATCGAGCCAGCTGGGCAGCAGCGCGAGGAGATACGGTTCAACCGGCCGGTGCGCCCGCCCCGACGCCGGTCTCACGACAAAAGGCGTCGAAGAGCCGCCGCGTGAGCGGGCCCGGCTCTCCGTCGCCGACGTCTCGCCCATCGATCGACACGCAAGGTCGGATCTCGGTGGTCGTACCGGTGAAGAAAGCCTCGTCGGCCTGAACGAGCTCCTCCACCTGAATCGCTCGCTCAAGAGCGGGAACGCCCTCGGAAGCGGCCAGCTCGAGGACCCGTCCCCGGGTGATGCCGGGGAGGATGGCATTGGTCGCCGGGTGCGTCGTCACCACGCCATCGAACACGGCGAAGAAGTTGTTGTTCGCCCCCTCGAGCGCCACACCGTCGCGCACGAGCAGGGCGTCCGACGCGCCGGCAGCCACGGCCGCCTGCTGCGCAAGGACGTTCGCCAGCAGCCCCGTCGACTTGATATCCACGCGCGCCCAGCGCCTGTCCGGCACCGTAACCGCGGAGAAGCCGCGCGCCCAACGCTCGGGGGCGGCGCGTGTGAACTCCCGCGCGAACGCATACACGGTCGGTGGCACACTCTCCGTCGGAAACGCATGGGTGCGAGGTGCCACGCCCCGTGTGACCTGCAGGTAGACGAAGCAGGCCTCGGCATCCACGAGACTGTTCACGGCCAGAAGGCGCTGATGGATATCGGGGAGATCGCGTGTATCGAACTGGATCTTCAGGGCCCCGAGGCCGACACGCAGGCGCTCGACATGGCGCTCCGGGAGAAAGAGCCGGCCCCGGTACGCAGGGGTGACCTCGTAAAGGCCGTCCGACAATAGAAAGCCCCGGTCGTCGACCGAGACCTTCGCCCGCTCCTTGGCGACGTACTCACCGTCGAGATAGACCGTGCTCACGGGGTCAGGACCTGTGCGGTCCCCTCCCACGGTTGCGACGCCGTCGCCGAAGGCGCGAGTCTGCTCAGTTCTCGCGCTGCTCCAGCCGAGTGAACTCCTCCAACAGCTCGGCCTCGGCGACCGTTGCCGTGGCATCCGCCGATTCCTCACCCGCAACCGCGGCCGGGGCATCCTCATCCACGATCTCGACCTCGGCCTCCTGGATCTCGGCGGACGCTTCGTCCCCTCCCGCGCCCAGCTGCTTCGGCTCCTCCTCAGCGCCCGCGATGAGTCCCATCTGCTGCTTGAGCGCCACCAGCTTGTCGTCGACGCCCGCCCCCTCGCCGCCGGTCTCGAGCCGCAGGAACTCGTGCTCTAGGCTCGGAAGGGTCAACGCTTCGTCGACTTCCGCAGCTGCCAGACTGCGGCGCTCCGACTCCTCGATCTTCTCCGCCATCCGGTTGAACGCTTCGAACGCCGACGTGTCGGAGAGGCCCGACATCGTTTCATGGATACGCTTTTGTGCCTGCGCCCTCTTCTGCTTTGCGATCAGGAGGTTTCGCTTCCGCTTGGCCTCCTCGATCTTTTCGTTGAGCTGGCGGAGTGAGGCTTTGAGCTTATCGGTCTCCTGCGCCTGCGACCTCCAGGTCTGGTCGAGGGTCGCGGCGCGCGCGGCGTGCTCCTGCTGGCGGATGAGCGCCTGCTTGGCAAGGTCGTCCCGCCCCTCCCGCACCGCGAGCACTGCCCGCTGCTCCCAGTCTTTCGCCTGTTTGCTTTCATCGTCGAGCTGCTGTCGGAGCTTTCGCTCGTCGGCGATCGCGGCCGCGACCTCTCGCTTTGCCTTGGCGAGCTGGTCGCGCATGTCGACGATGATCTGGTTCAGCATCTTTTCCGGGTCTTCCGCCCGGGAGATGAGGTCGTTGATGTTGGACTTGATGAGCCGAGACAGCTTGTCGAAGATCCCCACCGGTCAGCCCTCCTGCTCCACACCGGCACCGGTGCCGGTAAGCCTGCGGATCTGTTCCATGTGTCCTGATGCCGCGAGCTGCATGCTCTCCACCGATGCCTGAATCTCGAGGAAGTCCAGCGTCTCGAGCTCCAGCGTGTCACTCAGGATGAGCTCGTCCTCTTCGATACCGTATGCGCCGTGGACCACGTCGGTTGCGTTCAGCTCCAGAAGCGTGCGATAGAGCTCCGGGTTCGAATCACCAGCCGGCAGGTCCATCACCTTCATCCGCAGAATCAATAGGGGTGGGGAATAATGGATCACGATCGGAGGACCCCCATTCGGGCCACGTCCCAGGAACATCCCGTCGTCGACCTCCTCGTACTCCATGTCCATGCGGATGAGAAAGCTCTCGAGATCCTCTCGGGTCACCATCGCCAACTCCATTGGAGAGAGTCTGAATCGGCCTCACTCACCCGTACGCATCCGCGCGCTCCGGGTTTCGCAGCGCCTTCGGACGGGCAGAACAAGTTAAGGAACGCGCCGGGGCGGCGCGAGACGATGCGGAGGGTTGGTCAGACCGTCTTCACCCCCAGGGTCCGGGCGAGATGGCGCCCGGTATGGGACGCGGGGTCCTCGGCCACACGCTCGGGCGATCCCTCGACGACGATACGTCCCCCTTCCTCACCCCCTTCAGGTCCTAGGTCGATGATCCAGTCGGCGGTCTTGACGACGTGGAGGTTGTGCTCGATCACGACCACCGTATTGCCCAGATCGACCAGCCGATGGAGAACGTGGAGGAGAACTCGCACGTCCTCGAAGTGGAGGCCGGTGGTGGGCTCATCGAGAATGTAGAGCGTGTTGCCGGTGGCGCGCTTCGAGAGCTCCGTGGCCAGCTTGACGCGCTGAGCCTCGCCACCGGAGAGGGTCGTCGCCGACTGACCGAGGTGTATGTATCCGAGGCCGACGTCCGAAAGCGTCTCGAGCTTTCCCTTGATGCGCGGCACGGCTTCGAAGAACTCCAGCGCTTCGTCAACCGTCATGTCCAAGACGTCGGCGATGTTCCTACCCTTGTAGTAGACATCGAGCGTCTCGCGGTTGTATCGCCTCGCTTTGCAGACCTCGCACGGGACGTACACGTCGGGCAGGAAATGCATTTCGATCTTCACGAGCCCGTCGCCGGAACAAGCCTCGCAACGGCCCCCCTTTACGTTGAACGAGAAACGTCCCGCCTGGTATCCGCGAATCTTCGACTCCGGAAGCGCCGCGAAGAGCTGCCGGATCGGCGTGAACAAACCCGTGTAAGTGGCCGGATTGGATCTCGGCGTCCGGCCGATCGGAGACTGGTCGACATCGATGACCTTGTCGATGAGATCCAACCCGTCGATGACTTCGTGGGCCTCGGGGGCCATTCTGCTACGATAGAAGTGCCGCGCTAGCGCGTAGTACAGCGTCTCGGTCACGAGCGTGCTCTTTCCCGACCCGCTTACTCCCGTCACGCACGTGAACGTGCCGAGGGGAAACGCGACGCTCAACGCCTTGAGGTTGTGACCGGACGCCCCCCGAACGGTCAGGACGCTCCCCGGATCCGGTGTACGACGCACCCGGGGCACCTCGATCTCCTGGTCTCCACGGAGGTAGGCGCCAGTGAGCGAGCGGGGCTCGGAGAGGACCACCTCGAGGGGTCCCTGGGCGACAACTTCGCCACCATGGCGTCCCGCTCCCGGGCCGAGGTCCACCACCCAATCGGCCGCTCTGATCGTGTCCTCGTCGTGCTCCACCACGACGACGGTATTCCCCAGGTCACGCAGTGCGCGCAACGTATCGAGCAGCCTGTGGTTGTCGCGCTGATGAAGCCCGATCGAGGGCTCGTCGAGAATGTACAAGACGCCGACGAGTCGGCTCCCGATCTGGGTAGCCAGCCGAATTCTCTGCGCCTCTCCACCCGAGAGAGATCCTGCGGCTCGACCCAGCGACAGGTATGATAGACCGACGTTCCCGAGGAACTCCAGGCGCTCGCAAACCTCCTTCAGGATCGGGCCGGCGATCTCCCCCGGTAGGTCTGGTCCCGGGGCAAGCTCTCCGTGCCCGGCAAAGCGCGCTCCGCCGATCGAAAGAGAGCGAAGAAACTCCAGTGCGTGCTCTACGGAGAGCCCGACGATCTCGCCGAGCGAGCGCCCACCGACCGTGACGGCCCGCGATTCCGCGGTCAGTCGCGATCCATCGCAGACGGCACATGGGACCGTGGACATGTAGTCCTCCAGCTGCCTCCGTACGGCTTCCGAACGGGTTTCGCTGTAGCGGCGCTCGACCCCCAGGACGACACCCTCCCAGGTGTCTTCGTAGTGTCCCTCAGTGCTCCCGGCCTTGTATGGGAAGCGAATCTTCATGCGACCCGAACCCTCGAGCAGGGCCTGGCGAACGCCGGGGCCGAGCTCGCACCAGGGAGTAGCGGGGTCGAACTCGTACGCCTTCGCGAGTCCAGGCACGACCGAGCGTCTCAGATGCCCGCCCGGTTCTCCCCACGGAAGAATCGCTCCTTCCAAGACGGAGCGACGTGCGTCACCCACGAGCAGGTCGGGGTTGACCTCCTTGCGTGTCCCGAGTCCGCTGCATTCGGGACAGGCTCCGTGTGGCGAGTTGAATGAGAATTGGCGAGGCTCCAGCTCGGGGAGGGACGTTCCGCAGGCCGCGCAGGCATAGTGTTCGCTGAATAGATGGGCGATCGGGCCACCGCGACGGTGCTCCAGAACCTCCAGGAGTCCAGGACCGGTGCGTAGCGCCGTTTCCACCGAGTCGGCCAAGCGCTCGCGGTCTTCGGCTCGAAGGACCAGGCGGTCCACGACAACCGCGATGTCGTGGTTCTCGTAGCGGTTCAATCGCGGCGGCTCGGCGAGGTCGTACGTCTCCCCATTGACCCGAACCCGCACGAATCCACTCCGGCGCGCCTTCTCGAACAGGTCGCGGAACGCTCCCTTGCGTCCCCTCACGAGGGGAGCGAGAACCTCGATCCGGGTGCCGTCGTCGAGTCGAAGAAGGCGGTCGACGATCTGGCTCGGGGACTGCCGGAGCACGGGTTCCTTGCACTCGGGGCAATGAGGCAAACCAGCGCGGGCCCAGAGCAAGCGTAGGTAGTCGTAGACCTCGGTCACCGTACCCACCGTGGACCGGGGATTACGTGAGACTGTCTTCTGCTCGATGGAGATGGCCGGAGAGAGGCCTTCAATCGAGTCGACGTCGGGCTTCTCCATCAGCCCCAGGAACTGCCTGGCGTATGCCGATAGAGATTCGACGTAGCGGCGCTGCCCCTCGGCGTAGATGGTGTCGAAAGCCAGCGAGCTCTTGCCGGACCCGGAGAGACCGGTCACCACCACCAGGTTCTCTCGCGGGATGACGACGTCGATCCCCTGCAGGTTGTGCTCACGGGCTCCCCGGACGAGTAGCTCGTCCTGTGTCATCGCCCGGCTCGGCCCCCTCGCCCAGCCCGCTTTGCCCCGCAGCGCCTCATTCGACCCAGTGGTCGGTCAGCGCATCCCCTCGAGTCGCGCAACCCGATCCTCGGTAGGCGGATGCGTACGGAAGAGGCCCCTAAGGCCCCCTCCACGTCGGCCGGACAGCGGGTTTACGATCGCGAGCTGCGCCGCCGCGGGGTTGACGTCCATCGGGATCTGCTTGGCCGCCGCATCCATACGCCGTAGCGCACCTGCGAGCCCCGTGGGTGTCCCGGCGATCTGAGCCCCGGTGCGGTCTGCCTGGAACTCGTTCTGACGGCTGATGGCAAACTGGATGATGGCTGCGCCGATGGGCGCAACGATCGCGAGCAGAAGTAGCGCGAGCGGGTTGTTGGCGTCGTCACGTCCACGGGCGAAGACGACCCCCCATCGTGACGCCCTCGAGCTCCGCGGCCGAAAGCATTCTCAGGATCCCCTCGGTGAAGCACACTACTCCACGCTCCGGGCTCCGACCCGTGGCAAACGCGTTTGGCTGGGCGGAGGGTGCGATCGCTACCGTCGGCATGGGCAACTCGGCGCGTTTCGCGAGGCGCTCCACCATATCGTAGAACTCGCGCGCCTGCCCTCGCTCCACCACTCTGGCGCGGTACATCCTCAGGACCATGCGATCGCTGAACCAGTAGGTGCCGAAGTTCATCAAGGTCGCTATGACCAACATGACCAAGGCGCCGTTCTGTCCGCCGAAGTAACCCCCGAGGCCCACCAGGATCAGCGTGAGCCCGGTCATCAGCGTGAGGATCTTCAAGATCTGCATCGCCCAACTCCACTCCTTCACGACCACAGTTCGGTGTACAGTAACCGATCCTACACACCGCCTTCCGTCCGGGTCCTCGCCAGCACCAGCCGCAGCCGGTTGGGCAGGGTCAGTAGCTCCAGTTCCAGAACAGTGAGAATCCAAGGATCTTCGACGGAGGCACTCCTAGCTCACGGAATCCGCTCACCCGGCTGCGTAAGAAACGGTCCTCCCAGAAAGCCTGGACCGTGTAGTTCTCGGGCGCAGTCCACTCGAGTCGGGCTCCGAAGACCTGGGACAGGTCCGCGCTCCGGAAGGCCGAGCCCGGCTGCAGCACGAGCACCCAGAAGAGATCGTCACCGAGGTAGCGGCCGACCTCGACCTGGGTCTGCTCGAGGCCGTAGTGGCCGCCGGCCCCGAACTCACCGAGCTGGTTGATGGAGAAGTAGTCGAGGCCCCACTGCTGCGCTGCGAGCGCGCTGAGGCGAGCCGCGACGGTCCCACTGAACACGGAGCTGGCCGCTCCGGCGATGTCACCCAACAGCGCCTCGCCGACGTCTTGCAGCCGCCCTGCCTCCCTCGACGCCAGCTGGGCCGTCGGGCGCCCGAAGACGAGGTAGCTGAGAAGGTCGGACTCACCGATGGCGGCCTCGTCGCTGGAAAGCTCCACGCGCGGATCGATGAGGGATCCCGTGACTCGCGCACGCACGTCCAGCGGGTCGCGGCTCGTCCGCCGAACCCGGGCCACCGCCGCGATGTCGAGGTCTGGATTGATCCCCGGGATGCCTACGAACTCCAAAGTCCCCTCTTGGACCTGGAATCGGCGTACCGAAGCAACGGTGTAGGACCCGCGCACGGCCTGCAGCTCCCCAACCAGGACTAGGTCTCGACTCTGGCGATCGTACGTAACGAAGAGCTGCCCCCCGATCTCGACGTTCATGTCCTCGCTGCGCAGCCAGGTATCACGCGTTACGCGGAGGTCCACGAACATCCTGAGGTTCTGCATAAAGGGGTTCTGGCTCGCAGCGAGGATCGGTCGCGCGGCCAGCAGGGTCGTGTCCACGACGTTGAAGAACCTGGGGTCGGAGAGGTCCACGACGGTGGCAGCCCTTTGGAACTCCTCCAGGAACAAAACGCCCTCCTGTACCTCCAGAGTGCCCTGGAGCAAAGGGCGTTGATATGAGCCTGTGATGGTCAGGTCACCGCTCACGTCGCCGAGCACATCGCGGCGGTCGACGACTCGGAAATCGTCGAACGTGATTTGCAAGTCGAGCGTCGGGTTGCTCAGTGGCTCGAGAACGGCCGTGCCGCCGACGACGGCAGTCCCACCTGCCCTCATGGACGCATCCACTTCGACCGTGCCGTCGGGGCGGAGCAACAGCGTGCCACGAACACCCTCGTATCGCACCCCGATCGGTGTGACGGTCCAGGCGGCGTCCGTGAGCACGAGGCTACCCCGCGGGGCAGGGCTGTCGAGCGTACCGCCCACCTCGAACGTCCCACTGACGATGCCCTCCACGTCCGAGAAGTCGCGGATGAGTCCGGCGAAGAGGGATGCGGGAATGGAATCAGCGACGACGGAGAGGTCCAGAGGGTCGTCGGGGAAGCTTGGCTCGACGTCCAGCTTCAGCGCCAGATCGGCAGGGACACTGCCCGTGACCGCAAGCACCAGGCGGTCGTCTTCCATCGCTCGAAGGTCGAGCGTGAGACGGCGAGCGACGTACCCGAGATCCCCTTCCATCACGTCCACGCCGTATCCCCGGGCGTGGACGTCCCTGGCGAGGAGTGAGCCCTCCATCACGGGCTCCGAAGCGGTGCCCCTCACGCGCAGGCTCAGGTCCACAGTTCCCGTGGCCTCTAGATCTTCCCGCTGCGCGAACCGGGCGAGGCGGTCCAGCGGGAGCCCCCGCCCGTCGAGCCTGAAATCGGACGGCCCGGTGCTGGCGAGCAACCCCGAGGCATCGATGCGCACGCCTCGCACGTCGGGTCTGCGGAGCGTGAGGTCCCCCACGAGAATGCCGCGGTCGTCCCAATCGAACGTGGCCGGCCGGTCTATCTGCCAACGTACGGAATCGAAGCGGAGGGAAAGCTCGTCCAGGTCGACGTGCGCTCCCAGGGAGTCCAATCGGAAGCCCATTCTGGCCCGATATTCCTCGCTGTCGCTGCGTGACAGAAAGAGCTCGGCGCGACCGCCCGTACGCCGGTAGGAGAGGTCCGCCTCCGCACTCCTGAAGGACAGCCCCCGGGCCTGGATCGAGTCGGCCACGAAACGGGCCTCGAATCCCGCCGCCAGGTCCGGAAGGGCATCGGCAGAGAAGACGACACCCACCGAGCGAGCGACGTCGGTGCCGTAGCGCAATCCCTCGAATCGGGCGCTGCCTCTTGCCGCGAAGTTCCGTAAAGAACCCCGTAGGGTGGCTGACCCCTGGACACGGCCCGCCACACGTACGTTTTCTGGCAAGGGAAGCGTGTCCGGGTCGATGCCCTCGAGGCGAAGAACCTCGGCCTCCAAGCCGAGCGGGTCGAGGGTCGGACGGGCGACTACGTCGTCCCCGGTGAAGAGCTGGCGCAGCAGATCGAGGGAATCTGTCTGAAACGCGAGCTCCACCTCGTCAAGCGGGTCCGCTTCGTTGATGGCGAGCGAGCCATGGGCTTCGATATCGATGCCGCCTACGACCGCGCGCGCCGAGTCCAGGGCCAGCTTACCGTCGGCCACTCTAAGCACGACCTCGACCGAATCCACGTCCACGCGCCCCAGCCGGGCTCGGGGCACGTTCAGCCGTCCACGGATGCGCGCCGTGCTCGCGTCGAGCCCGCTGCCCTCGAAGGAGAGTTCTCCTGAAACCGTGCTGGGCTGAGGGAGCGACGGGACGACTCGTGACATGACGAAGTCCGAGACCTCGCCCTCGACCCGGTAGAAAGCGCCCAGGTCCCGCAGGTCGAGGCGCGATTCCAGCGCGATCGCCCCGGCCTCGGTGAGGAGATTGGTGCGCAGCACGAGATCTCTGGTCGGGCCCACCGCCCGCACCGCTCCCGACACCGGGCCCCTCACCGGCAGGGGCCCGTAGTATGCCTCCAGAGCAGTGAGCGAAAGGGGTGAGAGATCTGCCTGGATGTCCATCACGACGCCATCGTCCGAACGCCGGAGGCTCCCCTCGGCCAGAAGGCGAGAGGGAGGCAGGCCGGCCGGAGCGTGGCTCAGGTCGGCCCGAATGCGCAAACCGCCGCCGATGCTGCCGGTTCCCCGAAGCTCCGCGCGCCCTGGGCCGGCCAAGCGGAAGCCGGGCACGATGGTCGAGACCAGGCTGTAATCGAATGGATCGAGGACGGTCGCCATGTCGGCGAGGGCCCCCGTGGTAAGATCGATGATACCTTGAAACTCCGCGGTGGCTGGTCGATGCCCACCTGTCGTCTCACTGAGGGTGAGGCGCCCTCGAGCGCGCGTCTGACGAAGCGGGCCGTCCAATCGGAGACGCCCCCGCACCAAGCCGTCCAGCGGGAGGGTGTTGGCCATGAACGGCTCGAGACGGGACAGGCGGAAAGCCTCGACCTCGATGTCCACGTCCTCGAAGGTCAGCTCTTCGTGGATGCGGACCATCCCCTCCCCGACCAACCTGCTCTCGCCCGCAGTCACGCCCCCGTCGGTGAACCCAAACTCGAAAGCGCCGCTGGAGGCCGCCATCACGGTGAAAGTGCCGTCCAACGAATAATCGGGAAGGTCGGGCTCGATCCATCTCAGGTCGGAGAGCGCGTACTCCTTCGTGGAGAGCTCGAGATTCATCGACCATGAAGAACCGTCGTCGTCCCCGCCGAAGGCTGCGCTGATCCGGCCTCGGGCCTGTGACGACGGCTGCGTCAACTCTTCCGCGATCACCTCCAGGGAGCCATCGGACCAAGAGAGCTGCCCCTTCAAACTGGAAACGACGAGCGGAGCCCGGAACCCCTCGCCGGTGAGGGAGAGGGACGAGATGGCCACGCGCGGCCCCGCTACGGAGGGGGACGAGACAACCGCCTCGTCGAGCTCGCCATCGAACGAAAACAGCCAACGCCGGAAATCCCCGTCCTGGATCGTCGGCTCGCCGGGCTGGTCGTCCCAGCGGGCTTCGGCCTCCGTCGCGGGAACGAGGACCTCGACGCTCCCGCCCCTGATGCTGACGTCTCTGAACGCGATCGTCCTCCCCTCGCCGGGGGGAGCCCGAGGAGCTGCCGGCCGTTCGGTACCGGGTCGCAGAATCGTCGCCGCTTCGTATCCCTCCTCTCCCGGAAACCTCGACACTACGACACGAGGTCGCCACAGAGTGAGGCGGGACAACACGACGTCCCCCGACAGCAGTCCGCGTAGGGAGTACCGCGCCAGAATCGAGTCGACCTCCAGGATCGCTCGTCCGCTGGGGCCGCGAACGCGAATCCCCGACAGAGTCACGCCGCTGGCCAGGCTCTCGCTGCGAATCTCGTCCACCTGCAGAGTGCCGTCGACCGCGCTCCCCATCCGGGACACGAGCACGTCGCGCGCCCAGCGATGGCCGGCAGCGGTCCGGTCCAGGACCGCGAGGAGTCCGGTCGCGACGAAAAGGACGCCGGCCAGGGCCACAGCGACACGTCTGGCGATCCGGCGGGCTCGCGCCATCAGAACGCCTGACCGATGGAGACGTGGAGCTGGAGCTGGCGGAAGAACGAGCCGCTTGCCCCGAAGCGAGCGCGGGAGTCGAGGCGCGAAAGGTCGTCGATGCGGACCCAGGGAATAGGGGTCAGCGCCCCGCGGTCGGAGATCGTGATGCGGTCGTCCTCTCCGTGTCTCGAAGGATCGTAGGACTCAATCTGCGACGTCACCACGCGAAGATCTTCCGCACCGCGAAACCGGTACCCCACATCGACGCGAAGTGGGCCGATCGGGCTGAAGTAGCGCACGCCGAGCCCCGGCGCCCATTCCAGGCTACCGAGGTCGATCGACTCGGACTCGCCCCAAACCTGTCCCACGTCCAAGAACGTCACCGCTTGGAAATTGCGACCGAAGGCGAATCGGTACTCGACCGTGGCCTCCAGGACGCGTGTGCCTCCCGTCGGCTGCGCCACGAACAGGGAGTCTCCCGCAGCGTTCACATCGCAGGAGCGGTCGACGATCCGTTCCGGTTGGCACGGCGCCCCGCGGGACGTGGTGTCACCACCGTCGCTCGGAAGGGGTGAGAGGAGGTCGCCGACGTCCACGGTCAGAACCCGGGGGCCGAGCCCGTTCTGGGGAAAGCCCCGCACACTGCTGGGCCCACCTGCGTAGAACCGCTTCTGGGGATGCACGATGGCCAAGTCCGGACCTGACTCGAGACGCGTGAACGCGCCGGCGGACACCCAGCCGACGCGGGCTCGCGCGGCCGCGACGTTTCGGACCGCGAGCGACTCGTAGAAGTTCACCTCACCGATGACGCGGTTGTAAGCGAAGTCCGAGCCGGTCACCGATGATGCGTGCTCGTAGTCGAACAGCGCTGAGTAGCCATCGCTCGGATCGAGGACGTTGTCGGTCCGGTCCCTCGAGAAGCTGACCCCGACGGGCGAGAGGGAGTTGCGCTCCTCGAGCACCATTACGTCTTCCGGCGTGCAGACGAGGAAGCTGGTGCAGAAGAAGATGCCCGCCGCCTCCAGCTGGGCCAACTGAGGACGATAGGCCAGCGTCGCCGCGGTGCGGATGCCCAGGCTGCGGGTCAGCGCGGCGCTCAGCCCGGCAGCCTTCCGGATGAAGACCTCGGGCAGACTCTGCCGCTCCCAGAAGAGGCTCGCCGTCAGCGAGTTGCGCACCGAGAAGATCCACGGCTGATTGAGCTCGATGGAGGTCACCCAGTTGAGGTCGGCGAACCTTCCCTCTCCCGCCTGACGGCACGCGGTACCGCGCAAGTCGTGGGCTAGGATATTGGAGAGTCGGCCTCTCAGCCGCAGCCGGCGCCCCCCCCCCAGGAAGCTACGGCTCGCCCACTCCGCTTCCGCGCTGATGCAATCCGCGCCGCTCCATCCACCCCCCCAACGCACCCGATGCTGGTCCTCGGTCCTCACGTCGATCTCCAAGGGAACGAGCGAGTCGGGAAAGTTGTCCAATCGCTCTCGGATCGCCGCGTTTCGGATGATCTCGAGGCTGTAGAGGTTGCGCTGTGCCTCGAAGATCTGCTCTCGACTATAGACGTCTCCATTGGTGAAAGGCAGCATGCGACGCACCACGCCTTCGCTGAGTGGCGCCGCGCTGCCGCCCGTATCGGAGTCAGCACGGAGGATGCTGACATCGAAATCACCGAATCGTGAACGTGGGCCGGGATCGACGTCGTACGTGACCTCCGCAGCGTAGGGCGTCTCCGTGGGGATCAGAAAGCTTCTCAACACGTCGGCGTGCGCGAAGCCCGCGTTGCGGAGGCGGCTGAGCAGCGAGTCGGGAACGGCGTCCAGGCCGATGTCCGGGAGGGGCTCGCCAACCTGCAGGGGGAGGCGAGCGAAAATTCCGGGGACCTCGACGCCTTCCAGGCCGACGATTTCGAGGCTGCCGACCAGAACCGGCTGGCCCTCCTCGATACGGAAGGTCACCGTCGCCTCCGACGGACGCGCGAACGCGACCGCGGTGTCGATCGTCGCTTCGCGAAACCCCCTCTGCCAGTAGTAGATCTTGAGCCGAGCCATATCTCTCGGAAGCTCGCGGCGGTCGAGGTAGCGTGGGTCGTCCGCGAAGCCCATACCGAGCCAACAGAAGAGCGCGAGCACCGGGCGACACTCCGTCTCGCGATTGACGATGGCCCGTCGCAACGAGTCGGCCGGGAATGCGGCGTTTCCCCCGAACTCGAGGCGCCTGAGCTCGGGGACGGCCTGAACCTGTGAGGCAGCCGGGGTCGGGAAAGCGAGCCAGAGCGCCAGCACGTATGGTGTGGCGCCCACGACACGGAGAAGCAAACGCCTATCGCGTGATAGGCCGAGCTCGCGATGGATGAGGTTCACCACTTAGCGTGTACCGCGCGGAAGGCGCCTCCTCATGCCCCTCCGCGTGGATGCGCGCAACCTCTTGTCTCGTCCCTCTGGAAGCGGCTCGATCACCTCGCGCGCCAGCAGGATCCGAGCGAGGTAGTACACGATCAGGGCCACGCCGAGCGCGACGCCGGCGGCAGCCGCGGCGGCTGTCGCCGTCTCACGCCGGTCGGGGCGGCGGCCGAGCCACCGACGTCTCACGTCGACCCGGCGACAGGACGCCCGACCCGAAGCGCCCCGAGTCTAAGCTCACTCTCGGACGACGGGGGGCCGCCTGCACGCCCACCGGCCCGAAGGCCTCACGCTCTGGGAAATACAGGTGGCGTACGATCTCGATGTGCTCGTCGCCCATCTTGACCAGGTTGAAACTGTTTTGGAGACGCTCCCGGCCGCGTCCCCGAGCCGAGGTCGTCGTGCCACAGTGAACGATGACCGTCCCCTCACCGCGCTCATGCTTCACCCAGTCCATCGAGCTGGCGACGAAGGCCCGGTGCAGATGTCCTCCGAAAACGAGGTCGACCCCCATGGAGACGAGCGCACCCAGGACCCTACGAGCGCGCGGGACCGGCCTGTCCCTCTCACCATCGGGGGCCCGCACGAGACCGTGATGCGCGACGACGATCCGGACGGCATCCCGTGGGGACTCCGCGAACGCGCGCTTTGCAAACGCGAGCTGTCGCGTCCGGATCCGACCGTTGACGAGGGCCGTCCTCGGAGCCGAGGAGTCCAGAGCCACGACGGTCGCCGCTTCGATCTGCGTCACCGTGTCTAGCTCGGGTGCGACGAATCGTCTGTAGTTGCGGTGAGGGGCGAGGAGGCGCTCGGGGACTCGATAAAGCGGAACATCGTGATTCCCCGGTGTCACGACCAGCGGGACGTCGGGAAACTCTGCCAAAAAGGTCCTCGCCGCTCGGTACTCTCGAACCTTTGCGCGCTGCGTCAGGTCCCCGGAGATGACGATCAGGTCGGGTTCGGCATCGTGCACGGCCACGAGGAAGGCCTCGGCAACGCCCGGACGGAAATGACGCCCGAAGTGGAGGTCCGACCCGTGTACGATGGTGAGCATCCGCGTCGGCCTCAGCGGCGCGCAGCGGCCTTCTTCCGCCGCCCTTGGGGAGCCGACAGCTTCGACATCCCCACCAGACCTGCGACGACCAGCGCGAGGCTCAACACCTGTGCCAGCGTAAAAACACCGAGGAAACGGTCGTCTTTGGCCCGCAGAAACTCGACGAGGAAACGCTCGAGTCCGGCGAGCATCATCCACAGCATGAAGAGCCACCCCACCTGTCGTCGGTGGGTTCTAAGGCGCCAGAGCGCAAAGAAGATGAGCGTCGAGAGGCCAACTTCATAGAGCTGCGTCGGGTGCACCGGGACGATTTCACCGTACTTCGCAATGAGGGCTGGATCCACTTCGATGCCGAACTGCTGCTCGATGATCGTGACGTGGGTCGGGGGCGAGCCCTCCGGGAAACGGATCCCCCAAGGTAGATCCGTGGGACGTCCCCAATCGTCCCCGACCATGAAGCAGCCCACTCGGCCCACCGCATATGCGATGGCAAGCGCCGGCGCGCCCACGTCGGCCATGTCGGCGGGGGGGAGCCCGGAGCGGCGGACCTCCCAGATGACGAGGACCAAAGCGAGAAAGAAGCCACCGTAGAAGACCATTCCTCCACGGGAGAAGATGAGCCCTGCGGGATCCTCCAACAGCCGAGGATAGTTCAGGAGCACGTAGTAGATCTTAGCGCCCAGGATACCGCCGATGACGGCCATGAAGACCAAGTCCCAGACCTTCTCGCCGTCGAGTCCCTTGCGATCCATCTCCGAGCGCCCGACCAGGCCGGCCGCGACGAAGGAGAGGAACATGGCCAGCCCGAACGTGGTGATGTACTCACCTCCGAGGAGCGGTACCCATTCCGGTAGCCTAAACAGGTTCGGATGCATCAGTCCCCTATCGGTTCTCTGGGCCGGTCACGCGCCCGGCTCGTGTGCCATCTCTCGCCTCGACCGGGATCCATGACCCAATGCCCGCCGCCCGAGACCGCAGCGTCAGCCACTCCGCCCTCCCCTTCATGCCTGGGAACGGAAGGTCGGCTGCGGGCTCGAGGTCGAGACCGGCAACTCGTCCGCGGGCGAAACAGTCGCGCCCGGCTCGCGCGATCATCGCCCCGTTGTCCAAGGACAACCGGGGAGAGGCCGTGAAAAGGCGTACGCCCTTTCCGAGCCGGTGGGCGATCTCCTCTCGTAATACCGTGTTGGCGGCCACACCTCCCCCGATCAGGACGCGCCGGCAGCCCGTCTCGTCCACGGCACGCAGAGTCTTTTCCACCAGCACGTCCACGGCCGCGCGCTGGAAGGCGGCCGCCACGTCCGGCCTCCTCCTCTCCAAGGTGCCTTCCTCCTCGAGTTGTCCGACGAGGCCGGCGACTGCCGTCTTCAGACCGCTGAAGGAGAAGTCATAGTAGTCATCGTCGCCCGGCTTGTGATGGGACTTCAGCATCGGGCGCGGCAAGTCCAGACCCTCGTGGGAGCCGGCTCTGGCCAGGGTCTCGAGCGCGGGACCTCCCGGGTAGGGAAGACCAAGGAGCTTCGCGACCTTGTCGAAGGCCTCTCCAGCGGCGTCGTCGCGCGTCATGCCCAGTAGAACATAGTGCCCCCACTCCGGGGCGTAGAGCAGGATCGTGTGCCCGCCGGAGACCAGCAGGGCCACGAACGGCGGCGTGGCCTCCGGATCCTCCAGAACCGGCCCGAACAGATGTGCCTCCATGTGGTGTACTGCCACGAGGGGACGGCCCAGCGCGAAGGCGACGGCCTTCGCCCAAGAGACGCCGACGATGAGCGGCCCGATGAGCCCGGGGCCCGCGGTCACCGCAAAAACATCGATGTCGCAGAGGCGCACGCCGGCTTCGTCCAGGGCCGCATCTACGACGGGGACGACTCTCTTCAAGTGGGCGCGCGCAGCGAGCTCCGGGACGACACCCCCGTAGACCCTGTGAACGTCTTGGGAGAGAATCACGTGGCCGAGAACGTCGTCCTCCCCCTCGAGCACCGCCGCGGAAGTCTCGTCGCAACTCGTCTCGAGGCCGAGGGTCAGTCTGGGATTCACCGCCCCCTCCAGGGGGGCGCTCGGCCCCCTGGGCTCGACCGTGGAGCGCCCTTCGACAGTGCCGGGCGTCCGATATCCAAAGAATCCCTTGGTGGCGAGGCGTCGGGAGGGGAATCGGTCACGGCGCCCACCCCACCGGGCTCTCCCGTCCAGCGGATCCGGACCCCCTCCGCGCCCGCTACCCCTACGAGATCGGGAACACCTTCCACCACGTACGGGACCGCTCTCTCCTCGCCTGGGGCCATCCCTTCCACCGCCGAGCGGGGGATACGCGCCACGAGCGCCTCTGGAAGCGCAGCGTCCACTAGTGTCCGTGCACCGCGGAGGGTCACTGGAAGCGTGTCGGGCACGATGACGAGCGAGTCGGTCACGAAGCCCACCTCGAAACGCACCTCCACTCGGACGACTTTCTCGACCGCTGCCTCGACCCTCGCTGCCACAGTCGCCACGGCGGGCTCGACGGACAGAGTGCCCAGGCCCGTCGTGTCCACCTGCAGCCTGTAGATTCCGGACTCGGTGACGCGCCCCAGATCGAGCGCTTCGAGCGGTACGCTGTCCAGACTATCGATGAGGTGCGCCCCGCCACGCACGCGCACCACCGCCGGCGTCAGAGCGAGCGGCTGCGCCAACGCGACATCCGGGGGGAGACGTCCTGCCGTTCGTAGCGATAGGGGAAACGCTGCGGATCGGGTCGGTTCGAAGCGAAGGCGCACGGAGGCGGGGTCGATGTTTTCGACGAGGATGCCCGAAGTCTGGTCGATCCGCAGCCAGTCGGACCGGAGACGGACAACCGTGTCCTGGCTGGTCACCAGCTCGATGGGCACCGTGACGACCGTAGCCTCGCCGTCCCGCGGAAACTGCAACAGGTCCCGGGTCTCGCCGCCCAGGAGCACGTCCACCGTCGCCGGCGTGGGAGGCCCCGCCAGGGTCCAGGCAGTGTCCTCCAGCACTACACGGACAGGCACGGATGCCAGGGACTGCCGCGTCCGCGGAAGTACCGTGACGACGGCCCATAAGAACACCGCCAGCGCAAGAGCCGAAAGCTTGAGTGGCCAATTCCGAGAGAGGAGCCCGGGCACGACGCTCACCGTAGCGTCATGCCGGGAGCGGGTTGCAGGTCATGACCTGGATACGCGCAGCCCTGCGATAGCCGAATGCCGAGGCACCGTCAGTCCGCCAGCAGACGCTGGATGAGGTCGCGGTACTGCTCGGAGTCCCACTCCGTCGCTCCTGGAACCCGCTTGTAGATGACACCGTCACGGCCAACGAGGAAAGACTCCGGTACCGCGAGCGTCTGGTATCGTCGCTCGATCCTGCCTGACGGATCGTGCAGGATGGTGAACGTCAGGTCCAGGTCGGATGCGAACTTCACGAGGTCCGATCGCTCCACCCCTCGGCCCAGGAAGTCGGGCAGATCGATGCGTGCGTCGATGCTCACGGCCAGGATCTCGAAGTCCGATCCGGTCGGCCACGTCCGAACCTCACGGTACAGACGCTCGAGCGACGGCATCTCTTCGAGGCATGGGGGACACCAGGTCGCCCACACGTTCACGAGTACGACCGACCCTGCGAAGTCCTCCATGTGAACGACGTCGCCGTCCATGCCGGTCGCCTCGAAATCGGGAGCCCGAGAGCCCACGATCACCGGCTGGAACCGGTCACGGCCAATCCACGCCGCGGCGACCAAGGCCCCCAAGCTCACCATCGCGACGAGGTAAGGCAGGCGAGAGTAGCGCCTCTTTGGCCTTAGACGGCCGTCGTTCGCCATGCTATGGTCCCCCCCTCGTTCGCCGGGTCCGGGTCAGGCTCATAGGCACCCGACTCGCCCCGCTGTGCACTGCGAAATGCTACGGCGCGCAACGGTCATTGTTCCCCGCCCGAGGCCGGAAGTCGGCGCCCTGACGGACCATACAGCGAGCCCACTACGCGGGGATCCCTGACGGCCGCCGACCGACCCCCCCGCCGCCGCCGTCCCACCACCAGCCTGATCTCACTGCCCGGGTCCACGAGCGCCCCTGCCGGTGGCTCCTGCTCTACGACGCTCCCCTGGTCGCCGCCGAAGCGGAACACTTCCTCGACCCCCGACAGACGCAATCCGAGTGCTTCGAGCGTGTCCCGGGCGGCTTCCTCCTGCATGCCCACCATGAGCGGAACACGCACGAGCGGCGGACCGAGGCTCACGCTCACGCGCACCTCACCATACGAGATGGCGGAAGCCTCAGCGGCGGGATCCTGAGCCACCACCTGCCCGAGAGGCTCGTTGCTCTCCACGCTGTCTACGGTGACGGAGAATCCCGCAGCTTCGAGAACCGATAGCGCACGTGCCACCGAAAGTTGTCCTACGTCCGGCATCGGTGTCCGCTCGACCCCAAGGCTCAGAGTCACGCGAACGGAGTCGCCCGGGACCGACAACTGACCGGGGAGAGGGGATTGGCCCACGACGGAGCCGCTGTCACGCTCCGGATGACGAAACGCGCCGACGCTGCCCACCGCGAGTCCGGACTCGCGGATGCGATCGAGAGCCTCGTCCACTGTAAGCCCGTAGAGATCGGGTACCTCGTAGAGGTCGCCCGGCGGCGGGGGCGCGGGGAACAGAAGACGGGTCGAGATCAGCCACCCACCGGCGAACGCCAGGAGCGCGAGCGCCAATGCCGTGGCGAGCCGGCGCCACGCGCCCGACGAAAATGCGTCGGACGCATCAGACGCGGTCGAATCGCGCCCCCCTCTCTGCCGGCGAAGCGAGCTCCCGAGCTGCATTTGGACCCGTCGACCCCTCTTCAGAGCTTCGGTTGAGACCTCGTACTACACCACCCGCCGCAGTCGTGCCGCGAACACCCCGTCGCAGCCGCTCACATGGGGCAGGACGACCAGCCTGCCAGCTCCGTCCAGGAGAGTCTCCTCCACCGTCCCAGAGACCTCGACCCGGAACTCCGGACGCGCACGTAGAAACGCTTCGACCTGACCCTGGTTCTCTTCAGTCTCAAGAGAGCAGGTCGCGTAGACGAGAAGCCCCCTTCGTGGCACGAGTCGTTGCGCGGCTTCGAGTATGCGTCGTTGCACAGCCGACAGCTCCCTGAGATCCTCGGGCGTGAGTCGCCAGCGAGCATCGGGGCGCCGGCGTAAGGTGCCCGTTCCGGTACAGGGAACGTCCAAGAGGACGAACGGCGATTCTACGATGGGCGGCTCCTCCGCGCGCGCCACCACCAGACCCGCGCGGAGACCGAGGCGCTCGAAGCTCTGGGCCAGAAGTCGCAGACGGAGCAGCGACGCGTCGGCCGCGACCACGAACGCGCCATCGCGGGCTAGCGACACGGCTTTGCCGCCTGGCGCCGCACAGAGGTCCGCTCGAAGCCCGCTGGCGGGCGGGTCCGCGTATGCGACGACCAGGGCTGCCGCGGGGTCCTGCACCTGGCAGGGCAGAAGCTGGAGGACCCGTTGCGGCGGCGTGCCGTCGAGGATCTCGACGCAACCGAAGGGGTGCGGGACGACGCTCGCCTCGACGCCGCCTCGCGCGAGCTCGTCGACCGCCTCCTGCGGTGAAGCGCCGACCGGCGCCACCGTGAGGGGCGGGGCCCGGTTGTTGTGCTCGATGAGCCCGGTCACTTCTTCGACCGACCATCGGGACAGCCAGCGCCTCACCAACCAGCGGGGATGGGACCCCCAGGTGCTGAGGTGGCCGAGCGGGTCCTCTACGGGGTCGGGGAACTGGCCCCGGTCCTCCCCCTCGCGCTCGAGTGCGCGGAGCACGGCGTTCGCCACCGATGCGGCGCCCGAACCAGCCACCGCCCGGGCCTGCGACACCGATTGCGAGACCGCGGCGTAGGAAGGCACCGAGTCCATGTAGAGTATTTGGTAAGCGCCCAGCCGGAGCACGTCGAGAAGCCCTGGGGAGAGCGCCCGCAGGTCTCGGCGAAGGTGGCTACGGAGTAGAAAATCGAGTCTCCCCCGGAGCCGGCAAACGCCGTAGGTCAGCTTCTGGGTCCATCGGCGATCCCGAGCGTCGAGGTCCACCGACTCGTGTTCGAGAGCACGATCCAGACGGCGGCCGCGGCCCACGGCGGCGAGCGTCGCCAGCGCCACGCGGCGCGCTTGCGTCGCGCCGCCAGAGCTCGCCGACGAGCCACGTTCGGGGCGCTTCCTCAGTCCAGGAGTCCCCAGGTAGGCGAAGACGGGACAGCGATCTCCCTGGACGCCATTCGGCCGGCCAGGTAGGCCAGGCGACCTGCTCTCACAGCGTGTTTCATCGCCCCAGCCATAACCACCGGATCCTTCGCTTCTGCGATCGCCGTGTTCATGAGGACACCATCCATGCCCTGCTCCATGGCGATGCATGCGTGCGACGCGGTTCCCACGCCGGCGTCCACGATGACCGGCACGTCGCAGCGTCGCTTGATCTCGCGGATGAAGTATGGATTGACCACTCCCAGTCCGCTCCCGATGGGACTCGCGAGTGGCATGACCGCGACGCAACCGGCGTCCTCGAGCCGGAGGGCGGTCACGACGTCGTCATTGGTGTATGCCATGACCTTGAAACCCTCACCGGAGAGGATGCGCGCTGCCTCGACCGTCGCTACCGTATCGGGCAGCAAGGTCCTTTCGTCGCCGATGACCTCGAGCTTGAGCCAGTCGTTGAACCCGGCAGCGCGGGCGAGACGCGCATAGCGGAGAGCGTCTTCCGTCGAGAAGCAGCCCGCGGTATTAGCGAGAAGGAAGAACTCGGCCGGGTCGAGGTGATGGAGTATCGACTCCTCCTTCGAGCGGTCCAGATCGACGCGGCGCACAGCGACCGTCACCACCTCCGATCCGCTCTCGCGGATGGCGCGGATCATCACCTCGTTCGAGCTGTATTTGCCCGTGCCCACGATGAGCCGCGAGCCGAAACGGCGTTCCGAGATTGTGAACTCGTCAACGCCGGAAGGTTGCGCCGCTCCCGTGTCCTGCCTGTCTTCGACCAGCATCGGAGCCCTCCCTTGGGGTTCGGTTCACCCGCCGCCGACGAAGTGAACCAACTCGACCGTGTCTCCCTCTTTGATCGGGGTCTTGGCGTACTCTTCGCGACCGACGATGACACGGTTGAGCTCAACGACCACCAGCGCGGGTCGGAGATCGAGGGCATCGAGCAGACCCGTGACCGTGAGTCCGGATGTTATCTGCCGCTCCTTGCCGTTGAGTCGCACAAGGACCGTCTTGGCGCCCAACGACCCTTCCCCGGCCAAGCTCGGCTGACCTTTCTCCGCGGTCGCCCTCGTGGCTCCGATGGGTCGTGTTTCGTTCTTCATGCCCCTTCCCGTGTTGTTGTGCCCTGCTTCGCGTCGAGCGCCTGCAGAAGCTCGCGAACGGCCAATCCCGGTCTATCCGCACCCCATACCGCGCTCAACACCGCCACGCCGTGTGCCCCGCTGCCCATCACGCCAGGCACTCCCCTTGCCGTGATTCCGCCGATCCCGAGCACGGGCAGCGCACAGCCGTCGACGACGCCCTGAAGCGCCTCGAGCCCGTCGGGGTTTCTCCCGGGATGCGAAGTAGAGGCGTATACCGTTCCAGCGACCATGTAGTCGGGCCCGATCACCTCGGCGCATGCACGGTGATGCGCCAAACGCACTGACGCCCCGATCCGTGCCTGCCGGCCGAGAACGCTCCTCGCAGCCGCCACGGGTAGCGAACGAACGGGCAGGTGGACCCATGAGACGCCCAATGCGAGCGCCACGTCGACCCGGTCGTTGACCACCACGACCGACCCCTTGCTTAGCGAAACCGACAGTATCTCCCGCGTCAACTCGAACACCCTACGGCCTTGGAGGGAAGGCCCCCTCACATGCAATGCCACCGCGTCGCGACCCTCCTCGAGGACCTGCGCCGCCCTGGACTCCCATGCGTTCCCTGTGAGAACCTGTTCGTCAGTGACCACGTGCAACCGCGGTATCGGCGACCGCTGCGATGCCGAGATCGGACGCCGGGCTTTCGTAGTCCTCACTCGAAATGTTGGCCCTCCCGGACCCTGCTGCCGAGCATCCAGTCCGTCGTGGCCATTCTTCGCCGTCCGGCTGGCTGGACCTCTCCGACTCGCACCGCGCCCTCGCCGGTGGCCACTACGATCGAGGCGTGCTCGGACGCCTCGATCACGGTACCCGGCTCGGTCTCCACTGGTTCGAGCTCGACGACCTCCGGGACGAAGAGCTTGAGCGGTTCGTCGCCGTAGAGAGTCCAGGCTCCGGGCTTGCGATCCATGGCCCGAATGAGATTGGCGATGTTCGACGCCGTCTCGTTCCAGGAGACGCGTGCGGTGTCGCGGGTGACCTTGGGCGCGTACGTGGCCAGAGCTTCGTCCTGCTCGCGCTCTTCGAGCCCTCCAACCGTAAGGAGAGCGAGGGTCTCCACGAGAGCCTGCGCTCCGAGTTCGGCGAGCCGGGAAGCCAACTCCGACGAGGTCTCGGTCGGTGAGATTGGCTCCTCCACTCGAAGGAGGATGGGCCCGGCGTCCATCGCCTCCACCATGCGCATCGCGGTCACTCCCGTTCGATCATGGCCACGAGCGATGGCCCAATGGATCGGAGCGGCGCCACGTAGCTCGGGGAGGAGGGACGCGTGTACGTTGATCGACCCCAGGGGCGGAAGCTCCAACACTTCCTTCCGCAGGATATGCCCGTACGCCACGACGACCGAGAGTTCACCGTTCAGGTTCCCGAGCGCCTCTGTGAACTCCGCGCCCCGCGGGCGGTCCGGCGCGAGCACGACGAGGCCCTCCGCCTCGGCTTCCTTCTGAACCGGGGACGGGTGCGTCGTCCTGCGACGCCCGGCGGGCCGGCTCGGTTGGGTAACCACGCCCACGACCTCGTGCCCCTCCTCGGTCAAGGCGCGGAGGGAAGGCACAGCGAACGCCGGGGTGCCCCAGAATACGACTCTCACGAGCCACGGCGCTTCATCGCCGCCTCGCCACGCTCCCCGTTTCCTCGGCGTCCTCTGCGCGCAGCTTTTTCCATTTCTTGAGCAGTATGCGGCGCTTCAAGGGACTCAGCCGGTCCAGGAACAGGACCCCATGGAGATGGTCGATTTCATGCTGGAGCGCCCTGCTGAACAGCTCGTCGGCTTTCAGACGCACGGGAGCCCCGCCCGGGTCGCTGGCGTGCACCTCCACCGACCGGGGTCGCTCGACGATCTCCTCCAGGCCCGGAATGCTGAGGCAGCCCTCGGTTTCCTTTTCCGTCTCGAGGCTCGAGTGAACGATGCGTGGGTTGATGAGCGCAACTTTGCCCTCGCTGACGTCTTCACCACGAACATCGATGACGAGCACACGCTCCGAAACGCCGATCTGGGGCGCCGCCAGACCGATCCCTTCCGCGCCGTACATGGTCTCGAACATGTCCGCTACGAGGTCTTGCAGGGCTTCGTCGAAGGACGTGACCTCCCCCGCGGGCGTTCGAAGGATCGGATCCCCCATGAGGACGATCTTCCGGACTGCCACGACTCAAGCCTCCTTGGCCACCTTGCTGCGACCGCCCTCGCCCTCGCTCGTAGGCGACAGGACACGAGATATTCGGGCGCGCTCCACCACCAAACGAGTCGTGTCCGCCGTTCGAAGCGTGAGCCTCTCCTCCTCGGCGTGGATGACCGTGCCGATGACTCCGCCGGCGGTCACGACCTCATCTCCTTTCTTGATCGCTGCGAGCATCTTGCGGTGCCGCTCCTGCTCCCTCCTCTGAGGAAAGATCAGGATGAAGTAAAAGATCGCCGCGAACATCACTAGCTGAAACAAGAGGATCGCGAGTCCGTTGGCACCATCTCGCGCGGGTGCCGGCAGAACGAGGAGCGCGTCGGTCACCGCTATCTCCAAAGGGCTGTCATGGGGGTCGAGGAGGGAGGGCCTAATCAACCCCCTTCTCCGCGTACCGTTCCAGCCAATTAGCGGCCCAGCTACTGTAATCCCCTTGGAGGATCCGCCTGCGTGACTCCTCCGCGAGCCGCACGAGAAAGCGGAGGTTGTGAATCGACACGAGTCTCCATCCCAGGATCTCGCGCGCTACCGCCAAATGGCGCAGGTATGCGCGATCGAAGCGACTGCAGGTGTAGCAATCACAACCCGGATCGAGGGGCTCGCGGTCCAACCTGAAGCGTGAGGACTTCAGGTTCACCTGGCCATCCGGGAGCGTCCATGCCGTGCCGTGCCGTGCGTTGCGCGTAGGCGCGACGCAGTCGAAGAGGTCGCATCCACGACCCACCGCATGGAGCAGATCATCGGGATACCCCACCCCCATGAGATAACGCGGCCGGTCCACTGGGATCTCCCCGTGCAGCACCTCCAAAACCCGCCACATGTCCTGCTTCTCCTCTCCGACGCTGAGCCCGC
Source organism: Longimicrobiales bacterium (assembly GCA_965249195.1). Classification (GTDB taxonomy): domain Bacteria; phylum Gemmatimonadota; class Gemmatimonadetes; order Longimicrobiales; family Gaopeijiaceae; genus CBDFLM01. Next base: position 30,120 of record CBDFLM010000002.1, read on the forward strand.
CGATTCCCCACCCGTCCCACTCGCCCAGGTCCATGAACTGCCGCACTTGCCGGCGTCGGAGGTCGTCGAATACGCTCCCCTGGAGCACCGGGAACAAGCTTTGTAGCGGACCCTCTCGGGCTTCGCTCAGCAGATCCATACGGCGACGGCTCCGAGCCAGCCAGCGGGACGTGCGTTCGCTCGCGATCTCGGCTTCTCGGCGTTCGCTACCTCCCGGCCCGCACTCGTCGAACGCCATCACGACATCCGCACCCAGTGAACGCTGAACCTCCATCACGTGCTCTGGGGTGAACAGGTGTCGCGACCCGTCGATGTGGCTTCGGAAGACCACGCCCTCTTCTCCCACGTCGTTGATCCGTCCCAGGCTGAACACCTGGAAGCCTCCAGAATCGGTGAGAAGCGGCCCCGACCACCTCATGAAGGCGTGCAGACCGCCCAGATTCTGAATCATCCCATGCCCCGGGCGCAGGTACAGGTGATACGTATTGGCGAGGAGCATCGATGCGCCGAGCTCGGCCAGCTCGTCCGGACTCACCGACTTGACGGTGCCCAGCGTTCCGACCGGCATGAAGGCCGGCGTCAGGACGGTGCCGTGAGGCGTCGTGAAGGTCCCGGCGCGCGCTGCGCCGTCCGTCCCGAAGAGCTCGAATTGGAACATGGCAGGCGGAGGGCCTCAGGCCCAGCGGCGCACGCGGCCGCAATAGCGGCGATAGACCTCGCCGAACTGCTCCTCGAGGGCGCTCTCCTCGGGTCGGATGAACCACACGGTGCTCGCTGCCAGGTAGAGAGGAATGGGCAGTAGGGAAGCGGCGACGCCAAGAGAAAGGGCCGCGCCTGAAAGAATCAGGACGCCGGCGACATACATCGGATTCCGGGTGCGGGAGTAGACCCCGTGGGTGACGAGTGTGGCCGGCCGCTGCCACGCTGCGACCGGCGTCCCTGCGCGGCGCAGGTGGGACGTCGCCGCACGGTGTAGGGCGACGCCCGCGACCACGGGGACGAACCCGATCGCCCTCCAAGGACCGGGCACCAGCACCGGGACGGGAATCGCGATCGCGAGACCCACCGTGAGCATCAGCATCCCGGCGAAGACCGCCGGCGGCGATCGGCTCTGAAGGTCCTCGGCCACGCGCATTGGGTCCATGCTGGAGGGGCTCCGGAGCTGGCGAGGGAGGCAGTATAGCCAGCTACCCAAGCATGGACCATCTTTCCCGCACACGCCTCGGCAGTCCGAGGCTGCCCTACTACACACGACCGAGGCGGGAGCCGTGAAGGCGATTCTGGTAAAGGAAACCGGTGGACCCGAGACGATGAGGCTGAGGGAGCTCCCCGACCCCGAGCCTCAACCGGGTCAGGTCCTCGTGCGTCTCGCTGCGGCTGGTGTGAACTTCATCGACATCTATCACCGAGCGGGTTTGTATCCGCTCGAGCTCCCCTTTACGCCGGGACGTGAAGGCGCCGGCGCCGTTGTGTCGGTAGGGTCCGGGGTCACCCGCTGGGCGCCCGGAGATCGAGTGGCGTTCGCCCTGCAGCCCGGAGCATACGCGCAGATGGTGTGCGTCGACGAGCAGCGCCTCGTCGACGTGCCTTCCGCCGTCACACTCGAGGTCGCCGCCGCGGCCATGCTTCAGGGTCTCACGGCGCATTACTTGAGCTACAGCGCGTTTCCGCTTCGGGCCGGCCATTCGGCCCTTGTGCTCGCCTCGGCAGGCGGCGTGGGACGGCTGCTGGTCCAGATGGCCAAGTTGCGGGGCGCGATGGTGATCGCGGCTTCTTCGACGGATGAGCGGGCGGCTCTGGCGCTGCCACTTGGAGCCGACCACGTCGTCGCCTACCGTGAGGAGGATCTAGCCGACGAGGCCCGACGCCACACCGCAGGCCGCGGCGTCGACGTGGTCTACGATTCGGTGGGCCGCGACACGTTCCACCACAGCCTGGCCGCCCTGCGACCCCGCGGCATGTTGGTGCTCTACGGAGCGGCGAGCGGAGCGGTCGAACCCTTCGATCCGCAGACTCTGCGCCTCGGAGGATCGCTCTTTCTCACGAGGCCGAGCCTCGGCCACTACGTCGCGAGCCGAACGGAGCTCGAAGACAGAGCCGGGGACTTGTTCGACTGGATCGGGTCCGGTGAACTGGACGTCCGCATCCACCGGCGCTTCCCACTCGAAGAGGCTGCCGACGCACATCGCTTCATGGAAGCCGGCCACACCCGTGGGAAGCTCATCCTGGAAGTGCAGTGACGGGACGCTGCTAGCAGGCCGTCCTCAGCCCATTCGGCCAGAGACTCCGGCAACGGCGCACTAAAGCACCGCCATGGCATCCCCGTAGGAGTAAAAGCGATAGCCTCCCCGTATGGCCTCGTGGTACGCGGCGAGGGTGCGATCATAGCCGGCGAACGCCGCCACGAGCATGAGGAGCGTGGAGCGCGGCAGGTGGAAGTTGGTGAGGATGGCGTCGACAGACCGAAAGCGATAGGGCGGCCGGACGAAGAGGCGCGTTACGCCAGCAGAAGCATGCACGATGCCGTCCGCCGAGGCAGCGCTCTCGAGCGCCCGCACGACTGTCGTGCCAACCGCCCATACACGCCGGCCGGCCGCGCGCGCAGCGTTGACCGCCTCGGCGGTGTGCGCCCCAACCGAGTAGAGCTCGCCGTGCATCTGGTGTGCCGAGGGGTCCTCAGCCTCGACGGGCCGGAATGTTCCCACGCCTACGTGCAACTGGACGGGAACACACACGACGCCGGCGTCCGATAACGTGTGCAGAAGCCCCCGCGTGAAGTGCAGGCCGGCCGTGGGCGCGGCCACCGAGCCGGGCGATCGGGCGTAGACGGTCTGGTACCGTTCGCGATCGAGGGGCTCGTCGGGACGGTCAATGTATGGGGGAAGTGGCACGTGACCGAACCGCTCGAGCGCTTTCGCCGTCGAGTGGTGTGTGTCGAGCCGGACGACACGAGCGCCGTCGGCGGTCGAGTCGACGATCTCCACGCACAGCTCGTCCGATACCACCACCACCCTGCCCGGCTTCAGCTTGCCGCCGGGGCGGACGAGGGCTTCCCAGAGGATGGCGTCGTCAGGTGAGGGGAGATCCTCCGGTGTGTCCACTCCTCCTTCCTTCCAAGGGCGCAGTAGGAGTACCTCAGCAGGCGCCCCTGTGGGTTTTCGTCCGAGGAGCCGGGCCGGTATCACACGACTCTCGTTGACGACCATGACGTCGCCTACGCTCATCAGCCGAACGAGGTCGTGGAACACCAGGTGCTCGAACCGCTCGCGGTCCCGTCGCACGACCAGCAGGCGGCTATCGTCCCTTCGTCGAGCGGGGTAGTGGGCGATGCGTCCGGCCGGGAGCTCGAATTCGTAGTCGGAAGCGCGGCTGCCCGGGACGACGCTCACATCGATGGACCCGTCAGTCGAGATCCTTCTCATCGAAGAAGGAGCCCTGCGTCCGCCGCGAACCGGCGGGGGGAGCGCTGAAGCCGAGACGTCGATATGCACGACGCGTCGCAACGCGTCCCCGAGGCGTGCGTTGGAGATAGCCCTCCTGAATGAGGAAGGGCTCGTAAACCTCCTCCAGCGTGAGTGCGTCCTCGCCCATGGCGACAGCCAGCGTGTTCAGTCCCACGGGTCCGCCTTCGAACTTCTCGATGAGCGTCGAGAGCACACGGGCGTCCATCTGGTCGAGGCCGTACTCGTCTACGTCCAGGAGCGCCAGGGCATCCCGAGCGACGCGGCGGTCGATCCTGCCGTCGGCACGGACCTGGGCGAAGTCTCGTACGCGGCGCAGGAGACGGTTGGCTACCCGCGGCGTGCCCCGCGAGCGTTTCGCGATCTCGGCAGCCCCCTCGACACTGACCTCGATTCCCAGGATCTGCGAGCTCCGCTGAACGATCGTTGCCAGGTCCTCCGGGGGATAGAAGCCCAGCCGCTGCACGATTCCGAACCGGGCCCTCATGGGAGCGGTGAGGAGCCCGAAACGGGTGGTCGCGCCCACGAGCGTGAAACGCTCGATGTTCATCGTCATCGTCTGCGCGCGTGGACCCTCGGACACGCGGATCTCTATGCGTGAGTCCTCCATCGCCGGATACAGGAACTCTTCGATGACGGGGCGCAAGCGGTGAATCTCGTCGATGAACAGCACGTCCCGCTCGCGCTGGTTCGTGAGCACGGCGACGAGGTCCGCAGGCTTCTCCAACACAGGCCCGGAAGTGGTCTTGAGGTTCACCGCCAGCTCGCGCGCAAGCAGTGCGGCGAGGGTGGTCTTGCCAAGCCCGGGCGGCCCATGGAAGAGGATGTGGTCCAGTGGCTCTCGGCGCTGAAGCGCCGCCTCGACCGCGATGGAGAGGGCCTCTCTCACCTTCTCCTGGCCGATGAACTCCTCGAGCCGCTGGGGGCGCAGGCTCGGCTCCGCAGCCCGATCGTCGCCAACCGGCTCGGGGGTCGTGATCTCGGTTCTGTGAATCACCTGTGTGCCAAAGCCCTTCGGATGAGGTCGTCGGCGCTCTCGTCGTCGACGTCGGACACAACCGCTCTGATGGCCTCGTCCGCGGCCGTGAAGGAGTACCCGAGCGCGACGAGCGCGGCGACGGCTTCCCTCACACCGGCCGGGGATTCGGTTTCGTGAGAATCCAATGCGAGGTCTGCGACTTTGTCCGAGAGCTCGAGCGCGATCTTCTCGGCGGTCTTCTTCCCTACGCCGCTGATTTGCTTCAGGGCCACGATGTCCTTCTCGACCAAAGCACGCGCCAGGCGCGTGGCGGAGTAGGCGGACATCATCGCCAATGCCAGGCGCGCACCGACGCCCGAAGCTCCCAGGAGCCGCCGGAACAACGTGCGTTCGACATCCTCCAGAAAACCGTACAAGGTGATGGAATCCTCACGCACGACCTGCACCGTGCGCAGCTCCAGTGCCGACCCCGGCGGAGGCAGCCTCTGCAGTACCGTGAGGGGTACGTCGACCTCGTACACGACACCGCCGGGGGTCTCGACCTCCACGGCGCCGTCGAGCTCACGGGTGAGGAGGGTACCCTGGAGTCTCGAAATCACGATGACTGATCGCCCTGTCGCGCGGTGGGCCCTCCCGGGCGTCGTCGCGCACCGGCGGGACCTTTGGGTTCTCTTCGGAGGACAAGGTAAGGACCGAGAAGGCAGAGTGTCCACGGTTACGCCTCGCTCGGTGGCCGGCGGTGTCCGCGCTACACACCCTCGACCGGACCCCCCATGCAGTGGCAGAGCGCCGCCGCAACCCCGTCAGCGGCGTCTTCCGGACTCGGAGGGCTGGCCAGTCGGAGGATCTGCTGCACCATGAAGCCTACCTGAGCCTTGGTAGCCCGTCCCGTCCCCACCACCGACTTCTTGATCTGTGGCGCCGTGTATTCGGCCACCCGAACGTCGTGCAACGAAGCCGCCAGAAGGATTGCGCCCCGCGTCTGTCCGAGGGTCAGGGCCGATCGTGCGTTCTTGCCATAGTAAACGTCCTCGACCGAGACCACCGTCGGGTGATGCCTCTCGATGACCTCGACGATGCCCTCGTAGACCTCCCGGATGCGCACCGGCAGCGCGTCGCGTGCCGACGTGCGAATGACCCCACACTCCAAGAGTCGCAACTCCCGGTCGTGGCGGGCTAGAACACCGTAGCCCGTCACAGCGGTGCCCGGATCGACGCCGAGCACGATCTCGCTTCGGATGCGTGACACTATAGGTTCGCCGCTGCCGCCTCCAGGACCTCATCGTCGACGTTGCCGTTGGAGTACACCGTCTGCACGTCGTCGTGGTCCTCCAGCGCGTCCAACAGCTTGAGGAGCGCGGCCGCGTCTGAACCTTCGACCGACACCTCGTGGGTCGGGATCATCGCGAGCTCCGCCTGTTCGATCTGAAGGCCGGCAGCTCGAATTCCGTCCTGAACCTGGTGTAAGCTGGAGGCCTCGGTGGTGACCAAGAACTCCGAGCCTTCAAGCGCCACATCGTCCGCGCCGGCTTCCAGAGCCGCTTCGAGCACCCTCACCTCATCGTACCGCTCGGAGTCCAGGTAGATCTGGCCACGTCGGTCGAACTGCCAGGCCACCGATCCCGTCGTGCCGAGGTTTCCACCGTTCTTTTCCAGAACGTGCCGCACTCCGGCCACCGTGCGCTTCTGGTTGTCGGTGAGACACACAACGTAGATCGCGACCCCGCCCGGACCGTACCCCTCGTAGTGGACCTCCTCGTAACTCACGCCCTCGAGCTCGCCCGTACCGCGTTTGATCGCCCTTTCGATGTTGTCCTGAGGCATGTTGGCGGCCTTCGCCGTGTCCACGGCGAGACGCAGCCTCGGGTTGAAGTCCGGCTCTCCCCCACCTTCTCGCGCAGCGACCGTGATCTCGCGTATGAGCTTCGTGAACATCTTCCCGCGGCGGGCGTCGTTCACCGCCTTCTTCCGCTTGATCTGCGCCCACTTGCTGTGTCCTGACACGTCGATCGTTCTCCGAAAGCGTCGGTACCCCTCGAGCCTTGCCCCAACCCATGGTGGTGCACGAGTCCCGTGACACGAACAGGCCGGTTGAGCTACCACAAGAGGAGCTCGCCTGCCGAGGAGCCCCGCACCACCACTCTAGTGTGCCGTCTCCGAAGTCTCCGGTCCACAGAGGCGGTCCCCAAGCAGGCGAATCGAGGCGGACGTCGCGGCGCAGCCGCAATGGGATTTCGTCGGAGGCTACCAAGGGGTTGCCCGGTGACGGCGCTGTCACGATACTGCTGCGAGCCGAAACCCTCACCCCAGGGAGGCACCGTGGGCAGCGCACCGGCGAACGCGATGAATACGAACGGCCGGCTCCCGAGGAGTCGTCGGCTGGGGTACGCTCGCTGAGGAACAGGTGGCAAACCCGACGCCGAGGCGGCTCCCGCAGGAGCCGCCTTTTTCCGTTTGGAGCTCGGCCTGCACTCATGGAAGGACATACAGACATGTGCTCGATTCTCGCCCTTCTCGACCTCAACTCCGATATCGCGACGCTCCGTGAACGAGCGCTCCGCCTCTCACGAATGCAGCGGCACCGCGGGCCGGATTGGTCGGGTGTTTACAGCTCGGACGGCGCGATCCTCGTGCACGAGCGCCTCGCCATCGTGGATCCGGCGAGCGGAGCTCAGCCTCTCTACGGCCCGGACGACAGGACCGTACTGGCCGTAAACGGTGAGATCTACAACCATCGCGAGCTGCGCACGCAGCTCGAGGCACCCTACCCGTTCCGCACCGATTCGGACTGTGAGATCATTCTGGCCCTCTACCGCGACCTTGGCCCCGACCTCGTCCACGAGCTGAACGGGATCTTCGCCTTCGCGCTCTACGACGAAGCAGAGGAGCGCTATTTGCTGGCGCGCGATCCGATCGGCGTCGTGCCCCTCTACATGGGCAGGGACGCGGACGGCACCCTTCATGTGGCTTCCGAGATGAAAGCGCTCCTGAACGACTGCCCGGCAGTGCGGGAATTTCCACCCGGACACCTGCTCGACAGTCGAGAGGGCGTCCTTCGACGCTACTACGAACCACGGTGGCGGGATTACGAGGAGGTGAGCGAAGCACGAACGGACCGCCAGGTCCTCCGTACCGCGCTCGAGGACGCGGTTCGGGGGCAACTCATGAGCGACGTTCCGCACGGGGTCCTGCTCTCAGGTGGTCTCGACTCTTCGCTCATCGCAGCCATCGCCGCCCGATTCTCCCGCCGTCGAGTAGAGGACGACGGCAGGAGCGAAGCGTGGTGGCCGCGCCTGCACTCCTTCTCGATCGGACTGGAAGGCTCGCCCGACCTGGAGGTCGCCCAGGTCGTGGCAGACCACATCGAGACGGTCCACCACGGCTTCCAATTCACCATCCAGGAGGGCCTCGATGCCCTGCGCGACGTCATTTGGCACCTTGAGACCTATGACGTGACGACCATCCGCGCAGCGACTCCCATGTACCTCATGGCTCGACGGATTCGAGCCATGGGAGTGAAGATGGTTCTTTCAGGCGAGGGGGCGGACGAGGTGTTCGGAGGCTACCTGTACTTCCACCGCGCTCCCGACGCGCGCGCGCTGCACGACGAGACCGTGCGCAAGATCGACCGGCTCCACCTCTTCGACTGCCTTCGTGCGAACAAGTCCATGGCGGCTTGGGGGGTCGAGGCCCGCGTCCCTTTCCTGGACCTCGAGTTCCTGGACGTGGCCATGTCGCTGAACCCGGCGGACAAGATGGTGCGGCCGGGCGGCCTCGAGAAACAGGTCCTCCGTGACATCGGCACCGATCTTCTCCCGGAAGTGGTGTTGAAGCGTCAGAAGGAGCAGTTCTCCGACGGAGTGGGATACGGCTGGATCGACGCCCTACGCGACCATGCGGAACGCATCGTGTCCGACCACGAGATGGAGGAGGCCGCACTGCGCTTTCCTCACAACGCACCGCCTACGAAGGAGGCCTATCTCTACCGCTCGATCTTCGACGGGCATTTCCCGCTGCCCTCGGCAGCAGCCTGCGTTCCGGGCGGAGACTCCGTAGCGTGCAGCACGCCGGAGGCCCTCGCATGGGACGAGGACCTGCGAAAGGTGAACGACCCGTCCGGCCGAGCCGTGCTCGGCATCCACGTCGACTCGTATTGACAGGCGCGCGAAGGGGGGAGTCCGCCTGACGAGCTCCGCGTCGCCGCCTTACGACGACGCCTCTTCCGCCTCGCGTTTGCGCGCTTCAACCACCTTCTGCGCCTCGATGTCCGGCATGTATTCGTAGCCCACCAAGGTGCGGGTGTGCGACCCCCTACCCTGGGTCATCGACCTCAGCGCGGCTGCGTACTTGTAGAGCTCCGCCTCGGGCACCTGCGCACGGATCGCGGTCCGACCGTTCGTGGGGTCCATTCCCGACACTCGTCCACGGCGCTGCGTGAGGTCTCCCATGATGTCGCCCACGTATTCGTCGGGGGTAGTCACCTGGACCTCCATGATCGGCTCCAGCAGCTTGGGGCCCGCGATCTCCGCCACCCGTTTGAAGGCCATGGATCCAGCCACCTGGAAGGCGATGTCGGAGGAGTCGACGGAGTGGTACGATCCGTCGTAGCATTCGGCAGCGAAGTCCACCACTGCGTACCCCGCGAGCACTCCCTTGGCGGCGGCCTCGCGAATGCCCTTCTCCACGGAGGGCAGGAACTTGTTGGGGATGACCCCCCCCTTGATGGATTTTTCGAACAAGTAGCCCTCGCCGCGAGGGAGTGGTTTCAGACGTATCCAGCAGTCGCCGAACTGACCCCGTCCTCCGGTCTGCTTCTTGTAGCGCCCCTGACCCTCGGCGCCCCGGGTGAGGGTCTCTCGGTAGGCGATCTTTGGCTGCGCGGTCTCTACCGCGACGTTGTATTTCCTCTTCATGCGCTCGAACTGGATGTCGAGGTGGACCTCTCCGACGCCGCGCGCGATGGTCTGATGCAGCTCGGCTTCGAACTCCGCGATGAAGGTGGGGTCCTCCTCATGTAGTTTGGGAAGCACCTCGCCCAGCTTGTCCTCGTCGGCGCGGGTGACTCCGCGGATGGCCACGGAGATATCGGGCTTGGGGAAGTCGATCTTCTCCAGCTCCAGCACGCGGGTCTTGGTGCAGAGCGTGTCGTTCGTGTGGGTCCGCTTGAGCTTGGCCGCCACCCCGATGTCGCCGGCGTGGAGCCTGGGCACCTCGTGCCGCTCCTTTCCCATGGGGATGGAAAGGTGATTGAGCTTCTCGGTCGCTCCGTTCGATGCGTTGGTCACTTCGGTGCCGTTGCCCAGAGAGCCGCTGAAGATGCGGAAGTAGGATAGCTCGCCCACGTGGGGCTCCGTGGTGGTCTTGAAAACCAGCGCGGAGAGTGCCTCGTCGTCCGAGGCGCTGACCTCGACCTCTTGGTCGAGACCCGGGCGGCGAGCCTTTTCGGGCTCGACTTCGCCGGGATGGGGAAACAGCTCGACCATCTTGCCGAGCAGCGCACGCATCCCGTACGTGTTGCGGGCGGATCCGCAGAGGACAGGATAGACTTCTCCACGAGCCATCAAGCGTGCGATTGCCTCGATGGTCTCCTCGCGGCTGATGTGTCCCCCTTCCAGATACTTCTCCAGCAGCTCCTCATCGGTCGTTGCGACGGTTTCCTGCAGCTCGGTGTCCCACTTGCGAAAGCGAGGCAAGAACTCTTCGGGAACGTCCCGGACGTCGTACTCACCGGTCTTGGTTCCGGACTTGTACAGGTGGGCACGCTCGCTGAACAGGTTGATGATCCCGTGGAAGTCCTCCCCCTCTCCGATGGGGATCTCCACAGGGATCACGTTCTCCGTCAACCGACTCCGGATGTCCTCGTAGACGCGGTCGAAGTCCGCGTGCTCCTTGTCCATCATCGAGACGAAAAAGACCCGTGGGAGCCCGCGACGCTCGCAGTACTCCCAGACCTTCTCGGTCCCGACCTCGACGCCGGATGTAGCGCTCACGACGATGACGGCGGCGTCGGCCACGCGAGTCGCCGCGAGGGCCTCTCCCGTGAAGTCGAGGTAACCGGGTGTGTCGAGCAGGTTGATCTTCGTTCCGTCGTGTACGGCGTAGGCTGGAGTGAGCTGGATGGAGATGCCGTGAGCCTGCTCTTCGGGTGTATGCATCGTGAGGGCGTGGCCCTCGGAGGGGTCGCCGTGACGCCTGGAAGTTCCCGCGACGAAGCAAAGAGCGTCTACGAGCGCGGTTTTCCCGGACCCACCGTGGCCCACCACGGCAACGTTTCTGATTAGCTCCGTTGTGAATTCTTGGGCGGATGCCACCGCTTCACCTCCTCCGTGAGTCGCTGTCCAGGTGGGCGACGCCCGGCGTCTGGGGAATCAGGGGACCTGTCAGGGGCGGAGATCTTAGGCCGCGACGTCCGAGGGGGTCAAGCGCCCGAGCGGGTCACTGCAGGGTGGAGGCTGCCTGGTGGTCGAGCCACGCCCGATGCCGTTGGGTCGTTCCTCAGCCCCCCACTCGCACTCCCGTAGCGAGCTCGGCTACGAGCTCCGGCATGTCGTAGACCGAGCGCAGTGCTTCCAGAATGCCTCTCGCGTCGACGGCCACCGCCCGATTCGACTCCGGCAGGTAGATGTAGCTTCCCGGAAGGCTCTCGATGTTGCCGTCGAAAACTACGCCCACCAACCGAAGGTCGCGATCCACGACCGGGGATCCCGAGTTCCCGCCGATGATATCGGCAGTGGACACGAAGTTGACCGGCGTCGAAAGGTCGAGGTTCTCCGGTGGATTCAGCCATCGCTCAGGCAGCGCCCATGGGGAATCCTCCCCCGACGAATCGAATACTGCCCGGTGTGAATAATGGCGGTCGTAAAGACCGTATAATGTGGTGTATGGCGGAGCCACGGTCCCGTTGTACTCGAACGTCCGAACCACGCCGTCGGCGACCCGCAGCGAGAAGGTCGCATCAGGCGGTATGGCGGCCCCGAAAATCTCGTAGCGGGCCCGCCCGATGCGTTCGCCGATCGACGATTCCGTATTCCCCACCTCGCGGAGGACCCGCTGGAACGCTTGAAGGGCTGGCAAGTAACGCTGGACTATCAGAATCGCGGGGTCTTCGGCCGACAGCGACTCGCTCTCGAGAGCTTCCGCGGCGCCCGCCGAGTCCGCGAGCACGGAGTTTGAGCGTACATGGCTCGCGGCACCTTCGGGCGAGCGCCCGTCGAGCACCGCGACCACCATCTCGTCGTCGGCCCCGTAGAGGTCCACGAACGATTGCAAGCGGTCCTGGATCAGCTCTTCGTCCAGCTCAGCCGGCTTGTCACGCACTGCCAGGATCTGCTGGGTGAGTTCGTTGCGTACCGAAAGGGGCGCCGCTTGGCGCCTGGCCCCGAGCCACTGAAAGGCCAGAAGAGCGCGGTGCAGCGTCGGGGCCGCGAAGTCCCCGATGCTGAGGCCGAGAAATGCGCCGTAACCGGCGGCAACCTCCCGCTTTCGTTCCTGAAGATCCCTCATCTGGTCGACCAGGCTATCGTAACGCTCGGACCGCAACGAGTCCGCCGCGATCGAGTCCAGGAGGCTCCGCTCCCGGTTGCGGAGTCGCGCCAGGATCACCGGCTCGGCCAGGCCTGCTAGCTGCCCTTCGTACGCCTTCTCCGAGTTCCGCAGGCTGAAGGCGGCGTTCTGGAGATCCAGCTTCGTCGACTCCTCCCGGTTGCTGCGAATGTACTCCTCCATGATCTCGGCACGGCGTCGCACGAAATCGAGGGTCGCCTTGTCCGATACGTCCCGACGAGAGAGAAGCTGCGCGACCGTCTCTAGCCGACTCGTGGAACCGGGGTTCCCGATCACGAACACCGCGTCACCCTCCTCGACGCCCTCCTCGCTCCAGGAGAAAAACGGATCCGAGGTGAGCGGCTGGCCTTCGTCGTCGTACACGCGCAAGAAGGCGAAATCGAGGTTGTATCGTGGGTACGTGAAGTTGTCCGGGTCACCCCCGAAAAACCCGATTTGGAGCTCGGGTGCCATCACCAGCCGGACATCGGTGTATCGGCGGAACACGTACGCCGAGGTCCTCGCCCCCGAATAGAGCGAGATGACCTCGACGACGATTCCTTCGTCCTCACCTCCGAACTCCTCCACGAGCCGCGCCTCGATCTCACCGTGGATCTCCTCGCGGCGTTCCTCGCGGCTGCTCTCAGGAGCGTTGGCCAGGCGCCGGTCTAGCTCCTCGCTCACGTCCACGATGGTGATGAGCTGGTCGGCTTCGAAGTCATCCACCGGCCGCTCCTCTGCTAGCGTGCGCGCGAAGAAGCCGTCGCCAAGAAGATCCTCGGAATCCTCCGATACCTGCGTCACGGCCTCCCGCGCGCAATGGTGGTTGGTGAGCACCAGCCCGTGGCGGGAAACGAACGAGGCGGAGCAACCCGGAATGCGTAGAGCGGCCAGCCGCGCCCGGGCCAACCAGGCGCTGTCGGGCGTGAGCCCGTATTCGGAGCGGAAGTAATCCACGGGAGGCGCTTCGAAGGTCCACATCTTTCCCTGGTCGAATCGCTCCGCACGGACGGTATCGAGGTCGACGCCCGGGAGTCGAGGCGTCGGGTCTGCTACCGCCTCCATCCCGTCCGGCGGCGGCGATTCGACCGGACCCGGGGCATCCGCGGGTCGCGGCCCGGTAGGCGAAGGCGCCGCCCGTGGCCCGGCGGATGAGCATGCAGCGATCAGCAGTGCGCCCAGCGAAGCCAGCAGAATCCGAACCGGAGCGAGCCGCCCCGTGCCTCTCGAGCGCATTTTCCTGTCCTTTCGTATGTGACCCTCCGCGTCCACCCGCGAATACCGCGAGGCGCGATGTCAGTCAAACGTCTCGACTGGCCCATCGGGAGACAAGGGTCGCGTCCGGGGGCGCGTCGGGCGACCTTGGCGTGCCCGGGGCTCGGTTCTATGTTGCAACTCTACTCAGCACCCCCTTTTGCTCCCGAGAGATCCATGGTGGACCTGGGCATCTTCGACCTGGTCATGACCGGTAAGGTCGGTGACAGTGGCTCGCAGAACGTCGTCGACTACCTCTTCGCCATCGATGACGCCCAATCCTCCAACGCGATCGAGGTCGGGGACATCCTCATCGGCTCTACGCTGACGCCCCCTACGGCCAGCATCGCGGTCGCGCGGGCCGGCAGCTCGACCGAGAGCGTACAGTTCGTGTTCACGTTGAGCTCCGCGTCGAGCATCGAGGAGGGCAGCGTCAACGTGGGTGGAGAGCAGGTGGGGACGATGTCCGGGTCGAGGACGTCCCCGAGCTTCCAGCTGAACAACGAGCGCTTCAGCGAGCTCTCAAACCTGCAATCGATCTACCAGGACGTGCTCGTGCTGGACGGGCGCGTCAACGAGCTCTTCTTCTTTTCCCACTGCGTCGGTGCGGACCATCCTTCGACCTGCGCGCTGATGACCAGCAAGCTGGGCGGCTGATCGGTTCCACCCCACGACAGGGGGACCCGCACCAGTCAGGCCCTCCACGCGGACCAATAAGACCCCAGGCGCACCGTGAAGACACCGGGCTGCTCAGCGTAGAGGCGACGCCCCAGGGAACCAGCCTCGGCCCACAGGCGCCCTCTCTCTGCGGCAGCGGCGGCGGCGAGGTCTGCGGGCTCTCCAAGCCCTCGTGTAAGGCCATCGTCCCTCTCGAGCGCCGCTAACAGCACCGTGATGTCGTTGGCCACACCGAGGAGGTCGGTGAGCCGGTGCATCTCCTGGGTCGAAGCGCCGAGCAGCGCCGGCCACGCCCCTTGAAGGAACTCGAGCTGGTGGCGTAAATCCTTCGCCCGCTTGCGCCACTTGTGGTGGACCTCGCCATCCATTCGCCGGGCCGCGCGTCGACGCTGAGCTCGACCCGCCGCGTAGCTCGCCCGCAGGCCTGCCTCGATCACGGGCCGGCCGCCCCTGATCCGCCAATCCGGAAGGCCGTCGGAGGCAGCGCGCAGCTGCACTGCGACGGCGTCCCCCGACCCGCCCTGGCCCAACACCGAGCGGAGCAGCCGGCCCCGCCGCCGACCGAGGCGTCGCGTGAGCTTGATGGCATCGCCGCGCAACGACGGCGCGACGACCGATCGCACGAGGCGGGCGGTTTCGACCAAGACCGAGGCGTCGCGGACGGCGGACAGCTGCCGTCCGGCCTCGCCTAACTGGCGGATCTCAGAGCGAAAGCGGCGCTTACGAATTCCGGAGCGCACGAGCCGTAGTAGCGCGCGAACACGCTTCAGCGTGCGCCGGACCTCGTGCACCCCGGCATCCACGACCCGGACCTCGTCCCCCATCCTCTCCAGCGCCGACAGCGCGAGGTCCAGCTGGAATCCTACGACCCGCGTGATGCCCTCGTGCAACGACTCTCCGACGTGCAGCTCGAACGAATCTGCTCCGCCGTCCGTCACGTTGGGACCGACTTACATGACCCCCGCGCGGATCGTGTACGCGATCGGTTCATCCATCGAGGGAAACAGGGACGAAACCTTAACGTACAGCGTCTGTCCGGCGGCGATGCTGACCGCGACGGACTCGTTCCCGGTGTTGCCGTCGATGTCTTGGTCGGAGCGGCTCGCGGGCTCGCTGAAGTCGGCTTCGCCGAAGACCTCCAGCACGAGGTCCCCGTCATCGGATTCGATGACGACGGCGAGGACGCCGGAGGACTCCGCCGTCACCGAGTACCAGTCCCAGAGGTCGCCCTCCGTGTTGACGGTGTTGCTTTGGGTCGAGCCGAGCGGAAGCTCGTTGGCGACCGAAGGCCCCCAGTCGTCATCCGAGAGCGCGACACCGGGAAAGTCCATCCAGCTGGCCACCAGGTCGAAGCTTCCGCCCCCGAACAGTGCTTCTACGACCACCATGTAGGGACCGGGCCTCGGTACGGCTACGATCAACTGCTCGGCTCCCGTGTCTCCGTGCAGGTCGATGTCCGAGGTCCCCTCCGCCAGCGGCTGACCCACTTCATCGGTCACCGCCAACGTGAGATCGGTGTCGTCCTGCGCCCTGACAGCGACGCTCAGGAATCCGGCACCGGGTGCGTGGAAACGGAACGTCGCCGGCGTAGCCGCTCGTGGCAGTGCCCTCCAGGGGGAGATCCTGCGCCTCCTATGCAGCGAGCGGGACCGCGAGCGGAACGAGGCACGCGACGAGCGTCTTGGTCCAGCGGGACATGGACATGCTTGGAGCCTCCTGGCTTTCGGATCCGGTGCTTAGAGAAGGTAGTCCGAGACGCGGATCCGGTAGCGTTGAGGATCCACGGTCTTGACGATGTAGTGGACCGGCTTGCCCGTCTCCGGATCAACCTCGGAAAGGTCGATCTCGCGAGGGGGTGCGATCGATACGCCGTTGGCGTCTGTGATCTGCTTCACGATCGGGAGATGGAGCGTCTCCTGGTTCACCCCCGACACGATGGCCAGGCCCAGATTGTCCAGGACCACCAGCGTGCCGATCGGAAAGACGCCGGTGGCGTTGATGAGGGCCTTCACGACGAGCGGATCGAACCCGCGCTGGGGGTTCTCCTTCATCTCCCTGAGGACCTTGTCGGGCGCCTTGGGCGTGTATTGATAGCTTCTCACCGAGGTCGCCGCGTCGAACCCGTCCGCGACGGCGACGATCCGCGAGAAAAGCCTCGGCGTACGCTCGCGGCGGTGCTGCGGATATCCCTTCATGTCGATTCGCATGTGATGCTCGTAGGCGACGAGCATCTGACGATATGGGACATCGGCGAACCCTCCCATGTCGAAGAGCAGGAGAAGCCCCTCCGTGGGATGTCGCTTGATCTGTAGCCACCCCTCCTCGGTCGGCTTTCCGGGCTTGTTGATGATGTCGGCGCCCGTCCTCATCTTGCCGATGTCGTGCAGCAGACCCGACATCCCGAGCTCGTAGAGCTGGCTCTTGTCGAGTCCGAGCCGCTGGCCGATCACCACGCTGAAGATGCAGACGTTGACGCAGTGCGTGAAGGTATATTCGTCGAAGTCCCTCAGCGTCGTGAGCGTGACCATCGACGGCTCGTTCGACAGCACTTGGTCGACGATGTTCTGGACCGCCCGCTTCACGGTGCGGATGTTCGCCGCGAAGCCCGAGTCGCACGTCGCCCAGGATGTTCTTCGCGACCGCAACCGACTGGGCGTATGTGCGCTTGGCCGCCTTCATGGATTCCCGACCGTCTTCCTCGCTCCACTCTTCGGACTCCGGCTGTACGTCTATGTGGAGAACGGGAGCGCCGGAGAGCCGGTCGATGAATCCGACGAAGGGATCCTCGCTGCTCGGGTCGCGCACGAGCAGGGACAGGAACGGCGCCCACTCGTCGCGTGTCATGCCGGGAAGGATCTCCACCGAGCCGATACAGTGGCTCCCGAGTACCTCGGAAAAGGCGCCGAAGGTCGAAAACGTTCGCATCTCGAGGCGAAGCCGGGCCTCGTTGAGAAAGAAGAAGTCTCCCACGAGCCGAAGCTTCGCGCTCCCTTCGCTCTCGACGGTCCCGGAAGCGGCGGTGTGGACCTCGTCGAGGGCGTGCTGTACCGTCTCGTTTTCGAGGGGATAGAGCTTTAACGCTCGGATCGCCCCGTGGAGGGCGGTCACGATGCGCCTCCCCTGTTCTTGTAGCGGCGGCCCGTCGGTGCTCATCAGCCCCGGCCCGCCCGGAGGGCTCGGTTGACCGCACTCCGGATCACGGGATCGGTCTCGTTGCTCGCTCGCTGGAGCGCGTCGAGGGCATCCTTCGTGCCGATCTTTCCGAGGGCGAGCGCCGCGCACGCGCGCACCTCGGACGGCTCGCCACGTCCCAGGACCCCACCCCCTTGCAGGAGCTTCTGCAGCACCGGGACCGCGTCCGCTCCGCCCACGACACCGTATGCCTCGAAGAAGGCGACCATTTCGGTGAGGTCCGCGGCCCGAATGTCCCGCCCTGTGACCGCCGCCCGGAGGCTGCCGGCCGCGGGAGTATACCGCAGCTCGCCCAGCGTCTTGACGGCCGCGATACGGACCTCGCGATCCGGATCCGTGAGAACGCTCTCGAGCGAGCCCACGAGCGAAGACGCCCGGATGCCTCGAGCCGCGTCGATGGCTGTGAGGCGGACCGACGGATCCGGGTGGTCCAGGAGATCGGCGATCGCGGAGGCCGCCTCCGATACCTGCAGCCCGCCCGCGAGCAGGGCCGCGCCCTTGGACACGACTGGGTCGGGGGAGCGCACGAGATCGACGAGCGTCCCTTGGTTGCGACGGGCGATGCCCTTGACCGCCTCCCGCAGGACCTGGCGCAGCGCCGGGTCCTCCACCATCTCCGATGCGTGCACGAGCGGGCCGAGCGCGCCCGGCCGCAGGTGAACGAGGAAGTCACCGAGGTCCTTCGGTCGAGGGGCGATCGAGCCGTCCTCCAGTGCGCGGACCAGCTCCTGCATCGTCTCGGGCTCGCTGAGCTCGTCCAGAAGCTCACCGACCCGCTGGCGCAGTCCCTCGGCGGTGGCCCTCTTGGCGCTCTCCATGCTCCGCAGCTCCGCGAGAATCGTGGCCGCGGCGTCGAGTGCGCCCCGCCCGAGAAAGCTCGGCAGCAGCGTACGGAGGATGCCCAGGATCTCCTCGCGCTGCTCGGGGAACTCCGGTTCCTCCAGACGGTCGAAGAGCTCGGCCATCTCGCGGCTGTCGAGTGCGTAGAGAGTGGGGTCGAGGCCCTCGAGATCGATGGGGGCAGGCCGCTTGGGAGCTTCGGTCGCGGGAGACGCCGTGGCGGCGACCGTAGCCCCGTCTTCGTCTTCCTCGATTTCCGCTTCATCGACCTCCTCAGCCTCTGCAATCGTGGCGACCTCACTCTCGAAGACGGCGCGCAGCTCTTCGAGGGTCGCACCCTCACCGGCCTCTGGGACCGCAACGCCCTCTTGCAGTATGTCGACGGATCGGTGGCGAAGGTGCGGGAGGTCGGCGTCCCACAGCATGGTGAGCAGATCCTCACCACCCTCCGGACCGACACTGCGGGCCGCGGATAGCAAGCCGAGGAAGCGCTCGAGCTCGTCATCTTCGTCGAGCTCGAATCCGGGAAGGAACGTGATCTCTCGGATCCCGTCCTTGTAGAGGAGGAACGCCAGGGAATCGGCGTGGCTCTCGTTGACGTAGACCTCCTGTCCCTCGGCGAGGAGGCGAGACTCCTCGACGGCCAGCGTCAGCGACCCCAACTCGGTCCACAGACCGTCGAACGCCTCCCGAAGGCCCGATACGAATCGATGGTAGACCGGGTTGTTCTCGTCGTAGAGTTGGAACGCACGCAGCGCCTTCGCCAGCGTGACGAAGAGCTCGCGAATGCCCTCGACCGGCAGACCTACGAGCTCGATGCCAAAATCGAGGTCGTCGTCCGGGAGCTCGTGCAGCGAGACGTCACTCAAGGGCTGGGGCTCCCGTCTTCGTTGAACGCCGAGGACCTCTGTGTGGCACGCGTGAGGCGGCAAGCGGGTCGCGGCTCTGAGCACGCAGACGCGGTCCGCTTCGCGCGATCGGGAGAGCACGATAGGTCGCGCAGGGCTTCCACTGCAAGGCGCTCGGTAGGACGGGTGAGCCGGACCTGACATCGCCTTCGGGCAGATCGAAGCTGTCCCAACGGTAGTTGAAGGTTCCTGATAGGGGAGAAAGAAAAGTGGTGGCTCCGGGGGTCCCGGGCCGATAGGCTCGGGTAGGCAAAAACCCCAACACGGAGCCACCACGATGAAGAGAACGTACGAGGTAAGGGATCGGGCGGACAAGCGCGCGATCAGGGAGTTCCTGAAGCGGGAGGGGCAGTTTCTGCTTCCGATGCTTGAGTTCGTGGAGCAGACGGAGGTCGTGATCGACGAAGTCATCCAGGTGATGGGACGAGCGACGATCGAAGCGGTGCTGGAGATGAGCGCCGAGGGTGTGGCAGGCGTGAAGCAGGCAGGTCGGTCACGAGCGGAAGACGACACGGTGTGGTATGGCCGGCAGGGTGGTGTGGTTTACCTGTCGGACCGGAAGGTGCGTGTGGAGCGGCCACGGCTCAGGCGCCGGGGCGCCGGGGAGGGTGGCGAGGTCGAGGTGCCGGCGTACGCAGCGATGCGGAGACCGGGCGCTGTGGCGGATCGGATGCTCGAGGTCCTGATGGCGGGGGTGAGCACGCGCAAGTACGGCCGTGTGATCGGTGAGATGGCCGACACGGTCGGGGTGAGCAAGTCGGCGGTGAGCCGTGAGACGGTCGAGGCCTCGGAGCGCGTGCTGAAGGAGCTGATGGAGCGCCGGCTGGATGCGTGGGACCTGCTGGTGATCTACCTGGACGGGATCCAGATGGGCTCGCACCACGTGCTTGCTGCGGTAGGCGTGGACTCAGACGGAAAGAAGCACGTGCTGGGCGTGAGGGAAGGAGCGAGTGAGAACGCCGAGGTGACCAGCGCGCTCCTAGAGGATCTGGTCGAGCGCGGCCTGGACCCGGGCAGGCGGCGGCTGTTCGTGATCGATGGCTCGAAAGCGCTCAGGAAGGCGATCGAGAAGGTGTTCGGCCAACGTCACCCCATCCAGCGCTGCCGCAACCACAAGCTCCGCAACGTGCTGGGTCATCTGCCGAAGGATCAGCATCCTCAGGTGAAGGCGGCGTTCCGGGCGGCGATGAAGCTGGACGCGAAGCAGGGCGAGCAGAAGCTCGAGCAGCTCGCCCGATGGCTCGAGCGCGACCACCCCTCGGCCTCGGCCAGCCTACGCGAAGGCCTCAGCGAGATGTTCACGATCAACCGGCTCGGCCTCCCGCCGCGGCTGAGGAAGTGCCTGGGCTCGACCAACCTGATCGACAGCACCCACTCGGGCGTAAGACAGAAGACCCGCAGGGTGACCAACTGGAAGAACGGAGCGATGGCCTTGCGCTGGGCTGCGGCCTCGTTCGTGGAGACCGAGAAGAGCTACCGGAGGATCATCGGCTACGACCAGCTCTGGATGCTCAGGGCCCACCTCGACGACCATGAACCGGTTGCCGAAATGAGAAAGGCAGGCTAACAAGGAGACTCTCCGGAGCCACCACCTTCAACTGTCAGCGGGACACCATCTTGGGAGACATCGAGAATACCCTTCTGTCTGGACCCCGTCGCTGTCGTCAATCTACTATCCAGTGAGATCGGGGGCGTAGAAAGCCCTCAACACGGTACTGTTGCGACGACCCCTTGAACCTGGGCTGTGTTTGGGACGCTGCATGGTGGCTCCTCCGTTACGCCGTCCCGAGCTTGGCGCTTCGCGCAGACTGCGTCGGCATCCTAGTGTCCCGTGAACCAAAGTCGCCAGCCCATTCAGCGGCACCGCCTCAGTGGGCCAGAGACTTCGGCGGCGGAACACTAGCACAGACTGGTCGAGGCGACAATTCGGTCCTCCGAACTCAGCAAAACCAGCGCAATACCGGTCAGTCTGATGTATCGGCACTCCATCCCCGAGGAAGCGATGATGGTTTCTCGACGCACGTGGCTGCGACTCGCCGCCGGCGCCGGCGCCGGGGCCGCGCTCTCATTGAATTCCCGTACCCTGGAGGGGCTTCAGGACCAGGCGCTCATCACGCGGGCGGTCCCCTCGACCGGAGAGCTGCTCCCGGCGGTCGGCTTGGGTGGGGCCAACACGTTCTCGGCAACCGCACGCCGTGAGGAGTTCGATACCATCGGGAGCGTCCTGAGCGCCCTCGTGGAGGGTGGCGGCAGCGTGTTCGACACGGCGGCTGGATACGGATCGTCCGAGGAGGTCTCGGGCCGGGTCGCGGAGGAGCTCGGGATCGCCGACCGGATGTTTTGGGCCACGAAGGTCAACGTCGCTGGCCGGGGCGGAGGTAGGGCCGATCGCGCAGCCGCACGAGCGCAGATCGAGCGGTCCTTCCAGCGGCTGCGCATCCCGGTGATCGACCTCATCCAGGTGCACAACATGGGAGATCCACCGACTCAGCTCGGCGTGCTCGGAGAGCTCAAGGCCGAAGGCCGGATCCGCTACATCGGCATCACCACGACCAGCGAGCGGCAGTATCCGGCGCTCGCGGCGGTCATGCGAGACGAGCCCATCGATTTCGTCGGAATCGACTACGCGGTCGACAACCGGATCGCGGAAGAGGAGATCCTCCCGCTCGCGCAGGAGCGACGCATCGGAGTGCTCGTGTACCTTCCCTTCGGACGTAGCCGGATGTGGGCACGGATCGGCGACCGCCCGCTTCCGGATTGGGCGAACGAGTTCGACGCGGTCACCTGGGCGCAGTTCATGCTCAAGTTCGTGCTCGCCCATCCGGCCGTCACCGTGGTAACGCCCGGCACGAGCGACCCGCAGCACATGAGCGACAACCTCGGCGGGGCCATGGGTAGGGTCCCGAACGAAGAGCAGCGCGCGCGAATGGTCGCGTTGGTGGAGAGTCTGCCCCGGGCGTGAGCGGTTGGCCACAGCGAGAGCGCCCTCGCGCCGCTCCACTCGTGCGTCATGCGACTCCAGCCGAGGAGCGACGAACAGCCAAATGCTACGGCCCCCCGAGCGAGCGCAGCTGCGCGTCGCGGAGCCCGATCAGCGTCTCCAGTGGCATCGAGTCTGAGCTCGCCGTAGCGCGCGCTCCGGTAGAGCGAACCCGTTCCTTCCTCGAAGAAGAAGGCGTCGCTCGCGATCCGCACACCTTCACCCCGTCTGCGGTAGCGCAGGAGCTGTTCGCCGCCCGAGGCGCCCGACCCGTCGTCGAAGCGTAGGAGCGTGGCCAGGCCGCGCGGGTCCACCCGGATGACGACGCGACCGTCTGGAGAGGTCTCGGAGCCGCGCTGTCGCCCCACCTCTTCGGCCAGCACGTAGCGAAGCGTCATGTAGTCGCCCTGCAGAATCGACCTCGGGTCCGCGGGCGCGAGCTCGAGCAAGACCGTCCGACCGTCGCGGAGAACGCGCTCCTTATCCAGGATGGCCCAGTTCGCGACCGTGAGCGTCACCACCAGGACGCCGAACAGGACGAGGTTACGCATCCGCGACGACCTGGGCGCCCGCAACGGAGAGCAGCGCCCGACGAGCGACGAGGACCGCTATGCCGGTCCCGACCAGGGTCGCCGACTTCACCAGCATCGTCGCGTCGATCCCGTAGAAGTAGGCGGCCGTGAACACGACGAGAAAGACGACCCCGGTTCCGGCATACAGGCGATTGCCATGGACGAGGCCGAGCGTCATCACGAGCAGCGAGAGGATCAAGCCGGGAGCGGCCATGGCTGCTCCGATCACGAGCAGCGTCGAGGCGTACGCGACGACCCAGGCCGCTCCGGCGGAATCATCGAACATCGCCGACCATACGTCGTGTGCCACGTAAAGGAGCAGGGCTCCCAGCAGAACGGTCGATATCCACGGTCGAGGATAGAAGGTGAAGTCGTCCGCGATCTCGGGGAGAACGTACAGGGTGGATAGCATGAGGCAGCCCAGCGCGCTCATGAGCATCCCGGCCGTCACGGGGGTCAGAAGCTCGTCGAGGCCCAGAGCTACGATGCGACCCTCCGCCCTCATGAGGCCGACGACACCAGCGGCGAGAGCCGGCCCGAAGAGCGGCACGATGGCCTGGGCCTCCTCGAGGTAGACGATGGACACGGCCGACGTGACGATGAAGCAGACCGAGAGAAAGCGGTGCGTTCGGTCGGCGATGGCGCCGATGAGTAGAGCGTTCGTGACCAGCAGGGTGAGGAAAAAGGCCTCGACCTCATCAGAGGAGCTCGACTCCGCGACGCCCCCGGCGAAGAGCAGCTGACCGGCCAGGCTCTCGCGAGCGCCACCTGCCGCGTGAAGTCGCTGCTGGTGACACGACGAATCACGGCCGCCAGAACGATGAAGAGTAGCCCGAGCACCACGAAGCCACCCCCCCCCCCGTCGTGACGACGCTGGCTCCCACGACGGCACCGATGAGCAGGAGGCTGCCGAGCCACGCGCCGAACCCCACCATCGATCTCACGTACCACGGCTGGGGCGTTCCCAGGTCCGCCTCTGCCAGGGCTCGAACGACCCACTCGGGCTCGACCAAGCCCTCCGCCGCGAGGGAGTCGAACACGCGGCCCAAGGTCGCGTGATGGCGGCTCATCCGGCTTCCTCCCAGCCCTGCGCTACGTTGCGGAGCCATAGCGCGGCTGCTGCCGTCTGACCCACGACCAGCGCCGCGAGCACGAACCAGAGCTCGGTGTCGGTACCGCCGATTCGCGCCACGACGCTGGTGACGAGAAGGATGGCGCCGAGAAGGCACACCGTGAGAATGAAGAGATCGTGTGTCTTCACGCGAAAGAAGAAGAGGCTGGCCGACACGAAGCCCACGAACAGGAGCAGAGCGAGCACGTTCCACCCGTCGACGCGCTCGAACCCCGACGCGAAGATCAGGATGAAGCTGGACGCGACGACCGGTGCGAGGGCCATGAGCGACACGACTCGGGAGAACGTGCGACCATGCATCCAGGAGACGTTCCGCCGCGCGACGACCTCCCAAAGAACGAGCGCCGAGGCATTGAGTGCGAAGACGAGGGCCGCGAGAGAGGCGTCCGAGAACGTTGCCGACAACGCAGCGACCGGACCGAGGATCCCGACGAGATTGAACCCCTGCGGACGCAGCACCTGGGTCCAGTAGAGGACGAGGCTCAGGTTGAGGAGGATCAGCGTGAGCATCCACAGTCCGGCCTGACGCCCGATCAGGGTCCACCCCAGGATGAGGACCGCCCAAACGAGAAAGAGCCCGTAAGGGTCTGCACCCGTCTGATAGGTCTGCCCGTAGACGGCGAAGAGGACACCCACGAGAAAAGCGGCGGCGAAGAGGGCGCTGCGGCCCACGCCGTTGTCGAATCCACGGATCCAGGCCCCGCAGACGCACGCCACGATCGCGGCTTGGACGACGCCGAACTTCGCGAACTTGTGCAGGCCCGCCCAGTTGTAGGCAAAGAACGCGGCGATGCCCGTGAGGATCAGACCGGCGCCCAAGATCAGGAAGAAGCGGTCGATCAACCGACGCCATTCACCCGCGTCGGGGGCCAGTCCCGCGATCTCTTTGGCCCGGGCATATGCCTTCTCTCCCAGTCCGAGCCGGCCTGCGAGGTGCCGCAGTCGGGCCGAGGTCGCGGGCAGCCCATGCACGTTCACGGCAGCGAAGCTCCTCCTAACCCTCGTATCCTAGGATCTTCGGAATCTTTAGGCACCAGTATGCCCTCGAAGTCCGTTCCTTCCACGAGCCCCACCCGCGGTAGTCGAGATCCAGATACAGTCCGCCGACCTCGTGCATGATGAGGATCGGACGACGTCGACGCGCATGATGGTGCGCGACAAGCCACGAACGATCGGATAGAACTCCGGGAATCTCTCGCGCACGAGGCGATCGTTGTCATCGTCCGTCCGGACGCCGGCCGCGGAACGCTCAGCGCACCTCGTTGCCCGCGATGTACACGCTCGCGAGCGACTTGGTCGCCGAGACATCGGCCAACGGATCGGCGCCGAGCACGAGGAAGTCGGCCCACTTGCCGGGCTCGAGCGTCCCTACGTCCGGGAGACCGAGACACTCGGCCGCGACGCCGGTCGCGCTCTCGAGCGCCTGGCTCGGGGTGATCCCGGCCTCGACCATCAGCTCCAGCTCCATGTGCTCGAAGTAGCCGGGGAAGCGCGCAGCCACACCGGCATCTGTGCCCATGGCGACCGGAATGCCGGCGTCCACCAACGCCTTGACGTTGCGCTGGGCCTGCGCGAGCCCCTCCCGGTACTGCGAGGCGGACGTGCTCGTGCGCACGTTCGTCTGGTAGCGGGGATCGGTGACGCTCGCCACCTCACTTGGTAACGCGTGCGCGACGAAGAACGGGTCGTCGAAAAAGGCCGGCCGCTCGGCGTAGACGAACGTGGAGACCTCGCGGGTGAGCGTGGGCACGTAGCAGACGCCACGTTCGCGAAGTAGCTCGATGACCTCGTCGTCGACCTCGGCGTCGCGGATCGAATGCGCGATCAGGTCGGTGCCGCTCCTGAGCAGCCTCTTCGCGTCGTCGAGGTAGAACAGATGGCTGGCGACACGCAGCCCCCGCCCGTGCGCCTCGTCGATGACCGCGTCCACCGCAGGCCACGGCATCTTGGAGGTGGTTCCGAGGTTGTCGTCCACGCGGATCTTGATCCAGTCTACGCCCATCTCGGCGTTGCGCTCGACAGCAGCCCGCGCTTCGTCCGGCGTTCGCGACGCCACGACCGGGCCCGCTACGCCGAGCCGTGCGCGGCCCTGTCCCACCCCGCCTTGGGCGTCACGAACCGCGATAGAAGCTTCGCCGCCGTTTCCGAGGCTGTTGACCGTCGTGATCCCGTAGCGCGCGAACAGGAGCAGGTCTTCTTCGACGCTCGCTCGCTCGTCGGCGGCGGTACCGTCGGTGGCCCAGCGCCCGGTCACGTGCACGTGCGTATCGATGAGGCCCGGGACGACCCAGCGACCGGTGAGATCAACCACCCGAGAGCCGGGAGGGTGAATCTTTCGGCCCACGGACGCGACTCGACCGTCTCTTACCACGAGCGTAGAGCCCTCGACGGCACGGGCTCCCGTCCCGTCCCAGAGCGTGGCGCCGACGAACGCCACCGTCTCCTGTGCGGCGCCACCACCCGGGTGCAAAGCCACCGCGGCGGCGAGCGCGTGGAGGAGTCTAGATCGGCGCATCGTTGTACCTCCCGAGATCGGGGTGCGTTCGTCCCATCTTGCCTCGGTACCGCCAGGGGGCGCAATCTCACGCGTGAAGCAGAGTGCAGAGGTCCTCGTTTTGGGGGGTGGTCCCGGCGGCGCGACCACCGCGGGTCTGTTGGCTCGGTGGGGTCACGACGTGCTGCTTTGCACGCGCAGCGTCACCCCAGCCGGAGAGCTCGCAGAGTCCATCCCCCCGAGTGCGCGGCGCCTGCTCCTGGAGGCAGGAACCCTCGACGCCGTGGAGGGAGCCGCATTCCATCCCAACCGCGGAAACGTGGTCTGGTGGGCCGGCGCCGCCGAGCGCTTCGAGGCGGAGCATGCTGGGTATCACGTGGACCGAGCGCGCCTCGAGTCGGTCCTACTCGGTGCGGCGCAAGCGGCCGGTGCCCGCGTGCTGCGAGGAGCCTGGGCCCGGGCCGCTACCGCCCTGGCCACGGGATGCCGCGTATCCGTCGCGCTAGACCCGGACGGCCCCCCCACGCATGCATCCTTGCCCGACGAGGTTCACGCCCGCTGGCTGGTCGACGCCACGGGCCGCATGGGGCTGGTGGCGCGCACGGAGGGTCGCATCGACGACCCCATAGGGACGATCGCGCTGGTCGGCCGGTGGCGACGTGACGACGCGGCCACCGAGAAGGCGCGCGGATGCACGCTGGTGGAGAGCTACCGCGACGGCTGGGCCTGGTCGGTCCCGCTGGCCGAGACCGAGCGGGTGGTCACCATGATGGTCGATCCGCGCCTGACCGACCTCGACCGTCGCGGCGGAGCCGCGCCGATGTACGAGGCGGAATTGGCGAAGACGGAACGGGTGAGAGACTTCCTCGAGGGCTGGAAGCTCGTGTCCGACGCGTGGGCCTGTCCGTCCTCCCCGTATTCCGCTCCCGTGTACGCGCGCGAGGGTTTGCTCTTGGTCGGGGACGCAGGCTCCTTCATCGACCCGCTCTTCTCGTACGGCGTGAAGAAGGCTCTGGCGTCGGCCTGGCTCGCTGCGGTCGCGATTCATACGGCGCTGACCGAGCCCGCGCTGACCCAGGAAGCAGTAGCGTTTCACGACCGCCGCGAGCGCAGCGTCTACCGCAGTTATCGGCGCCTCTCCGCTCCATTCTTCAGAGAAGCGTGGGAGGCGTACGGCACCGACTATTGGCGCCGGCGCTTCGACATCGCCGTGTCCGCCGCCGGCGGCACGACCGCATCGGGGGATCCCGAGGAGCTCCCGGCCCGGGACTTGCTGATCGGGCTGCCCGACGAGGCCGTGCGTGCCGCCTTGGACGAGATTCACTCCCGCGATGAGCTGGTCGTGAGAAGGGGCGCGAGCGCGCGCGAGGTTTCACGTCCGAGGGTCGAAGGGAACCGGATCGTGCTCGCGCCCAAGCTCGCGACCGACGCGGTGCCGGGGGGGGGGTTCGGCACGTCCACGGGATCGACCTGCTCCACCTGATGGGCCTGGCGCCGGACCACCGCGACGTACCGGAGCTGTGGGCGGACTATCAGCGTCGTGTGCAGCCGGTGCCGCTGCCGGACTTTCTCTCCGGCCTCGCGGTGGCTGTAGCGAGCGGCATCCTGGAGTGGGAGGACACTACTGACGTGATCGAGCCCAGGGGGCGCCGGATGATTCCGGTGCCGGCGGAATCAGCTTCGCGGTCGCCGACACCACGGGGATCCTCGCGCTGGCGCTGGGGGCCTCTCCACCGGGAGCGCGAGTCGAGGACGCGATCGCGGCACTCGCGTCAGGCTGACCCTTCAGTTCGAGTGAGCCAGGAACACCCCCAACAGCACTGCGTAGACGAGCCCCGCCGCTCCCGTCCCCACCAACGCCGGCACGCTCCCCACACCGACACCGAGCGAGAAACCACTCTGGCGGCCGCCCGGATCGACCTGGTACTCCGTCTCGACGGTGGGCAGTTGGAGGACGTCGTAGCGCAGGAACACCGCACCCTGATCGCGGATGTTGAGGCGTGCGCCGAACGTCGCGCCGTTCACGGCGTCGTGATATCCACCGCCCCCGTTACTCCGGAGCATACCTGCTTCGCCTTCGGCCGACACCTCGTCGGTGATCCACCAGCGTGCGCGTCCTCGCACACCGGTCAGCGGATCGGAGGAACCCGTCCCCAGCGTAACCGCCCCACCCACCGCCACGCGCGGAGAAACGTTCACCATGTGGCCGAGGTTCCACTCCAGTTGGGACTCGAACGCCTTCATCGAGTAGCTTCCGCCCGTGGGGCCGGCGCGTTCGGGCCCCTGCGCGCCCGGGAACAGTATGCTTCTCGACGAGGCCAACAGCGGGAAGACCCCCTGCGCCTCCACGATCCAGAAGGAGCGGCAGGAGGCGAGCGGCCTGCCACGGAGGCATCCGACTGCGGGACTGGATGCCTGCTGCCCGCCCAAGGGCACGGCCGCGGCCGCGACCCAGGCCATCATCATCACGGGCACGATGCGCCCGTGTCGCACTCGCTCGCTCACGTTGCACTCCTCCCCTCGAAAAGGGGTTCGAGGAATCGGAAAGTCCCGTACAGCTCGGGACCCTCCAGGGGGGGGTCGAGGTGCTGCGCCCCGACGAAGAGGAGCTGGAACACGCGCGCCAACCGTTTGGCGCCGTCTCCGCTCCCCATACGCTCGGAGCAGATCTCCTCCAGGAACTCCAGCCGCTTCCGGTCAACCCGGTCCTGGACCGACTTGGCCAAGGGCTCCCGCGCCGCCCAGGCTCGGATGGCGCGCTCCAGCGTGGCGTTGCGAAGCTCGGACGCGTGCTGGTTGAGCGAACGTAGACGGCTTCTCACCGGCTCCTCGGACCGCCCGCTCGCGATGATGCGATCCGTGGCGCGGCGCTCCCATGCCTCTAGGAGCGCCTCCACGTAGCCCGGACGCCCACCGAAGTGGTGATAGAAGGAGCCCTTCGAGCGATCGAGCCGGGCGCAGATCTCGTCGACCGTGAGCCCAGCGTCGCCCGCCTCGGACAGGACGTCAAAGCCCGCCTCGATCCAGTCCGCTCGTGTTCTCCTGGTCATCGCTGCTCCCCTTTCCGCCCGAACGAAGGCGCACATGCGCATGACTAAACTATACGATATGGTATAGACACACAAGCCTCTTGTTCACGACTTCTGGACGATCCGCGACGGGTCGTGGCGCACTGGTTCGATGAAACGGGCTTTGCCCAGGCACTCCATGGTTGCCGCCCCCGCTCGCCCGCCCGTATCCTGTCCGAAAGGACAGCCCTACTCGTTCCGCTGGCCGACCGCGGCGAGGTGACGGAGCGGGGGGGGGCTTTCGGACGTCTCCGACGGGCATCCCAACTGGAGGTCATCATGTGGTTGCAGGCGCCGACGCGAGCGCGCGTCCTTTCCCCCTTCCCCACCTCTCTGGTGGCCACGACGCTACTCTTACTTCTCGTGTCGCCCACGAGGGCGCAGGAGGTGGCGCCCGACTACGGATACGACTATCACGCGGTGACGCGTCAGATCGTCCAGCGCGGCACGCAGGCACACAAGCTCTGCAACGGGCTCTTCACGTCCGAACGCAGCGCGGAGCAGGTCTATGCCCAGGAGCTCGCCGGAATGGGCGACATGGTGCCTCCGAGTCACGTGGAGATCGACGAGTCGCTCGAGGCCGTGGCCATCGGCGTGGGCGCGGACGAGACCGCTCCCGTAATGCGTGCCGCGTACCGCGAGGGGCTCGGGTGCGTCGTCATGGGGCCTCATCAGACCTTCGACGACATCGACGAGCTGCCGGTCCTGCGGATGCCGCCTCCACCCGGTGATCCTTCCACGATCCCGTGGCCCGACGGCGACCTTGTGGAGCGGACACCCCTCCCCGAGTACCTGGACCAAGCAGCCCTCGACGCGGCCGGGAACTGGACGTTCGACCGCATCGGGCATGGCGGCCACGAGGGCCAGGTCACGCTCAGCTTTCTCGTGATTCACCGTGGAGACATCATCTACGAGCGTTACGCGCCGGGCTTTGACATGGGGACGAGGACCCGGACCTGGTCGACCGGCAAGAGCATCACGTCGACGGTGGTCGGGATCGCGGTCGGCCAGGGGCTCCTTCAGGTCGACTCCCCGCTGCCGTTCGACTGGCTGCCCGCGTCCTCCGACGCGCCGGACCCGCGCCGCGCGATCACCCTGCGCCACGTCCTCAACATGTCCAGCGGACTCTACCCGATCGACAACGAGTACCAGGGCGTCATCGGCTCACACCTGGCCTACTTCGCAGGATGGGACGCCTACTACGGCGCTCGGAACCGCGGCATGGTGCACGAGCCCGGGACCGTCTGGGACTACGAGAACTACGACACGCTTCTGCTGATCGCCGCGGTCCGGGCCGTGCTGGGCGACCAGCAAGCGTTTCTCGAGTTCCCGCGCCGGCGTCTCCTCGACAGGATCGGCATGAGAAACACCCTGCTGGGCGTCGATCGCTTCGGCAACTACGTGATGAGCAGCCAGGTGTACACGAACGCCCGCGACCTCGGGCGCCTGGGACTGTTGTACCTGAACCGGGGGAGCTGGAACGGCGAGCAGATCATCGCCGAGGAGTGGGTCGACTTCGTGCGCACGCCGTCCCCCGTTACGAAGCTGTCCCAACCGTAGTTGAAGGTTCCTGATAGGGGAGAAAGAAAAGTGGTGGCTCCGGGGGTCCCGGGCCGATAGGCTCGGGTAGGCAAAAACCCCAACACGGAGCCACCACGATGAAGAGAACGTACGAGGTAAGGGATCGGGCGGACAAGCGCGCGATCAGGGAGTTCCTGAAGCGGGAGGGGCAGTTTCTGCTTCCGATGCTTGAGCTCGTGGAGCAGACGGAGGTCGTGATCGACGAAGTCATCCAGGTGATGGGACGAGCGACGATCGAAGCGGTGCTGGAGATGAGCGCCGAGGGTGTGGCAGGCGTGAAGCAGGCAGGTCGGTCACGAGCGGAAGACGACACGGTGTGGTATGGCCGGCAGGGTGGTGTGGTTTACCTGTCGGACCGGAAGGTGCGTGTGGAGCGGCCACGGCTCAGGCGCCGGGGCGCCGGGGAGGGTGGCGAGGTCGAGGTGCCGGCGTACGCAGCGATGCGGAGACCGGGCGCTGTGGCGGATCGGATGCTCGAGGTCCTGATGGCGGGGGTGAGCACGCGCAAGTACGGCCGTGTGATCGGTGAGATGGCCGACACGGTCGGGGTGAGCAAGTCGGCGGTGAGCCGTGAGACGGTCGAGGCCTCGGAGCGCGTGCTGAAGGAGCTGATGGAGCGCCGGCTGGATGCGTGGGACCTGCTGGTGATCTACCTGGACGGGATCCAGATGGGCTCGCACCACGTGCTTGCTGCGGTAGGCGTGGACTCAGACGGAAAGAAGCACGTGCTGGGCGTGAGGGAAGGAGCGAGTGAGAACGCCGAGGTGACCAGCGCGCTCCTAGAGGATCTGGTCGAGCGCGGCCTGGACCCGGGCAGGCGGCGGCTGTTCGTGATCGATGGCTCGAAAGCGCTCAGGAAGGCGATCGAGAAGGTGTTCGGCCAACGTCACCCCATCCAGCGCTGCCGCAACCACAAGCTCCGCAACGTGCTGGGTCATCTGCCGAAGGATCAGCATCCTCAGGTGAAGGCGGCGTTCCGGGCGGCGATGAAGCTGGACGCGAAGCAGGGCGAGCAGAAGCTCGAGCAGCTCGCCCGATGGCTCGAGCGCGACCACCCCTCGGCCTCGGCCAGCCTACGCGAAGGCCTCAGCGAGATGTTCACGATCAACCGGCTCGGCCTCCCGCCGCGGCTGAGGAAGTGCCTGGGCTCGACCAACCTGATCGACAGCACCCACTCGGGCGTAAGACAGAAGACCCGCAGGGTGACCAACTGGAAGAACGGAGCGATGGCCTTGCGCTGGGCTGCGGCCTCGTTCGTGGAGACCGAGAAGAGCTACCGGAGGATCATCGGCTACGACCAGCTCTGGATGCTCAGGGCCCACCTCGACGACCATGAACCGGTTGCCGAAATGAGAAAGGCAGGCTAACAAGGAGACTCTCCGGAGCCACCACCTTCAACTGTCAGCGGGACACCATCGTCGATCCCGGTAGCCCAGCGGGAGCACCGGCGGCGAGCCGAGCCACCGTGTGGGTGGAGATCGGCCAGGTGGGCCCCAACGTGACCCTCTTCGTCGACGTCGGCTTGAACCCCAACGGCACCTATCACTACAGGGTGTTCGCGTGCAACCCGAACGGGTGCGTGGGTGGCGGGGCAGGGTCGCAGTCGGGCGACGTTCACGACGCACGAGACGCTGGAATTGGTGACCGACGAGCTGCCGGACGCTCCCCCCGGATTGCCGTATTCTCAGATGCTGGAAGCCACGGGTGGCGACGGGACGTATTTCTGGAGCGTCATCGGGGGCGCGCTTCCGGACGGGCTCTCCCTCTCCGACGACGGGGCCATCACGGGCACGCCTACCGTTGAGGGCGTATTCACCTTCAACGTCGTCGTGCTGAGCGGCGAGCAGGCGGTGACGGCGGAGCTCTCCATCGACGTCTCCATAACGCCGGCCATCGACGTCGAGAAGGCGACCAACGGCGAGGACGCCGACGAGCCGACGGGCCCCATCCTTTCGGTCGGTGACCCGGTGAGCTGGACCTATGTGGTCACCAACACGGGCAACGCTCCCTTGAGCGACGTGGTCGTGACCGACGACCAGGGCGTGGTCGTGAGCTGTCCTGCGACGAGCCTCGATCCCGGCGAGTCCATGACCTGCACCGCGACGGGGACCGCCGTCGCTGGTCAGTACGCCAACGTCGCGACGGCCTCGGGCACGGCGCCTTCAGGGGCCAGCGTGAGCGACGAGGACCCGAGCCACTACTTCGCGGAGGTCGCCTCCATCGACCTCGAGAAGACGACCAACAACGACGACGCCGACGACCCGCCGGGTCGCTTCATACTCGTCGGTGAGGTCGTGCAATGGCGCTACATCGTCACGAACACGGGTAACGCTCCCCTGACCGGCGTGGTTGTGACCGACGACCAGGGACTGGTCGTGAGCTGCCCGGGGCCGAACCTGGCTCCCGGCGCGTCCATGACCTGCACCGCAGCTCCGAGCACGGCGACGGCCGGCCCGTACGCCAACGTCGGGACGGTCACCGGCACGACGCCCTCCGGCTCGACGGTGACCGACGCGGATTCCAGCCACTACTTCGGGACCGCCCCGGCCATTGCCGTGGAGAAGGCGACCAATCTGCAAGACGCCGACGTCCCGACGGGTCCGTTCGTCCCGGTGGGCGACCCCGTGAGCTGGACGTACGTGGTCACCGACACGGGGAACGCCGACCTGACCGGCGTGGTCGTGACCGACGACCAGGGCGTCGTTGTGAGCTGCCCGCAGACCGACCTGGGTCCCGGCGAGTTCATGACCTGCACCGCGTCTGGCACGGCCGTGACCGGCCAGTACGCCAACGTCGGGACGGCCACGGGCACGGAGCCTTCAGGGGCCACCGTGAACGCCACCGATCCGAGCCATTACTTCGGCGAGGCTCCGTCCATCATCGTCGAGAAGCACACGAACGGCCGGGACGCCGACGCCGCGCCGGGCGTGATCGTCATGGCGGGAGCGGTGGTGAGCTGGACGTACATCGTCACGAACACGGGTAACGCTCCCCTGACCGCCATGACCTGCACCGCCTCGGGGATCGCGCAGGTGGGTCAGTACTCCAACCTGGGCAGCGCGTCGGGCACGGCCCCCTCGGGCGCCGTCGTGCAGGACTCCGACCCGAGTCACTACGTGGGCTTTGTACCGGGCCCCGCCATCATCTTCCAGAAGCTGACCAACGGCGTCGACGCGGACGCCCCCACGGGACCCGAGATCGAGGTGGGCGCGGACGTCACCTGGAGCTACGTGATCACCAACACCGGGGACGTGGACTTCGACGTCGTCGCGGAGGAGGACCCGCCGTTATTCACGGACATCGTGCTCAAGGACAGCGACCTGGCGCTCGACAACATCGGCTGCCCGATCAACGAGAGCGATCCGGACGCGCCCATGCTCCCGGTAGGTGCGACGATCATCTGCGAAGCTCGAGGCACCGCGACCCTCGGGCAGTACAGCAACACCGGGACCGCTGATGTCTGGGACCTCTCTGGCGTCGTCCCGGTGCTCGATTTCACGGAGACGGACGACAGCCACTACATCGGCGTCGCTCCGGAAAACCCGGACATCGACATTAAGAAGTCGACCAACGGCTCCGACGCCGACACACCCTCCGGGCCCGCGATCGCCGTTGGCGCCCTCGTGAGCTGGACGTACGTCGTCACGAACACAGGTGACGTGACGCTCAGCTCGGTGGCGGTTTCGGACGACAAGGGCGTCGCGGTGAGCTGCCCGAAGACCACGCTCAATCCCGGCGAGATGATGACCTGCACGGCCAGCGGCACAGCGACGGCGGGGTTGTACGCCAACGTCGGCACGGCGTCCGGCCTCTCCCCACAGAACCGCCCGGTGACCGACAGCGATCCGAGCCACTACATCGGTCAGGCCGCCGGGGCCGAGATCACGATCGAGAAGGCGACTGACGGCCAAGACGCCGATCAGGCGCCCGGCCCGTCGCTGGTGGAGGGCACGACTGTGACCTGGACATACGTGGTGGCGAACACGGGCAGCGAGGCCCTCACGGGCGTTGCCGTGGTCGACGACCAGGGCGTCGCCGTGAGCTGCCCGCAGACCACCCTCGCCGTGGGTGAGTCGATCACCTGCACGGCGAGCGGCGTGGTAGCGCTCGGTCCGTATGGAAACGTGGGCACGGCCACGGCGAGCTCCGCGTCCGGACCCGTCAGCGACACCGATCCGAGCCACTACACGGGCGAAGGCGCTTCGCCCGCCCCCGCGATTTCGATCGAGAAGGCGACCAACGGCTCCGACGCCGACATCGCGCCGGGCCCGAGCCTTGCCGAGGGCTCGGCGGTGACGTGGACCTACGTGGTCACGAACACGGGCAACGTGGCGCTCAGCTCGGTCGGCGTGGTCGACAGCAAGGGCGTCGTCGTGAGCTGTCCGGCCGACTACCTGGCTCCGACCGAATCGATGACGTGCACCGCGAGTGGTACCGCGGGGGTCGGTCACTACAGCAACCTCGGAACCGCAAGCGGTCAGACGTCGAGCGGGCAGCCGATCTCGGCGTCCGACCCGAGCCATTACCTCGGCCTTCTGATGCAACCAGGAATCAGCGTCGAGA
Source organism: Longimicrobiales bacterium (assembly GCA_965249195.1). Lineage (GTDB taxonomy): Bacteria > Gemmatimonadota > Gemmatimonadetes > Longimicrobiales > Gaopeijiaceae > CBDFLM01. Next base: position 65,364 of record CBDFLM010000002.1, read on the forward strand.
AGTCCACCGACGGACAGGACGCCGACGCGGCCCCGGGCCCGACGCTGTTGGAAGGCGCGCCGGTGACGTGGACGTACGTGGTGGTGAACATCGGCGACGAGGACCTGACCAGCGTTGCGGTCGCCGACGACCAGCTGGGAGCGGTGACCTGCCCGCAGAGCACGCTCGCGGTCGGCGAGTCGATGACGTGCACCGAGACCGGAACCGTGGCGCTCGGGCAGTATAGCAACGTCGCGACGGCCACGGCGTCGTCTTCGTCTGGGCCGGTGAGCGATACCGACCCCAGCCACTACGTCGGCGTGGTGTCGAACCCCGGGATCAGCGTGGAGAAGTCCACCGAGGGGCAGGACGCCGACGCGGCTCCGGGGCCGTCGCTGGTCGAGGGTGCCACCGTGACCTGGACCTACGTGGTCACGAACACCGGCAACGCTCCCCTGACGAGCGTTGCGCTCAGCGACGACGTCGAGGGAGCCGTCATGTGCCCGAAGAGCACGCTCGCCGTCGGCGAGTCGATGACGTGCACCGAGACCGGTACCGTGGCGCTCGGGCAATACAGCAACGTCGCCACGGCCACGGCGTCGTCTTTGACGGGACCCGTGAGTGACACCGATCCCAGCCACTACTTCGGAGCCGCGCTGGAGCCCGGGCCGGCCGTCGACATCGAGAAGTCCACGAACGGGCAGGACGCTGATCTGGCGCCGGGGCCCGCGCTGGTCGTGGGCACCACCGTGACCTGGACGTACGTGGTCACGAACACGGGTGACGAGGCGCTGACCGACGTAGCCGTCACCGACACGGAAGAGAGCCCGGAGCCGGACCCGATGCCCGTGGGTTGCCCGCAGACTACGCTCGCCGTTGGCGAGTCGATGACCTGCACCTTTAACGGCGGCACCGCCACGTTGGGGCAGTACTCAAACGTGGGCGACGTCACCGCGACCGCGGCCTCGGGCCCGGTGGGCGACTCCGACACCAGCCACTACGTCGGGGAGGGTGCGTCTCCGAGCGCGTCCATCGACATCGAGAAGTACACGAACGGGCAGAACGCCGACACGGACGGACCCTTCATCACCGTCGGGGATGACGTCAACTGGACCTATGAGGTGAGGAACACTGGAAACGTGCTGCTCACGTCGGTCGTCGTCACCGATGACGATCCGAGCGGTCTTGGCATCGTAGTGGTGTGTCCCAAGGACTTCCTGGCTCCTGGGGAGGAGATTGGGGAGATGATGACCTGCGAGGGGCTCGTCGTCGATCCGGATTCGGAGTCAGTGGAGCTCATCCCCGCGACGGCCGTCGACGGCTCGTACACGAACCTGGGGACGGCGACCGGGTCATCGACCGACGGACCGGTCAGCGACACCGATCCGAGCGGCTACACGGGGGGCGCCGGAGAGTAGCGCAACCGGGCCCGGAGGATTTCGCGGCCGCCGGTCGCCCCTTCGGGTGCCGCGACGGTCGCGCAAACGCCCGCTTCGGGTCGCAGGGGAGTCGTCCGCGACGTAGCTTCTGATACAAGGAGAACGCGGATGCGATGACCGACTCCGACGTCCCCGCGCCCGAACGGGCCGTCCTCCCCCGGGACTTGAGTGAGTTCCTGGTCGAGTTCTCGATCGGCGTGCACCGCTTCGCGATGTACCCGCCGGGGCACCCCTCTCTCGACGACGTGGTAAAAAACGTCGAGGAACACCTCGGTGCTCTGCTGCTCGAGCAGACAACGCTCTCGATCGGTGTCGCGCATCGTCAGTTGATCATCGAGGGTGTCGCGACGGACGCGCGACACCCGCTCCTCTCCGACCTGGCCAAGCGCCTCCACGATCACCAGCTCGCGGCAATCTCCTTCGAGCGCGGGGTCGACTCGACAGAGGTGGCCGGACTGATGGAGGAGCTGGCCGGCGAGGCCCTGCGGGGTGGAACGCCGCTCGGCCTCCGGCCGCAGAGCGAGTTCCCCAAATGGGAGCACGCACGCCTATACCCGTTGGGTTACGATCACCTCGAGATCAAGGGAGAACCCGGCGCCAGCGCGACCGAGATGGACCGGACGAGCCTGCTCTGGCTCGGCCTGGCGCGGTCGGCGCTGGCGAGCGAGGAGCCGCTCGGGGACGACCCCGACCCCTCGATCGTGGCGAAGAGCATTGGTAGGCACCGGGGTGAGTCGGCGTACGAGCAAGTAGTCGTCGGCTATCTTTTGCAGCTCGCCGAGGAGCTGAAGACTTCCGAGGGGGCCGAGTCGGAGTCGGTGAGCCGCAGGGTTTCCGAGCTCATCGACGAGCTGGACGACGACACCCTCTCCCGGCTGATCAACTTCAAGGGGGACGCCGAGCAGCAGCAGCGATTCGCGCTCGACGCCAACCAGGTGTTGGCCGCGGACTCGGTGCTCAAAGTGTTGAACGCGGCGGCCTCCAATTCGGAGCAGACGATCTCGCATTCGATGACCAGGCTCCTGACCAAGCTGGCCACCCACGCCGAGGAAGGATCCGGTCAGCTTGGCGCCAAGGCCGATGCGGCACTCCGCGATAACGTCGAGGCGCTCATCTCCGACTGGGCGCTCGAGGACCCGAACCCCGGCGCGTACACCAACGTACTCGACGCGATGGCGAGATCCGCTCCGATTTTCGAGGTGGCGGCCGCCGGCGAAGAGGAGCCACTCACCGGAGCGGAGCGCCTGGTCGAGATGGCGTTGGAGGTCGACGCCTGGGGACCGATGGTCGAAAAGGCCGTCGGCGACTTCGTTGAAGACGGCGGCGCCAGTACGCTGATCCACCTCGTCAGAGAGGCGCCCGAGCACAACCAGGTCGCCGCGCACGTGCTCGACCGTCTCACCTCCCCCGCGGCGTTCCACGCGCTCGTGCAACCGGGGACTCCTGGATGCGGAAGCCCTGGCGCATCTGATCGATGAAATGGGGGCCACGGCGATGGAGCCGCTGCTGGACGTGCTGGTCGAGTCGGAGGATCGAGCAGTTCGACGGGCTCGTCTTCGACGCGCTTTCCGGAATGACCGCCTACGGAGTGGTGGAGGAGGCCGTCAGGAGGCTATCGGACGACCGGTGGTTCGTGCAGCGCAACATGCTTGCCCTACTGCGCAGCTTCGAGAGTCTCGACGACGGTGTGGACCTGCGGGCCTTCGGCGTGCACGCGGACTACCGGGTGAGGCGAGCGGCGATGCCGCTCATTGTCAAGCAGCCACAATACCGTCATTGGGGAATCGAGGCGGCGCTTGCGGACGAGGACGAGCACGTGGTCCGCCTGGCTCTTTCGGAGCTGGGGGACGAGCCTCCCGAGGGAGTGCTCCCCGCGCTCATCGACGGAGTTTTGCTCCGGGAGGGACGCTCGACCGAGCTGCGCGCCGCGGCAGCCGAACGGCTGGTCGGGTCGTCTGCACCTGCCGTGCTGAGCGCCCTTCTCGCCGTCGCGACGTCGCGCAGGACGGTGTTCGGTAAGGTCAAGCTGGCGCCTAGGACGGAGCTTGTCGTGGCGGCGTTGAGTGTGTTGGCGACGTCCTGGGCGGACAAACCGGAGGCGCAGGAGCTCCTCGAGCGCGCGTCCCGCTCCAGGGACGCCGAGCTCCGTGAGGCTGCGCGGTCCCCAACTAACGATGTTCCGCCTTGAGCGACGCGGTCGATTTCTTGACGGGGTTAGCGCAGGCAATTTCCACTCTCGGCCTGTACCGCGGCGAGCATCCGGCCTGCGAGCGCGCGGTGGACCGCGCGTATCAGGCGCTTGCGGACCTCCAGGACGCCAAGCCCACCCTGCAGATCACGTTCCTGGGAAACGAGATCCTCCTCGAGGACCGCCCGCTTCGTGAGCTTAGAAACTGGGACTGGGGTCCACGGCTAGCCGGGGCGGGCGTCCAGCGTCTCGAGTTCGTCGACCGCGTCTCACGCCCTGACTTCGAGGCGTTCCTTGACGAGATCCAGGTGCGACTGATGGGTGGCCCGGTGAGCTCCGCCGAGACGCGTCAGTCGAGGCCCTCCAACATTCGCTACGGGGAGGTCTCCCTACGTGGAGCGCAGGAGGACAGCGCAGAGGCGGAAGAGCTTCCGACCGCGACCCTCTCTTATTCGCTCAAGGAGGAGATGGAGGCCGTGGACTGGGTCCAGGGTGAGCTGCGACAGGGTCGCCCCCTCCAGCTGCTCGAGGCGGAAGGGGTCGTGCGCTCGCTCTCGGTAGCGATGCACGGACACCAAGCCTTCGTCATCCCCCTCGTGCGGCTCAAGGAGTTCGACCAATACACGGTCACGCACACCCTCAACGTGGCCGTGTTGACGATGGCCCTCACGGAGTTCCTGGGGATGAGCCCACGGGAGGTGTGAGCGTTCGGTATCGCGGGACTCCTGCACGATCTGGGGAAGGTCAGAATCCCCGAAGACATCCTCAACAAGCCTGGCAAGCTCGCTGACGACGAACGGGCCGTGATGAGCAACCACACCGTGGAAGGCGCCCGCCTCATTCTGGAAGCGGAGGAGCAGCTCGACCTGGCCGCCGTAGTGGCCTACGAGCATCACATCCGTATCGACGGCGGCGGCTACCCCGATCTCCGTCACCAGCGCGTCTGCCATCAGGCCAGCAACCTGATTCACGTCTGCGACGTCTTCGACGCCCTGCGTACGGAGCGGCCCTGCCGGGAAGCGTGGCCCACGGCACGGGCCTTGAGGGTCATCGAGGACGGGGCGGGGCTGGAGTTCGACGCGGACATCGCCAACGCGTTCATCCGGATGATGCAACGCTGGGAGGGGCAGCTCGCCGAGGTCAGTCCGGACGAGCCGGAGCTCGAGCTCACCCCCGGATAGTCGGACCCCTACAGCTCCAGGCCCAGTTCAGTCAGCCCACCTCCGGCCTTCCACGCGTCGTAGCGCATCCGCAGCGTCGCGACGGGGTTGGCGTCCTCGTAGGGCTCGGTGTTCTCGTCGTCCACATCGATGAAGAGCGCGTAGGGGCCTTCGCTGTGTCCCTCGGGCAAGGGGTCCTTCGGTCGGGCGGCGACGACGTAAGCGACGTGCGCGGTTCGATGCCGGCAGCGGGCCTCGGTCTCGGGAGCCCCGGTGCGGCAGGAGCAGCGACTGTCGCCTCCCGCGTAGTCGGCGGCCTCCATCGCGGCAATGACCCGGTCCACGACGGTGCCGTCGTCGTCGAGGAAGGCGGCCACGGCGTCCAGCACGACCTGATCGGACTCGAGGATGTTGCCCTGCACGGCGAAGTAGATCCCTTCCCCGCGAACCTCGCTCTGGATGGCGAGTGCCGCGTAACCGTTCGATTCCCCGGAGTACCCGGCCATGCGACCCTGCAGATCCACGATACCGAACTGGCGACGCGCGAACTCCTCGTCGTCCGAAAGCATTCGCAGTATTTCGTCGGGGTCGGTCCCTTTCTGCATCTCCTCGTAGATGAGCGCTTGGTTCGCGCGCGACGAATCGACGCCGGCCTGTGCTGCGGCTACGCCGATGCCAGGCACGATGATCGCCTGAATGCTCATGAGGCCGCCTCGGGTCCTCAGCCCCTCTGCAGTTACGCACGTGGCGGAGGCGATCACGACTAGGCCGCTCTCGGTATCGACGGCGATGATCGACCAGGTAGCCGAGAGCGGGCTGGGCAGAAGGGTCAGCAAGAGCGTTCCGAGGGCGGCGAGCAGCGGGGTCCTTCGGTTCGGACGACGCATGGCGGGTTCCTGCAGATCTCGAGTGGGTTCCTCTACGATCCAACCATTAGCGCACGCCGGCGCGCTCGGGCACCATGCGCGCTTCCACGCGCGGTCCACGATGGTGCGGGGGTGCCATCGGGCGGTCGGGCGCCTCGAGCGCCCAGGCAATCTAAATCTCTTTTCCCAGCACGGACATGGTCCTCGCGAAGCTGCGTGCTCCCACCGACGGGTTGTAGGCGACGATGAACACGCGCCGTTCGCCGCGCCGCTCGGGGTGCGCTGCCGCGAAGCCAGTAACGGACCTCGCCAACCGCTCGGTCTCTCCCGTATCGGGGTCGTTGGAGCTGCGGCTCGTCAGCATTGTGTCGAGGGGCAAGTTGGGGACGGTATCGCCACCCGTTACCGAAAGCACGACGGAGGCGACCAGCACGTTGTGCGGAAAGTTGAACTGGAGTGACACGGGGCTATAGGCGCCTTGCGTGGGCCGATGGGCAGCGAGCTCATCGAGAAGGTGGTCGCGATGGCGGACAAGGAGCTCGCGAAGCTCGGCGTGCTCGGCCGCGTAATCCGTCAGGATGTCCGGCGGCTCTCCGGTGAACGCCCACGGGTCTGCGCTCAGCGTGTTGAGCAAGGCTCCGACCACGACGGACCGCTCGTTTCCGGCGATCCCCGATCGGTGAAGGCGACCGTAGCTGCGCGCGAGGGTCAGGGCGCTGAAGAGCAGCCATGAATAGTCCACCGCGTTGTCGTTGCGCGTCCGCACGAGATCGCGCTCGTAGATCGCCCAAAGCGCCCAGCGGAGGTGCGTGGCGACGACGGGACCCCCGACCACCGCGAGGGCGGCCCTGTGGTCCTCGTCCAGAGTCCAGACCTTGTCCAAGAGCCGTTCGTAGGCGCTTTCGTCCGGTTGGAAGTTCGACGTCGCGACGTAGAGGAGCGTCGCGGCGCCGTCCACGAAGCGTTGGCCGCTCCCCGCCGGACCCTGAAGGAGTGCGACGAGGTCTGTGACGGAATCCAGGTTGGCGTTCGGATCGCCCTCGTCCCACACGCGCATGACCAGCAGCGCCAAGACATAGAGAAAGTAGTAGTCGAGCAGGACCGCGAGAGCCTCTCGGACGGGCCCGCCGAACGTGTGGCGGCGACAGAAGTCCAGCATCAAAACCGGCACGTCGTTCCGGCTGAACTCGTGCGCGCTCTGGTGCCACTCGCGCAGCACGTGGAAACCGTCCGCTCGCGCGGCGCCGTCGAGTACACGGACCACGTCGGCGAGCTCCAGCGGGCCGGAGCCGGTGCGGAAGCGGTGCGCCGACATCCACGACCGCAGTCGGTCGAGCGCTGCGGCCATGTCGCCTCCCCTGAGCGCTCGGTCGACGATGTCGCGGCGCACCGGTCCGCTCAACACGGTCCGAAGAAGCTCGGCGGCTGCACCCCAGTCGATGTCCCCTGCCGCATCGGGGGTCCTTTCGCTCATGAGCCAGCCCGTTTTCGTGTTGTTCCGAGTCAGCGCGCGGGGTATGTTCGGCCCCTTCCTTCGCGGGCGCAAACCACCATGGCCATCAGATCCTCTCAGCTGCGCGTCGAGGTCGAGGAACGGGTGGGGGCGCGGCAGTCGCTGTCCATCACGGTGCCGCCAGAGGTGGTACGCGCGGAGCGCGAGAAGGCGGTCAAGCGGGTGGCGAGACGGCTGCGCAAGCGGGGGGAAGGAAGGGTCAGCGCTGCCGCCGTCGAGCGCCGCTTCGCGTCCGACGTGCAGAAAGAGATGCTTGCGCGCGTCGTTGCCGACGCGTGCCGTACGGCGCTGAGTGACAGTCCGATCCAGCCGATGAGCCAGGGTGAGGTCGAGCCCGTCGACTACGCCCCGGAACTGGGCGTCACCTTCCGCATTTCCTTCGACGTGCAGCCCGAGGTCGAGGTCGCACGCATGGGAGGGTTCACCGTCCGGCGACCGTCACTGCCGGTGGGTGAGAAGGACGTGGACGAGGCGATCGAGCGGCTGCGAGTAGAGCAGGCCATATGGCGGCCCGCCGAGGACGATGGGAAGCCCCGCCGCGGAGACCTCGTCACGGTTCGCATCCTGCCGGCAGACGTGGGCGGCGGCCCCCCGGGGGGGATCGAGGGCGACGCCGGAGCCCCCCAGCCCGCGGCGCTCGAAGACCTGGGGTTGCCGTGGGCCCGTCAGCTGAGGCTGCGCGAGCACAGCGGGCACCGCGGGCGCTTTCAGCTCGTGCTGGGCGAGGGCGACGCCGTTCCGGCCCTCGAGGAGGCGATCCGCGCCCTGGCCCCGGGCGACACGAGAGAGTTCGCCGTGGTGTTGGATCGGGGGCAGGAGCGGTGGTTGCGTATCACGCTCGAGGATCGCCGGGTGCGCGACCTGCCGGACCTCGACGACCTGTTCGTTCAGTCGCTCGGGGACTTCGCGGACGTGGCGGCGCTACGGGAGCGGGTTCGGGCGGAGCTGGAAGCGGCGGCGGCGGCCCGCTCGGAGGCCGCCGTGCGGACCCGGCTCCTCGACCGCCTCATCGACGCCAATCCGTTCGAGGTTCCGCGTGCGCTGGTCGTGCGCCACGCCGAGTCGATGCTCGGGGATACCGGCGGTGCGGAGCCCTCTGCGGTAGAACGGGCGCGGGCCAAAATGCTCCCCGAGGCGGAGCGGGCGGTCAAGCGAGCCGTCGTGATCGAGCGGGTCGCGGAGGTCGAAGAGCTGGAGGCGACTCCGGACGAGGTGGAAGCACGCGTAGCGGAAATCGCCGGCCGGGGGGGCGTGGACCCCGTCGAGGTGCGGCGACAGCTCGTCCAGTCCGATCGGATGGAAGGGCTCGCGCGCGAGATAACGGCGGCCAAGGTCATCGAGTTCCTTAAGAGCCGTTCCAGGATCCTCGAAGACGACTGAAATGGCCCCGTTTGTCTGATTGACACCGGGCCCCGATCGCGGTAGCTATCGGTACTCTGGAGAACTCCGTTTCTCCGACACGGCGGCACCGCCGGTATCATTCGCAGGGAGCGCGGAATGCGGTACACGAGGCCGGCATCCAAGCATGCGTCCGGCCCCCCATCGCGGGCCGGGTATGCGATGAGCCATTCGCTTCTCATCGCCGCTGGGCTTGCAGGTCTCATGTTGACGAGCCGGCCGGCGTCGGGGCCACCGGCCACCGCATGGACGCCCGAGGCACCCGCATTCACCACGCTCCACGCGGGCCTCGACCTCGCGGAAGCGCCCGCGGCCGACCTGCCTGCGCTGATCAACACCTACTGTGTCGTGTGCCACAACCGGGTCACGAACACCGCGAACCTCGGCTTCGATACGCTCGACCTCACCGATCCCACGCTTCGGCCGGACGTGTGGGAAAAGGTCATCTCGAAGCTGCGCACGGGCACGATGCCGCCGGGTGGCATGCCACGCCCCGACGAGGCCACCTACGTCGAGGTGTCGGAATACCTGGAGGGGGAGCTCGACCGGCTCTGGGCCGCCAACCCCAATCCGGGAAGGATCAGCTCGATCCACCGACTGAATCGCACCGAATACAACAACGCCATCCGATATCTCCTCGCGCTCGAGGTCGACGTCAGAGACCTACTGCCCGGTGACGAGACCGCGGACGGGACCTTCGACAACCTCGCCGGAACGCTCACCATCTCGACGGCTCACATGGAGCGATACATGTCGGTGGCCCGTCAGCTGACGCGCATGGCGGTCGGGCTGCCTCCGCCCGCTCCGGACTTCAAGATCTTCCGGGTCGATGAGCTCCTGAAGCAGACCGATCTGATGAGCGAGGATTTGCCGCTCGGATCTCGTGGTGGCATGGCGATGCGTCATCACTTCCCAGCCGACGGCGAATACCTCCTCAAGGTCAACCTGACGACGAACTACGCGGAGTATCTCAAGGGCATGGGTTGGCCGCAGCAGATCGACTTCCGTCTCGACGGCGAGCTGCTCGGCCGGCTCACGTCGGGTGGCGAGGCGCTGCAGTATCGTCCCGCCGCCGGCAGCTACGAGGGTGCCGGCCAGCCGGGATTCGAGGGTGACTGGGAATGGGAGGCCTACATGCAGGGCGAGGCGGACGATAATTTGGAGGTCCGCACGTTCATCGAGGGTGGCCCTCACATCGTCGGCGTCTCATTCCCGATGTACATGTTCGAGTCAGAGACGCTCTTGCCGCAGCCTCCGCTCCGCGAGTGGGGGAAGACGCTCAAGGACGACGCCACCTACATGGGGTACCAGGGGCTGAACGACCTCATGATCCAGGGCCCCTACCAGATGGCCGGACCGGCGGACAACACCGCCAGCCGTGCGGCGATCTTCGTCTGCGAACCGCAAGCGGAATCGGAAGAGCGGGCCTGCGCGACGACGATCCTCACGCGCATGGCGCGTTTCGCCTACCGTCGCACGGTGACACCCGACGACGTGCGGACTCTGATGGAGTTCTACGATCAGGGCCGGCGGGAGGGGGAGAGCTTCGACGCCGGAATCCAGTTCGCGCTCGAGCGGGCGCTCGTAGATCCAGACTTTCTTTTGCGCGTCTACCGGGACCCTCCCTCGCTCGGCGACGAGGAGCAGGACGGACAGGGTCGGGAGCGCCCCGCTGCGAACACCTATCCGCTGAGCGACTTCGAGGTCGCGTCCAGACTCTCGTTCTTCTTGTGGAGCAGCATTCCAGACGAGGAACTGCTCGACGTCGCGGAGCAGGGGAGACTGACCGATCCACCGGTCCTGAGGGCGCAGGTGCTCCGTATGCTGGCCGATAGCAGAGCTGCCGAGGCGCTGACCGAGGGCTTCGCCAGCCAGTGGCTGAACCTGCGCGTCCTCGAGGATCAGGTGGCTGACGAGGACCTCTATCCCTCCTACGACCACAACCTACTGGAGGCGATGCGGCTCGAGGTCGAGATGTTCGTTGCCAGTACGATCGAAGAAGACCGCAGCGTACTCGACCTTCTGAGCGCCGACTACACGTTCGTCAACGAGCGGCTCGCGCGTCATTACAGGATTCCGGACGTTTACGGGAGCCGGATGCGGCGGGTCGACCTGCCCGACCTGAGTCAGCGTGGCGGGCTCCTGGCGCAGAGCGGGCTTTTGGCCCTGACCTCGTATCCCAACCGGACTTCACCCGTCGTCCGTGGCAAGTGGCTACTCGACAACATCCTCGGCGCGCCCGTGCCCGCGCCCCCGGCCGACGTCGATACGTCGCTCGAAGAGGGAGAGGTCGACGCCAACGCACCCATCCGCGAGCGACTCGACCAGCACAGGCAGAATCCGGTTTGCTCCACCTGTCACTCGAGGATGGATCCGCTCGGCTTCGCGCTCGAGAACTTCGACGCGGTGGGGGCGTGGCGGGAGCGCGACGAGAAGGGCAACCCGGTCGACAACAAGGGCAATTGGCCGAGCGGCTTGGAGATCGAAGGGTTCCCGGGCCTGCGCGCCATGCTGCTGGACAGGGGCGAGCTTTTCGCCCGCAATTTGACCGGTAAGCTTATGACCTACGCGCTCGCGAGGCGGCTCGAGTACTTCGACCAGCCCGCGATACGTGAGATCGTTCGCGACGCGAGCACCGAGAGCTACCGTTGGTCTGCGATCGTCACCGGGATCGTCGAAAGCCCCGGGTTCCTGATGCGGGCCTCGGCGACCCAGTGAGCAGGAACACACGCCCATCGAGTCAACACGTTCGCTAGGGAGGGGAGATGGATTTCATCATCCGCAAGCAGCTTTCACGACGCACGGTGCTGAAAGGTGCGGGAGCCGCCGTGGCGTTGCCCTTCCTGGAGGCGATGTCACCGACGCGGTTCTCGCTTGCGGGACAGGCGCCGGAAGCTGCTCCACGCCGGTTCCAGACGATTTACGTGCCGAACGGGATGGCGATGGAGTATTGGACCCCGCAGGGTGAGGGCAGGAGCTTCGAGCTATCTCCGATTCTGGAGCCGCTGGCGCCGTTCAAGAACCAGATGCTGGTGCTCTCCGGAATCGACGCGAGCTGGAACGACATCCATTCCGGGGCCTCGGGGTCGTTCCTGACGGGCTGTTTGGAGGGTGGGCGAAACAACACCGAGACGTTGGCGGACGTGTCGGTCGATCAGTTGCTCGCGCGTGAGTTCGGCAAGCAGACGCAGGTTGCTTCGCTCGAGATCGCGATGGACAAGCCCGCCAACGCGGGCGTCTGCTCGGGGACGCTGAACTGTGTGTATACGCACACGGTTTCGTGGCGCACGCCGACGCAGCCGCTGCCGATGGAGTCCAACCCGCGGGCGGTGTTCGAGAAGCTGTTCGGCGATACCGGCAGCACCGATCGTGAGGCGCGCGAGCTACGGCTGCGGCAGCAGCGCAGCATCCTGGACTCGGTGATGGAGAAGCTGACGGGCCTGAAGCGGGAGATCGGGCCGCAGGACCAGCTCAAGATTGATGAGTACACCGAGGCGGTGCGCGACGTCGAGCGTCGGATCCAGATCGCGGAGCAGCAGATCGACGTCGAGCTTCCCTACTTCGACGCACCGCAGGGGGCTCCGCCGCTCTTCGAGGATCACATGACGCTGATGCTCGATCTGCAGTTCCTCGCCTTCCAGGCGGACCTGACGCGTGTCGCCTCGTTCATGGTCGGCAAGGAGTTGAGCGCGCGGCCGTACCCGCAGATCGGCATACCGGAGGCGCATCATCCGCTCTCGCATCACAATCAGGTGCCGGAGCTGATCGCACGGATGTCGAAGATCAACCGCTACCATGCGGAGCTGGTGTCGCGCTACGTGCAGAAGCTACGCGACACACCGGACGGGGACGGCTCGCTGCTGGACCACATCACGATCCTGTACGGTTCGGGGATCTCCAACAGCAGCGGCCATTCCGGGATCGACCTACCGCTGATGGTGCTCGGTGGCGGCAACGGGCGCCTGCGCGGTGGCCGGCATCTGCGGTACACCGACTCGCCGATCATGCCGAACCTGTTGGTTACGCTGATGGACAAGCTCGGCATGCCGGTCGACCACGTGGGCGGCAGCAACGGCGCCCTCAAGATCAATCCCGAGCTCGAAACCCTGCCGGGGTTCTGAGCGGTCGCGGGCGGGGCATGCACATGACGTCTCGACGGTGGCAGCGCCTGGTCTCACTCGCGTTGGTTACGGTCCTCGTCGGCGCGGTCGGTGACGTCCCCATCGTCGATGCCGCCAAGAACAGCGACCGGGATGCCCTCAGGACGCTCCTGGAACAGGGGGCCGACGTGAATGCCCGAGCCGGCGACGGAGCCACGGCGCTCCTTTGGGCGAGCTACCGGGACGACATGGACAGCGCCGAGCTACTGATCGGTGCGGGCGCCGACGTGGATCTCGCCAACGATCTCGGCGCCACGCCGCTGTGGGCCGCCAGCCGGAACGGGAGCCCGGCCATGGCCGGGCTGCTTCTGGAGGCTGGGGCGGACCCGGACGCGCCGCTCCTGTTGGGCGAGACGCCGCTCATCACCGCGGCGCGCACGGGGAACCCCCAGGTAGTGCGGATGCTCCTCGAAGCGGGCGCGGAAGTGAACGCGCGTGGGGCCCGCGGCCAGACACCGCTCATGTTCGCCGCAGCCCAAAGACACCCCGACGCCGTGAAGCTTCTACTCGAATACGGCGCCGACGTGACCCTCCGTACGCACGTGTGGAATCAGCTGAGGGCCCAGAGCCCACACGCCCATCCGGAGCATCAGTTGTGGGTTCTGCATGGAGGCAACGACGCCCTCATGTTCGCCGCGCGGGTGGGCGACGCGGAGTCCGCCAAGCACCTGATTACGGCCGGCGCCGACGTGAACGCGAAGTCCGCTTGGGGCCTGACTCCACTCGTCATGGCCGCCTACGCCGACTTCGGAGACCAGTGGCTCATCCGGGAGCAGACGACCAACAATCTCATCTACTTCGATCGCGATCAGATTCTGCCCGGTCAGTTCGGGGAGCTCGTGGAGTTTTTGCTGGAGCAGGGCGCCGATCCAAACGTGGGCGCGGAGCGCTACAGCCCGCTGATCATGGCAGTTCTACGTAAGAACGAGGAGGCTGTGGAGCTCCTGCTCGGGCACGGGCAGACCCGAACGCCCCGCTCGGCGACTTCACGCCCATCCAACGTGGGTCGACCACGGACTACTCCATGCACAGGGCCTGGTTGGGGGCCAGTCCCCTCTGGCTCGCTGCCGGGTTCGGTACGCTCGGCGTCGTGCGCCTCTTGCTGGAGCACGGAGCCGATCCGACGTTCGTGCATGAGGGCGTCTACTACGGCGGACGCCCCGGCGGGAACCTGTCGCAGCGGATCGAAGAGACGACGACGACGCTGATGGCGGCCGTCAAGATGGTCACGGGGAGGGCATGGTCGGTCGTCGAGCCGGACGAGGAGGCGGTGTTGGAGACGGTCACGCTGTTGGTCGAGGCGGGCGTCGACGTCAACGCCGTCGACTCCACGGGCCGCACGGCCGCGGAGGGTGCACGGGGACCCGGTGAAGCCGCCCTCGCTCAGGCTCGGGCCCGAGGACGAAGGCTGCGGCCGGGCTATCCCTCCGTGGTGGAGTTCCTCGTACGAAGCGGCGCCAAGAGCCCAGGCGCCACGGGCTTCTAGGTTGGAGTCGCCATGCCCATGTACGAGTATCGCTGCCGCGGCTGCGGGAACGAGTCCGAGCAGCTGATCCTACGTGGGTCTGCCGAGCCCTCCTGCCCTGCCTGCGAAAGTGAGGACCTCGAGAAACTGATTTCGGCCTCGGCCGTGGCCTCGGCTTCGACGCGAAAACGTGCGCTGCGGGGTGCCCAGAAGCGCACGGCAAAACAGCGCCACGACAGGCAATACGAAGAGCACAAGATCGCGCACCAGCATAGCGACTAGAGCTTGATGATAGACCGCTCCGCCCGCTCCCGGACCGGGATTGGTCGCGGATAGGACCGAAGTCGCGGCCCGCACGGGGCCGCGATCATCTACTGCAGCACCCAAAGCGCTTGGAGGCGTTAATGAGGCGATTGTCGCAGCTCCCCGTGGTCATAGTCCTCGTCGTCGCCTGCGGAGGCGGCGTGGCCCAGGACCGGGCCGACGCGGGTACGGACCAGATGGCGCAGGTGAGCACGGATCAGGTAGCCGTGCCCGAGTACAGGCTCGTCGAGGACTGGATCAGCGCGCCCGAGGACATCCAGGGCACGTCGGCCGTGACCATCGATGATGACGGCAACATCCTCGCGTTCCGGCGCGACGTTGGGAACGTCTGGATCATCGACCCGGAAGGAAAACTGACGAAGGAGTGGGGCCAGGACATCGCGATGTGGACGCACGGCATCCGCGTCGATCCGGAAGGCAACATCTGGACCGTCGATGGTGCGGGCCACCAGATCAAGAAGTGGAGCTCGGGCGGGAGCGAGCTGCTCATGACGCTCGGTGAGTACGATGTCGCCGGCGACGACGGCGAGCACTTCAATCGCCCGACCGACGTCGCCTTCGGTCCGAACGGGGACTTCTACATTTCGGACGGCTATGTGAACACCCGCGTTGCGAAGTTCGCCGCCAACGGTCGCTTCATCAAAGCCTGGGGTGACCCGGGCAGCGAAGGGCCGGGCCAGTTCAACACCGTGCACAGCATCCTCATCGATCGCCGCGACCGAGTGCTCGTCGCCGACCGCAACAATGCCCGTGTGCAGATCTTCGACCTCGAGGGCAACTTCATCGAGATGTGGACACACCTCGGGTCGCCGTACTCGCTTTGGATCACCGAGGACGACATCCTCTACATCGGCGACGGCGTCAACTCCAAGGTCTGGATCGCCGACGCAGAGACCGGGGAGCAGCTGGGCGCCATCGAGGGCACCGAGGGTGTGCACTGGGTCGCCGTCGATCAGGCGGGCAGCGTCTACGTCGCGTCTAACCGGAACCACTATCTGCATAAGTACGAGCCGGTACCCGCGACGAACTGAGGCTCCAGCGCTCGCCTCGTCCTGTTGATGAGGCACCGGGAGGGAGAGGGGGCGGCGGACTTTGTTGGTCCGTCGCCCTTCGCTGTACGACCCTCGAGCCTCCCAGGAGACGTGCCCGTCGCCCGCCTGCTCGTCGTCAATGGCCTAATCCGCGTGGCCGCCGCCGGGTCCGGCCAGCTCTTCGCGTACTTCCTGGCCGAGCGCATGGCCTCGCGGGTGGGCGCCGGAGCTGCACTCGTCGGCCTTCTGGGGGCCGCCTTCTTCGCCACCGAGCTCGTGGGGGCTCCGCTCGCCGGGCGGCTCGCGGACCGTGTCGGCCAGGTACGGGTCCTGCGCTGGGGTCCGCTCTTCGGGGTCGCCTCCGCGACGCTCGCCGCCGGCGCCGCCCTGGGCCTGGAGGCGCTGAGCGCCCTGGGGGTCGCGCTCCTACTCGCGCGCCTGGCTGAAGGCTCGAGCGCCGCGGCGGCCGTCCCCACGACCCTCGCGCTTCTTTCGCGGGGCACCGAGGGAGATCGAGCCCGACGGACCCGGATCATGGGCCTGTTCGAGGTGACTTCGCTCGTGGGAATGATCGCCGGCTACGTCGTGTTGGGGATCGCCTGGGACGCCCTGGGCGGCCGGGCGTTCCTGCTGCTGCCGCCCATCTATGGAGCCGCCTGGGTGCTCCTCCGGGGCCTTTCAGAGCCGAGGGCGGGGCGCGAGAGGTCGGGGCCACCCCCCGTAGGCGCCACGCTGAAGAGCCTCGCCCGAGTCCCGGGAAGCGTCGGCTTCGGTGTCGCGTGGCTCGCCGTCAACGCCGTGGTGGGCCTCTGGATCCAGCAGGCCCCTTTTCTTCTCAGCCTTCCCGCGCGCTCACCCGACCAGCGTCTGGTCGGCGGCTTCACGGGCAGCGACGTCGGCCTCGTATTGGGCGTCTGGGGCCTCGCCTTTCTCCTGGGCATTGCCCTGTGGGTGTGGCTCGCCCCTGCCTGGCCACGCCGGAGGGCGATGGCCACCGCCATGGTCGGGATGCTCGGCGTGACTGGTTCGCTCTATTTGGTCAATCATGGAGTGCCCTGGCCGGTCCTGGGCCTCGCTGCGGCGTTCGTGCTCGCGGAAGCGGGTTTCTCACCCGCGGCGTTCGCGCACCTTGCCGACCTGAGCGCGCCTTTGGACGCGAGCCGCGGAATGGTGCTCGGTCTCTATGCGCTGGCGCTCAGCGCCGGCCAGCTGGTGGGAAACATCCTCGGCGCACCCTTCGCGGCTCGTTGGCAGATGGACGGTGTCCTGGCGCTCACCGCCGCGTTGGCGCTCGTGGCTCTGCTGGGCGTATCGCAGTTGGGTGCGGACGACGTCTCAGCTCGCTCCTGACCCGAGTCCGGAGAGCCACAGGGCCAAACGGCCCGTCAGGCTCGAGCGAAAGCGCGTCGTAGCGTCCTCCGCGACGAGCTGTTGCAGGCCGGTGGACCAGGTTGGATAGGGGTGTAGCGTGGAAGCGAGGTCGCCCGGCGAGAGTCCATGTCGCATGGCCAGCATCACCTCGACCACCATCTCACCGGCCCGTGGAGCCACGATGCTGGCGCCCAGGATCTCGTCGTCCCCGTCGGTGATCACCTTAACGAACCCGTCGACACGGCCATCGGTGACGCCACGGTCGATGTCCTGGAGGGCCCTGCGGCGAACTACCACCCCAGCGCCGTGCCGTGCCCTCGCTTGAGCTTCAGTGAGGCCGACGCTCGCCACCTCGGGGTCCAGAAACGTCACACGGGGCACCGTCGAGGAGACGCCGCGTGCGCGACCCGGAAGTAGCGCGTTACGCACCGCCTGGAAGCCCTGCCATGCGGCGTAATGGGTGAATTGGACACCGCCCGTGACGTCACCGGCTGCGTAGATGTGAGGGACGCTGGTGCGGAGGTGGTCGTCCACCTCGATCCCCCCCCCGTCGAAACGGACGGCGGCCCGTTCCAAGCCGAGGCCCGTCGTGCGCGGACGGCGTCCGGTGGCAACGAGCAGCAGGTCCCCTCGCGCTCGACCCTCGGGCCAGGTGAGCTCGACGACGTCCCCGTCCGAGCGCACGGATGTGGCCCGGTCGTTCACGACCTTCACGCCGCGCCCCTCCAGCGAGTCCCGGACCGCCGCGCGCACGTCCGGGTCCTCTGTGGGCAGAAGCTCCTCCCCCAACACCGTGACCTGTGCGCCGAGGCCCTCGTATGCCGTGGCCAGCTCGAGCCCCAGGGGTCCGGCACCCAGCACCAGGAGGTGGCCAGGCAGTCGACGGTTTTCGAAGACGGTTTCGTGGGTCAGGTAGGGCACGCTGTCCAGGCCCGGGACGGGTGGGACGTGTGGGGTCGCGCCGGTGCAGATCAAGATGCGCCGAGGCTTGAGAACGCGAGCGCCCACACTTACTCGCGCCGCGTCCAGGAAGCTCGCGGCACCCAGCACCTCCACGCCCTCGGAGCCCAGAACGTCGGGTGCTTCCCTGCGATAGACCGCTGCGATCGCGTCCTGCACGTACGCGTGCACCGCTTCCATGTTCACCCGAACGGACTCGCTGCGGACGCCGAAACGTCCTGCGGTCCGCACCTCCCGGGCTGCGCGCGCCGCGCGCAGGAGCGCCTTGCTCGGTACGCAGCCCGTCCACGTGCAATCGCCACCGATTCTGTCGGCCTCAGCTAGCGCGACGGTCGCGCCGAGCGTGACCGCGAAACGGGCCGCGACCAGCCCCGCCGATCCGCCCCCGATCACCAAGAGATCGTGACTATGGCTCAAACAGGTCGCTCTGCGACGAAGACCCCGTAGCTGAGGCGGCCATCCTCTACCGCTTCGCGGGCGGCGGCCAGGAGATCCTTGGCGATCCGTACATCGAAGGGGAGGTCGCCGCCGAGCGCACCCGAAGCCGAGGCAAGGGCCAACCCTACGAGGTTGCGTTTGACGCGCCCCAACAGCTCGAGCACGGCGTCCGGGTGCAAGCGCGACGACACCAGCCGAAGCCCGGCGTTCTCCAGGAGCCTCTCGTACCCGTCGCTCTTCAGGGCCCCGGGAAGACACGTACCCAGCTCGCTCCATGTGGCGAGCTCGTCGGGTAGCTGACCCTCGACGACCATGTCGGTGACGGCCAGCCGACCTCCAGGTCGGAGCACCCGCACCATCTCGGCCGTCGCGGCGCCTTGGTCGGCGAACGTGCTCACTGCGCACTCGCACAGGACGGCGTCGAAGTCCTCATCGGCGAAGGGAAGGGCGTGAGCGTCCCCGGGCTCGAACTCGAGAACCCGATC
Source organism: Longimicrobiales bacterium (assembly GCA_965249195.1). GTDB lineage: Bacteria > Gemmatimonadota > Gemmatimonadetes > Longimicrobiales > Gaopeijiaceae > CBDFLM01. Next base: position 84,141 of record CBDFLM010000002.1, read on the forward strand.
GTCGACGGAGGGGTTCGCGCCCGCATCCAGTCCCACGGCTTCGAGGTCCCAACGCTCCAACAGCGCCCGCAGGCTGGTGCCTTGGCCGCACGCAACGTCCAGGACCCGCCAGCCGTGGGTCAGCCCGAGCTCTTCGCCCACACTGAGCGTCAGGTCGGTGCCTCCAGGGTGGAAGGAGTCGCCCAACAGGCGCCGCACGTCCTCGCGCTCGTAAAAAGCGGCGCAGCATGCGGGGTCTCCGGGCCGACACCGAACCGTGTCACGGTGGCGTGGCTCGGGGCGCGCGGGCCGGAAGCACTCGAAGTCTTCCCAGGTCACATGCCCGTCCTCGGCCGCGTGGTCGGCAGCGCCACGGAGCCGCGACTCGAGGTCGGCGGGCGGGAGCGCAACGCGGGCGTTGACGATCATGCGAAGACTGCCGGCCCGCGGAGGAAGAGCCTCGGTCTCGAGACTCGGCGCTTCCCCTCGGCGCACGAGGGAGGCACTTCCGCCCCCGGGGTGGAGCGTGGCGACCTTCACGTGGACGACCGGTGCGTCGACCAGAGCAGCCAAGAATCGCCGGATCGTCTCGGTGGGGTCCAGGGGCCGCTGGCCGCGAATATGGATCGTTGCGTTGGCCCAGCCCAGGTCGGCCTCCGCCCGGGCGTAACGATCGTAGTCGATCGCGAGAGGGGGAGCGAGGTCGGCTGGCATGGCACGCAGCCATTCCTCCGCGCCCTCTCCGCTGCGCCCCGATACCTTGAGGACCGGTGCCCTGGGGTTGAGGGCGGCCACGACCTCTTCGACGTCGGGGACCTTCAAATCGCCACGTGTGAGGACGATGACGTCTGCTTCCTCGATCTGCTTGCGGAACAGGTACGTTACGTCCGCGGGGAGACGGTCGGCCTCTGCGTCGGCCATGCGACCCGGATCCACCACGACGGTCAGCGGCGCCACCTCGAGCCACGGCTCTCTTGCCACCAGAGGCGAGAGGACGGTCGCAACCAGATCCGTGCAGCTTCCCACCGCCTCCGCCAAAACCACCGTCGCGGCCTGCGTTTCTCAAGCCGTGAAGGGCGTCGCCGAGGGCGTCGTAGCGGCAGCAGAAGCATCCGCCGTCGATCTCTCGGACGGTGGTGGAAGGACCCGAGCACAGGCGTGTGTCCACCAGGGATGCTCCCTGATCGTTGGTCACGATCCCGACCCGCTCCCCGCGGCGCGTGAGGCGATGGGCCGCGGCCCGCACGAGGGTGGTTTTCCCCGCGCCCAGGAAGCCGCCCACGACGTGGACTCTCACAGGCGGCCTTGCGGACGGCGGACCGCGTTGTACTCGCAGAACGACACAGGTGCACCGGAGCGGTCGACGATGTGGACGCAGCAGCGGTCGACGCGGTCCTGATCGTACGTGTGTGCGTCCATGAACGGTTTGATGGCCACCACCAGGAAGTTGTGGTAGTCCCCCCAGTTCACCGAGTCGTCGTCCTGGGTGAGCAGATCGAGGAGGGATTCGATGACGTCGTCGTCCTCGATCCCCTCCAATAGGTGTTGGGGGAGGCGGTCCGAGACTCGGGACACGACGTCACGGACGCCGGGCCTGTCCCAGGTCTCGAATCGGGGGAAATACCGCGAGATGGGTGTCGCGACCCCGTCGCGCATCAGCGCCACGGCCATCGCGAAGCAGTTGGGATGAGAGCAGGGAATGGGGCCGAAATCGTCCAGGGAGAACAGCCCGCGACTCTGGCGCGCCACCTCCTCGGCCACCTCCGACATGGACAGGTGCAAGCCGCGCTCGTGGTCGTAGCGACCCGAGTAGAAGGCGGGTTGAAGCATGAGAGTCGTCATGCGGGGGTGTTGTTCCCTCACCATCTGGAGCACCGCTCCAACCTCGTGGAGATTGACGTCCCGAGTGACCGTCATCACCGGCATCACGAACAGGTCGTGGGCCAGCGCCCACGGGCACCACGAAGCGAGGCGTACGTCTCCTCTTCGAAGCCGTCGAACTGCAGGTAGACCTGGACGCGATCGCGGCCGCCGTCGATCTTGGACCAGCGCTGTACGAGGTCGGGGTCGGTGGCCAGCTGGATCCCGTTGGTGTTCACGTAGACCTTCTTCATGCCGCGCTCGAGGCACAGCTCCATCATGCGTTCGAGATCCGGATGCACAGTGGGCTCACCCCCGGAGAACTGGACGATGTCGGCGTCGGCCTTCCCCTGGCTACGAAGGTGCTCGAGACGCTCGCGAAAGTCCTCGAAAGACAGCATCCAGGAGTGGGCGGGCGACGAGCCCGCAAAACAGGTTGGACACGTGAGGTTGCACCGCTCCGTAATCTCGAAGATGAGCGAGCAACTGTGATTCACCGTGCAACAGCCACCGGTCCCACACGCCGCGGCGCCGGTGTCGTTCCAGTAGAGACGCGCGTCGCGCTCGAGGAGGGCTTCGGCGGGCCCGTGGTCGGGACACCGTTTCTGGATCCAGACGCTCCCGTCGCGCTCGAAGACCTCGGCCGGGATCGGTTGCAGGCACGTGGGGCACAGGCTCGTCGTAGCCTTCAGAAGCTCGGAATCGGTAGAGGGATCGAAGATGGGACGCTCCGGGTCAGGATTCGAGTGGCACGATGAAGTCCGGGCCGTATAGTGGCGGCTCGATCCCGGCCTTCCGAGTTGCGCCGGGCGGGATGCCCAGGTCCGCCACGAACACCTCTCCCGAAGAGGCGCTTTTCAAACCATGCTTCGGAAGGTGGAGGGTGAGGGTTGCGCGGGCGAGCACGCAAACGCCCGGAGTCGCTCCGGTGTCGGGATCGAGGCCCGACGGGACGTCGAGCGCGATAACCGGAGCCGGCTGTGAGTCCATCCACTCGATCGCGCGCTTGGCGGCGCCCGTGGGTGCTCCGCGGAGCCCATACCCGATCACGGCATCGACGACCACGTCCTATGACGTGGTCGTACGGAGACGCTCCACGTCCGTCAGGCGCCCCGGCGTCGCTGTATACGTGAGGAGCTGCTCGCGCGTCACGGGGGCCAGGTCGTCCGGGTCGGGAAGCCAGAGGTCCACCCGCTCGACGCGGGTCGAGAGATGACGAGCGGCCGCGATTCCGCCCCCGCCATTCCCCCCTCGCCCGGCCACCACGAGCACGCTGGCTCGGTCGATGGCGTGTCCCACGGTGCGCAAGACGAGCACGGCTAGGGAGCGTCCGGCGTTCTCCATCATCTGGAGCAGGGACGGGCCCGTCTTCTCAGTGGCCACGCGGTCGATGGCACGCATCTGATCGACTGTGACCCAAGCCATCGAGCGGGCGAAAGCGCCCATGTCGCTCCTTCGATAGGAGGCTTCCAGGGTGCACCGGTCCGAACGGCCCGGGACGCCGCGAGGTTCCCGCATGCTAGTGTGGGCGTCGTCCGCGAACCGTGTCACAATCGCCCGAACTGGTCGGCTCCTCGCCTGCAGAGGAGGCGATCGCAACGCATCAGCAGGAGAAAGACCATGGGCGCACACGCGAAGCACCACGGACGGAACATCCTGACGGCCGGTTTGTTGGCGTTCCTCGGCTGCGACGGGAGCGGGCCCGTGGGTCCGGCACCGCCCCACGAGCCGGCGGCCCCGACACGACGCGCTCCCTTAGTCACGAGCGCACCCTTCACGCTCACACCGGGATCTTCCTGGCGTTACGAGCGCCGAACGAACAAGGGCAGCGAGACCGTCCTCGTCGAAGTCCTCCTCGAGAAGCGGATGGTGATGGGCGTGGAAGCCACCGGCGTCCGCGATCGGTTGTTCCGTGGCGGAGAGTTGGTCGCGGAAACGTTCGAGTGGTATGCCACCTCGACCGACGGTGACGTCAGATATCTGGGCACCTCCGAAGAGATCGACGACCAGCAGCCCGCGGGTGTCGGTGGGCGAGACGGGGCCGACGGCATACGCACTGGCATCCGTAGTTGGAAGAGTCCGGTCGCGCTCGGCGACGACGAAGCGCCGCGTCCGGGCCGGGACGAGAACCAGGTCTGGCGGAACGTGGATCGCGTGCGTCGGAGGATCGAAATGATCACCTCGCGTTCGTCATGTGACTTCGGTTGAGGTGGGCGATCTCGAAGCGTCCGTCGTGAGCCACCGGGCACGTGTCCGAGGCGGAGGCGCCTGGGCGCGGAACCCCGGTCGGACTAGCGCGGCAACGACGGTGGCTTCGGTAGCGCTGAGCGGGACAGCCATGACGGCGAAACCGGATCGGGCGCTCAGGTAGAGGCGCTTCGACGCGACCTCCGGCGACACCGTGGGTGCCGCCTGGTGCGGCGGGCGACGGAAGGACGGACGGCTCCTGATCGCTGCAGGGCCTGATCGGCGGAGCTATGTTCGCCGGGTGAAGACCCTCTTCAATGACCTCCGGTTCGGGCTCAGAGCGCTGCGCCGGATGCCGGGCTCGGCGCTCATCTCCGTCGTGGTTCTCGCGCTCGGGATCGGGCTCTGCTCGTTCATGTTCAGCGTCATATACGGCGTGTACTTCCGCGGCCTCGATGTGCCCGACCCCAGCCGTGTCCTCGTCATACAGAGAACGCGCATTTCGCATGGTGTGTTGGGCGGGTCCGTGAGGCTGTATGACTTCGCCGACTTCCGCGCGCGTCAGTCGTCGTTCATCGACCTCCTCGGCGTCCACAGCGGTACGGTCAATCTCGACGACTCCGAGGGCGCGCGTCGCTACCTGGGCGCGTTCGTCACCGCCAACACGTTCGAGGTTCTCCGCGTCAGTCCCCTCTTCGGCCGCGTCTTCGTCGAGCACGAGGACGCGCCGGGTGCTCCCCCGAACGTCGTATTGGGCTATGCCGCGTGGCGGGATCACTTCGGGCGGGACCGCGGCGCGATCGGTCGTGCGGTCCGGGTCAATGGAGAACCGGCCCAGGTCATCGGGGTGATGCCCGAAGGATTCAGGTTTCCGAACAACCACGACCTCTGGATTCCTATGCGTGAGGATCCTTTGGCGAGCGCTCGTGGGGAGGGCCGCTCCCTCAATGTGTACGGACGACTCCGGGATGGTGTGAGCCGTCAGCGTGCTGAGCTGGAAATGGCCTCCATCGCCGCCGAGCTCTCGCGTGAATATCCAGAGTCGAACGAGGGTGTCGGGATCCGACTCTTGACTCCCTCCCGCGCCACCACCAGCAGAGAGATGGACGCTCTTTTCGGCGCGATGATGGTCGCCGTGCTCAGCGTCCTGCTGATCGCCTGTGCGAACGTCGCCAATCTCCTTTTGGCCCGCGCCGCGACGCGGACGAAGGAGGCGGCCGTGCGAATCGCACTGGGTGGAAGCCGACTCAGGGTCATGGCGCCCTTTCTCTCGGAGGCACTTCTGCTCGCGGTTGCGGGTGCGATAGCTGGCATCTTGATCGCACACGTCGCGATCGGCTGGTTCGAGGTCGTGACCGCTCCTGCCCGCACCGGTCGTCCGTACTTCATGCGTTTCCACCTCGACTGGCCGATTATCGCATTGGTGGCCGGGCTGATCGTGCTGACGGCCCTGGCCGCGGGCCTCGCGCCGGCGTTGCAGATGTCGCGGACCGACGTTGGCCGCGTGCTGAAGGACGAATCGCGCGGCTCCTCGGGACTCCGCATTGGAAGGCTGATCCGCGCGCTAGTGATCGCGGAGGTCGCCCTGTCCTGCGCGCTGCTGGTGGGCGCCGGGCTCATGACCAAGAGCATCACCAACCTCTCGAGGGTCCAGTATCCGTTCGAGACGGACGGGCTTTTCACCGCGCGGGTCAGCCTGGCGCCGGGCTACCCCGACCCGGAGGCGCGGCGGCGACTCTGGGACGACCTCGTCGGGGAGCTCCGCTCGATTCGGGGGGTGGCCGCGGTGAGCCTGACGTCGGAGCTACCGCTCGACGGAGAGAACCGACGACAGACAGCCATCGACGGTGTCGCCTACGAGACGCCGACGTTTTGCCCTCGCTGAACCGCGTTGTCGTGACCCCTGGCTATTTCGCTGCTCTGGGGAGCGCTCCGACCGCGGGTCGGGACTTCACCCCGGCTGACGGTGCCGACTCCGAGCTCGTGGCGATCGTCAACCAGCCGATGGTGGACCGGTACTTCGAAGGGCGGAATCCCGTAGGGCGTCGGTTCCGCGAGGGACATGCGGACACACTCCCGCGTCGCACCGTGGTCGGTGTCGTTCCCGACCTCGGCCTCGGCGGCCCCCGGATCGACGCCCTCGGCGGCTTCGAGCCTGCGGGATACTACGTGCCGCTGCGACAGGCGGACGCGTGGTTCATGAACATCGCAGCGCTTCCGCGGGTGAGTGACCCACTTACCCTCACGCCCGACGTGCGAGAAGCAGTGCGGCGCGCCGATCCGGAGCTGCCCATATACAACGTCTTGACCCAAGCCGAGGTCATCGACCGCCACCTTTGGTTCTTCAGCGTGCTCGGGTTCCTTTTCATCGTCTTTGGCCTCGTGGCGCTGCTCATCGCGTGGGTGGGGCTCTATGGCGTGCTGTCCTTCGCGGTGAGCCGTCGAACGCAGGAGATGGGAATCCGCATGGCCCTGGGAGCCGAAGCTGAGGACGTCGTCCGGCTCGTCGCGGGCCAGGGAGCCCGCCAGCTTGCGGTCGGTGTCGCGGTCGGGCTGGCCCTCGCGCTCGGCGTCACGAGGGTGATCGCTTTTCTCTTGTACGACGTGGACGCACAGGACCCCATGGTCTTCAGCGGCGTGCTGGTGACGGTTCTCTTGGTCGGCATGCTCGCCGCGGTGGTACCAGCCCGCAGGGCGACGAGCGTGGATCCCGTGGAGGCGCTGAGGCACGAATAGGGCCCTGCCCAGGCGGGGCCAGTCCGATCGGCGCTCCGTGCCCGCGTGAGCCGACCAACCTCGCGTCCGGTCGGTAGGACTGGCTACGCCAGGATCTCGAGCTCGGTGCGCGCGGCCTCGACGATGTCCTGAAGGCTCTCACGGGACTCGACGCTCGCTACCCCCATCTCGAAGGACCCCGCGATGACCAGCGCGAGGAGACGATCTCGTGAGAGGGCGATGACGTGGCGACCCGTCAGCTCGTGCCGGGCCCGGGCCTGGAGCCAGCCGGCGTGTCGCGCCACCGTTGCCTCCGCCACGAAGACGATGAGCCGCTCGCCTCGTCCGGCTTCGTCCATCGAGCGGGGCCGGCGCGATCCGTGGATGGTGACCACGCCCCGCAACGCCGCTAGTCGCCGCTCGAGCGACTGATCCGGCTCGAACCAGGCCGGTGGAAGCCCGCCGCCGCCCTCGGGGTCGGTGGTCGCGTAGCGCCCCGCGTCGATGTCGCGGGCCAAGCGCTGGGCGGAGCCCACGAGGTCCACCGAGGGCTCGAAGTGGGCGTAGCCCCAGGGCATCAGACCCGGGCCGTTCTCAGTCGATACTTGCCTGTACCCCCAGTCGGAGAGTGCGCCACCGGCCCCGAGGAACTCCCGCAGGATGGGGGAAAGCACGTTGGGCGCGCGCTCTACAGCTCTGAGCCAGATCGCGTAGGGATCGGCCGACGTGGCCTCCACCGCATGCCGCACGAGGGCGATGGACCAGCGGACGTCACGGGGATCGATGCGCGTGAGCTCGACCTGACCCAGCGCGGTGATGCCGACTTCGCACCAGCTCGGCGCGGACTCTCGAAGGGCACGCACGGCGGCCCTCTTGGCGAAGTGCACGACATCGTATGGATCGCAGCCAGAACGCTTCAGAGCCGTGCTGCGAGCGAGCGCGGCGAATTGGTCATCCGTCGGGCATTCCTCGAAGTCCGCGAGGCGATGGGCCCCCTTCTCGTCGGCGTACGATATGGGCCTGCTCATGCCTCCGACCCCGGTCCGTGGTCGCTCACCGCGGAGGGGTCCTCAGAAGCCGGAGAGCCTGGGGCCGCAGAGTCACCGTGGCGGGCAGAGCGCCGCCGGCCTCTCCGTCGACCTGAAACGGAACGTGCCCATCTGCGCGAAGCGAGATTCGTGTGCCTTGTCGATGGCTCACGCTCCGCGATCGGGTGAGGCTCATCGTCATCATTCGCAGGCCCAATCCCACCGATCCCGGCGTGGACGAGTGAGGCACGCCCACGACGTCCAATCTGCCGTCGGAGGGATCGGCCGATTCGGCGACGGAGCCCGAGAACGGGATCTCCCCGACGTTCGCGACGATGGTGCTCGCGTGGACGCCGAGCGGATCGCCGTCCACTTCCGCGAAAATGGGCGGTCGACCATACCGCATGAGCTCCTTCAGGATGAGAGGGGTACTTGCGAGAAGTCCCGACATTCCCATCGGCCCGGAACGCCTGGAGGCCAGGGCGTGAACCACGACTGCATCCAATCCCGCCCCGAACCAGAGAAGAAACGCCCTTTCTCCGCGCTCGTGGCGAACGAGCCCGACGTCGACAGGGGTCGACTCGGCCCGGGGTAAGGCCGCCGCCATCGCCTCGGGAACAGCCTCGAGTCCGAACGCGCGCACGGCGGCGTTGCCCGTGCCCGCGGGAAGGAAACCGAGTTCCGGCAGCCGTGGGGTCGCCAGCCCAGAGTCCAGGAGCCCTCCGACGACTTCGTTCAGCGTGCCGTCCCCACCGACAGCGATGACACGCTCGACGCTTTCCGCGACCGCGGCGGAGAGATCTCGCGCCGCGCCGGGGCGGGTGGTCCGGAGCACGCGAACCTCACAGGTCTGAGCGAGCGTCCGGCGAAGCGCCTCGGCCCTATCCACCCCCCGGCCGCGCCCAGACACGGGGTTTACGATTAGGGCGTACGCAGTCACACCGCCGGTCTCGGCGGCGCTCGATGGGTCTCTTGCATGCGCACGAGGACCAGGACCCCGGATGCCAGAGTGAGCACGCCGATCGAACCGACGGCCCAATCCATTCCGAACGCGTCTGCGACAGCTCCCGCGATCAGAGCGCCCGCCGCGTAACCGAGGTCCCTCCAGAGGCGGTAGATACCGACTGCAGAGCCGCGCCACGAGGGGTGTGCTACGTCGCCTATGGCGGCGAGCAGCGTGGGGTACACCATCGCCGTTCCCACGCCGAGAAGCACCGAAGCGGTGGCGAAGCCGACGAAGTCGGACGAGACGACGATCGCAGCGATGGCGATCGCCTGAACCCACATCCCCCCAACGATCAGGCGCTTGCGCCCGGCGCGGTCGGAAAGAGCGCCCGTAAAGAGCTGCACGAGGCCCCACACCGCCGGATAGATGGCGGCAAGCCAACCGATCTGGGCGATGCTCATGCCCTCCGCAGCGAAGACGAGAGGGAAGAGCCCCCACGCCACGCCGTCGTTGAGGTTGTTTACGAAGCCGGCCTGGCTGACCGACGAGAGGTTCCGATCGAGGAGCGAGGTCCGCCAGAAGATCTCACGAGGTAGTGGCATGCCCGCTGCCGGCGGACCGCCCGCGAGCAGGACTTCCTGCGCCACGTGAGGGTTGGTTTCCCGGACCATCAGCACCGAGAGGCCGAGGCCGCACGCCACGAACCCCACGCCCATATAGAACGGCTCGGGCCGGAGACCCCAGTTCGAAGCCACGTACCCGGTGGCCAGCGCTGCACCGGCGACCGCGAAGTACCCGGCGAACTCGTTGAGCCCCATCGCGAGGCCGCGGTTCCTGGGACCGGCGAGGTCGATCTTCATGATGACCGTCATAGACCAGGTGAGGCCTTGGCTGACCCCGAGCAGCGCGTTGGCGAGGAGGACCCAGGTCCACGTGGGCGCCCACATGAGCAAGAACGGTACGGGCGCCGCCAGCATCCAGCCCACGACCAGCACGAGCTTGCGGCCATGGGCGTCCGAGAAGCGGCCCGCGAAGTAATTCGTCAGGGCCTTCGTGAGACCGAAGACGACTATGAAGGAGAGGACCGCGGTGCGCGCGGCGAGCTCGAACTCCTCGGTGGCGATGGCCGGGAGGATACTCCGCTCCAGGCCGACCATCGCGCCCACGAACAGGTTGACCACGACGAGCAGCGAGAACTGGGACACGTTCTCGCGAATGCCGAGGCGCGGCCGCGGCTGCACTTCGCTTACCGCCGCTCCCTCAATCCTCCTTCGCTTTCTCCGCAGTCGTCATGACGGCCTTCACCCCGTAGGCCTCGGCCGAGTTTTGGGTCGACGCCTTGCGGCACCTGAAGTTCGGTACGACGGCGGAGCGGACCCGCGTGAACCCCGACTCCTCCAGGAGTCGAAACATCTCTCCCTCCAGGAGAGCGCCTCCGATTCAGCTGGCCCAGAGCTTCGGATCGTTCACGATCGACTGCGACAGTTGCTTGCCGCTGACGATATCGGTGATGGAGATCCGGCCTCCCGGTTTGAGAATACGGAAGATTTCCTCCATCACCCGTCGCTTCCTGAACGACAGGTTGATGACGCCGTTGGAGATGACGACGTCCGCCGAGGCGTCGGGGAGGGGGATGTCTTCCATACGTCCCTGGTGACACTCCAGCTTGGAGCCCGCCGCGGCGGCGTGCGCCTGCGCTTTGACGCACATCTTCGGGTTCAGGTCTATCCCTATGACGTTCCCCATCGGGCCCGCGCTCCGGGAGGCGATGATCGCGTCGAGTCCCGCACCGCTCCCGAGATCGACGACCGTCTCCCCGGGCTGGATCCGCGCGCGGAGGTGCGGGTTTCCAACACCGGCGAAGGACGTGACCGCGCCGGCCGGCGCATCCTCGAGCCAGCCCTGCCTGTAGTCGAAGAGCTCGGCGGCCTCCCGACCGTGGAAAAAGTGGAAATCCACGTCCGGGTTGTCGGCGACCTCCTCGTACATTCTAAGGATTTCTTCTTTGAGCGCGCCTTCGAGCGACGCCTGGGCTTCGATCGCGTCGACCATGATCACACCCCGTGTGAGAGAGTAGCTCAGGAAGATAATGTGATCGACCAGCGTGCGGTCAGTGCGAATCGCGCGGCCGGGTGGCAAGGCCGCGAGATCGCGCCGAGCGCCACCAGCCCCTAGGGTAGGCACGACGAAACAGTGAGGGGAAGGGGTCGCCGGTCCCCGTCATGACGCATCCGGAGGCGGTGATGGATATCCAGGCTTGGGTGCCCCGGGAGATGAGCCAAGCGCAACTGGACGCCGTCGCCCGCATCAGGGCGACGGTGTGGGGGCCGCCTGCGGAGCGGAGCCAGAGCGACCCCGCTCGTCCAGACTGGACCCACCACGATGGGCCCGCGGACCAGGCTCCGATGCTGTACACCGTCACCGACGGCGACGACGTTGTGGCGATGGCCAAGACCTTCGCCCGCGTGGTTCGAGCCGTCGATGCGGCCGGCAGCGGTTCTACCGAGCTCACGGTCATGGCGTTAGCGGGCGTGTGCTCACATCCGAGCCGTCGAGGAGAAGGGCTCGGAAAGGGGGTCGTCGAGCGCTGCTTCACTCGCGTCGATCGCGGCGATTTCGGCGTCAGCCTGTTCCAGACAGGTCTGCCGGCCTTTTACGAGAAGCTCGGTTGCCGGCTGGTGGACAACGCCTTCGTGAGCTCGATCGCCCATGATCCGGAGGCGAACCCATGGTGGGACGAGCACATCATGATCTATCCCGCGACCGCCGTGTGGCCCGAAGGGACCATCGATCTCCTCGGTCCGGGGTACTAGCACTTGCGCGGCCATGCCCTCGCGGCCATCGGTGGTCCCGCCGCCGGCAAACGGTCGCTGGTCTACCCCCGCAGACGACGATCGGGCATCTTTTCTCCGCCGCACGGCGGCCGGCTTCGGCTGAATCGGGAGACCATGCGGCTGCCGAGGGCCTGTCGACGCGATGGGGTTTGCCTGTCGGCCTTTCTCGTTCGGGGGGCGGATGATCCTGCTCTACATCGCGCTCGGCGGAGCGGCCGGGGCCGTCGCCAGGTATGGCCTCGGTGGATGGGTGCAAGGGCGATTGGGCCACGATTTTCCGTGGGGCACCTTGGTGGTCAACGTACTGGGATCGCTCCTGATCGGGTTGGCTCTTCGCTACCTCGAGGCGGTGGACTTCTCGCCGGAGGCGCGCGCCATGATCACGGTCGGCGTCCTGGGAGCCTTCACGACGTTCAGCACGTTCAGCTACGAGACGTTCGTACTTCTGGAGGACGGGGCTTGGCTGAGGGCCGCTCTCTACGCCTTCGGCAGTCTCCTCCTCGGACTCGTGGCCGTTCTTCTCGGGCTCACGATCGCCGGACAGTTCCTGAACGCCCGGGGGTAGACCATGCCGCGTCCTTTATGGACCGCCCAACGCCGGAGGCCAGAAAGCGGATTGATCGACTCGGACGGGCCTGACATCCAAGTGAAACCGCAGATGGAAGGGAGGAGAAGTCGATGAAGGTCGGCGTGATCGGATCGGGGCAGGTAGGGAAGACCCTCGCCGACGGGTTCCTGCGGTATGACCACACGGTGACGTGTGCGTCCCGGGACCCCTCGAAGCTCGAGGACTGGCAAGAAGCGCGGGGTGAGAGAGCGCACGTGGGCAGCTTGTTCGAGACCGCGGCGTGGGCCGACCTCGTCGTGCTGGCCGTCAAGGGGACCGCGGCTGAGGAAGCGGTGCGCCACTGCGGGCGCGACGCGCTCCGGGGCAAGACCGTCATCGACGCGACCAACCCCATCGCCGACGCGCCACCGGAGAACGGCGTGCTCAGGTTCTTCACGACGCTCGACGACTCCTTGATGGAGCGCCTGCAACGCCTGGTTCCGGAGGCCAACTTCGTGAAGTCCTTCTCGTGCGTAGGCAGCGCGTTGATGGTCGATCCCCAACTCGCCGGCGGGAAGCCGACCATGTTCATCTGCGGCGACAACCAGAGCGCCAAGGAGCAGGTCCGCGGCATCCTCGACGAATTCGGATGGGAGTCGGAGGATCTCGGCAGCGCGGCTGCGGCTCGCGCCATCGAGCCGCTCTGCATCCTCTGGTGCATTCCCGGCTTCCTGCGGAACGACTGGGTGCATGCGTTCAAGGTGCTTCGTCCGGGGCCCGGCGCGTGAGCCGCGGAGCTCTCGGCCATCGGACCGTGGGGGGCTCGGGCGACACCCGGATCCAGGAAGCCATTGCTCCCATGACCTCAAAAGCCACACATTAAGATGGCTCCATTGGCCTCCCTCTCAGACGCGAGTCCCGCGTCCATGGTGTGGGTGGTGGCATGAGACGATTCATGCTCGTCGGTTTCGCCGCGTTCGCGGCGTGGGCCGCTTCCCCCGGAACGCTCGTCGCCGCACCGACGGGCGCCGACCTCGCGGCCGTCGCAAGCCGCACCTGGTCGGCCGAACGCATCTACGCCGCGGCTCGAGGATGGTGTCCCGCTGACAGTTGAAGGTGGTAGCTCCGGAGAGTCTCCTTGTTAGCCTGCCTTTCTCATTTCGGCAACCGGTTCATGGTCGTCGAGGTGGGCCCTGAGCATCCAGAGCTGGTCGTAGCCGATGATCCTCCGGTAGCTCTTCTCGGTCTCCACGAACGAGGCCGCAGCCCAGCGCAAGGCCATCGCTCCGTTCTTCCAGTTGGTCACCCTGCGGGTCTTCTGTCTTACGCCCGAGTGGGTGCTGTCGATCAGGTTGGTCGAGCCCAGGCACTTCCTCAGCCGCGGCGGGAGGCCGAGCCGGTTGATCGTGAACATCTCGCTGAGGCCTTCGCGTAGGCTAGCCGAGGCCGAGGGGTGGTCGCGCTCGAGCCATCGGGCGAGCTGCTCGAGCTTCTGCTCGCCCTGCTTCGCGTCCAGCTTCATCGCCGCCCGGAACACCGCCTTCACCTGAGGATGCTGATCCTTCGGCAGATGACCCAGCACGTTGCGGAGCTTGTGGTTGCGGCAGCGCTGGATGGGGTGACGTTGGCCGAACACCTTCTCGATCGCCTTCCTGAGCGCTTTCGAGCCATCGATCACGAACAGCCGCCGCCTGCCCGGGTCCAGGCCGCGCTCGACCAGATCCTCTAGGAGCGCGCTGGTCACCTCGGCGTTCTCACTCGCTCCTTCCCTCACGCCCAGCACGTGCTTCTTTCCGTCTGAGTCCACGCCTACCGCAGCAAGCACGTGGTGCGAGCCCATCTGGATCCCGTCCAGGTAGATCACCAGCAGGTCCCACGCATCCAGCCGGCGCTCCATCAGCTCCTTCAGCACGCGCTCCGAGGCCTCGACCGTCTCACGGCTCACCGCCGACTTGCTCACCCCGACCGTGTCGGCCATCTCACCGATCACACGGCCGTACTTGCGCGTGCTCACCCCCGCCATCAGGACCTCGAGCATCCGATCCGCCACAGCGCCCGGTCTCCGCATCGCTGCGTACGCCGGCACCTCGACCTCGCCACCCTCCCCGGCGCCCCGGCGCCTGAGCCGTGGCCGCTCCACGCGCACCTTCCGGTCCGACAGGTAAACCACACCACCCTGCCGGCCATACCACACCGTGTCGTCTTCCGCTCGTGACCGACCTGCCTGCTTCACGCCTGCCACACCCTCGGCGCTCATCTCCAGCACCGCTTCGATCGTCGCTCGTCCCATCACCTGGATGACTTCGTCGATCACGACCTCCGTCTGCTCCACGAACTCAAGCATCGGAAGCAGAAACTGCCCCTCCCGCTTCAGGAACTCCCTGATCGCGCGCTTGTCCGCCCGATCCCTTACCTCGTACGTTCTCTTCATCGTGGTGGCTCCGTGTTGGGGTTTTTGCCTACCCGAGCCTATCGGCCCGGGACCCCCGGAGCCACCACTTTTCTTTCTCCCCTATCAGGAACCTTCAACTACGGTTGGGACAGCTTCGAGTCTCGTCCCTGGCGTGTCTCTGCGTCCGACACCCGACACCGTATTCCGGCTCAACTACCGCAGGGGGCGGCATCGCGACCTCGTTGGGAATGCGGCTTCGAAGTCGAGCGCCTGGCAAATAGGCTTCGCGACGTACTTCTAGTGTCGGCTCAGCGGTGGGGTAAGACTCCGATGGATGATGCCTGGGGCGGAAAGCACCTCGGCGTCTTCGAGCTGCTGCGGACTAAGGGTCGAGCGCGAGCCAGCTGGCCAGGATCTCGAGGTGGGCGTATTCGTGCACGAGTCGCACCCGAACCCAGTACCGGTGATACTCGTCGGCGTAGAGCTCGATCTCCTCTACCGTGGGCTCGCCTGCCTCGATCGGGTTGGAGTACGTGCGCGCCTCGTCTGCGACCGATGTGCCGTCCACATCGAGCGACCACGAAAGCGTCGAGGCCGCCGCTCCAGGGTCATCCGGATCCGAAGTCAGCTCGATGGAAAGGGCCATCTCGACGGTGTGGTCGACCCGCTGATTTTCGGTGTCGTAGACCAAGTAGCTCCCGCCGCGGGCGGCTTCGACCGGCTCGTCGCCTAGCCCTATATAACGGTAGAGCGTTGGCAGTCGACTCTCGACGAAGGCGGGGGAGACGTGGTTTTCGCCCCGCTCCACGTCGAGCTCGGCGTAGAACCGCACGGGGTCGGCCACGTCGTAGTGTAGGACGTGCTCACCCGGTGCGACGTCCAGAAGCAGTCGACGATCGCTTTCACTCGGCTCTCCTTCCAGGAGCACCTCCGTCGTGCCGTCCAGGTAGGACAAAGGCGGGGCATAGTCCACGAGCCAGACCTCGGTACGCGTGAACTGCGAGTAGACCATCGCGCCGGCTACACCGAGAAGGACGAACCCGGCGCCCCAGGCGGCGCTCGGGACGCTGCGGACCTTTTTGCCGTGCCGGGGCGGCCGAAGCGGTACGCGCGCTGGATCGGTGACCTCGAAGACCTCGACCGGCGCGGAGACGCCTTTCAATGCGTAGCGGCCGTGAGACGTCCATGCGTGGCCTTCGCTCGCAGGACTCGTCAGCCAACCCCGCGCGCTGTCGAAGACCGTGTACGACATGAGCACCTGCCCACCGCCGGCGAGGCCCTGGATGCGGGCGGCGCGGTTCACGTGTCTCCCGAAAACGTCGACGTCGACGCGCTCCTCGACCGTCACCTGCCCCATGTCGAGCCCGATCTTCACCTCGAGACCCTCGATGTCGGGCCGTTCGCGACCGAGTCGCTGGAGGCCGTCGTGGATCCGGAGCGCGCGCTCGACCGCCGTCGACGGCTCGGCGAAGACCGCCATGATGGCGTCTCCGATGTGCTTCACCACGAGTCCGGCGTCGCCCTCGGTGATGGCCTCCTCCAGGACCGCGTCGTGCAACCTGCGCACCTCGTTGGAGTGGCGCTCACCCTTCTGGTCGGTCAGCTCGGTGAATCCCACGATGTCGGTAAACATGATGGTCAACACGGCGGTGTCCTTCAGGCGTCTGAAGGATTCGACGCTCGCAATCTCGTCGTCCGCGAGTTGGAGCGGGGCGTTGGGCTCGTGCGTGCTCATGATGGACCTCTCACCCCCCTTCGGAGACCGGCCGCGACCCCACATCTCCCTCGACGTGCTCGTCGAAGAAGCCGATGAGGCGAGCCCACAGGTCGAGCTTGTTCTCGATGGCTCTCGGAGTGTGCGATTCGTAGGGGTACTCGTAGAGTACGGCGGTCTTCCCGAGGGTGGTGAGGGCGTGAATCATACGCCGCGACTGGATCGGGAACGTTCCTGTGTTGTTGTCGTCCCCTCCGTGATAGAGCAAGAGAGGCGTGTCGATCTGGTCGGCGCGGAAGAACGGCGACATCTCGAGGTACGTATGCGGGGCCTGCCAGAGCATACGCTCCTCGTTGTGGAAGCCTGCCGGCGTGAGTGTGCGGTTGTAGGCGCCGTCGCCGGCGATGCCAGCCTGGAAGAAAGGTGCGTTGGCCAGCACGTTCGCCGTCGCGAACGCGCCATAGGAGTGGCCTCCGTGCCCGATGCGGTCGACGTCGACCAGGCCGAGTCCGTCCACGGCCCGGATAGCGGCGTACATCGCATCGACGAGACTTGCGACGTACGTGTCGTTGTAATTCTCACCTACGATCGGAATGTCGGGATGGACCAGCGCGTACCCCTGAGTGAGCCAGATGTCGGACCAGCGTAGCCAGCTCATGTGGGTGAACGCGTTCTTGTTGCGCGCCCGGATCGCGGCGCGATCGTATTCCAGCCGCTCCTCGTACTCGCGAGGATAGGTCCAGAAGATGGCGGGCACCCCGCCGTCGCCCTCCTCCCATCCGACCGGCATGGACACGCGACCCTGGACCTTCAGGCCGTCCCGGCGCTCGAAATCGAAGTCGATCCGCGTGACCGCCGTCACCTCCGGGAACGGGTCGACGTTGTTGGTGAGGTTCTCCCCCCATCCGTCGCTCGACGACCACAGATAGCTGTCGGGAAAGTCGTCGACCGACTCCCGGCTCGCGACCATGCGCTCCAGATCTGGATCGAGTGCTACGAGAGGCTGATCGAAGCTCTCCTTGGAGCCTTCGAAGACGCGACGGGTCGATCCGTCGCGGATCGACAACCGGTCGACGAACGGCTGAGGGCGGAAGTCGGCTGCGTACCCCGACCCCATCAAGTATGCGGAGCTTCCGTCCTCGGAGACGAGTGCGTAGTCGAGCCCGTTCGACGTGCTCACGGTCATGGGCGAGCCCGGAAGCCGGGTGGGGTCGTCCGTGGCGTGAAAATCGATCAACGTCCTTGGCTCGGACGCTGTGGCCGAAAGATCGAAATGGAGGAGAGCCCGCTCATCGTTGCGGTTGGCCGTGGCGAAGGCGTGGCGCCCATCGAGGGAGTAGCTCACCTCTTCCAGCGGATTCTTAGTCTGCGCCACCACCCGGCTGTCGTCCAGGTCGAACGGGGCGGTGGCGAGCATGATCCGGTCGGGGCGTTCGGCGTCGGGCCCCGGATCGGGGTCACGAGGCACGTGCTGGAGGTAGCTGAGCCCTGCACCGTCTGGTCGCCACGACAGATCGCGAGGCCGATCGTCGTCATCGTCGTCGTCACCGGCCTCGTTCAGCGGTCGCCGCCCGAGCGTGGCGACCACGCTCCCCTGGCGATCCAGAATCAGCGTCGTCCCGGGGAAGCCACGATACCTCGTCCGGAAAGAGAACGGCCGCTCGATCCGGGTCGCGAGCAGGTATCGGCCGTCGGGACTGAGAGAGATCGACTCCCACATGGCCGGCTCACCTAGCGACCGGGGCTGTTCGCCCCAAGACAGCTCGGCCAGCTGGCTCGTCGTGTAGTACTCGAACAGCGTCTCGTCGTGTGCGTCCTCGAGCGGGAACGGAAACGTGCGGGTGGGCGTGGGCTCGTGGCGCGTTCGGCGTACGACGGGACCGTCGGGGACACGATTCCGCTGCGGCTCCGGCCCGCGGCCCTCGGGCACGAGCAGCGTGATGATCGTCCCCTCTGGAGTCCACTGCAGCATGTTCGACGGCTGGGTCGCCTGGCCGGCGCGGGTCCCTATCGTCGCAAGGACCCGGCGGTCGGAAAGGCTGCGGGTCGCTCCCGTGCTCGCATCTGCCGTCCAGACCTCGGTGTGGCTCGGAAGGTGGGCGAGAAAAGCGATCCGGCTTCCGTCGGGCGACCACGTGAAGTCACTGGCGAAGGCACCATTGGGAAGATTGACTTGCGTCGTCCGTCGCTGGCTCATCGAGTAGATGCGGAGGTCGTAGATCCCGTACGTGTCGAGGTGCCATAGCCGATCCGTCTGCGGTCGAAGCTCGAGCTCCGCGAGGCGGTAGGTCGGCCGCGACATGAGCTCGAGCGTGGAGAGCTCGGTCTCGAGTGGGATCAGGAAGTGATCCCGGTCCGGACTCATGTAGTCGAGCGTCGCGTAGTTCTTGTCCGTAGCGAGCAGCTGCTGGACCAACGGGGACGGGAGGATGTAGCGGTCCTCGTCAGGGTTGACGGCCGGAGCCGTTTCCTGCGCGACCGTCGGGCGCGGCGGCGCCAGGAGGGTGAGTGCGAGGGTCACGCAACAGAGACCGCCTCGGCGAGCACGCATGAAAGAGTCGAGCACGGCGATTTCTCCGTTTTGGGTACGGAATCGAGATTACGAAGTGTGCGGCCCGCGGAGAAGGGAAGCCAGTTCGATTCCGTTCCGTGAGGTCGAGCACCGCCACGCGATAGGACGAGTGCCGGCTACCCACGCCTCGAGATGGCACTCGACGTCGCCGCGACGCTGGCGAGACGGCTGCTGGACTGAGAGGTCGTGGATCCGCGTTGACGTGGGGGTGGTCACGGCCTGTGGGTCAGGTGAGCTGTTCGGGCGGCTGCCCTTCTCCCGCGACGAAAATCCGCCGCCGCCCGCGGCCGGCGGCCTCTGAAGCGATCGCTAGCTGAAGTGAGTGTCGCCATCGACTACCAGAACGAGGTCCGGCTCGGTCCCGGACCCCACCAAGAGCTCAGCCGCGGGCGTCAGACTGCTTGTTTCGGCGCCGGACCGATCGTCGCGTCGGTCGGTGTGATCCTGGCGATGGTCGCCTTCGCAGCCGGCTACGCCCCCGCCCTGCGCTCGTCCAGGGTCGACCCATGCAGGCGCTGCGATACGAGTAGGGCAGACGTTCACGGTCGGTAAACCGCCATGCGCGGGAACGTGTTCGGCGAAGCGTCAGAGGGAGGAGCAGATCGACCTCGCGAGCTCGATCGCCCGCTTCCACTTCGGACTCGTCGCCACGTACGCGCGCCACCGTTCGTTCGGATCGCCGATGACGTTGCCGGATGAATCGGTGTACATCGTATTGCCTTCGTTGTAGATGGCTTCGAAGGACACCTCGGCTACGACCTCGTGCAGCAACTGGACGAGCGAAGGGGATGCCGCCGGCAATCCAAGGCCACGGCTCTCGACGTCGCGAAACGCGCTGGCAAGGTCGGTGACGTACTCCTCGAGGAGGATGTACTCATCGGGATTCTCGGAGTGGAGCAACACCTCCTTTTCCGGGTCGGCGAGATAGGCCAGCAGGAGCAGTAGATCTTCCACGGGGCTCAAGCCTCGATCGAGGGCGACCCTTCACCCGCGGGACTAGGCCTCTCCACCAGCGCGTGTTGCTCCCAGGTCACGACGAGCGTAACCCCTGCAAGCCCCACGGCGAGGCTGGCCCATGCGGGCATCGAGGTCCACAGGACGATCACGGTCGCGGTCGCGACGACCGCCCCGAGCCGCGCCGCGGGAAACGACCCTCCGGCGCGCCAGCAGGCCACCGCGGTACTGCCGAGAAAGAGGGCGAGACCCGCCGCGAGGGCGATCCGTCCCTCGGTCGCCAGGGGATCGGCCGGATGAGCGATCGCTTCCTCGAACGAGGCCGCCAGCCCGATCACTCCGCAGAGCATCGGAAAGTGCGTGAGGGAAAAGGTGTCGCGGGCCATCTGCGTCCGCTG
Organism: Longimicrobiales bacterium; assembly: GCA_965249195.1. Lineage (GTDB taxonomy): Bacteria > Gemmatimonadota > Gemmatimonadetes > Longimicrobiales > Gaopeijiaceae > CBDFLM01. The sequence goes on from CBDFLM010000002.1 coordinate 104,267, forward strand.
CACGCCGCCAGCGGCGTGCAGCGCGGCTTCCAACCTCGGCTTGACGTACGGAAAATAGCTCCACCACAAGCCACACGTGAGCGCGACGGCGAGCATCCCCACGGCGATCAGCTCGGGTACGCGCGGCGCACCCGTCAGCCCGGCTGCCGCCACGATGAGCGACTCACCCAGCGCGATGATCACGATCAGACCATGACGCTCCGCGAAGTGTGCGGCGTGCAGGTCCCACCCCTCCGCTGCCCCCCCCGACGATCGTGGCGATCACGTCGAGCAGGATCGCGAGCCCCCACAACCAGTACTGCGCTTCGCCACCGACGAACGCGCCCACGAGAACGACTGCCAGACCCCCGACCGAGGCCAGGCCGAAGAGGCGGACCGCGCTGCGTTGAGCCTCGTTGGCCGACGCCACCCACCCGTACAACAGGAGGCCCATCACGCGCACCGTCACGTACGGAATGGCGAACCACGGAGCTGTGGCTCCGAACGCGTCGGGCACCCCGACGGCCATGAAGAACGCGACGGCGGTGGCGACCAGCGTTGCGAGCTGCACCCGTGCGTGATCGGTGTTGGCCGCGTTGAGCGCCCACGTGAACTGCGTCCACGCCCACCAGACCAGCCAGAATGCGAGAACCCCCTGTGCAACGGTCCCGGCCGAGATGCCTGCGTGAAGTAGACCCACGACCTGCGTCACAGAGAATACGAAGACGAGGTCGAAGAACAGCTCGACGAACGTGACGTTCTGGTCTTCGGGGGACGCGAACGAGGGCGCGCTCATGCGAATGGCGTAGGGGGGCGCATGTACGAGCCTCCTGCGGCCGGCGCCGGACCGCTCTCGACGGCCGTTGTCAGAAAACCGCGATCGGGTTGATGGGTGATCCTGTTCCTCGGACCATTGGTAGCGGGGAGGCGGTCAACAGGAAGCCCCAGCGGCTCCGCTCGGCGGCGGCCTCGGCGAGCGCATCGAGCTGGACCATGGCGTGCTCGTACGGCCGGCCGTTGTCGACGTCCTCCTCGGTCGCAGCGTCCCGGGCCAGCGATACGGTAACGCCATCCCCGACCAGCGCCGCCGCCTCGCGCCGCTTGGCCGGTGTGACCAGGTTCAGGGTCCCCATCTCGTCTTCCTCGCCCCAGCGGCCCCAGTTGGACAGCTCCGTCTTCCACTGGTCCAGCTGCGACTGGGAGACCTCGTGAGCGGCCACGGCCGACGGATCCTGGCCCTCGAGGCCGCCGGCCAGAACGAGGACGTTGAGCGCTGCATGGGACGTGATGGATGAGCTTCGCATTCTGGTCTCCACATTGGAGTTCGCCTGCGCGAGCCTGGGCCGATGCTGCGCGTTTTCGAGGGCAGCCTGAAACGGGTCGATGTCCTCCCCGAGACGGCGGTCCGTCCGGTTACGACTCGAAGAGTGCGACACTGGCGGTGAATCCGTGCAGGTAGTTCTCGCCACCCACCGGCCCGAGCTCACCCTGGGCGAAGAAGCCAGCCAACGGGATCGGTCCGACCTCCCGCTGGATGGTGGCTGCGTCGTGATGGGGGAGGGGGAAGAGTCGCGTCCCCCGACCGTTACAGATGAACAGCAAGGCTCCTCCCGCGGGAGCTGAGCTCGTGGCCTCGTCCTCTCGCAGCATTCGCACCAGGTCGTGGTCCGCTGTCGTCGCGTCTCGCACATGGAACTGTACTGTTTGGCCGACCCTCACTTCGCGACTGATCACGAGCGATCCTTGCTCCCGTTGGATCCCGATCACGTTGGAGACGAGGAAATCGCCCCGCGTGAAGGCCTCCCGATATTCGTCCATCGCGATGCCCACGTGCAGTCCCCCCTGGAGGGATCGTTGATCCTCTTCTGAAACTGAGGGCAGGAGCTCGTTCAGCCGCTGTAGCGGTGACGCGCCCCGCAGGGCGTGAATCACGTTCCCCTCCGCGCTCGTTACCAAATAGTGTTCGCCGATCGGGCGACATCCCTGGGAGACGAGTAGTCGAATCCGTGGTCCGCCGCGAAGGACGGCGCCGACGGCGCCATCCGCGATGGTCGCCGAGTCTAGGAAGAGCCGGTTCTTGCCCGACTCAGCGGCACCGCTCGCCATCCCGCCCACCAGGGCCACGCCAGGGTGCTCCTCGGCGAAGCGATCGATCACGGTGCCTGGCACGGAGGAGAACGGCTCACCGAAGAGGAAGACCGCGCGCACGCTCTCGGGGTTTTCCCCTTCGATCGGTGGAATCCCGCTGCAGGCGATGCCGTCCGGAGTACGCGTGAACCGCAGGTGGAAGGGATCGAGCTCCGCATCGGGCAGCACGGCCGACCACAGGCTGACCACGGGGCCGTGTTCGATCTCCTCACCGCCGCCGGCGACGGACTCCCCGGTGCAACCGAGCAGGTGGCGCGTTCCACTCTTTCTCATGACTCGCTCGGCCAGCCCCTCGAAATCGGGGGCGTGCGCGTGGGAAAGGAAGAGGAAAGAGATGTCGGGCCGGCTACCTCCGAGCTGCCGGGCGAGGTCTTCGCAGATGGCGTCGATCGCGAGCTCCAGGTCGGGCTGCGTAGAATGGTTCGCGCCGTATTTCGCGATCACCCTCACCTCCGCTCACCGGTTGCTCTCGGTCGCCAGGTTCGTTCGGCGACGCCCTTCGCTGGACGCACCACAGGTGCGGCGCGGATGCGGCGGGCGCAAGTCGAGTACTGACCGGTAGGAACACTCCTCCCTCATTCCGTGGGCCCACCGCTGGGGTGCGAAGGGGCCGTCGGGGATCGAGACGGGAGGAGGCGAATGTACCAAATATAACCCGAAGCCACGACACCTCGTACCTAGCCGCCCTCTTGCATACGAGTGGTTGCGCTGGTAGGCTGATGAATGCCCGAGGGGCGACCTGTTGAAGCGCGGCCCGGATGAACGAAATCGATATCACGCCCGCTTTGACTCCGGAGGAGTGGAGTCACCGGTTCTTCCGGCGCGGCGAGGTAACGGGCTTCGGATTCGACGGTGACGCCGTCTCTTTGATCCGTAAACGCGCGGACGGCAACGTGGACGCCGTTCGCCTGGACGAGTGCGAGGAGAGGCGAGCGGTTGCCGCTCTCGCCCTCTCCTCCGTCCCAGGTGGCCTGAGCTGGCAGGACCACGACGACCAGGTCATCACGTCGGTCTTGCTGTCGTCGTACGAGAGGGGCGTTCCCTTCGCCCAGCTCGACGAGCCACTGAAGGAGGCCCTTCGAGGCGTATTAGTACGCTCCGGGAACCGGGCTGCCCGTATCTCCGCACTGCTCCCACCTCGTCCGTGAGAAGGAGAGTCATATGAACGAGGCAACGCTGTCGCTGATGAGCGCGACCCTGGTCATTCTCAGCCTGATCGTCGCGGTCCTCACCTGTGTGGCTTCGATCGGCTGGGTTCGCGCCCACCGTGAGACCATGGAACGATCCGACCGCGCCAAGGATCGGGCCCTTCAGGTCCGCAACGACCAGCTGGAGGGTAAGGAGGGGGAGCTCGACACGCTGAAGAGCGAAGTGGCGTTTTTGAGAGAACTCGAATCGGTTCGCTTTGCCGAGCGATACCTCGACACCAAGAACGGACTCGAGCTGCGCTTGCGGAGGTTGGAGAAGCAGCATGAACAGTGGGACAGGCGGGCGCAGGAGCTGAAGCAGAGGCTCGCGGAGCTCTCGCTGACCAAGGAGCAGAAGTCGGGTGAGCTTGCCAGGATGAGGGCGGATCTGGCAAAGACCCAGCTGGACGCGCGTACCTTGGAAGAGGCACTGAAGGCGGTGTCCGCGGTCGGACAGATTCCGGTCGCCGACCTACAGGGCGCGCTGTCCGGGCTTCGTCGAAGGCAGGCCGAGATCACAGGGCGGCTGGACCAGTTCATGCTCGATGGGGAGCAGAAGTTCGCGGAGAGGGAACGTTTGAAAAAGGAGCTTGAAGCAGCTCGAGGAGAAACGTCGAGGCTGGAGCGCGAGACCGAGATTACCCGCGCCGCGGGACCCATCCTGGACGGACTGCTCGGCGTCACGGGCGACATGCAGAAAAAGTTGGGGCGCATCGAGGATCAACTGGACCGGTCCCTCCGGTCCCTGAGTGGCGTGCGCGGACGCGACCCGTTCGCTGAGTTCGTAGAGGCGGCCGCGAGCGCGAGCCGCGATCGCAGTCTGCTGTTGGGAGCAGGGGCGGATAACGGGGGCGAAACCGTCGACGCGGACCGGATCGACGCGGCGGAGCCGGAGAGCTCGGCCAAGGTCACCCGGGCCGCCTTTGCCGCACCCAGCGGGCCTCCTCCTTCCGCGCGAAGTGAGGGCGTGGAAGCGGACCAGGCGGTCTCCGCGGCTTCGACGGCCTGAGGCTCGAAGGGCATCTTCCGCTCATTGGATCACGGAAACCAGATGCGCGACCTCTACGAGGTGCTGGGCGTTTCGCGGACGGGCGATGCGGATCAGATCCGGCGCGCTTATCGGACACTCGCACTCCAGTGTCACCCGGACCGCAACCAGGGCTCCAAGGAGGCGGAGGAGCGGTTCAAGGAGCTGGCGGAGGCGTTCGGGACGCTTGGCGACCCGGAGCAGCGGTCGGCCTATGACCGGTTGGGGCACGCCGGCCTGGGCCGCGCAGCGGGGCCGGAACCCCCGGGACCCGACCTCGCCGAGGCCGTCGAGGTCTTTGTCGAGCAGTTCAGCGCGTTCGTCCAGGACGAGCTCCGTGGCAAGCAGGAGCCCCCCCCGCTTTCCGGATCGCAGCCACCGGACCGCCGGCCCAGGCTGACCGTGACTCTCGCGGAGGTCGTGACCGGCGCTCGTAAGGAGCTGCGACCGCCCTGCGGCCGCTGTGGGGGCTCGGGATCGGGCAGCACAACGAACGGGTACATTCGATGTCCTGCCTGTGGGGGGCGCGGGACCGACCTGGACGGGGCCGCGATCGTGCTTGAGGTCCCCCCGGGAGTCGTTTCGGGTGACGTCGTTCGCTCGGCCGGCAACGGGCGAGCAGGCGCCCGCCAGCACGACATCGTAGCCGTGGTGGAGGTGGAGGAGGATCCGCGCTTCGTCCGAGCGGGCAGCGATCTGGTCACCGAGACCCCTGTGCCCCTGTGCCGGATGATGGGTCCGGACCGCGCGGCGAGCTCGAGGTCCCCACGCCCCTTGGCGATCTGCGAGTTCCCCTTCCAAGCGGTGCCTCGGCCGGTGGAGCCCTCCGCATTGCGGGGCACGGACTGCCTTCGAGGACGGATGTGGGCCGCGGCGACCTCATCGTGAAGCTCGCCACGCAGCGCGCGGACGGTCGCGTGCGGGCTGAAAACGAGTCCGACCGCCCCGAGGCGCGCCCTATGCAAGGGCTCCTGGGCGCCACGATGCGTCTCTTCACATCTGTCAGCGAGGGGTTGGCGGGAGCCATGCGGGGTCTGGAAGCGCGGATGGTGGGGCTGATCCAGAGTGAGCGACGCCAGCACCGTGGCCCCCTCGTCGTTCAGCTCGGGGAGCTGAGCCAGGCCGTCGAGCGGGCCGGTGGGAGTGAGATTTCTCGCCTCTTACGTCTCGAGTCGAAGCTCTCGGCGAACGTCGCGAGGCTCCAGGGAATCGAAGCGCCCGCTCCGATCCGGTCCGCACACGACGCGGCGCTGGTGCTGGAGAGCGCCCGCCGGGCACGGGACGGAATCGTCGCGAGCACCACCCTCCTCGCGCTTGCGTGCGCTCTGGGGGCGGTCAACGTTCTCGCCCTTCTCGAGGCGATACGTCTCGTCGTGCCCGACCCGTCACTGTTCCAGTTTCCAGCCCTGTTCGAGGACGAGCTCCTGCTGCCGCTCGGACTCACGATCAGTGCCTTCGGCAGCGGTGTCATCGCCCAGGCGCTCGAAAGGGAAGACGGGCGCGAGCACGGCGCGAGGCCGGTCGGTGAACCGTCCACGCGCACCACGCTGTCGCAGGCAGGACCGTTTGTTTTGACGCTCGGACTCGTGACCATCGAGGTGCTCCTTTTTGCCTCGCTGGCCGAGGTAATGGATCTGACCGCGCTCCTCGGGCTCGAGCCGGATTCGATGCTCTCGCTGGTCTCTGCGTACGTGATCGTCTTGGCCGGAGTCGTCATTCCGCTCGCTTTGGTCAGCCTTGGCTCGGGATTCTGGATGCACCTACGGACCGCGTACGGCGCGCGGGCACAGAACAGGATCGGAAGGAGCCTACGCCAGCACCTACGGCGACTTCGTTCGCTTCCGGTCGAGGTCGAGGGGCTGCACAGACGCCTGAGTGAGCTCGCGTCCACCCTCGACGGCATGTCGCGTAGGTTGTCCGCGACCTTCGAGCGCGCGACCGGATTCCGAGCCGCCGATGGGACCGTGGCGGGAGGCTTGTTGCAGGCTGTCGAGCGTCTCACAAGCAACGAGGCGGACGAGGCTCACGCTCCAACGCGCTCCCGCGAAGAGGCTCTGGGGGGCCTCGCAGTATGACTTCTCGGACTTGCACTCCTCGCTGCGCTGGCCGTTCTCCTCTACGACCTCGTGGCGGCGACGCTGCCGGGCGCGTTCGGTCCGACCGGTGGGGGGTCCCCGTGGCTCGGCGGTATGGCGATCGCGGTGGGGTTCCCGCTTGCCGGATACCTCCTGCGGGATGCCGTGTACGGATCCAGGCACGCGGCCACCCTGGTTTCGGCGTTGCCGCAGCGTGGCGCCCGGGTGGCCGTCGCTGGTCTCCTAGGCGCAGCGCTGGCGGTGGGTGCGATGTTCGTCGCGTGGTTGGCGATCCAAGGTGGGGCGCCCGACACGCCGGGGGGGGTTCGAGCAGTCTACGGCGTCCTGCTCGCCTTCGGAGCGGTCCTCCTGGGGTTCAACCTCGACGGATGGATTGTTTCCGGTGGAAAGGCGGCATACCTCGTTTGGCACGGCTCCGGGTGGCTGCTATTGGGCTTGACGCGGGCCGTTCTGGCGATCCCAGAGCGCATGATCCTCCTGACCATGCGACTCGCCCCGAACGCGCAGGGTCGGGGTCGGTCCGGGGAGCTCGACCGCGGCTGATCTCAGGGCCTCAGCTCCATCTCGTCCCCTCGCAGGCGGGCGCCCGCGAGGCGGAGCGGCAAGGCCGTGATTCGGGTGCGCCAGCCCTCGGGATCCTCGGCCACCAGCTCATGCGCGGCGTCACAGTGCGCTCGCAGCTCAGCCACATCGAGGCCGAGGTAGCCATCGGGATACGAGGCAAGACGCGCGCGAGCCTTGCGCAGCTGGGCCCGCACGCCGTGCGCGTTTCCTCGCTCCCAATGGACCCAGGCGCTCGCGTAGAGGATCAGGCCCTGGTAGAAAGCGCTTCCTCTCGCCCGCCATGCGTCTTCCAGCGCCTCGTGACTGTCCCAGTAGCGGCCCGCCCCGTAGAGGTCGAGGAAGGCGCGGAAGGGAGCGGGAAGTTCGTATCCGCGGAGCGTGTCCGGGGCGGGAGACACCGCCCTATCGCGTGCCTTCAGCCTCTGACTGCCCGATTGAAGAACAGCCCTCTTACAACCGGCCGAAGGAAGAAGGGGAGGGCAGGGAACCGCGTGGGTTTGCCTTCGATCACGTTCGCCGACTCCTCCAGCGCGCGTGCTACGTGCTCGACGACCTGGGACGGCGACCATTTCCCCGGAGCTCGCGGCACCGTCCAGACTTCCTCGGCCCGTTCCGCGGCCGCGATGAGCGCATCGGCGGCGGCTCGATTGTCCGGGAGCACGGCGGTCAGATCCGACATGATGTTGCGGAAGCGGAAGGCGGCCTCAGGCAAGGATCAGAGCCGAGCCTAGGAGGGTCTGAGAGTGCATCGCCGAACTCGCTGCCGGGGACCGTAACGGGGCCCTACCGTAAGCCCCCTACGGCCGTCATGCCAGATTGCGGAAGACGCCCCGGCGCTGGCGACGCTCGCGCACCGGGAGGTCCCGCCTTAATCTGTCGACCGACTCCAGGGTGACCGTGAGCACAAGCCCTGCGCGGCCGATCGAGATCGGGGGCTGAGCCGGTGGACGCAGAAGAATTCGAACCCCAAGAAGGGACGACCTCCGCCTACGAGGCGAAGCGGCGAGAGCAGCGCCTGGCCAACCGTATCGAGCTTCTTCTCGTTTTACCCCGCTTGATGGTCTGGCCGGTGTTCTTCTTCATTCTGACCAGCATCGCAGTCGGCAGTCTGGACCTCGACACGCCGGTCGAGACCGGCTTCTTCCGTCTGGGATGGGCGGAGCTGTTGGCGGTCCTCGTCATCCTCGTGGGCGGCGGGAAGGCCATGGGCGACGCGCTCGACGAACGGCGCGGCCGGCGCATCTTCGCCGCGCGCGTCGACACCGTGGGCAGCTCTATCCGGCACATGTCGAAGGACAGCACACCGGCTATGGTGGAAGAGCTGCGTAGGCTGACCGACCGGGCAGTTGCCGCG
>CBDFLM010000003.1:0-36232 GCA_965249195.1 Longimicrobiales bacterium
CCCGCACCATCGAGGAGGGCTCCAATAAAGGGTCAGAAGCATCCCGGCGACTTCTCGGATTACAGCCATCTCTGCCGCGAGGACCTGATGACTCCGGGCGGAATCTTTTGACCTCGACGCGGCGACAACGGCGGTGTCCGAGATCCCAAGGAAGAAGCGGGTGGCCAAGGCCGAGGCTCCGGCCAGCCCCGAGCCCGGTCTGGGCATCCCCGACGACGGTTCATGACAACAATCACAACATGTCGACATGGTTCGGTGGACTTGACTTTGTGTCGAGTCGAAATGAAGCGACTGTCTCCCCGGAAAGCGTTAACGGGAGAATCGTGACGAATCGGGACAGGTGGATCGGTGGCTTGACTTGATCGTGCGCTGTCTCAGAGTCGCACCACCCTCGGTGAGCTGGGATCCCTTGAACGAATAGGGTTATCCGTGATCCTCGATGAGCGGGCCGAGGCATTAGAGGCCGAGTGGCAGCGCGCCGAAGAGATTGCTGAAATTATGGACGGTGAGTTAACTGACGTCCCGCTGGGTGCGTTGGCCCTTTCTCGCTACAGGCGATCAACAAGGCAGCAGACAGCACGGGAACAAGCCTCGGGCTCATGTGTGCCACCGGCGAGGGCGTCCCGGAAGACGCCGCTGAAGCCGTGCGCGGGTACCGGATGGCCGCCGAGCAGAGGGTTACGCCCTTGCGCAGTTCAACCTCGGACTGGCCTACTTCAAGGATCGGGGCGTCCCGCAGGACGGTGCCGAGGCGGCCTAACCTGCTCGCATCCAGCGGCACTACACGGCGCTGCCCTATGGGGAGGTTGCCGGGGCGATCGAGTCGGCCCGGCGGTCCGTGGCCTCCGTTTCCGTGGAGCTGGGCCTCGAGTTTCTGATGCTGACGGCCTGCCGGTCCGGGGAGGTGCGGGGAACGCGCTGGGAGGAGCTCGACCTGGAGGGCGGGGGTGGACGATTCCGGCGGAGGGGATGAAGAACCGGCGGGAGCACCGCGTGCCGCTGGCGGCGCGGGCGCGGCAGATTCTGGCCGAGGCCTAGGCGCACGCGCCCTTTTCGGAGTGGGTGTTCCCAACTCCGAGGGGGCTACAGCTGAAGGATTTCAATTTCAGCGGTCTGTTCAAGGAGCTGGGGATCGCGGCCGTGCCGCACGGCTTCCGTTCGAGCTTTCGCGACTGGGCGGCCGAACGCACGTTCGCTGTCGCGCGGCTCTGCCCGGTTTCGTGAGGTACATGCAGGGTAGCTATTGGGCTTACGTGATGCTCCCCTGCTCGCTTCCGCCGACGCATGTAGGCGTCCGGAGCCGCCAGCGGGAGGGGCGACGCGCCGCTCGATCAATGGTACGGCGTCACGGCGGACCGGGCGACGGGCCGCGTCCGCCTGCTCCACCGCTGCCAGATGGTCAACATCCGGGGCAACAGCTACCGGATGCGGCGCCACGCTGAGCTCTCCAAGGCGATCCGTCCGCTGGGGACCCCAACAACCCCCGCATCCTCTGCCCGGAAGGCCGCGTCATGAGAGCCTCCCGGCTCCCGGGCAGCCGCCCCGCTCCGGTCGCTACGCTCCCTCCCCGGGGCGGCTCGGAAAGTGAGACATTTTCAACGGCCAAATGTGAGACATTTTCAACGGCCGTTGACACACGGACCTGTTCGAGCGCCGACGCCACCGCATGGAGGATCGGGCCGCCTACTTGGTTGACCAGCGAGACCCGGAGGCCGGAGCGATCGGTTGATCCGTGCTAGCCGGCAAGGCGGACGTTCCCGGCGGGCCTGAGTTCGAGGGGGTTTGAGTCGAACGATGCGGCGCGATCACTCAGTGTTGCGAGGCCGTCGGGCGGGGCGTCCCACTCAATCGCACACCGCATCACTCTCGAGGGCGCTTCCATGAGGCATCTGTACGACTCGACTAAGTCCACTCCACCACCTAACTTTCACCCTCAATCTGATCCCCAGCGCCGCGATGGACCTCCGCTCCTCCAGGGTGATCGACATGCCGTGGTTGACGGAAGGGCGACTCCACCACTAGGTCCGGAGTTGCCGTCATCGCATTGCAGGATTTCCGGGAACCCCTGGGAGGCTCACGGCTGTTCGGATTCACTCGATGCGTCATATGACCAGATACGCTAGAACCGCGCTCGTCGTCCCTCTTGCCATCGTCCTGGCCAGCACAGCTGCGTGTGCGGGTGGGCCGGCAGGTCAGCTCAGGGGCCTGGCACCACCTCTTCCGGATCCGGCTCCCTTGCCAGTGACCGCGATGGACACCGTGCTCTACCTTGGCGTAGACCTGGCTGCGGCCGGCTCAGTAATCGGGGGACACTATGGCGGTCTACTGAAGGGACACCATCCAAATACGAAAGCGAGCCACAATGACCTGTCAGGTGTGAGCACTGAATTTGCGTTTCCGACGGTAGCCGCCTCGCTCGATGGAAAGCGTGCCGTTGGTGTGCTGGCTGTAGATACCGATCATGCGTACCGGGTGCCCAGCCGCGACGCGTTTGCGGTGATCGCCGATGTCAGGCTGCAACCGCTTGGGAAGCCGGTGCGGACGGAGGTCATCGTAACGGGCTCCTTTGAGGCGAGCTGGAATCACCCGATGCAGACGCTGGGCTGGACGATGTCCTTGGCAGACGCCCTTCCTGGCCTGGCCCTCATTGAACTCGGCGAGTTCATGGATGGCAGCCCGGCTCCAGCGGAGCACACCGACGATTCAACCGGCCTCTCGGTGTTGGTCTCGAGCAACAGCTTCTCGGTGTTCGAGCGCGAGCCTGCGACTGAGGAGGACATCTACAGGTTCGTGCAGTCGCACACCTATTGGGCGTGGCGAAATAAGGTCGCGCCGGCTCGCTTCACACGCGCGGAGGCGGCCCGTCTCGGAGTCGACCTCGGTGATCTCATGAACGCAGCGTTCCGGGGGGAAGATGAGCTGTGGAACCGAACAGATGATCACGAGCTCCAGGCTCTTCCGCAGCTGATCCGGGCGTTTGAAGCAGCCGCCCTACGACCACGCAGCGTGTCACCGGAGAGTGAGTCCGTGACTCCAGGTGCCGAATGGGCCTTTGAGGTCGCTCTTTCCTTTGCTGGTGAGCAAAGGGAGTACGTCTCGGAGGTCGCGCGAATACTCCGGATCTGGTACCTGGACCAGATGAGCCAGCGAAAGAGAGGCGGAGGCTACCCCCTCACTGTTCCGACGGGCGAGGAAGACTGCGCCCCGAGCCGTCTCTTCGGTCGGTTGGACGACCGGCCGCGAATACCAGGTCACCGTGGCTCTCCCGCGGGGGTACACCGACTCAGATGGGCGCTACCCCGTGCTCTATTCATGGGACCCGTCGGAGGGTACCCGATGGGGGGCGTCGCGGGCCGGAAGGCCGATTCCAACCCCCTACAGCGCCCCTGCCGACTACGTTGCTGCAACTCTCGGCCGGGGGCGGTCAAGTGAGTGCGGGCTGAAGCGGCGAGGACATGGGCCCGGCGATGAAGCTGGGGCCGCTCATGAGCGCCTACGACCGCCTCAAGGGCCCGATCCTGTCCGGAGGCCTGGCGGAAGGCCGCGCGGATGCGTGCGGGCCTCTTCCTCGCGGCCTGGGGGGCTGATCAGCTCGTCGAGGACATCTCGCAGGTTCACGTCGACAAGTTCACGCGTGAGCGCATGTCGGGAGCGCTCGCCCCGGATCGGGGCGCGCGGGACATGGCCGGGGTGAGGGCCGGCACCGTAGACGGAGCCTTCCGCTGGCTCTCCTCCGTCTTCAATTGGGCGCGGAAGCACAAACAGGACGGGAGGCGCCTGATCCGGGACAACCCCCTCCATGACGTCAGGTGGCCGAAGGAGCAGAACCCGCGGCGGCCGGTGGCGTCGCATGACCGCTATCTTCAGACGCTCGCGCGGACGGACACCGTCGACCCCACGGGACGGCTCCGCTGTATCCTGGCGCTTGCCCGCTACACGGGCCGGCGCGAGGGCGCGATCTGCGCGCTCAAGGCGGCCGACGTCCTCCAGGCCCCGGACCAGGTCCGAGCCGCGATTGCCGAGGCCGGGATGGACGAGCGGCTCGCCGAGCACATGCCACACGGTGCGATCCGCTGGGACAGCGAGAGCGACAAGATAGGGTTGCTTTTCGTCTCCCCTCTCTCGGGGCCCGCACGGAAGGAGCTCGACCACTACCTCCGCGGCTCCCCTCGCATCGGGGAGGCGGCGGCGAAGCTGCCGAAGCTCCGGGGCGGAGTGCTCCATCCGTACCGGCGCCTGTTCGCGTCGGAGCGAAAGCACCTACCAGACGTCGACGTGGCTGCCGCGGGTGGCTGGAAGGACACGCGAGCGCTCAAGCTCAGCTATCAGCAGGCCGACCCCGCGAGCGTGTTGCGGGTCGTCGAGCACGGGGCCTGAGAGGGTCGCGCCGAGACACAGTTGGGACACAGCCGGCAATACAAGCGAGCGCCGCAGGGCATTAAGGCCTTGCGGCGCCTTGACTTCCGATATGGGCGCTACTGGATTCGAACCAGTGACCTCCTGCTTGTAAGGCAGGCACTCTGAACCAGGCTGAGCTAAGCGCCCTGTGGTCTTAACTTATTGTTATTACGATGTTTACGGAACTCTCGTGCAATTCTCTATCGGTATCTCTTATCATAACTGTGCCAAAAACTGTTGTGAAACCGATGCCTACCCAGTATTCTAACAACGTACATTCCTCGCCCTTCGAACGAAGCGGAACCGCCCTGCCGAGCCAACCCCGTGGGCTGGACTTGGGCTCACCGTAGGTCCACCGCCGCCTGCGGGTCAATCCGATGCTACGGTCCAAACTGTGCCGGAGACTCAGCCAAACGGAGGCAATGCCAATGGCACGGAGGCCCAAGCAACGGAACATCGGCCCCCACATCTTCTGGCGAAACGGTCGCGCCTACGCCGACCTCCGCGCCTATTCGGATGTGGGCGGGGGCCGGGAGGCGCTTGCCGAACCTGGGGCTACGTGGGGAACGACGGACGAAGAGATCGCGGAGGTCGTGTTCACCGCTCGGCATGCGGAGCTCCAGGAGAAGCGCCGCGGGCGCGCCGGGGTCCAGGTGGCCCGGTCAACGACCATGGCCGAGCTGGTCCGGGACCACTTGATTAAGAAAGCAAAGGCCCGCCGCACTTCTCGCTCGCACCTGAACGACCTGGAACAGCGCCTCCGCACTGCGATAGAGTACTTCGGTCGTGGACGCAACCCGCGCTCGATCGAGCCTGCCGAGGTACGCTCGTGGATCGAGCACCTCGCGAAAGACGGCAAGCGGAGGCCAGGCACGGTGCGCCACTTACCTGAACGCTCTCTCTGGCCTCTACGGGCGCGCCCAGGAGGGCCTGTACGTGGACCCCAAATACAACCCCGTCGCTATGCTCCAGGAGAAGCCTACCAGCCGGTGGAAAGGCGAGGCGGCATTCTTCGAGATGGCGGACGCCGCACTCCTCTTGGAGGCCGCACGAATCCTCGAGGCCCGGCACCGGAGGAACGCCACACCGGGGCTGTACCCAATCGTTGCCACATTCCTGCTCACGGGCGGACGCCGCTCGGAAGTGGTCGGGCTGGACGTGGAGGACGTGAGCTTCGACCGAGGGATGATCCGCTTCCGCCCGAATGCACATCGGACACTCAAGACGCAGACCAGCGTCCGCACGGTATCGGTCTGGCCCCAGCTCAGGGAGATCCTCCAGCGTTGGATGTACGGCCGCGAGACGCCGCGAACCACGGGGCTGCTCTTCCCCTCGAGGAGCGGCGGATTGATCCGTGACCTACGGAAAAGTCTCGATGCGATGGCGGATCTCTGCGGGATGAACCGCCCCGGGATCATCGGAGACCGATTGATTTGAGTGTCTCCAGCTTTGCTGGAGTGTGCAGTTCACGGTAGTAGACCTCCTCGAACTCGGCCGGTGGGACAAGGCCGATCGGCTTGAGCAGGCGGTGGTTGTTGAACCACCAGACCCACTCGAGGGTGGCGAGCTCGATGTCTTCGAGCCGGGACCACGGACCGTGGTGGTAGACGAGCTCGGTCTTGTAGAGCCCGATGATCGTCTCGGCCAGCGCGTTGTCGTAGGAGTCGCCGCGGCTCCCGACCGAGGGCTCGATGCCGGCGAGCGCGAGCCGCTCAGTGTAGCGAATAGACAGATATTGAACGCCGCGGTTCGAGTGATGAACTGGGCGCTCGCCCTCGTCTCCCAGCCGCTCGCTGATCGCCTGCTCCAGGGCATCCAGGGCCAGGTCGCTCCTCAACGAGCTCGAGATCTGCCAGCCGACGATCCGCCGAGCGAACGCATCGATGATGAACGCCACGTAGGCGAACGTGCGCCCGGTCCGTACGTATGTCAGATCCGACACCCACAGCTCGTTGGGACGCGACGCCGTGAAGTCGCGGTCCACCAGGTCCAGCGGGCGCTCGGTGCCGTCGGCCGCATGCGTCGTCACCTTGAAGCTGCGGCCTCGCACCACCCCTCTCAGCCCCAGTTCGGTCATCAGACGGGCCACCGTGCAGCGGGCGACCCGGATGCCTTCCCGGTTCAGCTGCGTCCAGACCTGCTCCGCACCGTAAACCTGGAAGTTCTGGTCCCAGACCCTGCGGACCAGAGGACGTAGCAGCTCGTCGCGCTGCGCCCGAGCCGAGCGTAGCGAGGGGTCGGCCTCTCTGGCCTTGTGCCAGTAGTAGGTCGACGGAGCGATCGGCAGCACCCGGCAGATCGGCTCGACTCCGTACTCGGCCTTATGGTCGTCGATGAACGCCACCATCAGCGGGGTCAGCGGTCGAGCTCCGCCTGTGCGAAATACGCCGATGCCTTGCGTAGGATCTCGTTCGCCCGCTTCAGCTCCCGAACCTCACGCTCCAGGTCCTTGAGCCGCTGACGCTCGTCCGTCCTCAGCCCTGGCCGCTTCCCGCTATCGCGTTCAGCCCTCCGTACCCAACTCCGAAGCGTCTCCGGCGTACAGCCGATCTTGCCTGCGATCGACACGATCGCCGCCCACTGCGACGCGTGCTCCAACTCGTGATCGAAGACCAGCCGAACGGCTCTCTCCCGCGTCTCCACGGAATACTTCTTCGCCCTTTGTCATGACCCCATCCTCTCAAGGGTTGGGGTCTCCGACAATCCCGGTGCGGTTCAAGGAGTATTTGGGGGCCCGTGCCGCGGCATTCGACTGCGCCCCTCCTCCTCCCAATTGTGCGCGCATGACTCGGTTGGGCACTGACGCCGCTACCTTCCAGACATGGATCTGACGCCAGCCGAAGTACCTGTCGTTCTCCGCGCGGTGGAGGCGTACCGCGAAGCCAAGACGAAGCACGTTGGCCAATTCCGAGGCATCACTGCGGACACGATCCTCGAGGAGTTGGCTCCGTCCCCCGTTCGTTGGAATCAACTCGCCTCGTTCGTGATCGCAACGGTCGAGGACCCCACTCGCAGGAAGCCGTAGCCCCGCCACGCTCTCGTCCCAACGAAATCCGACGGTCCCTCACGACGCGGCGTCACCGGAATGACTGGCCTCGCCCACCGCCCGATTCAGGCGGGTAGCTTCCGGGCTTCGATGACAAGCCTGTGGAGAACCCCCTACCGTGTTGGAGCCATCGATCTCGTCACGGAAGGGGCCCTCGTTCGGTGTTGGCGCCTCACACATGCCCGTCACGGACTCAGAAGTATCCGACGCGGGGCGCAACCCGATCGGGTACTTGAGTTCTCCTTTACCGCTGGAGGAGGCCGTTACGCCGGGCTGTTCGATGGCAACGAGAAAGTCTTGAGCTGGGACAACATCGTATGGTTGCAGCGGGACGTGATTCTCCCGTAAAGCTCGCGGAGCCCTCCAGGTGCTTCAGGGCGTGGCACAGTCTAACCCGCGATTGCTACTGACGCCGACGGAGAGGTAGGAAACCCTATGCGCCTGTGTGCGGGCTGGCGGCGTAGCAGAATCGCGAGACGTTGGACGGATTCGCTGTTTTATGACCGTCCGGTAGGTTTCGTGCACGTTTTACGACACGACACTGGAAGCGTCTGAGGTACAGCGACGCGCACGGGCGAGCATGTGAACCGCCCCGGGATCATCGGAGACCGATTGATTTGAGTGTCTCCCTGAAGTGACCCCCGAAGTTGATCCAAAAATCATGGGACTTCCGAGATATTTTTGGGAGCGAGGTTCTCTTCGCTCGGTGAATGAATATCCATAAACTCCTCGGGAGTCAGAAAGCCCAAGGAGCTATGGGGACGAACTTCGTTGTAGTCAGCTCTCCATTGCTCGATCGAACGTTTCGCGTCGTGGATCGAGAGGAACCAGTGCAGGTTCAAGCACTCGCCCCGGAGTGTTCCGTTGAAGCTCTCGATGAAGCCGTTCTGGACGGGCTTGCCCGGTTGAATAAAATCGAGCTTCACGCCTCGAGCGTAGGCCCATGAATCGAACGCACGGCTGCGGAACTCGGAGCCGTTGTCCGTGATGATCACTTCGGGCAACCCTCTGGACTCTTTGAGGCACTCCATCACCTCGATGACCCCGGCGGCCGGAATCGAATGCGCGATGTGAATCGCCAGGCACTCGCGACTGAATTCGTCCATGATCGTCAGGCACCGAAATTGGCGGCCGTTGCTCAGCGTGTCAGAGACGAAGTCCATGCTCCACCGCTCGTTCGGGCCGCTCAACGCCTCTCGGATCGGTCGAGGGGCCTGGCTCCTACGTTTCCTTCCCTTCGAACGCACCGCGAGCCCTTCCTCCCTGTAGAGTCGTTGAACTCGTTTCCTGTTCACCAGCCGGCCGTCTCGTCGAAGCATCACGTGGATCATCCGGTAGCCCCAGCGTGGCCGCTCCTGCGCCAACTCTACGATGCGAGCTCGTAGAAGCTCCTGGGGATCGCGAGTGCTGCGATATCGCATCGTAGAGCGTGGAAAACCCGTGTACCGGATCGCTCTGCGTTCTGAAACCTCTCGCACGGCTTGCACCTGCTCGACGACCTGGCGCCGTTCCCGGGCCGTCACGATCCGTTTCCCAACAAGTCCTTCAGGATCTGAAGATTCAAGGCCTGGTCGGCCACGATCCGCTTCAGCCGTCGGTTCTCCTCCTCGACCTGCTTGAGGCGTCGCGCCTCGTTCACGTCCATACCACCGTACTTCGTGCGCCACCGATAGTACGTCGTCTCCGCGATCCCGTGCCTGCGACACATCTCACGGATCGTCGCTCCAGCTTCCACTTCTTGCAGAATCCCGATGATTTGCTCTTCCCGAAACCGCCTCTTTTGCATGACTCCTCCTGCTCAAGGAGTCCCACAATAACTGGATCAGGTTCCGGGGGTCACTTCAGCCGGTTCCTCGCTCCTGGGGAGAACCGCCGTGCGTGAATAGAGCGAATCTCCCTCGACCCTGAATCGGAAAGCGATCTGGCGAACTCGGTCCCAAGCGACGTCCCCGCCGAAGAACCCCTCTTCGTGCATCCTCCGTGCCGAGCCGACCATACCCTGGAGGAGGTCCGCGGACAGGAAGGAGTGGTCGATTCCCTGCTCGGACCCGCGCTCCCTATACTCTTCGAAGCGGTCGAGGGAGTCCCGCGCTTCCACCTCGAAGAGGAGCTGGCGGAGACCATCCTCGCCAGCTGCGACCACGACCCCCAGCAGACGGGGAGCTTCCACCGGCAAGGGTGAGAGCAGGTAGCGCTGGAGGGTCGGCTCGCCGCCCTCCCGAATCGTGCGGACGACGAGCTCCGGAATACCCTGCTTCTTACCGGTGAGGGTCACACGTGCGTGCCCCGGTAGCCCCTGTCCGGTCGGGTCGATGTACGGCAGCACGCGCCCCGGGTAAGAAAGTCCGCCGACGCCATAGCGATCCCCGATCAGATCGAAGAGCGTCAACGTCTCGAAGTAGATGTCTTCGTGCAGCGCCTCGAGAGAGCTGACGACCTCCTCGTCGACGCCGATGCGGTGATTCGGTTCGCTGAGGCGGAGATCGACGCGGAGCTCGTCGAAGAACGGGGCGTTGGATTGCGATGGCCGCCCGTCCTGAATGTTCATTACGTAGTCGATCAGCGTGCGGTACACGTCCCTTTGGGGGACGTCCCAGAACGCTTCGGGATCGGTCACCACCCGTCGGTCGACCAGGGTGTCGGTCCCCTGCACGACCGTGAGCCAGCCCGTCGTGACGCGGACTTGTTCGTACTCCGGGAAGAGGTCGAAAAAGGGACGCACGACGTAGCTCGGCGAGAAGGAGTCCTCGAGTACGACCGTCCCCGACGAGTCCCAGGCCGTAACGGTGTAAACGGGATCGCTTCGTCGCGTGGTGTGAAACGCGACAGCGGAATCGGGGATCGTGAGCTCTCGCGCCAAGACGGCGTCGATCGGGTACAGCTCTTGAAGCCATCGCGTCTTCGCGGCGACGGTTTGCCAGCGGACCTTTTCGGACTCCTCGAGAGTGTGGTAGCTGACGTCGATGCGTCGCACCGATCGACCCCTCAGCCGCGGGAGAACACGGTCCTCAAGCCAGGAGTGTCCCTGCTTATAGGCTGAAAGCGCCGTTACCTGCGACTTATCACGCGGGACGCCATATTCTGCCAGGAGCGCGCGGATCTCTTCCTCCAGGGCCGCCCTCACCTCGGGTGGCTCGCTCACCCGCAGCTCGACGCTGGTCTGGCGGTCTCGTGTGAGCCGAGACGAGAGGCTCCCGATGGCTCGCCTCACCTCGTCGACTTCCCAAGGCACATCGAAGTCGCGCACCATGACCGTATCCCCGACGCCGAAGCCGGTGCTCCGAATCGAGACGTCGACCACCGATTCCGGAAAGCGTTCCGTGACCAGACGGGTCACGAGCGCCTCTAGGCCAGCCGGCGCCCTCTCTGCCGACAGCTCCACCTCGATCGACGAAGGACGGCCGCCCGCGGCGGAGGCGCGCTCCATCCAGACGCCGAGCTTCTCCAGAGCCAGTGCTACCTGGCCGGGCGCGTCGCGCGCCTGCAAGAAGCGCCTCACGTTTTGTGAGACCTCCGAGAGTAGCAGCTCTCCCTTCCCATGCAGCCAGATGTAGGGCGCCCGCCGGGCGGCCCATCCGACCGCCTCCGAGAGCCCTTCCTCATCACCCCCACCGATGACGATCGCGGTCTGCCCCATGAAGGCCCCCTCGACGATCTCGACGAAGCCCTCGCCCGCTGCCGGTGGCGGGGAGTGCAGCTTGCCCTCTTCACGCAATCGCCGGATTCCGTAGGACTCCACGCCGACGACGATGGGGACTCCCATGGTCTCGAGGTCGTCCCGTTCTCCCACGACCCGAGCGATCGGGAAGCGCGCGCCCGCGGTCTCCAGGCCGATACGCGCCGCGAGGTCGACAAGCGCCTCGGCCGCTTCGGGACCGTCGATCGCCAGGTAGGCCCCCGTGCCATCGGGAACCAGGTCCTGGTTCGTGTCCGAGTAGAGTCCTCCGACGGAGTAGAGTTCCGGCAACGTGAAGCTCACTTCGGACGGCGCGGGCGCGTCCTGGCCGGCCGCGGTGCTCCACGGGCTCGCCGGCCTCACTCGAACGATGCGCTCCGCACCTGGGGCGATGAGCCGCACGTCGAGTCGGTGAAGGTCCTGGAACTCCAGATCGGCCCTGGTCGGTCCGTCGTCCTCTTCCCGCGACGCGGTATCCGCTACCGCAGCGGCGCCCTGTTCCTCCGCGTCGCCCACGAGCGCGGCCGCCACGAGCTCGACGGCAGCCAGATCGGGCAACTCGACGGCGGCCTCCAGGCGCGTCACCCCCGGCGCCGCCGCGTCCACGACGATCCGACGCAACCGAATGTCAGCGCCGGGGAGGTCACGCGCGGTCACGAACTCTTCGAGCCGCTCGGCCACGTCTTTCCAGTCGCCCTCATCTTCGGGGTTCCAGATGGACGGATACCGGCCCGCCAGATAGGCAGATGACGCCAACAGTCCCGTGGCGTCGTGCCCGCGGATGGCGACACCCCCACGCGCCAACGCAGGTCCGGGTTCGAGGAACGTGATGGAGCCCTGACCGGGCGCGAGCCCCTCGACCGGAGCGTCCCTCGACGAGCCTGCTCCAGCCGGCAGCCCGCTCGCGCCGATCGAGATGACCGGCACGTCGTAGCGTTCTGACCCGCGGTGCCACACCGCGAGGCCCAGATCGAGCGCCACGCTCTCGTATCCGAGACGCGCTGCCACGTCGGCCGCCGCCGCGACGTCGGCGGCGGTGGGCTCCATGGGCAGAACGATGCGAACCTCGAGGTGATCGATCGTCCCGTCTCCTCCTGGATCCTGCAGGATCCAGCCCGTGTCGAGGATGCCACGGAGGTCACGGACCGCGGGCTGCTGCGGGGCCTGCTCGGGACTTGTCGACGGCGTCCCTGTCGAGCGCCCGGCGGTGGCCGCCAGCGGAAGGGCGAGCGCAACCAAGAGTGGCATGGTGCTGCCGATGGAGGGTCGGATCGAGGCCATGTGCAGGCACAGTTCGAGAGAAGGCTCCCGGGGCCCAAGGTACGAAGTGGAAAGGCCCTGGAACAGCGGCGCCCACGGGCCCAGAAGTGACGATCCCGCGAGGTGCCCTACCCTGGGGGGAACCTCGCCGCGTAGCGTTGGTAGCCCCTGGCCGGGCGCGATCGTGCGAGTGCCGGCCTCCGTTGACATTCGGGCGACCGATGGGCGCGCCGAGGGCTGCCGCTCGTCCATGGACCACCGCCCTTGTCGGGCCGTCATGGTCGCTGCCGCGACTTGTCGTCACGCTTACCTGGGGCGAGGCTTCGACCCGTCGCGGTGCTGGACGGGACCTCTGCACGATTACTCCAGGGTCTACGAATGCGTGCCTCCCTCTTTGTTACCTGCCTGGGTGACGCTCTCTTCGCGGATGCCGCCTACGACTCTGCCCGTCTCCTTCGTTCGCTCGGCGTCGCTGTCGACGTGCCTCCGCTCCAGACCTGTTGCGGGCAGCCCGCGTACAATGCGGGTCTGGTCGAGGAGGCCCGGACGATGGCGCTCCATACCTGTCATGCATTCGCCGGGAGCGAACACGTCGTCCTGCCGTCCGGGAGTTGCACTGCCATGGTGCGGCACGCGTTCTCGCGCCTCACACAGCTCGACCGCCGCCCGGGCGCCGAGGAGATGCCTTGCGACCTCCCCGCGAAGAGCTACGAGCTGTCGGAGTTCATCGTGGGCGTTCTTGGGATCGAGACGCTGGGACGTGGGCTCCAGGGGCTACGCGTCGCGTATCATCATGGCTGCCACGCACTGCGCGACCTCGGCGTGGAGCGCGAGCCCGTGAAGCTTCTCCAGGCCGCCGGGGCCGAGGTGGTGACATGGCCCGCATCCCACGAGTGTTGCGGTTTCGGCGGCCTGTTCGCGACCAAGTTCCCCGAGATTTCTGCGGGAATGGCCGACCGTAAGATCGACACCCTCCCGGAAGTCGACGTCCTGGCGTCCGGCGATGCGGGCTGCCTGATGCAGCTTGAGGGCCGGCTGAAGAGACGCGGCATGTCGCTCCCCGTGACGCACTTGGCGTCCCTGCTTTGGAGGGCGAGGGAGCAGGGGAGCTCCCGTGGCGATGGACCGGGGGGTGCGCAGTGACCGGAGTGCCTGGAGACTATCAGCGGCGGGCGCGCGAGACGCTCCTCGAAGCACCGAACGTGAGAGACGCGGTCACCGCGGCGGCACTTTCCTTCGACCACAATCGTCGGAAGGCGTTCTCCGAACTGGACGTCGACACGTTCCGAAGGTGGGCGGAGGGTGTGAAGACCAACGCGTTGACCCATCTCGGGGAGCTGCTCGAGCTCGCCGAAAGCCGGCTCCAGGCGGCGGGCGCGACGGTCCACTGGGCCGAAACGCGCGAGGACGTCGAGGGTTGCCTGCGCCGGATTGTGGAACGCCGTGGCGTTCGGCGGGCGGTAAAAGGAAAAAGCATGCTGTCCGAGGAGCTCGGCGTGAGCAAGTTCCTCGAGGACCGAGGAGTAGAGGTCTTCGAGACCGACCTCGGCGAATACATCATTCAGCTTTTCGGCGAGCCTCCGAGCCACATCGTGGGGCCCGCCATCCACCGAAATCTCGACGACGTCCGCGCCCTCTTCGCGGAGCGCTTGGGTACCCCGCTCGACGCCGAGCCCGCTGCGCTCGCGGCGGCGGCACGCGCCGTACTCCGCGAAGCGTTCCTCACCGCAGAGCTCGGAATCACGGGCGCCAACTTCCTGGTCGCGGAGAGCGGCTCGCTAGCCGTGATGGAGAACGAAGGGAATATCCGCCTCACGACGTCCCTTCCTCCCGTTCATGTCGCGCTCGTGGGCATCGAGAAGGTCCTGCCCCGCTGGAGTGATCTCTCCGGATTCCTCCAGCTCACGGCACGAGCAGCGACCGGACAACCGGTGACTAGCTATGTCTCCGTCCTCCAGGGACCCGCGACCGGGGCGGGCCCCGAAGCAGAGGGCCCAGAGGAGCTCCACGTGATTCTCGTCGACAACGGACGCACGAATGTACTGGCGGACGAGCACGCCTGGGAGGCACTGCGGTGCGTGCGATGCGGCGCCTGCCTGAACGTATGCCCCGTGTATCGTCAGACCGGCGGTCACCCGTATGGCTGGGTCTACTCCGGACCCATCGGCGCGGTTCTTGCACCGGCCATGCTCGGGCTCGAGGAGGCTCACCCGCTTCCTTACGCTTCCAGCCTCTGCGGCGCCTGCACGGACGTTTGCCCGGTACGGATCCCCATCCATCGCCTGCTTCACGAATGGCGCAGAAGATCAGCGGAGGCGGGGCTCCTCGACCGAACGGAGCGCTTGGGTCTCGCCGCATATGCGGCGACCGCGAGCAGGCCGCGTCTGTACCGAGCCGCACTGCGCGTGATGCGAGCGCTCCCGGTGCTGAACACGCGGCTTCCTCCGGGGAGCGGCTGGGCTCGAACGCGTGAGCTGCCCAGTCCGTCGGTCCGGCCCTTCCACGAACTGTGGGAAGACGGTCCAGAATGAGCGGCGCACTCGAGGACAACGGACCCCGGGCGCGGATTCTGGCTAAGGTGCGAGCCGCCCTTTCGGCTCGCGAGCGTGAACCGCACCCTGGCCCGCTACCGGCGCTGGAACTCGATTCCGATCGGAAGACGGACCTGGCCCAGGTCTTCGCCGGAGCGCTCGAGCGGGCTGGGGGCGAGTCGGTCTTCCTGGCGGACCTGGGCGAGGCGGTGCGCTGGTTGGACGCGTTCGCTTCAGAGTTCGATAGTGTCGCCGTCGGCGCCGGAGTGCCGGCGGAGCTTCGTCCGGCACTCCCGGTCGTGGATGCCGCCGAAGCGGGACTGGGCGTGTCCAGAGCCGAGGCCGCAGCAGCTTCGACGGGCTCACTCATCCTCTCCAGTAGAGAGGGCCGCCGCCACCAGCTTCTGCCCCCGGCTCACCTCATCTGGTTGGACCGGGATTCGATTCACGTCGATCTTTCCGCCGCTCTGGCTGCCGTGCGAGCCGAGGGCCCACTGCCGCCCGCCCTCGCCCTCCACTCCGGGCCGAGCAAGTCCGCCGATATCGGACGCATGATGGTCCGGGGCGTGCACGGGCCCGGGCGGGTGATCGCCGCCGTCCTGGCGCGTCCCCCGGCCAGATGAATGGAGTGCGCATTCCATCGCTCGACCAAGCGTTCGCCGACCGGCCCGCCGGGCGCCCCGGGCAGGGGCGCCACGCACGCTCCACGGAGGAGCGGTAGACCCGCTCCGGCTGCCGCACCAGCGCGCGGACGAGCGGGTCATGAGCGAGCCGGCGGCGGCTTCTGACCGATCTGATACATTCGCGAGGGCCTGGTTTCCGCCGTTCGGTGCACTGAGTTGGGATGGGACATCGCCCAACGCAGCCGGAGGGCCTATTATTAGACCAAGCGGCACGCCGGGGAGGGTTGAGGCGCACGCGCCACTCGCTCGACGAAGCGCTTCCCGGCCCGTAGCCGCCAGCGGTCGCGAGAAACGAGACCGTGCTGCCTCTCGAGGCCGATCAGGAACCTCATCATCACTACCGGCATGCAGCAGAAGAAACCTGGAAAGGCGGTGGAGGGAGTAGTCTTCGCCGACATCACGGGGAGCACCACGCTCTTCGAGAAGCTCGGCGACGCAGAAGCCCACGCGATCGTGACGAAGGTGCTGGACGCTCTGGAGAAGCTGGCGGAGGAGAGGGGCGGACGCACGCTCAAGAAGATCGGGGACGAGGTCCTGTGCGTGTTCCCCGACGCTGACGGGGCCGTGCAGTTCGGGTGCTCCGCACAACGGCAACTCGCCATCCACGCAGGTGGGCGACGGATCGAGCTCCGGATCGGAGTCAACTACGGTCCTGTCGTTCACGATGCTCTCGGCGACGTATTCGGGGACACCGTCAACGTCGCGGCGCGACTTCGAGCCCTGGCCTCGCCGGGTCAGGTGATCACGACCCAGGACACCTTGGACGCGGTGGTGCAGGACGCGCGCCTCTCGACGCGACGCCTGGGCTCACACGCGTTGGTAGGAAAGAACGAGCGCGTGCAGGTGGTCGAGGTGCTCTGGGAGGAACAGCAGCTCGGGAACCTGACGCAGATGCCGCGCGGGCCGCTGCCCGAGCTTCAGGCGGGGCCATTGGTGTTGAGACTCTTCTTCCACGGGAGCCATGTGGAGCTGAGAAGCCAGGACAGCCGGCAGGACATTCCCCTGGGTCGCGATCCCTCGAACCTAATGGTCGTGTTGAACGATTCGGTCTCCCGACGTCACGCCACCATTGCTGTGCGAAACGGCAAGTTCTATCTGCGGGACCACCACAGCACGAACGGTACCTACGTTCGCACCGACGGAAACCTCCCCATCGTGGTGCGCCGCGAGGCCGTGCCGCTTCACGGTCGCGGGGATATCTCCCTCGGGCTGGATTTTTCGTCGGGGGGCACGGATGAGGTCCGTTACGAGGTGAGCGACGAAAACCCCGCGTGACTCCCCCCCGTTTCCCTCCCGGGGAGGACCCCGCCTGCGAGCGACGAGGGCGACGCTCGTCGTAGCGCTCGCCGTGGCGTTCGCACGCCTAGCCACGCCGGCCGAGGCTCAGGTGTTCTCGGTCGGAGCGCGGGTCTCGCAGAACACGGACGTCGAGGATGGCACGTTGGGCGTGGGGGCGCAGGCCGTCGTCAGTCTTCCCGTCGTGGGGCTCGGCTTCTCGATATCCGGCGACCTGTTCTTCCCCGACTGTGACGACTGTGCCTTTCGCGATCTCGGGATCAATCTGCGATGGGGCTTTCCCGTGCCCGCGCTCGATCCCTACATCGGCGCTGGGCTGACCGTTCAGCGGTTCGATGGTGGCTCGGGCGCCGAGGAGGACCTGGGGCTGAACCTCTTGGCTGGTATGGGTTTCAGCAGGATCTTCGCGGAAGTTAAACTTCAGATCATGCAGGACTTCGACCGCCAAATCGTCGTCACGGGCGGACTGTCACTACCACTCCTGTAGCGGTCCGCGCGGACGCGCGACAGTCTCGACGGGAAACGCCGAGATGCCCGGTCGCGTAGGACAGGGAAGCGGACGCGCATGCGGGCGCGTCGCACCCGAACCGGAGAAACAGAGCATGTTGGAGATGCTTGTTGCAGGCGCCATCGGCGTCACGGGACACCTCAAGTCGCGCGACTTCGTCCAAAGGCGATTACGATTCACGGATCTCGTCGAGAAGCCCGGTGTCGGCCTGGCGGCCGGGGTCTTCACGACGTTGGCCGCGGGCACATTGGTCGCCTTCCTCCCCGTGGTAGGGCCGGCTACGGCGATCGTCGTCGGCGCTGGAGTGGGGACTGGCGTGGCGGTCGGTGCCAGCCGAGCCCGTAAGGGCCGGCCCTCCGACGACTGACGGCGGCGTCCGAGAGCCGCGGGTCGTGAACCGCAGAAGGGCGGCTGCGCTCACGCGCTGGGCTCCGTGGCCGATGGCGATCGCGCTCCTCACCGCGCCTGCCGAGGCGCAGCCGCTTCCGTCGGTGAACGAGGTCATGGACTACCTGGACGACCTCTACCGGTCATCCTCCTCCCATGCGACGATGACCATGACGGTCGAACGCGAGCGCGGAACGCGGGAGCTTGCGCTGGAGTCGTGGTCCCGCGGTGACGACGAGGCGCTCATCGTCATCCGCTCTCCAGCCCGGGAGGCAGGTACTGCTACGCTTCTCACCGAGGAGGGGCTGTGGAACTATGCCCCCAGGGCGGATCGGCTGATCCGGATCCCGACGGGATTGCTCTCCGAGCACTGGATGGGCAGCCATTTCACCAATGACGACCTGGTTCGTGAGACCAGCTATCTCGACGATTTCGATGCAGTCCTCGCTTGGGACTCACGCGAGGCCGGTCGCTATCTGAAGGCTACGCTCGTGCCGAAGCCACAAGCGCCGGTCGTGTATACCGAGGTCGTTTTTCTGGTGGGCGCCGCCGACTGGGTTCCAGTGCGCGCCGAATACTACGACGAAGGAGAGCTGGTGAGGACGATGACCTTCGACGACGTGCGGAGCGTCGCTGGTAGGCGGGTCCCGATGACCCTGATCCTCGAGGTGGCCGGCGAGGAGGGCGCGCGCACCGTCGTCCACTATGACGACTTCGAGCTCGACGTTGCTGTGGACCCGGGCATGTTCACGCGTCAGGGTCTACGGCGTGTGGCGAGGGGGTGATCGCGGAGTGCTCCGTCCCTCGACGGGGGCTCTCCCGCGGGACGCGGCCGCCCTGCCGGCGAACGCTCCAGGGAACGGGATGCAGGGTCGGGGCGCTTGATCAGCGCCAGGTTGGGGATCCGCAGCCTGGTGCGGAACCCCTGGCGGAGTGGCTTGACCCTGGGCGGAATCGCCGTCGCCGTCGCGCTCATGGTCTGGACTCTCGCGTTCTACGAAGGGTGGCTCCAGGCCATGATCCGAGGCGCCACCGCGATCGAGACCGCGCAGGTGCAGATCCACAGCGCAGGATACGTGGATAGGCCCGCGGTTCACAGGAGCTTCCCCCTCGACGCGGCCTTTCTCGAGACCGTCGCGAGCGTGTCGGGCGTCGTGGCCCTCTCTCCCCGAGTGGTCGTGCACGGGCTGGTGGGTAACGAGCGGCGCTCCCAGGTCGCTCGCATCATCGGTGTGGACCCCCGTCTCGAGTCTGCCACGACGCCCGTGGCCGATGGCGTCGTGAACGGTCGCTGGCTCGAGGCCGACGGCGACGATGTACACAGCCCCGTGGACGTCGTCCTCGGGTCTGGACTCGCGCGGCAGCTAGGGGCGGGGCTCGGTGACGAGCTCGTCGTGTTCCTCGAGGCCGCCGACGGGTCGCTGGGGAACGACCTGATGCGGGTCGTGGGCGTGGTTCGCACGGGTGCGATCGCCGTGGATCGCAGCACTGCATACGTGCGCCTGGCAGACGCCCGCTTCCTCGCGGCGCTCGAGGGTCGCGTCCACGAGGTCGTGGTGCGGACATCCGACGCGGCGTTGGCGCGTGCGACCGCCGCCCAGTTAGCCGATGCCTTGGGCGCCTCAGCCGGAGCACCGAATGTCGAAGAGATGGATCCAGACGCCATCGTCGTGCGTCCCTGGCAGGTAGTGCGCCCAGGTATCGACCAGATGATCGGGCTCTTCCGCCGTTCCTATTGGTTCGTCTACCTCATCATCTATCTGGTGGCGGCCGTCGGGATCCTCAACACGCAACGGATGAGCGCACTCGAGCGGCGTCGCGAGTTCGGGGTCATGATGGCCATCGGCATGCGCCCCCGCCGCATGTTCCGAGTCCTTCTGGTGGAAACGGGCCTGCTGGGTCTGGGTGGCGCCCTACTCGGCGGCCTCATCGGGGGGCTCCTCAGCTGGCGGCACGCCTCGGCGGGGTTCGACATGACCATGCTCACCGATCAGGCGAGCTTTTCCTACATGGGCGTCGCGTTTTCCGACCGGCTGTACTTCATCCTGGACCCCGCTCTTATACTGCAGCCGATCCTCGTCATGCTCGCAGTCGCCGTACTGAGCGGCCTTTGGCCGGCTCTCCGCGCCGCCCGCATCGAGCCCGCGCCCACCATCACGGGACGCGCCTGAGGCGGGCTCGTGATCTGGCGTATGGCTTGGCGAAATCTTTGGCGCCATCGGGGCCGAACGTTGATCATGACGACGGCCGTGGGCGTCAGCTACGCCCTCATGCTGTTAGGCATGGGAATCGGAGACGACAGTCACGCCCGCATGCTGGACGAGGCGACGAAGGCTGCGGGTGGAGACATTCTGGTCCACGCCGCCGGGTATTGGTCCACGCGATCGAGCGATCTCGCGATCCGCGATGCCGGTGCGGTCCTCACCGCTGTGGAGGGAGTGGACGGCGTGCGCGAGGCGATCCCTCGCGTCCTCGTGAATGGCCTGGTCAGCTCCGCGTATGGAAATCGACCGGTGTGGCTCCAGGGAGTCGTGCCCGCGCGAGAGGTGCTGGTCGACGAAGTGGCCGATGATGTCGTTTCGGGGACCTTCCTCGAGGACCAACGGCCCGATCCCATCGTTCTCGGAAGTCGGCTGGTAGCGGACCTGGACCTGGAATTGGGCGATCGTGTCGTCCTCACGGCAACGGACGCGGAGGGTGAAGTGACGCGGGCGCTCTTCCACCTGACGGGTGTTCTGGAAACCGGGTCGCGAGAGCTGGACGAGCTGCTTGGATATACGACCCTCGAGGCCGCCCGTGCGGCCCTCGCGATGGAGGGGATGCTGACGCAGGTGGGCGTGCTGATGGATGCGGGGGCCGATGTGGACCGGCTCGACGACGCCATCCTCGAGGCGATTCGAGACGTTCAGCCTCCGGAGGATCCGCAGAGCCTGGAGGTGCTCACGTGGGCCGAGGCAGTGCCCGAGATGGTGGGTTTCATCGAACTGGACGATGCCTTCGGCTACATCTACTTGGCGGTCATCTTCATCGTCGTGCTCTTCTCCATCACCAACACCTTCCTCATGGCGGTGATGGAGCGCGTTCGCGAGCTCGGACTCCTTTCCGCGCTCGGTTTGCGAGGCCACGGCATCGCGGCACTGCTCCTGGCCGAGACGCTCCAGTTGACGGTCATTGCGATGGGCGCAGGATTCTTGCTGGGTTACGGTGGGCACCTGGCGGTGTCTCACTGGGGGCTCAGCGTCGCGGTCTGGGGTGTCGAAGAGCTCGAGATCAGCGGGGTGGACCTCGCCGACATGGTGATCTACAGTCGAATTGTCCCGATCAAATGGCTTTCCGCCTCCGCTTTCGTGGCGGCCGCGACCTTGATCGCCGCGGTCTATCCAGCATGGCGCGCCACGCGGCTCGCGCCCGCCGAAGCGATGCGATTCTACGAGTGAGCAGGAGTCGATGACGGATCCCGCCGCGACCGCCGCGCCAGGGGGCCGAGCTACGGTCGAAGGTGACGCACTCATCCGCGTCCGCTCCGTGACGAAGGTTTTTCGTCAGGGAGAGCTCGAGGTGCCCGCCCTCAGAGGCGTGGACCTCGACGTCACCCAGCGAGAGTTCTCGGCCCTCGCCGGGCCGTCTGGCTCCGGAAAGACGACCCTGCTGAATCTGGTGGGCGCCCTCGACCGCCCCACGTCTGGCAGCGTCGTGGTCGCCGGACACGACGTGACCCGCCTGGGCCGCGGCGTCGCCGCGGAGTTCCGCTTGGACCACGTGGGCTTCGTGTTCCAGGCGTACAACCTGGTGCCGGTACTCACGGCGTTCGAGAACGCCGAGTTCACTTTGCTGCTGAGGGGAGCCTCGGCCGCTGAGCGGCATCGGATCGTGCACCCTCTGCTCGAGCGCGTAGGACTTGCGGACATGATGGATCGTCGACCGCACGAGCTTTCGGGGGGGCAGCAACAGCGCGTCGCCGTGGCGAGGGCTCTGGCGACACAACCGGAGATCATTCTCGCGGACGAGCCGACTGCGAACCTGGACAGCGCTACCTCGGCGGATCTGATGTCCGTGATGCTCGAGTTGAACGAGGATCTGGGGACGACGTTTCTCTTCTCGACACACGATCCCGTGGTGCTGGCCCGCGCGCGCCGTATCGTGCGCCTCGTCGACGGGAAGGTGGCGGCGGTCGAGTCGAACGAAGCATGAGGCGTAGGGCCTGCCGCGGCGGTAACCACCGTGCGCGCGACCGCTGGTCCCGATGAGGAGAATTCCCCTGGGGCCCCGCATCGGGTCGCTTGCTTGCGTCGTGCTGGCGGTCGTGGCGTCGCCGGCCGGTGGCCAGGCTCAGGGAGCGGCCGCGAGCGAGGACGACGGTTTCCGGCTCGGCACGTCGGGGTACGTCCACGGGCTCCTAGGACTCTCCCGGCGGGGATACGAGGTGCCTGGGATAGACGACGGCGCCGTGATCGCTGCCGAAGTGTCTCGGCTGAAGTGGTCGCTATTTCTCGGCGACGCGACCGTGTTGGAGGCCCATCAGCGACTCCAAACCGTCATTACGACTTCGGCGGGGGGGCCGGTGGGCGGGTCGGGCGGCTTCGGCGTGAGCGCGGTACCGGAGCGTTCCGTCGACCTGGAAACAACGCTCGTTAACCGGGAGCACGTCGCGATGCGCCATGACATCGACCGCTTGTCTTTGACCCGCTACGGTGGTGCGATCGACCTCACGTTGGGGCGCCAAGCCATCACGTGGGGAATATCCTCGCTCTTTCCCGTGGCGGACTTGTGGACGCGCTTTTCACCCTTCGAGCTGGATACCGAGGAGAAGCCGGGTGTGGACGCGCTTCGCATCCTGGCCTACCCAGTGAAAGGGCTCGAGGTCGACGGCGTAATCGCCGATGCCGGCACGCTCGACGACCTAGGTGTCGGGGTCCGGGCCACGCTCGTGTTGCCAGACGCAGACGTCTACGCGGGGCTCGCGAAGTTCTGGCGGAAGGTCCTACTACTCGCGGGAGGGGCCTGGGTGCTCGAGGACGTGAGTCTCCGGGCCGAGGTTGCGGCGCCATGGGCTTTGAGTGGCGACAGCCTTCAGCTGCCCAGAGTCACGCTCGGCGCCGACTGGATCCGAAGCGATCTGATCGTGTCCGGCGAGATCCACTACAACGGTCTCGGGGCGGAGGACGCCGAGGGGTACGACGAGCTGCTCGCGTCCCCCGAGTTTTTGCGGGGAGAAAGCTACTTTCTCGGGCGTTGGTATGTGGGTGCGCTCGTATCCTACCAGCGAAGCGAGCGCTTGTCCTTCTCTCTCACCGCCGTCGTCAACGCCAACGACCCTGCCGCGCTCCTGACACCGGTGTTCGCATACGACCTGGGCCAGAGTGCGCGTATCACGGCAGGAGTGCTCGCGGGTTTGGGGGAAACGCCCGGTGAGACCATGCTCGGCTCCGGGTCATTGGCCGGCACGCTCATTCCCAGCGAGTTCGGTGCATATGCCGACCTCTGGTTCACCCGCGTGTCCGTGTACTTCTGAGCTCGGCTCGGGCGCCGTCACGTTTGCCGGCGGGAAAGGGGGCGGGTTCCGCCGACTGGGGGGGGGCCAGGGAGCGTGAGGGCGGTCTGTGGTGTTAGAGTGCGGTGCCCGGCGCCCGGTGCCTCATGATCGGAGACTGGGCGCGCGTCCTAAGTCACGGGGGACCATGGAACGAATCACGATTCCCGGTGAGGCGACGTATTCGCCCATCGCACTCACCGACGTGTTGATGGCGGCTCCTCTCGCTTCTCGAGTTCTTCTGGGCGCTACCCTCCCGGGCCGCCTCCTACAAGCGGCGGCCTTGGGGTACTACGCCGGCAGCTCCATAAAGGACTGGGC
Organism: Longimicrobiales bacterium; assembly: GCA_965249195.1. GTDB lineage: Bacteria > Gemmatimonadota > Gemmatimonadetes > Longimicrobiales > Gaopeijiaceae > CBDFLM01. The sequence continues at coordinate 23,637 of CBDFLM010000003.1, forward strand.
CGCGCGGGCGGGCATGCGGCGGATCGACTTCGCCCGCGAGTTCGGCGCCGACGTGTTCGACCTGCAAGAGATGTCCAACGAGCGACGTGTGGAGGAGGTGCGCACGCTGGGGGAAGCGCTCAACGACGAGTATACCCCCGAGAAACGAGCGCGCGACGAGCTCGCCCCGGAGATCAATCGGCACCTCACTCGCTACATCGCCTCTATCACCGCCCAAGAGGTGGAGACGAGCTCGGAGATCCGGAGCTTCAGTCTGGCCATGTTGCTGTTTCCGTTCGCCTACGGCACCTGTGACGTCATAAGCGGAGACGTGGCGATCTTCAAGGATACAGGCGTCTTCGAGCCCCACATCATCGCCCACGAGTTCAGCCACCGGAAGGGGTATCTCAAGGAGCTCCATGCACAGGCCCTGGCCTACCTCACCCTGCGTAACTCCGGTGACCCGATCCTGGTCCAGGCGGCCCGCGCCGAGCGCCTACATCGCCAACTGAAAGTACTCGCCGGTGAAGACCCGGTCCGGTTCAACGCAGTGTTCGAAGGAGCGGGCCTTAGGCCGGAGCTGGAGGAGGCCTTTCACGCACTCAGGCCGTTGCCCGGCGCCTACCAGTCCATCGTGGGATCTGTGATGAAACGTGTCTACGAGGAGCGCATGCGGCTCACGGGACAGAACGGACTTTCGGATTACGACGTGGGTTTCACGAATTTCCTCTACACGTTCTCCTGCAGCGCATCGGCCCGGCAGCCGCGACAGCAGGCTGCCCTATGACCGTCCGCCGGTCAGAAGAGCGTGCTCTGACCGCCCCCGTCGTGGGGCCGACGGAACGCCGCGGAGGACAGTTCCGCCGTCGCGTTCTCTAGGTCGGCCCTGCGCCGGGACACCTCGAAGAGATCCCTTATCTGTTCCGCGAAGGGTCCTCGTCCTCTCTGGCGAGCTCTCCACGTCGAGTGGTAGAGACGCCCCCCGTGCAGGGAGCGAAGTCGGCTTAATACCTTATCGGTGAGTCCCGGCACGACGGGTGCGACGTTGACGCCCACCGGGATTCCCGCGCCGGCGAGGTAAGCGATCGCGGCCAGCCTCCGTGCCGGGGTCGAAGTACGCGGCTCCATCCGGGGACCCATTTACGCGCGGGTCGGCTCGACGCCGGCTCCGTCGGGCCGCCAGCGGGACAGGAACGACGAAGAGCGCCCCCGCTCGGGAATCTCCCGCCGGAGGCGCCCTGTTCGGGCAGTGCCTATCGGGTCGGTGGACCCAGTCTCAGGCGAGCTCCACGTCGTAGCAGATTCGCCAGTTGCTGAGGTTCTCCGGGTCGTCGGAGCCCTCGTCGCCCGGCGCCTGTCGACCGATCCAGGTCTCGGCAGGCCCGGTGAAATCCTTGGCGTACGTCTCCAGATGGTCGTTCGCGCCGACTGGATCGACCTCCTCTCCGAGCAGCTCCACGGTCATCGTCTCGCCCAGCTCCCCCTCGAAGAGTACGAGGTCGATCTTGTCCACCTTGTTTCTGCTCGGGTGGTCCGAGATCTCCCACTGGCCCTCCTCCGGAAGGCGGTTCTCGACGACCTGGCCGCCGGTCGACACCCGCGTGGTGAAGAAGAATTCACCCGTCTCGTCGTAGAAGGGCTCGAGGTTGTCCTTGATTTGGATCCAGCGGAGTATCACTCGGACCTTCCGCGTGCCCCCATTCTCCCCCATGAAACAGCTCCTGTCCGGTAGCCGTGAACGGCGTCTAGGCTGTAGAGCGATGATGAATAGGACGCCGTGGAGAGACGGTCAAGTGCTCGGCGTCTCAGATAGTCGCTTCCGCGAGAGCCGACCTCAGAAGCGCCACTCGACACCGAGGAGCGGCAGGAAGGGAAGCTCCGCAAGCGGCCGCACGTCCGGGTCGCGCCAGGGCTCGAAGTAATAGAAGAGGGCGTCGCTCGATCGAGAGCGTTCAGCACGCGCAGGTACGGCCTGATGGTCGTTGCGCGGCCGCCCAAACGGACCGAAAAGTCGGCGTGGATCTCGGCGTCGAGACGAAGAAACGCGTCGGTCGTGAGGCCGTCGAGGTGCGTCGACGCGAACGTGGTCTCGGTATCCGAGGTTGGGGCGGCGATCTCATCGCTCTCGGCAGCCGCTCCACGTGAGAAGGGGATGCCGGTCAAGGGAAGACCGTCACTGAAGGCCAGTTGGAGATTCACGCCCCACGCCCCCGTGAGCTGCCCTCGCAGGCCGGTGCTCAGGAGATGTCGTCCGGCGAACGAATCGGATACGCCGAAGAGGTCCGAGTTCTGCCAGAACCAGGAGATGGCATAGCCCAGCCAGCCGGTCCAGCGCTCGCCCTCCCGAACCAGCCGGAGGTCCAGTCCCGACGAGGTGAGGCCTTCCGAGCCGGCTCGGCCCACCCCGTCGAACTGCTTGTAGAAGCCTTCCAAGCCCATGGTAAGCGCAGGCGTCAGGTGCTGGTCCAGCGACAGCACGAGGTGATTGGCCGCAGCGACGGACAGCACGGGAGCCCCGCCCTCGACCGTCCGACCGGCCGTCCCCAGCTCGGCTCCATCGCCGAAGGCGAGATCCACAGCGGCATCGGTGTCGCGTGCGAGCTGGTGGTAGCGCCCCGCGGCGAGCGTCAGCAAGGCGTCCTCGCGTAACGACCAGAGGAGCGCGACACGCAAAGCGCCTCGAACGCCGCCCGGAGTGAACGTGTCGAGCCGTGCCCCGGCTCGGAGGTTCAGCTCGGGCGCAAGCCGGCGACTTCCGTCCACGTAGGTTCCGAAGACGAGTCCCGTCACCGAGTCACCGCCATCTGGCGGCCAGGCTCCCACGGGGTCGGAGAGCAACCGTGCGGCAGCCCGCATGCGAAGTGCGTCGAAGGACGCTCCGAACCGAATCGCGCCGTCGCGCCGCCAGCGCGTGGCGTCGGCCGTGACGCGGAATCGCTGGGTCTCGCCGCGGGCGAGGAGCGCGTGGTCCGGATCCTCGCGGACGGAAATCGAGTCGTTCGACGGCGGTAGCGGGAAGGGGAGCTCGGCGCGGTAACGGCTCATCGACGTGCTCACCTCGACCGTAGTGGATGTCCACCTTGCCGTGTATCCGGCCGCCAGAACACCGTTCCCCCAGCTCGCTTCCGCGGGGAGCCTTCGCCCTGCTCCGACCCCCGCGTCCTCCTGCGCCGCGCCGCCCGCCCGATCGCGAGGGGTCAAACGAACCGACTCGCGGTTCCCAAAGAACAGAAGGGACAGGTCGTGGCCAGGTCCGATCTCGACCTCGCCTCGAACCAAGCCGTCGTGGTACCCGTAGGGCGATGCCACGCCGCCGGCGAGAGTGCTACCCAGCCCATGAAGCGCCCGGGTAGCCAGGAGCGCTGAAGCGCCCGGACCCACCGGGGTCTCGATCGTGCCCTCGACGCTCACGAGGTCGATAGCGCCTCGAGTACGGAAGCGCTCGTCGGAAGGCTTCCGCGTTCGCAGGTCCAGGATATAGGACAACCCACCGTCGTACCGCGCGGGGGCGCTACCCACGTGATGCGTGGCGTCGCCCAGCGATGTCGCATCGAAGCTCGCGAGGAGCCCACCGAGGTGGAACGGCGTGTAGACCGGAGCTCCGTCGAGGAGCACGAGCTTCAAGTCGGCAGTGGAGCCACGCATGAACAGAACGTCGGTCGGGTCTCGCGGCTCGTTTCCGGGAAGTCGGCGCGCGGCCTCCCCGAGACCCGCCTCGGCAAGGCCCGGCGACGCTTCGAGCGCTCGAAGGGTCAACTCCGCCCGCGAGCGGCTCGACCCTCCTGCCGCCGCCCGCATCGCGAGAGGCGGCATCTCGCGTGGTGTCATCGACACCCTGAGCGCCGGAAGTCGTAGGGGAGCCCAGGCCAATCCCAGGTCGACCTGCACGGTGCTTCCCTCGGGGACGATGACTTCCACCGCACCCTGCTTGTAGCCGATGTGCGAGACCCGAACGCCGTAGGTCCCCGGCGGAAGGTCTTCGAGCGCGTACCGCCCCGCGCTGTCCGTCAGGATGGTGCGAGGACGCTGGGCACCTGCAACCGCGACGAGAGCGAACGGAAGAGGGACCTGGCCTCCCTCGCGCTCCGCCACCACGAGTCCTTCGATCCGGCCTGGCAACGGCTGCAGCTGGCCGAGGGCCAGCGCGGCGGCCAAAAAAGTCGGCAGAAACGTCATGGCGCCTGCAAACGAAGGCGAATCTCTGTTTCATCGCGGAGCGCGGTGGTATCCGTCAACTCGATCATACCCCCGACGATCCGAAGAACCACACGACCGTCCGCTTCGAGGGACACGTCTCGGCCCTGGCCGGGCAACTCGATACGCAGGGGGCCCGACGTGAAGTTGGCCTCGAGCCTCCCCGGCCCCGAATAGAGTCGGGTCCCCGGCGGCGCGAAGACGGCTGCCTCCTCGCCGTCAACGATCGTCACGCGGATCTCCTCGCCCGGCGGTACGTCGTTCAGCTGCACACGGATCCGGCCCGCGTCGGGGCCGACCCTTACGCCGCCCTCCGGGCTCGGCGCTACGCCGACCGGAGACGGCACCACGGAGGCGTCGGCAGGCGCTTCTACCCCTCTGACCCGATCGAGCCAGGTGCGCACGGGCGACCCAGGAACGGCCGCAGTCGCGGCCTGGGCGAGCCGGCTGCGACGAGTCCACCAGCCGGAACGGCGGCGCGTCGGAGCCTCGCGGGCGCCATCCGCGGGTCGGCGCGACGCGGATCCAGCGCGTGCTCTGGAGCGTCCGGCCAGGGTGGCCCGGACCCGGAGAAGCGGCGCCGGAACGTCGAATGCCGGAAGCTCACGGCGGATTCTCGCCGCTCCCGATTCGAGCGCGTCGAGACTGCTCGAGCAATTCGAGCACGCCGCTACGTGACCCTCGAGGACAGCCACGTCCTCCGCGGGCAGCTCCTCGTCGAGGTACGCCATGAGGCGTCCTTCGTCCCAGTGGCTCATTACATTCCCTTTTCGGTGTCCGCACGTCGGGGCCCGTGCAGGTCCAGCGCTGCGGCGAGCCTTTGTTGGGCACGTGCCAGAAGTGTACCCACAGAGGTCACGCGAACCTCGACAGTGTCCGCGATCTCTTTGTAGCTGAAGCCTTCCTCGCGCATCAGAAGCATCTGCCTGTCTCTCTCCGACAGTGTCTGAAGTGCAGCGCGCACCAAGGCGGCGTCCTCCAGCCGCGACATTTCCCGCTCCGGATCGGCCGGCCCATCCGGGGTCGGCGGATGCTTTTCCAGGAGACGCCGCCGGTTCTCCGAGACTCGATACTGATCCCTCACGATGTGCGTAGCGACCTTGAACAGCCACACCCGAAGGGCCGCGGGCGGTCCGTCCACGTTTCTTGTGAGGAGCCTGAAGAATGCCTCCTGCGCCACGTCCTCCGCCTGATCCGCGTCGCCCGTCAGCCTGTGGCAGTATCGGAAGAGCTGAGGGAAGACACCGTCGTAGATGCTGTCGAAGTCCGACACGTTCCCGGGCGCTGGGTGGCGTTGGTGAGCGTGGATCGCAAGCCTCTCCCTCGGGCACTCCTGCGCGACACGCCTGAGTGCGGCGCAGGCCGACACCTCGTCGTCCAGGGAAGGCTAACGGCTATGGGCTCCTCACGCCCCGTCCAGGGCATCCTCGAGAACGCCTCCGCCAGCTCCCACGGTCTAGCTTCTCGTCTCAGTAACGATCGGCTGGCCGTTCATGTGACGCCCGTCGTCGGCGAGAGCAGGGCCGGGTCAGGACCGCCGGCACGGACGCCTCCTCGCCCGCATGCGGGGACACGCCCGCGACGCTTGATTAGGTTCCGACCGATGATCGGGATCGTGGGTGGAGGGATCAGCGGGCTCGCTCTCGCACATTACCTGCGCGCGCAGGGCGTTGCGCACGTCGTGCTGGAGCGAGAGGCGGTCCCAGGCGGAGTGATGCGGACCCGTGTGGTCGACGGCAAGCCGCTCGACCTGGGGCCGCAGCGCACCCGACTGACAGCCGACGTAAGCAAACTCGTCGCGGACCTCCGCCTCACCGACCAGCTCATGGCGGCGCCGAGCGGTCTCCCCGTTTGGGTCTACCGTCGAGGCCGTCTCAGGAAGGTTCCCTTTTCGCTCAAGGACCTCCTGGCCACCGACCTTCTCGGTCCGCTTCAGAAGATTCGGCTGCTCTTGGAGCCCTTCACGGGCTCAGCGAGGAGCGACGAAAGCGTCGCCCGATTCCTGACTCGAAAGTTCGGTAGGGAGGCCTATGAGGCCTTCCTGGGGCCGTTCTATGGCGGACTGTACGCTTCCGATCCTGCGCGAATGCAGACACGCCACGGGTTGTCCGCCATGCTCCAGGAGCTCGACGTGGGAGGCAGCGTCCTGTTGGCTGTCCTGCGACGGGGACTTCGAGCGAGGCGCAGCCTTCCGGCCGTGAGCTTCCGGCGCGGCATGGGCGAGCTCACCGCCTCACTCGCTACAGCCGCGGCCGAGTCCTTCCGGCCCGCGACGCCTGTGGCGCTCATCGAGCAGCGAAAAGGAGGCTTTCTCCTTCACGTCGAGCCAGCGGGTGGTCATGCTCCGGTCGCGGTCGCGCAGGTCGTCCTCTGCGTCCCTGCGAAGGTGGCGTCGCGCCTCCTGAGCCCGGTGGCAGCCGCCGCGGCGGAGCGACTGGCCGGGTTGCGGACGAACCGTCTAGCGGTGGTACACCTGAGCTCGGAGTGCGGCCTGCGCGGATTCGGATATCAGGTCGCCTTCGGTGAGGCGCTCGAGACGCGGGGCGTGACGTTCAACGACAGCATGTTCGATCGGCGGGGCGTGTACACGGCCTACCTCGGTGGAATGCAGCGTCCGGAACTGGTCGATTGGCAGGACGGTCGGATCGCGCGACAGGCCGCCGACGAGTTCCGGCTGGTCACCGGGTGCGCGGCTCGCCCGCTCCTGGTGTCGCGCACCCAGATCCCGGCCTGGGACGAGTCGTGGGATCTGCTCGAGGGACTGCAGCTTCCGGACGGTGTGACGATCTGCGCGAACTGGTACGCACGCCCAGGCATCCCGGGGAGGCTCGCACAGGCGCGTCGGGTCGCCCGTTCGATCGCGGGGACCGGGTCGGTGTCCCCAACGACCACGTGAGTTCCATCGGGGTCTCCCAGGCGTCCTCGGGCTTGCCCCTGGGGGGACAGGGTACTACTGGTGCCGGGTGCCGTCGCCCGGTTAGCGGCCGCCCCCACGGTCGTGCTCGCGTCAAAGGGGTAGCTCGGACTGGCGTCCTGGTGATCCGCGGTCGAGGATCGGAACGAGTGCGCTCGAATGACATACGTCGTCGGCCGAACCGGATGAGACGGACGGGAGCTCTTTCGGGACGGGTCTGGTGAGTCCGCAGAGGTTCGGCGCCCCCGGCGCCCGCCCGTACGAGGCACCGCCGAAGTCGCGACGCTGGTGGGAACGCAGCTGCGGCAGCGCGTGCCCGCGCGCTCGTTGCTCCTCTCCCTCGCCGCGCTCATGATCCCGCTCGTGGCGACCCTGACCGAGACCGTTGCAAAAGCGGACCTCGTCGGCGAGGAGCTGGAGATGCTCATCTGGCTCCCCGCATTGCTTCCGGCCTTTCTGCTCACGTATTACCGAGGCTGGAGTGGGGCGTCGGTGGCTTTGGCCCTCGGTATGGCGACGCTCGCGCTCAGCCAGTCGGTCGTGTGGCTGCTGGCGGCCGAGCCGCCCAGCCCCCGCTTCCTTTTGGTCCTCGTCATCAGCTTCGTCCTGATTTCCCTCGCCATCGGGCAATTCGGTGAGCTGCTCCACCGCGCACGTAGGCACGCGGAAGCCGCGGCGCTGCGCGACCCGCTCACCGGGCTACCCAATCGGGCGCATCTGCGGCTGTTCCTCGATACGGCCTTCGGGGCCGCCGAGCGTGGTGGTGCGCTCACCGTCGTCCTCTTCGACATCGACCATTTCAAGGCGGTCAACGACCAGCACGGGCATCCGGCCGGTGACGAGACCCTGCGGGTCTTCGCCGACATCCTCGAGGTGCAAACCAGACGCTCGGACCTTACCGCTCGCTTCGGCGGGGAGGAGTTCCTCTCCGTCTTGACGGGTCCGGGCGCGGCGGCCGGGGCACGCATCTTCGCCGAGCGCGTGCGGGGGTCTTTGCACGATGCGGCGCTCCCATGGGGGCCGATCGCGGCCAGCGCGGGAATCGCCCAGTACCACGACAGCATCGCGTCGCCGGACATCCTCCTGGCCGAGGTCGATCGGGCCCTCTATCACGCCAAGGGAACGGGCCGCGACCGTGTGGTCGCGTCATCCGAAATCCCGCCTGCCACGGAGCCGCAACCGGTGGCGGACGCCTCGGTCGGACCCACGCCGTCCCCTGCGGAGCGCGGGCGCCCGTCGCGCGTCCCCGGTGCCCCGTCTCACATTCTGATCGTGGAGGACGACACATTCATGCGCGAGGGGCTGAGCCGGATTCTTCGCAGGTCAGGCTTCCATACCTCGATGGCGGAGGACGGAGCCGCTGCACTCGCCCACCTGGAGTCCGACGGCGTGCCCGACCTGATCCTTTCGGACCTGGTGATGCCCGGGATGGGTGGGCTGACGCTGGCTGACCGGGCCCACCAGCTCTGTCCGGGTATTCGTATCCTGTTGGTTTCGGGGTACGAGCACGACCGGGTGATGGACAACGTCCCGGAGTCGGTGGTCGGGTTCCTGAAGAAGCCCCTTACTCCCAAGGAGTTGGTCGGCTTCTGCCGAGAGCTCGTGCGGGGGCGAAACGACGGGCGGACCGGCGGGCAAAACGACGGGGTGGCGGGCCCGGTCGAGCTCACGCAGGCACCACGCTAAGGCGCCGGGGCCGCGCGCCCCTCGCCGCCCCCATGGGGCGCGGCCCCCCGCGACTCGACCGGCACCCTATGTGTGTCGAGGCGCATCCCGTTCGTGCACAACGCCTTTCCGCCGCCTCTGCACACGCATTTTCGCCAGCCGACCTCGTCTTCCCGGCCCCCCGTGATCAGCCGCCCCTCCACCAGGTCGGCCAAAAGAGCAGTGAACCGCGTGCTGTCGTGCGGGATCGGCACCCGGTGGAACCGGATGCCCCGCCCTTCGGCCAGCGCCCTCAACTCGACGTCGAGCTCGGAGAGTGTCTCGGACTGCTCATGCATGAAGCTGACCGCGACCACGACCAGATCGTCGCACTCGACGGCGCCCACGACCTCGGTCACGTCCGGTTGGGTCCAAGCCACGGGGCGGTTGCCGTGGTTCTGAAACCCGAAGGCGTAGCTTTCCACGCCCAGCAGCCCCGCCATCCCCTGACATACTTCGTCCACGTAGCGGTCGTAGCGGTTGCCCGATTCCAGGTATTTGAGAGGAGTTCCGTGGACGGAGAAGAGGAGGCGAGTGCCTGAGGCGCCGAGCTCGAGATCGTGTTCATCCACGTAGCGCCTTATGTGATCGCCATGGAGCGCGACGTAGTCGGGGTGGCCATGCCAGCCAGCGATCTCCAAGACCTCGACGCGCCACTCCAGCCGCTCGATCTCGCGCTCCATCTCCTCGAGGGCGGCTACGGTCGTCGAGCGCCCGCACAGAGGAAACACCGGTAGGCCTACCAGGCGCTTCACTCCGTCCTCGCGGGCCCGTCTGAGGGCGTCCACGATGAAGGGCTTCAGGTACTGGAACGCGGTGTAACAACGGATCGAGTGCCCCCGTCTCACGAGCGCGCGCTGGAGCGCGTCCGTCTGGGCTCCGGCCTGCAGGTTGAGCGGAGAGCCACCGATGGACGCGTAGTCGGCTATCAGCTGGGGGGCCCGGGCCTCGGCCAGCGAGCGCGCACGCGCACGCGCTGCGTTCTCATCGACATGGTCCTCGAGCTCTGCGTTGGCGAGGAAGATGCGCTCGAGGAAGGGAACCACCGCTTCGGCCGTGGGCTCCTCAGGCTCACCAAAATTGATGACGACTACGCCGGTGTTCATGTCCTCATCCGTCCGAGGCCCGCGCATGGTCTTCTCGGGGGTTCAGAAGCTAGCTTGGCGCATCGACCCCTCTCGCGTCCACCCCCTCATGTCGGTTCGGCGTCGCCCGGCCCGTATTCGTGGACGGCCTCCACCACGGCGCGAAGGACGCCATGGTCCGTTTCCGGCAGGATCCCGTGACCAAGATTGAAAATGTGCCCGCGGCGCCCACCGACTCGGTCGAGAATATCCTTGGTTCTCGCGACCGCGTGATCGACCCCGGCCAACAGGGCCACCGGGTCGAGGTTTCCTTGCATGGCCACGTGCGATCCGATTCGCGACCAGGCCTGGTCTATGGGGAGGCGCCAATCGATGCTCATGCAGTCACCGCCTGCCTCGGCAGCCGACTCCAGCAGGGCCGGGTTCCCACCGAAATAGTGAATGGTCGGCACACGGGCACGTGCCAGCCTGTCGATCATTCTCCATGTGTAGGGCATCGCGTGCCGTCTGTAGTCCTCGACTGACAGGACGCCGGCCCAGGAATCGAAAACCTGGATCGCCCCGGCCCCGGCCTCGTGCTGGGCTATGGCGAACTCGGCGAGGTGGTCGGCCCAATAAGAGGCCAGTCGATCCCAGGCAGCAGGTTCCTGCCATATGAACGACTTGAGCTCCCTGAGGTCCCGACTGCGGGGTGAATGAACGAGGTACGAGCAAAGGGTGAAGGGTGCGCCGACGAAGCCGAGCACGGGCACGTCTAGGCGCTCGACGAGAATGCGGATGGCGTCCAGATTGAAATCCAGCTCCTGGCGGGGATCGAAAGGGCGCAGGGCATCGACATCGGACCGGGTACGAATGGGACGGTCCACGACCGGTCCCACGCCTTTGACCAACTCCAGCTCGAAGCCCGCTCCGAGAAAGGGTGTTGCGAGATCGTTGTAAAGGACGGCCGCATCCACCGGAAAGTACTCGAGCGGCATGGCGGTGATCTCGGCGGCAGCCTCCGGATCTCGGAGCAGGGTGAAGAAGGCGCGGTCTGCCCGAAGCTCACGGTAGCGAGGAAGGGAGCGCCCCGCCTGACGCATGAACCACACAGGGGTGCGATCGACGGGCTCGAGGCGGAGCGCGCGCAGCAATCGGTCGTTGATGGCCACCCTCCCGGTCCTGGTCCAGAATCGCCTTCGCGCCCGATGTGCTCGCGTCGCGTCGCCACTCGTGGGCGGCGACGGGGACAGCGGGCGTGTATAGACCCTGACCCGGCACGAGGTTCCAGACGAACCCCGATGGTGCGGAGGTCCGGGCCGAGCCGGTCCTCGGACGCTACGCCCCGGGCGAGACCGGATGGCCGCTTGCAGAGGCCGGTGGTAGGCCCCAGGATTCGGGCGTCAACGCCCGGTCAGGGTACACGGAAATGCTCCCCTTCCAGAGAAAGCGAGCGAAGCCATGGTTGCGCCTCCTGGGTCAATCCGCCAGGCCCGCAGGTGAGTGCCCCACCGCGCTTCGCCGACCAGGTTCGCGGCCTATTCGCCTACAACCGCTGGGCAAACCAGCTATTTCTCGAGGCGGAGGAGGCGCTTTCTCCGGCCGACCTCAATGCCCGTCTCGCCGGGTCTTTCGGCACGCTTCGAAACACGCTCGTCCATGTCTTGTCGGCCGAGTGGGTCTGGCTGCGGCGGTGGAAGGGCGAATCCCCGACCTCGATGCTGGACCCGGTGGACTTTCCCGACGTCGCGTCGATTCGCTGGCGCTGGAAGGAGATCGAGCTGGAGTGTGCTCCGCTCCTCGCCGCATTGCGCTCGGAAAGCCTCGGCGACGAACTCCACTACGAATCGACCGGGGGAGAGCAGTTCGAGCAACCACTGCACGAGATCCTGCTCCATGTCATCAACCACTCGACCTACCACCGCGGCCAGATGACGACCATGCTGAGGCAGCTCGGCCGCACCCCGCCGTCGACGGATCTGATCCTGTATTACCGAAGGATGCGTGCCGGCGGCGCCTGAGTTATCGCCTCTCCGTCCACCATTCGTCTCTGAGAATGGATGCGCTTCTGTGCGCCTCGCTGCCGGCCGTGGTGAGCACGATCCTGTACTCACCGTAGGGCGCCGCCTCGTAGGCGAATCGGACCTCGTCCTCGTTCAATCCCCCGCCAGCGAGCTCTGCACGGTCACGGGCTCGCCGCATCTCTTCCCGGCCACGCTCCGTTCTCCTCGTCATGTCCCAACCCACCTCATGCAGTCCGGCCGTGCCGGGACCCCTCACCTCAGCCACGAAGAGATTCCCCAGGTAGACGGAGAGAGTGACGTCCTCTTGCTGGTCGTCGCGCAGGTAGTAGAAGAGTCTCATCTCGTCGGGCTCGCTCTCACCGGGGAAGTTGGCTGCCGCGTGATGGGTCCGGTCGCTGCCGATCCAGCGAATCCTCGACTCCGGTTGGAATAAGAAGTCGTCCTGCGAAAGGACGTCAGCGGTCAGCTCCGTCAGGGGCGCGATTTCGGCCACGTAGATACCGCGCCCGTGCGTCGCGACGACGAGGTCGTTGTCGCGTGGGTGGATCTGCATGTCGTGGACCGGCGTCGTGGGTATCCCGGACGCCAACTCGACCCAATGGCCGCCTCCGTCGATCGTGACGTAGACGCCGAACTCCGTCCCCACGAACAGGAGGCTCGGGTTGTGGTGGTGCTCCCGAACCACGTTGATGGGCTGATCCGGCAGGTTCGACGCGA
>CBDFLM010000004.1:0-49303 GCA_965249195.1 Longimicrobiales bacterium
GTCTGCCGGGACCGGAGAGTCCGTCACCGCTCTGGCGCTGAACCTCGAAGAGGACAACATCGGAGCCGTCATCATGGGGGACTGGACCGGCCTCCATGAGGGGGACGCGGTGCGCCGGACCGGACGCGTGCTCGAGGTGAGCGTAGGCGAGGGCTACCTCGGTCGGGTCGTGGATCCTCTGGGCGCACCCCTGGATGGCCGCGGCCCGATCGATCCCATCGAGGGCACCCGGCAGATCGACATCGTCGCTCCCGGGATCGTGGCGCGTCAGCCGGTGAAGGAGCCCCTCCAGACGGGGATCAAGGCGATCGACTCCATGATTCCGATCGGGCGCGGGCAGCGGGAGTTGATCATCGGCGACCGAGGGACCGGTAAGACCGCGATCGCAGTCGACACGATCATCAACCAGAGGGGCACCGACGTCATCTGCGTCTACTGCGCCATCGGGCAGAGGGCGGGCAAGGTCGCGAGCGTCGTGGAGACGCTCCGTGAGCATGGCGCCATGGAGTACACGATCGTAGTCGCGGCCAGCGCCTCCGACCCTGCGCCGATGCAATACATCGCGCCCTACTCGGCGTGCGCGTTGGCGGAGCACTTCATGGGGCAGGGGAAGCATACGCTCGTCATCTACGACGACCTCACGAAGCAGGCGCAGGCGTACCGCCAACTCTCGCTGATCTTGCGCCGCCCCCCAGGGCGCGAGGCCTACCCCGGGGACGTGTTCTACCTTCATTCACGACTCCTGGAGCGTGCCGCCAAGCTCTCCGAGGCACTGGGTGGAGGCTCGCTCACCGCGCTCCCCGTCATCGAGACGCAAGCTGGGGACGTCTCCGCATACATCCCGACGAATGTCATCTCGATCACGGACGGGCAGATCTACCTCGAGCCGGATCTCTTCTACTCGGGTGTCCGGCCTGCCGTGAACGTCGGCATCAGCGTCTCGCGGGTGGGGGGCGCTGCCCAAATCAAAGCCATGAAGCGTGTGGCTGGACGTCTTCGCCTGGACCTCGCGCAGTATCGCGAGCTCGAGGCCTTTGCCCAGTTCGGCTCGGACCTCGACGCGGCGACCCAGCGCCAGCTCGCTCGCGGCGAGCGCACTGTAGAGCTTCTCAAGCAGCCGCAATATCAGCCGATGGCGGTCGAGAATCAGATCTGCGTGATCTTCGCAGTCACGCTGGGCCACCTCGACGACGTACCCGTGGAGCGGATCCGTGCCTGGGAGCGTGGGTTCCACGAGCACCTGCACGATCGAGCATCCGACGTGCTGGCTGCGATCCGCGAGCAGAAGGAGCTCACGGACGAGTTGCGGGAGACGCTGGTCGCTGCGATCGCGGAGTACAACGAGATTTTTGAGGTGCAGTCGCGCGAAGGCGAACTCGAAGAGCGGCCCGCCGTGGCCCCGAGCTGACATGGCGGGAGCGCGCGAGCTCAAGCGCCGCATCCGTTCTGTCGAGAATACCCGACAGATCACGCGTACCATGGAGTTGGTCGCCACCTCCAAGCTGAAGCGGGCGACCGACCGGGTCCGCGCCGCGCGGCCCTACCGTGAGGCGTTGGAGGAGGTCGTACGAAGTCTGTACTCGCCGTCTCTCGCTGACCAGTTCCCGTTGCTGAGGAGGCCCGAGACGACGCGACGGGCTGCGGTGCTTCTGATGACTGCCAACCGGGGCCTGGCGGGTGCTTTCAACGCCAATCTCATCAAGGAGGCCCGGGGACGAGTCGAGGCGTCGCGAGCTGAAGGGATCGAGACCGAGCTCCACATCGCCGGGAAGAAGGGGATCGCCTACTTCCGCTTCCGGGGCGAGGCCATGACGACCGAACGCACCGACATCGGTGACGCGCCGAGCGTGGACGACGCGGAGTCGCTCGTCGGCCCTCTGCGCCAGCGCTTCGAGCAAGGCGATCTCGACGCCGTGTATCTGGTGAGCTCGCAGTTCCGCTCGGCGCTCTCGACGCCTCCGACGACGCAGCGGCTCCTCCCGATCCCCACGCCGGAGTCGCCTCGAGCGTTGGAGAGCTTCATCCTGTCCCCGGCGGGGCCACAGATTCTGGAGAGCCTTCTCCCCTCGTACGTGCGGAACGTGGCGTACACGGCGCTGGTGGAGAATGCGGCCGCCGAGCAGGGCGCTCGTCGTACGGCGATGAAGAACGCGACGGACAACGCCGGCGAGATGCTCGAGATCCTCACCCGCACTTACAACCGGGCGAGGCAGGCCCAGATCACGCAGGAGATCGCAGAAATCGTCGGCGGAGCGGCGGCCCTCGAGTGAGGTTCGAGCTCGGACCTCGCCCGGACTCAATTCGGCAGCGGAGAGTCGAGAGACATGGCGGAGAACAACATAGGAAGGGTCGTCCAGGTCATCGGACCCGTACTGGACGTGGAGTTCGCACCGGAGAGCCTGCCGGACATCTACAACGCCCTCCAGCTCCGCACTACGACGGTGGGGGGTGACCACTTCGACCTCACGGCGGAGGTTCAGCAGCACATCGGTCGCAGCCAGGTGCGTGCCGTTTCGATGTCGTCGACGGACGGGGTGACCCGGGGCATGGAGGTTACCGATACCGGTCGAGCCATTTCCGTCCCGGTCGGCGAGGCAGCGCTGGGGCGGATCCTCAACGTCTTGGGAGAGCCGGTCGACGAGCGTGGACCGGTCGGTGGGGCGGACGGCGGAGTGGAGCGCTGGCCGATCCACCGCGACCCGCCGGCGTTCGCCAATCTCGAGCCCAAGACCGAGATCTTCGAGACGGGCATCAAGGTGGTCGACCTCCTGGCGCCCTATGTGAAGGGCGGCAAGACCGGACTCTTCGGCGGAGCGGGCGTGGGTAAGACCGTCATCATCATGGAGCTCATCAACAACATCGCCATGGAGCATGGCGGAAGGTCTGTGTTCTGCGGCGTCGGTGAGCGGACACGTGAGGGGAACGACCTGTGGCTCGAGATGAACGAGTCGGGCGTGATCAACTCAACGGCGCTGGTCTACGGCCAGATGAACGAACCGCCAGGGGCCAGGCTCCGAGTCGGGCTCAGCGGCCTCACGATCGCGGAGTACTTCCGGGACGTGCAAAAGCAGGACGTGCTGCTCTTCATCGACAACATCTTCCGCTTCACTCAGGCGGGCTCGGAGGTGTCGGCACTCCTCGGTCGCATGCCCTCGGCGGTGGGATACCAGCCGACGCTCGGCACCGAGATGGGGGAGCTGCAGGAGCGGATCACCTCCACTCGAGAGGGATCCATCACTTCCGTTCAGGCCATCTACGTACCTGCGGACGACCTCACCGACCCGGCTCCGGCGGCGGCGTTCACGCACCTGGACGCCACGACGGTGTTGTCGCGGGCCATCTCCGAGAAGGGCATCTACCCGGCGGTCGATCCCCTGGACTCCACGTCTCGGATCCTCGATCCGCAATTCATCGGCGAGCGCCACTACCAGGTGGCCACGCGCGTTCAGGAGATCCTCCAGCGGTACAAGGACCTGCAGGACATCATCGCCATTCTCGGAATGGACGAGCTCACCGAAGAGGACAAGGTCATCGTCGGGCGCGCGAGGCGCCTCGAACGTTTCTTGAGCCAGCCCTTTTTCGTCGCCGAGGTCTTCACCGGGACGCCGGGACAGTACGTGAAGCTCGACGAAACGATCGAGTCCTTCGAGCGGGTTGCCGATGGCGAATTCGATCACTACTCCGAACAGGCCTTCTACATGAAGGGCGGGATAGAAGCGGTGATCGAACACGGCGATCGGCTCATGAGAGAGGGCTGAAGTGTCTCTTCGTGTTCGCGTGGTTTCGCCCGTGAGCGTGGCCTTCGATGGCGAGGCCGCATCGCTCGTTGCGCCGGCTTGGGACGGCAAGGTTGGGATATTATCGCAACATGCGCCCATGATCGCTCTCCTCGGGTCCGGCGAGCTCGCGCTGGATATCCCCGGCGGGGGCAGCCGCACGATGTACGTCTCGGGCGGAGTCCTTCAGGTGCTGGACGACGCCGTGACCGTCCTATCGGAGTACGCCGCCGACGAGCGCGAAAGCTCCGCTTGAGCGCCGGACGAAAGACTGCCGGATCCTCGCAAAGGGGCTGCTCGCGGGGTCGCGGCGAGCACGAAACGGTGCGAATGCCGTGAGCCTGAGCATGCGCCTGGATCTACACGTGCACACGACCGCCTCGGACGGATCTCTGGAACCGGGCGAGGTCGTTCGCGCGGCGGCCACGGGCGGCCTGGGCCTCATCGCGATCACCGATCACGACACTACGGCAGGATTCCCGGAGGCCGAGCGAGTCGCAAAGGAGTCGGGTGTGAGGGTCGTCCCGGCCGTGGAGGTCAGCACGACTCACGATGGCCACGACGTCCACGTGCTCGGATACTTCGTCGATCCTTTCTCACCGGCACTGCTCGCGCACCGAAAACGGGCTGTCACCCTGCGGCGCGCACGAATGCAATCCATAGTGTCCCACCTTCGCAAGGCGGGGTGCGGCGTCGGCATGGAAGCGGTGTTGGCGGCAGCCGGCCCCGGACACCGGATGCTCGCACGGCCGCACCTGGCCACCGCGCTCGTCCGGGCAGGCTACGCGCGCTCCGTGGGGGATGCCTTTCATCGCTACATCGGTGATCACTGCCCCGCCTTCGTGCCTACCGACCTCCTCGATCCACAACAAGGCATCGAGTTGATTCTCGCCAGCGGTGGCGCGCCCGTTTGGGCTCATCCGCCGGACGATCTCCTGCGGCCGCTCCTGCCGGTGCTCATCGAAGCCGGCCTGGTAGGTCTCGAGGTGTACCGGCCCGGCGTTCCGCCCGCGCGCCTACGTTCGTTGCTACAGCATGCCCGCGCGACGGGACTGCTGGTCACCGGCGGATCGGACTGGCATGGACACGACCGCAACGGGCCCTTGGGCGCCTTCTACCTGGACGAGGACCTCGTTCGACCACTGCTCGCGTTCGGAGTCCAGCGCCCCGTTGACCCCACAGTGGACCGAGGATAGTTTCAATAGCTCCGTCCGAGACTTCGCACAGCGGTCCCGGGCGGGCGTCGCTGTTTGACAAGCGTGCCCACCGATCGGAACGTCTTCACCGACGTCATCCACGGTGGTGCATTCCGGGTTGGGAGAGGGTTGTAGAAGGGTCTGGATGCCTTGGGCGAACGGACTCACGCCTGTCGGGGTGAGTCTCCGTGCGCGCTGAAGGTGTTCGGCTTTTGGTGGATCGACGAAGGAATTGTCGGTCAAGCGAGAAAGTGCACACGGCGGATGCCTTGGCACGGATCGGCGACGAAGGACGTGGCAAGCTGCGATAAGCCTCGGGGAGCTGCAAGCAAGCGTAGATCCGGGGATTTCCGAATGGGGAAACCCGGCGGGGGTAATGCCCCGTCACTCCTGCGGGAGAGCTAACCCAGGGAACTGAAACATCTAAGTACCTGGAGGAAAAGAAATCAACAGAGATTCCCTAAGTAGCGGCGAGCGAACGGGGAAGAGCCCAAACCAGGGGGGGTTAAACCCGCCTGGGGTTGTGGGGCTTCGGCCGCATAGCGTACGGAAAGCATAGCGGAAGGCGTCTGGAACGGCGCACCGTAGAGGGTGAGAGTCCCGTATGCGAAATGTGACTACGTACGTGGCTGGAGTTCCCGAGTAGGCCGGGGCACGAGGAATCCCGGTCGAATCTGGGGGGACCATCCTCCAAGGCTAAATACGAATCCGTGACCGATAGTGAAGAGTACCGTGAGGGAAAGGTGAAAAGAACGCCTGACGGCGAGTGAAATAGAACCTGAAACCGTGTGCATACAAGCGGTCGGAGCCTGGGTCTGCCCTTCGGGGTCAGACCACGGGTGACGGCGTGCCTTTTGCATTATGATCCGGCGAGTTGCTCCTCGCGTGCGAGGTTAAGGTCTTAAGGACCGAAGCCGTAGCGAAAGCGAGTCTGAATAGGGCGTCGAGTACGTGGGGGCAGACCCGAAACCGAAGCGATCTATCCATGGCCAGGGTGAAGCTGGGGTAACACCCGGTGGAGGCCCGAACCGTTGTGGGTTGAAAACCGCTCGGATGAGTTGTGGATAGGGGTGAAAGGCCAATCAAGCTCGGAGATAGCTGGTTCTCCCCGAAATATATTTAGGTATAGCCTCAGGAAATTGTCTGCGGGAGGTAGAGCACTGCATGGGCTAGGGGCCTTACCCGGTTACCAACCCCAAGCAAACTCCGAATGCCCGTCAGATGTATCCTGGGAGTCAGTGGGCGGGCGATAATGTCCGTCCGCGAGAGGGAAAGAACCCAGACCGTCAGCTAAGGCCCCCAAGTGTGTGCTAAGTGAGAAAGGATGTGGATTTGCCCGGACAGCTGGGAGGTTGGCTTAGAAGCAGCCATGCCTTTAAAGAGTGCGTAATAGCTCACCAGTCAAGTGGGTCCGCGCCGATAATGGTCGGGACTGAAGCACGCCGCCGAAGCTACGGATGCGAGGACCCTTCGGGGTCCAAGCATGGTAGGGGAGCGTTCCCTGGGCGGTGAAGCCGGGCCGGAAGGTCTGGTCGAATATGACCTTAGCCGGTGGAGCGCAGGGAAGTGAGAATGCCGGAATGAGTACGCGATAAACGAGGTGAGAATCCTCGTCACCGAAAGCCTAAGGGTTCCGGAGCCAGGTTCATCCGCTCCGGGTTAGTCGGTCCCTAAGCCGAGGCCGAAGGGCGTAGGCGATGGGAAACGGGTCAATATTCCCGTACCACAGTGCACGCGTTCGACCCCGAGGGGGGACGCGGGAGCAAAGCAACCGTCGGGTGATGGATGTCCCGATGTAAGGTGGTAGGCGGTGCCTGGGAGGCAAATCCCCCGGGTTAGCCGAGCGCCGATGCCGAAGGGGCCTTCGGGCCCCGCAAAGGGTTGTGGAGCCTACCGCCGAGAAAAGCCTCGCGGGGGAGTTTGCATTGTGACCGTACCGTAAACGGACACACGTAGGCGAGGCGAGAAGCCTAAGGTGCTCGAGTGATCCGCGGAGAAGGAACTCGGCAAAATGTCCCCGTAACTTCGGGAGAAGGGGAGCCCGTGGTAGGTGAACCACAACGCGTGGGGAGCTGAAGCGGGCCGCAGAGAATCGGCCCAAGCGACTGTTTATTAAAAACACAGGTGTCTGCAAAGTCGCTGAGACGACGTATAGGCACTGACGCCTGCCCGGTGCCGGAAGGTTAAAGGGAGGGGTCAGCTTCTTCGGAAGCGAAGCTCTGAACTGAAGCCCCGGTAAACGGCGGCCGTAACTATAACGGTCCTAAGGTAGCGAAATTCCTTGTCGGGTAAGTTCCGACCTGCACGAATGGCGTAACGACTTGGGCGCTGTCTCCTCCGCGAGCTCGGCGAAATTGGAGTCTCGGTGAGGATACCGAGTACCCGCGACAGGACAAAAAGACCCCGTGCACCTTTACTACAGCCTGCTATTGGGTCTTGGCATTGCACGTGTAGGATAGGTGGGAGGCACTGAACCATCCTCGCCAGGGGGTGGGGAGCCACTGGTGAAATACCACCCTTACGATGTTGAGGCTCTAACCCAGGGGAGTGAAGCCTCCTCGGGGACCGTGGCAGGTGGGTAGTTTGACTGGGGCGGTCGCCTCCCAAAAGGTAACGGAGGCGCGCAAAGGTTCCCTCAGCGCGGTCGGCAATCGCGCGGAGAGTGTAAAGGCACAAGGGAGCTTGACTGCGAGACGGACGCGTCGAGCAGGTGCGAAAGCAGGCCTTAGTGATCCGGCGGCTCCGTATGGAAGGGCCGTCGCTCAACGGATAAAAGGTACGCCGGGGATAACAGGCTTATCGCCCCCGAGAGTTCACATCGACGGGGCGGTTTGGCACCTCGATGTCGGCTTATCGCATCCTGGGGCTGGAGAAGGTCCCAAGGGTCGGGCTGTTCGCCCGTTAAAGCGGTACATGAGCTGGGTTTAGAACGTCGTGAGACAGTTCGGTCTGTATCCGTCGCGGGCGTTGGAGTGTTGAGGGGAGCCATCCCTAGTACGAGAGGACCGGGATGGACCGACCACTCGTGTACCGGTTGTTCCGCCAGGGGCATTGCCGGGTAGCGACGTCGGGAAGGGATAACCGCTGAAAGCATCTAAGTGGGAAGCCTCCCCCAAGATGAGCACTCCCGGGCCGTGAGGTCCCTGAAGGGTCGTGCGAGAACAGCACGTTGATAGGCGGTAGGTGGAAGCGTGGCGACACGTGCAGCCGAGCCGTACTAATTGCCCGTGAGGCTTGACCGACGCTTTCCTTCCGTCCACCGGGAGGTGAGCTCCAC
Organism: Longimicrobiales bacterium; assembly: GCA_965249195.1. Lineage (GTDB taxonomy): Bacteria > Gemmatimonadota > Gemmatimonadetes > Longimicrobiales > Gaopeijiaceae > CBDFLM01. The sequence continues at coordinate 8,250 of CBDFLM010000004.1, forward strand.
TGAGGTATTTGCCGGACACCGCGCGCAAGCGGTTCCCGGGGCGTCCAGCCCATCCTCTCCTAGCCCGAAGATCGACGTGGCTGGTGGCTTTAGCGTGGGGGTCACACCCGTTCCCATCCCGAACACGGTCGTTAAGTCCCACAGCGCGGATGGTACTGCCGAGTAATCGGTGGGAGAGTACGTCGTCGCCAGCCTCATCTCAAGGCCCCTCTCCGGACTTGTCCGGAGAGGGGCTTTTAGCATGAGGGAGCCTTGTTGCGCGGCCGCATCTCCCCTTTCAGCGGCCTGCTGGGGGGCCTGCCTCGAGCTGGGCAGAGCAAGTGGGGAGGAGTGGGGAAGGCGGTTTTTCGGATTTCTCCCTCTGCGACTACCTTCGGGTTTCGTTCGGATATTTGTCGAAGCGTCTTCCGCCAGTTCGGCCGTACATCCTGATTTGAAGCCACGTTCAGCCCTCATGGGGTCGGGTCGGTCAGAGGGAAGAATCGGGTAAAACGAAGCCTTGACTGGGGGAGGGATTGCGCCGTATCTTGCCATGGTCTCCCACTTAATACCATTTCTCCCCATAACCAACCACTGCGGTGAACGGTTTTCTCGGGAAGTTTGAGTATCAAATGGACGAAAAGGGGCGGGTCAGTCTTCCCTCGGCGTTCAGGCGGGAAGCCGGCGAAAATCCCTTCGTCCTTCTGCAGTGGGAGAAGCCGTACCTCACGCTCTTCCCTCACGTCGTCTGGGCCGAGGTGAGGGCGCGGCTCCTGGAGTTCCGCAAAGGTCAACGGGAGAGCTGGAATCATGTGCGGGAGATCGTTTCGAACGCCCACGAGGTGAGTCCCGACAAGCAGGGACGGATCCTCGTCCCCTCCCCGCTGAAGGAGGCGGCTGGCCTCGAGGGGACAGTGGTCCTGAGCGGAAACATCGACCGGATCGAGCTGTGGAACGCGGATCTGTACAGGAGCACGGTACAGTCGGCGTCCGGAGAAGAGCTCGAGCGCTTCGCGCTTCGGATCTTCGGATGAGGCACCGAGTCGATCGGGGTGGCGACGACGGCGCGCTTTCCGGGACGTCTGGTGAGGGTGAGGACTCCCGGGAGGCGGCGACTGATTCGTTCCACGAGCCGGTCCTCGCGCAGGAAGCGGTCTCCCTCCTCGATCCGTCCGTGGAAGGCCTCTACCTGGACGGTACCGTCGGAGGTGGGGGTCACGCCGCCACGATCCTTCGACGCTGCGGTCGCTGCCAGGTCATCGCCGTCGACCGGGACCCCGAGGCCGTGGCGGAGGCGGCGCAGGCCCTCTCGCCTTTCGGTGAGCGCGTGAGAGTCCTGAATGTCGGCTTCGACCAAGCCCTCGGGGATCCGGAGGTCCAGCGACGGCGCCTCTCCGGCGCTCTGCTGGACCTAGGCGTGAGCTCCCGTCAACTGGATGTCTCGGAGCGCGGGTTCACCTTCGGTCGCGGTGCTCCCTTGGACATGCGAATGGGCGGCCCTGCTGCGGGAGGCTCCACGGCCGCGGATCTCCTGAACCACGCTCCGGAGCCGGAGCTCAGCCGCCTCTTTCGGGAATTCGGAGAGGAGCCGCGAGCCAGGCGGCTCGCGAGGGTAGTCGTACGCCGCCGCGCCGCCCGCCCCTTCACCACCAGCGATCACCTCGTCGCGGCGCTCGCTTCTGCACTGGGTCGTGCGCCGACGAACCGCGAGAAAGCGAGGGTCTTCCAGGCCCTCCGCATCGCGGTGAACGACGAGCTGGAGACGCTGGCGCGTGCGCTTCCCCTCATTCGGGAGGTGCTCCTGAACAGCGCGGTATTGGTCGTGATCGCCTACCACTCACTCGAGGATCGTGTCGTCAAACGGGCGTTCCGGACATGGAGTCTCGACTGCGTGTGCCCTCCCGAGCTGCCCATCTGCACGTGTCGCGGCCAGCCGCTCGGGGTGACGCTGACCCGACGCCCCGTGCGCCCTTCGCCTGAGGAGGCAGCGCGGAACCCACGCGCGCGGAGTGCGCTCCTGAGGGCGTGGCGCAGGGCGGCCTGATGAGATTCTCGCTCGGGCGGCCGACGCGTCCCAGTCGGCGTGGGATCGGTGGCGTGAGGGGTTCGAGCGTGCTGGCGGCACTTGGCCTGGTTGCCCTCCTGACTTCGCTCAGCTCGGTCGCATGGCGACAGAGTCGGGCTCTCGAGGTGCTCGCGGGACTGGAGGCCGTTCGCGGCGAGCGGATCGCTGCGCAAGCGCGGCGAGTCTCACTGGAACGCCGGATCCAGGATCTGGAGAGTCGGGCTCACATCGTAGCTCGGGCACACGAGCAGCTCGGGATGCGCATGCCTGAAGCCTCCGAGATCGAGTTTCTTGCGGGGGCACCCTCGTGAATCGGGCATCGAGATCTCGCGTAGAGCGCCTGTCGGTTCTGCGACGGAGGCTCCTGCTGGCCGGGTGGATCATCGGCGCGACCGCCATCCTCGCCCGTTCCATCCAGGTCCAGGTTCTTCACTCGGAATTCTGGATCGAAGTGGCACTCAGGCAGCATCGGACGTCTCAGAGCATCGCGGCCCCGCGCGGCGCAATCCTGGACCGGAACGGCTCCCCTCTCGCCGCGAGCCTCGAAACCGTGCGCGTATCGGTCGCTCCACGAGAGCTCGACGACTCGCAAGAGGCCGCGGAGTTGCTCTCGCGGGCACTGGGACTTTCGGTGACCGGCGCGCGAAGACACACCGATCCGGACCTCAGGTGGAGCGTGATCCCGGGACATTTCGATCCATCCATCGGCCCCGCTCTCCGCGGCGTACGGGGCGTCTATCTCGAGACCGCATTCCGCCGGGTGCACCCCGGTGGCGACCTCGCTCGGGGGCTGCTGGGTGCGGTGATCGACGGAGCGGGAAGTGGCGGGGTCGAGCAGGTCTTCGACTCGATCCTCAAGGGCACGCCAGGGATCGAGGTGGCGGCTCGCGACAACGCCGGACGAGAGATTCCGGGCGAGAAGGTCCTCGTGCAGGCGCCGTTGTCCGGCGGAGACGTGCACCTGACCATCGACCTGGACCTCCAGGAGATCGCGCACCAGGCGCTCTCGAACGCCCTCGCCGCCACCGGCGCGCAGGGCGGGGACATCGTCGTCACCGACCCCCACACCGGGGAGGTCCTGGCTCTCTCCTCCATCAAGGGCGGCAGGGCCGATGGGCTGAGCGTCATCAACGCGCCCTACGAGCCCGGCTCGACCCTGAAGCCCTTCACGGTCAGCGGCCTCCTCAAGCACCAACTGGCTGAGCTCGGGGATAGCGTCGATACGGGTGGGGGGGTCTGGATGGTCGGAGGGCGGCCCCTGAGCGACGTGCACGACTATGGGACCATCTCCCTTGCCGACGCGCTCCGGGTTTCGTCCAACGTCGGCGTGGCCAAGGCCGCGCGCGCGCTGGCCCCCGGTCAGCAATACGAGCTGCTTCGCGACTTTGGCTTCGGCGTCCCCACGGGTGTTCCACTCCCCGGGGAAGTGTCAGGAGTACTGCGCCGGCCGGAGGATTGGTCGGCCCGCTCCGCGGCGTCCCTCGCGATCGGCTACGAGATCGCCGTCACTCCCCTGCAGATGGCGATGGCGTACGGCGTCCTCGCCAACGGCGGGATGCTCGTGGCTCCGTCGCTGGTCCGCGGCACGCGCCCTCCGGGGGGGGGGCTGGACCTCATGCCCACCTCCCGCACCCTGCGGCGCGTGGTGTCTCCTTCCGTGGCGCTGCAGGTGCGCCGTGTGCTGGTCGACGTGGTCGAGGACGGCACCGGGAAAGCCGCACGCCTCGAGACCTTCCAGGTCGCCGGCAAGAGCGGCACCAGCCGCCAGTACGTGCCCGGCTCCGGCTACGAGAGGGGGCGGTACTTCTCCTCCTTCGCTGCTTTCTTTCCGGCCGATGATCCTCAGCTGGTCGTGTTCGTCAAGCTCGACTCCCCGCTAGGCGCATTCTACGGCGGCGCGATCGCCGCCCCGGTCACTCGGGCGACCATGGAAGCCGCGCTGGCGGCGCGGCAGACCCCCCTCGACCGTAGCGCGCTGCTGAGGTCCGTGCGACAGGTAGCGGGCCGGCCCGATGAGCTCCCTTCGGCCGGTCCCGTCCGGTTCGCGGAGCTCCCTACACACCTCGCGGCTCCTCCCGCCGCAGACGGCGCGTTCACGGGGACACGGTCAGCGGCGACGACGAGGGCCCCCGATGCTCCCCGGGTCCCGGTGCCGGACGTGAGAGGCTTGTCGACCCGGACCGCCGTGCGTCGCCTGCACGCAGTCGGGTTGAGGGTGCGCTGGAACGGCGCGAGTCCGGTCATGGGGTCGCTGCCCGATGCCGGGACCTACGTCGTGCGCGGAGACACCGTCAGCTTACGCGCCATGGCACTCGAGGGGCGCTGATGTCACTTACGCTCGCTCGCGTGACCGCCCTCCTCCGAGACGCCGGCCTGCTCCGCGAGGTTGTTGACGCGCACGACGCGGCAACGTTCACGGGCGTAACGCAGGACTCCCGGTCGGTGCGTCTCGGCGACCTCTTCCTAGCTTGGAAGGGCACCGATCACGACGCGCACGATTACCTGGGTGAGGTGGCTGCTGCCGGCGCGCGCGGCGCAGTCGTTGAGCGGGCCGTTGGGCAGGTCGACTTACCGCAGATCGTGGTGAACGATGGGCGCTTGGCCGGTGCCCTCGTGGCCGATCTCGCCCACGGATCGCCATGGAAGTACCTGTTCATAGCCGCCGTCACCGGCACCAACGGCAAGACCACGACGTCGTTGATCCTGCAGCACCTACTGCTCGCGAAGGGGCCCACGGCTTCCGTCGGGACTCTCGGGCTCGTACAGGCAGACGGATCGGTGCGGCCGGGTACGGAGGAGCTGACGACGCCCGGCCCGGTACGGTTGTCCGCGTGGCTGCGAATGCTCGTGGAAGAGGGCTTCCAGAACGTGACGCTGGAGGCGTCCTCACACGCCCTCGCGCAACGACGCCTCGACGCCTTCCGTGTCGATGTGGCCGTTTTCACGAACCTGAGCCGGGACCACCTCGACTACCACGGCGGGTTCAACGAGTACCTCGCAGCGAAGAGTCATCTCGCTGAGCTGGTGAAAGAAAACGGTGCTTTGGTGGTCAACGCGGACGAAGCTGTCTGGCGGCACCTCCCATCGGGACCGAGACAACTGAGCTTCGGCCTCCACGACGCGGCGGACGTGAGCGCCAGACGCCTGGGCGTACATCGCCGTGGCTCGCGCTTTCATCTGGCCTTCGAAGACGGTGAATGGCCGGTGGAGCTTCCCCTGCCGGGGCGCTTCAACGTCTCTAACGCGTTGGCGGCGTCGGCGGCGGCCTTGGCCGCCGGGCTGCCGGTCGAGGACGTCGTGGCCCGCCTCCGGACCGCCCCTCAGATCCCCGGGCGCATGGAGGTGGTGCACAGCGACCGGTTCACCGTGCTCATAGACTTCGCCCACACACCGGACGCCCTGGGTCGTGTCCTCGAGGCGCTGGCCGCGGAGCCGTCGGGTCGGCTGATCGTGTTGTTCGGCGCCGGAGGCGATCGCGACCCGAGCAAGCGAGCGCCCATGGCGAAGGCGGTAGCGGCCCGCGCGGACTTGGTCGTGCTCACCTCCGACAACCCTCGAACGGAGGATCCGGAGGAGATCCTGAACGACCTGGAGCAGGGAATCGCGGGCGTCGAGTACCTACGCATCACGGACCGGAAGAAGGCCATCAGCTCCGCGCTCGGGCTCGCCCACGCGGGCGACGTGGTGCTGCTGGCCGGAAAGGGCCATGAGACGTATCAGGTCGTGGGGACCGAGAAGCGTCCCTTCGACGAGCGATCGGTCGTGCACGAGTACTTCGAGAGGGGCGCCGCATGACCGGCTTCCAATGGACCGATCGTGACGTGCGACTCGCCCTCGGCCTGCGTGCGTCCGAGGATGAAGCCACGACGTTCACCGGGATCTCGACCGACAGCCGGAGCACGCACCCAGGGGAGCTGTACGTGGCACTCCAAGGGAACCGGTTCGACGGGCATGCCTTCGTGCCGCAGGCCCTGGCCGCCGGAGCACGAGGCGCTGTCGTGGCGCAGTCCACCAGCACCTCCGGCGCGGGCGACGTGATCGTGTACCATGTGGCCGACACACTGGAGGCGCTTGGTAGCCTGGCTGCCTACCGCCGTCGCCTGCTGCCGGCACGCGTCGTGGGGATCACGGGCTCATCGGGGAAGACGGGGACGAAGGACCTGACTGCCGGTGCGCTCTCCAGCAGGCTCGACGTGCACGCAACGCCCGGGAACTTCAACAACCGCGTCGGTCTCCCTCTGACCCTGCTTTCCGCACCACCCGACGCCGACGTGGTCGTTGCCGAGATGGGAAGCAATGAACCCGGCGAGATCCGCCTCCTCGCCGATATCGCCCGGCCCGACGTCGGGGTCATCACGACCGTGGCCGAGAGCCACCTCGAGGGTCTGGGATCGCTCGAGGGAGTGCTCGCTGAGAAGCTCGCGCTCTTCGAAGCGCTGGAGCCGGATGGCAACGCCGTGGTCGGTGAAGCCCCCCCCCGGCTCCCGATCGCCGCCCGTCAGGTCTTCCCCGCCACGCGCGTTGCGGGATGGAGCGGCCGCGCCGATGTCGGTCTGCGGCCAAGTAACGTCAGCGTGGACGCGACGGGCGCGTACACGTTCACGTGGCGTGAGGCGGTCGTGTCGCTCTCCGTGCTCGGTAGGCACTCGGTCTACAACGCACTGCTCGCGCTCGCCGTCGCGGAGTTCCTCGGCGTCGCACCGAGCGACGCAGCGCGTGGCCTGGCGGGAGTGCGGGCGGCCCCACTTCGCGGCCAGGTTCTCGAGATCGGGGGCGTCCGCCTCATCCTCGACTGTTACAACGCGAACCCGCAGAGCGTCGCCGCCGCCATGGAGCTGCTCGAGTGTCAGGAGAGTGACGGCCGGGTCGCCGTCCTGGGCACGATGCTCGAGCTCGGTCCCCAAAGCGACGAGCTCCACAGGCAGGTCCTCGAAGACGCCTTGGCGCGCGACATCACGATGGTGGTCGCGACCGGAGCGTTCGCCACCGCTGCGGACGTTGCCGCCCCCGGACCAACCGGAGCAGGACCCGAGATGGTCGTGTGGCCGGATCCCACACGCCTGGCCCCGATCCTCGCTCAGCGTCTCCGGGGCGACGAAGTGGTTCTCCTGAAGGCGTCGCGGGGGGTGGCGCTGGAGTCGCTGGTTCCCGAGCTCCGGGCCGAGCTCGCTTCGGCTGGTGTCGACGCGGGCGACATGGGGGTGAGGCTCGAAGTGGAAGGGCCCGAGGCCGGCGGCGGGCAGGTGTGACTCGTGCTCTACCACCTACTCCCCGAGCTCACCGACGTCCACATCATCTTCAACGTCTTTCGCTATCAGACCTTCCGGGCGGCGGGAGCGGTCGTGACGTCGTTGCTGTTCGCTTTCATTCTCGGGCCTCCGACGATCCGCTGGCTGCGGCGTCTCCGCTTTGGCCAGGTCGTGCGCGAGGACGGCCCCCAGTCGCACCACGGGAAAGCCGGGACGCCGACGATGGGCGGTGTTCTCATCCTCTTCTCGGCGACGCTCTCGACCCTGCTCTGGGCCCGATTGGACCTGGCTTACACCGCGCTCTGCGTCCTCTCACTTCTCTGGATGGGCGCGCTCGGCTTCCTGGACGACTATCTGAAAGTCATTCGGGGGAAATCCGAGGGCCTGGTGGCGCGTTACAAGATGGCTGGACAGCTCACTTTCGGCGTAGCCCTCGCGCTTTTCCTGCTTGCCAGGCCGGTATCACCGTTCCCGACCACCTGGACCGGGGTGCCATTCTTTTCGGGCTCTTTCGTGGCTTTCTGGGAGCCAGCCTACGTGATTTTCGTTGCGCTGGTGGTCTCGGGGTTCTCGAATGCGGTCAATCTCTCCGACGGACTGGACGGGCTCGCTTCCGGTCTGACCGCGATCGCGGCGGCCACGTTCGCTGTGTTCGCATATCTGACGGGGCGCATCGACTGGGCCGAGTACCTGGGGCTCCCCTATCTCCCTGGAGCCGGCGAGATGGCCATCTTCGCGGTCGCGCTCGCGGGCGGGGCCATCGGCTTCCTCTGGTACAACGCCCACCCCGCCGAAGTCTTCATGGGTGACACGGGGGCGCTGGCGATGGGCGGAGCCATCGGGGTGATGTCGATCCTCATCAAGGCCGAGTTCCTGCTGTTGATCGTCGGCGGCGTGTTCGTGATCGAAGCGTTCTCGGTGATCGTGCAGACCTCGTACTTCCGCTACACGCTCAAGCGTCACGGCGAAGGGCAGCGCGTGTTCCGGATGGCCCCGATCCATCATCACTTCGAGAAGCTCGGCTGGCCCGAAAGCAAGGTCGTGATCCGCTTTTGGATCCTCGGGATTCTGTTCGCGATGCTGGGAATCAGCACGCTGAAGATTCGATGACCGACGTTTCCGTGGTTGGGTTGGGCGCCAGCGGAATGGCCGCGGCCCACCTGGCCCTGGATGAGGGAGGAACAGTCTATGTCTCGGATACGCGCACTGATGCCGGCGCTCGAGCCGATGCGGACGAGCTCAGAGATCGCGGCGCCCACGTGGAGCTGGGAGCCCACGATGCGGGCCGCATCTCGAGGTCTGGCGTGGTGGTCGTCAGTCCTGGAATCGGACCCGAAGCTCCGGTGCTTCGAGACCTCCAGGATCGGGCTGTGCAGTGGATCTCGGAGCCCGAGTTCGCCTTTCGGTTCTTCGATGGTCCACTGATCGCGGTGACGGGAACGAACGGAAAGACGACCACGACGCTCTTGGCCGGTCACCTCATGGAGGCCGGCGGGATCGACGTGGCGGTCGGCGGAAACGTCGGGGGTGGCTTGGCGCCTCCGGCCTCCGAGCTCGCACGCAGAGATCCGCCGCCGGCGTGGTACGTGCTGGAGCTGAGCTCGTTCCAACTCGCCGGCGTGGAAACCCTCCGAGCCGACGTGGGCGTTGTCACGAACCTGGCTCCGGACCACCTCGACCGCTATCGCTCGCTCGAAGACTACTACGCCGACAAGGCGCGCCTCTTCGACAACGCGGACGCCGAGAGCAAATGGGTGCTCAACGCGGACGACCCGGACGTCGTTGGGCTCGCCGGTGACACGCCCGGGACACGGTTCTGGTTCTCGCTGAGGGAAGAGTTGGAAGGCGCCTTCCTGAGGTCCGGCTCCCTCGTGCTTCGCTTCGGGGACGATCAGCACGAGCTCCTTGCAAGGAGCGAGCTGTCCCTTCTCGGCGACCACAACGTGGCGAACGCGCTGGCGGCGACCGTCGCCGCCGGCCTCGCGGGCTGCGACGCTGACTCGCTGGGTGGCGGGTTGCAGAGTGCGACCCCGCTTCCTCACCGACTAGAACCCGTGGCCGACCGGGGCGGAATTCTGTGGGTGAACGACTCGAAGGCCACCAACGTGGCAGCATGCGCCAGCGCCGTCCGCAGCCTAACCCGTCCCCTCTTGGTGCTTTTGGGAGGTACGGACAAGGGGGAGGACTTCCGGACGCTCGCCACGGCGCTGGCAGGTCGCGCCAGGCACGTCGTGACGTACGGCGCGGCGGGCCCGAGAATCGCGCGAGAGCTGCGTGATACCGTCGCGCTCACCCAGGTGGACGGGCCCTTCGAGGACGTCGTGGGCGAGGCGCGGCGTCGGGCCCGCAACGGGGAGATTGTCCTGCTCTCCCCCGCGTGCGCGAGCTTCGACATGTTCGACAACTACGAGCGGCGGGGTGAGCGCTTCACGGCCCTTGCCAACGAGATCCAATGACGGGGCCGTTCCGTACCCCGGTCCCGGCTCTGGGCCTGGCCCAGAGGCGCCCCGCGCGCGCGGTCGCTCCGTGAGAGCAGCGCGTCTCGACCTCGCTCCTGCCGGTCCGGTCAGCCTTCCCGAAACCGGACTGGGGCGTGGCTGGGAGCCGGCGGTCCTGCTGGCGACGACGACGCTCCTTCTCTGCTTCGGCCTCGCGAGCCTTTACAGCGCGAGCTCCATGCTCGCGCAGCGACAGGAGCTGCCGGACTATGACTACGTCCTGCGCCAAGGTGCGGGCGCAGCGGTCGGGCTTCTCGTGCTCTTCGTGGCTTCAAGGATCCCCTACAGGCTCTGGCGGAGAGTGGCTTGGCCGCTCATCGCAGCTACGGCTACGCTGCTCCTGATTCTGGTTCTCCCCGGAACCGAAGCGATCGCACCCGAGGTGAACGGAGCGCGGCGCTGGCTCACGTTCGGTGTGACAATCCAGCCTTCCGAGCTGGCGAAGTTCTCGATCGTCGTGTGGTCTGCCATGCTCGCCGTGAGGAAGCAGGAGCATTTCGCTCGATTCGGTCGGGGGCTCCTGCCGTTCCTGCTGGTCTGGGGTGCCCTGATCGTACCGATTCTGCTGGAGCCCGATCTCTCCACAGCGTGCGTCGTTGCCATGCTGGGTGTCCTCGTTGTCTTCGCTGGCGGTGCGCGCGTCGCACACTTCGGCCTCCTTGGGCTTCTGGCGCTTCCGCTCCTCTGGAGCCAGTTGGCCGTCGCCTTTCGGGCTCAGAGAGTGCTTTCGTTCCTGCACCCTGAAGCGGACCCGGCGGGGGCCGGATTCCAGGTCCGGCAATCACTCGTCGCGATCGGCTCGGGCGGTGTGTGGGGCCAGGGATTCGGGGAGGGGCGCCAAAAGTTCGGCTTTCTCCCGGAGCCCCACAACGACTTCATCTTTTCCATCATCGGAGAGGAGTGGGGACTGATCGGAGTCGCTCTGCTGATCGGTCTGTACTGCACGATCGTGCTCGTCGGTTTCCGGGTCGCGCGGCGGGCGCCGGACGTGTTCGGACAGCTGCTGGCGGTCGGGCTCACGAGCCTAGTCGCGCTACAGGCGTTTCTGCATATGTCGGTCGGCCTCGGGCTCATCCCACCGACCGGGCTCGCGCTGCCCCTCGTTTCGTACGGGCGCTCCAACCTTCTCGTGACGCTGCTCTCGCTGGGCGTCCTCCTCTCGATCGCTCGGGAGACCGAGGAAGGATGGAGTCGTGCCGCATGAGAAGCGCACGGTGGTGGTCTTTTCGGGCGGAGGCACGGGCGGTCACCTCTACCCCGCACTCGCCATCGCCGAAGCGCTCGTGGAGCAGAGGTCGGACGTCCGCGCGTTCTTCGTCGGCTCGGCCTACGGGATCGAGGCACGGGTCCTCCCCGAGCGCGGCGTGGAGCATCTCCTGGTACCTGTGCGAGGCGCCCGTCGGAGCGTCACGCCGGAGAACGTCGGGGTCGTGGCCGACCTGTTCGGCTCGGTACTTCGCGTGGGCGAGTTGTTTCAGCGCATTCGACCGGCGCTCACGATCGTGACCGGAGGGTATGCAGGGGCTCCCGCTGGGCTGGTCGCGGCCGCCGGGGGAGTGCCCCTGGCGCTGCAAGAGCAGAACGCTCTGCCCGGGCTGACGACGCGCTTGCTGGCGCGTTTCGCAAGGCAGGTACACGTGGCGTTCCCTGAAGCCGTCGGCGTGCTTCCCGCGCGAGCGCGGTCCCGAGCTCGATTGAGCGGGAACCCCATCCGGTCGCGAGGCAAGTCATCTCGCGCGGACGCGCGAACCTCGCTCAGACTCCGCATGGACGGAAGCGTGGTCTTGGTGGTGGGTGGAAGCCAGGGTTCACAGGCCCTGAATCGAATGATGCTGGGCGCGGTCCGCGGGGTCGTTCTGGAGAATGCTACCCGCCCGCCGGGCCTCCAGGTTCTCTGGGCGACGGGTCCCGCGCACTTCTTGGAGGTGTCCGCCGCGGTGGCCGAGCTGGGTCCGCCGGATTGGCTGCGGCTCGTCGCGTATCTGCACCGGATGGAGGACGCCCTGACGGCGTCCGACGTGGCCATCGGACGGGCGGGGGCCATGACCACGTCGGAGTTCCTCGCCTGGGGGCTCCCCGCGATCTTGGTGCCCTTGCCCACGGCGGCGGGGGACCATCAGACGCGCAACGCACAAGCCCTGGAGGCGACAGGGGCGGCCGTCCACCTCCCCGAGTCCGGCCTCGACGGAGATCGGCTCTGGGACGAGCTCGTACGGCTCGTCTCGGACCCGGCCCGTCTCGAGGCGTACCGGAGGGCAGCACGGGGGCGTGGACGGCCGGACGCCGCGCGCGACATCGCAGTAGCCGTCCGTGAGCTGCTACCCGCCACTAGTTCGCGGGCCCGGCCAGCGAACGCGAGGGGCTCGACACCGTGAGCCGCGTGGATCTCGTAGACCTCGCTCGGACCGGACCGGTCCATTTCATGGGAATCGGTGGCGCCGGCATGTGCGCGCTCTCGGAGCTGCTCGTCCGCGAAGGCGGCAAGGTCTCGGGGTGCGACCTGCGGGACAACGAAGCGACCCGGCGGCTGGCCGCCCTCGGTGCCGAAGTCACGGAAGGCCACGATCCGGCCCACATCGAGCGCGCGACCGCGCTCGTCGTGACCTCGGCGGTGGCACCGACGCATCCCGAAGTGGCGCGCGCCCGTGAGCTCGGCCTTCCCGTGCTCAAGCGCGCCGAGGCCCTGGGTGCACTGGTCAACCGAGGCCGCGTCGTAGCCGTAGCGGGCACCCACGGCAAGACCACCACGACCGCGATGGCGGTCGCCATTCTCACTGCGGCGGGCCAAGACCCTACGGGGTTCGTTGGAGGCACCGTCACCGACTGGAGCGGCAACCTACGCCATGGTGGAAGTGTGTTGTTCGTCGTCGAGGCGGACGAGTACGACCGTTCGTTCCTGACTCTGGAGCCGAATGTGGCGGTCGTCACGAATCTCGAAGCGGATCACCTGGATGTGTACGGGGACCTGGAGGGAGTGCGAGAGAGCTTCTTTCGGTTCGCGTCCAAGCTTCGGCCCGGGGGACGCCTCATAGCCTGCGCCGACGACCCTGGGGCCTCGTCGCTCCTCGCCTCGACCCCGGCCGGCTACAGCTACGGATTTTCCCCGGGGGCCCAGCTTCGAGGCGTCGATCCGCAAGTCGACGACGCCGGTGTGAGGGTGTCGGTCGTGGAGGACGGGGTGCCCAGGGGCCGCATCCACGTCACGACTCCCGGTCGGCACAACCTCCTGAACGCCCTGGGCGCCACCGCGGCCGCTCGGGCCGTAGGCGCCCCTTGGGGCGCGATCGTGACCGGCCTCGGCGACTATCGCGGCGTCGAGCGGCGTTTCGAGCGGCTGGGAGAGGCGGGTGGCGTGGTCGTAGTGGACGACTATGCCCACCACCCGACCGAGATTCGCGCGACGATCGTCGCTGCGAGGTCCACCTACCCAGGCCGTCGCGTCGTCGCCGTCTTCCAGCCGCACCTCTACTCGAGGACGCGCGACTTCGCGCCCGAGTTCGGCCGTGAGCTGGCGGAGGCGGACGTCGTCTGGGTAACCGACGTCTTCCCGGCGCGAGAGGAGCCCCTCGAGGGAGTGACGGGCGAGCTCGTGAGCCGTGCGGCCCGCCGAGCCGGTGCGACGAGCGTTCACGACCACGCGTCGGTCGGCGACGTCCACCTGGCCGTTGCCGGCGAGCTGCACCCGGGGGACGTGCTCCTCATCCTCGGTGCGGGATCGGTCGAGGACGTGGGCCCCCGGGTGCTGGCACTGCTGAGACGCGATCATGGCTGAACGACGACGCCGCCGGGTCCGAGCCTCCCTTCTCTGGCTACTGGCTGGCTCTTCGGCCGCTGGAGCGCTTGCCGCGAGGGCCCCCATGAGGGCGCTACTGTCCGATCTCGAGCTGTTTCGTGTCACGTCGATGGAGCTGTCGGGTCAACGATACCTGACCGCGGCTGAAGCCGTCTCGCTCGCGGCCGTGCCCGACGGCGCGAGCGTATGGGACGATCCCGCTTCCTGGGAGGCCCGCCTGAGATCCCACGAGCTGGTGCGCGACGCTCGGATCCGCCGCCGGCTTCCAGGTACGCTCGTGGTCGTCCTCGAAGAGCGCGAACCGGTCGCCCTGGTGCCGACCCCCACGCTGGAACCGGTCGACGAAACGGGTCGTCTGCTCCCGATCGATCCGGCCGTCCACCGCCTCGACGTTCCCCTCATTCGCGTCGCTGATGTCTCCGACGGCAGCCACCAACGGGTAGTCTCGACGTTGGCACGCGAGGCCGCGCGACTCCGCCAGGTCGCGCCCACCTTCAGCGAGAACGCATCCGAGCTGGCGCTCGACGATAGGGCCGCGCTGCAGGTGCTCTGGGGCGAGCCCGCCGTCGTGTTCCGGATCCGCCCCGGGGCCCCGGAGGCCCGCTTGAACGAGGGCATCCGAGCCTTGGCGCACGCCCGAGCCCAGGCCGGATCGGTCGAGCCGACGTCGGTGGACCTGCGCTTCGCCGACCAGGTCGTGGTCGCTCTCCGGTGAGCGCGTTCTCCTCCACTTGGTCGCGAGGCCGTGCCGTCTCCGGTGCGCGTGCAGCGTCGCGCTCCCGGTCACTCCTCACAGCTGGGATGACATGAGCGTGCGAGCCAACCTCATGGCGGGTTTGGACATCGGCACCACGAAGACCTGCGCGGTCATCGGGGCCCTCACGGGCGACCCGCGAAGGCCACTCCTCGAGATCCTCGGTGTCGGGCAGGCCCGCACGTCCGGGATGCGAGGCGAACTGGTGGCCAACATCGAAGAGACCACGGAATCGATCCGCAAGGCATTCGAGGAGGCGCAGCTCATGGCCGGTGCGGTCGTGGACCGTGTCTACGTCGGCATCGCCGGTGAGCACATCGAGGCCCGCAGCTCGATGGGCGTCGTGGCGGTGAGAGGGGATGAGATCGCCCCGGGCGACCTCCAGTCTGTGCACGAGGTGGCGCGGGCGGTTGCACTACCGCCGGACCGGGAGCTAGTGCACGCCGTTCCAACAGATTACACCGTCGACGGCCAACCAGGAGTCAAAGATCCCCGCGGAATGAGCGGGACGCGGCTTGAGTCGGAGGTCTTTCTGGTGACGTGCTCCCGTACGGCGGCCTCGAACATCAGAAGGGCCGTTTCAAAAGCGGGATTCCGAGTCGAGCGGCTCGTCCTCGAGCCGTTGGCGTCGGCCGGGGCAGTCCTGACGGAGGACGAGAAGGAAGTGGGTGTCGCGATGGTAGAAGTAGGAGGGAGCACGACCGACATTGCGCTCTACTACGAGGGCAAGATCCGGCACGTCGCGATCTTCCCGCTCGGCGGAACCACCGTGACACGGGACTTCGTCAAGGGACTCTCCATCCCGTTCGCCGAGGCTCGCCGGGCGCA
This sequence comes from Longimicrobiales bacterium, assembly GCA_965249195.1. Lineage (GTDB taxonomy): Bacteria > Gemmatimonadota > Gemmatimonadetes > Longimicrobiales > Gaopeijiaceae > CBDFLM01. Next base: position 23,416 of record CBDFLM010000004.1, read on the forward strand.
GGAGATGTACGCCGTGGCGTTCGCCCAGCTCGTCGACCCCCAGGAGACGGTCGAGCTGCCAGGGCCCGCACCGGGCCAGGTGCGCCACGTGGCCAGGGAGCTCATCGCGCACATCGCCGAGCAGAGACTCGACGAGCTTCTGGGATTGGTCCACGACGACCTGGCGCAGGCCGGGGTGCTCGACCGCTTGGGAGCCGGAATCGTCCTGACCGGCGGAAGCGCCGCCATGCCGGGCCTGGTGCAGCTTACCCAGCAGGTGTTCGCCGCCCCGGTTCGGCTCGGGGTGCCGGGAGATGGGCTCGGCGGCCTGGCCGAGTCGGTCGGACGACCCCGGTTCGCGACCGCGGTCGGGCTCGCGCTGCACGGTGCGGAGAGGTTCGCCGAAACCGGTGAGGGAGCCTCTACGCTGGTCTCCGGGGCTTTCTCCCGAGTGGGCGCATGGCTGAGAGAGTTCTTCTGATGAAGGAAAGGGCTGTGGTGAGAGCTCCTCCCTAGAGCCGGATGGATCCCGGGCACGAGGGGCGCGGGCCCCTCAGTCGACGAACGCGACCGAGCTTGTGACTCGCTTTGAGGAGTGGAGACCATGATGATCTTCGAATTCGAAGAGAGCCCCCTGAGGAACGCCCGCATGAAGGTCGTCGGTGTGGGGGGCGCCGGAGGGAACGCGGTCAACCGAATGATTGACGAGGACCTGGAGGGCGTGGAGTTCATCTCCATGAACACCGACGCCCAGGCACTCAAAGGATCGAGGGCCCAGGTGACGATGCAGATCGGCAAGAAGCTCACCCGGGGCCTGGGCGCCGGCGCGCGTCCCGAGATCGGCCGCCAGGCGTTGGCGGAGAGCGCCGACGACGTACGTCGCGCGCTCGAGGGGGCGGACCTCGTGTTCGTGACGGCGGGCATGGGAGGGGGCACGGGCACCGGCGCCGCTCCGATGGTGGGGGAGATCGCGCGCGAGATGGGCGCGCTTTCCATCGGTATCGTGACGCGACCGTTCTCCTTCGAGGGCAAGAAGCGTGCGCGGCAGGCGGAGCAGGGCCTCGAGGAGCTGCGTCGCACGCTCGACACCGTTATCCTCGTCCCCAACGACCGCATCCTCGCGGTGGTACCCAAGGGAACCACCTTCAAGGACGCCCTCAAGAAGGCAGACGAGGTGCTGCTCCACGCTACCCAGGGCATCAGTGATCTCATCCGCGTCAGCGGAGAAGTGAACGTGGACTTCGCGGACGTGCGTACGGTCATGGCCTGCCGGGGCGCGGCGCTCATGGGATCCGGCTTCGGCGAGGGCGACAACCGCTCCGTCGAGGCCGCGCAGGAGGCCATCTCCTCGCCGCTCCTGGACGATGTCTCGATCAACGGAGCCAAGGGCGTCCTCCTCAACATCACGGGGGGAATGGACCTCGCCATTGACGAGGTTACCCAGATCTCTACAATGATCCAGGAGGAAGCTGGGGAAGAGGCGGAGATCATCTTCGGCGCGGTGCACGACCCCGAGCTCGAAGGCTGCGTGAGAGTTACGGTCATCGCGACGGGCTTCGAGGGCGGCAGCGAGCACGAGAAAGTGCTGAAGCCTGACTTCCGGCGGGTGACTCAGTCGAGGACCGCACGGAATGCCCGAATACCGCCCCTGAGCCAGGCAGCAGTCGTTGGCCTGGGAAGGCCCGGCGTCATGCCGCTGAGCCGATATCCGGAGCAAGTGGTGACGCGCGAGCAGATCCGAGAGCTCGATATCCCGACCTTCATACGCAGGCAGATGGACTAGGAGTTCTTGCGCCCGGATGAGCCGGGCATCGGCGATACTTGATGAGACCATCCCCCATCCGACCGCTGCCCACCGCCCTCGGGCTGGTTGCCCTGATAGGCCTGGCGGCCCTCATCCGTGGACATCCCACGGTCGCGGGCCCGGAGGGGGTGCTCCTCCAGCCGGTCCACGCGTCTGCGCCTGAGATGGTCGATATCAGAGCCCTGCGGGACGGAGAGACTCTCGGCGAGATCCTGGACGGCTCGCTCGGCTTCGGAGACCGCGCCGAGCTGCTCCTGGCCTTCGGCGAGCAGGCGAGTCCCAGACGGATGCGTGTGGGAACCGAGGTCACGCTGCGATACCGCGCTCGAGACCGCTGGTTACGAGGCGTGGACGTCATGCTCAACCCGGACGAGACGCTCCGTCTCAAGAGGGATGACGGCGGAAGCTGGTCGTCTTCGCTGGTTCGGACGCCCCTCTGGACCGACACGATCTACGTGGCCGGCCTCATCGAAAGCAGCCTGTGGAACGCCGTCTGGAGTAACGCGGCGCTGGAGGACGTGCCTTCAGGAGACCGAGCGGCGCTGATCGACCACTTGGACAAGGTCTTCCAGTGGCAGGTCGACTTCTCGCGCCAGATCCAGCCAGGGGATTACTTCCGCTTCGCGTTCGAGCGTCGGGTCCGGCCGGATGGCTCGATGAGCGGTGGTTACCTGGTGGCGGCGGAGCTCAGGAACGCGGGGACGGCCTTCCACGCGATCTGGTTCGATCCCAACGACGACGGCGACGGTACATACTACGATGTCGAGGGGCGCTCGGTTCGTCGCTCCTTCCTACGCAAACCGCTCGAGTTCCGCCACATCTCTTCTCGCTTCTCCAATGCGCGGCTACACCCGATTCTGGGGACATGGAGGGCCCATAGAGGGGTCGACTACGCGGCCTCGGCCGGTACTCCGGTCATGGCGACCGCAGACGGCGTGATCGTGACCCGGGGAGTCTCCGGTGGCCTGGGGAACGCGGTCGAGATCCGTCACTCGAACGGGTTCACGACTCGTTACGGGCACCTGAGCCGTTTTGCCGGCGGACAGTCCGTCGGAGCAAGGGTGCGTCAGAGTGACATCGTCGGCTTCGTCGGCTCGACGGGCTTGGCCACGGGACCGCACCTGCACTACGAGATGAGACGAGCGGGCCAAGCGCTGGATCCATTGGCGGTGGAGTTGCCCGCCGGCGATCCCGTCCCCGCCGACGACTTCACCCGCTGGAGCACGGAGTTGGTCGGGCGTCTTGCGCTCCTGGAGGTGCTTCCGGGTCCCGACCGCGTGCGAGGCGTGTCCGAGCGTGGGGCGCCGGCCTCGCCGGAGGATCTCGCAGAGGGTGTCCCACCCGGGGCCAGTGATCAGGGCGAGTCCGTCCTCGGGGGCTCGGGTCCATGACTGGAACCCACCACCTTTGGTGGTGCGCGAGGCCCGCCCCGGGGCGGGCCTCGTGGTCGTTTGGCCCCAGTTGGTTACCTGACCCGCGGGCGATGGTCGGGCGCGCCCGGTCCACTCGTCGAGCCCCTGGCTGGCCTCCCCGATGAGTCTCGCGGCCTGGGTCGCGCTCGTCGTGGTTGGGGCCGCGGCGGTCCGGTTCGTGTTCTGGGCTTATGCCCGGCGCGAAGTGGCGGTGCGCGGGCGTGGCTGGCTAGCCCTGGTGAGAGGCACCCTGCTCCTGCTGCTCCTGACGCTCATCTTCAATCCGTCCGTTCCTGGGAGGGCCACGGGGAGCTCCGATCCCGCTCCCTGGGTGGCTCTAGACGCGTCGCTCAGCATGTCGGCGGGTGGGGTGGATGAAACGGCATGGGATCGAGCGGTCGCGCGCGCGCGGGAGCTCGGAGGCAGCGGGGCGCGTGTAGCTATCTTCGGGGGTGAGGGGCCAGCCGACGGGAACGTTCTGGACGGTCCGCCGACGGGTCTCGATTCCCGCCTCGATGGTCTGCTTCGCCGGGCAATGGAATCGGGCGCGCGTGAGGTCACCGTGCTCTCGGACCTCCGACTCAGTGACCCGGTTGCGGTCCGTGCCACGTTGGCCAGGAATGAGATCGCGGTCCACTTCGAGGACGTCGGGAGAAGTCCTCGGAACGCGGGAGTTGCCCGCTTCGAGCTGCCCTCGGCGGTGGGCGCCGACGAGCCTGTTTCGGGGGAGGTGGTCGTCCACGCGAGCGCCGCAGCGGCTGGCACGATGGCCATTCTGGACGTGAGGCAGGAGGACCGACTGGTCGACTCACGTGAGCTGGAGCTGCCGGCGCCGGGGAGGACGACGCGCATTCAGCTGACGTTGCCGGCCGTCGAAGTGTCGGGCGAGGTGCGGTACGAGGTGCGCATCACCCTCGAAGCGGACGGGTTCGGCGACGATGACGCGGCGGTCGCCTACACCGACGTGGACCCCGAGGAAGGTCTGCTCGTGGCGGTGGCCCTGGATCCGGACTGGGAGTTCCGCTTCCTGCTTCCGGTGCTCGAGCAGGTCACGGGGCTCTCCTCGAGAGGATACGTCCGTATCGGACCCGAGCTGTATTCGCCTTCGGGCGCAGCGGTCGCCGTCGCCACCGTCGATCACGAGAGCGTTCGCAGACAGGTCGAGACGGCCGAGATCCTCGTGGTTCAGGGACCCTGGGGAAGAGAGCAGCAGTGGCTTTCGGATGCGGTCGAGTCCGCGCCCAGGCTGGTCGTGCTCGCCCCTGATCGGCAGGACGTCGCCGCGATGGGGTTGAGCGTGGCGCCGCGGCGCTCCGGGGAGTGGTACGTCGATCCCGAGGTCCCGCCTTCTTCTCTCGCCGGAGAGCTCACTGCTGCCCTCTGGCAAGGACTGCCTCCGCTGCTGTCGATCCTTCCCCTGGCCCCCGAAGCACGGACGGACACGCCGTTGCTCGCACGCCTTCGGGGTGGTAGTGCTCCGGAGGCCGTGATCGCGCTCAGCGCCTCCGGGAGACTTCGGCGCGTGGTTGCGCTGGGCTCGGGTTTTTGGCGCTGGGCCTTCCGGCCAGGCGTGCCCCGCGAAGCATATCGGCGCCTGTGGTCTGCGGTGGCGGGATGGCTGCTGTCGGACGAGGCTGCGCCGGCCGGTGGATTCATCCGGCCTGTCGATCGCGTCGTCCCGAGAGGGGGGCCCGTGGGCTGGGCCGCTCCAGGCCTGGCCGGCGCGCGGGTGATGCTTACCCTCGAGTCGCAGGCCGACGCAGCGCTCGACACCGTCGTGGTCGTGCCGCAGTCCGGCATATTCAGCACTCCGCCGGTGCCTTCCGGCACGTACGAGTACTCTGCGGTGGCCGAAGGGGAGCAGACGGGCTCGCGCGGACGCTTCGACGTAGAAGCGCGAACCGCGGAGCTCGAGCGGCTCCCGGCGTGGGATCTCCTCGCGGCGATCCCGGTCCCGCCCCTCGACAGACACTCCCGCGCGTCGAGACCACTCCGGACTCATCCCGCCCCGTACCTGGTTCTACTCGCACTCCTCAGTGGGGAGTGGATCGCCCGACGGCGGAGGGGGCTGAGGTGAGGCTGTACAACGAGGGGGCGCTGTGAAGAGGTTGTTCAGGAAGGCCGGCGAACGGGATGGGGGGCTGTGGCAGCGGGCCGTCGACCTGGCACTCACCGACGTCCGCGTGCTCTCGAAGGGTGTGGACGAAGATGCGCTCGAATCGCTGGAGGCACAGCTCCTGGCGGCCGACTTCGGGGTCCAGGCCACGCTGCGGCTGGTCGAGCACGTAGAGGGGCTCGCCCGCCGCGGCAAGGTTCGGACCCATACGGAGCTGGTCTGGGCGCTCCGAGGCGAGGTGGCCGAGATTCTCGGCCCTGGCGGAGCCTCGCCACTGCGAGAGGCGGCGAACGGCCCCACCGTCTATCTCGTCGTCGGGGTCAACGGCGTTGGAAAGACCACGACCGTGGCCAAGATCGCCCATCGTCTCCGAAAGGAAGGACGGAGCGTCCTCATGGCAGCGGCGGACACGTTTCGTGCGGGCGCGGTCGAGCAGCTCGGCGTCTGGGCCGATCGGGTCGGTGCCACGTTCGTCAAGGGACAGAAAGGTGGGGACCCGGCAGCGGTGACCTTCGACGCCATCGAGGCGGCCCTCTCCAGATCGATCGACGCGGTGGTCGTGGACACCGCGGGCAGATTACACACGAACGCCAATTTGATGCGTGAGCTCGCCAAGGTGGATCGCGTGATACGGCGCAAGGTCGAAGGTGCGCCGCACGAAACGCTGATGGTCCTCGACGCGACGGTCGGACAGAACGCGTCGAGCCAGATGAGGACCTTTCATGAGGCTGTGAGGCCCACCGCGATCGTGCTCGCCAAGATGGACTCCACCGCGCGAGGCGGGATCGTCGTCGCACTCTTCCAGGAGTTCGGCGTCCCGGTCAAGCTGGTGGGAACCGGGGAAGGTCTCGACGATCTGGAGCCGTTCCACCCCACGGCGTTCATCGAAGCCGTCTTCGAGACCGGGGGCGAGTGAGCGCGGGCGGGCGTCCGGCCGAGCTTTCCTGCCCGCACTGAGCCGAAGAGCTCGTGGCGGAGTTTTCCAGGCTCGAGAAGCCCGTTCAGTTCCTCAAGGGCGTCGGTCCGCGGCGCGCCGAGGCCCTCGGGCGCATGGGCATCCAAACGGCCCGCGGTCTCCTCTTCCATGTACCGCGACGGTACGACGATGCTTCCACCCTGACTTCCATCAGCCATCTCGAGGTCGGGATGGATGCCACTGCCAGCGGACGGGTGCGCAGCAAAGCGGTGGTTCCCACGCGCTCGGGCCTGCGGATCTTTCAGGCCGTTCTCCAGGACCAGTCCGGTATGATCACCGTGGCGTGGCCCGGTCAGCCTTGGCTCGACCGCAAGATCCGCAGAGGGGACCTCCTGCTCGTAACTGGGCCGGTGAAGTTCTTCCACGGTCGGCAGCTGCAGCCGCGGGAGCACACGCTCCTAGCTCGAGGGGGCGAGGGGGACTCGGAGGAGGTCGACGAGGGGACGATCTTCGTATCGTACCCGGCCAGCGAGGAAGTGCCGCAGTGGGTGCTACGGCAGATCTTCGCCCGCAACCTGGCTACGCTGCTTCCCCTCGTCGAGGACGAGGAATACGCGCGCCCTACCGAGCTCGCCGAGCTGGGGCTCCCTACTCTGGTCCAGGCACTCGAGGCCCTTCACCGGCCCAAGAGCCTGTCGGACGCGGAGGCCGGTCGTCGGAGGCTGGCGTACGACGAGCTTTTCTTCCTCCAGCTCCTGCAGGCGCGAGTCCGGTGGGGGCAGACTCGCTCGCAGCCCGGGATTCGGTTCGGCCGAACCAACGAGCTGATCCGCCCCTTCCACGATGCTCTTCCGTTCGAGCTGACGGGAGCGCAGACGAGGGCGCTCCGTGAGATCTTCGAGGAGATGACCTCGCCGCGCCGCATGAACAGGCTGCTCCAGGGCGACGTCGGCGCCGGCAAGACGGTCGTGGCGCTATTTGCGATGCTCCTTGCCCTCGAGGCCGATTACCAGGCGGCGCTCATGGCTCCGACGGAGATCCTCGCGGAACAGCACTCCGAGACCCTCACGGGCCTCTTGGAGCCTGTCGGGGTGGAGGTCGCCCTGCTGACCGGCCGTCTGGGAGCGGCCGAACGCAGAAGCTTGCTGGCGGGCCTTTCCAGTGGTGAGACGCGGATCGTAGTGGGCACACACGCGCTCATCCAGGAGAGCGTCTCCTTCGCCCGCCTGGGCCTCGTCGTGGTCGATGAGCAACACCGCTTCGGCGTCCGGCAGCGCATGGCCCTCGGCGAGCAATGCACCAATCCGGACGTCCTGGTGATGTCCGCTACGCCCATTCCCAGGTCTCTGGCCATGACGACCTACGGAGACCTCGACCTCAGCGTCCTCGACGAGGTCCCGCCGGGCCGTCGTCCGATACGGACGCGGCGCTATGCTCCGAAGGCACGCGCCGACGTCCATCGCTTCGTAAAAACGGCGCTCGCCTCGGGACGGCAGGCGTACATCGTCTATCCGCTCGTCGAAGAATCACAGAACATGGAGCTCCCCTCCGCGACGGCCGCCTTCGAGCGGCTTTCCACGGGGACCTTCGACGCTCACAGAATCGGACTCATCCACGGCCAACTCCCGTCGGAGGAGAAGGATCGCGTGATGCGGGCCTTTCGCGACGGAGAGATCGACGTGCTGGTTGCGACGTCGGTCGTCGAGGTGGGAATCGACGTCCCGAACGCGACGGTGATGGTCGTCGAGCACGCAGAAAGGTTCGGCTTGTCCCAGTTGCACCAGCTTCGCGGCCGCGTCGGCCGTGGGGTCGAGGAAAGCCATTGCCTTCTGATAGCCCAGGCCGGTGAAGCCGCGGCCGACCGCCTCCGCGTTCTCGAGCGTACAACGGACGGATTCGCCATCGCCCTGGAGGACCTGCGGCTACGAGGGCAGGGCGATCTCTTCGGTGCGCAGCAGCACGGGCACGACGTGACCTTCCGCTTCGCCGACCTCCTCACGGACGAGGATCTGTTGATCGAGGCACAGCGCCGCGCCAGGGCGACCGTCGAATTCGATCCAGAGCTGAAGGCCGAAGCGCACACGACGCTTCGCCGAGTTCTCGACGCGCGCTTCGGCGAAAGGATGCGGATGTTCGGCGTGGGCTGATTGACACTGGTTTCGCGTCCGGCCAGCTTGGCGCGCCGGATGTGATCGCCCCTGCAGCCCGCATCGATCGGGGGCCGATCCATTTCATCCGGGCGATCGTGGGAGCGCGGTTGGCCGCAGGCAGGGATAGGGATTGCAACGTCGAGCCGAAGATGACCAAGACTGTCGGGATCGGTGACCTCGGGGAGCACGTCGGGGACGAGGTGGTCGTGCGAGGGTGGGTCGAGCGCACCCGGACGCACGGAAAGGTTGCGTTCCTCGACGTCCGGGACGGCGCCGGCGTGGTTCAGGGCGTGGTCGTGAAGAAGGACGTGCCGCCGGAGGCGTGGGAGCGGCATGGGGCCCTCACGCAGGAGGCCTGTGTCTCGGTGCTGGGCACGGTACGCGAGGAACCGCGCGCCCCCGGTGGCTTCGAGATCGGCGTCGTGGACCTCGAGATCCTGGGCACGAGCGACGAGTATCCTATACAGCCGAAAGAGCACGGCCCCGACTTCCTGCTCGATCATCGGCATCTCTGGCTGCGCTCGAGCCAGCAGCGTGCCGGCCTCAAGGTCCGTCACGAGGTCGAGCAAGCGATCCACGACTTCTTCTACCAGAAGGGCTTCGTGCGCATCGACACGCCGATTCTCACGGGCTCCATCGGCGAGCATGCCGGCACCCTTTTCGAGACCGACTACTTTGGGGAGCGGGCATTCCTGGCTCAAACGGGTCAGCTCTATGTGGAGGCCGCGGCCGCGGCGTTCGGCAGCGTCTACTGCTTCGGACCCACGTTCCGCGCGGAAAAGTCGAAGACCCGGCGGCACTTGACGGAGTTCTGGATGGTCGAGCCCGAGGTCGCGTTCTGCGACTCGGAATGCAACATGCGCCTCCAGGAGGAGTTCGTGACCTACCTCGTGGAACGGGCCTTGGAGCGCTGCGGGCCGGAGCTCGAGATCCTCGAGCGCGACACATCCCGACTGGAGCGGGTCACGCCCCCGTTCCCCCGCATCAGCTATCAGGAGGCGGTCGAGACCCTGCGTGGCAAGGGCATCACAATCCAATGGGGCAGCGACCTCGGGGCGACGGACGAAACGGCCCTCGTGGAGGACCACGAGCTCCCCCTGTTCGTCTATAACTACCCGAAGGAAGCCAAGGCCTTCTACATGAAGGAAAATCCAGACGATCCTCGCACCGTGTTGTGTGACGATCTGCTCGCTCCGGAAGGCTACGGAGAGATCATCGGCGGTAGCCAGCGCGAGGACGATCTCGAGCGGCTGCAGGAGCGCATACGCGAGGAGGAGTTACCCGAGGAGGCGTATGGCTGGTACCTGGACCTGCGACGTTTCGGGACGTTCCCGCATTCGGGATTCGGGCTGGGTGTGGAGCGCACGGTGGCGTGGATCACCGGCCGCCATCACGTTCGGGAGCTGATCCCCTTCCCGAGAATGATGAACCGCCTGTACCCTTGAAGGCCGTCGTCGACCTCCAGGACCGGCGCCCGGCGTGGGCGATGCCTCCATGGGTCCCGGAGCGGATCCGGGAGGCCCTTCCCGAGGATGCCGAGGTCGTGGTGGTCGACGTGGCCGCCGACGGCAGCGGCGACGGTGCGGCCCGAGTCCACCCTGCGGTTCTCGAGGCCGTTCCCGACGCTGAAGTGTACATGGGCTACGGCGTCCACCCGGCAGTGCTGCAGGCCGGTCGTGCGCTGCGGTGGGTGCACTCCGGAGCTGCCGGGGTGGCAGGGTCGCTGAGCTCCGAGCTCCTGCGGAGTGGCGTCGTCTTCACCAATTCGGCTGGCGTGCACGCCGCTCCCATCGCCGAGACCGTGGTGGCGATGATCCTCCATTTCGCGCGGGGATTCGACCTAGCCGCACGTGCCCAGGCCGAGGGGCGTTGGGACACGAGCGGTTTCTTTGCGGCGGACCACCCGCTGGTCGAGGTCCTCGGCAGCACAGTGGGCATCGTGGGTTTCGGAGGCGTGGGACGCGAGGTGGCCCGGCGCGTCGCGGCGCTCGGCGCCCGCGTGCTCGCCTCGCGTCGTCGCGACATCGAGCTGGGCCCGGTGGATCTCGAAACGGTGGGTGGTGGGTCACGCCTTCATCGGGCCGCGAGGGTCGTCCGTGGCGACGCGGGATTGAGCGAGCTCCTCGCCGAAAGCGACTTCGTGGTTCTCTCGGCGCCCCACACGGCTTCGACCGACGCGCTCCTCGATGCTCGCGCGCTCCGCCGGCTGAAGCCCGGCGCCGTACTCGTAAACGTGGCCAGGGGCGGTCTGGTCGATGTCGACGCGCTGGTCGAAGCTCTTCGCGAACGCCGTCTGAGAGGCGCCGCGCTGGACGTTTTCCACGTCGAGCCGCTACCGGAGGGACATCCTCTCTGGACCCTCCCGAATGTGCTGTTGACGCCCCACGTCTCGGCCGTCTCCGGAGCGTTCTGGACGCGTGAGACGGACCTCATCGTCGAGAACATCGGCCGCTTCGTAGAGGGGCGCTCGCTGCGCAACGAGGTCGACGTCGTCGCCGGATACTGAGAGCGGCGGGTAAGGCGCCCGCGCTCAGCCATCCGCACGCTTGAGCTCCTCCCAGAGGGCGTCCAGCCTCTCGAGGTCCGCGTCCTCGAGGGAGATTCCGCGCGCGGCCGCCAGCCTTTCGAGCCGCTCGAATCGAGCGACGAACTTGCGATTCGCGCGGTCGAGTGCGGTCGTGGCATGGAGCCCCGAGAGCCTCACCAGGTTGACCACCGCGAAGAGGAGGTCACCGAGCTCCTCGTCCACGGCGTCCTGATCCTGGGAGTCGAGCGCCTGAGCGACCTCGTCCAGCTCTTCGCCGACCTTGTCCCATGCGCCTCGGTAATCGGACCAGTCGAAGCCCACGCCCGCGACGCGCTCCTGGATCCGGTGGGCCCTGGCGAGGGGATCGAGGGTCTGCACCAACCCTTCGAGAGTGCCCCCCGTGCCGCGCTCCTTGGATTTCAACCGCTCCCAATCCTCCCGCTCCCCGATCCCGAAGAGGTGGGGGTGACGGCGCCGCATCTTCCCCTCCAGTCGCGACACGACCGAGTCCGCGGTGAGAATTCCGCCCTCTTCTCCCAGAACCACCTGGAAGGCGACGTTGAGGAGCAGGTCGCCGAGCTCGCCTTCGACAGCGTCCACGTCACCACCGAGAACCGCCTCCGCGACCTCGTTGGCTTCCTCCAGGAGATGCGGGACCAGGGTCCTGGGTGTCTGAGCCTCGTCCCAGGGACAGCGCGTCCGCAAGAACCGTACGAGAGCCAAGGCCCGATCCAACGTGCCTTCGACGTCGTCGGGTCCGGGTAGGCTGGTGCTCGAACTCGAAACGGGGTCCGTCGGATTCTCGGTAATCGCTGGCTCCGCTGCGTTAAGGGAGTAAGAACATCGCAGGACGCGTGGTCTCGCCCTTGCTCGGACCTCGTTTCTTGACATCTTTTCGCGCCCATGTCAACGGAGCGCCGAACCCGTGCTTGGATCGAGATCCGAGCGGCCTCGGTACGCCGGAACCTCCGCCGGATCGTCCGAGCCGTGGGTTCCGACGCGCCGCTGATCCCGATGGTGAAGGCCGACGCGTATGGCCTGGGAGTGTCCGGGGCAGTGTCGGCCCTAGAGCCCATCGACCCCTGGGGTTACGGGGTCGCTACGGTGGAGGAGGGTGCTCGCCTGCGGGAGCTCGACGTGCGGCGCCCCGTGCTGGTCTGCGGACCGATCCCGCCCGGTTCGTACGGGGAGGCGCTCGAGCGCCGGCTCACGGTGTCCCTCTCCGACCTTGCCAGTTTGGAGCGCCTCGAGTCTGCGTCTGTCAGGCGGAGCAGCGGCGATCCCGCGCCGTTCCACATCGAAGTCGATACGGGGATGGGGCGTTCCGGTTTCGATTGGCGACAGGCCGGGGAGTGGGGGCCCGTGGTCGCCAGCACACACGGGCGCGCGATCGGCTGGCAGGGCTGCTTCACGCATCTCCACTCCGCCGATGTCTCCGATCCCGCCAGCGTCCTCGTACAGTGCCAGCGCTTTCAGGACGCCCTGAAGGCGCTCGACCTCCCGGCGGGGGACTTCCTGATCCACGTAGCGAACAGCGCGGGTGCGCTACGTGTGGGCCGTGAGCTAGGAGCGTGGGGCGTCCGTCCCGGAATCTTCCTGTACGGGGGATCGGCCGGCGAAGACCTCCCGACCCCGGAGTCGGTCGCATGCGTTCGCGCCCGGGTCGTCCTGGTCCGAGACGCGCCTCCTGGCACGACCCTCGGATACGGGTCTACGCACGTGGCGGCCGGCTGGGAGCGATGGGCCACGCTCGGTATCGGCTATGGCGACGGACTGCCCCGCGTGCTGGGGAACCGCGGAGCGGCCGTTCTCCGGGGACGGCGAGTGCCGATCATCGGACGGATCTCCATGGACACGACCGTCGTAAACATTTCGAAGGTCGACGGTGTAGAGGTCGGCGACGTCGCAACGCTCGTCGGCGACGACGGCGCAGAGCGGATCACGGTCGACGAGCTGGCCGAGCTCGCCGGAACCATCGGGTACGAGATCCTCACAGGGCTCGGGTCGCGGCTACCACGTGTCTGGATCGACGACGGGGGCGCGTGAGCTCTCTCGGCACGGGTATTTCCCTCAACCCCCTTCCAGGTAAGAAATCCAAGTCTTGAACAAGGCTACTCCACTGGGTGTCGCAGCCCTCATCGCCGTGCTGCTCGCCGCCTGCGAGGAAGAGACACCGACAGGCGTCTCGCCGCAGCTTGCTCCAGTGTCCCTCCGGACCCTGGAATTCCGACTCGCCTGGGAGGACTTCGGAGTTGGACTGGAGGTCTTCGGGGGCTACGGGACTCCGAGTGAGCTACGGGCGGGCCTGCTCGCGAACGATTTCGAGGGGGTGCTGGACGCGCGCACGCTGATCCGATACGAGAACCTTCGCCAGCTTGCGTCGGTGCGCGATACGACCGGCACCCTGGTGGGTGACTCGGCGTTCGCCTTCGAGAAGGGCAGGCTGGGGCTCGTCTTCGACCCGCACGCCTCGACCAACGACGGCCTCGTCACGGTGTCTGTGCATCGGATCACGGAGCCCTGGCACACAGGGAGCGCAACCTGGCTCTCCGCCGTCGACACGATCGGCGAGCTCGTACCTTGGGAGGAGCCTGGTGGGGGGGCTGTCGAGTTCATCTCGGAGGCGGTCTGGGATCCGGCCGAGGGCGATTCGCTGTTCCTCAGCGTCGATTCGGCAACGTTGGAGGCGTTGGCGGATCTGGAGGGCGGCAACCATGGGTTGCGGCTCGACGTAGAGTCGGAGGGCGTGCGTCTGGACCTAAGCAACGTCGCGCTCGACTTCGACGTCAACCCGAGCGTGAACCCCGACACCGTCCTCACCCTGACAGCCGACGCTCTGGAGGTGACCGTCCTCTATACCCCTCCCGTGGACCCACCCGAGGACGGGGTCCGCGTCGGAGGCGTGCCCGCGTGGCGCTCGTTCTTCGAAATAGATCTGCCGCGCGTGCTCGAGGGTCCCCCCGAGCTTTGCGCTGTGCTCGGGTGCCCGTTCGAGCTCGAGGCGGATCGTATCAGCCGGGCATCGCTGATTCTCTCCCCGAGGCCCAGCGAGCCGGCCTTTCAGCCCACCGATACGGTCCTTCTGGACGTTCGACCGGTGCTTGCTCCCGAGAAGCTCCCGAAATCACCGCTCGGAGAGACGCTGATCGGCCCCGGTGGACAGATCGTTCCGCCGTTCGCGTTTGGCGTCGAGTCTTCGAGCGAAGTCGCGCTTCCGATCACCTCGTTCGTGCGGGGGCTGATCGATCCGGAGACGGACGAGGGGGAACGCGGCCGGGGCTCCCTGGCACTTCTCGCAGCGTTCGAGCCCTTCTCCGTCAGCTTCGCTTCCTTCTGGGGGCCTGGGACTCCACGAGCCCCGTCGCTCCGGCTACTCGTCACCGTCGCCGATCCGGTGGAGCTCCCGTGAGGGGACGAGGACGGGTGCTCCGGGCGGTCGCGTCCGCTGTCGTGTTCGCGGTGCCCGGGAGCCTGAGCGCTCAATCCCTGTTGAGTTCCGGAGGTCTCGGTGTACCCGTCTCGACGGCGGATGCCAAGGCACAGGCCCTCGGTGGCATCGGACTCGGACTCATGGGCCTCTCGCTCACCCCGACCGACCCGGCTTCGGCGGCGAGTCTGGCCATTCCCTCGATCACGTTCACGCTCGCGTCGTCGTGGGTGGACGTTCGAGAGGGTGAATCACCCGGAAGCGCTCAGGGCACCAGGTTCCCTGTCATTGGCGTGTCCTATCCGGTGAAAGCGTGGGGTGTTGCAACGCTGACCTACGGAGGGGTGCTCGACCAGCGTTGGCAAACGGTCCGGGAAGGTGTCGTGGCCCTCGAGGCGTCCACGGCCAAAGTGACCGACACCTTCCTGTCCGAGGGGGGACTGGCGGCACTCAGGCTTGGCTTCGCGCGACGAATCGACGAACGCCTTTCGGTGGGCGCGTCGGCTGGAACCTACACCGGTAAGCTCACCCGGAGAGTGACCCGTGAGTTCGACTCTCTGGACGTGGGAGGGCTGCTCCCCGAGCTGCAGCTGGGAGGGCTGTGGAGGTACTCCGGACTCACCGCGACTGTCGGGGCGCAGTTCGACGTGGAGCAGTTCCTTCGGCTTTCCGGGAGCGTCGACCTGTCCACCCAGCTCGACGCCGAGCCTTCCGATGAGACCGATGGCTCCCCCGCCCACTTCGACATACCCATGGTGGTGCGGTTCGGCGCCAGCGGCGTGCTCGCACCCGGGTTCATCGCCAGCGTCGGTGTGTCCTACGCGGATTGGACGTCCTCGGGCGAGCAGCTGATGCTCGGCTCGGCGGGGTCGGCCCTGGCGCTGGGCGGTGGAATCGAATTGAGTCGCGTGAGACTGCTCGGAGGCGAGCGCGAGACGCCCATCCGGTTGGGATACCGGCGGAGCGAGCTTCCGTTCACGTTCGAAGGCGCGGGACCGGTGGAGACTGCGTTCACCGCTGGACTCGGGATCGTCCTCGCTAGACGACAGGACGTGACGCTTGCGGCCATGGACATGGCGCTCGAGCGCGGGAGCCGAGAAGCGGCGACCCTCAGCGAGAGCTTCTCCCGGTTTTCGCTGACCCTGCGAGTCTCGGGGTTCTGAGCCGGTACCGGTGAGGATCTACTACCACACCTTCGGCTGTAAGGCCAACCAGTACGACACCGAGCGCATGCGTCAGGAGCTCGAAGAGCGCGGCAGCCTGACCGTGCGCACGTGGTCCGAGGCCGACGTCTGCGTCGTCAACACCTGCACCGTCACCAATCGGGCCGATGCGGACGCGCGACGGTTCATCCGACGGCTCGGCCGGGCGCGCCCTCACGCCCGCGTGGTCGTGGCTGGATGCTCTGCCGCGCTCAGAGCACCCGAGCTGCGCGCCCTGCGCGAGGTTAGCGAAGTGGTGCCAGGCCACGATCCCGGCCTCGTCGCCCAGGCGGCTACGCGATCGGCTCCCCTCGTGCAGCTCGGCGATCCTAGGACAGCCGAGCGTGCCGAGACCTCGAAGGGGAGGTCGCTGTTGAAGCGGCGGCACGGGGCCACGCGCGGGTGGCTGAAGGTCCAGGACGGGTGCGACCGGCAATGCTCGTTCTGTGCCACACGCCTCGCGCGAGGCCCGAGCCGCTCCCGGCCTCCCGAGGAGGTGGTGGCCGAGGCGCGCCTCCTCTCGACCACGCACCCCGAGCTCGTCGTGACCGGAATCCACATCGGGCACTACGGTCACGATCTTCTGGGCCCGTGGACACTGTCACGGCTTCTGGAACGTTTACTCGAGGCCGTCCCCAATGTCCGATTCCGTCTGGGCAGCGTCGAGGCTACCGAGGTGGACGACCTTCTGGTCGAGCAGTTGGTGGGCTCCGGCGGACGCGTCGCGCCTCACCTTCACATGCCGCTGCAGAGCGGATCCGACTCGGTGTTGCGGCGAATGCGGCGCTGGCATACGCGGGGTGCCTACCGAGAGAGGGCCCTCGAGATCGCCGCGCTCGTTCCCGTGCTCGGTCTCGGGGCCGATATCATTACCGGGTTCCCGGGCGAAACCGACCGGGACCACCAGGAGACCCGGGATCTGGTCGACGAGCTTCCTTTCACCTACTTACATGTCTTCCCCTTCTCTCCGCGGGCCGGAACGGTTGCCTCCCGGCTGAAGGCCGAGGATGGTGTGCCGGAGCGGATCGCGGCTGAGAGGAGCCGAGATCTCCGCCAGTTGGCCGCGGAGAAGACCGAGCGGTATCGGGCGTCTCGCGCAGGTGACGTCGACGAGGTGACGCTGGAGCGGCGCGGGGAGCGAGCGCTCACGGGCGATTACCTTCGGATCGGTGTCATCAGCGATGGGCGTACCGTCGACCCGCACCGGCTCCACCGTGGGCGCCTGACCCGGCGGAGGGACGATCTGCATATTGATTTGACCCGGGACTGACACGAGCGTTGGACCATGTGAGGTCCGAGTCCCCGCGGGAGCTGCAAGACCCCCGACCGGCTGAGGCCATGACCCGACAGGGCGGACGGCGCGCATACGTCGAAACGTACGGCTGTCAGATGAACATCGCTGACGGTGAGCTGATGGAGGGCGTGCTGGAGGCGAGCGGCTACGAGATCGTGGCCGAGCCGGCCGAGGCGGACGTGATCCTGGTGAACACCTGCGCGATCCGGGAGCATGCCGAACGCCGGGTCATCGGCCGCGTTGCGCAGCTCAGCGGGCTCAAGCGGCAGCGTCCAGGTCTCATCTTGGGGGTCACCGGATGCATGGCACAGCGGCTCGGGACGGGTCTGTTCGAGAAGGCGCCGCATGTGGATCTGGTCATGGGGCCCGATGGATACCGAGGCCTCCCGGACCGTCTCGAGGAGATCGCTGCGGGCGCCCGACCAGCGCGCCACGAGTCCTCTGGGTGGCAACCCGAGGCCGTCCGGACATCGGCATCTGCGCCCGAGGTCCACAACCCGAAAGGGCGATTACAGCTCGCGGTCCTCGATCTCGACGCCCAAGAGAATTACGAGGGGCTCGAGCAGCGGCGGATCGAGGGTGCTTCGGCTTGGGTGCCGATCCAGAGAGGGTGCAACCACCGCTGCACATTCTGCATCGTGCCGTACGTGCGCGGACCGGAGAAGAACCGCAGTCCCGCCGATGTGCTGGACGAGGTGGCGACGCTCGCCGAGCGCGGCGTCACCGAGGTCACCCTCCTGGGGCAGACCGTCAATTCATACCGGCACGGAGGCTGGAGCTTCTCTCGCCTCCTACGCGAGGTGGCTCGGGTACCTCGGATCCGTCGTGTGCGATTCACCTCGCCACATCCTTGCGACGTGACCGAAGAGCTCGCCGAGGTCATGGCGACAGAGATCGCCGTCTGCGAGCAACTGCATCTGCCGGTCCAATCGGGCAGCGACCGCACGCTCAGGCGCATGCTGAGGCGCTACGACCGGCGGGGGTTTCTCGAAACCGTGGAGATGGTGCGTCGGGTGGTGCCCGACGTGGCGCTTTCCACCGACGTGATCGTCGCGTTTCCGGGCGAGACCCGCGAGGACTTCCGGGAGACTCTCTCACTGCTGCGGGAGGTCCGCTTCGACGACGCGTTCACGTACCGATATTCGCCTCGCGATGGCACGCCCGCGACCCGCATGCCGGTCGCCTGGGCCGTGGACGAAGCAGAGGCGCAGGCTCGCCTCGAGGAGCTCATCGATGTCGCCCGGTCCGTCCAGCACGAGGTGAATGCCGGGCACGTCGGGCGCGAGGAAGAGGTGCTCGTAGCAAGAGAGGCTCGCAGAAAGGGACAGGTCCTCGGGCGGACACGCAGGAACAAAGTGGTCGCCTTCGAGGGCAATCCCGGGTGGATCGGGAGCTATCTCAGGGTCCGCATGGAGTCGACGACGGGCCCCACCTTCGTCGGGCGCCTGCTGCAGGGGCCGAATCGCACGGACCGGATGTGAGCCGCTTGGCGGCGGTCACGGGGGTTCTGCTCGTCCTCCTACTGTCCGTCCTTTTTGCCGGGCTCAACGGCGGCCAGCGCGTAACACTCCGCCTCGGCTTCATAACTCTCTATGGAGTCCCGTTGACGGTGGTCGCCTTTGGCGGGGTGATCGCCGGCATGTTCGTGATGCTCGGGGCCAACGTCGCCTCCGATCTCAAGGTGAGACGAATCCTCAGAGAGCGTTTCGCCGAGGAAGATCGAGCGGAACGCGCCCGTATCTTCGTCGACCTCGACCAGCAGGACCTCTTCGATGACGAGAAGTAGCACAGGCGGCGGCGGAGACCTCTGAGCCGAGCTCTGCCGCCCGTGGCGGGCCTCGCGGCCGCGTTCGCTGCCGGCGGGTCCCTGGTACACCTCGGCGCACCCCTGCCCGCCGCGCCCCTCCTTCTCGTCGCTCTCCTATTGCCCATCGTCCCATGCACCCGCCCGGGAGCGGCCGGCGTCCAACGACGCATCGCCTGGGCCGGGCTGGTCGCCGCATGCGCCGGCGCGCTGCACACCCGGGCGTGGATGCGCAGCGCACAGACCGACTGCCGGTTGCTGCTCGAGGAAGGTCAGAGGCTGAGCGCCGTAGGGCGGGTTGCGACGGGTCCGGTCCGCGGGCGCTTCGAGTTGAGAGTACGTGACGGGCTGGGCAACCGCTGCAGGACCGCCTTGCGTGTGGTCACGACCGGCGGAGCGTCGCCTGGGGAGGCGCCACAACCGGTTGCCGGTGCCTGCGTGCGTGCCGTCGGGGAGTGGGCCCGTCTGAACGCGTCGCCATCCAATCCCCTCTACGCGGGAGAGCTCCGAGGTCGCGTTACCGATGTTCCGGACGAGTGCGGGGGCCCGTCCCTCCTGGCCAGGCGAGGGGCCTTGGAGGGCCGACTCTCTGTGCTGTATCCGGAGCGTGGGGGGCTCGTCGCGGCGCTGATCCTCGCGCGTCGCGAGGGTCTCGACGCCGAGCTGCGCGAAACCTTCGCTCGGGCCGGAACGCCGCACCTCCTGGCGATCTCGGGCTTCCACGTCGGCGTCGTGGCCGCCCTCCTCCTCGCGTGCGTGCGCGCTTGCGGAGTCCCCCGCCGGCCCGCGTGGCTCGTGTGCGCGGGGGCGGTCTGGGGGTACGTGCTCTTCATCGGCGCGCCGGACGCGGCCGTCCGGGCCGCGCTCATCCTAACCCTCGTCGCCGTCGGGGGGCTGCGGGGGCGCCCGCTTTCCCGGGCAGGCGCGCTGGCCACGGCATTCCTGCTACTCCTCGTGCTCGACCCTGGCGCCCTCGTGCGGCCGGGATTCCAGCTCTCCTTCGCGGGAGCGGGTGGCCTGGTCCTCCTGGCGAGGCCGATCGAGGCGAGCCTGCGCCGGGTCCTTCCCTCCAACCAGGTGCGCGGCTTTCGACGCGCCGTCGCAGCGAGCGTCGCCGCGACGCTCACGACGCTCCCGATCCTGGCGTGGCACTTCGACCGTGTGTCCGTCGTCGGTATCCCGGCGACGGTTTTGTCCACGCCGTTAGTGGCGGCTGTGATCCCCGGGGCCGTGTTCTCGCTCTTGGCCGATACGCTTCACGCCGATCTCGGCTCGTTCTTGGCGGGAGGAGTCGACCTGCTGATCGTTCTTCTGCTCGGTGCCACCCGCCTGATCGGCGACCTGCCGTTCGCGGTCGTGTGGGTCCCCGAGGCTGGCTCCTGGCGGCCGGACTGGGGGCGACCGCGGCCGTCCTGCTCCTCGCTGGTGCGAGCGGCGTGGGCGCGTTTGCGCGCGCGCTCGTGGTGTCGGCCGGCGCAGTGGTCGCGGTTGTTCTGCTTCCCCTGGCGGACGCCGTGGCCCTGGGTGGGCGGGTCGAGCTCCTTTTCCTGGACGTGGGACAAGGGGACGCGATTGCCATTCGCTCGCCGCGGGGCCGGTGGCTTCTCGTGGACACCGGCCCGGCGCGCCGTCCGGGCTCGCGCCTCGAGCCTGCGGGATTGGTGGCTCTGCGACGCCGTGGCGTTGGAGAGCTCACGGGTATGATCCTCACGCATCCGGACCTGGACCACATCGGGGGGGCGGCCCCCGTGCTGGAGACGATCGGAGCCCAGGTGATTCTTGACCCGGGGTGGCCGAGAGGATCCGCTGCCCTGGTGAGGGTGCAGGAAGCGGCGGAGCGCGCAGGGGTCGGGTGGCGCGTGGCCCAGGCCGGGGATGTCCTGAGCCTCGACGGCCTCTCGATCGAAGTACTGCATCCTCCAGCTCGATCGCCGAGAGCAGGGGCGCCGTCCCCGGAGAGCAACGAGACCTCCGTAATCCTCGTGCTCCGCTTTGGAGCCTTCGCCGCCCTGCTCACCGGCGACGCGCCCGTACACGTCGAGGAGCCCGCCGTGGCGCGCTCGGGCCCCGTCGACGTGCTCAAGGTCGGACACCACGGGAGCTCGACCTCGACGTCTCGCCGCTTCCTCGACCGGGCTCGCCCCGAGGTCGCAGTTATCTCGGTGGGACGGCGAAACCGGTACGGACATCCGCACGAGGAGGTCATGCGGAGGCTCGACGCAGCGGGTGTGGAGAGCTACCGTACCGACCGTGACGGCACCGTCCGCGTGCTGGCTGCGAGAGACGGGAGCTTCGTCGTGCGCGCCGCGCAGTAAGTGCAATCGAGCGCCGGCAGCTCGCGGCCGGCATACGACCGGCGCATCGAGACGGTCTGGCCCGACACCGAGAGAGCCGTGGACCACTCCCTGAAGACGCCCGGAAGCGTGGTCACCCTCTCCCGCCACATCGTGGAGGAAGAGAGGAAGCATCCCGAGGCGACAGGTCAGTTCTCGAACCTCCTGCACGACATCGCGCTTGCCGCGAAGATCATCTCGCGGGAGGTGAACAAGGCCGGGCTCGTGGACATCCTCGGCAGGGCCGGTGAAACGAACGTCCACGGCGAGGAGGTGCAGAAGCTCGACGTGTTCGCCGACCAGGTGATCTACAAGGCGATGGACCACACCGGGAACCTCTGCTGTATGGCATCGGAGGAGCATCCGGAGGTCCTCCCCATCCCCGAGCGGTTTCCAACCGGCGAGTATCTCCTGCTCTACGACCCGCTCGACGGCTCGTCGAACATCGACGTGAACGTTTCCATCGGGACGATATTTTCCATCCACCGCAAGATCGGCGAGGCCGAACGGGGCTCGCTCGCCGATTGCCTGCAGCCCGGTCGGGTCCAACTCGCCGCCGGATACGTCGTCTATGGCTCCTCGACGATGCTCGTTTACTCGAGCGGAGCCGGCGTCCACGGCTTCACTCTCGATCCGGGGATCGGTGAGTTCCTCCTCAGTCACCCGGACATCCAGATGCCGGAGCCTCCCGCGCGCACGTACAGCGTCAACGAGGCCTACTCCCTGCGCTGGTCCGCCAGCCAGCGGCGGTTGGTCGAGCACCTCAAGTCGATGGAGGGCGGATTCAAGGGACGCTACATCGGGAGCTTGGTCGCGGACTTCCATCGCACTCTGCTACGCGGCGGGCTCTTCATGTATCCGGCCGACGAGCGGAGTCCCCACGGGAAGCTGCGGATCTTGTACGAGGCGGCACCCCTCGCCTTCATCGCGCACAGGGCGGGTGGTCGTGCCTCGGACGGCGCAACCGACATCCTCGATCTGGTTCCCGGCGAGCTGCACCAGCGAACCCCTCTTTACATCGGATCGCGACGGTGGGTCGACCTCGCCGAGGAGATACTCCTGGAGGGCTCAGAAATCTGAAGACGGTCAGATTTATGGAGCCTTCGGGGTTCGGCCCCAGCGCCCCTATCTCATTGTAAAATATAAGCTTGGCCGTTGGACTGAGGTTGGCACTGTCGTTGCTCCGCAGTACCCCGGTTCGTTGTGACTCGTCGACGCCGCCTCCAGCGAGCGATCGCGATAGCAATCAGACGTGCAGGAGCATCCACCCCATTCCATGGATGAGTGATGATGAAGCGACTCAAGTATTTGGCTCTCGCCACGCTGGTTGCGTTCGCGGCCTGCGACGAGGAGGGTGAGACGAACATCCCCACGCAGACCACGGTCCAAACGGGGAGCGTTTCGGTCACCGTCTCGGCCGATAATGACGGACTCTCGGGCGTGACGGTCACCCTTGCGGGCCCGACGGCTCAATCAGCTCAGACCGCCGGCGGCTCCGCCTCGTTCAGCAACATCGAGGTCGGCAATTACGCCGTCACCATCAGCGGGTTCTCGGCCGACTACGTGTTCGGCACGACCTCGCAGTCGGTGACGGTCACGGCCGACCAGACGGCCACCACCGCCTTCACCGGAAGCGTCGATGGTGTCCCGCTGACAGTTGAAGGTGGTAGCTCCGGAGAGTCTCCTTGTTAGCCTGCCTTTCTCATTTCGGCAACCGGTTCATGGTCGTCGAGGTGGGCCCTGAGCATCCAGAGCTGGTCGTAGCCGATGATCCTCCGGTAGCTCTTCTCGGTCTCCACGAACGAGGCCGCAGCCCAGCGCAAGGCCATCGCTCCGTTCTTCCAGTTGGTCACCCTGCGGGTCTTCTGTCTTACGCCCGAGTGGGTGCTGTCGATCAGGTTGGTCGAGCCCAGGCACTTCCTCAGCCGCGGCGGGAGGCCGAGCCGGTTGATCGTGAACATCTCGCTGAGGCCTTCGCGTAGGCTAGCCGAGGCCGAGGGGTGGTCGCGCTCGAGCCATCGGGCGAGCTGCTCGAGCTTCTGCTCGCCCTGCTTCGCGTCCAGCTTCATCGCCGCCCGGAACGCCGCCTTCACCTGAGGATGCTGATCCTTCGGCAGATGACCCAGCACGTTGCGGAGCTTGTGGTTGCGGCAGCGCTGGATGGGGTGACGTTGGCCGAACACCTTCTCGATCGCCTTCCTGAGCGCTTTCGAGCCATCGATCACGAACAGCCGCCGCCTGCCCGGGTCCAGGCCGCGCTCGACCAGATCCTCTAGGAGCGCGCTGGTCACCTCGGCGTTCTCACTCGCTCCTTCCCTCACGCCCAGCACGTGCTTCTTTCCGTCTGAGTCCACGCCTACCGCAGCAAGCACGTGGTGCGAGCCCATCTGGATCCCGTCCAGGTAGATCACCAGCAGGTCCCACGCATCCAGCCGGCGCTCCATCAGCTCCTTCAGCACGCGCTCCGAGGCCTCGACCGTCTCACGGCTCACCGCCGACTTGCTCACCCCGACCGTGTCGGCCATCTCACCGATCACACGGCCGTACTTGCGCGTGCTCACCCCCGCCATCAGGACCTCGAGCATCCGATCCGCCACAGCGCCCGGTCTCCGCATCGCTGCGTACGCCGGCACCTCGACCTCGCCACCCTCCCCGGCGCCCCGGCGCCTGAGCCGTGGCCGCTCCACACGCACCTTCCGGTCCGACAGGTAAACCACACCACCCTGCCGGCCATACCACACCGTGTCGTCTTCCGCTCGTGACCGACCTGCCTGCTTCACGCCTGCCACACCCTCGGCGCTCATCTCCAGCACCGCTTCGATCGTCGCTCGTCCCATCACCTGGATGACTTCGTCGATCACGACCTCCGTCTGCTCCACGAGCTCAAGCATCGGAAGCAGAAACTGCCCCTCCCGCTTCAGGAACTCCCTGATCGCGCGCTTGTCCGCCCGATCCCTTACCTCGTACGTTCTCTTCATCGTGGTGGCTCCGTGTTGGGGTTTTTGCCTACCCGAGCCTATCGGCCCGGGACCCCCGGAGCCACCACTTTTCTTTCTCCCCTATCAGGAACCTTCAACTACGGTTGGGACAGCTTCGCCAAGCGTGGTCCGCACGGCGCAGATCGCCGGTCAGGTGACCGCGGGCGGCAACCCGGTCGAGGGAGCGTCGGTCGATCTCGACGCACCGGCCGGAGAGGGCGACCAGAGCAGGACGACGGGCTCGGACGGCCGCTACGACTTCGAGGATCTCCGGTCGGGCGACTACACCCTCACGCTCACGGCTCCCGATGGCGTGACCTGTGATGACACCGAGTCGTCCGTGACGCTCGAGGCCGGTGGCGCCGCGATCGTGAACTTCGGCTGCGCCGGCGGTGCGAACGCTCCCGAGATCACGATCAAGCGCATCACGGTCGGTGGCGGCGGAACGCCCGTCCCGATCGATCCCGACTCTCTCGTGGGCCGCGTCGAGGTCACGGTGAACATCGACCCGCGCGGAAGCGAGCTGTCGCAGGTGCTCGTCACCGGGACGCCGACGGATGGTGGCGAGACCGTGCTCATCTACGTGCAGACGTTCAACGCCGGAGAGGCCGCAGCGGCGCCGCAGGCGATCGACGAGCTCGACGTCACGGCGTCGTGGAACACCGATCTGCTCCGCAGGCGTGATGGCACGTCCGACGAGCAGGTGGTGACCGACGCGAGTGTGCCGACGATGGCGCCGGTCGCGTCGGGGCTGCCGTACCAGCCGATCCACTTCAACGGCGACTACGACCTGACGGCGCACGTCTTCTCCACGGGCAACGACCCGCAGGCGGCCAACGTCTCGGTCACGCTCATCAACGCCGACGCCATCAACCTCGGCGTCTTCTCGAACAACAACGACTGGGTCGACCCGTTCGACGGGCTCAAGTTCGAAGACCTGACGGTCGACCTCGTCTCCGGGCTGCGTTGGCTGTCCGGTGACGTCGTCATCACGGTCTACCCGATCGTATACTCGGCTCCGTTCGACCCGAACAACCCGCTGTATGCGCGTGCGTCGGCGATGTTCAGCGGGTTTTTCTTCGGCGGGAATGCCGTCGTCGGTGGTGGCGAGGTTCTGGCCCCGAACGCCGACGGGACGTGCACGTTCACGTTCTGCGAGAACGCGGGCGGCGTGGCCGGACCGAACACCGGCTCTCCGGCGACCTCCGATCCCACGACCTTCACGACGGGCTGCTACGCCAGCATCGCGCAGATTAACACCGGCGTGGTGGGTGCGCGTGGCATCACGATCCTCACCAAGACGGCGTTCGGCCAGTTCGGCCCGGGCTTCATCCCGCCGGTCGCCGGCGTGAACGGAGTCTTTGGTGACGGTGACGACGATCCGGAGGGGGCCGGCCCCCTCCGCAACAACATCAAGTCGATCGAGTTCTTCGAGGTCGACCTGCAGTCGGGAACGGGGCTCTTGAACGACATCCTCCGTATCGACAACGAGTCGCCGGTGTTCCGCTCGATGGATGCCCACCAACCTTCCGCACCCGGCGTTGGCGGCGACCGGCGGCACGGGGACGATGAGCCGCTCCGGCCTCATGGCTCCCCTTCCGTTGTTCAACCTAGGCTGGGTGAGGCACGTAGACCCCCTCACCGGGCTCATCAATCCTCCGCCAGCGTGCGTTGGTGCGCCTTTCGCGGCACCCTGCTGGGATACGCCCTTCGCCTATCCGGCGGCCGCAGCTCCGGGCTGGGGTGACGCGCAGGCCAGCGGCGGTATCGCGGCTTCGTTTACGGACCTCGACGGGATCGGGCTACCGACCACCCAGGCGGACCCGTCCCTCATGAATGGTCACCTGCTCTACGTGATGGGAGCGAACGCCGAAGTCCCGCCCGGAGGCCTCCTAACCTCAACCCTCGTCATCGGCGGCCAGAGCGTTATCTGGTACTCTGGGCGC
>CBDFLM010000005.1:0-39262 GCA_965249195.1 Longimicrobiales bacterium
ACCGCGTTGTTCGTGCCCCTCGGTGAGCAAGTCGGCCAGCTCTTCGAGTCCCTGCCCCCGTTGCGCGCTTACATGTGGGACCTGGGCGGAAGCCTTTGTGGGACGGTCGCGTTCGGGGTGTTCTCGTTGCTCTACTTCTCACCCCTCCTAGGCATCCTGGGCGTGATGATCGCCTACCTCCTCCTGACGGAGCGTCCCCAGCGGCTCCCGGCCCTCGCCCTGTTCGCCCTGACCGCGCTGGGCGTCAGCCAAGCCACGGACCCCAATACGATTTGGTCGCCCTACCAGAACTTCACAATTCGGGAGTCACTGGATTCCCCCACCGTGTCCGAGCCCCCCGAGGGCCTCAGGGAGATGCAGGATCCGCCGTTCTACATGGTGAATGTCAATCAGAACTTCTACCAGTCCCACGGCTCGGTCGACCCGCGCCGATATTCCCGGCCAACCGAGTTCCTCGAAGTGCACGGCGATCTGGGCCAGCTCCCGTACGCGCTCCACGGGAACCCGCGCGACGTGTTGGTCGTCGGCGCGGGTGGGCGGGCCGGATGTGCAAGGGGCTCTCCTCGCGGGTGCCACGCACGTGGACGCTGTCGACATCGACCCGGTCACGATCCGAATCTCGCGCCGCTTCAATTCAAGCGGCGTGTACTACGACGAGCGCGTTACGACGCACATCGACGACGCACGCGCCTTCTTCCGGCAAGCCACACCCGGCTATGACCTGGTGGTATTCGGCTTCCTGGATTCGCAGGCGTTGTCCAGCTCGATGGCCAACATCCGCCTGGACGGCTTCGTCTACACGGCGGAGAGCATGCGAGCGGCCTATCGTCTCGTGGGAGACCAGGGGATGCTGTCCCTTGCGTTCTACGTCTCACACCGGCCGTGGATGATCCACAAGCTTTTCCGCATGGTCGAAGAGGGGACGGGGAAGGCGCCCCTGGTCTACGCGTCCGCCGATACCTCGAGGGTGGTGTTCATCGTACCGAAGAGCCGCGAAGTCACCGGACCCGTGCCCGTCGCCGCCGTGAATCTGATCGATCTGGAGCCGATCGGGTTCCCCATCGCTACGGACGACTGGCCCTACCTGTACTTGGCCTACCGCACCATCCCGTCCGACTACCTGCTGGTGATCGGCACACTCCTACTGCTTTCGATCGTGGCGGTGCTGGCCCTGAAGCCGCCGGGGATAGGGGCTAGCCACGGTCACTTCGCGTTTCTCGGCGCCGGGTTCCTACTACTCCAGACGAAGAGCATCGTGGATGCGTCCCTCTACTTCGGGGCGACTTGGTTTGTGACCATGCTCGTGATTGCCGGCGTGCTCTTGATGGTGATGGCCGCCAATTGGGTGGCCATCCGGCGGAAGTTTGAGGCCAAGCTCATCTACGTGCCACTGATCGCATCGCTGCTGGTACTGATTCTGGTGCCCAGGGAGTGGATTCTGATGCTGCCTTGGAGCGGGCGTCTGGCGTGGACGTTACTGGCCGTCCCACTCCCCATTTTTTTCGCGGGGCTGGTGTTCTCGACGACGTTCAAGCGTGAGGCCCAGCCGGCGTCCGCGTTCGGAGCGAACCTGCTTGGAGCCACGGTCGGCGGTTTCGCAGAATACCTCGGAATGGTGGTGGGCAGCCAAGCTCTGTCGTTGCTGGTGATCGCTTGTTACTTATGCAGCTACCTGGTGCTCCGACGGGCCTGGGCGCGGCCTGCCGCAACGGCCCTCGAGCCGGTTACAGCCTAGCGCCGCGGGAGCCGGCGCTGATCTTCCACCTCCTCAGTGGATCCCTCCTCAGTTGACGAAGATCTCCATGATTTCCACCGCCGTGGAGCTGCTGTTGTGGAACCCGTGTTGGGTGCCTCCCTCGAGGAAATAGGGGTGCCAGGGTTGCACATCCACGGACGGTTCCCCGTCCAGGTTCAGCTCCATGGAACCTGAGATCGGAACGAATAGATGGAACTGGACGTTCGCGTGCCCGTGTATCGGGCGTGTACCGCCGGCTTCCACCACAACGCGCAGGGCGCGAACCTCAGGCTGATCGCGAAGAACCGCATTGCTGACTCCCACGTTGCCTGCGCCCGTGAGCGGGCGTAGGGGCGAGGAGCGATCGCCGGTGACCGGCGGTGTCTGTGCCACCAGGGCCACGGATAGCATCGCGAGCGCAATGGCCGACACGGCGTACTTCTTCATGCGGTTTCCTCCTGTCTGGGTCGGAAAGAGGCGAGAGCCAAGCTAGGGCGGAATAAGGACCCCCGGCCAGTCCCCGCCAGGAACTCGAACCCCGAAGCAACCGCTGGGCCTCACCACCGTCTCCGCGCCGGACTGGACGGCCCACACGCCCGAGCCCATGATGGGATTTCGTCCTCGACCACTCAGAAGGGTGATCGGAAAGGGGGGCGGGTCGCGCACATGGCGCTTGTGCGCGTTCAGACAAGGAACGACGACGAGGCGTAGCAACGCTACGGCGAGGAGGAGAGACGCAGGATCAACCGCGCGGGCACCGCGGCCGAAGGCCGTGGTCGCCCTGTGCCCACGGACATGAATGACATGACCTTACAAGTTGAAGGGTTGGGGTGGCACGGCCCCGACCACGCTTCGCGCGGTGCCCCCGTTGTTGGAGCTCCTAACCGTAGCTACGACTATGGCGTCGTCGCTCCGCCTAGGGCCTGGGACCGTGGCATCCCCAACGCGGCCCATCCCCCTTTCCGATCACCCTTCTAGGGAGTTTGCCATGCGTACCTTTCCACTTCTCCTGGTCCTGCTGCTCTCCTCGTGCGGTCGAGCGGAGCGCGAGCGGGAGGCGGCGGTGGAAGCGGCACGAGCAGCCGCCTTCGTCCAGATCGAATCTGTGCTGTCGGAGACGATCGGACGCGCGGACCGGCTCGCGGGCTCGGCCGAGCGGATCCTACGGCCACTCCCCGTCATGACCCCGGCTGAGGAGGACGCACTGCGCCGATTCCTGAATGACCAACATGTGGCTCGGGCTCGCCAGCTCGGAGTTCGCGCGGTCGACCGCGCGACGAGGGACTCGCTTCTCGCCACGGGGCGCCTCGTCGCGCTCGAGGACAGCACCCGTCATTGGATCGTCCGGGGAGGTACCTCACCCGCCCATGTCGTGCCCCACTTGCGCACCCTGCTCGAGATACTTGGGGAGCGCTTTCAGGAGCGGCTCGCCGGAATGGGGCTTCCGCCCTACCGCATCGAGGTCACCAGCGCCCTGCGTACCTCCGACCGTCAGGAACGACTACGGGGCTCAAACGCCAACGCGGCTGCTGGGGCGAGCTCGCACGAGTTCGGTACGACCGTGGACCTTTCCTACGCGGCCTTCGCGCCCCCCGCCGACACGCCAGCAGAGATCCTCGCGGGCGTTCCTACGGAATTCGCTCCGCATCTCGAACGGTTCGTAAACCTCGCGCTCGAGTCGGTCTCGGCCAGAAAGTCGCGCGAGTTGGGAGCCATCTTCAGCGACGTGCTCCGGGAGGCGCAAGCCGAAGGACTGGCACTGGTGATCTACGAACGACAGCAGACGATCTATCACCTCACGGTCGCGAGTCCGCTGGCGGACCGGTGAAATGGTACTAGACGTGCTCCCCCACTGAGTGCCCGAAAGCCTCCAGAGCGGCGACGATCTCCTTCACGTGCTCTTTTCCACGCGTCTCCAGATGCATCACGACTTCGACGTCGCCCACGGTTATGTCAGCGAAGGCCCGACGGTGCCGGATCTCGAGCACGTTGGCACCCAGATCCGCTAGGACCTTGGTCAGCGCCGCCAGCGATCCTGGGTGATCCCGCACGGTCACCATCAGCCTGGCCATCCGCCCATCCGCCACCAGTCCCCGTTCGATGATGCGGGCGATCATGTTCACGTCGATATTGCCGCCGCACAGGACCGCGGCGACCACGTCATCGGCCCCGAGCGAGAGCCGCCCGCTCACCAACGCCGCCAGGGGTGTCGCGCCCGCCCCCTCGACTACGGTTCGCTCGCGCTCCAAAAGCAGTAGGATCGCGCTCGCAATGTCCTCCTCTTCCACGATGACGATGTCATCCACGTACTCTTCGATCAAAGGAAACGCCAGGTCGCCTATTCGCTGCACCGCAATGCCGTCGGCGATGGTCTCAGTGCTCTCGATCGGAGTCAGCTGACCCATCTCTCGCGAGCGGTACGCCGCAGGCGCGGCCGCAGCCTCCACCCCGATCACACGGAGCGAAGGGTTGAGGGCTTTGGCGGCAACCGCGATTCCCGAGATGATCCCACCTCCACCGATAGGAACCACCACGTGCGTCAAGTCAGCCACCTGTTCTATGAGCTCGAGGCCGATCGTCCCCTGGCCCGCAATGACCGCATGATCGTCGTAGGGATGGACCATGGTGAGGCCGTCCTGATCCACCATGCGGAAGGCCTCTGCCAGGGATTCGGAGACCGTTTCCCCGTGCAGAATCACACGCGCTCCAAAGCCACGCGTGTTCGCGCTCTTCACCAAGGGTGTACCGATCGGCATCACGACCGTCGCCGGAATCCCGAGGCGCGTGGCATGGTGAGCAACCGCTTGGGCATGGTTGCCTGCACTGGCCGTCACGATTCCCCGCGAACGCTCCTCGTCTGACAACTGAAGTAGCTTGTTGAGCGCTCCGCGGTCCTTGAACGAGCCGGTGCGCTGCCGGGTCTCGAATTTGAGCCACAGGGAGCATGTCAGGAGATCGCCAAACGCCATCGATCTCGTGCAGGGCGTGAGCACCACCTGATCTCCGAGGCGTTCCCTCGCCTCGAGAATGTCATTTAGAGTCATGCAGCAAAGCGAAGCGACGGGCCAATGAAAAGCAAGAAATGCCCCGATCTGAGGAAGCGCGGCGAGCTAGTCTTGGCGCGACGCGGGAGTTAGGGTGAAAGCAACCCTACACTCCTTGGCTTATGACTCGCGCGCTTCCCCTGCGGTCCACACATTGATCACGCAGCAGAGACGTCAGGTCACACCGCCGTCGCGTCTCGTTGCGTAACCGGAGGACGCCGTGAGTTGGGGAAAGAAAGGCAGAGGCAGGAAGGAAGTCGTGCGCAGCGGGGTCGGCTTCGGTAGCGCCCTGGCGATCACCATTTCCTGGTCGCAGCATCAGTCCATCCTATGGGCGATCATCCACGGCGTGTTCTCTTGGTTCTATGTGATCTACTACGCCTTCACCCGCTGAAGACGCGCACCGCCACGTACGCGCCCCCGTACGCGAGCACCAACATGTAGCTGAATTGGAGAATCGGCCATTTCCATCCGGCAGTCTCGCGGTGCATCACCGCGACGGTGGACATGCACTGGAGGGCGAAGGCGAAGAACACCATGAGGGCTATCGCCGACGCGGTCGTGAGATCTCGTCGAAGAACATCCTGGAGGACGATCGAATCGTCCGTGGCGTCCTCCACACCGTAGATCGTCCCGAGCGTGCCGATGATCACTTCGCGCGCGGCGAGCGAAGTCACGAGGCCCACCCCGATCCGCCAATCGAAACCCAGCGGCGCGATCGCTGGCTCGATCACCTGGCCCATGCGGCCCAGCGCGCTGTCGTCGATGGGTGGCGCACCGGCCTCCGTCCGCGGGAACTGTGTGAGCACCCAGAGCACCATCGCGACCGTGAAGATGATCCTCCCCGCCCGGCGGAGGAAGATCCGGCTACGGTCCAACAAGCGTAGCCCGATAGAGCGGGGCGCAGGGATACGGTACGGAGGGAGCTCCATCAGGAAGGAAGTGGGTTTGGCCCGCAGCAGCGTACGCTTCAGCAGGTACGCCGTTCCGACCGCAGCCACGATCCCCAACCCGTACAGTCCCAAGAGTACGGCCGCCCTCTGCCCCAGGAACCGTCCAAGAAGGGGCTCCTGAGGGATGAACGCGGCGATGAGCAGCACGTAGACCGGGAGCCGCGCCGAGCAGGTCATGAACGGCGTGACGAAGATCGTGGCGAGGCGGTCGCGCTCGTCGTCCACGGTGCGGGCAGCAAGGATCGCCGGCACCGCGCACGCATAGCCCGAAAGCAACGGCAGGAAAGCGCGTCCCTGGAGACCCACGCGGTACATCATCCGGTCGGCGATGATGGCAGCCCGGGCCATATACCCGGAGTCCTCCAAGACACCGAGGAAGAGAAAAAGGACGAGGATCTGCGGAAGGAAGACCAACACAGACCCCACGCCTGCCCAGACGCCGTCGATCAGCAGGGAGCGAAACCAAGACTCCGGCAGGGTCACCGCCAGCCATTCCCCCGAGCCCGCGATGAGGAACTCCACGCCGTCCATCAGCGGAACCGCCCACGTGAAGATCGACTGGAACACCACGAGCACGACCGCCAGGAAGATGAGCGGACCCCATACGCGATGGAGGAAGAGTGAATCGAGTCGCTCGCTAACCGCCGACGGACCTGGCGGGACGAACCCCGCCTCCTCGACCACCTCTCCGACATGCCGGCGACGAGCCGCGAACGCATCCATCATTGGGAGCGGCACACCTAGAGGGATGTTCCTCAGGTTGATCTCCTGGCCCCCCGGCTCTCGCACGGTGACGTCTGACAGAAACCTCATCACGGCGTCGACGCCGAGCCCGGTGCGGGCGGTCGTGCGCGCAACCTGCACGCCCAACCGCCGTACGAGCGCCGCGTCATCAACTTCACCACCTCGCGCCTCGAGCTCGTCGGCCATGTTGAGCACCAACAGAGTGGGGAGCTTGAGCTCCAGGACCGGCTCCACCAGCATGAGCTGGCTCTCGAGCCGTGTGGAGTCGACGATCAAGATGAGCGCGTCGGGCGAGCGCAGCCCGTCCATACGGCCCTCCAGTACGTCGCGCGTGATCTTCTCGTCGAGCGTTCTGGCCGAAAAGCCGTGCACGCCCGGTAGGTCGACGATGTCCACCTCTCGCTCGTCCGGCAAACGTGCGCGGCCCACGTGCTTCTCCACCGTCACGCCAGGGTAGTTCGCGACCTTTTGGCGGAGGCCGGTCAGGTGGTTGAAGAGCGTCGACTTCCCCGAATTCGGGGGCCCGATCAGCGCGACGAGCGGAGTACGGACGGACGGGTCCAGTACGGCGGTGCCGGGCGAGGCTGCCGTCAACCCGTCATCAGTCTTGGCGTGGCAGTCGTCCAACGGAGGAAGAGCGCCCTAGCTCGTGCCCTGGAGCTGAATGAGGAGGCGGACGCAGAGACAGTCGGCCGTCTCGCGACGTATCGCGAGAAGCGATCCATCGACCGAGACGATCGGGTCGCCACCTGGGGACATCCTCACGGGGCAGATGCGGCAGCCGGGAAGCACACCTCTCTCGAGCAGCGGCTCCGCCTGGTGCATAGGCAGATCGATGTGGACCAACTCAACCGTGTGTCGCAGGGGGACATCGCCCAAACGCAGATCTTCGACACCGGGCACCCACGAGTGCTCGGCGAGCGGCGGCAGTTGTACGGTGGTGTCCACGAATAATCCCAAGCCCGCTTCAAAAACGAGATGAAATGAGAATCAATCTCAACAAGCTACACGACGCCTGTCCTGCACGAAAGGGGTGTTAGACAACCTCTGCGGATGGATCCGGTCTATCCCGACCTCGTCAGCGAGCGCCGCACGAGAAGCTATCCTCCCTTTTCGGGTCCCCGGTCCCGTCGTAAACGGCTCTCGCCGGGTAAGCGCACAACGGTCGGCGCATCTCCACTTCGCCCTCGGGACCGAATTTGGTCGCAAGCACCTGGTCTGGCGCGTCACCCTCTTCGACCCAGGCTTCAATCGGCGCCATCTTGTCAAAGACGTTGGGTCCCTCGCCGCCGCGGCAATGCCCCATGCCCGGCGCCATGAAGAGACGATATGAGTCGTGAACTTCGTCGGCGCTCCCGACGGATTGTACCACACGCTCGTAGTACTGGGTGGCGTTCAAGGGTGAGATCTGCGCGTCGCTCCAGCCGTGATATGCGAGCAACTTGCCGCCCCGGGCAAAGAACGGCTCGAGGTTGGGATCGAGAGCATTGATCGTCTCGTCGTCGGCCTCCTCCGCCTTCACGATATCGGTGTCGAAATCGAAGCGGTCGATCGTCCAACTCGGATCTCCGTACACCAGGTAACGATAGAGCTCGAGGCCGGTGGCGCGTGCGGAATTGGTCCATCCGAGGTCGGTCCAGTTGAGCTCGCTCCCCGGAACCAGACCAGTGATCTCCCGGTTGGTGCTCGGATTCACCGGAGACGAGTACAACATCCGCACCGTCTCGATCTGTGCGGCCGTCAGGCAGAAGCCATTCTTGGCACCCTCACATTGGAGGACGGCCGGGTCGAAATCACAACGCTCGGGGCTGTCGATGACGCCGTCCACAACACCATCGGCCGCATCGCACGCGCTGAGTGCCGCCGAATGCACCATCCACCGGTCATCTTCGGAGAGACGGGCGGCTTCGTTGGACTCCAGATACGTGGCGACTCGGAGTGCCCCGGCTGCACGTCCGCTCCAATCCTGGCCCGGTGCTCCGGCCACGATGCCGTCGAAGTCTTCGGGAAAGTCCTGCGCCACCTTCATCGCCTGGCGGCCGCCGGCCGAACACCCGTTCCAATACGAGTAGCGGAGACCCTCATCGTAATGAGCCGTGATGACCTCCTTGGCGACGACAGCCATCAGGTGCAGCGAGCGCCACCCGAAGTCGATGACCTTCTCGGGATGATCGAGACCAAACTCCGCCGTGTTGCCGATATGGCCCGTGTCGGTCGAGCTGGTCGCGTAGCCGTTGGCCAGCGCGGCAGCCATGGCTCCATGACTGATCGATCCCGTGAACGCACCGTTCCCGACCGCCTGGTATTTCCCATTCCATCCGGAGAGCGGCATCCACACTTCGACGGTGATGTTCGAATCGTTCGTGGGCCGGAGTGTGGCGGTCACGCGGCAGAACGCGGGCAAACCACCGTAGGTGCGGGTCACCGAAGCCGTCGACGCGGGGCTACCGCCGGGCGCGACCGGAGGCGTGAACGCCCCGGTCTCGACCACTTCGGCGTGCGTGACGGTGCCCGCCGTAATCGGGAACGCGGTCAGATCTTCGCACCCCACGTCTTGGGCCCGCGCAAGCGCTCCCTCTCCCCCACCGACCGGCGCCGAGGCTGCCGTCGCATCGGTGAGTGTCGTGGCCATGATTGCGAACGCGATCATCAGAAAGTTTTTCATCGTGCGTAGCGGCCTTCCAGGGCGGCGTTCAGGCGGGAGACGGCATCGGACATGGCGGACAAGATGCGTCCAGGACGTGTGAAGCGGCAAGGATCTCAAGTCGATCGCCGTCAAAATCCCGAACGCCAGCAGCCGCCCACCGTTGTTTTATCGCCCCTCTCCCCACGGTTCAATGAAGAACCAGGCGTACTGCGCCCCAACCAGACAGATCAGCGCACAAACAGCTCGAGGGACACGGCACGGCCCATCTCGAAGTAGCCGCGCGGATTCGGATGGATGCCATCGCAGTCGAACGCCGCGAAGATCCGATCGGGGTCGGCGGGATCCCGCACGACCGCGTCGAAGTCAATCACTCCATCAAACGCCCCCCCGGTGCGGATCCAGTCGTTGACCTCCCGGCGGATCCGCGTCTTCGCCGGGGTCCATCCCGAGTTCGAGCCGCTCGCCGGCCGGTTGTGGCGCGGAATGATCGTGCTGCCGATGATGGTCACCCCGCGCGCTCTGACCCTGTCGGCGATATCCCGCATGCCCGCGATCAGTCGAGCAGCCGAGACGTCCCGACGGATGTCGTTGGTGCCTATGAACAGGATGACGTGCGTGACGCCGGCGTGCGACAGGACGTCTCGGTCGAGCCGATCGAGCCCTGGCGGGCTAGTCGGCGGCGGCCGTAGCCCGTCGCCGGTGATCGTATTGCCGCTGATACCTTCGTTCACG
Source organism: Longimicrobiales bacterium (assembly GCA_965249195.1). Taxonomy (GTDB): domain Bacteria; phylum Gemmatimonadota; class Gemmatimonadetes; order Longimicrobiales; family Gaopeijiaceae; genus CBDFLM01. The sequence continues at coordinate 9,856 of CBDFLM010000005.1, forward strand.
ACCACGGGGTGCGCACCAGGCGCGGCGAGATAGAGACGCGTGGCGAGCCAGTCCTCCCACCGGTCGTGGGCATCGAGCGTGGAGCACGCTCCGTCGGTAATCGAATCGCCAAAGCCAACGACCGTGCCGGTGGCGGACTGGGAGCGGACATCGATCGACTTCAGCCAGAAAGTGGACGTGGTCGTAGCGCTGAAGGCCTCCGCCGAAGCGTCGGCGGCTACGTTGCCGGAGCCGCTGTCGCTCAGATACGACGTCACGTTCGCCTGGGCATGCTGGCTAGGCCGCACGTCGGCCTCCGGGATGTAAAGGCTGACCGCCAGATCCTGGCGCGCGAGGACGCGCATCGAAACGGGATCACTCTCGACGGTCCCGCCCGGCGCGACCGTCACGCTCAGCGAACCGCCGAAGCGTAACGGTCGGTTGGAGTCGGGCACGAGCGCGGCGCCGCGCATGACTGGGCCCACGTACGCCGCCCCGATGATGAGCGGGTCCGTGCCGAACGTATTGTCGAGCCGCACGCGCACAGACTCGCCTCCCGCCGTCACGCGGCCGATCATGCGCACCGTGGCATTCGTGATCGTGGTGGCGCCGAGGGCCTGCTGTGACGTCGCCCACGCGGTTACCCAGCGGGTGCCCTCGGCCTCCTGTGCAGAGCCGCCGGAAGCCGCCCCGAACCCGACCACGGCGGCGATCACGGCTAAGTGCACCACCGCCCCCCTGACACTCGTCTTTCTCATCATTGTCGGCCTCGTCCCTGGTCGCCCTAATTGCCTCGGTCGGCGCTAAGGATAGCCAAAACTCCAAGTCCGGAAAGAGGGCCCCGCGCTCGCAGCGGGGTAATCCGCGGATCGCCCCTGAGGCCCCTAGCCACGGCGGCTTCGAGGCCACTGGAGAGGTTGGAAGGGATCGGCCGGGTGGGTCTCGAGGAACCTCCGGGTGTCAGCGCGCGACTAGGTGGACATGAGAACGGGACGACTCTCCACATGACCTAGTCGAGGGGCGGCCGGCGTCCCCGCCGCCCCAAGACGCGTAAGGTTCAGCAGCAACCGCCGCAGCAACCGCCGCCACCGCAGCCGCAGCCGCAACAATCAGCTTTTCCAACGGGCATCATAGTGCCTCCTCGGTCCAAGGTTTACGTACAGCCAGACACCCCCGAACAGTCAACGGCGCCTTTCCACTGCTCGAGCAACGGGTCCAGCACGAGACGGAGTTCATCGATGGTCTCGCGGTTCAACGCGTAGCACGTTCGCGGACCGTCGATCACTCCGGTAATCCAGCCGGCCTCCTTCAGAATCTTGAGGTGCTGGGAGACCGTCGACTGCGCGAGAGGCAGCACGTCGACGATTTGTCCACACACACACGCTCGCTGAGCCAGAGTCCGAAGGATCGCGACTCGGGCTGGGTGGCCAAGCGCCTTGGCCATTCGTGCCACGTGGTCATCAGGTGTATGCATAGCATTTGGATAGTTAATCGTGAATCGACGATGAACGATAATTCACCTTCTGTGAAGCGTCAAGTGCCTCGTACTGATGGCGGTGGCCGAGGTGTCCCAGAGGTCGAGGTTCGTGAGGCTAGTCCTTGCCGCCTCACGAGTCTCAGAGGCATCTTGTCTGCCATGTCCGATTCTGTCGCTCTCCTCAACACCATTCTAGAAGGCCGTTCCGCGATCGGAACGCTCCCCCGTTACCTCGTCGGCACGGCGGTTGTACTGGCCGTCGTGACGGGCACCCCATGGTCCGCGGCGGCTCAGATCCGACTCGATGTCATGACGTTCAACATCCGAACGTCGAATATCCAAGACGGCGACAACGCCTGGTCGTATCGCAAAGAGTTGGTCGCCGAGACCATCCGTGAATTCGCACCGCAGGTGGTCGGCATGCAGGAGGCGATAGAGGAGCAGATCGAGTATCTGGCCTCCGCGCTGCCGGACTACCGCTGGCTGGGCATGGATCGCAGGCTCAACGGCGGTGAGGGATTGAGTGAGGCCACACCGATCTTCTACCGGCATGACGAGATGACGCCGATCGAGTCCGGCAACTTTTGGCTCACGGAGACACCAGATGTGCCACCGGTGTCGTCGACCGAAAGCCGCCGGCGGCGAGGTGGCGGTCGCATCGTCACGTGGGCGAGGTTTCATCATTTGGCGACCGGGCGGGCTGTGTATGTCTTCAATACGCATCTCTCGCCGAGGCGAGGGCAGGGGCAGATCGATGCGGTCAACTTGATCTTGGAGCGGGTCCGTAAGGTGCCAGCGGGCAGGGCAGTCATCGTCATGGGCGACTTCAACAACGCCGGAGAGGAGAGCGACCTCTGGCAGATCGCCACGAGCCATGGGCTCAACGACGCCTGGGTCCTGGCCGACGAACGGCAGGGTCCGGCGTTGACTCTCGGCGGCTTCGGTCCCCCTGAGGCCGGGTACCCTGAGCGGGTCGACTGGATTCTGGTGGGAGGGCCCATTGGCGTCCGCTCTATCGAGACGGTCCTGCACAACGACAGGGGTCGCTACCCGTCCGATCATTACCCGGTCGCAGCAAGGCTCGAGGTGAACTAGCGCCCTGTCCTCGCCGACCTAATAGCCGTACCCGACTGACAGTGCCCGACTTAGCAGTAGCCGACCGGCGCGTCCATGAGAACTCGTCGGTCACGTAGTTCCTCGTATTCCGACCCGAGCGTCTCGCGCAGGATCGGAGCCGTCAGGTCTGCTTCCACGGTGATGCGGTCCGGCAAGTACCGGCGGCACTCGCCGAACTCAGCCTCGTATTCGGGCGTGGGAAAGGTCAGAGTCAAGATCGACGACCCGCCACGGCGCTCGACCCGATACAGCGGGTTGACCGTCAACTCGCCGGTCACGTCTCGCTCATCCGTCAGCTCGTAGCGACGAAACAGATCGGCTCGAGCGCTGGCAACCAGCGTGAGCGCCGGCTCGGTGCCGAGCTGCTCGGGCGACAGATCGTGCGTGAGGTCGACCGCACGGTGTGCGATCACGTCGCTGAAGATCCGCTCATCGCTGAACAGGCGCGGCTGGTGTGACGCGAAAAGTGCGTGGTACGCGGCTGGCGTGAGCGTGTCGCCTGCCGAGAAGTTTTCGCCGAGGGCGCTGTGGAGGTGCGGCATCACCACGACGCCTTCCGGGCCCGCAAGCCGCATCATCTCCTCGGCCAACAGTCGCTTGTGCCAGATATACGGAAACGCGTCGGCGACGACCACGGTCGAGAACGTCCCTCGGGCGAACGGTAGCGGGTGGTTAGCGTCGCAGCAGACTGGCTCGGAGTTGGGCGCCGTGAACCGTCGAGCGAGCCACAGCTTCCAGAAGTGCACGTCGGCGAGAACCGTGCCGGGCACCGCCGTCCCCCCGGGGGGGCGGAGACCGGTGAGGACCTGGGTCAGATGACCCGAGCCGCCGCAGAGATCGAGGGTTCGGCCTTGGACGGGCCAGTCTTGCTGGCTGATCGCAAGCAACAGGGCTTCCGCGGTCAGAAACGTCGGGTCCGTGAAACGATAAAGGAAGTATGTGCCCTCGGCGTCGTGACACAGAAGCTCGAGGGCGTCGCGATACGTCGCAGTGTCCTGAGTCATGAGCGTGCGAAAGCGTTCCCAGAGTACTGTATCGTCAGAAAGGCCAAGGAGCCCGAAGAGGGCTGCATCGCCCCGGCCCGCGTCGAGGGCGTGCACGGCATGCCGCGTCGGCTCGTCGGCCTTCATCACGGGGATACCGGCAACGATGGGAAAAGCGCAGCACTCGCACCCGAGCACTCCCGCCTCGATGCGGTCGCCCTCGCGAACAAGCGCGTCGTTCTCGACGATCGAGACAGCGGTCCCGCAAAAGGGGCAGCGCAGGATGTCCAGCAGGCTCGCGTGCATGCAAATCAGCCGCTAGTCGGGGTGCCAAAGCGTTCGATGAAGACGTCGTCGCGTGAGCCGACCCCAGCGCGTCGGTAGTGCTCGGTCCCGAGGAGCCCCGCCGCGTCTTGTTCACTGACGTACTCCAATGCACTCCCCTCGAACTGCGTACGGTGGCACCGTAGCGCTGCCAGCTTCCGGCCCGCAAACTCCCCGGCCTCCATGATGAGTGTAGGTGCGGGCGCCATCGATCCGAACGCATCGGCATCGGCCACATCGAGGATGAGCCTCGGGGACGGGTCACCCTGCTCGGCGTCGTACTCGGGGTCGTTGGATGCGGCGTCCACGATGGCGCGCATCCTGCCTGCGGGCATACTGACATAACGCAGGGCCGGGCCGGCGGTGCCTAACTGGGCGACCGCAGCGGTGGTTCGTTCGTGAACCGCGATGTGGTCGGGATGCCAGTAGAGGCCGTCCTCGTCGAACGTGACGACGACGTCGGGCTGGAACCGGGTGATGGCGTCGAGGATGTCGGCCTCGAGCTGCGCGTGGTCGACCCAAGGGAGCATTCCGTCCTCGTAGTCGAGCAACAAGACGTCCCGAATACCGAGGACCCGTGCGGCGTCCCTCAGCTCGCTCGCCCGAGTGTCGCGAAGCCGCCGGCCGTCGTGTCCCAGACCGGCCTGGCCATCCTGCCCCGGACCGGCCGCGCCGTCCTGCCCTGGGCCGTGCTCGCCATGCGTGAGACAGAGGAGCGAGACCCGGACGCCGCATTGGGTGCACCGGGCGAGCAGGCCCCCGCACGCCAGCGACTCGTCGTCGGGGTGTGCGAAGACCGCCAGAAGCGAAGATCCGCTCAAATCGTCGAGTGGCATGGGGTCGAGCGGCGTAGGATCGAGTGGCTGTGACACGTCAGGCGGTGCGCTCGGCACGCTGACGCTCCATGACCAGTCGCAAGTACACCTGAACGTGCTCCGCGACCATGCGGTCGGGGCCAAAGCGCTCCACGGCGCGACTCCGTACGTCGCTCCGGTCGAGCGCCAGCACGCGTGGGAGCCCGTCGACCAGCGCGTCGAGCGAGTCGAAAGTCCCGCCGGTGACTCCGTCGTCGACGAGCTCGTCGACGGCGCCCCCTCGAAGGGCGGCAACGGGTGTGCCGCACGCCATGGCCTCCGCCATGACGAGACCAAACGGCTCACTCGCTTGCACGGGATAGAGCAGCGCTCGCGCCCCCCCGAGTAGCGTCACCTTCTCGGCGAGGTCCACCTCGCCGGCGTAGACGACTCGCTGGCCGTCGACCATCGGCGAGATGACGTTGGCATAGTAGTCATTCTTCGCCGCGGCGAGCACGAGACGCACGCCGGCCCGTCGTGCTATGTCGATCGCCTGCAGCACGCCTTTGCCTTCGGTAAAGCGCCCAAGAAAGACGAGGTAGTCTTCGGGTTCGGGGTGAAGAACGAACGTGGTGGTGTCCACCGCATGATGAATCGTCCCAACGACGTTGAGTCCCGCGAGAAGCTCCTTTTGCACGGCCGAGATGGCCACGACGGGCGCCTCCGGATAACGAGACCACAGCGCGACCTCGGGCGGTGTCGGCGCGTGGTGCAGGGTGAGCAATACCGGCTTGGGCGAGAGCCGAGTGAACGCCAGTGACATCGGGGCGTACTCCGCCTGATAGTGAATGACGTCGAATTCGGCGGCCCGCTCTACAGCGGCGGCGAGGTTGAACAGCTCGCAGAGCTCCCATGGCCACAGCGAAGTATCCTCGTGATAACCGAGTGGAAAGCTTGCGTGGAGTCTGGCCGTCGTCGCCGATGATCCGGTCGCGAAGAGGGTGACCTCGTGGCCTCTGGCCACCAGGCCGTCGGTGAGCAGTGCCGTGACCGTTTCTACCGATCCAGACCGAGGCGGCGGTATCGCCTGAGCGACCGGGCCGACCACCGCGATACGCATCGGTTCAACCGGCCGCGGTGTCATCCGCACGCCTTTTCCAGAAACGGCGCCAGGACACGCGTGGCGTCGAAGCACTCCCGCGCGATCTCGGTCGCGCGATTCGCATGGAGGGCGTAGTCACTTTCCACGCGTTCGAGGCCGTCGAGCGCCTCGTCGACGGTCGAGAAACCGATGAGACCGGTGCCCGAGGGGAGGTGGGCGCTCCACCCGGTGTCCTGCACGAGCGCCGGTCGCCCAGCCGCCAGGTAGCACGCGGTCCGGTCGCTGAACCAACCCGAATGCCTAGCCACGTAGGCGTGCTTGGCGACACCGAACTCCGCCTTCGATGCGCGGATGAAGTCGCGGTAGTCCCAAAGCGATCTGGAGACGCTCATCGCGTCGATCGGCGACCAGCCGTGCTCCCCGAGCAGCTCCATCGGACCGTTCACCGCGATCTCGAATCGCGAGGGTGTGCGAGACGGTAGCTCGATGAACCGGATGAACTCCCGATCCTTGTTGCCGTCGACGTCCGTGAAGCTCTCGGTCCTCCAGGTCATCACGGTGGTGAAGCTCTCACCCGCCGGCGGCCGGTCGGTGTGCCAGAGCTCGGTGACCACGGGCTGCCAAGTCGGATGCCAAACGAAGTCGCTCGTCGGCACGTCGCAGGCCGGCGTGCCGATGTTGGCCCCGAAAGTGAACAGACGGTCGAACCCACGAAAGAACTCGACGTACCACTCTTCGCCTTTTGCGATCGCGAGCTGCGTGAACACCGGGTCCGAGTCGACGAACACTCGGCGCGGGATGGCCGCGTACTCGTCACGCCAAGACCAGGAGCCTCCGGAGAGGTTCACGAAGAGGTCGGCCTCGGCGCAGTACGTGCGAACGGCGTCCTTCGAAAGACCGTGATACGACCCGTCGTAGTTGACGAAGCTCCATCGGTCCCCGAGACCGAACGGCTCGAGCGCCTCGTGGATATAGCGCGTGCCGTACCCGGGGTCGGTCGCGATCTCGTCGCGCTCCGGGTCGTAGTTACACTCGCCGGTGTCCTCGATGTAGAGGACCTCGTGCCCGAGCGCCCGGAGGCCGAGCAGATACATGAGTGAACACCACGTGACGCCACCGAACGGATAGCGGGCGACGATACCGGCCAGCACGATCTTCATGACGTGGCCCGCACGAGCTTCATGGGGCGGCCCGCAGGAGCTCGTCCACCGTGCCCGGTTCGTCGAGCGATTCGCCGACGGATAGGCGCTCGCACATCCGCCGATAGAGCCCGCACGTCTGGATCAACTCGTCATGGGGTCCCTGGGCGACCAGCCGCCCATCGTTCAACACGAGGATACGTGTAGCGTCGCGGACCGTGGAGAGGCGGTGAGCGATGACGAGCATGGTGTGGCTGGTGCGGAGCCGCCGCAGGGTGTCGAAGATCGCCCCTTCAGAGATCGCGTCGACCGCCGAGGTGGGCTCGTCGAGAATCAAGATCGGAGCCGCCTTCAGGAGCGCGCGGGCGATACCGATCCGTTGGCGCTCGCCGCCCGAGAGCGTCGCGCCCCCCTCATGGACGGGGGTCTCATAGCCCAGCGGCAGACGGGTCACGAAATCGTGAAGGTTGGCGTCTCGCGCCGCGGCCTCGACGTCGGCGTCGGAAGCGTCGAGCCGCCCGTAGCGAATGTTTTCGGCGATCGTGCCAGTAAACAGTACCGGCTGCTGCGGGACCAACGCGATCTGCTCACGAAGCGATTTCAGGGAGTAGCGGATCACGTCGATGTCGTCGATGAATACGCGGCCGGAGTCGGGCTCGAAGAATCTCGGGACCAGGCTGGCGATCGTGGTTTTGCCGGCGCCGGTGAGACCGACCAGCGCGACCATCTCTCCAGGCCGGGCCTCGAAGCTGATAGCGTCGAGCACGTCCCGGTCGTCGCTGTAGTTGAAGCTCACCTCATGGAAGCGGATGTGTCCCTCGATGCCGGACGCGTCTATCCCGTCGGGGTCGTCGAGGACCTCAGGGGTGAGGGAGAAGATCTCGCGGACACGGCGAGCGCTCGCGACGGCCTGCTGCAGCGATCCGGTCGAGTGTGCAATCGCAGAGATCGGGTCGTAGACCGCGGCGAGATACGCGATGACCACGAGCAGGCTCCCGAGCGTCAACGTGCCGTTCAGTACGTGGAGTCCGCCCACGATCAGGACCAGAGCCGTACCGGAAAGCGTGATCGTCGTCACGGCGACCGAGAAGAGCGATTCCTGCCAAGTCAGCGTGAGCCGGGCACGCATGCTGTCGTCGCCGGAGCTCGAGAAGCGCGCCAGCTCGTGGCGCTCCCGCGTAAAGCTCTTCACAGCCGCAACCGACGACAGAATCTCGAAGGCGCGCTCGATCAACGTCGACTCCAGCGCCTTCACCCGCTCTGCGCGATCGAGCATGGTGCGCGAGTAGAAGCGGAGGCACACATAGAGAAACGGCGCCACCACCAGCGAGAGCAGGGCAAGCGTCGGGTCGACGTAGACGAGGACCGCGAACATGACCCCCAGATTGAGCGTCGCGAGAGTCAACGGAAACACACCACCGATAATCAGGTCGTCCACACAGTGCGCGTCGGCATCGAGCCGATAGACAGCATCGGCCGTCGGAGTCAGGACGTGGTGCCGCAGCGGAAGCGCCTGGAGGTGCTCCAGGAGCTTGGCCCGGAGCGTGTAGACGACGCGCTGGGCCACCTTCACCTGCATCTGGGTGTGGACCATGCGGACCACCTCGTTGGCGACCTGGACCAGGAGACCGGCAAGGACGACGACAACGAGGAACGCCAGAGCGCTGCCAGCGATTGCCGCGGGCGTAATGGCTACAAGCGACGCCGGAAGCGGAAGACCGCTCAGTACATAGTCCACGATCACTTTGAGCGGCCAGGGGGCCAGCACCGCCAGGCCGATCTCCAGGATCGACAGCGCAAGGATCGCGGCGGCCTTCCCGCGATAGGGTCGGAGGAATCCGAGCGTCCAGGCAACCACGGTCACGGGAACACCCTCAGCCTATGAAATCGGACACCGTCGTCTCGGCGGATCGCCGGGGCGTGGGTTCGACCCTGGGTTCTTCGGCGAATTCGACCATGGGTTCAGCCGTAGGTTCGGTCGTCGCCTCGACCATGGGTTCGGCCGTGGACGTGGATTCAGCAACGGACGTGGGTTCAGCAATGGACGTGGGTTCGGCACCAGATGTGGGTTCGGCGGCGGGTGTGACCATAGGTTCGACCGTGGGTTCCACTGTGGTCGAGACCGGCAATTTCAGCAGCCCCGCAGCTGTGCTGACCCGAGTGACCGCCCGGTCGAGCACGGCCGTGGCGCGCATCGCCTGCCAAGCGGCACGGGCGCCGATCGCCGCGATGGCAACCGCCGCGACCAGGACGGTCACCGACAGATCGTAGATGAAAATCGACGCGCTCATGCCGCCGGCCATCAATACCGCCAACGTCACACCCTGAAGGGTACCGACGAAGCTGGGACGCAGTCGTGCCCGGATCCTGAAGAGACAAGCTCCGTGCTCGTGCTCCTCCACGAGCGTCCGCACGTGCAGCCATCCCCAGCGGCCGATCGCCAAACTGAAATCGCGGTCGGGACGCCACCCTGCGTCGACCTCGACGATCTGAGCCGGCCGCGAGGCGCGCAGGACCCCGACGAGTTCCGTCAACAGCGTCGTGTGCGATGCCCACAACTCACTCCAGAACAAGCGCTCCGTACCGGAGCAGGTCACGAGGCGCGCGGACGTGACGGCGTCGCGCAATGTGGGCATCGGCGACTTCCACGGGTGCCGCGTCACGTGCTCCGGTGCCACCGCCCGCCGGGGCCGCGACAGACCGCGGAGGCGGCCTCTGAATCGGGCCAACGGCTGGAGCAGGTGGAGCCACGCGATGAGGCCTCGATAAAGAAAGCGACTCTGTCGCATGGACCAACGTCCGATGGCGGGCAGACCGTCGAGGTTGGCACGCCAACCGCATCGGGCGCAGCGCGCGACGGTGATGGTCCCGCCGAGAATCCCGGCGATCAGAGGGAGCCACGCAGCGTCCATGCCTGCCAGCGGCCCAAAGACGCCGATGAGCAGCAAAACGAACGAGGCCGCCATCCACCCCGGCGAGTGGGGCAGGTAGTGCCACCGGTGCGATTGCGTGCTGTAGATCGACGGGAACGCCGCGGTACCCCAAACGCCCGTGTTCACGCGCCGCTCGGCCACCGTGCCTATGAAGGGAAGCGGGCCGTAGATACGCCCACGCCACACCATTTGCCCGCCGAGAAACTTCTCGGGATGATGCGCGTCGAGCCAAGCCTCCCCCTCGCCATATCCGACCTGCTGATGCCAATACGCTCGCACGCTCGCACGGTGATGGTGCCAGACCAACGCCGACGGTGCGAAGCCGATGTCCAGCTTCTTGGCCTGCAGCCGCCAGCAGATGTCGACGTCGTCCCCGGCACGGACATAGACCGGATTGAAGCCGTCGGCCGCCAGGAGCGCGTCCCTTCTGAAGGCCATGTTGCAGCCCGGTACGTGCTCCGCGATCCGGTCGTCGAGCATCACGTGGATCGGCCCTCCGGGGGCGCGCGCTACACACTGTGACACCCATGGGTCGTCCGCCGGCACGACGTTCGGACCGCCCACGCCGGCCACGGCGGAGGTGAGCAACGGCTGCACCAGGTAGGTCAGCCAATCAGGGTCGACCCGGACATCCGCGTCGGTGTACGCGATGATCTCACCGGTCGCCGCGGCGAGTCCGGCGTTCCGCGCCGCGCTCAAGCCGCCATTCGGCACCTCGATGACGCGCACGCCGGAATACCCTCGCGCGATGTCCCCCGTCGCATCGCCCGACCCATCGTCGACGACGATGACCTCCACGTCGGGGTAGGTCAGCGCGTCTAGCGACGTCAGGCAGTCGGCAAGGGTGTCCGCGGCGTCGTACGCGCAGACCACCACCGAGACTCTCGGCCACGTCGCTCGCTCGCTGGGCGGGAACGGAGCGCTGGCGAAGACCTCTTGCACGGCGGCGAGCGCCGGCTTGCGGTGTCGCGCCTCATCGACCAGGCCAAAGTTCCAATCGTCCACCGCCCGGCCGCCGCGCCACCACTCGTCGGTCCAGGAGTACGCCACCGCACCGCAGGCGCCTTCGGCAAAAGCCGTCCGGAGATGTGTCGCCGTGATGCACGCTTGCCCCTCGAGCCCCTCCCGCAGGCTGTCCCCGCCGGCCTCCGCGAGGAGCAGCGGTCGGGTGCCCGCGAGATGCTGCAAACGCGCGAGATAGCCGCGGAGCTCGGTCTCGCGATGGAGATAGACGTTGTAGGCGAAGACGTCGAACGCGTCGAGCTCGAGGTGCTCGGTGGGAGGGAAGTTTACATACGTCAACAGGCTGTCGGGTGCCGTGGCTTTCACGTCTTGGTAGAGCTCGCGCAGGAACCGCTCGATCCTCCGGTGGCCGTGCCAACGGACGATCCCGGCGGGGATTTCGTTGCCCAGAGCGAAGAGGAGCGCTGCGGGGTGCTCCGCGAGCCCTCGCACGGTTGTGACAGCGTCGCGTTTGATGCGCTGAGTGAGCTTATTGTCGTCGAGAAATGGGATGTGTTGCGGCCACGCCAAGCCGACCATCACCCCGAGACCGTGCCGAAGGGCCTCGTCGAGCAGGGCCGGAGTCGGCGGCGTGTAGGTGCGCACCGTGTTGATGCCGGCGGCCGCCATCAGTGCAAAATCTTGTGCGATGCGCGCCTTCGACGGGAACTGCGCTCCCTCGCTGTCTGGAGCGAAGGTGCCGTAGGCCACTCCTTTGATCCAAATGCGACGCCCGTCGACCTCCAGGAACTTGCCATCCACGCGAGCGCGAGCGCCGGGGCCGCTTGGGGTGGGAGAGCCGCTCACACGGGTGGTGACTTCCACCGGGATAGCCGGCCGACTAGTCCGCCGAGACGGGCTGCGAAATCATGTCCATCAACCAGTGGCCCGAGCGGCTTGCCTTGGTCTCGACGTAGCGCAGATTGTGGCGGTTGATCCCACCGTAGAGGGGTGTGCGCTCCGTGACTTCGATGCCGCCCTCCTCCACCGCCATCACCTTGTTGGGGTTGTTGGTGAGGAGTTCGACCCGCAGGATGTCGAGGTGGTTCAGGATCGCCACCCCCGCATCGTAGCGCCGCTCGTCCGCACCGAAGCCGAGCACGCCGTCGGCGTCGACCGTGTCCAGCCCATCGGCCTGGAGGTTGTAAGCGCGAATCTTGTTACCCAGTCCGATCCCACGGCCCTCTTGGGCCAGATACACCAACACGCCTCCGCCCCGGTTCTTGAAGTGCTCGAGGCTCCCGCGGAGCTGTTCCCCACAGTCACAGCGCAAGCTGCCGAAGAGGTCTCCCGTGAGGCACGCCGAGTGGAGACGTACCGGCACCGGATCGGGCCATCCTGCGCGAGGCCCGATCAGCACCGCCACGTGCTCTAGGAAGCCCCCGCCCTCTCGGAAGAATACGAAACGGGAGTGCTCGGCGCCCGCCAAGGGAACCGGCGCCTCGGCCACGGTGGTGATCTCGATTCCAGACCCGGCCGCCGCGTGCTCTGCGTCCTCGTTCGAGACGTCGAGAACCGTCCCGTCCTCGATCCAGCGCACTAGTAGCGGCGAACCGCGATCCGCCTCCACGCTCACCACAGCCGGAAGGAGACGGGCGAATCGCGTGAGCGCCAACCCCGCCGATTCAATGGCGTTGGCCGGACGCGTGTTGAAGCGGAGAGAAGAGCCGGACTGGGCGGGTCTTTGCGCCGTCGCCAGTCCCAGAATCGTCTCCGGCGTCTCGCCGACATCGAGTCCGACGCTGAGGTTCGCCTCACCCTCGTGCGCGGCGATTCCCATCGCTCGACCGCGATGGCGGGTCACGACCAGACGAAGGGGCGCACCGAGGGAGCGGAGCCGTTCCAGCCCGTCCACGCCCAGACATTCGACCGCGGCGACCAGGGCGCACGCACCTCGAGCCCCATTGGTCACGCAGAGAGCTCGTCCCTGCCTGAGCTCGAAGAGTCCTCGTTCCGCTTTGTGCGCCATTCGGTCAGGTGGTATCGTTGGGGCCGCGTGTGCCCCGATCCGGGCGTCGTGGGCTGGCGGGCCGCTCCGCAATTCGTCCCGGAAACCGGTTCCGGGGCGATCGGGCGAAAGATGCGCCTGTAGGACTCCGGCTGTGAGGGTACTCATTGAGATGATCAGGCTCGTGTCCGGGTGGGTGCTTGTCAATGGGCTGCTCCTGACGCCGTCGTGGCTCTCGGGCGCGGTGACGGGCGCCCCGGCGCCGGCCGCCTGGCTTTCCCTGGAGGCGGCCTTGATCGTGGGCGCGATGGCGCTCCTGCCACGGCAGACTTGGAGCCGAGGGCTGGCCTGGGTCGTGGCCGCGGCAATCATCTTGTTCGTCGTCGTCGCGCTGGCGGATCTCGTCTTTCGGGTGAGCCTGGGGCGCCCGCTCAACCTCTCCTTGGACCTCTACCTGCTGAGTGCCGTCTACCGGCTCGCGGTGGGGAATTCGGGTTTCTTCCGGACACTTTCAGGGATCGGGGCGATCACCGTTTCCCTCGCCCTGTCGTCGTTCGCGATGGCGTGGCTCCTGACGCCGACCGCCTCGGCCGGCAAGAAGCTCCTATCCGGGCCCGTACCGCGGGCAGGGGGAGGGATCATAGTGGGCTCGCTCGCGCTCGGCCTCACCGGTCTGGGCGCGCCCGCCGTTGGACACTTGATGGCCGCACCCGCCGCGAGGCTCGCCGTCGAGCAGGTCGAGCAGTTTCGGGCAACCCGCCAGGAACGGAGAGCGTTCGCAGCCGAGCTGGAGACGCGCCCGGGCGGATTCGCGGACCTGCCGGGGCTGCTGTCGAGGCTGGAGGGGCGCAACGTCGTCGTGACGTACATCGAGTCCTACGGGATGGCGGCGATCGAGGACCCCGAGTTCGCAGCGACCATCCGGCCGCGCCTCGACACGACCGCGGCGCGCATCGGGAGCGCGGGTCTCCACTTCGCGACCGGCGAGTTCGCCTCCCCCACCCTGGGCGGGCAATCGTGGTACGCTCACGGGACCATGCTCAGCGGGCTCTGGCTCGAAAATCAGCTTCGATACGAACTCCTGCTCGCGAGCGGGCGAGAGACGCTGGTGGACGACTTCCGACGTGCCGGCTACCGCACCGCGACCGTGATGCCCGCCATCACGACGAGCTGGCCCGAAGCGCTCCGACTCGGCTACGACGACGTGTACTCGAGGCCTTCCATCCCCTACGCCGGCCCGCCCCTTTACTGGGTCACCGTCCCGGACCAGTTCACGTGGTCGTTCCTACGGGACGTCATCAGAGAGGCGACGACCCCGCTCTTCATGGAAGCCGCGATGGTGAGCAGCCACGCGCCCTGGACCCCCGTTTTGCCCCTCGTCGATTGGGACTCGATGGGGGACGGAGCGATTTTCGGCCCCTACCGAGCGGATGGGTATCCGCCCGAGGAGCTCTGGTGGGACGTCCAGGCCCTGCGCCAGGGCTACGCTCTCTCTCTCGACTACTCGCTGCTGGCCATGGCTGAGTTCGCCGAGCGGTTCCTGGATGAGCGGACGCTCCTGGTCGTGGTTGGGGACCACCAGGCGGCTCCCTGGGTGACGGGGGCGAGCGACGCGGACGTGCCGGTGCACGTGATCGCCCGCGACCCCGCCCTGCTCGAGCCCTTCTTCGAGTGGGGGTTCCGCCCCGGCGCCTTCCCCGACCCGGGGGGCACGACTCGGCGAATGGACGAGTTCCGCGAGTGGTTCGTGCGGGCGTTCAGCGGCGGCACCGCCGCCGCCTCCACACTTTTGACGAAGGAGGGAAGGTGACGAACGGCTTCGGCACCGGCGCCAGGCTCTTCCACTGGTTGGTCGTGCTACTCGTGCTGGTACAGATCCCGGCGGGAATCGCGATGATCGCACCCGCCCTCGAGCAGGAGTCGATCGACCGGCTCTTCATCTTGCACAAAGGGCTCGGTGTCGTACTCCTCGTGGTCGTGGTAGCCCGCGTACTGTGGCGGCTGACCCACTCGGCGCCGCCGATGTCGGACACCTTCCCCGAGTTGGAGCGACGCATGGCGACCACGGCGCACTGGGTCATTTACGTGGTCCTGATAGTGGTTGCGGCGAGCGGATACGTACACGTGGTCGGGGATGGCTTCCCCATCGAGATGATGGACGCGCTCGGACTACCGACGCTGCTACCGCTGATGCCCGGGGTCGCCTCGTGGGCGTCCCTCGTGCACCGATTCTCAACGTTCTTGCTGATCGCCCTGGTTTCGATTCACCTGGCCGAGGTGCTGCGGCACCATCTGGTGCTGCGCGACGAGACGCTGGGCCGGATGTGGCCGCCGCTTGGCCGGCCGGAGCCCCGCCCCGACTCCGAAACGAAGCCGGAGGGAGAGACCAAACCCGAGGGAGCGGCCAGCCCCGAGGGAGCGGCAAACCCCGAGGGCGGGGCCAACCCCGAGGCAGGGGCCGGTGGTGCGGGGCCGAGTTGAGCGCTGGCTCGGCCTGGTCCGCTCGCTGATCATCTACTGGCGGCCGGGCCGGCAGCGCGGGCTGCGAGAGCTATACCGCCCCTTCGTCGGGGCGGGCGATCTGGTTTTCGACGTGGGGGCGCACCTGGGGGACCGCACTGCGGCGTTCCGAAAGTTGGGCGCACGGGTGGTGGCCTTGGAGCCCCAGCCCGCGGTGCGCCGCTGGCTCGTGCGGATCGTCGGGCGCAGCCGTGACGTTTCGGTCCGGCCGGAGGCGGTGGGGCGCGCGGTCGGTACCGCCCGCCTGGCCCTGAGCCACCGCACGCCGACCATGGCCTCCCTGGCTGAGGACTGGCGAAGCACCCTGCCCGAACAGAACCCCGGCTTCCGCCGCGTGCGCTGGGACGACTCGTTGGAGGTGCCGGTGACGACCCTAGACTCGCTGATCGAGCACCATGGCCTCCCGCGCTTCTGCAAAATCGACGTGGAGGGGTACGAAGCCGAGGTCCTGGCGGGCCTGAGTCACCGCATCCCCGCGCTCTCCGTGGAGTTCTTGGGAGGAGCTCTCGACGTCGCCGAGGCGTGCGTGCGGAGGCTCGGGGCGCTAAGTGGGTACGAGTTCAACGCGATCGAGGGAGAGGAGAGGAGATTCATGTCGAAGCGGTGGCTCACGGCCGATGAGATGGTCGCCTGGCTGAGGCGCGACGGGGGGAGTGTTTCTTCGGGAGACGTCTATGCCCGGCTGACCGAGCGCTCGAACCATGGCTGATGGGGCGATCCGGTGGTGGCAGACCCTGACGACGGTGGAGGCGGGTGCGATCGAGCAGAGCGATCCGGTGGTCGTCCTGCCCGTCGCCGCAATCGAGCAGCACGGACCCCACCTGCCCCTCTCCACCGACCTCGAGATCGGGCTCGGCTTGCTCTCGGAAGCGTTCCGGCGGTTACCGGACGGCTTTCCCGCCTGGGCTCTGCCGCCGCAAGCGATCGGCTGCAGCCGAGAGCACGCGCGCTTTCCGGGAACGCTCTCCCTCGAGCCGGAGCAACTCTCCGAGCTGATCGAGTCGACGGGCGAGGCCCTCGCACAGATCGGGGTGCGGCGGCTCGTATTGAGCAACAGCCACGGCGGGAACCGGCACGCGCTCGAGATCGCCGGTCTGCGGCTTCGCGACGAGCTGGGCATGCTGGTCGTGCACGCGAGCTGGTTCCGTTTTCCCCAGCCGGAAGACGTGGACCTCCCGGACGGGGAGTGGCGCCACGGCATCCATGGCGGGGCGGTGGAAACGGCCATGATGATGCACCTGCGGCCGGATCTGGTGCGCGCGTCCGAAGCGGCCCGGGCCCGCTCCTTCGGCGAGGACCTCCAGGAGACGCTACGCCGGGTGGCCCCGGAGGGTTCGGTCTCTTTCTCTTGGCTCGCCGGTGATCTGAACCCAGAGGGAGCGGTCGGGGACGCGACCCTGGCTGACGCCGATATGGGGACACATCTCGTGTCGCACTACGGGGGTGTCCTGGCCGAAGTAATCGAGGACGCGCGGGCGTTCCCCTTGGACCGGCTGGAGACGGACTCCCCGTGAGCGGCTCCACGAAGACGGCGGGTCGCGTTGGCTGAGGTCGCCGCCGCGATCGACGAAGCCGCTGCCTGGGCGCTGGTGCGCGCCGCCGTCCCGCGCGAGGTCCCCGAGCCCGGGCCTCGTCGCGTGGTTCATCGCACACGCCCGGAGCTCTGGCTCGAGTTGAGCGAGTCCGGGCGCTGGGGGACATCGGCTCCACCCACGCCGGCGGCTAGAGATCTGTTCGACCTCTATCTGCCGCTCACCTGTGGACCCGACTTCGTCATTGGGCAGCTCGGCCAGAGCCTGGACGGCCGCATCGCGACGGTGAGCGGGAAGTCCCACTACATCACCGGACCGGAGGACATCCGCCGCGTCCACCGACTTCGGGCTCTGGTCGACGCCGTGATCGTGGGGGCCGTCACCGTGGCGCTGGACGATCCGGGGCTCACGGTGCGGGAGGTGGAGGGGGAGAATCCGGTCCGGGTGGTGCTCGATCCGGACGGTCGCCTCGGGCAGGACCGCGGGGTTTTCTCGGACGGAGCGGCCCCGACGCTCGTGGTGCGACGCGACGCGGCCTCTGAGGGCGGAGCGAGCGAGATGCCTCCGGGGGATGGCCCCCACGCCCCGGAAATCCTCACGCTTCCCGCCTCCGACGCCAAGGGCTTCGAGCCGGGCGCCGTGCTGGAGGCGCTCCATGCCCGCGGGCTTCGGCGGGTGCTGGTGGAGGGGGGAGGGGTCACGGTGTCGAGGTTCCTGGAGTGCCGCCTCCTCGACCGACTCCATGTGACCGTCGCGCCTATCTTGATGGGCTCCGGCCGTCCGGGGATCACCCTGCCGCCGATTGAGACCCTAGACCAGTCGCTCCGGGCTCGGTGCCGTCACATACCGCTGGGAGACGACCTCCTCTTCGATCTCGACCTGAGCTGAGTGTCTGGGCCCCGGGGGAGGGCCAGCAGGTCCACATGTCCCACCTCGAGCCCGGGCTTCGAGGCCGTCGCGTCGCGGCGGCGCTCGGCCCAACTCTGGATGAGGAGAGCGTCCCCGGGGCGGTGCTCGGAAGCGGCCGTCGCCCACCCGTCGATCAGCTCGCGAGCCAGCGAACCGTCGTCGGCGCCCAGGCGCCAAGGGCTTGGCTGCAGCCGGGTGTCGTATCCGGCGGCACGGAACGCGCGCTCCGCTGCCGGTCCGGCCGCCGGTCCGAGCGCCAGCCCCATCCCCTTGTCCCCGAGCTGATGGCCCCGCACCGCCTCGGCGACGAGCACGTCGTTGGGGTCGGGGTCATCCCAGGTCATCGTGCCATCCCAGGTGAGCGCGAGCAGGGCCGCACTCCCGGCCGCCCGGCACGCCGCGACGAGTCGCCCGAGCCACTCGTGGGTCACCAGGTCCAGCAGCGCGGCGGCGGTCACGAGGTCCGCTCCGGGGACGAGCCCCAACCCTTCCCGGTCCAGCTCGCCGATGACGCACTCCACCCCACCCACCCCGCGGACCGCGACGGCCGCCTCCGTCGCCCGCTCGAGCAGAGCGGCGTCCCTGTCCACCAAAGTCCACGCCTGCTCGCCCGGGAGCCGAGGCGCGAGGTAGCGGAGGTTGGATCCGGTGCCGCTCCCCAGGTCGAGCACCCGATGGCTCGGGCGGGGCGCCCACCACTCGGCGAGGTGGGTCACGAGATCGGCGGCGCGGGAGCGGTGATCCAGCGGCTCGCGCATGGCCAGCCAGTCGTGGGTAAAGCTCTCCTCACTCACCCGGAGAGATCTGCAGAACGGCTTGCTCGAACGCCAGCGTCGCGTCATCCCAGGTGGGGAGGGAGCCGCCGTGCCGAAGCGATCCCTCCGCGAGCCCCGCCCGCCGCGCGGCCCCCTCCGGGCCCGAAAGCAGCTCCTCCAGCGCGATCGCCAGAGCCGCCTCGTCCCCGGGGGGCACGAGCACGCCGGCCTCCGGGGGCACGGTGTCCGGAACGGCTCCTTCGCGCGTGCTCAAGACCGGGAGCCCGCGGGTGAGGGCCTCGGCCAGCACCATGCCGTAGCCCTCGTAGTGGGTGGCGAGCACGAAGACCGAAGCCGAGTGATAGAGCGTGTCGAGCTCCGGGGCGCCGAGTTCGCCGGGGAAGTCGATTCGGTCCTCCAGACCCAGTGCTCGCGCCAACTCCAGCACCGAGTCGGCAAATTCCGGCGCACGCGTCAGGCTCCCCGCGCACAGGCAGCTCCAGGGGAGGGCGGCGACACGGGCGAGGGCGCGAACCAGCACGTCCTGCCCCTTTCGGGGGATCACCGAGCCCACGCACAGAAGGCGGGGAGGCTCGCCGGGCCCGGGGCCCACCGCGGCCCGCGCCGGGTCCGTCCCAGGCGGTACGACGCGGATGCGCGAGGTGGGGACGCCGTACTCCCCGAGCCGCCGCGCGCTGAACGTGCTCGTCACGACCACCCCAGCGCACTGTGCCAGAGACTCGCTCTCCAACCGGGTGAGGCGAGCGTGCTCGGCGGCGTCCAATCCCGTCTCGTCAGCAAGCGGATGGTGAATGAGAGCAGTCAGCCGGAGGCGGTCGCGGTGCGCACGGAGAGGGTCGGGAAGCGGGCTCATGGCGAGACCGTCCAGGACCACCCGGGCGCCTTGGGGGATCCCCGCAAGAGCGCGGGCGAGGCTGGACTCCGCGCAGGCGTCGCCCTCAGGAAATCTGCCCTCGAGCCCGTGGGCCTTCACCGTCCAGCCCAGCGCCGTCAGACCCTCGGCGATCCGGGCATCGTAGAGGTAGCCGCCGGTTCGCTGGTCGAGCGGCCCCGGAACGATCAGGTGGAGCTCCCGCGCGCTCAAACCGACCCTTCGAAGGACGCCCAGGCCACATGCGACTCGTGAAGCGTCACGTTCAGTCGCTGGACGCCTCTCGCCTCGTCTCCGAGGCGGCCATCATGAATTGCGACCACGAGCCGGTCGAAGATCGTGCGCGCCAAGAACTCGGTTGTCGTGTTCTGTCCCGTGAACGCGGCCTCGTCGTCCAGGTTCCGGAAATCAAGCTCCCCGAGGACCTCTTTAAGCGTCGCGCTGGCGAGTCCGATGTCGACGACCAGGCCGTCAGCGTCGAGTGGGTCGCGCCGGAAGGTGGCATCGACCACGTAGGTTGCTCCGTGGAGGCGCTGGGCCGGTCCGAAGACCTCGCCCCGCAAGCTGTGGGCGATCATGAAGTGATCGCGAACGTTAAGACTGTACAATGGTTGATCTCCAGGCGGCTCCCGGCCGCGGTCAGGGTTAGGCGTAGCAGTCACGGTTGGGCTAAGCGGTCAGGCTTGAGCATAGCGGTCACGGTTGAGCACAGCGGTCAGGGCTGGGCGTAGCGGATGCGGTGACACAGGATTCCCCGCCCGTCCTCGGCGAGGCGGCCCAGCACCTCCGGGAGCATCTCGAAGTCGCTCTCTCCCGAGATGAGGAGGTCGAGCCGGTCGTCGCGCAGAAGTTCGAGCGCGACGCCAAGCCGGCGCGCATGATCCCAGCGCGGCGCCCGATCCACGGGGATGCGGCCGACCTGGCTGCTCCGGAGAGTGAGTCGGCGGGAGTGAAAGGCTTCGCCCAGGGGGAGCGTCACGGACCGGGTGCCGTACCAGCTCAGCTCGACCACTGTTGCCTCGACCCCTGCCACCGACAAAGCGGCTTCGAGCCCTTCCGGGCTTCCGCTCGCGTGGAAGACGAAATCAGCGTCCGCCTCGGCCGGAGCAGCATCGGCGAATTCCAGCTCCAGGCCCCGGGCCACGTCCTCCCGGGAGGGGTCGACGTCCACCAGGATCACGCGGGCTGCGGGGATCTGCCGGCACAACCAAGCGACCAGGAGTCCCACGACCCCGCCCCCGATCACGACGATCCGGTCGCCCACCGACGGTCCCGCGTCCCACACCGCGTTGAGCGCGGTCTCCATGTTCGCGCCAAGGACGGCGCGCTCGGGCGGCACCCCGTCCGGCAGAACGCGCACAGCTCGAGTCGGCACGCTGTAGAGGTCCTGGTGGGGGTGGAGGCAGAAGACCTGCCGCCCCACGAGCGAGCCACTGCTGCGGGTGCCTTCAGAGGACTCGGACCCCTCCGAAACCTCCAGCACCTCGCCCACGCTGCTGTACCCGTATTTGACGGGTCCGGGAAAGTCGCCCTCCTGGAACGGCGCCCGCATCACCTCGTGCTGGGAGGGCGGCACCTCACCGCGAAAGACCAGCGATTCCGTGCCTCGGCTGATGCCCGAGTAGAGGGCGCGTACTAGCACATGGTCCGGCTCTCCGGGACCGAGCGGCGACGTGACGATCTCTCCGTGGCCCGGAGCGCGGATCCAGAACTGGCGAGCGGTTCTCGGCACGAGCTTTCTCGTTCCTCCCTAGTTAATGTCGGTCCCATGAGTCAGACCACCCAGACACCTCCCCCTCCCAGTTCCATGGAGAGACCCTGGTCGCCATTCGGCGATGTGGCGCTGGGGCTCTTGCCCCTGGTGGCCGTGTCTCTCGCAACTTGCTGGATGCTCGCCCTTCCGACCAGGCACGTGCTTCTTGCCGTCGCATCGTACTCGGGCCTGGGCGCGCTACTGCTCGCCAAGCTTCCATCCGACCACCCGGGTCCCGGCCTCGGGCCCGCCAACCGCTTGACGCTGGCCCGCGCCTCTCTTGTGCTGCCTCTTGCCGCGCTGGCTCTCTTGCCCGGCGTGTTCACCGAAACGGGCTACTGGTGGATGGTGGGGCTGTCCTCTTCGGCGCTGGCGCTGGACGGGCTCGACGGACTCCTCGCACGGCGAACCGGAACCGAGAGCACATTCGGGGCCCGCTTCGATATGGAGCTGGACGCATTCCTGCTCTTGGCCCTGTCCGCATTGGTTTGGCGAAGCGGGAAGGTGGGATTCTGGGTCCTCCTCATCGGTGGGTTACGGTATTCTTTCGTGCTCGGGGGGCTGCTGTGGCCACCGCTCCGCAAGACCCTGCCGCCCAGCCGGCGGCGGAAAGTGGTCTGCGTGGCGCAGGGCATAGTGCTCGTGATCTGCCTGGCTCCAGTGACCCAGACGGCTCCGGCCACGACGCTCGCGGCCTCGGCCCTGCTTCTCCTCGTCTACTCGTTCGTGGTCGACACCTGGTGGTTGGCACGGAGCGGCCCGCCTGCCTTGAAGACGCGGTACCGATAAGTGACGAGCCCACGTTTCAAGCACTGACGCAAGGCGTTGCCCCCCAGGTGGCTTTCAAGTCTCGCACTCATCGAGGACAAGTGGCGCGTGAGGGCGACGAGTAAGCCGAGCGCGCGATCGCGGGGGCGGTCGAGCTCGAGAAACGGGGTCAGGTCCCGGTCCTCCACGAGCTCGAAGCCGTGCTCGCCCGCGAGAGCGTCCACGGCCCTCGGGGGCATAAGCGAGCTCGCACGCCACCCCCGGCGGAACTCGCGCACCCAGCGATCTTCTCCGGCGCCCGCGAGAAAGTCATCACACAGCACTAGGTATCCGTTCACGGCAACTGCCTTCGCGATGTTCGCTATGAACGCTTCTGCATCCGATGCCTGGACGAAGGATTCGATCCCGAAAGCGAGGTCCACCGGGGCGGGAAGGGCGTCCGTGCAGAAATCGAGCTCGAGGATCGTGGCCCGCCCGCCAAGTCGCCTACGTGCGAGCTCCGCGTGGACCCCGCTATTGGTGACGCCGAAGCCGGCCACCTCCGTCCCGCAGAGTACATGTTCCAAGCTGGCGCCGCCGCCGGAGCCAAGGTCAAGAATGCGCCGTGCGCCGCTTTCTCCGATACGGGCCCGCAGGAGATCGTGCACGAAGTGAAAAGCCTCTTCGCGGCTGCCAACGCCCTCACTCCAGACCGCTCGATGAATGATGCCTTGCGCACCGCCTTGTCCATGGGCAAGAAAGCTCGCCGTATTCTGATCGTAGTAGCGCGCCACGTCGGCGCCTTCGAATCTCATGAGGCAGGGCGGATCTCATGGCCGACGAAAACCAGCGATAGCACGACGTCGAGTGCCGCCAACGCTTCGCCGATCCTTCCGCCCTTCCCGTGCTGGGTCACTCTTTCCTCCGTCCGACACAAGAGCGGTTCCTGCAGTCCAACGCCTCTGCGATTCTGCTGCGCGCCCAAGATGGTGACCGCAAGCGAAGCGCGCGAGCCTCATGTCTACCACGACAGTAGCAATCGCTTGTTAGCGCGCTTGGATTCATATAGTAAGTGCAACAAACCACCCGACTGAGCTCCTGAGAAAAGTTGAGGCGAGCTGGGACACCCTAGACCTTCCTTCTCGACGAAAAGGAGGAAGTTCATGAACAGGTATCGCCAGCTCACCTCAGAGGAGCGACATACGCTCTCGACGCTTCGAAAACAAGGATACCGGCAAGCAGCGATCGCCCGGGCATTGGGGCGACATCGAAGTACGATCGGTCGCGAGGTGCGACGCAACTCGAAGGATCGAGGGGGTCGCGTCTATCGACCGGATCTGGCCGATGACTACGCCCGGTGGAGACGCGGTAGATCGCGGCGCAATCAGCGCTTCGAGGCAGAGGACTGGGCACTCGTTCTGATCGGCCTGAAGCAGCAATGGAGCCCAGAACAGATCTCCGGGTGGCTGCGGCGAAAGCGCCGGCTGTCGATAAGCCACGAGACGATCTATCGCTACATCTGGGAGGACCGACGACGAGGCGGAGAGCTGTATCGCCACCTTCGCGGATCACCGAAGCAAAGACGGAAACGCTACGGCCGCTATGACAGTCGGGGCCGCCTCGCGGGCAAGCGGCCGATCTCTGAGCGTCCGGCTACAGCACAGAACCGCAGTCAGGTCGGGCACCTCGAAGGCGATACAGTCATCGGCAGCTCCGACAAGCACTGCGTGCTCACGCTCGTCGATCGTAAGACCGGCTACGTGATGATCGGAAAGCTCGAAGCTCGCACCGTCGAAGCCACCAACCGTCGAGCGGTTGGCCTGATCAGAGCGGCCCCTCGCCCCACGCTCACCGTCACGGCCGACAACGGAACCGAGTTCCATGGCTACAGGGCGATCGAATCAGCTACCGGATCGAAATTCTACTTCGCCGCGCCCTATCATTCTTGGGAACGCGGCACCAGCGAGAACACCAACGGTCTGATTCGTCAGTACCTACCGAAGCGTACCAGCATGGCCCACATCACCCAGCATGCTTGCAACCGCATCGCTCACAAACTCAATACCCGACCCAGGAAGCGTTTAGGCTATCGCACCCCCGAGGAATGCTATGTCCAGATCTAGCCCCTGTTGCACTTCAAAGTTGATCCTGAGGCGCCAGTTGGTCCGCTAAAGAGACATGGTATACAAGTAAGTAACGGCTCATGTTGACCGCCCTGAGCGTTCGCCTCACGTTATGCCGAGCCGTCAACAGGCCTTTGGTATTACCTATTCCTCGAATCCCACTACGCGATGCCGGAAGAGATCCCCAGTGATGACTCCGACAACTCCCGATTCCGCACCACGCTCATTCGAGTGATCATCGTTCAGGTTGTCGCGCTCGGCCTGCTCCTGCTAATGCAGCTCCGATACCAACCATGACCGGCGCTCCACAGGATCTCCGCTGGACGATCTTCGCTCACGCGGGCTGAGCTGAATGCACTGGGTCAACTGGCTGATCGTCGGGGTCTACGTGGTGTGGGTAGTCGTCGACGGCATCCGGAAGTCGAAGGATACCGACACGATCTCGGGCTACTTCATCGCCAACAAGAGCTTGTCGTGGTGGGTCGTGGGCCTTTCGGTGATGGCGACCCAGCTCTCAGCGATCACGATGATCGGCACGCCGGGTCAGGGCGCCACAGACGGCATGCGCTTCATCCAGCTGTACTTGGGGCTCCCGCTCGCGATGGTGATCCTCGGCGTGACGATCGTCCCCCTGCTGCACGGGTCGGGCGTCTATACTGCGTACGAGTATCTGGAGCGCCGCTTCGACGCGAACACGCGCTCGCTGACCGCGTTCCTCTTTCTGATCTCTCGGGGCCTCTCGGCCGGGGCCATTATGGCTGCTCCGGGGGTCGTCCTCAGCGCGGTCTTCGGGATCCCTCTCGTGTGGGCAGTAGCTCTCATCGGCGTCCCCACGGTGATCTACACGATGATCGGCGGCGTTCAAGCGGTCGCGTGGGCCGACGTGAAGCAGATGGTCCTGATCGTCATCGTGCTCGTCGCGATTATGATCGTGCTCATCATCCAGATGCCCGTGAATCCTGACGAGGCGCTCAGAATCGCCGGGGCGACCGGCCGCCTGAGGGTGTTCGACTTCTCGTTCGACCTGAGCGAGCGCTACACGTTCTGGTCTGGCGTAATCGGTGGGACGTTCCTGATGCTGTCCTACTTCGGGACCGACCAGAGCCAGGTACAGCGCTATCTCGCGGCCAAATCCGTCGGTCAGGCGAAGAGTTCGCTGCTCATGAGCGCCTACTGGAAGATTCCGCTACAGGCGCTCGTGCTCCTGGTGGGGGTCGGGGTCTTCGTCTACTACCAGTTCGAGCGCCCGCCCCTGCTCTACAACCCGGCGCAGGAAGCCGCGGTGGTCGCCGAGCGAGGCGCCGCGTACGAGGCGCTGCAGAGCGATTACGCCGAGGCGTTCACGCTTCGGGAAACGGCGGCGCAGGCGGTCGCCGACGCATCCGGCGACGATGCGTCCGCGGCGATGGAGGCGTTCGTCGCACGGGAGGCCGACATCCAGACCATCCGCGGTGAGGCGCTCGCCATGGTCGAAGACGTCACCGGCGAGGCATCGGGGGACACCAACTACATCTTCCCACGCTTCGTGTTGTCCGAGCTTCCGATCGGGCTCGCGGGGCTCTTCATCGCAGGGGTCTTCGCCGCGGCGATGTCGAGCATCGCCGCCGAGCTCAACGCGCTCTCGACCGCGAGCGTCATCGATTTCTATAGGCGCTGGATAAGGCCCGACGCCGACGACGCACACTATCTCGTCGTGTCGAAGGGCGCGACCGCCTTCTGGGGGTTGTTCGCGTGTGTGGTCGCCACGTACGCGGCGACGCTGGGCTCGCTGATCGAGGTCGTGAACCGCTTC
This sequence comes from Longimicrobiales bacterium, assembly GCA_965249195.1. Classification (GTDB taxonomy): domain Bacteria; phylum Gemmatimonadota; class Gemmatimonadetes; order Longimicrobiales; family Gaopeijiaceae; genus CBDFLM01. The sequence goes on from CBDFLM010000005.1 coordinate 35,676, forward strand.
GGATCCTTCTTCTACGGCTCGATATTGGGTGTCTTCCTCCTGGCGATGGTGCCCAGAGCCAAGGCGCGCGGGGCGTTTTACGGGCTGATCATCGGGATGGCGACCGTGGGCTTCGTCGCTTTCGGCACGACGATCGAGTACCTCTGGCAGAACGTCATCGGTGCGGTGGTGGTGCTGCTCGTCGGTGTGCCACTGAGCAGGATCGGGGGCGTGGAGGCCTAGCGGCGCTCCTTATACGCGTTCCAGTCCTCAGCGGTCAGCGACACGAGGTTGGCGAATAGGCGGTGCGCTCCCGGGACTCCGGCCGGGAGCTGGCGGAAGAGGGCGAGGGCGACGTAGGCGTACAGCCCTTGGCCGACCGGCGCCACCAACAGCGACCCACGCGCGGGCTCCTCATCCGGATCGTTGAATTCCAGTAGTGGCGTAAAACGATCGTCCCACTCGGCCAGGAAATAGAGCCCCCGCTCCTGCACCCACCCCTCGAAGTCCGCTTCGGTGATACGATTCGGGGAGGTGAGCACGGGAGACTCGGGCTCCAACAGCGCAAACGGAGAGTTCTCATCGGTCACTCGCGGCGCCGAGCGTCCGCCGCCCATGCTGACCGGGTAGGGAGCAAAGCCACCCTGCGGGTACCCGTATCTGTTGTACTGGACAATGACTGTGCCGCCAGCCTCGGCGAATGCGAGGATGCGGTCGTTCACGGCCGCAACGTCCGGACGGGTCTCGTAGACGAGGATGCCCAGCACAAGCACGTCGTACCCCGAGAAATCCCCCTCTCGAATACGATCCGGGCCCACCTCCTCGACGTTGGCTCCAAGCTGGCGCAGCGCCTCGATGCCGTCGTCCCCCGACCCCATGACATAGCCGACCCGAATGCCCTCCCGCATCCGGACCGGGAACACCGCGGCACGCACCTCCGCGGGGCGTAGGTACAGCGTCCGCTCCACATGGGGGTAGTCGATGACATCGATCTGCTCATCGAAACGCTCCCCGTCGTCTCGCGTGGCCACCGCGCGGAATACGTGCTCGCCCGCGCCCACCGCACCGACAGGGCTCACCTCGAAGTTGAATCCGCGGCTCGCCCCCTCGCCCCGAAAATCGAATGGGACACTCGCGGGCGTGACCTCCCACCCCTCGGGGACCTCGAGTGCGAGATCGCCCGACGACCCCGACGCGGCTTCGTTCTGAAGAACCACCGTCACCGGACGAGACTCACGGGACCCCTCAGGCCAAACCATCACCGCCGGTTCGATCGCCACCGAAACCGCAGGCGTGGCCAGAACCGGCTCCCGGAATTCTCCGAGCGCCCTGTTCACGCCCACGAACTCGGCATCGTCACCCCAAACTACGTGAACGGGTTCTCCCACCTCAGGGATGTGGAGGTCCATCTCCCCAACCGCCTGCAGCAGTGGACGCGCGTTTCTCGGAAGCCCCTCCGAGCCCGGGTCCCCGGTCCACTGGTACATGTCCCCATCGCGGGGCACTCCCAGATAATACAGGCGTGAAGAGGCAAGACTCTGCCGAAGCCGAACGCGGTAGCTCCATCGAGCGATCTCACCGGGCTCCAGAGCCTGAGGCTTCTCCGTCTGGCCTGCGGTTCCGACGAACTCGGCCGGAAGACCCACGTCCTGGTCACCCCCCGCGTTTCGGAGCACGGCCCCATCGATGCGGAACGGCCCCCCGTTCCAGAGCTGGACGTCCAGACTCACGTCCTCACCCGCGACTACGAGAGCGTCCCCAGCTCGCACGTCGATCACGATGGACGCCGCGTTGAGAAGCGCGAACCGAACCAGTCCGGCGCGAACCGCGAGGGCTTCCGCGAGCGGGACGGCGGCGTCCCCGAGCCCGCGAATCAGCCCGAACGCAAACTCCAGACTCAAGTAGGCCCGTCCCAGCGGACCGGCGGCGCGGCTGGGCTGGACGGCGTCGAGAGACGCGCTCGCCTCCTGGATCGCCATCCGATACGCCGCGATGGCGCGCCCCACGGCCGGCGCGTCGCCCCCCGGAAGCCTGTCCACGAGGCCGGCCAACGTTGTATCGACCCCCGCGAAGATACCGGTGTCAGAGTTCATCCCGCCAACACGGCTCTGCACCAACTGGAGGCCCGACGTGCGAGCTCCAAGGGTCTGTGCCGCGCCCATCTCTTGCGAGCGGTGCTTGCTTCGGCTCTCCATGGCGAGCTGGTGGTATGAGCGGCCGAGCAGCGGGTCGAACGTACCCGTCTGAATGGTCAGCGACGCCTCGCCGGATCCGGGACCACGGCCCCTGGCCGAGTGGTAGAGCTTGTCCGCACTCCAGGGCTCCGCGGCGATCCCTTGCAGATCGGGGAAACGCCTGGGATCGGCGGCGGCATCGAACGCCTCATTGGCCAGAATCCCGCTCGCCTGGTGCTGCCCGTGTCCGTCTCGAGGCGTGCCGGCCCAGACCGAGATGATCACTTGGGGACGGTATGTGCGGATCACCGAGACGACGTCCCGGAGGACCTCCTCCCTCGGCCAATGGGCGAATGCCTCATCGGCGCTCTTCGAGAAACCATAGTCGAAGGCACGCGTGAAGAACTGGCGTCCACCGTCCAGAACACGGGCTGCCTCGAGCTCCCCGGTGCGTATGATGCCGAGACCCTCGCCCAACTCGGGCCCGATGATGTTCTGACCGCCGTCTCCCCGAGTGAGCGAGAGATAGGCCGTCTCGACGCCCATGCCCCGGGCGAGCGTCGCGAGAAGGCTGGAGTCCTCGTCATCGGGGTGCGCTCCAATCATCAGGACTCGCTTCACGCCGTCGAGCTGACGAAGCGTGAGTCCCACCTCGACGACGCCACTTCCCTGGGGTCCGACCTGGGCAGAGAGAGGCGCAGCCGCAACCAATCCGACCACCCACACGACGGTTTTGCGTGTCATCGTCATGGACCGAACGTACCTCCAACACCGAACAGAGGAAAAGTAGAGGATGCTCGAACTCTACTCACTCGCTTGTCCGAAGTTCAAATTCGCCGATATGTTGGGCCCGAAATCCCGATCATACCAGGCCGGCAGTGTTCCTGCGCCCGCCTTCTGACAACGGAGCGTGACCGATGAGCCAGCCCCGCGAGCACTGGGGTTCCAACATGGGCTTGATCCTGGCGGCGACGGGTAGCGCCATCGGGCTAGGCAACTTGTGGAAGTTCCCGTTCATCACGTGGGAGAATGATGGCGGCGCATTCGTGCTGCTGTACCTCATCTGTATCCTGGGTGTGGGCCTGCCCATCATGATGGCCGAGCTCCTGATCGGGCGAAAGACACAGAAGAGCCCCGTGGGCGCACTGAAAGAAGCGATCGGTCCCTGGTGGGGCTGGGTGGGCGCGTGGGGGGTCATGGCGGGCTACGTCATCCTCAGCTACTACGCGGTCGTGGCGGGCTGGTCTCTCCTGTACTTCGTGAGAACCGTCGGATGGAGCGTAGGGGGCTTTCCCGCTGGGCTGCAGACGGGCGACCTCTTCGTCGAAGTCGTCGGGAACGGTGGACTCCAGTTCCTCCTGTCCGGCCTGTTCATGGTGGCCACGGTGGGGGTCGTGTACTTCGGCATACACAGTGGTATCGAACGGGTCGCTC
>CBDFLM010000006.1:0-12952 GCA_965249195.1 Longimicrobiales bacterium
GCTCGCAGTCGTAAGCCCCTCCGAGCTTGCGGCCCAGGCTACCGGAGAGCTCCCGCAGGAGCTCCTCGAACGGGTCATGCCCGGCGCGACAGAATTCGGCCCCAAGGAGGGAGATCCTCCGGTCGTCCGCGGATACGGGATCGACGAAGCCACCGGCGAGCGGCGGCTCGTCGGCTACGTGTTCCTGACGTCCGACATGCCTCCTGAAGAGCTCGGGTACTCCGGACCTATCGAAGTCTTGGCAGGGGTCGATCTCGAGGGCTCCATGACCGGAGCTCTCGTCGTCGATTACATCGAATCTTATCGCAGGACCCGGGGGGACTTCCTCCGCGCTCCCGGCTTCCAGGAACAGTTCACGGGTAAGTTTCTCTCCGATCCTTTCAGGGTCGGACGCGACGTGGACGGCATCTCGCGTGCGACGATTTCCTCGTCCGCCATGACCCGAGGGCTCAGAAATGCCGCACGGCGCGTGGCAACGGCCTATCTACGCGCTGCCAGCCCGACCCTGTCGGCAAGCTTTCTGGGCGATATCGGCGCGGACGAGCTCGTGCAGGCTTCTTGGCCCGACCTGGTGGCCGCCGGTCTCGTCCAGAAGGTCGTCGTGCTCGATGAAGGCGTCATGCGCATCGACCTTTCCTTCGCCTACCTCAAGGACCCCGAGGTCGCCTCAGTCTTGATGGGCCAGGGCCCGTTCGAGCGTGCGTTGGAACAGGCGGGAGACTCCGTGCAGGCGGATCATCACGTTCTCATCGGCATCGACGGTGCGCTGAGCGCGCTGTTTCGGCCCCAGGCACTGTCGTTCATCCAGGGATCCGATACCCTCCGCTTCGGCAGCGCCGACCTGGTCACGCTCAGCGCCCCGAGGGCCGGACTCGTCGACGGGCAGTTCCGTGACCACGGCATCCTCTTCGTAGATCCCGCGGTCGACATGACCGCGCCGATGACGATCCACTTCGACCTGCGTCCTGGAATGGGACTCAATACGACGCAGTATCCGGGCGCGGGACGCGTCGCGGCAGCCGCATCCACCCCGCCGCCTTCTGGTGAGACACCGGACCAGACGCCCGAAGGCCCCGAAATCGCCCCCGGCGAACCGGCCGGCCCGGGTGTAGGGGAGCCCCTGGCGGCAGCGATGGACGTGCCCGCGCGCGCCGGCGATGAATCGGGTGCAGAAGCTTCCACCGCGGGGGCTGAGGACCGGCCCGTCGCGCCCGCCACGGAGCCGCCCGGAGAATCGAGCGCCGCGGCGTCCGAGGAGGAACCCGCAGGGAGCACGGAAGCTTTCGAGACGAGCGCGGAGACGCGGCCGGTGACGACACCTACACCACCGGGTCCCGGCCCAGCCCAGGAGCCGATCTTCGACTTCGACAACGTAGAAGAGGAGACGGTGCTCGGCCGAACCCTCGCCTCGACCTCGTGGGCCGACGTGATCTGGTTGGTGGGGCTGTTCAGTCTCGTGACCGCAGCCTTTTTCAGCAAGCAGACGTCCCTACGCTGGGTCGCGCTGACGGGGACGCTCCTCTATCTGGGTATCGTCGACGGCGGCTTCCTTTCCGTGTCTCACATCACGAGCGCCATCTCGGTCGGTCCAGGCGTCTTCCTCGAGGATCTGCCACTCCTGCTCATGGTCACGTTCACAGTCGTGACCACGTTGCTTTGGGGGCGAGTGTTCTGTGGCTTCCTTTGTCCATTTGGCGTACTGCAGGACATCCTCGAGAAGATCGTCCCCCGGCGCTTTCGGCGTGAGCTGCCCCGGCCGCTGCACCGACGCGCGATGGTCGTGAAGTACATCGTCCTCGCCGTCGTGCTCCTTCCCGTGCTGGCCGGAACCCAGATCAGCGTCTTCCAATACGCCGAGCCCTTCGGGACCGTTTTCTTTCTCAGCCCCTCGATACTGCTGTGGACCATCGCGATTGCAGTTCTCGCCGCCTCAGCCATTGTTCCCAGGTTCTACTGCCGGTACGCCTGCCCTCTCGGAGCGGCACTGGCGCTCACGTCGCAGGTCTCGCCGTTCCGTATCAAGCGCGTCGGACAGTGCACGGTCTGCAAGGTGTGCGAGCAGGCGTGCCCCACGGGCGCCATCGAGGGACCGGACATCGACTTCAAGGAATGCGTGCGCTGCAACATTTGTGAGATCAAGCTGATCGAGAAGGCGGGCGTGTGCCGTCACGACACGGCTCATTACGAGCACCGGCTCGTGCAGCTGAAGGTCGTGAGCCGTTGAACGGCGAAGCCAGAAGCGGGCCTGGGCGCCGGGATGTGCTGCGGATCACAGCCGTGGCAGGCGTCTCCCTCGCTCTCGGCGGAGGCCTGACGGCGTCGTTTTTGCGTCGGGCGCGGCTCCGGCGGGTGCGCGTGACACGGACGCGCATGGGGACCCTCGTGTCCATCACCATCGTTCACCCTGACGGGGCCGAAGCGCGCGCGATGGCCGAGAAGGCGTTCGACGAGATGGAGCGGCTCGAGCAGGTGCTCAGCCGTCATCGTTCCGGGACGTCACTCGCGCGGCTCAACGAGCGCGGTTCGATCACGGACGCGCCGCTCGAGCTCCTGGAGGTGGTGCGTCACGCCATCCGATACTCCGAGCTGACCGGCGGAGCGTTCGACGTCACCGTGACACCCGTGCTGGAGCTCTATCGCGCGAGCTTCGCGGATTCGGGGGCGTCTCCCGGCGATGCCGAGCTACGCGAAGCGCTTTCGCTGGTAGGGTACCGAGGCATCAAGGTCGCGGGGAGCGAGATCGAACTCGATCGGCCCGGGATGTCCCTCACCCTCGACGGCATCGCGAAGGGATACGTCGTGGACAGCGTGGTGCGCGTGCTTGCCGGCGCCGGCGCGCAGCGCGTGGTCGTGGACGCCGGCGGAGACATGTCCTCCTCCCCACAGACCGAGCGGTCCGAGCCCTGGCGTGTGGCCATCCAGGATCCGCGGGAAACGGGCACTTCGGTGGACGTGCTTCGTCTCAGGGGCGAGTCAGTGGCGACCTCGGGTGATTACATGCAATCCTTTACTCAGGACCGCTCCGTGCATCACATCATTGATCCCAGGACCGGGTCGTCTCCCGCTTACGCAGCCTCGGTCAGCGTGGTGACGCCGACCGCCATGGCCGCCGACGCTCTGTCGACGGCCGTCATGGTGATGGGGCCGGGGGACGGACTCCGACTCCTGGAAGAGATGGAGGGAGTCGAGGGCCTGATCGTCACCAAGGGACGGGACGTCCTGCGTACCCGCGGGTTCAGGCGCTACACGGAGGCATCTGCCTAGCAACAACGCAGTGTGATGCGGGCCGCTCCTCACTCAGTCCCCCGATCCGGGCCAGAGCACTCCCTGATCACGCTCACTGACACGACCCAGGCCTTTGAATACGAACTTCTGAAGGCGCTTCCCCTCGTAGGTCTCGGTCGTGTAGAGGTTGCCCTGCGAGTCGGTCGCAATGCTGTGCACACCCAGGAACTGGCCCGGCTGGCGGCCACCGGCGCCGAAGGCGGTGAGAACCTCCATCGTTTCGCGCTCGAGGACGTGAACCTTCTTGTTGAACCCGTCCGCTAGGTAGAGGAACCGCTGCTGCGGGTCTTGCGAGAGGGCGATATCCCAGGCCGATCCCGAGCCCAACGTCTCGGGCGCGATGAATGCCTCGGTGACGAACGTCCCGTCCTTTCGGAAGACCTGGACACGGTCACTCGCCCGGTCACACACATAGACTAAGTCGTCGTGCGCGATGACGGCGCAGTGAACGGGGCTGCGAAACTGCTGCGCGGGCGGATCGTCCGGGCTGTACGGCGAGATCGGGTCATCGTCCGGCCGATTCCCGTACGCCCCCCAATAGCGCTTGAGCTCACCCGTGTCGATGTCGAGGACCGCCACGCGCTTGTTGCCGTACCCGTCCGCGACGTAGACCTCGTTCGCGTTGGGATCGATCGAGATCTTCGCGACCCTCCAGAAGTTCTCGGTGTCGTTACTGCCGGTGCGCATCCCCGACCGACCAATCTGAAGCAGGAACGTCCCGTTTCGGGTGAACTTGAGGATATGCGAGTCCTCTTGCCCACTCCCCCCGATCCAAACGTTGTCCATGTGATCGACGGTGATGCCGTGGTTCGACTGTGGCCAGTCGTAGCCTTCGCCAGGCCCGCCCCAGTAGCCCACCAGGTTCCCTTCGGTGTCGAATTCGAGAATGTTGGGCGCGGGCAAGCAGCATTCGGCAGTGGGAGGATCGGAAACGGCATTCAGCTCGGTCCGCTCGTCGAACGAATCCCGGCGGTGGATGATCCAGACGTGATCACGCGAATCCACCGAGACGCCGATCGTCGAGCCGAGCACCCAATTGTTCGGTAGGGGCTTGGGCCAGAAAGGGTCGACCTCGAAGAGGGGTGCTTCGACACCGGCCTCTTGGGCGACCGCAGCCCTCTCCTCTACGAGGAGCGAGCCCGCGCCGAGCGCGCCGACGAGGACGAGCCCGGCCGTACCGACGGCGATTCTACGTGATCGCATCTCGCGCTCCCACCCTTGCTGACGGAAGGCCTCCCGACCGGCGCCGGGACGCCAAGCACAGGCTCGGGGTTGGCGCACGCGCACGCAAGGGACAGGTCGGCCTTCGGGCCGCCGCTTGCGTACAACTCCAAAATCTCCGAGGGTGGGACTGACTTGCCCGCCACCCACGGACTACTCAAGCCCGCAGCTCGGGATAGTCCGACGTGAACCGATCAGGAGCCTTTCCCGTGACCCGCAGATGAAGGTCTGTCCGAGCTGCCAGGAGACCTATTCGGGTCAGGCCAGCTTCTGCCCTAAAGACGGGTCGGAGCTCGAGGATCAGCCAGAGAGCGAAGACCCGTTCATCGGGCAGGTGATCGCCGATCGCTATCAAGTCTTGGAACGCCTGGGCTCGGGCGCCTTCGCGACGGTCTATCGGGTGCGGGACACGGTTCTGGAGGACGTGGAGGCACTCAAGGTCTTCGACCGCCGTCGCCTCCGGAGCGCGCGCGCGAAGCGATCGAGCGGTTCAAACGCGAGGCGCGCGTGCTTCGCCGACTCGGGAAGCGATCCCAGCACATCGTCGGGGTCACGAACTTCGTAGAGGACAAGCGGAGGGAGGTGTTCTGCTACGCCATGGAGTTCGTCGACGGGCTCAACCTCGCCGAGATCATCGTACGCGACGGAGCGATGGAGTTCGACGTGGCTGTCGACCTGACGAAGCAGCTCTGCGACGCCCTCGAGATCGCACACTCGGAAGGAGTGATCCATCGCGACCTCAAGCTGCAGAACTTGATGGTCACGCGGGAGGGCCAGGGCGCAGGCCTCAGGATTCTCGATTTCGGGATCGCGAAGATCATGGGCGAGTCCAGCCTGACCAATCTCGAGCTGGGCGCCCCCGGGACTCCCGGATTTGCGTCGCCCGAGCAGCTAGAGAACCCGGGCAACATCGACCACCGATCGGACCTCTTCTCGGTCGGGGTAGTACTCTACGCGCTGCTGACGGCGCGCGACCCGTGGCTCGGACGGATGGTCATAGAGCCCGACGAGCCATCCTGGCCCTTGATCCGGGCGTCGCTCGAGCGAGATCCACAGCGCCCCACGCAGCACCGCAAGGACCTTCCCGCAGCGCTCGACCAGGTCCTCACCAAGCTTCTCGAGAAGCGTCCCGGGGAGCGCTACGAATCGGCCGCGGCCCTGCGCGAGGCCCTCGCGCAGGTACAACGGGAGCCCGTCGCTCCCGAGGTGGGCTCGCTCCGGGTCGAGAGCGACCCCGACGGCGTCGCCTTCGATCTCTTCGCGGGACGCCGGAAGCTCCTCTCGGGCAAGACCCCCAATGGAAGGGCGGGACCATGCCGCTCGGTGAATACGCCGTCGAGATCACCGAGAAGAGGTTCAAACCCATGCGACGGCCGGTGAGCGTCCAGGCTGGTGAGCCGGCGGTCTTGCGCCTCGAGCCCGAGCGCCGGCGCGCGATCTCCCGTATCCCGGCGCGTGGCAACAAGGTGATCCCCACTGTGGTGGCGCTGCTCGTGATCGCTCTGTGGGGAGTCTACCAACCACCGCCCCTCATCGAGATGGAGGAATTCGATCGGCACGTCCAGATGAGCGAGGTAGAGTCCGTATGGGTGACGGGCCCGTCCCTACGGGCCCGACTCGACTCGCCGACCCGCTCGGGCGTCTTCCAGGTTGACCTCGAGGGGCTCGAGATGCAGGCTCTCATGCGCAGGGTGGCCGCAAGGGGGGTCGCTTTCGAACCTGTGGGACGGGGACGCGTGCGTGTCCAGCCTACCAATGCGTCCTCAGAGGAGGCGGTGGAGGTCGACGTCCTCGCGCTCACGTCCGCGGACGGGGAGGGATGTGACCCATGTGCGTCGGACAGGACCCTGCGGCTCCCGACAGGCTGGTACGATGTGCGTAACGTCGCCCCGGAGGGCTGGAGCGTGGACTCCATCGAGATGGTCGCGCCGAGCGGAGAGTATGCCGCCGAGGCCCTTGGCCCGGGCGGAAACACTCGAGTCTACGTGCCCCGACGGACTGTGCTGGAACTACGGATCGTGGTCCGAGGGCCCTGAGGGGAGGTCAGCGTACACCGGCCGCCGACAGAAGACGGAGGGCGTCCTCGCCGCTCCGATGTGTGACCGAAGCGTCCGGAAGCGAGACGATCAGCGTGTATCCGGTGTCCACGGGCAGGTAGGACCAATCTGCCCTCGGCAGGTTCAACGCCGAGATGGCCGCCGGAAGCTCGCCAGTCGTCTGGCGGTGGCGCTCCACAGCCATCACCGCCGAGAACATCATGACTGCCGCGGCTCGCTGCTGTGACCCGGGAGGGGGCGGATCCGGCGGAAGCGAGTACTGGTAGTTCGCCCACGCGCCGGCCCCCATACCCATCAGCGCCAGAAGCACGAGGAACGTCGTCCGACCGCGGATCCCTCGCCGCTTGGACTGAGCGCCCTCGCGGTGCCGGGAGGCTGAGACGTCGTCCAGGACGGCGGTGAGCGCGTCGCGGTACTGGTCGCCGCTCGGGCTCCCGGAAAGCCCAGCACGTTCCCCCCCGAACCGCTGATCAGGGTTACGCTGAGGCCGGGCCGACTCGGCCGGCGACGCCTTCGGCTTGGACGCACGCTGACCGGTGGCTTGGTGTCCCGGACGAGCGCCATCGGCGGTGCCGGATCGGGCAGGTAAGCGGGCGAGAAAGGTCTCCTTGCAGGTCGCGCAGCGCACCCGCACACCAGCCTCCGGGATCTTGGTCGAGTCCGCGGCGAACGAGGCTCCGCAGTTCGTGCAAGCGATCTCCACCTTCATCGGCGACCTAGGCCAACACCGTCAACTCAGCGTACGGTTGAAGAACTCGAGCGTCCTCTGCTCCGCGAGCTTCGCGGCAGCTTCGTCGTAGCGGGGCGTCGTGTCGTTGTGGAAGCCGTGGTTGACATCGGGATACATATGCATGACGTGCGGCTTGGCGTTCGCCGTGAGCGCTGCCTCGTACGCTGGCCAGCCGGCGTTGATGCGCTCGTCGAGCCCCGCGTAATGAATGAGGAGCGGTGCCCGGATCTCGGGTACGTCCTCGGCGGCGGCCTGACGCCCGTAGAAGGGCACCCCTGCCCCGAGATTCGGCAATCGCACCGCGAGGGTATTGACCATCCCCCCGCCGAAGCAGAAACCGACTGCGCCCACGCGGCCGCTACATGCGGGGTGTGCCATGAGGAACTCGGCCGCCGCCACGAAGTCCTCCGTCATGTCGTCGCGGTCTAGCTGGCTCTGCATCTCGCGGCCGTCGTCGTCGTTGCCCGGATAGCCACCTAAGGGTGTGAGCGCATCCGGACCGAAAGCGATGAAGTCGGCGACCGCGAAGCGCCGCACGACGTCCTCGATATAGGGATTCAGGCCTCGATTCTCGTGGATGACGAGCACCCCCGGAAGCGGATCGGAGGCTCCGGCTGGGTGCGCCATGAGGCCGCGCATCGTGCCCGATCCTCCCGGCGAGTCGTACTCCACGTACTCGGTCTCGATCCGCTGGTCGTCCGGCGCCACCTGCTGCGCCCAGGCGTACCGGGGGCGAAGGCTGTCGAACATCGCCCCGGCTGTCATCCCACCCACCGCGAACTTCGCGGCGCCCTCGAGAAAGCCGCGCCGGTCCAGTAGCCCGTGGACATAGCGATCGAAGAGGTCGAGGACCTCGCGTGGAAAGTCGCTGGCCTTCGGTCGCTTCCCTTCGTCAACCATGTCGCGAACCTCCTCGGGGTGTCGTCGAGCCGCCGCCGTGATCGAGTGCCAAGGTAGGAACCCCGTCGGCGCTCCGCTACTGCACGCTTGAAGGGTCCGAGCGGACAAGGGGCGGGCGATCTCGTCAGAACCGCGCAGGCGAGGCGCTCAGTAGGGTGGATACCGCCCGCTGGCAGTCGCCGACGTAGATCCAAGCGGCGGTAGCGGGCGAGCTGGACGCTCCGACTCGGCGTCGGGAAGTGATGGATCGTCGTCGGCTGGCGTCCTCAGAGGGCGGTGCGCATCATGACTGCGGCGGCCCGCCGACTGTGTGAAGCCGGTCGACGCCCCAGCCTCTCAGGACGTGTCACGTCCTTGACGCTGCGTCGCGCGGCTAGATCGACCCGCCGCGCGTCTCCCGGAGGGCGCCTCCCGGAGGGGCGCCTGATCTGCTTCGACGCGCGCGGAAGAGCGGAATCTCTCCGCCGTCGATTCGGACACGCCGACGAATGATCGCCGACGGCCGACATTGGCGCGACGATGCTGCCACTGGAACCATGAGGGCACGTGAGCCTCGGGGACCACCGAAGACGGAGTGATTTCATGACCCTTGAGTCGATCGAGCCGCCGCGGACTTTCTCGCAGAGCGTGGACACGATGGTCGACCGTGAGGTCGCCCACATGAGCGCCTCGGCCGGATGGATCGGCGCTTGGACGAGATGCGCGGCGAGCGCATCGTGCGCGCTTTGGAGACGATGACCGGAAAAAAACGCCCGAGGAGATCAGACGCGACCTCGTCAGCAGCGCCGCCGAGCTCGCGCTCGTGCGGTCCGGATTGGACGACACGATGCGGCTCGCCTACAACGAGGTCAGGGAGGTCGTCGCCCTGAAGAAGATCTCTCATAGCAAAATGGAAATGGGGATGTAGGATGCGGAACGCATGGCGAACATGAGCGCGATCCCGCTGAGAATCGGAGGCCAGCTCCGCGACTCCGGCGAGCCGGACACGATCGTTGGCCACGGTCGTTCAGCTCCCAACCGCCTGAGGAGGCTCACATGAAGGTGGAGCGTTTCGAAAAGGTCGGCCCGATCCTCGGTTACGTGTCCCCGAGCGGAGCTCGCGTCTTCGGGCGCGCGCGTTTCGATCGTGAGAAGGAGGAGGGAACCCCGAAGCGACGCTTCGGCGTGGTCCGGGTGCGCGAGAAGACGGGAACCTACGCGGCCCCCCGCTTCTTCAAGATGCTCCCCCACTTCGACTTCACGGGTGTGGGCATCGTAGGCGGGCTGAGCGAGGGCACCGAGCACGAATACCAGGCCGGGTGGATCTTCTCCGAGGGAGAGCTGCCGAACCCTCTGCACGGGGACGGCCTGGAGTGGGATGACGTGCTCCCCCGCAGCTTCACGACGGCCTCTGCCGATCCCGAAGCGCCGCGATCCTTCGTTTTCGGCTCCTGCCGATACCTGCTCCGCATCTTCGGGGGGACGATTTTCGAGGGTCGCGGAGACAAGACGTTCCGGAGCATCGTCGAGCAGAAAGAGGACATGGGCGTGCGGACCGACGCGCTCATCATGCTCGGCGACCAGATATACGCCGACGACCTCAACTTCATATCCCCCGACAAACAGGTGGACGAGTTTCTCGACCGCTACCGCGAGGCGTTCGGACAGAAGCACCTGCGCCGTCTGATGTCGAGCGTGCCCACGTACATGACGCTCGACGACCATGAGATCGAGGACAACTGGCCACACAAAGCCTCGGAGAGGGACTTCCAGGTCAAGTATCCAGCGGCTATGCACGCCTACTCGATCTATCAGATGAGCCACAGCCCACTTCCGGAACTGAACGCCGCGGGGGACGCGCTGGCGCGCATGGCGAACCGATTCTGGTACACCTTCTCCGACGGCTGCTGCGACTTCTTCGTTCTCGACGTGCGGACCGAGCGCCTCGACCACGCGGAGATCATCGGACCGGATCAGATGGCGGCGCTCAAGAATTGGCTCGGGGACGGCAAGAAGAAGGTGAAGGTGATCGTCTCCTCCGTTCCCGTCTTTCCCGACTTCCGCTCACCGAGCGACGACAAGTGGAGCGGCTTCCAGGCACAACGCGATGAGCTGCTGAACTTCATTCACGACAAGCGCGTTCGACGCGTAGTGACGATCTCGGGCGACGTCCACAGCTCGATGTCCGTCGAGCTGTGGAGCGTGAGTGACAAGCGGTTCAGAGTCGTGTCCGTGGTGTCCTCACCCTTCTACTGGCCCTATCCACACCCGAATCGGAAGTCGTTCCAGATGGAAGGACACCTCCGCTCCTCGTCGCCTTACGACTACCGGCTCGCGAACGGAAGCGGGGTGGTGACGACGGAGAACTTCACCAGACTCACCGTGGACCTGCGTAGCGTCACCGTAGAGACGTTCGGCCGCAAGGGCGACTCGATCGGGGTCCCGCGAGTGCACCGCTTCTAGCAGGCCGCTGAAAGGAAGAGCAATCCCGTCCGCCGAACGGGTGTCGTCGTTGAAGGCTGTTCGCGCCCTGCCGAGGGATTGCCGGAGGAGGATGGTGTCCCGCTGACAGTTGAAGGTGGTGGCTCCGGAGAGTCTCCTTGTTAGCCTGCCTTTCTCATTTCGGCAACCGGTTCATGGTCGTCGAGGTGGGCCCTGAGCATCCAGAGCTGGTCGTAGCCGATGATCCTCCGGTAGCTCTTCTCGGTCTCCACGAACGAGGCCGCAGCCCAGCGCAAGGCCATCGCTCCGTTCTTCCAGTTGGTCACCCTGCGGGTCTTCTGTCTTACGCCCGAGTGGGTGCTGTCGATCAGGTTGGTCGAGCCCAGGCACTTCCTCAGCCGCGGCGGGAGGCCGAGCCGGTTGATCGTGAACATCTCGCTGAGGCCTTCGCGTAGGCTGGCCGAGGCCGAGGGGTGGTCGCGCTCGAGCCATCGGGCGAGCTGCTCGAGCTTCTGCTCGCCCTGCTTCGCGTCCAGCTTCATCGCCGCCCGGAACGCCGCCTTCACCTGAGGATGCTGATCCTTCGGCAGATGACCCAGCACGTTGCGGAGCTTGTGGTTGCGGCAGCGCTGGATGGGGTGACGTTGGCCGAACACCTTCTCGATCGCCTTCCTGAGCGCTTTCGAGCCATCGATCACGAACAGCCGCCGCCTGCCCGGGTCCAGGCCGCGCTCGACCAGATCCTCTAGGAGCGCGCTGGTCACCTCGGCGTTCTCGCTCGCTCCTTCCCTCACGCCCAGCACGTGCTTCTTTCCGTCTGAGTCCACGCCTACCGCAGCAAGCACGTGGTGCGAGCCCATCTGGATCCCGTCCAGGTAGATCACCAGCAGGTCCCACGCATCCAGCCGGCGCTCCATCAGCTCCTTCAGCACGCGCTCCGAGGCCTCGACCGTCTCACGGCTCACCGCCGACTTGCTCACCCCGACCGTGTCGGCCATCTCACCGATCACACGGCCGTACTTCCGCGTGCTCACCCCCGCCATCAGGACCTCGAGCATCCGATCCGCCACAGCGCCCGGTCTCCGCATCGCTGCGTACGCCGGCACCTCGACCTCGCCACCCTCCCCGGCGCCCCGGCGCCTGAGCCGTGGCCGCTCCACACGCACCTTCCGGTCCGACAGGTAAACCACACCACCCTGCCGGCCATACCACACCGTGTCGTCTTCCGCTCGTGACCGACCTGCCTGCTTCACGCCTGCCACACCCTCGGCGCTCATCTCCAGCACCGCTTCGATCGTCGCTCGTCCCATCACCTGGATGACTTCGTCGATCACGACCTCCGTCTGCTCCACGAGCTCAAGCATCGGAAGCAGAAACTGCCCCTCCCGCTTCAGGAACTCCCTGATCGCGCGCTTGTCCGCCCGATCCCTTACCTCGTACGTTCTCTTCATCGTGGTGGCTCCGTGTTGGGGTTTTTGCCTACCCGAGCCTATCGGCCCGGGACCCCCGGAGCCACCACTTTTCTTTCTCCCCTATCAGGAACCTTCAACTACGGTTGGGACAGCTTCCGGAGGAGGGGCCCTCCGTCTCAATTGAGACCCGTGAGGCCAGCGCGCATGACCCGACTGAACCTGCTTGACCTTGTCTGCGTCGTCGCTGCCGGAGGCATCGGCGCGCCGGGCGTCTCGGGACAGCATCCCGCCCGCGCTCTCTGGCTATGGGAGCGCGACACGTTCGAGATGCTGGACAGCCCGGTCGTTCGCGACGCCGCCCTGGACTTCTTCGAGCGGCACCACATTTCGACCGTATACGTCTATGCGGATTCGTACCGCGACCGTAATCCGATCCGCGACGAGCCGCAGAAGTTTCGGACGCTCTTAAGCCAACTCAAGGCGCGCGGGATGGAATCGTATGCGCTGCTCGGATCGGCACCGCTCAACACGCCGACCTACATACTCGAGGAGAACAGAAACCTCGCCGAGGCGATGATTCAGCGCGTGCTCGACTATAACGCGGCGAGCGGGCCCGCGGAGCGTTTCGTGGGATTGAACATCGACATCGAGCCGTACCTGCTGCGGGACTGGGAATCCCGTCGCGCGGAGAGGGCGGTGCAGTATCTGGAGCTGTCCCGCAGGTTCATGGAAATGGCCGAACAGAGCGGCCAGGAGCTTCAGATCGGCCCCGCGACACCGTTCTGGTTCGATACCGTCCTCGACATCACGTTCGAGGGCACGACCAAGCCCCTGAGCCAGCACGTTCAGGACGTGCATGATTACGTCGCCCTCATGGACTACCGGGACTGGGCCGAAGGACCGGACGGCATCATGCGACACGCGCA
>CBDFLM010000007.1:0-86698 GCA_965249195.1 Longimicrobiales bacterium
CGGACGTCTGGATTCCACGGCAGCTCGACCCCGCCAGCGAGAACTTCGGGGGTCATCATCTGAACGGCATCGCTCGCCTCAACGATGGCGTCACGATTGAAGCTGCCGTGACGGATGCCGAGAGCCTCATAGCGCGCTTCGACGAAGTCGGGTACGGACCTCAGTGGTTCGAGGGCATCTTCAGCGGAACGGCGGTCGTGCGCACGCTGAAGGACGGGATCATCGGTGACTCAAGGTAGCCGCTGCTCATTCTGCTTGGCACGGTGGGTTTCGTGTTGCTCATCGCGTGCAGTAACGTCGCGAACGCGGGAGCGCGCGGTCCCCTCTCTGCCAACGTACGTGAGACACGGAGCACGCAAAGAATTAGAGTAGGGCGAAGGCAGAGAAAACGAACATGTTGGGACTGCGAGAGAGAATGGAAGAGAATGGTAGTGCCCCTGAAGTGACCCCCGGAACCTGATCCAGTTATTGTGGGACTCCTTGAGCAGGAGGAGTCATGCAAAAGAGGCGGTTTCGGGAAGAGCAAATCATCGGGATTCTGCAAGAAGTGGAAGCTGGAGCGACGATCCGTGAGATGTGTCGCAGGCACGGGATCGCGGAGACGACGTACTATCGGTGGCGCACGAAGTACGGTGGTATGGACGTGAACGAGGCGCGACGCCTCAAGCAGGTCGAGGAGGAGAACCGACGGCTGAAGCGGATCGTGGCCGACCAGGCCTTGAATCTTCAGATCCTGAAGGACTTGTTGGGAAACGGATCGTGACGGCCCGGGAACGGCGCCAGGTCGTCGAGCAGGTGCAAGCCGTGCGAGAGGTTTCAGAACGCAGAGCGATCCGGTACACGGGTTTTCCACGCTCTACGATGCGATATCGCAGCACTCGCGATCCCCAGGAGCTTCTACGAGCTCGCATCGTAGAGTTGGCGCAGGAGCGGCCACGCTGGGGCTACCGGATGATCCACGTGATGCTTCGACGAGAAGGCCGGCTGGTGAACAGGAAACGAGTTCAACGACTCTACAGGGAGGAAGGGCTCGCGGTGCGTTCGAAGGGAAGGAAACGTAGGAGCCAGGCCCCTCGACCGATCCGAGAGGCGTTGAGCGGCCCGAACGAGCGGTGGAGCATGGACTTCGTCTCTGGCACGCTGAGCAACGGCCGCCAATTTCGGTGCCTGACGATCATGGACGAATTCAGTCGCGAGTGCCTGGCGATTCACATCGCGCATTCGATTCCGGCCGCCGGGGTCATCGAGGTGATGGAGTGCCTCAAAGAGTCCAGAGGGTTGCCCGAAGTGATCATCACGGACAACGGCTCCGAGTTCCGCAGCCGTGCGTTCGATTCATGGGCCTACGCTCGAGGCGTGAAGCTCGATTTTATTCAACCGGGCAAGCCCGTCCAGAACGGCTTCATCGAGAGCTTCAACGGAACACTCCGGGGCGAGTGCTTGAACCTGCACTGGTTCCTCTCGATCCACGACGCGAAACGTTCGATCGAGCAATGGAGAGCTGACTACAACGAAGTTCGTCCCCATAGCTCCTTGGGCTTTCTGACTCCCGAGGAGTTTATGGATATTCATTCACCGAGCGAAGAGAACCTCGCTCCCAAAAATATCTCGGAAGTCCCATGATTTTTGGATCAACTTCGGGGGTCACTTCATCCAGCTTTGCTGGAGTGTGCAGTTCACGGTAGTAGACCTCCTCGAACTCGGCCGGTGGGACAAGGCCGATCGGCTTGAGCAGGCGGTGGTTGTTGAACCACCAGACCCACTCGAGGGTGGCGAGCTCGATGTCTTCGAGCCGGGACCACGGACCGTGGTGGTAGACGAGCTCGGTCTTGTAGAGCCCGATGATCGTCTCGGCCAGCGCGTTGTCGTAGGAGTCGCCGCGGCTCCCGACCGAGGGCTCGATGCCGGCGAGCGCGAGCCGCTCAGTGTAGCGAATAGACAGATATTGAACGCCGCGGTTCGAGTGATGAACCGGGCGCTCGCCCTCGTCTCCCAGCCGCTCGCTGATCGCCTGCTCCAGGGCATCCAGGGCCAGGTCGCTCCTCAACGAGCTCGAGATCTGCCAGCCGACGATCCGCCGAGCGAACGCATCGATGATGAACGCCACGTAGGCGAACGTGCGCCCGGTCCGTACGTATGTCAGATCCGACACCCACAGCTCGTTGGGACGCGACGCCGTGAAGTCGCGGTCCACCAGGTCCAGCGGGCGCTCGGTGCCGTCGGCCGCATGCGTCGTCACCTTGAAGCTGCGGCCTCGCACCACCCCTCTCAGCCCCAGTTCGGTCATCAGACGGGCCACCGTGCAGCGGGCGACCCGGATGCCTTCCCGGTTCAGCTGCGTCCAGACCTGCTCCGCACCGTAAACCTGGAAGTTCTGGTCCCAGACCCTGCGGACCAGAGGACGTAGCAGCTCGTCGCGCTGCGCCCGAGCCGAGCGTAGCGAGGGGTCGGCCTCTCTGGCCTTGTGCCAGTAGTAGGTCGACGGAGCGATCGGCAGCACCCGGCAGATCGGCTCGACTCCGTACTCGGCCTTATGGTCGTCGATGAACGCCACCATCAGCGGGGTCAGCGGTCGAGCTCCGCCTGTGCGAAATACGCCGATGCCTTGCGTAGGATCTCGTTCGCCCGCTTCAGCTCCCGAACCTCACGCTCCAGGTCCTTGAGCCGCTGACGCTCGTCCGTCCTCAGCCCTGGCCGCTTCCCGCTATCGCGTTCAGCCCTCCGTACCCAACTCCGAAGCGTCTCCGGCGTACAGCCGATCTTGCCTGCGATCGACACGATCGCCGCCCACTGCGACGCGTGCTCCAACTCGTGATCGAAGACCAGCCGAACGGCTCTCTCCCGCGTCTCCACGGAATACTTCTTCGCCCTTTGTCATGACCCCATCCTCTCAAGGGTTGGCGTCTCCGACAATCCCGGTGCGGTTCAGAGGGTCTCTTGAGTCGGGTGTGGGCGAAGTATGCTTGGAAGTGAAGTATGCTTGGAAGTGTGGGACAGACCCAACTTCGGTCAGCGACGGGAGAAGCCTCGCAATCGGCTCGTGGCCATCAGAAGACCGGCCCCGAAGGGTCGTCCAGCAACCCTCTGGAGCCGGCTGATCCGTCCGCTGGCGGATCGGTTTAGGCTACCACCTGTACCCCAGCTTGCCGTACAGGAAGGCCCCGTTGAAGCCGAAGGGCGTGAACTGGCCGTACCGGTTGCCGACGCCGTCGGCCGCGCCCGGGTACTCCTGCGGCTTGGTGTTCAGGACGTTCTGGGCCCCAAGCGTCAGCGTCCAGCGATCGTTGAAGGAGCGGGCTGCCTCCATGTCGAAGAGGACGCGCGCCGGATAGTCGATGGTATTGTCCGAGCTGCCCGTGTAGTAGGGAGTTTCGCCGTCGTAGTAGCCGCCCCAGTAGCTGCCGCGTACGAGCGCCCGCACGCCGTTGGGGAATGTGTGGTTGACGGCGACGTTGCCGCGCACGTTCGGGAGCCCCTCCTCCAGGATGCGGATGCGCGTGCCCGTGAGGGTGCCGGAGTTGAAGTCCGTCACCTGGGTCGAGGTCCAGTTCCAGGCGGCGGTGATGTTGGTGGTGGAACCGTTCGCTCCTTCCATCTGGTAGGCGGCCACGAGATCGATTCCCCGGGTGCGGGTCGCGAAGTCGTTGATGAAGAAGCGGAACCGCGCCAGCACCCCGCCCGGCCGGATGATGCCGTCGGCCACGAGCTGGTCGATCTCCGCCGGGGTGAGCTTTCGGTCGGCGCTCGTCGTAAGACGGTCGTTTACGTTGATCTGGAAGAAGTCGGTGGAGAGGCTGAACCGGCCGCGCTCGAGCACGGCACCCAACGCCATGTTCACCGACCTCTCCGGCGTGAGCGCTTCGCCGCCAAACTCTCGGGCCATGAGGGATGTCGACGGAATCGTGCCGTTGTTGGTGAGGTCCATGATCTCGGGATCGTAGATCGTCGAGATGTTGAAGGCGTTCTGCTGGCCGGGCGTGGGGGCGCGGAAGCCGGTGCTGGCGCTGCCCCGCAGAGCGAAGCCCTCCGAGACGGTCGTCCGGGCCGCGACCTTTCCGTTCACCGTGGTGCCGAAGTCCGAGAATCTCTCGACGCGCCCGGCGACGCCGAACGTCCACGCGCCTGCCGGATCCCGCAACTCGACGTCACCGTAGCCGGCGAAGTTGCTGCGGTTCCAGGTGCCCTCGGTGAGGGGGCCGAAGCCGGTGAAGCCGTTGGAGCCGGGGGTGAAGCCCTGGGTCGCGAGCGGACCCTCGGTCCACGAAGCCTCGTCGCCCGGGACGATCTCGAAGCGCTCGTTCCTCCATTCAGCGCCGCCGGCGACATTCACCCTTTCGTTCACGGCGTAGGAGACGTCGGCGTTAAAGTTGACCTCCTGCTGATCGTAGATTCCCGGATGGAAGTACGGCGTGCACGGCTGGTCCGGGACGGCGATCGAGGTGCCCTGGTCGCTGCATGGCTGGTTCGGCCCAAGCGAGGCGTTCACCGTGTTGTACATGTAGAAGTCCATGTTGGACTTGCCCCAGCTGGCGCTGGCGTCCCAGTCCAGCTGGCCCCGGGTGCCCCTGAGGCCGGCCACTGCGGAGGCGTCGAGCACGTATGCGCCGAACTGCGGCGTGAAGCCTCCCGGGAAGATCTTCTGGAAGGTGAAGCAGTTGGGGTCGTTTAGAACCTGGTTCAACGCCGCGCGATCGGTCACGACGCCGCCGTTCACCCGTACCTCCGGGCAGCCGGCCGAACCGTCCAGCACTCCGTCGCGCGCGTCGATCATGTCGCCGACCAACAATAGCGGAACCTGCAATATATCACCTTCCGGGCCGGTAACCGGTGTCCCGTTAACTAGTGTACTGTCCCTGCTGGTCCCGAACACGCCGCTACGGGTGTTCGGATTCCGGAAGTAGAAGCCGCCCTCGACCTGCTTGCTTACGTAGTTGCCGTGTCCGTAGAACAAAAGCGCGTCGCTGAACAGGTAGCCCGTGTTCGCCCACAGCTTGATTTCGTCGGATACCTGCGGGGAACCCCAGATCTGCGCGGGAGAGCGCACGTGCTGGTTGCCGGCCCCGACCAGCGCGAGCGCGTCGTTCCGTTGCACGCTGCGGTCGGTGGGATTGGTGTTGCCGTATTCGCCGGTCAGGTTGAGGAACCCGGTCTCCCCGAGAGGCAGACCGATGTTGCCCGCAATGCTGTACATCTCCCCGTCGCCCGGGATCGGATCATCCTGGAAGGGTTCGCTGGTCGTCGCGAACAGATGTCCGCCTGTCTTGATCTCGAGGGCTCCGCCGGAGCGGTTGGATGGTGTCCCGCTGACAGTTGAAGGTGGTGGCTCCGGAGAGTCTCCTTGTTAGCCTGCCTTTCTCATTTCGGCAACCGGTTCATGGTCGTCGAGGTGGGCCCTGAGCATCCAGAGCTGGTCGTAGCCGATGATCCTCCGGTAGCTCTTCTCGGTCTCCACGAACGAGGCCGCAGCCCAGCGCAAGGCCATCGCTCCGTTCTTCCAGTTGGTCACCCTGCGGGTCTTCTGTCTTACGCCCGAGTGGGTGCTGTCGATCAGGTTGGTCGAGCCCAGGCACTTCCTCAGCCGCGGCGGGAGGCCGAGCCGGTTGATCGTGAACATCTCGCTGAGGCCTTCGCGTAGGCTAGCCGAGGCCGAGGGGTGGTCGCGCTCGAGCCATCGGGCGAGCTGCTCGAGCTTCTGCTCGCCCTGCTTCGCGTCCAGCTTCATCGCCGCCCGGAACGCCGCCTTCACCTGAGGATGCTGATCCTTCGGCAGATGACCCAGCACGTTGCGGAGCTTGTGGTTGCGGCAGCGCTGGATGGGGTGACGTTGGCCGAACACCTTCTCGATCGCCTTCCTGAGCGCTTTCGAGCCATCGATCACGAACAGCCGCCGCCTGCCCGGGTCCAGGCCGCGCTCGACCAGATCCTCTAGGAGCGCGCTGGTCACCTCGGCGTTCTCACTCGCTCCTTCCCTCACGCCCAGCACGTGCTTCTTTCCGTCTGAGTCCACGCCTACCGCAGCAAGCACGTGGTGCGAGCCCATCTGGATCCCGTCCAGGTAGATCACCAGGAGGTCCCACGCATCCAGCCGGCGCTCCATCAGCTCCTTCAGCACGCGCTCCGAGGCCTCGACCGTCTCACGGCTCACCGCCGACTTGCTCACCCCGACCGTGTCGGCCATCTCACCGATCACACGGCCGTACTTGCGCGTGCTCACCCCCGCCATCAGGACCTCGAGCATCCGATCCGCCACAGCGCCCGGTCTCCGCATCGCTGCGTACGCCGGCACCTCGACCTCGCCATCCTCCCCGGCGCCCCGGCGCCTGAGCCGTGGCCGCTCCACACGCACCTTCCGGTCCGACAGGTAAACCACACCACCCTGCCGGCCATACCACACCGTGTCGTCTTCCGCTCGTGACCGACCTGCCTGCTTCACGCCTGCCACACCCTCGGCGCTCATCTCCAGCACCGCTTCGATCGTCGCTCGTCCCATCACCTGGATGACTTCGTCGATCACGACCTCCGTCTGCTCCACGAACTCAAGCATCGGAAGCAGAAACTGCCCCTCCCGCTTCAGGAACTCCCTGATCGCGCGCTTGTCCGCCCGATCCCTTACCTCGTACGTTCTCTTCATCGTGGTGGCTCCGTGTTGGGGTTTTTGCCTACCCGAGCCTATCGGCCCGGGACCCCCGGAGCCACCACTTTTCTTTCTCCCCTATCAGGAACCTTCAACTACCGTTGGGACAGCTTCCGCCAGGGGGCCTCTCAGGTCTGGAGACGGCCCTCGCACTCGCTACTTCCATGGTTACACCGAGGGGGTGATTTGAACAAGACCGTGGTCGCGGATCGACGCCCGCAGCACTGCTGACCCCCGAAATGGCGAAGGAGTGCGCCGCGAGTGAGCCCGCGGTGCACTCCGAGAGAATTCTAGATTTTCGAGGATTCCTCAGGCGCCTCGTGGACGCCGCTTGGCGCGCCGGCCACTCGACGCCGGCGGGTCGCTCGGGCCTGAGCCGCTCCGGGCCGAAGCCGACGGTGGCCCCGCGCCGCTGTCAGGCGTGCCCGACGAGGTGGACCCCCCAGCCTCGCTTCGCGGGCGGGTGTATCCCCTGCCTTTCACTACTCGTCCCCGTGATGCTTCTTCGCCGCCAGACCCGACGTATACGATCGTAGGCCCGTAGCTCGGATAATACCGGCCGAAGCCGCCGCCGTAGCCGAAGGGAGAGTAAAGGAGACCGTAACGACCGCTGTAACGTCTATAGAAGTAGGGATCACGGAACGGATCGCCGTACCCCCAGTAGCCCCTCGAGGCAACCGCGCGGGACGCTTCCCGCGCCTCGACACGTCGCGAGTCGGCTTCGACGGCGAAGCTGCCCGGAAACGAAACGGCGACCGCAACGTCGATCACCTGTTCCGGGACACCTGAATCGGCCATGCGTAGGATCTCGTCGGCGTCCAACCTGAAGCGCTCTCCGGTCTCTATTAGCCACGCAGCTGTGACTTCGGGATCGACACGATTCGCAACCTCGATCACGTCGTCGAGATCTGGCGGCCGCGCGGCAACCATCCGCGTCGCGGCCACCGCCATGCTCCGCCCCGTCCCTATGCCGGCCATCCCGGCCGCCTCGACCTCATCCTGCGAGGCAAGGGTGTAACGAGCTGCCCGCACCGCCTTCTCCCCACCCACCTCGACCCCGTGAAGGTCGAGCCACTCGGTTCGGGAAGCCATGGCGAGTAGACCCGTGGACGTGCGACGCACCCCCCCCTCACACATGTAGTCCGACGACAGGTAGACCCGCTGCCCGTCGGAAGAAAACTCCGCGCGCTCGATGCCCGAGCATCCCTCGAGCTCGAACGGGTGTTCAGCCCCGTCCGTCCGTATCTCGTGGACCGAAGCGACCTCACCCTCCTCGACATCCAGAATCTCGACGCCCGACCGGTCCGTCAGCGGCCGAACACACAGCAACCGGCTTTCCACATCCTCCACCGCATCCCAGCACCCGATCCACGCCAGCCAGCTTCCCGCCGCGTCCTGAGCTTTGGCTGACGGAGCCGCCAAACAGAGGGCGGCGCCGAGAAGCCCTACCCCTCCGAGTGTCGAGAATCGCGCGTCCATTTCTCACCCACCTTTTTAGTCAGAACCGAACCGCTACCCCCACGGTCGCCTGGAACCCTGCCAGGTCGATCTCATCGAACCCGACGAAGTCGGACCCGAGCGATGCGCTGGCCCAAGAGTAGCGCCCTTCCGCCAAGGCCACGAAGCGAGGACCGACAGCCACTTCGAATCCACCCAGGACATGCCAGGTCGCGGTCACGCTCTCGGAGCGGAACGAGTCCTGAAATATGTCCAGGGTCTCGAAGTCCACGAACTCACCATCCTGCTCGAAAGCGTACCACACCGCTCCCCCGCCGGCACCTATGTACGGCGCAAAGGTCGACGGAATCCACACGAAGCGCCCTATGGACCGCCCACGGTCGACAATGTATGCCTTCAGGCTCGCCGTCAGCGGTGCCCGCGACATCCGTATGGTCTGCTCGATGGGGAGATCGTCGGTACCGACGAACTCGCGGAACTCCGATCGCTTCTCGCTCTCGGAAAACTGCAGCGCCGCCGCCACGTCGATGCGGTCATGAGCCCGAACGGCGAACTCCACGCCCAATGCAGTCGCCTCGAAATCACGCTTTTCGATCGTGAGCTGCTCGCGCGTGAAGTCGAAGACGTCACTGCTCGCTCGAGGTACGGCGTACCCGAAGCGAAGCCCGATGGTGTAGCGTGGCTGATCGAAAAGGAAGTCGGGCGGCGTCTGCCCGAGCGCGACCCCGGCGGCCAACGAGGTGCAGACGCTCGCGAGAACCGACGTAGCGGCGACGCGACCGACCCTGCTCCACGAGCTCACCGCTATCCTCCGGAAACGTATGAAGACCCCGTCACGAGGGAATCGACTCTCTCTCGTCGTGAGCGCAAGAGTCGTGCCGATCCCATTGCCGGCACACGAAGCGATCCCTCAGCGTCGCGAGCGGCTCTCTGCTTCCCCCTCGGGACACCCGCGTCACTCCTTGAGGACAGGCGGCTCCCAGACGACCCGCCCAGCGGGTCCATCCTTGCAGTCGAGCCACCGAGACGCGAATCTCACTTTCGAGAAACGAGGGTGGGACACGACTTCACATCACATGGCATCATTCGATTCGTCAGGCAGGCTCCGCGCTCTCCTGCTAGCGCTGCTGGTTCTGGGGACGCTGGCCTCGGTCGTGGACCTCCTGCTTTTGGAGCATTGGGAGGACCGCTGGCAGCGCATGCCGTTCTGGGTGCTCGGGTTCGGTCTGGTCGCGTCGATCGGAGTCGCATGGAGGCCGAGGCGATGGACGGTGAGGACCCTACAGCTCACCATGACGATGTTCGTCGCAACGGGATGTCTCGGTTTGTTCCAGCACTATCGCGGGAACGAGGAGTTCGAGCTCGAGATGCGCCCGTCGCTCAGCGGCCTGGAGCTCCTCCGGGAAGCCGCGACCGGTGCGACGCCCCTTCTTGCCCCTGGTCTTCTGGCCCACCTGGGGCTGTTGGGCTTGATGATCACCTACAAACACCCGCTCACGAGCGGATCATCCAACGACGAACCCGAGCGAGGAGAGACCCGATGAGCTCACGAACGCCCGCGAGAATCGCGATTCTAGCGACCATCTGGGCGATGGCCATCGCACCGGAGACGGCGACCTCCCAGGTGGGACTCAACCAGGGCGTTTTGAACCCGAACCTCGCCAGCCGCGATTCCCTCGTGGCCGTTCCGTCACTGGATGCCGCGACTGTGGACGGGATCGTCGATGGACGGCCTTTCTTGCGGATGGTCGAACTGGACGCGCTCCTCACCGAGCGGCTCGGCGAGTTCGACCGGAACGCGCTCTACCGTGAGGTATTCGTGCCCATCAACCTCAACGGCACGACCGAGGAGGAAGTGCTCTTGATTCCGGGGGTCGGTCCGCGCCTGGCGCACGAGTTCGAAGAGTACCGGCCCTACGTCCATCTGGCGGAGTTCCGTCGCGAGATCGGCAAGTACGTCGACGAGGAGGAGGTCGCCAGGCTCGAGCAGTTCGTGTTCGTTCCGATCGACCTGAACGAAGCGAGCGACGAGGACGTGCTCACGATCCCAGGACTCGGAGACCGCATATTGCACGAGTTCCGGGAATATCGACCCTACGGGTCGATCGAGCAGTTTCGTCGCGAGATCGGCAAATACGTAGACGACGGCGAGCTCGCTCGTCTCGAGCGCTACGTGACGTTGGACTGAGACCTACAGACTCGGAGCGGGCCATGCAGCCGCGGAGACGAGCCTCCCCGTCCCCTGCCCTGCTGGCCATCCTCGCCACGGGGTCTGCGCCGGCCGCAGAGCTCCCCGCGCAGCAGATTTCCGCGAATCTGCTGGCCACCATCGACTTCCGAAGCATCGGGCCGACCAGACAGAGCGGACGCTTCGTCGACATCGCAGTTCATGAGCAAGAGCCCTGGACCTTCTACATGGCTACCGCGTCCGGCCATTTATGGAAGACTATCAACAACGGCGTGACTTTCGAGCCCGTCTTCACGGATGAAGCGGTCTTCTCGATCGGTGACCTCGCCGTTGCGCCGTCCGACCCGGACATCCTCTATCTAGGGTCGGGTGAAGCCAACAACTCGCGCAGCAGCTATTGGGGAGACGGCGTCTACAAGTCGACGGACGCCGGAACGACGTGGACGAACGTGGGGCTGCCCGAATCCCATCACATCGGCCGAGTCCTCGTCCACCCGACCGACGCCGACGTCGTCTATGTCGCTGCGTTGGGGCATCTGTACTCGGAAAACGAGGAGCGCGGCCTCTACAAGACGAGCGATGGAGGCGTGACCTGGCGCAAGGTGCTGGGGCCCATCGTAGCCGGCAAGCACATCGGGGTCGGGGTCGTGGACGTGGCCATCGATCCTACCAACCCGGAGGTGCTCTACGCCGCCACCTACGACAAGGTGCGCTTGCCCTTCACCTACGACCTGGGCGGCCCGGGAAGCCGTGTGTCCAAGAGCCTGGATGGCGGCGAGAGCTGGGTCATGCTCGAAGGCGGGCTACCGATGGGCATGTTGGGCCGAATCGGGATCGGTCTCTACGCTCGCGACCCCGACATCGTTTACCTGACCATCGAAAACGCCAACAAGGAGGGGATGACCGACGAAGCGCGACTCGAGGAGCTCCGCGCCCACCGGTCGAGCCGGGGAATGGTCGGTGGAGAGGTCTATCGTTCCGACAACGCCGGTTCGACGTGGCGCAAGGTCAGCCCGGATACGATGTCGATCGGAGGTGCGCCGGCCTACTACTACGGACAGATCGTCGTAGACCCAAGTGACCCGGACGTCGTCCACGTCCTGTCGGCTACCTCATGGGGTACGCGCGATGGTGGAGCGACCTGGGTGCGCCAGCCGCTCGGCTTCGGGGGCGACGACCACGCCCTCTGGATCGACCCCGAAGATTCCCGTCACGCCATCCTGGCCTACGACCACGGGATGGGAATCACGTACGACGGCGGCCAAAACTGGCACCACCCGGACAACCAATCCCTGGCTCAGTTCTACGCCGTGGACGTGGACATGTCCCGTCCTTACCGCGTCGCCGGTGGGACGCAGGACAACGGCTCCCACGTGGCCTATCACACGAACCCGGCCGGAGGCCCGGTCTATCTCGAAATGTGGGAGCGTGTCGGGAGTGGTGACGGCATGCACATCGTGTTCGACGATTGCGACAACCGGTACCTGTACAGCGAATCGCAGTTCGGCAACATCTCCCGACTCGATCTCTGGACGGGCGCGCGCGACTCCATCCGGCACGACGACGAGCTGCGCTGGAACTGGAACGCACCAGTCCTCGTCTCGCCCCACGACTGCGAGGTCGTCTTTCACGCGGCGAACAAGCTGCTGCGCTCCTCGAACCGGGGTGAGACCTGGGAGGTTTTGAGCCCGGACCTCACCAGAGCGGACTCGGCCAACTTGACCACGGGAAAAGGGGGCGACGGGAACATCCAGTACGCCACCATCACGTCCTTCGACGAATCGCCGCTCGTCGAGGGCCTCCTCTGGGTGGGGACCGACGACGGGAACGTCCAGCTCAGCCGTGACGGTGGTGAGACATGGACGCTCCTGAACGAGCGCGTTCCAGACAATCCCGGGTATTGGGTCAGTCGCGTCCAAGCATCCCATCACGACCCGGGCACTGCATACGTCTCCTTCACCGGCTATCGCCGAGATGATTTTCGCCCGTTCCTTTACAGGGCGACGAACTACGGTGAGAGCTGGACCTCGATCGCGTCGAACCTTCCGGATCAGCCCATCAACGTGGTTCGGGAGCACCACCACAACCCGAGCCTCCTGTTCGTGGGGACGGAGTTCGGCGTCTACGTCACGATCGACGGAGGCGGCCATTGGGTCGAGTTGGCGTCCGGGATACCCACGACGCCGGTCCACGACATGCAGATCCACCCACGCGACAACGACCTCGTCGTCGCGACGCACGGGCGCGGTATCTACGTGGCCGAAATCGCGCCCCTGACGGAGCTGACCGCTGACGTCCTTTCGCAGGACGACTTCTTATTCCAACCGGAGTCGAGGATTCGCTGGATCGGCAGCGACCGGACCCATCACGCGGCAGCCAACTTCCCCGGTGAGAGCGAGCCCGACGAGATGAGACTCTTCTACTACCTGCGCGACGACCAGCAAGAGGACGTCACTCTCTCCGTCTACCTGGGGAATCTCTTCGTGGCTGAGGTGAGGGGTCCCGGCACGGCCGGACTGCATGAGGTGGGTTGGGACATGACGAGGAGAACGGAGCGTGGCCGGGAAGAGATGCGGCGAGCCCGTGACCGTGCAGAGCTCGCTGGCGGGGGATTGAACGAGGACGAGGTCCGATTCGCCTACGAGGCGGCGCCCTACGGTGAGTACAGGATCGTGCTCACCACGGCCGGCAGCGAGGCGCACAGAAGCGCATCCATTCTCAGAGACGAATGGTGGACGGAGAGGCGATAACTCAGGCGCCGCCGGCACGCATCCTTCGGTAATACAGGATCAGATCCGTCGACGGCGGGGTGCGGCCGAGCTGCCTCAGCATGGTCGTCATCTGGCCGCGGTGGTAGGTCGAGTGGTTGATGACATGGAGCAGGATCTCGTGCAGTGGTTGCTCGAACTGCTCTCCCCCGGTCGATTCGTAGTGGAGTTCGTCGCCGAGGCTTTCCGAGCGCAATGCGGCGAGGAGCGGAGCACACTCCAGCTCGATCTCCTTCCAGCGCCAGCGAATCGACGCGACGTCGGGAAAGTCCACCGGGTCCAGCATCGAGGTCGGGGATTCGCCCTTCCACCGCCGCAGCCAGACCCACTCGGCCGACAAGACATGGACGAGCGTGTTTCGAAGCGTGCCGAAAGACCCGGCGAGACGGGCATTGAGGTCGGCCGGAGAAAGCGCCTCCTCCGCCTCGAGAAATCGCTGGTTTGCCCAGCGGTTGTAGGCGAATAGGCCGCGAACCTGGTCGGCGAAGCGCGGTGGGGCACTCACCTGCGGGCCTGGCGGATTGACCCAGGAGGCGCAACCATGGCTTCGCTCGCTTTCTCTGGAAGGGGAGCATTTCCGTGTACCCTGACCGGGCGTTGACGCCCGAATCCTGGGGCCTACCACCGGCCTCTGCAAGCGGCCATCCGGTCTCGCCCGGGGCGTAGCGTCCGAGGACCGGCTCGGCCCGGACCTCCGCACCATCGGGGTTCGTCTGGAACCTCGTGCCGGGTCAGGGTCTATACACGCCCGCTGTCCCCGTCGCCGCCCACGAGTGGCGACGCGACGCGAGCACATCGGGCGCGAAGGCGATTCTGGACCAGGACCGGGAGGGTGGCCATCAACGACCGATTGCTGCGCGCGCTCCGCCTCGAGCCCGTCGATCGCACCCCTGTGTGGTTCATGCGTCAGGCGGGGCGCTCCCTTCCTCGCTACCGTGAGCTTCGGGCAGACCGCGCCTTCTTCACCCTGCTCCGAGATCCGGAGGCTGCCGCCGAGATCACCGCCATGCCGCTCGAGTACTTTCCGGTGGATGCGGCCGTCCTTTACAACGATCTCGCAACACCCTTTCTCGGAGCGGGCTTCGAGCTGGAGTTGGTCAAAGGCGTGGGACCGGTCGTGGACCGTCCCATTCGTACCCGGTCCGATGTCGATGCCCTGCGCCCTTTCGATCCCCGCCAGGAGCTGGATTTCAATCTGGACGCCATCCGCATTCTCGTCGAGCGCCTAGACGTGCCCGTGCTCGGCTTCGTCGGCGCACCCTTCACCCTTTGCTCGTACCTCGTTCATTCACCCCGCAGTCGGGACCTCAGGGAGCTCAAGTCGTTCATATGGCAGGAACCTGCTGCCTGGGATCGACTGGCCTCTTATTGGGCCGACCACCTCGCCGAGTTCGCCATAGCCCAGCACGAGGCCGGGGCCGGGGCGATCCAGGTCTTCGATTCCTGGGCCGGCGTCCTGTCAGTCGAGGACTACAGACGGCACGCGATGCCCTACACATGGAGAATGATCGACAGGCTGGCACGTGCCCGTGTGCCGACCATTCACTATTTCGGTGGGAACCCGGCCCTGCTGGAGTCGGCTGCCGAGGCAGGCGGTGACTGCATGAGCATCGATTGGCGCCTCCCCATAGACCAGGCCTGGTCGCGAATCGGATCGCACGTGGCCATGCAAGGAAACCTCGACCCGGTGGCCCTGTTGGCCGGGGTCGATCACGCGGTCGCGAGAACCAAGGATATTCTCGACCGAGTCGGTGGGCGCCGCGGGCACATTTTCAATCTTGGTCACGGGATCCTGCCGGAAACGGACCATGGCGTCCTTCGCGCCGTGGTGGAGGCCGTCCACGAATACGGGCCGGGCGACGCCGAACCGACATGAGGGGGTGGACGCGAGAGGGGTCGATGCGCCAAGCTAGCTTCTGAACCCCCGAGAAGACCATGCGCGGGCCTCGGACGGATGAGGACATGAACACCGGCGTAGTCGTCATCAATTTTGGTGAGCCTGAGGAGCCCACGGCCGAAGCGGTGGTTCCCTTCCTCGAGCGCATCTTCCTCGCCAACGCAGAGCTCGAGGACCATGTCGATGAGAACGCAGCGCGTGCGCGTGCGCGCTCGCTGGCCGAGGCCCGGGCCCCCCAGCTGATAGCCGACTACGCGTCCATCGGTGGCTCTCCGCTCAACCTGCAGGCCGGAGCCCAGACGGACGCGCTCCAGCGCGCGCTCGTGAGACGGGGGCACTCGATCCGTTGTTACACCGCGTTCCAGTACCTGAAGCCCTTCATCGTGGACGCCCTCAGACGGGCCCGCGAGGACGGAGTGAAGCGCCTGGTAGGCCTACCGGTGTTTCCTCTGTGCGGGCGCTCGACGACCGTAGCCGCCCTCGAGGAGATGGAGCGCGAGATCGAGCGGCTGGAGTGGCGCGTCGAGGTCTTGGAGATCGCTGGCTGGCATGGCCACCCCGACTACGTCGCGCTCCATGGCGATCACATAAGGCGCTACGTGGATGAACACGATCTCGAGCTCGGCGCCTCAGGCACTCGCCTCCTCTTCTCCGTCCACGGAACTCCTCTCAAATACCTGGAATCGGGCAACCGCTACGACCGCTACGTGGACGAAGTATGTCAGGGGATGGCGGGGCTGCTGGGCGTGGAAAGCTACGCCTTCGGGTTTCAGAACCACGGCAACCGCCCCGTGGCTTGGACCCAACCGGACGTGACCGAGGTCGTGGGCGCCGTCGAGTGCGACGATCTGGTCGTGGTCGCGGTCAGCTTCATGCATGAGCAGTCCGAGACACTCTCCGAGCTCGACGTCGAGTTGAGGGCGCTGGCCGAAGGGCGGGGCATCCGGTTCCACCGGGTGCCGATCCCGCACGACAGCACGCGGTTCACTGCTCTTTTGGCCGACCTGGTGGAGGGGCGGCTGATCACGGGGGGCCGGGAAGACGAGGTCGGCTGGCGAAAATGCGTGTGCAGAGGCGGCGGAAAGGCGTTGTGCACGAACGGGATGCGCCTCGACACACATAGGGTGCCGGTCGAGTCGCGGGGGGCCGCGCCCCATGGGGGCGGCGAGGGGCGCGCGGCCCCGGCGCCTTAGCGTGGTGCCTGCGTGAGCTCGACCGGGCCCGCCACCCCGTCGTTTTGCCCGCCGGTCCGCCCGTCGTTTCGCCCCCGCACGAGCTCTCGGCAGAAGCCGACCAACTCCTTGGGAGTAAGGGGCTTCTTCAGGAATCCGACCACCGACTCCGGGACGTTGTCCATCACCCGGTCGTGCTCGTGATCGGCCCCCCATTGTGGTACCACCTACTGTGTTAGTCCAACCGCCTCCTGAAGCCTGGGGAGAGGGCCGCAGAGTGTCGGGAGTTTCAGGAAGGCCGGATCGGGCTGGATCGCTTCCGGAGCCGGGGGCCGGTAGCCCAGAGAGCTATGAGGACGGATGGTGTTGTACTCGCGCCGCCACTGTTCGATGAGCACCTTCGCCTCCTCCAACGAATAGAAGATTTCCCGCTTCAGAAGCTCCTCGCCGAGTGTTGCATTGAAGCTCTCGTTATAGCCATTCTCCCACGGGCTTGCCGGCGTGATGAATAACGTCCGTACCCCCAGTTGCTTCAACCACCCTCGAACCACCGTAGCCGTGAACTCCGGGCCATTGTCCGAGCGGATGTGCGCTGGTGGACCGTGCCGGACAAAGAGCTCGGTCAGCGCCTCCAAGACATCGTCCGCCTGCAGCCGCCGAGCCACGAGGATCGCTAGACACTCCCGGCTGTACTCATCCAACACCGTCAGCATCTTCAACGGTCGACCGTCGTCCGTCCGGTCCGCCACGAAGTCATACGCCCAGACGTGGTGCCGGTACAAGGGCCGGAGCCGGATACAGGAGCCGTCGGCCAACCACAGACGTCCCCGTTTGGGCTGCTTCTTCGGTACCTTCAACCCCTCTTCCCTCCAGATCCGCTCCACACGCTTGTGGTTCACCACCCAGCCCTCCGTCCTCAGAAGCCCCGTCACCATCCGGTAGCCGTAACGCCCGAAGCTTCGGGCCACTCTCACCACGTCCTCTCTCAGCGCCTCCTCATCCGCCTTCCTCGTGCTCCTGCGGCGCTGCGTGGAGCGGGCCTGTCCCAAGACCCTGCACGCTCCCCTCTCGCTCACCCCGAGCCGCTGACGTACATGAACCACGCATCGTCTCCGCCGCTCGGGGCTCAGAAGTTTCCCTTGGCCGCTTCCTCCAGGATCAGCTTGTCCACCGTCAGGTTCGCCACCGCTCGCTTCAGCCGTGCGTTCTCCTTCTCGAGATCCTTCAGGCGCTTCGCCTGGCTGGCCTTCATCCCTCCGTACTCCCGCCGCCACCGGTAGTACGTTTGTTCGCTGACGCCCAGCTCCCGACACACATCCTTGATCGCCTTCCCGTTTGCGATCTCTACTTCCGCCTTCCGTAGGGCGTTGATGATCTGTCCTGTTGAAAAATTCTTCCGCGCTGCCATCGTGATCTCCTCCTGTCTCGACCCGACCAGATTCTAACACTGGACTCGGTCTCGTTTCAGGGGGCTAGATCACTTCCCCACCAGCCGCTCACCGCCAAAGAGCGCGCGGGCCGCCCGGTTCGCCAGCACGATGCATCCGTCCCGGTCGAGCCTCAGCACCGGACCCGGATTCATGTCGGGGAAGCGGGCCATCTCCGCGACCTCGCGCTCGGCCTTCTTGAGCTTGGTGACGTCGGCGCCGTAAACGAACACGTACTGGCTGTGCTCGGGGTGGGACATCGTGAACGCGAAGGTCTTCTCGTCCACAGCCGCCTCGTGCGTGACCTGGGCCCCTTCGGCGACGATCCTCTCCCAGAGCTCCGTGTCCATCCCCGCAACGATGTCCCTCCAACAGGATCCGATGAGCCCTTCACCGAATAGGGATCGAGCGGCGCTGTTGGCCCGCAGGACGGTGCCGTCGAGCTGGATGCGGCACACCGGACCGGGGTTCATCTCCGGGAAGAGTGCCATCTCCTGGAGCTCGGAGGCCTGCGAGGCCAGGACCTCCTGCGCCCGCTTCAGCTCGGTAACGTCGGCTCCGTATACGAACGCTCCATCGCCCGCCTGTCTCGGAGCGATGGTGAAGGCGAAGCAGACGTGGTCGATCTCTTCCTCGTGGCTTAGAAGTGAGCCCGACGTGATTGCCTCGTCCCATGCTTCGCCCGTGAGGTTCGGACAGAGCTCGAACCAGCAGCCTCCGACGAGCCGGTCCTCACCGAATGCCCGTCGCGCTGCCGCGTTGGCGAGCACGACCGTCGCCTCGGGGCTCAGCAGGCAAACGGGACCCGGATTCATCTCCGGGAACTCTCCCATTTTGCCGCCGCGCAGCGGGACCTCCGTCATGAGGACCTCATCGTCGGCACGCACCTCCTGGTGTCATGTCACCGAACCATCGTCTCGTTACGATTGCCCCGGCTCTGCTCTGCCCCTCGCTGCTTTCTTAGCCGTGGCGCTGCCAGAAACCCGTCGCCCTGCCTCCCCTGCGCGGCGCCTCGAAGCTCATAGTGCCGCTAGTGCCGCGCGCGACCTCGCCGTACGGCATTGCCGAGTCGAGTCCCCGGGAAAGCGCGGCGTCCAAGAAGCGCTGCATCGACACTAAGGTGGCGTACGGAGCGGGACCGCGCGAGACGGGATCCCAACAGGCGGCTCTCGTGTTTGTGATACGCGGCTCCTCGGCCCAGAATCACTCACCCGTGCGGAACCGCGGACGACGGGGGCGGGTAGCCGGTGCTTCGCGTAGACGACCGAACGAAACCGGGGAGTCCGGCGTGATGATCGAATGCTTACACTTGTTCATCTCGGGGGCCGTGGTGCGCCGAGGCCTGAAGTACGCCGTCATCGTCGGCGCGATCCTCGTCTCGATAAACCATGGGGACGCGATCATCGCAGGCTCCGTCTCGCAGGGCCAGTACGTGAAGATGGGGCTCACCGTGCTCGTGCCTTATTGCGTATCGACTTTCTCGTCGGTCGCCGCGATCCTGGACACGCGAGGAGCCGGAGACGCCACAGCGAAGACTGCCACTCCGACGAGCGCATGAAGGTCGGGGACGGAGAAACGGACGTGGTCTCGAATCGCAGCGGTCAGGGGAGAAGCTCAGCAGCCCGTGTGCTCACCCTGGTGGCAGCCCTGGCCGTGGTCCGGCCTTCCCTCGCGAGTCCCGTCGAGCCACCCGCGAAAGTGTCGGGCGTACGATACGAAGTGACCTTCGATGAGTCCGTCGCCGCCAGCAGGCTCATCGGCGTGAAGATGTCCTTCGACGTGGACGGTGCGGGCGACGTCGCTTTGTCTCTCCCCTCCTGGACTCCGGGCTCCTACGAGCTCGACGACTTCGCTAAGCACGTTCGGGCTTTCTCGGCTCTAATGGACCGTGAGCCCATCCGGTGGGACAAGGCCGATTACGACACGTGGAGGGTGCACCCTCCACGGGCGGGACGTGTGACCGTCGTCTTCCAGTACCACGCCGACCAGCTCGACACGGGCGCGGCGTGGGCCACGCCGGACTTCGCGTTCTTCAACGGCACCAACGTGTTCCTCTATCCCGAGGACCTGGATCGTGGCTTCACGTCGGAGGTGGCGATCCGCACGGCAGAGGACTGGATGGTTGCGACCGGACTTTCGGCTGGGAGCGTCCCGGGCGAGTACGTGGCCGCGAGCTACGACGAGCTGATCGACATGCCGACGTTCGTAGGCCGCTTCGACGTCGACAGCACTCGCATCGATGGACGTTGGTACCGCCTGGCCACGTATCCCGAGGGCGCGATGGTGGGAGAGGCGCGGGCGAACATGTGGGACCAGATCGAGCGGATGCTCCCGCCGATGGTCGACGTCTTCGACGACGTTCCCTGGGAGCACTACACGGTCCTTCTCGTCTTCGACCCGTCCTTCGCCGGAGGCTCGGCGCTGGAGCACTCCAACTCCCACATAGGGATCTACGCCAACCAGTTCATCGGCTCGGCCGTTCTGGCGTCGATCACAGCTCACGAGATCTTCCATGCCTGGAACGTCAAGCGGCTTCGCCCCGCCGACCTGTGGCCGTACGACTACGGGCGTCCCCAGCCTACCGAGCTCCTCTGGGTGAGCGAGGGGATCACAGACTATTACGCCGATCTGGCGCTCGTTCGCGGGGGCATCGCGCCGCCGGCGTTCCTGTACGCGATGACGCAATCGAAGATCGACGAGGTGGCCGGCACCGTCCCGGTCGCGTTGGAAGACGCCTCACTGTCGACGTGGATCCGACCCACCGACGGAACCGCATCGATCTACTACTCCAAGGGGTCGCTCGCGGGTCTGATGCTCGACATCCTCGTGCGCGACGCTTCGAATAACGAGCGATCGCTCGACGACGTGATGAAGGCCCTCTACGAGACGACCTACCTGAGAGGGACGGGGTTCACCGAAGAGCAGTTCTGGGACGCGGTGCAGGACGCCTCCGGAGGTCGCGATTTCAGTGACTTCCATGACTCGTACGTCGACGGCCGCGACCCGTACCCCATGGAGGAGCTGCTGCGTCTGGCGGGTCTCGTGGTGGCCGCTGACACGACCCGCGTGGCGCGCATCGGGATCACGACGACCGCCGACGACCGGGGCTTGGTCGTCGCGGCCGTGGTGCCGGGAGGCGCCGGAGCCGCAGCCGGGCTCCGGGTCGGCGATGTCCTAAGGAGGGTGGGCGAAATCGACGCTGCCGACGCGAGCTTCGGCGCGCAGTTCCGCGACCGGTTCGGCTCCCAACCGGAGGGGACCCCTTACGAGCTCGTGGTCGAGCGCGACGGCGAGACCGTGGTCCTCGGGGCCGAGCTCCGTTACGAGGACGTCACCACCACCGAGATCCGCCAGGACCCCGATGCGAGCGAAAGAGCGAGCCGGATCCGTCGAGGGCTCCTCACGGGCCTGCCCGGGGGCTGAGCCCTCCCCCAGACCTCTGCACGGGAGGAGATGATGATGCGCACGCCACTTCTCACGGCGCTCGCAGGCGCCGGTATGCTGCCATTGGGGCTCGCCTCGCAGACTCCCGCGGCCTCCCCGGGCGGCGGGATGACGAGCAACCTCCGCCCGGTTGCGACCTATTCGATCGTTGCGCGGGACCCTGCCACCGGCGAGCTCGGCGTGGCCGTCCAGTCCCACTGGTTCAGCGTCGGCGCGATCGTCCCCTGGGCCGAGTCCGGTGTGGGCGCCGTAGCCACGCAGTCGTTCGGCGAGCCGGCCTACGGGCCGCTCGGGCTGGAGCTCATGCGCCTCGGGCGCACGGCCGCGCAGGCGCTCGAAGCGCTGGTCTCCACCGACGCGGACGCCGCCGTGCGTCAGGTCGCCATGGTGGACGCCATGGGTAACGTCGCTGCCCACACGGGGAGCAGCGCCATCTTCGCGGCCGGTCACGAAACGGGCGACGGCTACTCCGTCCAGGCCAACCTCATGGAGCAGCCGACCGTGTGGCCCGCCATGGCTCGCGCCTTCGAGGGCGCCGAGGGCGATCTCGCCGAGCGGCTGCTCGCCGCGCTGGAAGCCGCGGAGAGCGAGGGAGGAGATATCCGGGGCCGTCAATCGGCGGCGATTCTCGTCGTGAGCGGCGAGCCAACGGGGCGGTCGTGGCGCGACCGGCGGTTCGACCTTCGCGTGGAGGACCACCCGCAGCCCGTCGCGGAGCTGCGCCGTCTCGTGCAGCTACAGAGGGCGTATCTCAAGCTCAACGAGGGCGACGAGCTGGTGACGGCGGGAAGCGTGGAAGAGGCGAGGGTGGCTTACCGCGACGCAATGTCACTCGTGGCCGACGAAGCCACGAACGGCGAAGCGCCATTTTGGGTCGGAGTCACGCTCGCGGCGACGGGCCGGGAGGACGAGGCGATGCCGTATCTCCGGCGAGCCTTCGCGCAGGATAATCGCTGGGCCGAGCTGGTGACGCGCCTTCCCGGCTCCGGATTGTTACCCGACACCGCGCTCGCCGACCGACTCGCTGCAGGCATGAGAGGGGGATAGCAGCGGCAGCCTCGACCCGTCCGCTCTGCCGCGGCTCCCCGGTATCGTCCGGGACGAAGATGGCGTACAGTAGGCTGTCACGCTGCTCGGATCACGCAACCCGCCACACATCGGATGAGCTCATGCGAGACGCTCGACACCGGTTTCCCCTCGCGCTTCTCCCCTGCCTTGTGATGGGCGCTTGCGCCGCTCCAGCCGACGACGACGCGCTCGGCGAGCGAAGCTCCTCGACGGGTGCGCAGTCGACCAAGGGCCCGCTTCGCGTGGCGGCCGATGTCGGGTACGCGCCGCACGCGATGGTGCGGCCGGACGGAACGCCGGAGGGGTTCAACGTCGACCTCGCAGACGAGATCGCGCGGCGGCTGGGTCGTTCCGGTTACGAGATCGTCGACCTGGAGTGGTCGGGCATGTTCGCCGGACTGAACGCTGGGCGCTTCGAGTTCATCATCGCACCTACGACGATGACGTACGAGCGCTCCGAAGAGGTGCTCTTCGTCGAGGGCTACCTCGACACCGACTACACTTTCCTGATCAAGAGCGACGCACCGGAGATCCGATCTCTCGACGACATCCGGGGCCAGGCGATCGCGGTGAACAACGGTTCGGCCTACGACGTGTGGGCCACAGACCATCGGGACGAGTACGACTTGGAGCTCCAGCGCT
This sequence comes from Longimicrobiales bacterium, assembly GCA_965249195.1. Classification (GTDB taxonomy): domain Bacteria; phylum Gemmatimonadota; class Gemmatimonadetes; order Longimicrobiales; family Gaopeijiaceae; genus CBDFLM01. The sequence goes on from CBDFLM010000007.1 coordinate 22,699, forward strand.
ACGGTAAGAACGCCGATGCCGTGCAGGCGGTCGTCGCGGGGCGGGCGTTCGCGAATCTGGCGGGGGAGACCGCCGCCCGCTGGGCAGCGAAGCAGAGCCCGCTCGTCAGGACCACGTACACGGTCAGAAGCGGCAACAAGTTTTCTGCTGCCTTCCGCCACCAGGACGTCGAATATCGCAACCGGGTCGAGGAGATCTTGGAGTGCATGAAGATCGATGGGACGATAGCCGGTTTCCACGAGAAATGGTTCGATGTGTCCCCGCGGGAAGGCGCTGCTGCGCTCACGACGCTCGAGGGCTACGGCGAGCCCGGCATGAAGGGCTACGATCCGACACCGCACACACCAGAATGCGGCTGACCGGGTCGGCGTAGCACGTACGCGCGATGACGCAGGCGATCCTCGAGATCGAGGGGCTGCGCAAGTCGTTCGGGGACGACGAGGTTCTCAGGGGCGTCGACCTCGCCGTACTCCGCGAAGAGCTCGTTTTCGTCATCGGCGCGTCGGGGTCCGGCAAGAGTACGCTGCTGCGCTGCTGCAATCGCCTGGAGACCCCGACCAGCGGGACCATCACATTCGACGGCGTCGACATCACCGGCCCGGGGGTCGACATCAACGAAGTGCGACAGCACATCGGCATGGTCTTTCAGTCCTTCAACCTATACCCCCACTTGCCGGCGCTGGCCAACGTCACGCTGGCGCTCCGGAAGGCCGTCGGACAATCGAAGGCCGAAGCGGACGCCAACGGGCTAGCAGCGCTGGAGCGTGTGGGACTCGCAGATCGCGCTAGCGCGTTTCCCCGGGAGCTTTCCGGAGGTCAACAGCAGCGTGTCGCGATCGCGCGGGCGCTCGCGCTCGAGCCTCGGATCCTGCTCATGGACGAACCGACGAGCGCGTTGGATCCCGAGCTCGTCGGAAGCGTTCTCAGAGTCATCCGTGAGCTGCGGGAGTCCGGCATGACCAATGGTCGTGGTGAGTCACGAGATGCAGTTTGCGCGCGAGGCCGCGGACCGCGTGATCTTCCTCCTCGAAGGCGAGATTCACGAAGAAGGACGACCCGAGGAAATCTTCGCGGATCCCAAGCACGATCGCACCCGGGAGTTTCTGAAGCGGGTCCTGTCGCTCGGATCCTGAGCCTCGCTGGTCCGAGCCTCAACGGAATTCGGAGATGGTCGAGAGCTTTTTCAACCTGGAGATCATGGCGCAGGTGTGGCCTTCGATCCTCAGCGGCCTGTGGATCACACTCACGCTCTCGATCCTAGTCATCGTGACGGGAACCGCGCTCGGGCTCGTGCTGGCCACGGTCCGTGCGATGCAGAACAGGCTGGTCAGCCTCTTCATCGTGCTCTTCGTAGACGCGTTCCGGGCCATTCCGCCGCTCGTGATTCTCATCGTCGCCTATTTCGCGCTCCCGTACGTCGGCCTCCAGCCTTCCGGCTTCGTCGCCGCGTGGGTCTGCCTGGGGCTCGTTCTGGCCGCGTTCTGTGAAGAGATCTTCTGGGCGAGCATCCTCTCCGTCGCGATCGGGCAATGGGAAGCCGCCCGCTCCACGGGCCTCACGTTCCTGAAGACCTTGAGCCACGTCGTCCTTCCGCAGGCCATGCGTCTGGCGCTACCCCCGCTCACCAACCGGGCCATCGCCATCGGCAAGAGCACGGCGCTCGCGTCCGTGGTCGCCGTTCCGGAGATCCTGAATCAGGCCACGAGCGCTCAGGCCCGCTTCGCCAACCCATCGCCGCTCACGATGGCGGCAGCAGCGTACCTGCTCATCTTCGTGCCCCTCGTCGTCCTGAGTCGATGGGTCGAATCCCGCTTCGCCTGGAGGCACTGATCGGAGATGGACCGCCTGATCGAGAGCTTTCTGAATCCCGAGGTCATGCGCGCGAGCCTGCCGTTCCTCGTGCGAGGCTTCTGGATGACGGTGGAGCTCTGCGTGCTGGTCGTTCCCCTGGGTGTGCTGACCGGACTGCTGCTGGCTGGCCTGCACAATCTCCGATACCGCTGGCTGAACGTGTTCCTGATCCTCTACGTCGACCTGTTTCGGGCCTTCCCGCCGCTGGTGCTGTTGGTGTTCGTCTACTACGGACTGCCCTATGTCGGGATCGAGCTCTCTCCACTGCAGGCCGTCGTGCTGGCCTTCATGCTCAACACCTCGAGCTACTACGGCGAGATCTTGAGAGCAGGCATCGAGAGCATTCCAGACGGTCAGTGGGAGGCAGCCCGCTCCACAGGCCTCAGCCGGCTCCAAACGATGAGCTACGTGGTCCTCCCGCAGGCCGTGCGGACAGTCCTGCCGGATCTGGTCAGTAACACCCTGGAAGTGGTCAAGCTGACCTCCCTGGCCAGTGTCGTGGCGTTGCCCGAGCTGCTCAGAATGGCTCGCATAGCGCAGGGTATGACGTTCAACCCGACACCTTTGGTCCTGGCCGCAGGCGTCTACTTCCTCATGCTCTGGCCGTTCGTGCGGCTGCTGAGCCGCATGGAGCGGCGGATGCTGGTGGCCGCAGCCTGAGAGAAGCGTGAAGCCCATCGTCGTCATCAACCCGAACTCGACGCTCTCAGTGACGAGCGGACTGGATCGAGCGGTCCAGCCCTTGAGACTCGCTGGCGGCCCGGACATCGAGTGCGTCACGCTGGACGGGGGTCCTCCCGGGATCGAAACCCAGGAGCAGGTGGATGCAGTGGTCGCTCCCATCTGCGACCTCGTCCGCGCCCGCCGCGACGAGGCGAGCGCATTCGTGATCGCCTGCTACAGCGATCCCGGGCTGGCGGAGGCGCGTGAATCGGCGTCGAGTCCGGTCTTCGGAATCGCCGAGTCCGCCATGCTGACAGCGCTGACGCGGGGCTCGAGGTTCGGGGTGATCTCGATCCTCCATGACTCCGTCGTGCGCCACCTCCGCCATGTGGATTCCATGGGTCTCCGCTCGCGCCTGGCCGGCGACAGGGCGGTCGGCCTACGGGTCACCGAGCTCGCCGACGAAGCGCGTACGCTCCGTCGGATGGTCGACGTGGGCGAGAAGCTCCGCGACCACGACGGCGCCGACGTCCTCATCATGGGATGCGCAGGAATGGCGCGTTATCGCGACCGGCTGGAGGCGACCCTGGGCTTGCCCGTGATCGAGCCCACGCAGGCGGCAGTGACGCTGGCGCTCGGCGCGGTCCTTCTCGGGCCAGCTCGCCGCTGAGCGCCGCGCGGGTAGCCCCCGCTGGGGGGCTAGTGTGTCCTGCTTGCGAGTAGCTGCGACCGTTTCATCTCGCGATCAGTACAGGCTTAGGGGGGCGGCTGCGCGCCGGTCCTCGACGTGATCAGGGCGTAGTGCTCGACGCGCCGGTGCGCCGCGAAGTCGAACATGGTCTCCTTGTTCTGTGCCGTGGCGTCCAGATCGCAGCCGGCCACCACGAGCTCATCCCCCTCGCTCACCGCCTGCGCCACGATCTCCCCGCTGGGCGCGATGATGGCCGTGCCTCCCATCAACGGGTGACCGTCCTCGACCCCGGCCTTTGCGACGCCCACCACCCACGTGCTGTTCTGATAGGCCCCGGCCTGCATGGACAGGTGATTGTGGAACATGCGCAGCTCCGGGGACTCCTGGTCGGTCAGCGCGTTGCGGGTCGGGGTATTGTACCCGAGTAGAACCATCTCAACCCCCTGCAGGCCCATCACCCTGTAGGTCTCGGGCCAGCGGCGGTCGTTGCAGATGCACATGCCGAGGACTCCACCCAACGTCCGCCACACCGGGAAACCCAGGTTGCCGACCTCGAAGTAGCGCTTCTCCAGGTGCTGATGGCTTCGCGTCCCGTCGGGCTCCGCGTGCCCGGGGAGGTGAACCTTACGGTACTTCCCAACGATCTCACCTGCCCGATTCACCAGGATCGAGGTGTTGTAGCGGTGGCTCTCGCCGTCTTCGTCGGCGAGCTCCCCGTACCCCAGGCAGAACGCGATCCCGGACTCCCGCGCCGCCTCGAAGAGCGGCCGGGTCTCGGGGCCCGGCATCTCCCGCTCGAAGAACGCGTCGATCTCGGCGTCGTCGCTCATCTCCCAACGTGGAAAGAAGGTCGTGAGCGCGAGCTCGGGGTAGACGACGAGGTCGCAGCCCTCCGCGTGGGCTCGATCGAGCAGCGCGAGCATGCGCCCGACCACGACGGATCGGCCCTCGTCCTGCTGGATGGGGCCCAGCTGGGCAGCCCCCACCTTGATCGTCCTCGTCATGCCCATCGGTCATCGATCATCCTTTCGGCTCCGTCCCCAACGCAGCCGTGTCAGGGGGACCTCTGCGAAGCAAATTGCCCCACCCCGGTATCCCTCTCATTTCACCCTCGTGCCAGACCCGCCTTCCCCGGGAGAGGGTGGTCACGGGCCAGCCGACGAGGTCCATGCCTTCGTACGGCGTATAGTCCATGTTGTCGTGCAGCGCATCGATGGAAACGCGCATCCGCCGCTCCGGATCCCAGATCGCGATGTCGGCGTCGGAGCCCACGTCGAGAGTGCCCTTGCGAGGGTAGAGCCCGAACACCCGCGCTGCGTTGGTGGAGCTCAGCTGCACGAACCGCGGGAGATCGATGCGTCCCCTCGTCACCCCTTCCGAGAAGAGGATCGGGAGCCTCGTCTCGAGCCCGGGAACCCCGTTGGGGATGCGATGGAAGGGGACTTCGTCGCCGTGGATCTTCTTCCCATCGGGGCCGTCGAAGCGGTAGCCGGCGTGGTCGGACGCAACGACCTGGATGACGCCGTCTTCGATGCCCCTCCAGATTTCTCCTTGGTTCGTGGCCTCCCGAGGCGGGGGACTGCACACGAACTTCGCGCCCTCGAAACCGGGCCTATCCAGGTCGGCGCTCGTGAGCACGAGGTACTGGGGGCACGTCTCGCCGACGACGTCGAGTCCTCTGGCTCGAGCGGAGCGGACCTCGTCGATGGCCTCGCCCGCGGAGAGATGCACGACGTGCACTCGGGCGTTGACCGCCTCGGCCAGCGCGATGATGCGGTGCACCGCCTCTCGTTCCGCTTCGGGCGCATGCGCGACGGCGTGGAACCTCGGTGCGACGTCCCCGTTCCGTAGGAGCCGGTCTGTGAGCCATCCGATGAGATCGTGGTTCTCGGCGTGGACCATGACGAGGACCCCGAGCTCCGCGGTCCTCGCGAGCACCTGGAGGATCTGGCGGTCGTCGAGCCTCAACGCGTCGTACGTCATGAAGATCTTGACGGAGGTGTGACCCTCGGCCACCAGCCCAGGCAACTCCTCCCGCAGGACCGTCTCGGTCGGATCGGAGATTGATGAGGTGGTAGCCGAGCCCGAGCCGATGAACTTCTCGGCACGCGACTGGCTTGGGGCGATCCTGCTCGAAGCCGACAGACCGGCCGACGCCGAGGCCGTCTACCTCGCCGCGCTCGAGGACCACCCCAACAACGGCTGGTCCCTCCTCGGGCTCGAGCAGGCGCTGCGTGCGCAGGGTCGAGACGCGGAGGCCGACTGGGTCGGGGCGAAGCTCGTCGAGGCGTGGCCGCTGGCGGACCACTGGGTCCGCGCGTCGCGGTACTGAGGCCGCGGGCGAGGTGGACCGTGGTGGTTCGATGCGGTGCGGCGAGCGCGTGCCGCAGCCCACGTCACATCGCTGACTCCCGGCGGGTCAGGCGCGCGCCTGCGCCATCCGCTCCTGTCTCGCTCGTGTCAGATGCGGAACGATGCCGATGAGGCGCTCGATCAGCATGAGCTGAGCTCGGTGGTGCATCTCGTGCTCCTTGACCGACAGGATCATCTCGAAGCGGCTCTTCGACGCTGGGGTCGATCCGGCAGGCATCGTCACGGGCTCTCCCAGATAGTCCTCCGAGAGCCCGTCCAGGAAGGTTGCCCAGATCTCACCCTCGGACCGCAGTAGACCGAGGACCTCGACCTTGGTACGAGGCTTCGCCTCTTCTTCGGCGAGCTTCTGCATCATCGCGGGAAAGTCGAATCCTTCGAGCGACGAGCGCTGCTCCACGGCTTGAATCCGGTGCTGAAAGCGGTAGGAGAGTGCGATGTGAAGGAAAAGCTTCTCGACCGAAAGAACCTCGGGTGCAGCAATGAAACCGTACTCGGCTTCGGGTATGTCTTCGGCGATCTGGATGGTGTTGCCACGCACCGTTCGAAAGCTCCGGGCCAGCTCGTGGCCCCCGTAGTAAGTCATGATCTCGCTGGACCTCTCTGTTCGAAGTGAAGTGCTAACTCACCCAAGTCGTGAGCTCCTCGGCGGAGGCGCGCGGCTTCGTCGACGGCAGCTCCGCGGGCTCCCCCAGGTGAATCGTCGCCACGATCCGTTCGCCGTCCGGCAGGCCGACCGCTTCGCGCGCGTCCGGATCGTCCATGACAGCTCCGGTCTTGATGTGGCTGCCGAGACCCAGCTGCAGCGCAGCGAGCGCGAGGTTCTGCACCGCCATGAAGGTGGCGGCGTAGTCCTCCTCGCGGATCTCGGGGTCGTCGCTCACGGTCATCGCGACGGCGATCATCGCGGGCAGTGCGCCGTGATCGTCCGTGACCTTCGCTTCGACGGCGCGGGCGGCATCAGGGTCCTCCACCCTACGCGCCTTGCGTCCTCCCAGCACCGCCCCGTAAGCGCGGCGAGCCTCCGGACCCAAAACGTAGAAGCGCCACGGCTGCGTCATGCGATGGTTGGGCGCGTTGATCGCTGCCTGCAGGAGCTCCTCGATTTCGCTTCTCGACACCTCGCGGGGCGTGAATCGCTTTATGGAGCGCCGCTGCTGAAGCGCTTCGAGGACGTTCATCGATGCTCACCGGTGGGGGAGGGGCATGGCATCCTATCAGCCCCGAGGCGTCACCCGCCAGAGTCGGGACGCTGTACGCACCTCGTCACTTTGGCCAGCTGACGCGAGGAGACCGAGCCGGAGATCGACGGCGGATTAGGGTGGCGCGGAGTCGGGGTGGGTCACTCGTCGCGCAGAAACGCGGATGCGTGAGCAGTTCGAGCACGACTCACTTGGCACGGAGCGCAGCGCGCCCCTTGCGCTCCGGTTCGGATGGGTCGCACCGTGGATGAATCACAGGTGGCCTGATCCGTCTTTCCCGACCCGAGAACCCGTCATGAGAAACCCGCGCTCGCTGTTCGTTCTCCTGGTGTCGCTCTCGCTCTGGTCGTGCAGCGGCTCCGACGGGCCGACCGAGCCCAAGGGTAACGGAGCCGACACGCAGGCACCCTCGGTCTCGATCACCGCACCGACCGCGGGGGCGGCTTTCCTGACGGGTGAAGCCACCGTGACGATCTCCGGGACGTCCTCGGACGCGGTGGGTGTCGTCCGCGTCGATTGGAGCGTCAGCGGAGGCGCCAGCGGAACGGCGCCGGGTGCGAACACGATCTCGGTGACCGCGGTCGACGAGGCGGGAAACAGCAGTAGCGACCAGCTCACCGTCACGCGCGACAACGAGCCGCCCTCGATTGTCATCAGCGGCCCCACCACGAGCGACGCCTACAGCACGGTCGTGGCGACGCTGACGGTATCCGGGACGGCGAACGACAACGTAGGCCTCGACCGCGTCGAGTGGTCCACCGACGGCGGAGCCGGCGGCACCGCGTCGGGTGAGGAGGTGTGGGAGATCCTCGGCCTCGCTTTGGAGCTGGGCCAAACTCAGATCAGCGTACTGCCGTCGATCAAGTAGGGAACTCGGCGGAGGCGAATATCATCCTCCTGCGCTTCCAGGAAGCCGGGGCGGCGGCGGTGCTGACGCCGAACACGATCCTGACGAACAGCGTGGCCCCGATCCGGGTGACGTTCAGCCTCGGCGTGGGCGTCGCCGTCGGGCCGGCCGGCGTGCGCCTCGCGACCGTGGACTCCGACAACGTGGTCCAGGCGGAGATCGCCACCCTCCTCGACAACGGCCTTCTGGCCAACGGCGACGAGATCCTGGGCGACGGTGTGTACTCCGCCATGGTCGTCGTGAGCGAGGGCTCGCCCACAGACGTACGCCTGCAGGTGCTCGTGGACATCGACGGCGTCGACGAGGCGCGCTCCGAGACGGCCGTCCTCAGCATCCACGCCCCCACGTCGCAGATCGACGACGATACCCAGGCGGCTGTTCAGGCCGACGCGGCCCAGGACTTGAAGGACATGCTCGACGGCGGCACGGACCTGTCCACGGCGATCAATCAGGTCGTCGAGGCGCTCACCGGTCTGGCGGGCGTGAAGAGCGCCACCAAGGAGGGCTCCACGAGCGTCGTCATCGAGTTCGACAGCGGCCTGTTCGGCGGGCTCTTCCTTAACCAGGTCGCCGCGGGATCGAAGACCCGCGGCGGAGCGTTCACCGCGACGAGCGCAAGCACGGGCACGGCGCGCTGGTCGGCGCCGGTGGCCCCGCGGATCCCGGTCGCAGCGCAGACGGTGGGCGCCAACCTCCACACCGGCTTCGCCTCGTTTGGGGCGGTGGGAGAGCTGCCTCCGGATCAAACATGGACCTGCACTACTCCGACGGCTTCATCAACGGCGACTTCGAGTTCGGCGACCTGTCGGGGTGGACGCGCATCGGCGACGGCCGGGTGATCACCCAGCTCGCGTTCATCGAGCCGCCCGAGGGCGACTTCATGGGGATCATCTCCACGGGCCTCGGCTTCACGGTGAACAGCGGCGAGATCCGCCAAACGTTCCGGATGCCCGCGAACGCCACGACGCTGGAGCTTTACTGGAGCTTCCTCTCCGAGGAGTTTCCTCGAGTTCATTGATTCCCAGTTCCAGGACTTCTTCCAGGTCTCGATCATCCCTGAGAACGGGCCCGAGGACGTGCTCTACCTGAAGACGATCGACCAGATCGCGGCCGCCTTCATGGCCACGACCGCCGCGCCCGGATTGCTCGTCTCCGTATCCCCGGCCATCGTCTTCGACATCGGCGGCGTCTACATGACGGACTGGCAGCACCTGACGCTGCCAGTGGCGCCCTATCAGGGCCAGCTCGTCACGCTGAGGCTCTCGGCGGGCGACGTGGGCGACAGCATCTACGACACGGCGATCCTGCTGGACATGATCGAATTCAATTGACGGCCGAGCGCCGTCGGCGAGGGAGCCTCATGTCGGCTCGGAGGGCTCCCTCGCCCGGGCGAGAGGCGACGCCTTGATCCGAGCGGCTCTGCTGGCACTTCTCGGCGTCGTCCTGGCGTCGTGCGGGGGCCGTGGCACACCGGGCGCTTCGGCCCAGGACGGGACGACCATGGAGGTGACATACCACGACAGGGGTGAGGCGTCCGCGGTGACGCTCGACGGCGCTTGCGCCGATCGGGTTCCTGAGCTTCTTCGGGAGCTTCTGGCCGGGGCAACTGCCCCGGTGAGGCTCATCGGCACCGAGGCGACCATACAGGCCCTGCGCGAGGAAGGACGCGCCGCAGAGCTGATCTTCGCCGAGCCCCTGCCACTCGAGGTGGGCACCCGTGGCCCCCAGGAGATCGACCGGGTGATCGTTCCCCTCGAACATCCCTCCTTCGTCGGGTCGGACGAGTACCCGTCGGTGACGCTCATGCTGGGAGCGGGCGAGTACCGCACCGGGCCCCCTAGCAACCCCGCCGGTCTGCCGCTGGCTCGGGAGCTGGAGACGTGCCTGACCAGCGGCTAGCGTCGTTTCCTCATCGCATGTCGCCCAACCGCCCGCGTTGAACCGCGCCGCGCAGAGACGGCCGCTCCTGCGCGCGCGTGCTTGGCGGGCCGCCATGTGGCTCATCGCGGTTGGTGCGTTCCTGACGATCCCCTTCGTCTCGACCGTGCGGGTGGCGGTGTTGGGACATTCGACCTGGGGCGTCTCCACGGTGCCCGCGCTCGTGATTGGGGTCAGCGCGACGCTTCTGGGGGCGCTCGTGCTCGTGCTCGCCGGTGCTCGCGGCGGCGGCGGGACGAAACGGCGCCTGCTCGCCGTCCGAAGCACGGTGCTCTTGGGCGTAGCCTGCACCCTTCATGCCGGCGTGGCCTTCTGGAGCGCCGCGACGCTCGAGGAGGATCAGCGGCAACGCTACCGGAGTCTGCATCCGCTTCTGCGGGCCGCGTCGCGCGTCGTGATCCTCACGGACCGAGAGGCCCTAATGCCCCCCGAGGATCGGGAGGTGGAGGACTTCCCGCTCCTCGGCCTCTGGCCCGAAGAAGGGGCGCTCCACCTTCCCGACGAAACCGGATGGGTGAGAGCGGTGGACGTTCGGACCTCGGGACGCTCGGAGCTCCAGAGCCGGCTCTTCGAGCTCTACTTCTGGCTGCTGGGGTTCCATTCACAGAGGCTCCGCGGGACCGCCGATCATCTCCACGTGTCCCTCAGGCCTCCTCAATAGGCCACCAGGAACGGGCCGCCGGGTGTCCCCCCGCTCATTCTCCTTCCGAGGGCGGACTCGCGAGCTTGGAATCCAGCTCCGCCACGCGCCGACCGATCTCCGCTAGACGGGCCTCGAGCGCCGGCCGTTCGTCGTCGTCGGCTTTCTTCGCCTGCTGCTCGAGCTCCTTTGCCTCACCTCCCAGCCGGTCGAGTTCGCTCTCGACACGGTCCGCCAACGCCGCCTGCTCGGCCTTGTCGAAGATGAGCTCCTGGGGAGTCGCCAACTCGTAATCGGGCCGGCGCCTGCGCGTCGAGCCGTCGTCTACCGGGACGACGAAGACCTCCTCCGACATGCCCCGGTGGGCGATGAGCTGGGGAGACGCGACCTCGATCTTCGACGCATGCAGCGTCTCGAGCACGCGGCGGCGCAGTCGAGAGCCCGAGGTGAAGAGGTCGCGGACGTCATCCAAAAAGCCTGAGATACGGTACGTGATGGCCGAGTCGCCCAGCTCCATCACCTGCACGAAGGGGTCTCGTAGCCCCGACTTGCCGGCGGCCTCGATGAGGAGCGGCTCCACGTGCTGGTGCGCCGCGTCGTATCCCAGCGAGAGCTCGGTGGAAACGACCGTTCCGGAAGCGCGGGTGACCGTGACGGGTCGGGTGACGAGGAACTGGTCGGGGACCGTCGTGAGGTCACGCTTCTCGGTCTGGATCTCGACGTGGAAGAGGCCTCGCTCGGACACCCGGCCAAAATGCCCTTCCACGCGGATGAAATCTCCGGGCCGGAAGCTCCGCACGGACCTCAGCATGAGGCCGGCCATCGCGTTGGCCACCAGGGTCGTCGAAGCGAGGGTGATGACGAGCGTGACGGCGAGCCCGAAGAGCTGCAGGACGGACTGATCGTCGGCCAGCGCGTCCGGGAGCAACAGAACGACCAGGAGCAGGGCCGCGGCGGTGAGAACGAGAAGGGTCACGTGGCGCGCGAACTCACTGACGCGCCCCCGTCGCTGCAGCACGCGATCGAGGAGCCACAGCGAGGCGGCAGCCAGGAGGAGGGTGACCAGAGCCGGCACGTAGTCGCTGAGGGTCACGGGGCGCTCGCTGCCTGGGGGTGAGAGCGGACTCGCGCAGTGTACGAGACCACCTCCTGCTGCTTCAAGCCCCCGTCGAGGTGATTCGTACGCCACCCTGAGTCACACAACCGGTCACAGGCTCGTTCTTGACTTGGATCCATCCACGTCGAGGAGAACGAGCATGGCCTTCCGTCACCGCCCGACCCGCTCGCGATTTCCGCTCGCCCTGCTCGCTTTTCTGCCGGCTGCTCCGGCGTCGGGGCAGCTCATCTCCTTGAGGAGCGTGCCCGTCGCATCCGGCGACCAGTTCCTCGTGCTCCCGTCCCAGCGCCTCGGCATGGCGGGGCCGACGATCGCGGTAGACGACGCCTGGCTCGATCCGTTCGTCAATCCAGCGAAGGGCATGCTCATATCACAGGCCGCGTTCTTCGGCTCCCCCACGTACTACGGCATCTCCAATGGAAGCGGGGCGGGGCGGTCGCTCCCGTTAGCGGGGATCTTCTCGGGCGAGTCGTGGTTCGGCGGCGCCTCACTCGCGCTCCAGCAGATCGAGAACGACGAAGGCGGTGATGTGTTCTTCGCCGAGCCCGTCTTCTGGAACCCATCCGCGCGACGTCTCGACGAGTCCGCAGCGAGCAATCTGTATCTCCGCGGATTCATGGGACGACGGCTCGGGGACGGGAACGTGGCGCTGGGGCTGGCAGCCGCTTGGGCGGGCCTGGACGCGGTCGACGGCGTCGACCTCCTCTACCAGGGGAGCGACGGCGTCGACCAGAACGGCGATATCGTCGATCTCCGCTTCGGCCTCTTCGGGCGCGACGATAGCGACCGCCGCTTCGAGCTTCTTCTGCTCCGCCACCACGTGGACATGACCCACCTCGTCCGTTACGTGGATTGGATCTGGCTCCAGGACGAGTGGAGGAACGAGCTCGAGATCCGCGAAGTGACCGAGCACGACGAGACCGTCACCTGGGGGCTGCACGGCGGGTACGACGCGCCCATTTCCGAGGAGGGCTGGCGCCTCGGTGGTGCGGTCACGGTGAACCGCAAAGACCATCCCAAGATCCCCAACTACGAGATTCAGAGCATCCCTCGCGACCCGGGAGAGACCTGGGCATTCGATTTCGGCGTCGGTCTGTCGCGATCGACGGAGCAGCTCGATTTCGGTCTCGACGTCGTCTTCGAGCCCATCTGGAGTAACACCTGGTCCGAGTTCCAGGACTCCGTCGTGCTCGCCGATGGACGGCGCTTCGAGGCGGGCGAGAAGGAAGTGGAGAACGAGTTCTTCTTCCGAAACGTGCACCTGCGCATGGGCGTCAGCCGGGAGGGCGAGCGCTGGGGCGCCCAGCTCGGGATCGAAGCCAGCGCCTATGCGTACGATCTGGAGCAGTTCGACAACATCGAGGGCTCCAGGCGCACCCAGGACGAGGCCTGGATGGAGTGGACGCCGAGCTGGGGCGCGTCCTTCGACTTCGGGGACGTGGCGCTACGCTATTCGGGCCGCTTCACGACCGGCACGGGCCGTCCGGGCGTCGATTTCGTCGGCGAGCGGGCGGCGGCGCTCGACGCATCGGACTTCATCGTCGCTCCGCAAGGCCCGCTCACGCTCCAGGACGTCCACGTCCTCACCCACCAGGTCACGATACGGCTGCCGATCCGCTGAGACTCGCGGGGGCCACCTAGACGAGCGGGATCTCCGGCCTCCCGGCCCGAAGCGGCGCTTACGCAACGCAACGCGTTGCTGCGCCGTCGAACTGGGGACATCTTGTGGACCCCCTTTTCAAGGGCCCGACAATCAGCCGCAGGAGCAGTTCGCCGATGCCTCGTCGCAGCCGCCCATTCCGAACCGCCGCCACCCTCCTGCTGGTGTCCAGCGTGCTCACCGCACGGCCTGCCCTGGCCCAAGCTCTTCAACCGGTTGCGCAGGTCGAGGGCATCACCGAATACCAGCTGGACAACGGGCTTCGGGTGCTGCTCTTTCCCGATCCCTCTGCGCCCCAAGTGACCGTCAACGTCACCTACTTCGTGGGCTCGAGGCACGAAGGCTACGGTGAGACGGGAATGGCGCACCTTCTCGAGCACATGGTCTTCAAGGGCACGCCGAACCATCCCGACATACCGCAGGAGCTCACCGAGCACGGAGCCCAGCCCAACGGGACCACGTGGTACGACCGCACCAACTACTTCGAGACCTTCGCATCCACCGACGAGAACCTGGAGTGGGCGCTGGATCTCGAGGCCGATCGCATGGTCCACAGCTTCATCTCCGCCGAAGATCTCGAGTCGGAGATGACGGTCGTGCGAAACGAGTTCGAGGCGGGCGAGAACAGTCCACTCCGCGTCCTGTTGGAGCGTACACTTTCGACGGCCTACCTCTGGCACAACTACGGGCAGTCGACAATCGGCGCACGCTCCGACATCGAGAGCGTGCCCGTCGAACGTCTGCAAGCCTTCTACAGGAAATACTACCAGCCCGACAACTCAATGCTGATCGTGGCGGGCAGCTTCGACGACGCCAGGGTGCTCGAGCTCGTGCAGGAGAAGTTCGGCGCGATACCCAGACCCGACCGGAGCGACCCTGCCTACCGTCTCTACCCGACGTATACGGACGAGCCCGACCAGGACGGTGAGCGACTGGTGCATCTGCGCCGTGTCGGGGACACCCAGATGCTGATGGTCAGCCACCACGTGGCGCCGGGCTCTCACGAGGATTTCGCCGCGATCGACGTCCTGGAGTTCGTGATGTCGGACAACCCGTCCGGGCGTCTCTACGAAGCATTGGTCGAGAGCGGCAAGGCGGCCAGCGTCGGGAGTGTCGCGTTCCAGCTGAGGGAACCGAGCCCGCTGCTGATCTACGCCGAGGTTCGTCTCGAGGACGATATGGACGCGGCGTACGAGGCGTTGATCGGGACGCTCGGCGAGTTCGACGAAAGACCCGTCGCCGACGAGGAGGTCGAGCGCGCCAAGACCGCCCTCCACCGCCAGATCGAGCTGGCGTTCAACGACTCCCGCTCGATCGCACTTCAGCTCAGCGAATGGGCGGGAATGGGCGACTGGCGACTGTTCTTCCTCCACCGTGACCGCATCGAGGCGGTCACAACGCAGGACGTGAACCGGGTGGCGCGAGCCTATCTCCTGCCGTCGAACCGCACGGTCGGTTTCTTCCACCCAACCGATGAGCCGGTTCGCGCGTCGATCCCCGAGCCGCCCGACGTCGCCGCCCTCGTCGCCGACTATGAGGGCCGTGCGGCGGTGGCCGAGGCCGAAGCGTTCGAGCCCACACCATTGAACATCGAATCGAGGGCGTCGCGTGAACGGTTCGGGGACACCGGCTTTTCTGCCGTGTTTCTGCCGAAGCAGACGCGCGGCGATCAGGTGGTGGCGAGGTTCCGGGTCCTCTTCGGTAACGAGGAGACACTCGCCGGTCGGCGCTACGCGGCTTCCATGGCCGCAGAGATGCTGATGCGCGGCACGACCCGACACGCGCGCCAAGAGCTCCAGGACGAACTCGACCGGCTCAAGGCCGAGGTCGACATCGACGGCGGGATCGCGACCGCGAGCGGGAGCATCGTCACCACCCGGGACAACCTCGTTCCAGTGATGGAGCTGGTGCGCGAGGTGCTCCGCGGGCCCGCCTTCGACGAGGCGGAGTTCGAGCAGCTCCGCGAGGCGCGCCTGGCCGGACTGGAGGCCCGGCGCTCCGAGCCCCAGGCGATCGCGGGCGTGGAGCTCGCGCGCCACCTGAGCCCATACCCGGAGGAGCACCCGTACGCGACTCCGACGCTCGAGGCGGATCTGGAGGGATTGAGGCGCGTGAGCGTGGACGACGCGCGCAGGTTCTACGAGGAGTTCTACGGCGCGGTCCGTGGACACATGGCGATCGTGGGCGACTTCGGGCCGGATACGGTGCGTGGGGTCATCGAGTCCACCTTCGGCGACTGGACCGCGGACACGCCGTCGGAACGCAATCCTAGCCGCTACTTCGAAGTCGAGCCGATCGACAGGATGATCGAGACGCCGGACAAGGCGAACGCCGTTCTCTTGGGGGGGCTCAACCTCCCGGTGGGGGAGGACCATCCGGACTACCCCGCACTGGTCGTGGGCAACTTCATGCTCGGGGGTGGCTTTCTCAGCTCGCGGCTCGCGACCCGCGTTCGCCAACAGGAGGGGTTGTCCTACGGCGTAGGATCGGCGCTCAGCGCCCACCCCATCGACGGGAACGGCACGTTCCGGGTGTTCGCCATCTACGCCCCGGAAAACGTGGTGAGGCTCCAGGCGGTGATCACCGAGGAGCTGGAGCGCGCGCGGAGCGACGGCTTCACCGAGGAGGAGCTCCAAGCGGCGCTTTCGGGCTATCTACAGTCGAGGATGGTCTCGAGGGGCCGCGACGAGACGCTCGCCCGCCAGCTGTCGGTGCACCTCTACTTCGGGCGAACGATGGTTCACGACGCCGACCTCGAGCGCAGGATCGGGGCGCTCTCGGTCGACGAGGTCAACGCGGCGTTCCGCCGGTGGATCGACCCGACGAAGATCTCGTTCATCAAGGCCGGAGATTTCGAGGCCGCCGGGATTACGAACACGGTCGGTTGAAGCGACAGACGGCGGCCCGAGGCCTCTGCTCGTTCTGCGCCGCGCCCGTCCACGACTGCCCGCACCTCGGCGAGCGCTGCGCACTTCGCGACGCCAGCCCAGACGTCGTCCTGGTGGTGGCCGTGGTCGCGCGTCGCGCTGGACGCGAGCTCCTCTGCCGCCGCCCCAGCGACAAGCGCCACGCCGGAATGTGGGAATATCCGGGCGGCAAGGTCGCGCCGGGAGAACTGGGTCTGCGCCTCGGGCCCCATGCGCTACCGCTCGCCGCCGAACCGCTCACTCCCTTTCCACCAGCTCGCCTCCGCCGCGGAGGCCGGGCCGAGCCTTCCCATCACGGCCGCCAGAAGCTCCCCTGGCTCGTAGATCCGTCCGCCCTTCATCACCTTGACCACCTCGCGGGTGGTCCGGATGTCGGCCAGGGGATCGCCATCCACCACGAAGAGGTCGGCGTATTTCCCGGCCTCGATGGTTCCGAGGTGGTCGGCCGCGCCGAGTGCACGTGCACCGTAGATGGTGGCGGCCCGCAGCGCCGCAGCGGGCGGGATCCCGGCCTGGACCATGGCAGCCAGCTCCCGGTGCGCGCCGAACCCGGAGAAGTACTCGCCCCAGCTCGGGTGGTCTGTTCCCAGCGTCAGCCAGGGACCTCCACCGGCATCGTAGAAGGCTTTCACGGTGCTCAGCTTGACTTCATAGATGCGGGCGAACTGGTCCGAGCGAATTCTGGGCAGACGCGACTCCACGGCGTGCCTCGCGTACGGCGTGAGAAGCGCCATCTCGTCGAACCACCGTTCGTACATCGTCGGGTCGACGTCCGGGGCGAAGTACCCATAGGCGGTGAGCGTCGCGTCGAAAAAGACCCCATGCTCGACATAAAGGCGAGCGACGTCGCGCATCTCGGAGGAGGTGCGCGGGTCGCTCAGCTCGAGCGCCTCGAGCGACGCGTACGCCGAGCGCTCCGCTGGCAGCGCTGCGCCGCCCAGGAAATGCTCGATGCGGTCGATGCCCATGGCGATGGCGTCTGCGGGATTCACGCTGTCGCTCATCCCCGAATCCAGGTGGCCGTTGACGGGCAACCCGTGTAGGTGGGCCTGGTATGCCCGGGTTGGCTCGCAGCGCGTCGCCCAGGCCATCGAACAGCCGCCCACCCACCAGGGCAACGTCTCCCGCGAGCGCCTCGACGACCGGCACCGGGCTCGGGGCGAGCTCGGCGGCGTCCGCGCCGCCGGACTCCAGCGGTGACCAGCCGATGCCGTCCGGGCCCGAGCCGGTGGCGATGTACTTCACGACCTCGCGCGCCAAAAGGTCGATCATCGCCACACGGTCTTGTCCGCTGAGCGAGAGAAAGAGCCAGCGCCCATCGGGCGTGACGGTGACCCCCTGCGGGCTTCCGCCAGGGAACTCCAAGCGGACCAGCTCGCTCCGCGACGCGCGCTCCACGATCCGCACCTGGTTGGCCCGGAGGTCCGGGATGACCACGAGACCTCGCTGCGGAACGAGCAGGATCCGGTAGGGCCAGCCGAAACCCGATAGGGGTGTCTCGACCGATCCGTCGACGGTGCTCACCACGCTGACCGTGCCGTGGTCGTTGCTCCCGACCCACACTTCGCTCCCGTCGCTGCTCACCGTGATCGCCTCGGGTGTGGGCGGCACGGAGAAGAGGCGCGTGCGTCCGCCGTGGTCGACGTCGAGCTCGCTCACGGTATTGCCCGACATATTGCTGGTGTAGATACGCGAGCCGTCTCCGACGATGCCCAGCATGTGCGAGCCGCCCTGCCCGGTGGCCAGGGCTTGGACCACACGGCCGTTCGCGACCCGCACTATCACCACGTTGCCGGTGCCCTCCGAGGTGACCGCGACCAAGCTGTCACCCGGCAGAAAGTCGATGCCATGCGGGCGGGCGTAGGCCGCGAGATCGACGGTCCGAGCGACGCGCCGTTCGAGCACGTCGATCACCGTGAGGCTGTTACCCCCCGAGTAATCGGTGACCACGGCCGTGCGCCCATCCGAAGAGAGGACTAGCTCGTGCGGACCCTGGCCCGTGGGAAGGGTCGCGATCGTCCCACCCGATCCTACGTCGATCAGGTCGGCCGTCGACGCCTGCTTGTTGACCACGACGAGCGTGCCTCCCGGCCCCGCCTGGGCCGAGAGAGCTCTAGACGAGCCCATCACGGTGATCGCGACGAGCGCGGACGCGAGCACCCGGAGGAGGCGTCGATCGCGTTCGTTCATGCTCCCACTCCCTCGTTTGGCTGGCGCAGTGTCGCCTCCACCGTAATTGTAGGTCTCGCCAGCCGCCACCGGCGGCTTCTGCCCACCGAGCGTGCGAGTGCCTCCGGCCCGATGCTGCTGCTGTTCCCTCTCGTTGAGCTCTGGATCGCAGGGATCTTCGCCCTCCCCTGGGTCCGTGCCCTCCCGACCGCCCCCCAAAGACGATGACGACGACGACGACGCGCGAGGGTCTGGTGCGCGAGATTCGCAGATGGGACCTCGTCGCGCTGGTCCTGAACTCCATCATGGGGGCCGGAATCTTCGGCCTGCCGGCACTCGTCTTCGGCCTCTCCGGCTCTTACAGCTTGCTGGCGTATGGGGTCTGCGCGGTGTGCGTGATCCTCATGATCCTCTGCTTCGCGGAGGTGTCCAGCCGCTTCGCCTCGACGGGCGGGCCTTATCTGTACGCGTACGAGGCGTTCGGCTCCTTGGTCGGGTTCCAGATGGGATGGCTGCTCTGGCTCGCGCGCCTGACGGCGTTCGCCGCGCTGCTCAACCTCTGGATCGACTACCTGGGCTTCTTCGTGCCCGCGGCTTCGGCCGGGCTCGCACGCGCAATCATCATCACCGTGATCGTCGCGATTCTCACGGTGCTGAACGTGCGAGGTGTCCGTGCGTCGTCGCTCTTCAACGACGTCTTTACCGTGAGCAAGCTGGTCCCACTGCTCCTGCTCATCCTCGTGGGGCTCTTCTTCGTCGAGGCTCAGAACTTCGATTTCGAGGCGGTTCCCAGCTTCGGATCGTTTTCGGAGTCGGTGTTGCTCCTGGTCTTCGCGTTCAGCGGATTCGAGATGGTGGTCATCCCAGCCGGCGAAGCGCGACAACCGGGCCGGCACACGCCGTTCGCACTGCTGACGGGAATCGCGATCATCGTCGTCCTCTATCTGCTCATCCAGTTCGTGGCCATCGGCACGCTCCCGGAGCTCGCGGCCTCGTCGCGACCCTTAGCCGATGCCGGCGCCCGGGTCCTCGGTCCGTTCGGGGGAGCGATCATCTCCGCCGGTGCGCTCATCTCGATCACCGGCACGCTCAACGTCATCGTTCTCGTGAGCCCACGGCTGTTGTTCGCGATGGCGGAGCGTGGGCAGTTGCCACGTACTCTGGCGGCGACGCATCCACGCTTCCATACGCCGCACGTGGCCATCATCGTGTCGACGGCGGTCATGTTGGTGCTGACGATCGAGGGGAGCTTCATATCCGCCCTGACCATCAGTACGGTGATCCGTCTGTTCACGTACGCGGCAACCTGTCTAGCGCTACCCGTTTTCAGGCGGAAGGCGGACGCGCCACCAGCGGAGTTCACGGTACCGGCCGGCGTGTTGGTGACCTTCCTGGCCCTGCTGTTGGTTGCTTGGCTCCTCACCAACAGCGGAGCAAACGAGCTCGGCTTGACGGCCCTCGCCGTCGGCATTGGGCTCGTCATCTACTTCGTGTTCCGAGGCGGGTCGGGCAGCGGAACGCGCTTGCAAGCGCCATGAACGACCGTCGCGCTTTTCTTGGGCGCTCGGCCGGACTCGCGGGCGGGGCGCTCGTCTGGCCGGCTTCCCTGCAGGGGCTATCGGTGCGACTTGCGGCTGCGTCGAGCGGAGGAGCGTCGGAGCAGGAGCTCTGGGGCGTCGTGCGAGACGCTTTCCTGATCCCGGGCGATCGCATCTACCTCAACGTCGGTACCCTAGGGCCGCAGCCGCACGCCGTGGTGGCGGCGGTCGAGGAGCACGCTCGGCGCGTGGCCATGACCTATCCGCCGGGCGTCGACTGGAACGCCCTCAAAGCGCGGCTGGGTGCGTTCGTCAACTGCGACCCCGCCGGGCTCGTGTTTCCGCGCAACACGACGGAGGGCATGAGCTTCGTCGCGAACGGAATCGACTGGGAAGCGGGCGACGAGATCCTCACCACCGATCACGAGCACGTGGGGGGACTGTCCTGCTGGCAGGTGGTCGCCGCACGGTACGACCTCGTGCTGCGCCAGCTCCCCCTTCCGCCGCCACCCGCTTCGCCCGACCAGATCGTCGGCCTATTCCGTCGGGCCATCTCGCGGCGCACACGCTTGATCTCCCTCTCTCACGTGACCTTCACCAACGGGGCCGTCCTTCCCGTGAAGGAGATCGTGCAGCTGTGCCGCGAGCGAGGGCTCATCGCCGTCGTGGACGGTGCACATCCGCCGGGAATGATGAGGGTCGACCTTCGCGACATCGACCCGGACTTCTACGCGTCCTCGCCCCACAAGTGGTTGCTGGCGCCCCAGGGCACCGGGTTCCTCTACATGCACGACGATTGGCGCACGCGCCTCTGGCCGTCAGTGGCCTCCGGCGGCTGGGACGACCCCGCGCTGGGCGCTCATCGTCTCAACCACTTGGGCACCTTTGACGAGTCGCGCCCCGCGGGCCTGGACGCCGCGCTGCGCTTTGAGGAGACGATCGGCATCGACCGGATCGCCAGCCGCATCCGGGAGCTGCGAGGCCGGCTCATCGCGCACCTCTCCGACATCCCCGGCCTCCAGATTCGGTCCCCCGTGGATGATGCGCTCGGCGCCGGCATGGTCTCGTTCAGCGTGGACGGCACCCCGTCGCTCGAGCTGCAGCGAAGGTTGGAGGAGGCCGCAAACGTTCGCACGCGCGTGATCGGCGAGTACGGGCTGGGATGGATGAGGCTGTCCCCGCACGTGCACACCAGCCCCGAGGAGATCGACCGCGTGGCAGAGTTGATCGGACGGCTCAGCCGCTAGCGGCCAACCGACGCCCCGCACGTTCAGGCAGAGTCGTCCGCCTCGCCCTCCCGTGCCCAATAAGACGGCGGCTGAGTCGCCTGGGCGATCATCTCTTCGAGCCCTGCTTCGGACATGCCGAAGCGGACCCCCATCTCCCTCGCTTCCTCGACCGAGATCCGCCCGTACCAAAGCGGAACCATAATCCTGGCCACCCGCTTGCTGGCCTTGAACGGCGGCGGCGGGATCCTCGACTCGGCAACCGTCCGGCGGCCGAGATTTCTCAGGCGATCCAGAAAGCGTCTCAGCACACGAGCTCCTCCCCGCCGCGATCGGATCCAAGCCTGACGACCCACGCCCGGTCTCACGCGATTGCCGAGAACAGCTTGGAAGCCAGGAGCGGGCGGCGCAAATAGTCGGGCCGTTACCCATGGTCGCCGCCTGCGCATCGCCTGCCCGATGGCCCGATTCGCCGCGTACATGCTGTCGTTCGTCGCCATCTCAGCGTGTGGCGACTCCCCGACCATGCCGCAGCCCATCGCCCCTGCCCAGGCAGCGCTCGTCCTGCCTTGCGTGAAGGATGCCCAGCTGCGCATCGCCGCAGGGATCCGTGACCCCGTGCTTCGCGAGCGCACGAATCACCACTTCGAGCAAATGGCCCGCGCGCTGTCGGAAGGCTCGAGAGAAGCCGTGGAGCTCCACTTGCGATTCATCGAGGACCTCATCCGCGAATACCTGCGGCAGCCTGCTGCTGCGACGCGGCCGGACGCTTCGGATCTCACCGCACTAGGCTCCGGGTGCCAGGCCGGTCCAGAGCCGCCGTCTGGGGGGCGCGCCTGCTGATCGTGCTCGTGCTGTGCGGCCACGCGTTCGGGGCGCATCGCAGGAACGAGCTCTGGGGCTCGGACGAGGCACTTTGGCACAACGTGACGGTCAAGAGTCCTCGCAACGGCCGCGGCCTCATGAATTACGGGCTGGCGCTGATGAAGCGAGGCGAATACGACCAGGCGCTGGGGTACTATGAGCGGGCCCTCGCGCTGCTGCCGCGCTACCCCTACATCCACATCAACATGGGCGTCGTCAAGGGAGCGAAATGCCGTCCCGCCGAAGCGGAACGGCATTTCAGGGACGGGCTCGCGTTCGGACCGTCCAACCCGGAAGCCCATCTGTACTACGGGCGGTGGCTTCGCGCGGAGGGACGGGCCGACGAAGCGCGGGTGCTTCTGGAGAAGGGCCTGGCGTTCAGCCCTGAGCACCGGGGGCTGCGCTCTCAGCTGGAGGGGCTGCGCAGCGACGCGAGAAGGGCGGACGCGCGCCTTGCATATCTGTCGCGCGAAGCAGCCGAGAACCCGAGCGTAGGCAACTACCTGAACCTGAGCCTGGCATACTACAGGGCGGGCCGCTACAGGGAGTGCATCGAGAGCTGCCTGAGCGCCCTCGAGATCGAACCGGATCTCGCCGTGGCGTACAACAACATGTGCAGCGCGTACGTCCAGCTCGCGGAGTACGCCAACGCCATCGGGGCCTGCACGAAGGCGCTTGAGATCGACCCGGGCTTCACGAGGGCGAGGTCGAACCTGCGCTGGGCGCTCGAGTCCCAACGCGCCGCGGATGCTCGCGCGTCGCCTGCCCGGTGACCGGCCACCGACCCTGGGGCGACCAACAACGCGGCCGATGGGAGAAGACCTCGATCGAGTAGGGCTGTGTAGGTACGGAACCGCCCTGGATGACGCGCGGTCCGGAGAGTTATTACAACGTCGGCTTGATCATCAGCATCGGCGGCGCGGGACGGGTGTTCCGGCCCCGGCCACGATGCCTGCGAACGAGAGAAAACGTCATGGTCCGAGGCACGCCTACCCTCTTGTTGGCCGCCGTGCTCATGCCGGTCGTGGCCGCGGGTCAGGAGCCGGTTGACTGGAGCACCGTCGCTGAAATACGCAGAGAAGCGTTCGAAAACTCGCGCGTGATGGACCTCGCTGGTCATCTGACGGACGTCATCGGGCCGCGGCTCACGGGGTCCTCCAACATGCGGAAAGCGCAGGCGTGGGCGATGGAGCTGATGTCGGAGCTGGGCCTCGCCGGGGTCCGCATAGAAGCCTGGGGAGACCGCACGGCCAGTTGGGACATCGAGCGCGTCTCGGTCCACCTGATCGAGCCGGACTATCAGATGGTCATCGCCTACCCACTCGCCTTCACTCCAGGAACCGAAGGGAAGGTCGTGGATCGGGCCGTTCGAGCAGTCATTCGTTCCGCGGCAGACCTGGAACGCCATCGTGGTCAGCTGAACGGCGCCGTCGTCCTGTCGACACCGCCGATGCCTACCAGCCCTCGCTTCGTCCAGGACGCGTTCCGTCACGATGCCGAGTCGTTGGGGGTATTCGAGACCGAGGGCCAGGACTTGCTCATCGAGCGCCACGGGCGCGGCCAGCCCGGGCAGGGGGCGTTGCGGCGAGAGGGCATCTCGGCAGCGGACGTCGAAGAGTTCTACAGGTCGGAAGGGGTAGCGGCCGTCCTCCAGGCTAGTATCGGGGGGGGGACGGAACGGTCTACGCAACGGGTCATCACGCGAGCAGAAGCGAACGCACGCGCGCGAGTATGGAGCGGGCGCTACCGACACTGGCCGTAGCCGCCGAGCACTACAACCGGATCTACCGAATCCTCGAGCGCGGCGTGCCCGTGACCATGGAGGTGGACGTACGGGTCGCCATCAGCGAAGTCGACCCCACGGGATACAACGTCGTCGCCGAGATTCTGGGGAGCGATTTGGCCGACGAGGTGGTCGCGATAGGAGCCCACCTCGATTCCTGGCACACGGGCACGGGCGCCACGGACAACGCGAGTGGGGTGTCGGTGATGCTGGAGGCGATGCGAATCCTGAAGGCGACGGGGGTCCAGCCGCGGCGCACCATCAGGATCCTTCTATGGAGCCACGAAGAGGGCGGCCTGCGCGGCTCACGCGGATACGTGCGCGAGCGTTTCGGCTCACCTGAGACGGGGACCACCCAGGACCATGCGAAGTTCTCGGTCTACTTCAACATGGACAACGGGACGGGTCAGTTCAGGGGCGTGCACCTGCAGGGCAATCGCGCCGCGACACCCATCTTCGAGGCTTGGATGAGGCCGTTTCACGATCTCGGAGTGAAGACCGTTTCCGAGTTCAGCAACATGGGCACGGACCACTTGTCGTTCAACGAGGCCGGGCTACCGGGATTTCAGTTCCTGCAGGACCGGATCGACTACCGCGCGCGCACGCACCACTTCAACATGGACACGTTCGACCAGCTCCTGTCTCGAGACCTGATGATCAATGCCAGCGTCGTCGCGAGCTTCGCGTATCACGCCGCCATGCGGGAAGGTCCCTTCCCACGGCCCGGAGGCAGTAGGCCGATCGGGTGAGACGCTCGGGCAGCGTCCGGCTCGTCGGCTTGCGCGTCACGCGAACTCCCACACACCCTCCGATTCCCAGACCCACAGACCCAGGCGACCATGACGACCCACCGACGCGCCCTGCTCGTCATCACCTCCCTCCTGATCGGCTCCACCGGGCTGGGCGCGTGCGCGGACGAGCGAGCCGCGGCCACCGCGGACGCCGGCGGCAGAAAGATTCTGCGCATCGCATACTACCGCGAGATCGACGTGCTGAACGCGCTGACGAGCCAAAACCTGGTCGACATCCACTTCAGCATGTCGGAAGGGCTGATCACGACCAACGACAGCAACACCTACGTCCCGGTGCTCGCCAAACGCATCCCCACGGAGGACAACGGCCTGATCGTCCATAACCCGGACGGCACCGTCGAGATGACGTGGGAGCTCCACGAGAACGTGCGCTGGCACGACGGCGAAGCGTTCACCGGCGAGGACGTATGCTTCACGTGGGAGTTCGTGGCCAGCGAGGGCTCCGATCCGGGGCGATGACTCGCTACCCCTTCGTGCTTCGCGAGGACCTGGTGGCGCGGCTCCCGCCTCCCTCGGCGAATGGACTCCACTACGTGGACGTGAGGGTGCAGGGAAGGTGGGACGGGGCCCTCGTGGTGGACGCGGCCGGATCGTGCATCGGGGTGTACGTCGGCCGCGGGGCGGAGGAGTTGCAACTTCCTTTCGACGCCGACGAGATCGAAGACGTACGTCCCGCCTCTCTGCTCAATCGGGTACTGGGGTCCCTCCCCTTCGATCTTTGGGATGGTGCTCTGGTGATGGCCTTCGTCGTATCACCGGGGGTGCTCCTGCTCGCACATCTCTGGTTGCCTGGCCTCGCGCTGTTGTCTGTACTGGGGTGCGGCGCCGCGATCCTTCTGATGTACCAAGGACCCGGCTTCCCCCTCATCCGCCTCCCGGCCGCACTGCTCGGGCTGGCGCAGATCCTGGTGGGCGCGAGGCTTTTCTTTGGATGGATACTGTAGCCCCCCCCCTCATCCTCCTCCGTACAGCACCGTCCCCTCGAACGTCGTCGACCCACTGCCATCGCGAACCGTCATCGTGGCCGGCCGGTTGCTCCCCATCCTCGCGCATCCGACCTCGCCGGCCTTGCTCACGGCCACGAATTTCTCGCCTGGGACGAAATCCGGGTTCACGTTGCGGTACTTGTCGACGATCATCTCGCAGGCGTCTTCGCACGCCTGCTGAGGCGAGCGGCGGTCGCGCATGCGCATTACGATGAAGTAGGACGCGCACGACTTCATTACGTCCTCGCCGCGCCCGGTCGCTGCCGCGGCCCCGACGTCGTTGTCCACGTAGAGCCCGGCGCCGATGATGGGGGAGTCACCGACGCGTCCCGGGACCTTCCACGACAGCCCACTCGTGGTCGTGATCCCGGCGATGTCACCGTCGGCGTCGACCGCGAGCACGTTCGTCGTGCCGTGCTCGAACTGGACCTCCTCCTCGAAGCCGCCCACCCCGGGGAGGCCGCGCAGGTGGTCGGGCGGGCCCCAGTCGTCGCGCTCGTCGAGCTGCTCCCTCCATTGCAGCCAACGCTCGCGCGCGTTTGGCGTCAGCAGGTCCGTTTCCTCGAACCCGAAGCCGCGCGCGAACTCCAGCGCCCCCCGCCCGA
Organism: Longimicrobiales bacterium; assembly: GCA_965249195.1. Lineage (GTDB taxonomy): Bacteria > Gemmatimonadota > Gemmatimonadetes > Longimicrobiales > Gaopeijiaceae > CBDFLM01. Next base: position 48,648 of record CBDFLM010000007.1, read on the forward strand.
TGAGCATCACGTGGTCGGTGCGCTCCATGACCAGACGGGCTACCGAAGACGGCGTCATGATGTTCTCGAGCGCACCCACCGAACCGGCGCTGTAGGTCCGGCCGTCCATGATCGAGGCGTCCAGCTGGACGACGCCGTCGGCGTTGGGCAGCCCACCGTATCCGACGCTCGCGTCGTCGGGGTCGACCTCGATGACGTTGGCGCCACGTTCCACCGCGTCGAGGGCGCGGCCACCGCCCGAAAGGATCGCCCATCCCTCCTCCATCGCGTGGCGGCCGGTCTCGTTGGTATGGCTCGTGAGAATGAGGGGAACCGTCGCTCGGGCCGCACGGCCCTCCGGCAGCTTCTGGGGCCCTCTTCCCAGAACCACCGCGCCCGCGCCCGCCGCGATCCCGTGGCGCAGGAACCCCCTCCGGTCCAGGCCGCGTCGTGAGCTTCCCATCGCAACCCCCATATCGTCGAAGTGCCCTCCTTACACGCCGCCGTACGCTCGGCGACCCGCTCGACGGTACTCGGCCTGGCCGCCCGCGTCCACCGCGCGCAAGTTCCTTGCGATGACTCCCGAACCGAACGACGCGGAACGCCTGAGGGGACACGCCGCGCTTGCGAGCGTTGCAGAGGCGGAGATCGAGTGGCTGCTCGCCAACGGAGAGCTCATGCGGGTCGAGGCGGGCGAGAGTCTCGCCCGTCAGGGGGAACCCGTCGATTTTCTGTATTTGGTGCTGAAGGGCCACGTGGCGATCTACTTCGACCGCGGAGCCGGCAAGAACAAGGTCATGGAGTGGCGCACGGGCGACGTCACGGGAGTGCTTCCCTATTCGAGGCTGAAAACCGCCCCCGGGGACACGCGCGCGGAGGTCGACACAAAGGTTTGGGCGGTGGGCCGCGAGCTCCTCGGAGAGCTGGCCCGCGAATGCCCCGAGTTCACAGCGAAGTGCGTGCACATCATGACCGACCGGGCCCGGCACTTTCGCTCGACGGACCTGCAGGACGAGAAGACGCTCGCGCTCGGTAAGCTGGCGGCCGGTCTGGCGCACGAGCTGAACAACCCCGCGTCGGCGATGGTGCGGAGCGCGAAGGCGCTCACGGAACGCCTCACCGAGCTGGAGAGCGCACTGCTGTCGCTCGCCCGCCGCGGGCCGATAGAGGAGACCCTCACGATTCTCGACGAGGTGCGCGAGGCGTGCCTCACGGTTCAGAAGCCCCCCCTCGATCCGTTGCAGCGGGCGGATCGCGAGGACGACCTGGACGATTGGATCGCGTCCCGCGGCGGGGACCCCGCTACGGTGTGGCCGCTCATCGACAGCTCGGTGACCCTCGAGCAGCTGGAGCGGCTGTCTCGAGCCCTCGGGAGCAGCGACGCCTTGAACGACGCGCTTCGTTGGATGACGAGCGCCCACGCCGCGCGCGACCTCGTCACGGAGATCGAGCGCGGGGCGTCCCGCGTCTCCGACATGGTCTCGGCCGTCAAGAGCTTCACGCACATGGACCGCGCGACGGTAGACCTGCCGGTAGACGTCGCGAAAGGGCTACACGACGCCGTGACCGTGCTGCATGCGAAGGCCGTTGCCAAGCGAGCCCAGGTGCGGGTCGACATAGACGGGGAGCTGCCGCCGGTTCTCGGGATCGGCGGGGAGCTCAACCAGATCTGGGCCAGCCTCATCGACAACGCCATCGACGCAGTCCCCGAGGGTGGGGGCGTCGACGTTGCGGCGCGCCGCGCCGGTGCTCGTGTGATGGTGGAAATCGTCGACGACGGTCCTGGGATCCCTGCCGAGATCCGAAGTCGCATCTTCGACCCTTTCTTCACGACGAAGGGGGTAGGAGAGGGGACCGGTCTCGGCCTCGACGTCGCCCGTCGCCTCGTGGGGCGCTACGAGGGAACGATCGAGGTCGAGTCGCGTTCGGGCCGCACAGTGTTCCGGGTACAGCTCCCTGCGATCCCGACCGGAGCGCCCTCGGAGCCCACTTGAAGTTGTGAGCCGAGACCGCAACCGGCCGGATCAGGCGGCGCAGGCCGATCGCGGGCTGGCGCATCGTCCCTCGACGTTGAAGCTTGAAGTTCCCTGACCCAGCCGATCACTACGGCAGAGCCACGAACCTCGACAGTGAGCGCCCGTCATGCGAATGATCGTCGACTTCGAAATGCCAATGGAGCCCTTCAACTCGCTCGTTCGGGATGGCACCGCAGGAAAGATCATCCAGCGGATCATGGAGGACCTGAAACCGGAGGCCGCGTACTTCTCCGAGCGACACGGAAAGCGCGGGGGAATCCTGATCCTCGATGTCGCATCCCCCTCGGACGTACCACGCATCGCCGAGGTCCAGTTTCGCGTTTGCATGACTCCCGAGGACCTCGCCAGCGCCGGGCTCGACGAGCTCGGAAGGAAGTGGGGCTGAGCCGGTCGAAGCGGAGTCGCAGAGTCAGCGTCCCGGGCTACGCGGTGCGGATGGTGGCGGGCTCGGTGATCGCCTCCCTTGGCTGTGCTCCTGGCGAGGACCCCGATTTCGAGGACGGGCTCTCGGGAGGCGGGCCAGCCGCGACTGAAATGTCTACGGTCGGTGCCGAGGTCGTTTCAGTCGCGCTCGGCAGGAGGCCACCAGTCTCCGTATGGACCTTCGACCTCACTCTTGAGAACGGCGCCGCCGAGCCCCGCTGGCTCGTGGTTCCCGACCCTCCTGAGACCTCGTTCGATCAAGCGTGGGGCGCGAACGGTGTCGGCGTCTTCGCCGTCGGCGCCGAGGAGGAACACGTGACGATGGTCGAGATCCAGGGGACGCCAGGACTCATCGCGTTTCTGCTCGCTCCCCGTGCGCGAATCGAGCTGAGCGGCATCTCCCTCAGGAGCTGGCAAGAGGAGCCGTTGACGCACCTGGAGGTTCGGGCGGTCTCGGATCTGATGATCGGATACCGGCCGCCTGGAAGTTACTCCGTCATCGGACTCACCAACGAGGGCACGAGCGTCGTCGACGCTTCGGTGAAGACCGAGCTTAACGCGTGGGCCGACGAGAACCTGGCGACGCATCCAGTGAGCTTCGAAACGCGGCGCTCGTGGACCGTGGCGCTCCAGCCGCCGGCCGGTTGAGCGCAGCCGTCGATCCCCGCACACCGCCACCCCGGGTCTACCGCAGGCTCCGCTACGTGACGAAGCGGTCTCCGTCACCGTTGCTGAACACGCAATGGACCGTGCCTTCGTACCCGCTGAGTACCCGGGCGGGGATGGGGGAGCAGAAGTCACCCAGGAACAGCAGGTGGTGCTACGACTCGTCGTCGCGCCTACCGGGCACCGCTTGCGGATGCAAGTGGTGGCGCGCTCGGGGATCTTCCGACCCGGCCTGATCACCGGCCCAGGCGACGCGTCGGACCGGCTTACCTACTGGCCGGTCAGGATCCACGCTGGGCGCGAGGTCCTCGCGCCGAGCGACGGCTCCGACCCCATCCAAATCATCGACGCGCGCGACCTCGTAGAGTGGCTCATCCGCATGGTCGAGGCCGAGGAGTCAGGGATCTTCAATTGCCTTGGTCCTCTGATTCCGCGTCCCATCTCGGAGCTGCTTTACGGGATCCGGGCCGTTACCACCGAGGAGACGGCGTTCACGTGGGTGGGCACCGATTTCCTCCTCAAGCGCGGAGTGCGGCCGTACATTGATCTGCCCGTCTGGCGTCCGCCCCGGACAGGAGCGGGCTTCTCGCGCTTCGACATCACGCCCGAGGTCGAGAAGGGCCTGACGTTCCGTCCTCTGGCCACCACCACGGAATACACGCTGGAGTACCACTTCTCCAGGCCCGCTGAACGGCAGGCTGAGGTCATTCCGAGGTTCTTGCCCACCCGGGAGGAGCGCGAACTCCTCGAGGCGTGGCATATGCGCTGATCTTGCCGGACTGGCGAGTCTTGCGGCGCGCCGGAGCGGCCGCGCGGAAACGACCCGTTCGCGCACGGTTGGCGACTCCGAGCTTCGTCGCGCCCTAGGGCAACGTTCCCAACGCTGGGGCCCGTCGAGCAGTTCTTTTGTGACAGGTGCCGGCGTCCGGTGATGGCTGGCCCCTGGACGAGACGCGCTCGACATTGAAAACTTGAGTCATGACCTCGTTGCTCATTGGCTCGCTCTCCCTGCTGCTGACGGCGCAAGCGCCTCAGGCCTCGCTCGTCGGGACGGTCACCGATGCCAAGACGGGTCAGCCGCTGCCTGGCGCGCTGATCTCGCTCACGGATCTGGACCGCGGGCAAGCGGCATCGGTCGACGGCCGGTTCGTGTTCGGTGACGTACCGGCGGGTCCGCAACACCTGCGCGTGCGATCCGTCGGCTACGAGACGCGCACCCTGCATGCCCTGGTGCCCCAGGAGGGCCTACTCGAGATCAACCTGGCTCTGCAGCCCGTTCCCGTACGCCTGGGGAGCGTCCGCGTGAATGCGAGGTTGGCGCTCCGCGGAACCGAGCCGTCGGACTCGGTCGCGTTCCCGGACAAGGCGCTCACGTCGGCCGCCGTACGCAACCACCCGCTTCTGTCCGAGCCGGACGCGCTCCTCGCACTCGGCGGCGGGCACGCAGTCCTGGCGCAGGAAACGCCCCAGGGCCTCGGAGTGCAAGGCGGTGCGCCCGATCAAACGTCTTACGTCATCGACGGCTTCCCAGTCTTCAACCCGTACCACTCGGCCGGGCTCGTAGGCGCTTGGAATCCGGATGCCCTCGCGCGCGTCGAGCTCTCCATCGCACCGACCTCGGTCGCGTCGCCGGAGACCCTGTCCGGCACGGTCAGCGCCGCTACCCGGTCCCCCGGCGACCAGGCACGCACCGCTGGTGGGCTCAGCACGACTCAAGCTCGGGCCACGGTCGACGGGCCGTTGGGGTCCTCCGGCGCGGGCTACCTGCTGGCTATCCGCTCCGGCCTGCCCGACTTCCTCGCCCCCGACGATCCCTCCTACCTCAGGGGAGGGACGTCCGACGTCCTTGCAAAGATCGAGTCGCCGGCGTGGGGAGGGCGCCTGATGCTCTTGGGGTACCAGAACGAGAACGCCCTGGACGCCGCCCGGGCCCAAGAGGACCCGCTCGGGTCGAGTGGACGAAACGTCTTCGAGTGGGAGAGCCGCTCACTGGGCATAGACTGGCGAAGCGCTACCGACGTCGGCAGGCTGGAGGTGAAGGCCTGGCTGGCCGACGCCGACGTTGGCTCGTCCTGGTCCGCGGCCGTGGGCGAGGTAGACATGTCGTCGCTTCGCAGCGACGCAGGCGTAGCGGCGTAGCTGGAGCGCTCCGGCCCCGACCGCAGCACCAGACTCGGGCTTCGGCTGGAGCGCAGCCGCACCCACTACGCGGCGCGGACGCAGCAAGAGTCGCCGGCGGGAGCGCTGGGTTGGCGGGGCCTGTTGGGCGCCCTGACCGTAGATCACACCCGGCCGCTGACCGACCACCTCTCGATGAGCGTCGGTGTCTCATCGAGCGCAGCGCACGGATCGATTCGGCTGGCCCCGAGAGCCTTGCTGCGATGGCGGGCCAGTGGGCGGGCCCAGCTCGCCCTCGGCGCATCGCGCCGCTACCAGTACGCCCAGTCGCTCCGGAATACGGAGTCCCTCGTGGGCAACATCTTCCCGGTCGACCTTTTCGTCAGCGCCGGATCTCCCGGCGTGCCGGTCGCTCGTGGAGACCGTGTCTTCGCCTCCTTCGACGCCTCGCCGCTCACGGGCGTCCGCATCCTCACCGGGCTCAAGCTCAATCTCGACGACCTGCATGTCGGCCCCGAAGATCTGGTAGTCGATGATGTCCGTCGCCACGACGCTCCCCCTGTAGGCTCGGTCCGTAGTGTTCGAGGCTACGCGGGGTCAGGGACAGCGTCAATTCCGGGAGCGCCAACTTGTGACATCGAAAACCTTTCGCTCGCCTCTTCCGTAGAGCGGCTCGAGCGTAGTGCGGCTCGAGGATCGGGCCGATCCAGCTCCGGCCTGCAACACGGGGGAGGACGAGCGAGATGAGCGGACGATTCGGAAGATCCAGCAGGATAAAGAACGTGATCGGCGTGGCATTCGTGGCGGTGACCGCCTGGCTGTACGCAATCGAAGCAGCTTCCGTCCCCGCGGCCGACGGCGGGAGCGAGTCCGCGGCTTCGGCGCCAGCCACGCCCGAGACAACGGCCACGAGGCAGTGCGGCGAGCTCGGGCCACATGGGCCGAGCTCGGCCGGCGATGCCCTGCTCACATCTGCTTGAGCAACCCCACTCTCAGCGCGAAGCGCACCAGTTCGGAGCGGTGATTGAGGCCGAGCTTGTCCGTGATGCGCGAACGATAGGTATCCACTGTCTTGGGGCTGATGAACAGCTTCTTGCCGATTTCGCGGGAGCTGAACCCCTCGGCCGTCAGCGCCAGGACCTCCTGCTCTCGCGAGGACAAATCGTGGAGGCCGGCGCCCTCCTCCGCCTCTGCGGCCTTGTAGTGCCGGAGAAGAAGACGGGTTGCCCTCGGCGGTAGATAGACTTCGCCACGCGCCACGACCCGAATCGCTTCTACTAGGTCGTGATCGGCGTGCGATTTGGTCAAATAGCCGATTGCTCCGGCCTCTACGGCCGGCACGAGGTACTCCTCCTCGGCGTGCATGGTGAGCACCAGAACGTCCGTGTCCAGACCCAATGCGGCGATCCGCCGTGTGGCCTCGAGTCCGTTGGAGCCAGGCATCGAGAGGTCCAGACGATGGACGTGCTTCGTGCCCTGGCCGCGGGCGAATCCCGATTGGCGTACGCGTCCCAGCCACCTCCCCGTCCACACCGGTCGGGGTCGCAACGAGCGACTCTTGACCGCGACCGTCGCTACGAACAGGTTTAGGCAAGACTAATTATCGATCCGGGTGGGTAGGCCCCGGATCGTCACCACGACGAAACGGAAGACGACCCCCCGTGGACGAGTCAGAAGGAAACGAGGCCGGAGTGGAGCGCAGCGGCCTGACCAGGCGTAACCTCATCAGAGCCGGTGCCGCAGGAGCAGTAGGACTGGCGGCAACTGGAAGCGCGGCCGCATTTCGCAAGACGGCGGCGCAGCAGCGCCCGGACCACATCCACGAAATGGGCGTGGACGGCGAGGTGGACCTCTCCCTGTTCGACCCCACGCGCTTCATGTCCGAGTTCGAGTATGGAGAGGTGTCGGAGTTGCCAGGCGGCCAGACGCTCCGCGAGTACGAGATCGTCGCCGTCGACAGCACCGTCGAGGTGGCCCCGGGGGTCTACTTCGAGGCGTGGACTTACAACGGACGCGTTCCCGGGCCGACCATCCGCGCCACGGAGGGCGACCGGTTGCGTCTCAACTTCGTAAACTCCGGCTCACACCCCCATACGATTCACTTCCACGGCATCCATGCAGCGGACATGGACGGCGTCTTCGAGATCGTGGATCCGGGTGCGTCGTTCACCTACGAGTTCGACGCCCGTCCGGCAGGCGTCCATCTCTACCATTGCCACGCTGTGCCGCTGAAGCGCCACATCCACAAGGGCCTTTACGGCATGTTTATCGTAGATCCTCCCGAGGGTCTCGAGCCGGCGCGGGAGCTCGTCATGGTGATGAACGGGTTCGACACCAACTTCGACGGCGAGAATGAGGTCTACGCTGCCAACACCGTGGCCTTCCATTACCAGAGACATCCGATCGCAATTGAGCAGGGCGAGCTGGTGCGGCTGTACCTGAGCAACCTGACGGAGTTCGACCCAATCAATTCCTTCCACCTCCACGGGAACCTGTTCCGGTACTGGAGGACGGGGACCCGCCCCGAACACTACGAGTGGACCGATACGGTCATGCTCTGCCAGGGAGAGCGCGGTCGTATGGAGTTTTCCTTCGATTTCCCCGGGCTCTTCATGTTCCACGCGCATCAGAGTGAGTTCGCCGAGCTCGGCTGGATGGGCCTCTTCGACGTCCAGGAGCGTGTCGTTGTCTAGCGCGTCCGGAGAAGCGGCCTTGGGGAGTGGTCCCGAAAGCGAGGCGGAGGCGGGCGAGCCCGCCCTGCTGCCGCTCTGGCTCCAGGGCGTGCTGCCACTCGTCCTTTTGGGAATCCTGCTCGCCACGTTTCTACGCTTCGGCCCCGTAGGGGTCTTCGAGGCCGCGTTTCCACCCGTCGAGGACCTCACGATCCAGCGCGTGAGCTTCCCCGCAGAGGGAACGCTAGTGATCCGCATCGTGAACGGTGGGCCGGAACCGGTGACCGTGTCGCAGGTCACCGTCGACGAAGCCTACTGGTCGTTCTCGATTCAACCCTCGGCGACGATCCCCAGGCTCGGAAGCGCCAGAGTCGAGGTGCCTTACCCATGGGTGGACGGTGAACCCGCGGTCGTCGGCCTCGTCACGTCCTCGGGCACGACCTTCACGCGCGAGGTGGCCGTAGCGACGCAATCGCCTCAGGTCGACCGACGTTATCTCGCGACGTTCACCCTTCTCGGCGTGTACGTGGGCGTCATCCCCGTGTTCCTCGGGCTTCTGTGGCTCCCCTTCCTGGCCGGCGTCAGCGCTCGGTGGCTCCATTTCTTTCTCTCGTTCACCGCCGGACTGCTGGTATTTCTGGGCGTCGACGCCCTCGCGGAGGCGATCGAGCTGTCTGGAGCGGTGGCGTCAGCGTTTCAGGGAATCGGACTCGTCACATTGGGAGTGCTGGGCACACCCCTCGCCATCGAGGCATTGGGAAGGCTCAAAGGGTCGGTGGATCCCAACGACGCTCTGCGTTTGGCTGTCCTCATCGCGCTCGGGATCGGCCTGCACAACCTGGGCGAGGGGTTGGCGATCGGATCGGCTTACGCGGTGGGCGAGCTCGCCCTCGGGACGACGCTCGTGTTTGGCTTCCTGATCCACAACACCACCGAAGGGATCGGTATCGTGGCGCCGATGGCGAGGAAGCGGCCGTCGCTCGCCCTGCTGGTCGGCCTCGGCGCCCTCGCTGGCGCTCCCACCATAGTGGGTGCGTGGATCGGAGGCTTCTCGTACTCGCCCACGGCCGCAGTGCTGTTCCTCGCCATCGGAGCCGGCGCCGTCGCGCAGGTGCTTTGGACGCTAGGGCGGCTCATCGGAAGCCGCGGCGGGGGCATCGCTGAGCCGCTCAACGCGGTCGGTCTCGTGTTCGGCCTCGCCGTCATGTGGGTTACAGGCTTGATGGTAGCCGTGTGACGCTACGCCGCTGGGCGTTCGTACTCATGCTGAGCACCACCCAAGCCGCTTGCGCCCTGCTCGGCGCCGGGTCCGGACGTGGAGAGGGCGGGGGTGACCAGCCAGCGCCTCAGGGGAGGCTCACCTCGGGCGCTCGCGGCGTTTTCGTCGGAGCACATGCGGGCTTCGATATGAAGAACGACGCCATCGTGGTGGGGGCACAGAGCCACCTGATCGCCGATCCATGGGGACGGATCGACGTGATACCGAACATGGACGTCACCTTCATCAGCGGCATCACGGAGTACCAGTTCAACGCCGAGGCCGCGGCGGTCGTGATCCCCGGACTCTACGTCGGGGGTGGGGCTGCCTTTCGCAACACGGTCTACGAAGACTCTCCCGGCGCGGATCGTGAGACCCGACGCGGATACACGCTCTTCGTCGGCATCAGGCCCCCGAGCAGATCGGGCGGACTCACGACGCAGGCCGAGCTCCGAAGGACCTCGGTCGACCGATTCCGACCCGTCACGCTCACGGTGGGCCTGAACTACCCTCTGACGGTCTGGCGGTGAGCCCGATGAATCCCATCATGGGACGTTGGCGCATCGAGAGCGCCGAGATCTGGCGGGGCGACGAGCTCACGACACACGGCGACGCCCGACTCGAGTTCACAGTCGAAGGGGCGGGAAGCCTCCGCATGGGCCCCATCGAGGCCGAGATCGACTACCGCGTCCGTCGAGGGCGGGGGGGCTGGGCCGCGGTCTTCTCGTGGCGAGGAACCGAAGACGGTCACGCGGCTTGCGGACGCGGTTGGGTGCGGCTCGTGGGCCAGCGGCGCCTGGCCGGGAAGCTGTTCATACACCGCGGTGAGGACGCGCGGTTTCGGGCACTCCGGCTTTAGCCCGACTATCTACGCGCCACCGGCGTGGGCCCGGAGAGCTGGGGCCGCCGACACGCGCCCACCTCAGCGGCCTGCTCGCGAGACGGCTTCGGGACCGCGGGCTCTAGGCCGCCGGGCCCCATCGGGGCGCCGGCGCGCACCCGAGGCCCACCTCCTCAGCCGTGGCACGCGAAACGACATGAGAAACGCCCATGCCGCCAGCGTCATGAGCGGCCAGAACTCATCGGCCTTGGTGACCCAGGTGAAGTGGATCACCCCGAGGACGGGCACCAAGTACACGAGGCGGTGAAGCTGTACCCAGCGCTTGCCAAGCCTGCGAATCCAGCCCTTGGTGGAGGTCGCGGCGAGAGGGATCAGAAGCAGGAAGCCGAGCGTGCCGACGAGGATGTACGGCCGCTCGGCGATGTCCTCGAAGATGTAGCGCCAGGCGAAGAATTGATCGAGGACGACGTAGGTGACCATGTGGAGGCAGGCGTAAAAGAACGCGAAGAGCCCCACGAGCCGTCGGACCTTCTGCAGGTCGTTGAAGCCGGTGATCTTTCGTAGCGGCGTCACCGCCAGCACCCCCAGGAGAAGCTCGAGGGTGGCGTCACCGGTGAGGTGGGCGAGCTCCTGGATAGGGTTTGCGCCCAGCCCGTCGATGAGGAAGAAGCGGTAGGCCGTCCAGCCCAGCGGTGATAGGCAAAGCGCCCACACCACCGCCTTGAGGAGAACGACGCGGCTCCTGTGCGTCATCACGCGGCTCGCTCTAGAGCGACATCCGGCCTCGATGCCCCTGACTGCACCCGGCCCGCCGCCTCACACGCGTTGCCGGCACCCGCGCCCCGGCGCTCAGTACCACCTACTGAGGTCCATCCCGGCGTACATCGATGCTACCTGCTCGCCGTACCCGTTGAACATGAGCGTCGGGCGGCGCCGGAACTGGCCGATGCGGCGCTCACGAGCCTGGCTCCAACGCGGATGGCTGACGTCGGGGTTGACGTTGGCGTAGAAGCCGTATTCGTGCGGAGCCATGATATTCCAGGTCGTGGGCGGCATCTCCTCTACGAAGCTGATCCGCACGATGCTCTTTATCCCCTTGAAGCCGTATTTCCACGGCATAACGAGCCGCAGCGGGGCGCCGTTCTGGTTGAGCAGATCCTTGCCGTAAAGACCGGTTGAGATGATGGTGAGGTCGTTCAGCGCCTCGTCCATGCGCAGGCCTTCGACGTAGGGCCACTCCAGGATCGGAAAGCGCTGACCCGGCATTTCGGAAGGCCGGAAAACGGTCTCGAACGCCACGAACTTCGCCTGTGAGGTTGGCTGGAGCCGTTCGATGATCTTGCTGAGCGGCACGCCGTTCCAGGGAATGACCATCGACCACGCTTCCACGCAGCGCATTCGGTAAATGCGCTCTTCGACGTCCCGCGGTGGAACGAGGTCCTCGACCGAATACGTGCCGGGATTATTGCAGAAGCCCTGGACCACCACGCTCCACGGCCGAGGCTCGAAATCGTCGGAGTTTCGTGAAGGATCCCGCTTATCTGTCCCGAACTCGTAGAAGTTGTTGTAGGTGGTGATGTCCTCGAGCGGAGTGAACTCCTGCTGGAGCGCAGCGGCGCTCCCGCCCGAAGAGGTCAGCGCCTGGGCCGCGGCGGCTTCAGCGGCGGCCTCACGGCTCGTCAGCGCCGCGGGAACGACTGCCGCCGCGCCGGCGATGCGGCCCGCGCGCTCGATGAACTCGCGCCGGTCGACATAGGTGCTCTCGGGAGTGATCTCGGACGACGGGATGTCGGAGGGTCGCCGGATGAGCATGGTGCCTCCTGATGGATCCAGTGGACTGTCTAATAAACGCGTGGATGGGCGAAACGTTCCGGCCCGCTCGCCACCGGCCAGAACGCCACGATCTCTGCCCGGGATCGCATGCCACGCCCCCCGACGGTAGCTTCGACCGTCATGGAGCTTCCGTTCTACACCCTGGACGTCTTCACCAATCGGTGTTTCGGAGGCAATCCGCTCGCGGTGTTTCCAGAGGCGGCGGGACTCACTGCGGATCTCATGCAGCGAATCGCCAGGGAGATGAACCTCTCGGAGACGGTCTTTCTCGCTCCTCCCGAGACCAGGGAGGGGACGAGGCGTGTGCGGATCTACACGCCGGCGGTCGAGATACCGTTCGCGGGGCATCCCACGGTCGGAACCGCTTATTTCCTAGCCGCGACCGGGGCTGTCGAGCTCACGGGGGAGCGGACCGATATCGTATTAGAAGAGAACATTGGGCCCGTTCCGGTCGAGATCATGGCTCGCGAGGGATTTCCCGTTTCCACCCGGCTTACCACGGCCGTCGCGCCGGAGCTTCGCGAAGCGCCCTACACTCCCGACGATCTGGCTCGGATGCTCTCCCTCCCACCCGGTTCCGTCGGTGGCAACGACCTCGAGCCCGAGTTCGCGTCGGCCGGTCTTCCGTTTCTGGTAGTGCCGTTGCGTGACCTGGAAGCGTGTCGCGAGTCCCGACTCGATCTCCAGGTCTGGGAACGGCTGCTTGCCGACGCCTGGAGTCGCTTGGTCTACGTCGTCACTCGCGAGGCGGAGGGCGAGGGCGTCGACCTGCACGTACGCATGTACGGCCCCGGCTCCGGCGTGCCCGAGGATCCCGCGACCGGGTCGGCCGCGGCGGCTCTGGGCGGGTATCTCGGGAAGCGCGCCGGACTCGAGGACGGCACGATGTCCTGGACCGTGGAACAGGGCCTGGAGATGGGTCGGCCGAGCGTCTTGCAGGTCGAGGCCGTCGCACGGTCGGGCGCCGTGTCGCGGGTGCGCGTGGGGGGTGGCTCGGTCATGGTGAGCCGGGGCGTCATGGACGTAGGCACGGGCTGACCAGCAGGCCGGCCCCGATCTCCCGTATGCGATTGTATGCCGTCATGCGCGAGGTGCGCCCGCGTAGCTTCCCAAACACTCCCCCGGTCGACCCGGCAGGGCCGTGTGCTGGATGGGCCGCTGGAGCCCGCAGCCGACTTCCCGGACGCATCGGTCTGCATTATTATGCATGGGTTATGTTTTTAGTTACACTACTCGGGACCTGGGCCACCTGATGTCCCGGATCGTGGTCAAAATCGGCACCAGCGTGCTCACCAACGGAGGCGGGCACCTGGCTTCAGAGTCGCTGGCGCCCCTCGCTACGCAGCTCGCGCAGCTGCACGGCGAAGGGCACCAGGTCCTGGTGTGCTCGTCCGGCGCGGTCGCAGCCGGAAAAGCCCGCGTCGCCACGCCCGTCGGCCGCGACCTGGCCCAGACCCAGATGCTCGCGGCCGTGGGTCAGAGCCTCCTCATGCAGCACTGGGACGCACACCTGCGACCCTTCGGGATCGACGTGGCTCAGATCCTGCTGACCCGCGACCTCGTAGAGCGCCGGAACCGGTTCGTCAACGCTCGAGACACCCTCAACGTCCTGCTCGACCATGGGATCGTCCCCATCGTCAACGAGAACGACGCGGTCGCGACCGAGGAGATCGAGGTCGGGGACAACGACAACCTCTCGGCGCTGGTCGCCCTCCTGGCGGACGCCGACCTCCTGCTGCTGCTCACGGATCAGGCCGGGCTTTTCGACGCAGACCCCCGGCACGATCCCGACGCGCGGCTCATCCCCGAGGTACTCCGCATCGACGACACGCTGCGGGCCCAAGCGGGCGGCATCGGCACGGAACTAGCGCGCGGTGGGATGACCACCAAGCTGGAGGCCGCGGATCTGGCCAGGCGCGCCGGGATCGAAGTCGTCATCGCCGCCGGTCACGCGCCTGAAGTGATCCTGCGGGCGGTGAAGGGCGCGCCGGTCGGTACGCGCTTTCCCCCCCTGTCGAACCGGATGGAAGCCCGCAAGCGTTGGATCGTGGCGGGCCGAACGCGACGTGGGCGGATCGTCGTCGACGCCGGCGCCGCGAGAGCGCTACGGGAGCGCGATTCATCGCTCCTTCCCGCCGGCATCGTCGACGTGGAAGGCACGTTCGACCGCGGTGACACGATCCCCGTGCTCGATCCCGACCGTCGCGAGATCGGCTACGGTGTGAGCCGCTACAGCTCGGCGGAGCTGTCGCTCATTCGTGGGCGGCAATCGGACCGCATCGCCGACGTACTGGGCTATGACCATGGACCCGCCGCGGTCCACAGACGTGACTTCGTTCTGGCCGGCGACGACGAGGACTCGCCCGTCGCGTCGCGCGGCCCTGAAGGGGCAGCGAGATGAAGACTGGAACCGCGCTCGAAGACACCCAACCGGGTCGCGAGCCTCCGGCGCGCGAAGGCGCCTCCTCCGGCGGGAAGGACCCGGCGTTCGATCTGGTTGCCACCGCACGCGCGGCTGAGGCGGCCGGCCGAGTCCTTGCAACGTTCTCCGCGGAGGAGAAGAACAGCGCCCTGACGGCCATCGCAGAGGCCCTCGAGGGACATATCGAGAACATCGTCGAGGCCAATGTAGAGGATCTGGACAGGGCGGCCGCCGCCGGGACGAGCGACGCAATGCTGGACCGGCTCCGCCTGGACGACGCGCGCGTGCGAGCATTGGCTGAGGACGTGAGAGCGGTCGCGAAGCTCCCCGATCCGGTCGGTGCTGTCCTCGACGAGCGGGTGCTCCCCAACGGAATCCGCCTCTCGAGACGTCGGGTGCCCATCGGCGTCCTGGGCGTCATCTACGAATCGCGGCCGAACGTGACGGTGGACGTCGCGACCCTGGCGCTGAAGTCGGGCAACGCCGTCATCCTGCGCGGCGGCAGCGAGAGCCTTCGTTCGAACCGCGCGCTCGTGGCGGCGCTCCGTGACGGTCTCGCGCGCACGCGCGTACCGCCCGATGCCATCTCCTTCATCGACGATCCGGATCGGCGCCGCGTGGCGGAGCTTCTCACGCTCGACGCCCATGTCGATATGATCATTCCCCGAGGGGGGGCCGCTCTCCACGAGCTCTGCAAGCGCGAGAGCACGATCCCCGTCATGACGGGGGGAATCGGAATCTGCCACGTGTTCGTCGACGACAGCGCGGATCTGGATCGCGCCGTGGACATCATAGAGAATGCGAAAGTGCAGAGGCCCAGCGTCTGCAACGCTCTCGACACACTCCTCGTTCACGAATATGTGGCGGAAGAGCTGTTGCCACGAGTCGCGGCGCGACTGGAGGTCAGCGGCGTCGAGTTGAAGGCGGATCCCTCCGCTCTGCCTCTTCTCGAGCGCGGTGATCACGGGGCGACCGTTACGCCCGTCGGCCCCGGGGACTTCGACACCGAGTGGTTGAGCCTCGTCCTCGGCGTGCGCGTGGTCATCGGAATCGATCAGGCCATCGCGCATATCGCGGAGCACTCCACAGAGCACTCCGATTCGATTCTCACGCGCACACAGGAGCACGCCGAGCGCTTCGTGAACGAAGTGGACTCGGCCGCCGTCTACGTGAACGCGAGCACGCGCTTCACCGACGGGGGTGAGTTCGGCTTGGGTGCCGAGGTCGCCGTCAGCACTCAGCGGCTACACGCTCGGGGGCCCATGGGCCTCGAGGAGCTGACGACCTACAAGTGGATCGCGATCGGCGACGGCCACGTCCGGACCTGAACGAGGCACTCAGAGCCCGTCGAGATCCTTCCGCGCCCGGTCCAGTATCGAGCGAATTCGCTCCATTTCCTCGAAGTCGGCGCCAGCCGCAGCCTTGAACGCCGCGCGGCTAAGTCGCCCCCACGAGCTCCAGATCTCGGCGGCCTCCGGCCCCATGTACCCGCCCCACTCCTTCCAACCCCTGGCGCGCTTCCAGATCCGCTCCACGCGCTCCTCGTGCAGTAGCAGCTCTTCTCGACCCGCCTCGGTGAGATCGTAGACCCGCTTGCCGTCGTGCTTCTGCGAGCGGACTAGGTCCTCGTCCTCGAGCTGCTGGAGGACGGGATAGACCGTCCCGGCGCTCGCCTGATACATCCCGCCGGAGCGCTCCTCGAGCCGCTTCATGAGCTCGTAGCCGTGCGCCGGTCCCTCGTTGAGAAGTGACAGCAACGCCAAGCGTACCTCGCCACTCTTGAAGAACGGTCGCTTTGGACCGCGCTTGCGCCCTCTCCGCCGGGGACCGAAGCCGAGGTCCCAGTCGAAGATCCAATCGAAATCCAGGCCTTTCCCCATTCCATGGCACATCATCGGAATCTCCTTCGGGCCCTATGGTGTCCGATCCTACGTCAATACATCGAACATTATATCGTACGATATATCTTCCATGCCACACCCGTCAAGAGGGTCCGGGGACCGCGGCAGGCCGTCTCGCAGCGCGGTCCGAGGCGTACGACTGTCACCTCGCGATTGCCGAGTCAACGGTCCGCGAGGCGTTCCAGCTCCTCCAGCGTCCGCGGCCAGTCGTCGCCGAGGAGACGGGATAGCCCTCGGTCGGCGAGCACTTTTCCACCGGTCTGGCACGGGGCGCAGTAGTTGGTCTCACGGTCCGCGTAGCGGATCCGCTGGATGGGTGCGCCGCACACGGGGCATGCCTTGCCGTACTTGCCGTGCGCGACCATGGACGGGTGGAAAGCGGTGATCTTCTCGGGGAATCCGTCGCCGACCTCGGAGCGGAGCCGCTCAGTCCATTCCTCCAGCGACGACTGCGTAGCGGCGTGGAGTCGCGTCACCTCCTCGGCCTTCAGGTTGCGGGTGCGCTGCAACGGCGACAGTCCGGCGAACAGCAGGATCTCGTCCGAATGCGCGTTTCCGATGCCGGAGAGAACGCGAGGATCGGTCAAGGCGCGTTTCAGTGTCTTGTTGGCCGACTGAAGAGCATCCGTGAACTCCTCGAGCGTCGCGGTCAGCGGTTCGAGCCCCCCAGGGTCGTGGCCCCTCAGTGCGCTCTGGCCGAGGACTACGTGGAGCGAGGCCTTCTTTCTGCTGGATTGCTCGGTCAGCAGCAGGGTTCCGTGCTCGAAGTCGAACCCTGCCAGCCCTCGCTTTCGCGCAACGGTCGCGCCCGGCTTCGACCAGTGGAAGCGCCCGGTCACCATGAGATGGAAGACAAGGAAGAGCTCGCCCTCCAGCTCCCAGACGATCCGCTTGCCGAGGCGCCGAAAAGCCAGGACGGTCCGACCCTCGGCAGTCGCGAGCGGCGGGTCGTAGGTGCGAAGAAGCGAGGGTGAGCGCAGGCGAGCGCTCTCCAGCTCCCGCCCGCCGACGAAACGCTGTAAGCCCTCGAGGTAGGCCGTGACCTCCGGAAGCTCGGGAATGTGCGCCTCCTGGGCCGGGCGAGCTCGTTACCGAGCCTCGTCCTCGGCGACCTCTCGCTCCACGACGATGGAGCAGTTCGTCACCAGAGCCGCCACCGCACCTACAGCCGCGAGGGTCGGGGCGAAAGCCGCGCCCACGAGGCCCAGGGCCAGAGGAATCTCGAGCAGCGTTCGGTCTTCGTCGTTCTTGATGGTGATCCTTCGCACGTGCCCCTCGCGCAGGATCTTCTTGACCTTTCCAACCACACGTTCGCCGCTCACCTTGTGCTCCTCCCAGCGCGTCCGCCGGCCGGAGCCTGCGCTCCTATTCATCATGTCCTCTCCTCTCTTTTTTGGAAAACCCTTTCGCAACCCTACGCGCCGCGCCACGGGAGTGTGCCAGACCGGACGTGGGCTCCGAGCTCGTATTCGGAGAGAGAGAGCCTCGTCACCGGCGCGGACTCGGATCGATGGCGTCACGCGTCGTGAGCTCCAAGTAGCCGCGATATCCACCGTTTCGTGTCGCGTCGACGAAGCTCTGGAGCGTTTGGAGCGACTGCGTGCTGTAGTACCCTGCGACCGCATGGGGATGCGCCCCCCCGAAGCTGGGGAAATAGCTTCGCACGAGCACACTACGCTCGTCGATGGGAAGAGCGAGCACGTTCTGCGCGAAATCGGTGAAGCTCCGGTCCTGGAAGAGGTAAAACTCTACGTTCGAAACGTACAATACCGACACCCGCTCACCGCGCTCCTCCAGGTATGCGGCAATGGCGCGCAGCGCGTGCGGTCCGGCCAAGTCTCCCACCACGGGCACGACGAGATTTCGCAACTGCAGCTCGCGAACGAAGCGGTAATCCTCCTCGTCCGCCAGGTAGTTGGCCCGGCGTCCCTCGAGGTCGCGTTCCAGGACGAGCTGCCGATAGGTGGGGTAATACGGCCGCGGCGCACGCCCGAATGTTTTGAAGCGGAGCGACAGCCCCTCGCGGATGAACTCACCATGGAACCGACGCAGCGTCGCTCGGTCGTCTTCGGAGAGCTCGACCGGGAAACTGGCGGCCACGGAGTCGACACGCGCCACGATCTCGGCGACGACGGCTGGGTCGGGGGCGCTAGCATCCACGTAGGCAACGACCTCGTCCACGTCGCGGCCGCGCCAGGCGCGTGGCTCGGCCGGCGGTGCACGCCCGTGCAGCAGGCTCATGTATTCAACGCGCGTCTCAGCGAGGTGGAAGACGGCCTTGAAGAGGAGATGTTGAAGTAGGTTGTCCCGCCGGAGGTCTACGATGACGGCGACGCGCGGTCGGACCGCCGCGATGTAGCTGAAGTTCTGGTCGGGACCGACGCCGATGTACGCGCCGCCGCCCACCCCGAGGGCCTCGAGCGCGCCCATCACGTGCAGGTAGGAGCGCTCGTTGGAGATGAGATTGTCGGTATCGAAGTATCCGGCCTCACCCGACAGCCGCTCGACGAGAAGCGCGAAATCAGCAGCCGCGATGGGCTCGCCGGGCCCACGAACCGCGAGCGCCTGGGGTGGGGCGGCCTGACACGCCGCCCCAGGAATGAGCAGAAGGAGGACCAGCGGCGCCACGCCCACCTTGCGCATTCGGCGCCGAAAGCGGCGGTCAGCAGTCATGGCGTCGCCTCTCAGGGAAGCAGAGGGCTCAAGTCCGGCGCGGTGCTGCGGCGGGCCGTTCGAGCGGGTGCGGCAAGTTGACCCACCCGCCCCTCGCGGGAAAGGTGACAGCGCCCGCGCCAGCACTCGCGAACCGGCCACCGCGCGCGGTGTACGATGCGCTAGATCATCGAGTGGAGCCCCCTTGCCGGGCTGCGGAACGAGGCGTTTCGACCCGGCCTTGCTGCCTTGCCTTGGAAGCATGGCCGCAGTATTAAGAGAGCTTGGCTCATCGGACGGTTCTTCGTGCCAGGAGGTCAGAATATGCGCTCGACAGCTCGAGTGTTGACAGTGCTCGCGCTCGCGGGGTTGGTTTCTGCGGGCGCCGTGACGGCTCAGGAAAACGCATCTCACCGACACATGGGCCACGTAGCAGACGGTTTCGGCAACACGCCGGACGGTCAGGGCTTACTCCCTACCGCCGTGGCCGAGGCGGGGATCGCGGCACGGCACGCCGGATTGGCCGCGGGCGACCCCGGCGACCTCGCTGCCATGCAGCGGCACGCCGGACACGTTCTGCATGCGATCGATCCCGGCCAGATCGAGAGCGGTCCCGGGCTCGGATACGGCCTCAAGGCGGCGGCGGCGGGCGTCATACGGCACATCGAGCTCGCCGCTGAATCGGAGGGAGCCTCCGAGGCCGTGCAGACCCACTCGGTCCATGTCTCTACGGCGGCCGGAAACGTCGCCATGTGGGCCGATGAAGCCTTGGCCCTCGTGTCGCAGATCCAGAGCACCGGCTCCGCTTCGGACGCCGCCGAGATGGTCGCTCAGCTCGCCGAGCTCACCCAGCAGATAGTCGACGGCATCGATGCCAACGAGGACGGACGGGTCGGCTGGCAGGAAGGTGAGGGCGGCCTCGCGCAGTCGACCAGGCACATGGGGCTCATGAAGACCGCCGAGGGTCTGGGAGGCTGACGCCCCCAGAGACGCCTCCGCACAACACCGCCGGTGTCACCCCTTACCCCGGGCCGGGCCCGGGGTAAGGGGTCCCGGCACCGCTACTACCCCCTGCCCCGAGGCCCGATCGGCATGACGTCCCCCGTCGCCGACCGGGCCGGGCCTGCTCTGTCCATCGAGGGAGCTCCGCGCGCGTTTCTCCAGGGCGAGGACCAACGCGCCCGCTTTCCGCTCGATCCGTCCCGACGATCCCGGTGTCCGCGAGTGGACGTGTGATGAGCCGGCGCCGCCGCCTGTGTCGGTCCCGAGCGAACGCCACCTAGCGGAGTGCTTGTGACACCCTCGAGAAGGTCCTCCGTGGGCAAAGTGGTCCAACCTGAGAACCGCGATGTTCTCCGCGACGAGATCAGGAACACCTGAGGAGGGTGTCCTTGGTGGGCGCCCCGGTGTTCGGCAGCCACCACCGGTGGGGATTTCCAGTGTTGTACGGACAGGACCTGATCCGCATGAGGGACGACAACTTCGTCGACTATCCCTGGCTGTTCGCCTTCGTCGCGACGCTCGTAAAGGCGTACGCGCGCCCACTGAAGGAAAGCCCAGGATCGGCGGAGGCGCGACCAAGAACCGAACTTACCGGGACCCACCGCAGACGGCCCCGTCGCGGCGTGACGAGGTCGGTCCGGTGGGCCCCTGGGGTCCGTGTTAGGTCAGCAGGATCGGCAGTTGTGGTTGTTGCTCGCGCCCATGCCCTCGAGCAGCTCGATCGTCTCGGGGAACGGCTGGACGCGCTGCTGAGGACCGTTCGCGGCGTCGACGGTCGTCAGCCCTTGACGGGTCACCACCATGACATCCGCGCCGCGCTCGACCAGATAGAGGATCATCTCGTTGTCCCCACGAGCCGCGGCGTTGTGGAGGGGCGAGTAGCCGCTGGCGTCTCGCGCGTTCACTTCGGCGCCGTGCTCCTCGACGAGATACTTCACCGCTGGCAACCACGCGTCGGGAACGTGCCGGTGCGAGTTGCCGGTATAGGAGAACGGGTACCCATGCCCCGCGGCCGCCAGAATCGGGGTTACGTAATCGTCCCCGGGCTGCGACGGGGGCAGTCCCGACAGATCCTCCTGCGGCCCCCGGCGACGCGCGAAGTCCCCCCGCCGATTCCCTTCCTCGCTGACTACCGTGCCGAGATCCGGGTTCGCGCCGTAGGACGACAGCAGCTTCATCGCATCGACGTCCAGGGCGTGAGCGGCCCGCCAGAACGGGGTCGCCCCGGTCATGTCGACGCCGAGGTGGCTGAAGTTGTACTCCATGTACCAGAGGCCGCGCTTCAGCCGCGCATCGACGTCAGCTCCGGCCTTCAGCAGCTCGTCCATCACCTCGAGGCAAGTCACCCGCTGCTGGCGGTACGCCTGCTGCTGCGGATAGCGCGCTTTGGGCGCCCACTGAGTATTGAGCGCCGCGAAGAGCGGCTGGTTTCCGTGGACGCTCCTCACGTTGGGATCTGCGCCCCGCTCGAGGATGTCGAGGCCCAGGTCGTAGTGACCGTTGAGCATCGCCATCAGCAGCGGGCTGGTGTGATCCCCCGCGCTCCACTGGTTGACGTCGGCGCCCGCGTCCAGGAGCGCGAGCGCCGCACCGGGGTGACCCTCCCGCACCGCGTGCAGCAGCGCCGTCAGTCCGCCCCAGCCACCCACGGCACTGGCACCGTAGTCCTCGAAGCTCACGCCTGCTCCCCCCTCCTCCGAAGGGAGCCCACCCGACTCCAGGATGGCCGCTTGAACCTCCCGGGCGGCCTTGATCGCCGCCTGGATCTGAGTGGCGCTCTGGCGCCAGGTCTCGTCCCCACCGTCCTGCGCACGGAACGCCTGGAGCCCCTCGTCGCGTCGCTTGCCCGCTACCCGATCCGCGGCGGAGATGAGGCCGGCGTCGCGCACCTCACCGGTCGCCCCGAGGTCGGCGCCCGCGGCCGCGAGCTCCGCGACCGCTGCCGCCCGGCCCGCAGCCGCCGCGAACATCAGCGGCGTCTGGCTCATGCCGGACTCGCGCGCGTTGACGCTCGCTCCGTGCGCCAGGAGCATTCGCACCACGTCGACGCCACCCCCTTGAGCGGCGAAGTGGAGGGCGGTTGCGCCTCCTGTGCTCGTAACCGCCGTCGGGTCGGCGCCGGCATCCAGCAGCGAACGAACGACGCCGAGGTGGGCTCCCCCGCTCGCCAGATGCAGCGGTGCGTAATCCCCTATGCGGGTGACGGCATGGACGTTGGCGCCCGCGTAGATCAGGAGATCCGCCAGCTCGGCGTCTCCCCTCTCGGCGCCCCAGTGCAGCGCGGTCATGCCGTCGCCCTGGGCCGCGTTCACGTCTGCCCCGCTACGGAGCAGCGCGCGCACCGACTCGACATCGCCCTGCATCGCGGCGTCGGCGACCGGCGAGTCCGGACCCGTCGCCCACAGCAGTGCGATCAACGACAGCGCACCGGCCGCGTTGAGCCGATAAAGGCGCCTCATCGTCTCAGTAGTCCGCGGCGGTGGGCATCGACATCGAGAACTCGCCGGTACTGTCGCCGAAGCTCTCCATGTCGTCGAGCCCCAGCTTGTGTAACAGCGTGAGCATCGCGTTCGCCATCGGCGTGCCGTCCGGCGCCTTCAGGTGGACCCCGCCCTCGAGCCGTCCGTTGGCGCCTCCCGCGACGAACAGTGGGCAGCGCTTGTGGTTGTGCAGGTTTCCGTCGCCCATGGGAGATCCGTAGACGACCATGGTCTTGTCGAGGAGGTGGGTGTCCCCCTCCATGGTCTCCTGGAGACGCTGCAGTAGGTACGGGATCATGCTGACGTGGTACCTGTTGATCAGGTAGAAATCCATGACCCCCTCCTCCCCACCGCCGTGGTGCGACGCAGGGTGGAAGGGCCGCTCCGTCCCGCTCTCCGGGAACACACGGGCCGAGGAGTCTCGCCCCATCTTGAGCGAGAAGACTCTGGTCATGTCCGCTGCGAATGCGAGCGCCATGATGTCGAAATGTAGATGGACGTGCTCGGCAAAGTCATCTGGAACGCCGGCCGGGGCCTCGGGCAGCGCTCGGATCGAGCCGGTGGTGTTTTGAGCCTCGACCATCTGGATGCGCCGCTCCACCTCGCGGATGTTCTCCAAGTAGCGCCCCATGCGCTGGCGATCGGAAGGGCCGAGCTCACGCTCGAGGCTGGCCACCCTGCCGGCGATCCAATCCAGGATGCTCTGATTGGTCCGGCGGCGCCTCGCCCTCTCCTCCGCCGTGCTACCCGAGCCGAAGAGCTGCTCGAAGGCGACGCGGGGGTCGCGGATGACCGGGAGAGGCTCGGTCGGTGAGGCCCAGCTGATCGAGTCCGTGTACACGCAGGTGTAGCCGTACGCGCAGCCGCCGGCCTGGTTGATGTTCTCGATGCAGAGCTGCATGGAGGGGATCGGGTTCTCCTGCCCGAAGCGCTGCGCGTAGATCTGATCGAGCGACGTCCCGACGTAGACGTCCGATCCCTCGGTCTGCTTCGGGTGCGACTGCGTCATGAATACGGCGGACGAGCGGAAATGGTCTCCGCCGATCTCGTGCGGCTGGAACGCCTCGGCCATCGCGACGTCGGTGTTGCTGACAATCGTCGTGTGGTCCCGAAACGGCTCCATCGGCAGCAGGGCGCTGGGACTCAGATCGAAGTCGCGTCCCACCTTCGCCGGCGCCCAAAGGTGCTGCGTCGCACCCCATTCGTTGCTTCCGGCGCATCCGTGCACCTGCTCGATGGCGACGAGGCGCGTCTTGTCGATCTGGGCCGCCGTCTCGGCCCACAGGCCCCCCCGCCGGCACCATTGCGTCCAGGAAGGGCAAAGCGACCGTGGCGCCCATCCCGCGCAGGAACGTGCGACGTGGAAGGTGCTGTCCAGTGATGAATTGCATGATCTGCTTCTCCTCGGCCTTTCTCGGTCGTTACTACCGCTCGTTTCCGGTCGTTTCCTCTGCTGTTACTCCCACGGCGCGCTTCATCTGGAACGCGTCGCTCTCGATCACGCCCAGGATGAACGACGACATCCTGTAGGCGTTCCGTTCCGCCTCGCGGGAAATGCCCCTCACGGTCGGCTGATCGTAGGCCTCGACGCGGCGGCCGAGCGCATAGGCCATGAGGTTCTTCGTGAAGTTCCTCACCAACGGGATCGGCCTCGACAAGAGCGCTTCCAGCAGCTCCGACGGGTTGGACACCGGCGTCCCGTCGTAGAGCTCTCCACGGGTGTCCAACGGGATTCCGTTCTCTCGGATGCGCCAACGGCCCGTAACATCGAAGTTGTCCAGGGACAACCCGATGGGGTCCATGAACTTGTGGCATCCGGCGCAGATCGCGCTCGAGCGGTGCTTCTCCATACGCTCTCGCGTCGTCAGGACGCGCCCGTGGTCGGTGCCGTCCGTCTCCTCGAGGTCGGGGACCCCGGGCGGTGGCGGGGGCGGCGGAGTGCCCAGCACCGTCGTCATGACCCACTTGCCGCGCAGCACCGGAGACGTGCGGTTCGCCACCGAGGTCAGGGTCAGGACGCTGCCGTGGCCGAAGATGCCCTTCCGGCTCTCGTCCGGATAATCGACCTGGCGGAAATGGTCACCCACGATCCCTTCGAACCCGTAGTGGTCGGCGAGACGTTCGTTAACGAACGTGTAGTCCGCGGAGTACAGCTCGAGCATGCTCTCGTCTTCGCGAACTAGATGATCGAAGAGGAGGTGCGTCTCGCGGACCATCGCGTCGGCGAGCTGCTCGTGGAAGTCCGGGTAGATGAGCCGATCGGGGTGCACCTTGTAGATGTCGTCGAGCTGGAGCCACTGGTGCAGGAAGCGGGTGGCCAGCGCCTCAGAGCGCGGATCCTCGAGCATGCGCCGCGCTTGCGCCTCCAGAACGGACCCGTCGTACAGCCTGCCCGATGCGGCCAGCTCCCTGAGCTCTTCGTCCGGCGGTGTCCCCCAGAGGAAGAAGGAAAGGCGGCTCGCGAGGTCGAAGGGGCTCAGCCGGTAGATCTCGCCCGGCTCGACGTCTGCCGGGGCCTCCTCGATCCTGAAGACGAAGTCGGGACTCGCGAGGATCGCCTGCAATGCAGTCCTCACGCCGTACTCGAATCCACCCTCCGACGCGCCTTCCTCGTAGAAGCTCATGAGGGCCGCCTCGTCCTGCTGCGTCAGGGGCCGCCTGAAAGCCTGAGTCCCGAGACGGGTCACGATCCCACGCGCGCAAGGTCTCTCGTCCTCTGCCGAGGTGGGGCGACAGGTGAAGATCCTCGCCCGCGAAGGGGTCTCGGAAACGCCCGTTGGGTTCTCCGGACCGTATACGGCCATGTCCTTGATGTGCGCCCACGACGTGACCCCATACTGGCCATCGCCGATCTTGCGGTCGGCGAGCGACCAGTCGTGAGGCGAGAGCAGGTCTTCCACCGGCCCCTCGTGTAGCTTCAGGAACGCCGCGGTCACGCGGTGCGGTCCAGAACGGATGAAGATGGGCTCACTCGACTGGTTGACCCCGTTGCGGTCGGCTACGCTCATCCACTGGTCGACCTCGAGGAGCGCGACGCGCTCGCCGTCGATCGAGATCTCGATCTGTTCGTCCTGTGTCGTCCGGCCGGAGAACCCCCCGGTGGTGGTGTGCTCCAGCGCCAGCTTGATGACGTAGTCACCGTAGGCCGGGAAGTTGTGCACGACGGACACGCCGCCCCGCGTCCCGAACGGCGCTCCGGGGAACCGCTCCCACTGGGACACGTAACCGGAGTTCGTATAGGTGGTCGTCCCGGGCGTGGCGTTGGGGTCTCCGACAGCGAAGCGGCTGACCTCGGCCGCCGCGTTCAGGTAGGCGCCGAGGAGCGTCGCGGACATCATCTGCACGTCGGCGATGTTGTCGAAGTTGGCGCTCTTCGTGTCCAGCGGCAGGTAGTAACCGGCGTCGATGTCGAGATCGAGCAGGTCCTTTACGGACCGCTCGTACTCGATCTGGTTCAGGCGCTGGAAGGGCCGGTCCCCGGGATTCGGATCCTCCGCCGAGGCCTCGTCGATCAACGCCTCCAACGTCTCGACCAGCACCGCAAGCGTGTCCCCTCCCGGACGCGGAATCCCGGGCGGTGGCATCATCCCCGCCCGCAGCTTCACGATCATCTTCTCGGCCGTCTCGACGACGCCCGGCTCGGGCGCCTCCGCGACGTCGAAATGCTGCAGCGACAGGTTCCCGAACGACACCATGAGGGCGTCGCTATGGCAGGCCGCGCAAACCCGGCGGACGACACTCGTGAGCGCCTCCACAGGAATGTCGCTCGCGGGCCGCCTGGGTGGAGCCGGAGACAGGCGATGACAGTGCCGGCACCGGACCGTTCGCGGGCTCGTCGCCCGCTCCGCTCCGGACCGGATCCCAGTTCGCCGACTGCCCGACCAGCAAGACCCCCAACAATGCCGTCGCGACAGTGAGTGTCTTCATTCTCAGCCTCCGGCCCTTCGCGGCTTGAAGTAGGTCCCCCGGACGCGTCGCAACACCGTGCTCGCTTCCGGACTCGGTCGCCTGTGGAGCGTCAACTGAAAGTCACTCGAATCATGGGGTCGACGCAACCGATCCGCGAGCCGACGAGACCCCGTCGAACGGGCCGGAACGCGATCTCCCCATCATTTTGGGCACGCTGCTTTGCCCCACTGTTGTGCAGCCGTCTGCAACGACTTGGGGACACACCGACGCCCATCAGCAGAAAGGGCCGTGCGCCTCGATGCGCACGGCCCCCATGACCCTCTTCTTTTGGGCCTCTAAGCCCGATCGTTTCGCGCGAAGATCGCGCCTCCTCAGCCTTGAGCGAGGGTCCAAACGTACGCGGCGACCGCCTTCACCTGGTCATCGGTGATCTCGGTGCCCCCGCGCGGGAGCATCGGAACCGGGTGCTGCTTGGGCTGAGCCACGCCCGTCATCACGAGCTCGACGATGGCCTCGTACGATCCGTCGATGTTCAACCACTCGCCGTCCGCCAGGGTTGGGCCTACCGGAGTACCGGCTCCGGCTTCTCCGTGGCAGGTCATGCAGATGCCGTCGCCGGCGAAGAGCGCTCCACCCTCTTCGACCATCGCCGCCGTCACGCCCTCGGGTAGTTCCTGCTCGACCGAGGTCTGCGGACCGGCGCCCGTCGTGAGCACGGCCGACGCCGTGACAGCAGCCAGAAGGGCCCGCCTCGAGTTGCGCGTCATCTCGACTCCTGTGGATTCATGGATTCGTTTTCGGGACGGGACCGACGTCCGCAAGCGTGCCGTGGCGCGGGCGCGGGCGTACATAAACCCGTCCTGCTAAGCTACACGAACGGCCGGCGAACGTTCCCGTGCCCGCGTAGGCGCCGGGCGCGCAAATAATGAGGCCTGAGTGCACGACTCCTCATCCATGCCGGTCGTGGCTCTGCTCGTACTTGAGCTGCTCGTGCATGCGGTCTTTCGCCTGGGCCTTGTCGCGCTTCTTGGCTGCTCGCATGGCGAGGTCGTGGGTCCCCGAGGACTTTACGATCGGGATGGAGATGTGGCGTTCGAGGTCGTGGCTCTCGCACTCGGGACACCCCGGCGAGTCTTTCCCTAGAACAAGCGTCTCGAACTGGTGCTCACATGCGCGGCAGGAGTATTCGTAGATGGGCATGATCCGCCTTCCTCGTTTCGTTCCTTCCGACAGCGCCGACGGGCACGCGACGCGCGCATCGACCGCGGCACCCTCAATAATGTGACAGCGTCCTACCGACGCAATGCCCGATCCCGGGCCGCACCCCCGACCGGCGCCGCACACACCGGGCGCGGCGAGATCGATCCGACCCTCGTCCCACATGCGGGGCTCACCGACGTGCTCCGAGTGTATCGCAGGTAGCGAGAGCGACCTTGAATGCGTAAAATTCTTGACCGTTCCATGATTTCACCAGGAGGAGATGTCGAATGGAAAGCCGCTCGCGGCGCGCGTGGTATGCGCGCGCCGCTCTGCCTGCACTGGCTCTTCTTGGCCTCGTGAGCGCTTCGGGCCTCATGGCCCAGCAGCAAGAGGCCGCCCAGATCGGCCCCGACAGGCTCGAGTTGTTCGCCCGGGTTCACTTGTCACTCGTCGAAGCCCGGGTGGACTACCACGACGCGATCGGTCGCAACCACGACCCCGCCAGGAAGTTGGAGCTCCGCGACGCCATGCTCGAGCACCTCGCGGCCATCTACGAAGAGCACCAGATGTCGCCCGACGAGTATGAGAACATCACCTTCGTAATCTCGGTCGACGATGCTCAGCGGACGTCGTTCGAAGAAACCATCGCGCGCCTCGAGGAGGCCGGAAGCTGACCGGTCGTCTCGCGAAAGGGCGCCCCTCGGGGTAGTCGAGCCCATCGGCGGGCTGTGCGGTGCTAGCCCGAGTTGATCGAGCCGTACGGCCGACCGTCGCGCAGCGTTGCGTAGGGAAGCAAGACGGCGGGGCAGCGATTGCACATCGCACCACCTGCTCGAGGGATGTCCCAATCCGCAGGAATCTCGATAGCGTCGTCGAAAGTCCGAACACGGGTCCGGCGACATTGCCCCTGTGTGCGTCGCTGGAAATGGTCGTTGGGAGGACGCCTGAGCGAGCACGTCCTCGGCGACGTCGAAGTCCAGGTTGCCCGTCCCGTGACCGATGTCGAGGTGGATCCCGCTTTGGATGTCCTCACGGACCTCGGATAGACGCGGCCGTCGTCCCCTAGGATGCTGCCCCGCTGCCCGCCATGTCTGCGGCTAACCTGGTCCGTCGCATGACCTCCAGATCCTGTCCTTCGGGAATGCCGGAAAGCATGCCTACCTTCAGGCCTACGATCAGGTCGCGATTGGCCTCGATCGTCCGTGCCGCTGCGTCCGGGTCGAGGAAACCGAGATCGGCGGACGTGCGCGTCAATGAGCCCCGGGGTGACGATCTTGGCGGAGGCGTCGAGGACCCGTCGCCCCTCGCTCTCGGGGGTCCTCGCGCCAACGCAGCCACACGGCCCGCCGTGACGCCGACATCGATGAGGCCGTTCAACCCCTGGGCGGGGTCTATCACCGTCCCGCCCTTGATCAGGAGATCGAATTGCTGCGACTGAGCCGACGAAACGGCCTCACCGGCCCCCGCGCCGAGTGGTGCAGGGCGCTATAGCCGGTCAGGTCACGAGCGTTCACGTCGACGCCCAGCTTGTTCCACCAGATACCGCACCGAAGGCACCCGGCACGACGACGGGCGGTCGTGCGGGCGAAAGATCCCCAGCGGCGCAGTCTGTTGCCCGCCGAGGGGCGCGCGCTCACTACGGACTGAAGTCGGTCGAGGTGAAGACGAAACGAAGGGTCTCTCCCTCTTCGAGCGTGCGCTGCGCGTTGTACCGTTCGTCGGAGTCCAGGAAGACCTGCAGCGAGACCGTATTCCCGGCCTCGAAGTTGGTGAGCAGCGCGAAGAACCGCACAGGTGACGTGAGCGAGAACGACTCGTCGAAGGCGCCGGTGACGACGAACGTATCCGCGTCCGCGAACTGCTCGACGTTACCGTCCAAGTTGTTAAGGAAGCGAGTAGAGGTGATCAGCTGGAGGGGCTCGGCTCCGGCATTGGTGGCAAGGACTCTGGCGGTCGTCGGTTCTTCCGTAGCTGTGAATCCAACCAGGTTACACCCGGTCAAGCTCACGGCGGCCGCCACCATGACGATTACTCGGAGGCGCGCCGCGGCGAAGAGTCGCCTGGCTTCGATCATAGGATTCTCACTTTCAGAGCTTCCAGGACGAGCCTTCCCGATTCGTACGGCTCGCTGTGTGGCACGCGGGGGTGCGGCTTTCAGCGACTCAATGATAATCGGACGCGCACCCGCGCGACACGGGCAGCTCTCGCCGATCTGCAGGGAACCCGCGAGGCAGGAACGAGTACGTACTAGCGTACCGCTGAGGAGCGTCCGTCCCATGGCAGTGTCATCAAAGAGCCGTCGCTCATTCCTTCTCGCCGTTCTGCTGTCGGGACTGGCAAGCGGAGCAGCTGGCCAAGGGTTCGGAGACGTGTCCGGGCGGATCTTGGACGCAGCCAATCTGGCGCCCGTATCGAACGTCGCGGTGAGCATCGAGGGCACCGAGATCGACGTGTTGACGAACGCCGAAGGGGTGTTCTACATCGCCGGCGTGGCGTCGGGGCAGCGCGAGCTCGTCCTCCAGCACATCGCCTATGGAGAGCACCGCAGGGGCATCATCGTAGAACCGGGGGAGAACTTCGCCCTCGAGGTGCAGATCTCGCAGCGGGCGATCGAGATCGCGCCCCTGAGCGTCCAGGTGGCCACCGAGCTGGAACGCCGCCGAACGTCGACCGGATTCACGATGAACGAAATCGTGGTCGACGAGATCGAGGACGCGTCGCGGCGGGGTCTCAACTTCACCGAGCTCCTCCGCCAAGGCATGCCCGGACTCAGCGTGCGAGGGGACCGCCGCGGCGGCACGTGCATCGAGTATCGCGGGGGGATCGGCGTCGGGAGGGCGGACTGCAGGTCGTTGGCCGTCTACATGGACGGCGTGCCCGTCTCGCAGCCCTCCCTGCTGTTCGGGATGCTGCCGCTGCAAGACCTCGCCAGGGTGGAGGTCCTTTCTCCCGGTCAGGCGAGCGCGCGGTATGGCCGTGCGGCTTCGTCCGGCGCCCTCCTGATCGAGACGCGCCGCGGCCCGGCCCCACGCGAACGGGCACGCTCGCGGCGTGTTTCCGGTTTTGATTGGTCCGCCGAGACCGAGCCCTACCGCTGGACGCGCGTCCTGGGGAGCTCGTTTCTAGGGAACGCACTGGGCCTCGGAGTCGCGCTCACCATGGCCAACCGTTGCTTTAGCGTCGAGGACACGGGGATCCTGGGTTTGAGGACCCACTGCAACGGTGCGACGACGCTGGGCATCGGATTCCTGAGCCTGGGGCTGCCAGGCCTCGCCGGGAGCCTCGCCGCACATCGAGCCGGAGCCACAGGCCGCTCGCGAGGCCGAGTCCTGCCGGCTGCCGTGTTCGGAACGATGGCGTCGGCGGCGGGATACTTGCTCCTCATCGAAGGGGAGAGCAGCAACTCGGGCGCGGCCGTCGGTGCGGGAGCACTGATCCTCGGCGTCGCGACGCCGATTCTTCTCACCTTCTCCGACCGCTTGTTCCGAGCTCTCCGCTAGGGAGCGCCATGTCCTCGCGGTACAGGGATAGGTACGACTCGAAGCTCTCGTGCTGGCCGGAGCCCTGCTCGCCGCGTCCGGCTGCTTCACCCATGTGCCTACAGAGCTCGAGGCCATTCCGGACGGGGAGCCGGTTCGGGTGCTCGTGACGCGCACCGGCCTCGCGGAGCTGATGGAGCTGGGCGACCGGGCCGCGAAGGGGAGGGCGAGGAACCAGATCAGGTCGGCCCGAGGGTTCAGGATGTAGCCGGTCCGGACCATGACGCACCCTACCCCGGACCTTCGGATCCGTCCAGATCTTCGCCAGTCTCGAAAAGCTCCGTCGTGAGATATCGAGCGCCCGAATCCGGCGTGACGCACGCCACGCGGTGGCCGGGGCCAAGCTCCTTCGCGAGCTCCAGGGCGGCCCAGAGGATCGCGCCGCTGCTCATGCCAACAAACAGCCCTTCTTCCCTGGCCGCTCGCCGAGCGGTGGGAAACGATTCCTCCTCCCAGGCCTTCACGACCCTATCGACGACGGTGAGATCGAGGTTGTCCGGGACAAAGCCAGGGCCCATGCCCTGGAACTTGTGCTGACCCCGCTCCTCTCCGGAGAGCACCGCGCTTCGACCCGGCTCGACCACGACCACGAGTACGTCGTCGAGTCGCTCTTTCAGGAAGCGCCCGACCCCGGTGACCGTACCTCCGGTGCCCGAGCCGTAGACGAAGGCATCGAGCCGGCCGTCGAGGGCGTCCCAGAGCTCCGGTGCGGTGGTCTCGTAGTGGATCCTCGGGTTGGCGGGGTTGGCAAACTGGTTGGGAAAAAAAGCGCCCGTCCTGTCGCGGATCCGCTCGGCCTCTTCGATGGCCGCGATCATTCTGAGCTCCGGATCGGTGAGGACGAGCTCCGCACCGTAGGCGGTGAGCGTGACCTTCCGCTCCAGGCTCATGGAGGACGGCAGGCACAGGATGAGGCGGTACCCACGGGCCGACGCCACTTGGGCGAGACCGATCCCCGTGTTACCGGAAGTCGGCTCGACGATCGTTCCCCCGGGCGGCAGGACTCCCCTGGCCTCGGCGTCCAGCACCATGGCGCGCGCAGGGCGATCCTTGATGGACCCTCCCGGGTTCACCCCTTCCACCTTCACCCACACCTCGGCCATGGACGGCTCGACCAGCCGCTCGAGCCGAACGAGGGGCGTGTGACCCACCCAGTCGTCGATCACGGACTCACGACTTTGGTGTGTCCCGGCCGCCGGCTAGAGCCCGCAGGCGCGGCTCGCAAGCGAACGAGTCACGGGGTCGCGGGCGCGGGCTGATGCACGTACTCGACCCAGCCGAAGCGGTCGGGATTCCTTCCCCTCGCGATCCCGAGGTACTCCTCTTGCAGCCGTTTCGTGACCGGGCCCCGCGTGCCCGCCCCCACGGGTATCCCGTCCACGCTGCGGATCGGTGTGATCTCTGCGGCGGTTCCGGTGAAGAACGCCTCGTCCACCTGGTAGAGCATTTCGCGCGGCACGATACCTTCACGCACCGGGATGCCCAGTGCGATGGCGAGTTTCAGCACGCAGTCGCGCGTAACGCCCCCCAGGAGCGTGCCGTTGAGGGCCGGGGTGAAAAGTACGCCCTCGCGTACTAAGAAGATGTTCTGACCACTGCCTTCGCTCAGGGTACCGTCCGTCCCCAGCGCGATCGCCTCGGCGTAGCCGTTGCTCACGGCCTCCATCTTCATGAGCTGGCTATTGACGTAGTTCCCGCCCGACTTGGCGAGCGAGGGGTGCGTGTTGGGGGCCGGCCTCGCCCAGCTCGAGACGCAGGCGTCTACCCCGTCGCTGAGGGCTTCCTGACCCAGATAGCGTCCCCATGGCCAGCAAATGAGGTACGTCTCCACCGGGCTCTTTCTGGGGTCGAGCCCGAGCGCTCCGACTCCGCGAAACGAGACAGGACGGAGATAGCCCTCGGCGATCCCGTTTTGCCGAACCAGCTCTTTGCACGCCTCGGAAAGGGTGTCCTGATCCGCTTGCGGGGCCATGCGGTACACGCGGCACGAGTCGTAGAAGCGCCGCATGTGGTCTCGTAGCCGGAAGAGGGCCGCACCGCCCTCGGTGTCGTAGAAGCGGATTCCCTCGAAGATCGAGGAGCCGTAGTGGACCACGTGACTCATCACGTGGAGGCGCGCATCGTCCCAGGGGATGAACTCCCCATCTCTCCATATCCAGTCGGTCTTGGGTATCTCGGCCATGTGTCCTCTCTTCTCGTTCGACTCACCCATCCCCGCGAGGGCCGTGCCCGGCCTCGCTACGGCCCTCCGCTGCTCAACTCCTCTACGACGCGGTCCGCGAACTCCCTCGTCCCAACCACCGTGATCTCGTGCGCCTGCTCTTCCCCTGGCCCCGCGGCAAGGTCGGCCGTCCTGAGTCCCGCGACGAGCGTTCTTTCCACAGCGGCTTCGACCGCCGCGGCCGCATCCTCGAGGCCGAAGGAATGGCGGAGCATCATCGCGGTGGAGGAGATGGCTCCTACGGGGTTGGCCAGGTCGCGGCCGGCGATGTCCGGTGCAGACCCGTGGACGGGCTCGTACAGGGCCACGCCGTCCCCGAGAGACGCCGAGCCCATGAGCCCGATGGACCCGATCACCGCAGCCAACTCGTCGGTGAGGATATCTCCGAAGAGGTTGGCCGTAAGCCACACATCCCACGCAGCAGGGCGCAGGATGAGCTCCATGGCTGCGCGGTCCACCAGCATGTGCTCGCACCGGATATCCGGGTATTCGCGGGCGACCGAGTCGACCACCGTCCGCCAAAGCCGCGACACCTCGAGCACGTTGGCCTTGTCGACGGAAACCACGTGTCCCCTTCGCGTGCGCGCCAGCTCGAAGGCGACGCGGGCGATTCGGCGGACTTCGGCCGTCGTATACACGAGCGTGTTCACCGCCCGTCCTTCTGCCTCGTCCAGACTCCTGGGCTCCCCGTAGTACAGGCCCCCCCCGAGCTCCCGCACGACCAGGAGGTCGGTGCCCGCTACTCGCTCAGGCCGCAGGGGCGAGCGATCCACCAGGGCGGCGGGCAAACGTGCCGGCCTCAGGTTCGCGTAACACCCCAGCCGCCGCCGAAGCTCCAGGAGACCGGCTTCCGGGCGACGGGCAGAGGGAAGGTCCCCCGAACGCGGGTCGCCTACGGCGCCGAGCAGCACGGCGTCGGAGGACAAGCACGCGGCCAGCGTGTCCTCCGGCAGAGGCAGCTCGCCGGCCGCGGTCGCGACCCAACCGACCGGGTACTCCTCTAGGGCGAATGTGTGGGCGAAACGGTCGCCGACCGCCCTCAGTACGTCGAGCGCCGCGGCCGTGACTTCGGGACCCACGCCGTCGCCGGGCAAAACAGCCACCCGGTGCCGACGCTCAATGGCGCCCGGACCGGACGCGGTGCCCGCCACACGCGGCTCGTGAATCCCGGCAACCGCCCCAGCGAGGGGCGAACCCCCTGCGGTGAGGGCAGGGTCGCTCACATCGCCCACTGGTCCGCGTGCTTCGCGAGCTCGGCGGCCTCCAGTTCGGTCGCATACTCCGCTTTGGTGACCGCGCCAAGGAACGCCCGGGCTGCCGCCTCCAGTACATCCGCCGATGCCGCGCTCGCCGAGAAGGTCCGGCCGTCCACAGCGCACGCCAGGCGCACCTCGCCGACCGGGTCCCGGCCCGAGGAGGGAGCCCTGATGCTGACGTCCTGTACCGCCACCTCCACATCGACCAGGCCCGCCATCGCCGCGAACACTGCGCCGAGCGGCTCTCTGCCGGTCCCTTCGACCTCGCGCGGCTCACCATCGCCCGTGATCACCTCGATGCGGGCGTGCGCCGAAGGACCGCGCGACGACACGTGGATGCTCTCGATGCGTAGCGGGCGCGCCTCGGGCTGCAACGCTCCCCGATGGAACACCGAGACGAGATCCTCGTCCCTCACGGTGATCTTCTGCTCGGCGAGGAGCGTGCAGTACTGATACGCGCGCTCCAGCGTGGCCTCGTCGACCTCGTAGCCGAGCTGAGCATAGCGATGACGCAGCGCGTGACGGCCGGAGTGCTTGCCGAGCACGAGCCGCGAGGGTGGAGCGCCGACGGATTCGGGCGTCATGATTTCGTACGTCGACCGGTCCTTGATCATCCCGTCCTGGTGAATCCCGGCCTCGTGAGCGAACGCGTTGTCCCCGACGATGGCCTTGTTGGGTTGAGGGTGGATTCCAGTAATCTCCGCGAGGAGCTGGCTGGCGGCATACAGCTCGGCGGGGTTGACGCCCGTGAAGTGGTCCGCCCTGTCACGCCGGACGTGAAGCGCCATGACGATCTCCTCCAGAGCGGCGTTCCCGGCCCGCTCCCCGATCCCGTTGATGGTGCATTCCACTTGGGTGGCCCCGGCATCGATCGCGGCCAGGGAGTTGGCTACCGCCATGCCGAGGTCGTCGTGGCAGTGCGCGGAGAGGGCGACATCGGTCCCGAGCGCCGGAACTCGCTCGCGGATCGCGCGAAAGGCGGACACGATTTCGGCCGGGAAGGCGTAACCGACCGTGTCGGGCAGGTTGACAGTCGTCGCACCAGCCTGGATCGCGACCTTGACCACGCGGCTGAGGAAGTCCACATCGGTCCGCATCGCGTCTTCGGCGCTGAACTCGACATTGTCCACATACCCCTTCGCCCGCTCCACAGCCTCACCCGTTCGATCGAGGCACTCTTCTCGGCCAATGCGAAGCTTGCGCTCCAGATGGATGTCCGACGTGGCTATGAAGGTATGGATGCGAGGCGCGTGAGCGCCCTCGAGGGCCTCCGCCGCCCGGTCGATGTCGTCCTCACGGGCTCTGGAAAGGGCCGCCACGACTGGCCCGCGTACGTCTCGGGCGACACGGCGAACGCTGGCGAAGTCATCTAGGGAGGCAATGGGAAAGCCCGCCTCGATGACGTCCACGCCGAGAGCCGCAAGCTGGTGTGCCAAGCGTAGCTTTTCGGGTGGAGTCATCGTCGAGCCGGGCGACTGCTCACCATCTCTCAACGTCGTGTCGAATATCGTGATCTTCGCCATGGCACTTCCTCCGGTCTTCTCCGCGCTCCAGGGACCGTCGCGATCCTTACCGAATCAACTCCGCCCACACCGGTACAAGAAAACCGGGCCCTCTCGCGGCTGAGAGGGCCCGGCAGTTGCCTGCTATGGTCTTTGCTTCAGGGACCTCCCAGGCGTTGCCCACCCTCCCCCCCGAGCTCCGCAAGAGCCGGGAGGCAAATAAGGACGAGGGACGACAATTCCGCGCGCATCGAGATCGCTCTGCTTTCGTCAGTCTTCGTGTGCGCCGGCAGGCGTCACCGCGCCGGCGGCCGCGGGCGGGTCGGCACCCACGGTGCTAATCGGCTTATCTACCGCGGATTCTTGTTCGTGTCAAGGATGTTCGGCTCCACGTACACGCGCGGAGCGGGCCGTCTGCGGCGCCATCCACAGGCGGGGGCCATCCTGCAGCCAGTTGGTTTCTGTCCTCCCGACCGAGCCGACCCTATATTTTCCCATCCCGACGATCAAGCCGCGCGAGACCACGCCGCCCCGCGCTCCACCGATCGACTTCGGTCGGTCTGCCCGAGGTGGGGCTGCCCACTCCCACGGCCACGCTCAGGTGCCCAATGGTCCTATCCAGCTTCCTCCTTCGTCTGCCGGCCCGTCGCCATCCCCCCGGGGGTCGCCGGTTCGTGACTTGCCTCGCGAGCGCGGCGCTCGGTGCGGGCTGGGGCTGTGACGGCAGCGAGCCCCGCGATACGACCCCCTACAGGTCCGAGGTGGACGAGGGGCTGGGCATCGCGGTAGCGATCGTCGTCGACAATTCAGGCTCGATGGAGGACCCGGCCGCCAACGACGACCGTCCCAAGTACGAGGTCGCACGAGCCGCGATCGGCGATATGCTGGCGGCCACGGAGTCCTTCGTAGCGTCGCACCCGGAGATGCCCGTGAAGGTCGCGCTGTTCCGCTTCGCTGGCGACGTCCAGCTCGTGATGCCGATGCAGCCATGCGATCGTATCGTGGTGCAGCAGGCAGTGGGACGCATTCCTGCTCCGGACGGGGCCACCGCCATCGGGAACGCCATGCAGGCGGCGAGAGGGGAGCTGTACCGATCGGGAGTCTTCCGAAAGCACTTGGTCGTCATCACGGATGGAGAGAATACGTCGGGGCGCGAGCCCGCCGAGGAGGCCTTGGAGATCCATCAGCGGAGCGAGCGCTCGGTGCGGATGCATTTCGTGGCCTTCGACACCGACCCGGAGAAGTTCGGCTTCCTGGAAGAGGTGGACGGACAGGTGCTCGCAGCAGCCGACGCGGCTGCGCTACGCGAGAGCCTCGAGGACCTCTACCGGCGCCAGATCCTGGCGGAGGCCATCGACGAGCTCGAACCCGCTACGCCACGATGACGGCGACGAACAAGGACCCGAAGGGGAGCCCATCATGCTGAGCAAGATCTTCAAGGCGATATCGGCGCAGCTCAACAAGCTGGCCAACTTGTTCTGGGAGGCCGACCCCATCGCCGTCATGCAGCTCGAAGCCGATCAGGCGGTGGAGCACCTCAAGGAAGGCCGGGAGGGGCTGGAGGTCTACCGGGGTCTCGTCGAGCGGGTACAGCGGCAGGTGACCTCTGGACGCAATCACGTCCAGAAGCTCGAGGCCCAGATCAAGGCCTACCTCAGCGCCGGTGACCGCCAGACCGCCGCGAGGTTCGCCCTGGAGCTGCAGAAGGCGAAGAGAGAGCTCGAGGCGAACGAGGATCAGCTCCGCATGCACGAGCAGGCGTATGAAAACAACCTCAAGAAGATCCAGCACGCCAACAAGAAGCTCATCGAGGTCCGGGAGAAGATTCGGCGCTACGACGCCGAGATCGCGAGGCTCGCGGAGTCGTTCCAGGTGGACGTTACGACCGATTTCGGCCAGATCGAGGATGTGATCCAGCGGCAGATCGACGAGAACCGCGGAAAGGTGAGAGTGGCAGCCGACCTCTCGTCGTACGGAATCGCGGAGATCGAGGCGGAGGAGAGGATGGAGGAGTCCTTGGCCGAAGACGTACTGCGCTCATTCGAGGTCGAGCTCGGCCTCGTGACCCCAGAGACGACTCCGATAGCTCCGCTGAACAAGGACCTCGGACCCGCGACCGAAGAGGCCGCGACCTGACGCTG
>CBDFLM010000008.1:0-63349 GCA_965249195.1 Longimicrobiales bacterium
GTCTTACAATATGGTCGCTGCTGGACTCGAACCAGCGACCCCCACGATGTGAGCGTGGTGCTCTGCCAACTGAGCTAAGCGACCCTGCTGGACCGGCCCGCGACGGGCCGCTCCTCATACCCCCACGGGGAATCGAACCCCGGTCTCCTGGCTGAGAACCAGGTATCCTAGGCCACTAGACGATGGGGGCGCGCCGCGCTCGGGGCGGGCTGCGAAGGGCGGAAAAGATACCAGCGCACTCGGCCCGGTCAAGGCGTTCGACGCCCAAGCGGCCGCCCGCGGGGACCGTCGTTGGATCCCCCGCAACCCCATTGGGGTTAGCTTGAAGACGATGCCACCACCGTTCTCCGCGGGGCGAGCCATGGCCAAGAAGCTGAACGAAGAGTCCATCCACGGGTGGCTCGAGGATCGCTCAGGATGGAAGTTGAAGAACGGAGCACTTCGCAAGGACTTCAACTTCTCGTCGTTCCGCGACGCCATCGTCTTCGTGAACCGCGTCGCGACCATCGCGGACACGGAAGAGCATCACCCCGACATCGACATCCGCTACGACACGGTCCATCTGGGCCTCGTCACGCATGACGCCGGGGGCATCACCCAGAAGGACCTTCAGGTCGCCGAGCTGATCGACTTCGCCACTTCGACGCGCTGATCGGCTCCGGCCGCGCCACGGCCCTCCCCCACCCACGAAGGGTTCACCGCGCTAGTGTGAGGATGCAGGACCGCCTCGGTGGGCCAGAGACTGCGGCAACAAAACGCTAGGCCCTGCGGATCGACGGCAGATCGGTCAGTCGCCTCAGGTAGTGATCCGGCCCGGCCCTTTCGAGCACGTGCCGTTCGAACGGTCCCCATAGTGCGGCGACCGTGCGAACGCCGGCCCCTCGCCCTGCCAGTATGTCGAACGGGGAGTCTCCAACGAAGAGAACCTCGGTTACACGGCGCTCCATCCCCAGGCGCCGAAGGGCGTTTAATACAGGCTCCGGGTCCGGCTTCGCCGCTTGCACGTCGTCGGCCGTGACGACGACGTCCAGATGCTCGGCCAGGCCGCAATGGTTGAGCGTGCGGGCAGTCATGGTGGAGCGCTTGCTGGTCACGACACCGACCGCGGTTCTTTCCGCGCGGAGTCGCACCAGAGCCTCGAGTGCCCCCGGGAAGGCAGCGACCATCTCGTCGTGATGACGGTGCTGGAATGCGCCGTACGTGGACGCCATGGCATCCACTTCCGCGTCGTCGCGAGCGAAGTCCTTGAGCTGCTCTCGCAGCGGGGTCCCTAGCGTGCGGAGCCATTCGGAGTCTGGCAGCTCCCGGCCCCTGTGCACCTGCATGGTGTGCCGATAGCTGCGGAGGATGAGCGGCACCGTGTCCGCGAGGGTGCCGTCCAGGTCGAAGAGGACCGCCGCCCAGGCTGGGTCCGACCGCCCCGCTCCGCGCCCCGAAGGCCCGCCGGAGTGATGGTCCGGCGTCAGTTCGTGACTCGGCCGCACCTTCGTCATCTGGGGTCCGCCAGGAAGCGGGCGATGACCTCGAACGTTTCATCGTGGTCGAGAAGGCCGGCGTGCGTCGGGCAGCACACCTCGAGGTTCGGAGCGCCAGGGAGGGTCGCGCTTTCGCGAGGCAAGACGTGCAGGTCCAGGGGAGTCCGGATGTTGATCGCGCGGACGGAGTTGGGGAGCATCAGGGACCGCCTGAGCTCCACCAAGAAGGCACTGCCCGGCTCCCTCTCGCGGGCTCCCTGGCCCCAAACCAGGTAGGCGGACATCGTACCGCGGTGCGGGGTCGCGAGGAACACGATCCTGCGGACCTCTTCCGCACCGCCGTTGGCGACGTAGTAGCGTGTTGCCAGTCCACCCATCGAATGCGCGACCACATCGACGCGCTCGGAGTCGGTGCGCTCACGCAGCGAAAGAATCGATCGAACGAGCTCCCGTGCGTGCGCGCGGTTGCTCCCCACGGGGTCTTCGAACGAAACGACCTCGATCTCCTCCACCCCCCATCCTTCCTCCCGAAATCGCCTGGCGAGATCCGCCAAGACTGCCGCGTCGTCACTCCAGCCCGGAACGAGGACGACGGGAGTTCTGACGTTGGTAACCGGCCCCGTTATGGAGCTCGGAGACCGATCCGACCCGGACCCGGCCACCACCGCCGACGTCGTCCCCGTCAGTGCCAAGACCGACAAGGTAGCGAGCGGGACGCTCGCGCACCGTCTCGAGATCCTCCCATCCATCGCTTCCCCCGGCATGGGCCACAGGTCGACGGTCCCGCTGGCATGGGCCTCAGCCTGTGGAGCTGCCCTCCTCGCCGGTCTGTCGGCGGAAACGCCGCTATTCGCCGCCCGCTGAGAGCCGGGGCTCGGCGACCATGCCCATCGCGTGGTACCCCTTGTCTACGTACACGGTCGAGCCCGTGATTCCCGCAGCTAATGGGGAGCAGAGGAAAGCGGCCGTGTTCCCGACCTCCTCCGCGGTGTTCGCTTCACCGAGGGGCGTGTTCTCGCGGTAGTACTCCACCATTCGATCGATCCCGCCGATGGCACGCGCTGCACGGCTGGCCAGGGGTCCTGCGCTGATGGTGTTGACCCGCACCCCCCACCGGCGGCCCGCCTCGAACGCCAGGACGCGCGCGTCACTCTCGAGCGCGGCCTTGGCTGAGCTCATGCCGCCACCGTATCCGGGGATGACCCGCTCGGCTGCCAGGTACGTGAGCGATACAGCTGCGGCACCGGGCCGCAGCAGGGGACCGAAGCGCTGCAGCAGGCTGACCATCGAGTACGCACTGGCGCTCACGGCAGCCAAGTAACCCGCGCGGCTCGTGTCGAGAAGAGGTTTCTGTACTTCCGGGCCGTTGGCGAGCGAGTGGACCAACACGTCCAGGCAGCTCTCACCGAAGTCCGTCCGCAGCGCCTCGGCGACGTCGTGAATGGTGAACCCCGTGAGCTCACGATATCGCTTGTCCAGGCGCACCTCGTCGGGCACTTGCGCCGCATCGTCGTAGGCAGCGTCGAGGGGGTAGATCTTCTCGAGCTCGACTCGCGCCCCCTCGGGCAGCTCCACGTCGAGCTTCCCCCGCTCCAGGCTCTTGGTGAAGATGCGCAAGGTGGGAGGCCACGTGCCGACGCAGACCGTGGCCCCCGCCCGTGAGAGGGACCGTACGACGGCCCAGCCGTAGCCTCGATCGTCTGCGACGCCCGCCACGAAGGCCCTCTTTCCTCTCAGATCGATACCAAGCATGGCCTACTCCAATGCCGAATCACGGATGACGGAGGAGTTCACTCGACTCGCTTCACAGCAGATCCACGGCGGCCGGCCAGACCAGCCAATATCCCAGCAGTGCGTAGGTGGCGAGCAGCATGGCGCCCTCCCAGCGCTTGATTCTGAATCCGCTGCGCGTTACGGGCCATACCAGCAAGGAGAGGAAGATCACCGCTGGGAGCTCTCGCGACAGCACGGTCGGCTGGATGGGGATCGGGGCCACCGTGGACGTGATGCCCAGAACGGCGCCCAGGTTGAAGATGTTCGAGCCCACGACGTTTCCGACCGCGATGTCCGCCTCGCCCCGGATGGAAGCGACGAGGGAAGTAGCCAGCTCCGGAAGGGAGGTGCCGATGGCGACGGCCGTGAGGCCGATGACGATCTGGCTGAGGCCAAGCTCGTTCGCGATGAACACACCCCCTTCCACGATGGCCGTGCCACCCAGGACCAGCGCGGCCGATCCAGCGAGAATGAACCCGGTGTCCCTCACGATCGTGTCGGCCGGAACGTCGAACGCTTCTCGGGCGAACTCCTCGTACTCCCCGATCACTTGGGCGTCTTCCATGCCGGCCGACTTGAACACGAAGACCACGTATGCGACCAACATCACTATCAAGAGGATGCCGTCCACGCGGCCCAGGTGATGGTCCCACGCCAACGGCAAGAAGAGCAGGGTGATCAGCACCATGAGCGGCACCTCTCGATGCACGACACGCGCGGCGACCTTGAGCGGTCGGATCACCGCGGTGAGCCCCAGGATGAGACCGATGTTGGCCAGGTTCGACCCCATGACGTTGCCGATGGCGAGGTCGGCGTTGCCGTCGAGCGCCGCGAGGAGGCAGACGGCCAGCTCCGGAGCAGACGTCCCCAGCGACACGATCGTGAGACCCACGACGATGGGATGGATTCCCAGGTACGACGCCAGCCGCGCCGCGCCTCGCACGAGCCACTCGGCGCCGAAGTACAGAGCGCCAATACCTCCTAGGAGGAGCAGGACGTTGATCGTGAGAGCACTCAACGCCTCATTCCTGCTCTTTCGCCCCGTCCGTCGTCATGCGCCCCGCCTTTGCAGCCAGTCCGCCAGCTCCAGCGCGGACATTGTGTTCAGAACGTCGCCTCGCTCCAGCCAACCACGCCGTGCCTGCCCGACTCCGAAGCGCATGGCATGGAGCCCCTTAACCGAATGCGCGTCCGTGTTCACAGCAACCTTGACGCCCAGCTCGCGAGCGCGGCGCACGTGGACGTCACTCAAGTCGAGACGCTTGGGGCTCGCGTTGAGCTCGACGGCAACGTCGTTCTCAGCGGCGGTCTGAAGCACGGACTCGACATCCAATGCGTATGAGGGACGACGTCCGAGCAGCCGGCCCGTGGGGTGGCCGAGCACGTCGACATTGGGGTTCTGGATGGCCCGGATCACTCGCTCCGTCTGGACAGCCCGAGGCAAATTCATGGACGAGTGTACGGAAGCCACTACGAGGTCGAGCTCCTCGAGGACCGAAGCGGGCATGTCGAGGTAGCCGTCGCGAAGAATGTCGACCTCCAGGCCTTTGAGAACGCTCAGACCCACACCTTCCTGCACCTCGTCGATCTCCGCCCACTGACGGCGTACCCGGTCCGGCGTCAGACCACCCGCCATCGTAAGCGATTGGCTGTGGTCCGTTACGCAAAGATACTCATAACCGAGCTCGAGAGACGCACGTGCCATGTCCCTGATCGAGTCTCTCCCGTCACTCCACGTACTGTGAGCGTGAAGGTCGCCGAGCAGGTCCTGGAGCTCCAACAGATTCGGGAGCCTGCCCGACCCCGCGGCCTCCACCTCCCCTCGATCCTCCCGCAGCTCCGGCGGGATCCAGGGCAGTCCCACGGCCGAGAACACCTCGAGCTCGGTCTCGCCTCCCACACGCTCGTCGAGCTCGAACACACCCCATTCGTTCAGCCTCAGGCCCCGGCTCACGGCAAGCGCACGGATCCTCACGTTGTGCTCCTTCGGGCCCGTGAAGTAATGGAGAGCGGCACCCCAGGACTCTCCCGGGACGACGCGAAGATCGACCTTGAGCCCGGACCTCAGGACGAGGCTCCCCTTCGTCTCACCGGCGG
This sequence comes from Longimicrobiales bacterium, assembly GCA_965249195.1. GTDB lineage: Bacteria > Gemmatimonadota > Gemmatimonadetes > Longimicrobiales > Gaopeijiaceae > CBDFLM01. The sequence goes on from CBDFLM010000008.1 coordinate 5,346, forward strand.
CGCCCACCCGAAGCGCATCGGGGTACGCGGCGAATCGCTCGATGACGGCCGCCCCATCTCCATCGCTGAGCACGAGGATGTCGACATCACGGACCGTCTCACGGCCACGCCGAAAGCTGCCGACGAGCTCCGCACGCTGCACACCTGGAGTCTCACGAACCCAGCGGAGCAACCCCTGAACGAGCTGTTCGACCTCCGCGCGCGGGAAGCGACCGGCCTGATCACGACGGTTCTCGATGGCCTTTAGGATTCGGGCGGCGCTGCTCTGGCCGAAGCCTTCCAGCTGGGCGACTCGTCCCGCCCGAACCTGTTCCTCCAGCATGGCGACCGACTCCACCCCCAGTCGCGCCCACAACCTCCGAGCCTTCCTCGGGCCCACACCATCCAGTTTCATGAGCTCTGCGACCGACCGGGGAGCCTTCGCCGACAACTCCTCGAGCCGACGTAGCTGGCCCGTCGCCAGCAGCTCCTCGACGTGTCGCGCGATTTCCCTGCCGATGGCGGGGAGCTCTGTGAGGTCTTCGCCCGCAGCAAGCATGTCCTGGAGCCGCCCGGTCGTGGCCCTCACACTCCTTGCCGCGTTGCGGTAGGCGCGCACCCGAACGGCGTTGGCGTCCTGGATCTCCAACAGGTCGGCCAGGTCCGAGAGCACTTGCGCGACGTCGAGGTTCTCCACGGACGGTCAACAGATCCGAGGGCCACGAGGAGGGAGGGCGGTCCGACGACGCACCCGCGCGCGGCGGCTCACGGGTGGACGTCCAGTCCGCTCGCTGCGAGGAGCTCCAGGAAAGCCACCTCGTCCAGCGTCGAGACCCCGAGCTCGACGGCCCTGTCGTACTTCGAACCGGGCTCGGTGCCTACCACGACGTAGTCGGTCTCGCCGCTCACGGAGCTCACGACTCGACCGCCCGCTCCTTCGACGAGCGTCCGGGCCCGGCCGCGGGAGAGACTCGCGAGGCCCCCCGTGAAGACGAACCTCTTGCCGGCGAGCGGAGTCTCGGTCGGACGTTTCACACGCCGAGGCACGACGCCCCGAGCCACGATCGACCGTATCACAGTCCGGCTGCGGGGGTCGTCGAAGAAGCTCCGGATCGCGACCGACATCTTGGGGCCGATACCGTCGATCACCTCCAAGTCCTCCGGGCGGGCCTGCATCAGCGCCTCGAGCTCGCCGAACTCTCGGGCCAACACTCGCGCCACCGTCGCTCCGATCTCGGGTATTCCCAGCGCATGGAGGAACCGCTCCAGTTCGGGATGCTTCCGGTCCTGGATGGCCTCCACCAGATTCTGCGCGCTCTTCTGGGCGAAGCCCGGGAGCTCGACCAGATCGGACGGGGCCAGGGCGAATAGGTCGGCGATGCCGCTCACGAGCCCGCGGTCGACCAGGAGCCGCACAGTCTCCTCGCCGAGGCCCTCGATGTCGAGCGCCGCCCTGGAGCCGAAGTGTACCAAACGGCCTACGAGCTGGGCCGGGCATCCGAAACGGTTGGGGCACACCGTGAACGGGCCGCGCTCCATGACGGTGCTCCCACAGGCCGGGCACGCCTTCGGCATCACGAAGGGCGGGCCCCTCTCGCGGTCGGGGTCCTCCAGGCGCTCGACGACCTGCGGAATTACATCCCCAGCGCGCTGGATCCGCACCCGGTCCCCCTCCCGAACGTCCTTTCGCTGAACCTCCTCGCGATTGTGCAGCGAAGCGCGGGAGATCGTCACGCCCCCTACGACGACGGGCAGCAGGAGCGCGACAGGCGTGATCACACCCGTTCGACCGACCGATACCGCGATGCGCTCCACGCGGGTCACTTCCTTGCGGGCTTCGAACTTCAGCGCGAGCGCCCAGCGCGGATGGTGCGAGGTCGAGCCCAGGTCGGCGCGCGCCTCGAGATCGTCCAGCTTCACGACGATTCCGTCGATCTCGTAGTCGAGGTGGTCGCGGTCTTCCAGCCACGCACGATGGTAGGCCACGATCTCTTCCACGGACTCGGCCAAGGCGACGCGCTCGGGCACGGGGAATCCCCACGCGGAAAGGGCGGTCACTACCTCCTCGTCATGGGCGAATCGGGCCCCCTCGACCGCGATGACGTCGTAGGCAAGGCATTCCAACTCGCGCGTCGCCGTGACCCGGGAGTCGAGCTGGCGGAGCGCGCCTGCGGCGGAGTTGCGGGGAGATGCGTAGGGCTCCTCGCCACGCTCCACCAGGCGTTCGTTGAAGCGCTCGAAGGTCGAGATGCGCATGATTACTTCGCCCCGGACCGACAGGAAGGAAGGCGCAGGCGTCTCGTGGTCTCGCAGCCGGAGAGGGACGCTGGCGATCGTCCTCGCGTTCACCGTCACTGCCTCTCCACGGAGCCCGTTGCCCCGGGTCACCGCCCGAGCGAGGACCCCGTTTTCGTAGACCAACTCGATGGATACGCCGTCCAGCTTGGGCTCGAGCAGATAGCGCACCCCTCCGTCCACGGCCTTGCGGACGCGTTCGTCGAAGCGCGCCACCTCACTCTCCTCCTGCGTGGAGTCGAGCGAGAGCATCGGGGCCGCGTGGTGCACCGTCTCGAGCTTCTCCTGGGGCGCGGCGCCGACGCGCTGCGTGGGTGAGTCGGCGCGGCGAACCTCCGGGTACGCCTCCTCGACAGCGCGCAGCCGGCGAAAGAGACCGTCGTAGGCGTCGTCTGAGATCTCCGGGCGAGTGAGGACGTAGTAAAGGTGATCGTGTCGCTGGAGGTCCTCCACGAGCTGGTCGGCAGCCTCACGGGCGCGCACCGGCCCGAGGCCACGGACCGGCGTCTCCAGGTCGTGAGGTCGACCGTCGATCACACCGACGCTCTCGGCAGCGCACGACCAGCGACGCGAGTCAGTGGGCCTCCAGGAAATCGACCACGGCGTCGAAGAACTGAGCCGGCTGCTCGATCCAAGGAAAGTGCCCGGCCCCCGTCACCAGGGCGACCCTCGCCTGGGGAATGCTGTCCGCCATCTCTTGGACGACCTCGAGTGGCATGGGGTCGTGGCTCCCGTGCACCAGGAGCGTGGGAGCGGCCAGCCTGGAGAGCCGGCCCCAAAGGTCGGGCACGCCATCACCGGAGCCGAGGAGCTCCATGACCGTAAACCCCTGGCGCAGCGTCCGCTCGCCCATGTCCAGCGGCAGTGCCCCTGCTCGCGACCGCTGGGCAAACGCCGAGGCGAAGATCAGTCGATACATCTCTCTGACGGCGGCCGGCTCCCGAGACCGAAACGCCCCCGATGCCATCAGCTCCGAGAGCGCCGTCCGATCCTCCGGCGTCCGCGCCGCTGCGGCGGCTTCAGCGACCCTCGACGCCTGGTGTGCGCCCGGATTGGCGCTCGCGACCAAAACGAGGCTCCTCACCCGCTCCGGGTGCTCGAGGGCATACGCGATCGCGAGCACCGAGCCCCAGGAGTGGCCCATCAGGTGGAGCCGATCCGCCCCCTCGACGTCCCGGATGCGCTCCATGTCCTCCACGAACGTGCGGACACTGATCGCATCGGCATCCATGCGCGACTCCGAGCCACCCGTGCCGCGTTGGTCGAAGAGTAGCAGCCGGTGGCTGGCCCCGAGAGGCTGCAACCCGGGCTGTAGGTAGCCCAGGTCGAGCCCGGGGCCACCGTGCACGACCATGAGCAGAGGGCCCTCGCCGAGGATGTGGAGCCGGAGGCGCCCGCCCGCCCGCGCGTCCACGTAGCGCTCGACCCAGCGTGGCTCGTCACGGGCGGGCGTGTCTGCGGGCTCGTCGGCAATGGCGCACCCCCCGAGGAACGCGGCGGAAGCGAGGATCACGTGTCGGAATCCAGTCATGGTGGCGTGCAGCTTTCGTCAGGCGAGGGGCGCACGCAAGGGGCCGGCGGCGCTTGCCCCGATCCTCGCCTTGAAGGAACTTCTGCGGTCCTTCGTAATCCTTCCATAACCATGCGGAGGGCGGGTGCTGCCGGAGGTCGAGGGGGAGCTGATTCGGAAGTGCAAGGCCGGAGACGCTCGCTTCTACGAGCCCCTCGAGCTGAGGCCGGCCGGGCCAGATGCCAGCCCGGAGCGCGTACGAGCAGAAGCTGTCCCAACCGTAGTTGAAGGTTCCTGATAGGGGAGAAAGAAAAGTGGTGGCTCCGGGGGTCCCGGGCCGATAGGCTCGGGTAGGCAAAAACCCCAACACGGAGCCACCACGATGAAGAGAACGTACGAGGTAAGGGATCGGGCGGACAAGCGCGCGATCAGGGAGTTCCTGAAGCGGGAGGGGCAGTTTCTGCTTCCGATGCTTGAGTTCGTGGAGCAGACGGAGGTCGTGATCGACGAAGTCATCCAGGTGATGGGACGAGCGACGATCGAAGCGGTGCTGGAGATGAGCGCCGAGGGTGTGGCAGGCGTGAAGCAGGCAGGTCGGTCACGAGCGGAAGACGACACGGTGTGGTATGGCCGGCAGGGTGGTGTGGTTTACCTGTCGGACCGGAAGGTGCGTGTGGAGCGGCCACGGCTCAGGCGCCGGGGCGCCGGGGAGGGTGGCGAGGTCGAGGTGCCGGCGTACGCAGCGATGCGGAGACCGGGCGCTGTGGCGGATCGGATGCTCGAGGTCCTGATGGCGGGGGTGAGCACGCGGAAGTACGGCCGTGTGATCGGTGAGATGGCCGACACGGTCGGGGTGAGCAAGTCGGCGGTGAGCCGTGAGACGGTCGAGGCCTAGGAGCGCGTGCTGAAGGAGCTGATGGAGCGCCGGCTGGATGCGTGGGACCTGCTGGTGATCTACCTGGACGGGATCCAGATGGGCTCGCACCACGTGCTTGCTGCGGTAGGCGTGGACTCAGACGGAAAGAAGCACGTGCTGGGCGTGAGGGAAGGAGCGAGTGAGAACGCCGAGGTGACCAGCGCGCTCCTAGAGGATCTGGTCGAGCGCGGCCTGGACCCGGGCAGGCGGCGGCTGTTCGTGATCGATGGCTCGAAAGCGCTCAGGAAGGCGATCGAGAAGGTGTTCGGCCAACGTCACCCCATCCAGCGCTGCCGCAACCACAAGCTCCGCAACGTGCTGGGTCATCTGCCGAAGGATCAGCATCCTCAGGTGAAGGCGGTGTTCCGGGCGGCGATGAAGCTGGACGCGAAGCAGGGCGAGCAGAAGCTCGAGCAGCTCGCCCGATGGCTCGAGCGCGACCACCCCTCGGCCTCGGCCAGCCTACGCGAAGGCCTCAGCGAGATGTTCACGATCAACCGGCTCGGCCTCCCGCCGCGGCTGAGGAAGTGCCTGGGCTCGACCAACCTGATCGACAGCACCCACTCGGGCGTAAGACAGAAGACCCGCAGGGTGACCAACTGGAAGAACGGAGCGATGGCCTTGCGCTGGGCTGCGGCCTCGTTCGTGGAGACCGAGAAGAGCTACCGGAGGATCATCGGCTACGACCAGCTCTGGATGCTCAGGGCCCACCTCGACGACCATGAACCGGTTGCCGAAATGAGAAAGGCAGGCTAACAAGGAGACTCTCCGGAGCCACCACCTTCAACTGTCAGTGGGACACCATCTACGAGCACGCACCGCGGCTCGGGAGGTGCTCGCGGCGGGTCTCGAACGAGTCGCTCAGGGGCACCGTTGCGAGTCGGTTGTACCACGCCCGGCGGGCCCTGAAGGCCGCGCTGGAGGAGCTCGGGGTCACCTACCCCTGAATCCCGAGGAAAGTCGTTTGCGAGACCCGCTCACACACGAAGATCTCATGCGTTACCTCGACGGTGAGCTGCCACCTGAGGAGGAGGCGCGCGTCGAGGCCGAGCTCACGGGCTCCACCGAGCTTCAGCGCGAGATCGCCATCTATCGCGCGATGCGCGACGACCTGCGCCAGCTCAGCTTCACGGTTGAAGAGGAGGCGACGGTGTGGGACCGGGTCAACCGTCGCATCGCCCGGCCGATCGGGTGGATGCTGGTCATCGTTGGCGCCGCCATGTGGACCGGCTACGGCGCGTTTCTGTTCGCCACGTCTTCCGTGGACCGCTGGGAGAAGCTCTCAGTGGGCGCCCTGTCGATCGGCTTCGCCCTCCTCCTGGAGAGCACGATCTGGGAGCGTTACCGGGACTGGACGAGCGACCCCTACCGCCACGTCCATCGATGATCCTCGTGACCACTCCGGACATGCCGGGTCGAAGGGTCGAGCGAGTGCTCGGGTTGGTTCGAGGCAACACCATCCGGGCCCGACACGTGGGGCGCGATATCCAGGCGATGTTGCGCAACGTCGCAGGCGGCGAGGTGAAGGAGTACACGAAGATGATGGCGGAGTCGCGCGAGCAGGCCATCGACCGCATGGTCGAGGAGGCGGAGGCGCTGGGGGCGGACGCGATTATTGCGGTGCGCTTCCAGACCTCGATGGTCATGTCCGGAGCAGCGGAAATGCTCTGTTATGGCACCGCCGTGGTCTTGGCCCGCTCCGACTAGTGTGGTGATGCAGGACTACCGGCCGATCAACCACGCCCTCAGGTCCCCGACGTCGTAGAGCCCGTTGTCGTTGCCGTTGCGGTCGAGGTAAATCTGCTCCGCCTCGGTGAGTGGCTCCTCCCCCGAGTCGAGCAACGGCTCGAGCAGCCGTGGCTCGCTCACCTGCATCTCGTCCAGCTCGAGCGTTACGGTGAACTCCAGCGCGCTTCCCCGCGCGTCGAGTAGACGCAAGGGCAGCTCGAACGTGCCCTTCACCAGTGGGCTGCCGCCGATCACGGCGTGGTCTCCGTCCGCCCCGGCCACGACACCCTCGGGGAACTCTCCGAGTGTCTGCACGGTGTAGGGCATGAATCCCCCGAAAACGGCTACGCGCGCGTCGAGCGGCTGCGCCACCCGGCCCGTGAACGATTCTTCCGGAGCGGTCACCTCGGGCGTGCGAGCCGTGGATACACGGAGCGTCGCCCTGTCCTGGGCAAGGGTGACGGAGTGGATCGCAACCGCCGTAGACTCGCCCGTCGCGTTCAGCCTTAGCGACGGGAGGGTCTCCGCGTTCAGGCGCGACACGGACCCGCTCGTGCCGAACACGTCTCCAGCCTCCCCGCGGTTGCCACCCTCGAAGGAGTTACGCACCAGTCCGTCATTCGCGTCGGCCTCCACGACGCGAAGGAAGTAACGAAGACCCTCCATCGGGCGCAGCTCCCCGTTCGCGTCGCGGTGGATGATGAGGACCCCCGGCGCGGGAATCTCGGCGTCGAAACCGACCTGGTCACGGTACTCCGCCGTGAGGAACTCTTCGCCAGTATCGTCCAGTGGCAGCAACAACGCTCGCCCGCTCGTGCGGACCGGATCGAGGACGACCTCGTGGTTCCGTACCTCACCGATCTCGTCATACTCCAGCCAGCCCAACAACGCCTTGTTGTGGGCGACCATGTGGGTCGGTCCGAAATCCACCCGAGGCGCGACCGGCCCGCAACCCCACGAGCCAGCGGACATGAGACCCCAACAACCCAACACCCAGCGGCGGTGCTCGGGGCCGAGCCCGGTGACGGGGTGATAGTAGTCAGGGAGGCCCAGTACGTGGCCGAACTCGTGGGTGATCGTGCCGGAGGCTTGCACCTTTTCGCCCGCGCAGTCCGCGACGCTCTGGATGATGTATCCGTTGACGACAATCGGGTCACCGTCGGGAGTCGTCTCGCCTGTCTCGTACGGTTCCCCGTCGGTCCAAGACGCGATGCCGGCGCGGTGCGGCCAAACGGCATTGCCGCCGCACGACGCCGAGATTTCGAGGAACTCGAAGGTCATCGCGTCCACGACCCCGTCGTCGTCGCCGCTGTTCGGCACGCCGTCCGGTCCATCGCTGTCGTAGAGGCCGAAGTCCAGCTGGGCGTCAGCGAGGGTGAGGGCCTCCAGGAGATACTCCCCCATGCGTGCTGTTCCGCCGAGGCCGAAGCTGTCTCCCACCGCCTCGGCTCGGGTGAGGGACGTCCGGACCCACGGCAAGACGTCTCCCACGACCCGGAAGAGCCCCCCGGAGATGGCCTCGTAGTAATCGGTGATCGTTCCATGCTCCGCGGGGCCGTCGAAGAGCGAGACGCGGACGTCCTCGTCGTCGATATGGGGCTCGGGTGAATCGGCGAAGAGTGAAAGGACGATGGGGAGTCGGGCCGTCCCCTGCACGGGTGGATCCGCCGCCCGCCTCTGCGCGGCGCGCCGGAACAGCCCGTTGGGGAGCTCGAAGAAGTCCGGATCCTGCGAGATCGTCCAGTAGTAGGCGGCGGGCAGCGGAATCCCGCCCAATCTGGAGCGTGCCTCGAGGTCCTGTGCCTTTCCCGGCGCGACACCCGCCAGCAGGAGTGCGGCCGCGAATCCCACCCTCTTCATCGACTTATTCCGACCTCGTACGACGACAACCCGCCGCGGATCCGGTCGTCGCCTCCTGCCACCTCCAGGACCACGCCCGACGGAGTCGTGCCGACGTCGTCGACCTCCAGGCTGAAGCGCAGCTGTCCCGGCTCCTCCCGCAGGACCACGACGCGGACGGTGTCGCCTCTCGCGCTGCTGAACACACGCCCCTCGATGGCCGAGACTGCGCGGAGTCCGGGTCCGAAGAGATCGACGACCGCTGCTCCTTCCGCACCGCTCGGTGACATCACCGATACCGTGAGCGCACCTGGAACGGCGGAATCGCCTTCGCACGCGAGCGAGCCCCCGATCAGGAGCGCGACCGCTGTCCGCGCGAGCCGAGCCGGGCGGCTCACCGACCCGCCCCTTCGTCGACCGGTTCGACGGTGGCCCGAGTCCGGGCTCCACGTCGGAGAGCGGCTAGCGTCGCTCGGTGTCCCTCCTCTACGAAGTACTCGGCCGAATCGAAGTCGAAGGTCCCGTAGCCGTCCAACCTCGGGCGGACCAGCACCAGCGGTGGCCCGTTCCACTCCTCTATCGTCACCCTCCGCAGCCGCCCGGCCATGTCCGAGAAGACCCGCTGATGGATGGCGAGCATCCCCTGCTCGACGACATCGCGAACGTCCTCGTCCTCTCCCGAGCCCACGTCGACCGCGACGATCCCCGTGGCTCCCAGCTCGGCAGCCCGTGCGAGAGGCAGCGGGTGCGCCGCCCCGCCGTCCACGAGGTAGAGCCCGTCCACCTCGGCGGGAGGATAGAAAACGGGAAGCGCCGAGGAAGCGTACACGGCATCGGCGAGCGAAACCGAAACGTTCGCGCCCGTCCCCATCCAGACCGTCCGGCCGGTGCCCAGATTCATGGCGTTGATGTGCAAGGGCGGCTCCAGCCCCGCCCATTCGCGCACCGGCAGAACCCGCTCGATATACTCCCTCAGCGGCTCGTCGTGGAACAAGCTCGGTTGGCGGATACCGTTGATGAAGGCAGCCCGACGGTTGATGCGTACGATGTCGGAGCGGCGTACCCCGAGAGCGAGGTCGAACATTTCTTGCCACGACATTCCGCCGGCGATCAGGGCGCCCACGAGCGCTCCGATGCTGGTGCCGACGATTCCGCTGAACTTGGCTTCCTTCTCGACGAGCGCACGCCACGCACCGGTGTGAGCCAGCCCCTTCAGTCCTCCTCCTCCCAGTACGAGCCATGGCCTCGGGCCGAGATCGCGTAACGAGGTAGCTCCACGAGGGTCCTCCGGACTGCTCACGAGGCCGCGACGGTCACGGGGGCTCGTCCTCGACACCGTCGATCCATCAGGCATTTGCCGCGTCCGGCGCAGCGTTTTGCGGCTGCCGGGCGACACCTCTGCGGAGCCGCTGAAAAGCCAATCCTCATGCGGCTTTTGTTGTTGACGGTCATGGTTGCTTCGGATATGTTCCCGCTGTAGAGAATGATTCTTGATCTCATGGAGCCGCAGATGCGGCCGTAACCGATATGAGCGACCAACCCATTCTGACCGTCACCAACCTACACGCCAAGGTCGTGGAGGAGGACGTGGACATCCTGCTGGGCGTTGATCTCGACTTGGGCACGGGCGAGATCCACGCCATCATGGGTCCGAACGCGTCCGGGAAAAGTACGCTCGCCAAGGTCCTGGCGGGACACCCCGGATACGAGGTCACGCGAGGGTCGGTGAGCTTCGACGGCCAAGATCTGCTGGAGCTCGAGCCGAGCGAGCGGTCCCTCGCCGGCATCTTTCTCGCCTTTCAGTACCCCGTGGACATCCCAGGGGTCTCGATCGCCAACTTCTTGCGTACGGCGCTCCAGGCACACATGGGAGACGACGAGCTGGACCTCTTCGATTTTCAGGATCTCCTGATGGACCGAATGTCGCTCCTCGACGTTGAGCCCTCCTTCGCCGAGAGACCCGTGAACGACGGCTTCAGCGGGGGGGAAAAGAAGCGGAACGAGATCCTCCAGATGGCGGTCCTCAAGCCACGTCTGGCCGTCATGGACGAGACCGATTCCGGTTTGGACATCGACGCCCTCCAGGTCGTAGCGCATGGAGTCAACAGGTTACGGGAGGAGGATCCGGACATGTCCATTCTCCTCATCACCCACTACCAGCGGCTCCTGAACTACATCTCCCCCGATCACGTTCATGTGATGGTGGACGGACGGATCGTTCGCTCGGGCGGACCCGAAGTCGCTCTGGAGCTGGAGCAGGATGGTTACGGATCTTGGCGCGAGGAGGTCACAGCCTGAGATCCGGCCGCTCGCCCAGCGGCGAGCCGACCGACCGACACTGAATCTCCCGACCCTCCCATCCGGGAGTTAGAAATGCCGAAGAATCAAGTCATCGAGAGCCTCGATCTCGACGAGTACAAGTACGATTTCGTCGACGAGTCCAAGCCGATCTTTCGAACTCAGCCCGGCCTCTCCGAGGAGGTGGTGCGGCAGATCTCGCGGCACAAGAACGAACCGGATTGGATGCTCCAGTTCCGCCTGAAGGCGCTGAAGATCTACGAGGCGAAGCCCATGCCGCGCTGGGGAGGCGACCTCTCCACCCTCGAGGACGTACTGGACGAGATCTACTTCTACGTTCGTCCCCAGGACCAGATGGAGCGCTCCTGGGACGACGTTCCGGACACCATCAAGACCACGTTCGAGCGCTTGGGAATCCCCCAGGCGGAGCAGAAGGTCCTCGCAGGCGTGGGTGCCCAGTACGAGTCGGAGATGGTCTATCACTCACTCAAGGAGGAGTGGGAGGCCCAGGGAGTGATCTTCGACTCCATCGAGGACGGGCTGAAGAACCACCCCGAGCTCTTCCGCGAGTACTTCGGCACGGTCATCCCGACGCGCGACAACAAGTTCGCGGCGCTCAACTCGGCCGTGTGGTCGGGGGGCTCATTCGTCTACATCCCGCCGGGCGTGGAGCTCACTACACCCCTGCAGGCGTACTTCCGGGTCAACCAGGAGCGTATGGGCCAGTTCGAGCGCACGCTCATCATCGCCGATGAGGGATCACACGCGCACTACATCGAGGGCTGCACCGCGCCCGTCTACTCGACCGAGTCGTTTCACTCCGGCGTGATCGAGATCATCGTCAAGAAGAACGCGCGCTTCCGCTACACGACCATTCAGAACTGGTCGAATAACATGTACAACCTCGTGACCCAGCGTGCGCTGGTGCAGGAAGGCGCCTCCATGGAGTGGCTGGACGGAAACCTGGGCTCAAAGCTCACGATGAAGTATCCGTCTTGCTACCTGGTGGGCGAGGGCGCTCACGGCCAGATCCTCTCCATCGCCTACGCCAGCGACGGACAGCACCAGGACACGGGCGGCAAGGTCGTGCACGCGGCTCCGCGCACGACGTCCTCGATCGTCTCAAAATCCATCTCCAGAGGGACCGGACGCTCCACGTACAGAGGCCTGTGCAAGGTGTATGAGGGCGCCGTAGGTGCACGCTCCAACGTCGAGTGCGACGCGCTCCTGATCAACGAGACATCCCGTACGGACACCTACCCGTACATCGAGATCGAGGAGGAGAGCGCGAACGTCGGCCACGAGGCCACCGTCTCGAAGGTGGGAGATGAGCAGCTCTTCTATCTCATGAGTCGCGGCATGAGCGAGGAGGAGGCCATGGCGCTCATCATCCGCGGCTTCATAGAGCCGATCGCCAAGGAGCTGCCGCTCGAGTACGCGGTCGAGCTCAACCGGCTCATCGGACTCGAGATGGAGGGAAGCGTCGGATGATCCATGCCTGAGGCGGCCCTCGCGGCTCCGGACGTCGCGCCCTCCGCAGAGGGTGTGACCGAGCACCTCAACCGCGAGGCCGTGGAGCGTATCGCCGCAACGGAGCCCGATTGGCTCGGAGAGCGGCGACGCCAGGCCTGGGAGGTCTACGAGCGGACGCCCATGCCCGACACGCGTCTCGAGGAATGGCGCTACACGGACCTGCGAACGAAACTGTACCTCGGCGCTCTGAAGCCGATCTCCACGGAACGGCTACGCGACGACCCATCGGCTTGGCCGGGCGGCCTTCGGGAGGCGATGGACGAGGACCGCGAAGCGTCCGGACACCTGGTGATCGTCGACGGGCGGGTCGTTCACACCGACCTGCTCGAGGAGCTCAGCGCGCAGGGTGTCGTGCTGAGCTCGCTGTCCCGGGCCGTCGAGCAGCACGCGAGTCTCTTGAGCAAGCAGCTCGGAACCGAGGCCGTTCCTCCGGAGGACGGGAAGTTCGCAGCATTGAACGCGGCGCTCTGGAGCGACGGCGTCTTTCTTCACGTGCCCCGGGGCGTGCACCTGACGCACCCGGTGCGGGTCACCAGATGGGTCGGAGACGCCGGGGGTGCCTGTTTCACCCGCACGCTCATCGTCGCCGAATCCACCAGTCGTGTCTCCTTCGTGGACGAGGTGCTCTCCGACGATCTGGAGGTCCAGACGCTCGCGTCCTCGGTGGTCGAGGTCTTTGCGCGCGACGGAGCGCAGGTCCAGTACGTGGCGCTCCAGCGTCTGGGCGCCGGAGCGTTCTTCCACTCTCAGCAGCGCACCCTCGCCGGCCGCGATGCCACGCTGGACACGTTGAACGTGAATCTGGGTGCCACGACCAGTCGCATAGACCTCAACGCACGGCTCCTCGGACCAGGCGCCAACAGCGATATGCTGGGGCTGTATTTCGGCGACGAGGACCAGCACTTCGATCACAACACCAGCCAGGACCACGTCGCCCCCCACGCTCGCTCCGACCTGCTCTACAAGGGGGCCCTCGACGGGAGCTCGCGCGCTGTGTTTCGCGGCGTCATACGAGTCCATCCCAAGGCACAGCGCAGCGACGCCTACCAGACGAACCGCAACCTCATCTTGTCTCCGAACGCACGCGCCGACTCCCTCCCGAATCTGGAGATCGAGGCGGACGACGTGAAATGCTCGCACGGCGCCACCGTGGGGCAGCTCGATGAGGAGGCGATCTTCTATCTCACCAGTCGCGGACTCCCACGCACCCAGGCCGAGCGCTTGGTGGTAGTGGGGTTCTTGGGCGAGGTGCTCGCCAGACTTCCGCTCGGTGGCGTGGTCGAGAAGGTGACCCGCATGATCGAGCAAAAGCTACATGGCTGAATGGGTTCGAGTGGCGTCCCTCGAAGACTTTCCCACGGACACGCTCAAAGCGGTTGGAGCGAACGGCGCCCGCATCGTGCTGGCGAACGCGGAGGGCGACATCTACGCGCTCGAGGACCGCTGCTCACACCAGGATTTTCCGCTGTCTGACGGCGAGCTCGAGGGCACCTCGCTCGAGTGCATTTACCACGGCGCCGCCTTCGACGTCTGCTCCGGGCGGGCCTTGCAGCTCCCCGCCCTCCGGCCCGTAAAGGCCTTCGAGGTGGAGGTCCGGGAAGGCGAGGTGTACGTGCAGGTCAACGACTGACCCTACCCGCAGCATATAGGACGACCACAGTGGCTACGCTTACCACCCACCCCGACGTCAGCGCCCCCTTCGACGTCGCCGCGATTCGAGCGCACTTCCCGGCGCTGCGTCAGGAGGTGAATGGCAAGCCGCTCGTCTATTTGGACAACGCCGCCACGACGCAGAAGCCCGAGGCCGTGCTCGACGCGCTGGACAGCTATTACCGACACGACAACGCGAACGTGCATCGCGGCATCCACGAACTGAGCCGCCGCGCGACCGAAGCATACGAGGCCGCCCGGGCGACCGTAGCCTCCTGGATCGGTGCCCGCGAGGCCGCCGAGCTGGTATTCACCCGCGGCACGACCGAGGGAGTGAACCTCGTGGCATGGAGCTGGGGAACGGAGCACGTGGGTGAGGGCGACGAAATCGTGCTCACGACCATGGAGCACCACTCCAATCTAGTGCCCTGGCAACTCCTGGCGCGGCGTACGGGCGTGCGACTGCGGTTCCTCGAGATGGATGGGGAAGGGCGCCTGCAGCTGGACCGGCTTCCCTCACTGCTCGGACCCAACACGAAGCTCGTAGCGCTGGGTCACGTATCGAACGCGCTCGGCACGGTAAACCCCGTAGCCGACGTCGTGGAGATCGTACGGGAGCGTTCTCCCGCGCTGGTACTGGTAGACGGGGCACAGGCGGCTCCACACATCCCGGTGGACGTGACCGCGCTCGGTTGCGACTTCTACTGTTTCAGCGGGCACAAGATGATGGGCCCCACCGGTATCGGCGGGCTGTGGGCGCGCCGTGCACTCCTGGATTCCATGAGTCCGTTCCAGGGCGGAGGTGAGATGATCCGCGTCGTGGCACGGGACGAGAGCACCTGGGCCGACGTGCCCCACAAGTTCGAGGCGGGCACGCCGCACATCGCGGGCGCGGTGGGATTCGCCGCAGCGGCCGAGTTTCTGGGCGCCATCGGCCATGACGCCTTCCTGGCGCACGAGCGCGATCTCATGGCGTACGCCGTGGAACGGATCGGCGCGATCGAAGGAATACGAATCTACGGGCCCTCGGACCCTGCCACCCGTTGCGGCGTCGTACCGTTCACTCTGGGCGACGCTCACCCGCATGACATCGCCACGATTCTCGACACCGAGGGCATCGCCGTTCGCGCCGGCCACCACTGCGCGCAACTGGTGATGAAACACTTCGGAGTCGCCGCTACGGCGCGAGCATCGTTCTACCTCTACAACACGAGGGACGAGGTGGATCGGCTCGTGGACGGCCTCGAGGTGGTGCAACGTATTTTCGCCATCGATCGATGAAGGGTCGAGAGGCGCCCGATAGGCCGGCGGTACAGCTCAGCTCGCTTTACCAGCAGCTCATCCTGGAGCACTATAGGAAGCCGCGGAACAGGGGCGAGCTGCCCGAGCACACCGTGGACATCCACATGTCCAACCCCGTGTGTGGAGATGAGATTCGGCTGCAGCTGAAGGTCGAGGACGACGCGATCACGGACGTGAAGTTCCAGGGACAGGGTTGCTCCATATCGCAGGCTTCCGTGTCGATGATGACGGGCCTGCTCAAGGGGCGCGATCTGTCGGACGCCGAGGCCCTGGCCGACCGCTTTACGCAGCTCATGCACGGCAACGACGAGGCCGCGCGCGACCGTTCGCTAGGGGACCTGAGGGCATTGGAAGGCGTGAGCCAGTTTCCCGTGAGGATCAAGTGCGCTCTCCTGGGCTTCGACTGCCTGCGCGAGGCACTCGCGCGGACGGCGGAGGCTGCGCTCTGAGCCTTACGCCCGTCTACTCCGCCCGTATCGCGGGGACGCCCCTGGGCACGCTGAGGCTGTGGGCGACGCCCGATGGCATCCGCCGCATCGATTTCCACTCCGGCCCCGACCTCGCAGGACCTGGCGAACATCTGTCGCGGGTGGACCCGCCCGCCCATCTGGACGCTGCCGCGGACGCGTTGAGAGAGTACCTTTCCGGGGACAGACGCGACTTCGACATACCCCTCGACATGAGCCGCATCACCACGTTCCAACGAAGCGTCTACGGGCGTCTCCTCGAGATCCCGTACGGTCACGTCGTCTCGTATGGAAAGGTTGCGACCGACCTCGGCCAGGACGTGGCCGCAGCGCGCGCAGTCGGCCAGGCGGTAGGCTCGAACCCGGTCCCGATCATGGTCCCCTGCCACCGCGTGGTGGGCTCCGACGGACAGCTCAGCGGGTACGGCGGCGGGCTCGATCGCAAAGCCGCCTTGTTGCGCCTCGAAGGGATCGAGGTGGACGGCGCTCGGCCCACGAGCCGCGTGCACCCCGAGGTCATTGGGCTTCCACTCTGACCCAGACTGGACCATGAAGCACACGTTCTCCCGAGCTATGCAGCCCTTCGTCCTGCTTCTGGCCGTCCTCGCAGCGTGCGCCGAGGCGCCACCGGAGGAAGCACGAGCACCGCAGGAAGAGCCCGCTTCGCTCGGGGCGTCCGAGCCGGCGCCTGCCGCCCCCGGCCTGTATCTGGCGAGACTCGACGTGCAAAACCTCGCTTTCGACCTGCAATGGACCTCGGGCCCGATCGACCGGCTGCCGTCCAGCGCGGCGCCGGCCGCACGCGTCGAGGCGATGAGCGCAGAGGCCCACGACGGCTTCGACCGCGTCGTCGTAGAGTTCGGCGAGGGGCCTTTCCCTGGCTACCATCTCGCGTGGGAAGGTGAGGACCCCCCGCTCTGCGAGGGTGGGGGCATCGAGACGCTCGAGGTGCCGCATCGTCTGAGATTCCAGGTGGAGGCCTCGCCTGGCTCCGTCGACGCCACCACGGACGCCTCGCTGGCCAACGTTGCCGGCATCTCCGGCCCGTGCGCGGGGTCGGAGGGACTGGAGTGGCGGATGGGCGTCGCCGATTCGGCGGCTATCCGGGTCGTGGAGATGCGCAGGCCGACTCGTCTGTTAGTCGACGTCCAGCATGGATCCGGCGGGAGCTGAGCCAGACGGTTTCCGTGCGACGGGGCGGGGCCTTCGAGGGGGCCGCTTCAGTTGCGTGGGTCGAGCAGGACCTTCACGGCCTCCGAACGGCTCCGATGCGTCGCGATCCGCAGCGCATCCTTGTACTGACCGAGCGGGTAGACGTGTGTCACCATCTGGTCGACAGGAGCGCCGGTCTCGAGCAGGAGCTCGTGTGTGACCTCGAAGGTGTGCTCGTCGCGACCCCGAAACCGCTCGCTGCCGTACCCCACATACCCCTTCACGTCAAGCTCGCGGAACCACACGGACGAGAGGTCGAGGCGAGAGATGGCCGAGTTGCCCAGGACCACGATGCGGCCCCGCGGGGCGGCGAACCGAAGGGCCTGGCTCAGGCTGGCTCGGCTGCCTACGCAGTCGAAGACGTGCGGAAACCCACCCCCCGCGTAGACCTCGGGGCCTACGATGGGCATGTAGGCCCGCGCCCCGGTGCGCACGAGCGCGTCTCGGGCAGCCTCACCGGGCTGGATGGCCTCGCTGGCGCCCAGACGCTCGGCCAGCTTGGCCTCGTGCGCACGCTTCGTCTGGGCCAGGATCTCTCCCTGAAATCCGGTGGCGCGCAGTGCCCAGACAGTGCCGAGCGCGATCGGACCGCTGCCGATCACGAGGACCGGCTCGCCTTCGGCGGGTGGACTCCCGAGCGCGGCGTGAACCCCTACGGCGAGGGGCTCGATGAGCACCGCTGCATAATCCTGCAGGGCGTCGTCCACGGGGTAGAGCTGCTCCTCGTGGGCCACGATCTGCTCAGACCACCCGCCGGGCAGAGAGCGGTGGTATCCGATCATGACGCCAGGCGCCATGATCTCCTCGCCCACCGTCTCTGGCCCCTCCTCACCGGAAAGCCCACAGGTACCGGGCAAACCGGCCTGGCAGGATCGACACCACGCACCGGCCGGGCGCCCACGCACTTCACAGGAGATCGTCGGGTCGACGACGACTCGCTGGTCCACCTCGAGGCCGCGCACCTGCGAGCCCACCTCGGCGACGCGCGCGAGGATCTCGTGCCCGAGCACGGCAGGGAAAGAGCCAAACGGTTCCAGAGAGGGGCTCGCAGCGAACGCGAGTGTGCTCAGGTCGGAGCCACAAATCCCGGCCTTCGTGACCTCGAGCCTCACCCATCGGGGACCCGGAAGTGTCGGGGGATCGATGTCGACGAGCTCGAGCGCGCTCGGCGTTCCGTAGAGGGCAGCGTCGTGGACCCGGCCCAAGCTCCGAGCCAGGACGTAGCGTGCTGGCGTGACACTCAACCGGATGGCGCGCATGCTGAAAGGGTAGCGGCAGCGGTCCGGGGCGGCCAGCACGCTCTTCGGAGCCCCGATCGGCACCGTCGGTGGACTGCCCGGGTAACAACTGCGACCCCCGCCCGGAAGGAGTGATCGAGAGGAGCATGAAAGCCGTAATCGTCGCAGGGTGCCGCACGCCGTTCGCCAAGGCGGGTTCGGTCTTCCGACACCTCGAAGCCGTCGAGCTGGGCAAGCTCGCGGTGCGAGAGCTCGTCGAACGGGCAGGCGTGCCTGGTGACGAGGTCGACCAACTCGTCTACGGTACGGTCGTCCACGACCCGCACGCCGGTAACATCGCCCGCGAGGTGGGCCTGGCGACGCTCCCCAAGAGCGTCCCGGCGACCACGGTGTCGCGCGCTTGCGCGACGGCCAACCAGGCCATCGCCGACGCCGTCAACCTCATCGAGACGGGCTACGCAGAGGTCGTAGTCGCCGGTGGAGCGGAGTCGCTATCCCACGTTCCGATCATGGTGTCGGACGAGCTCTCCAGCGCGCTGGTCCGGGCGGGAAAAGCCAAGACGCTAAAGGACCGGTTCGGCGCCTTTGCAGCTCTTCGACCCGGGCACCTGAAGCCCGAGGCGCCTCGAATCGCGGAGGCTTCCACTGGTGAGACGATGGGAGAATCCGCCGAGCGGATGGCCAAGGAGAACCATATCAGTCGGGAGGACCAGGACCGTTGGTCGCTGCGCTCGCACGAGCTCGCGCACGCAGGCACGGTGGATGGCAGGCTCACGGACGAGATCGTGCCGGTCTACCTCCCGCCTGATTTTCGCGAGGTGGTCGACAAGGACAACGGCATCCGCACGGACTCGAGTTTGGAGAAACTCGCGTTGCTACGACCCGTCTTCGACCACGACCACGGATCGGTGACGGCGGGGAATGCCTCTCCGCTCACCGACGGCGCATCGGCGCTCATGCTCATGAGCGAGAAGCGGGCGCGCGACATCGGGATGGAGATCCTGGGGCGGGTTTTGAGCTACGCCTTCACCGCCCTCGATCCAGCCGACCAGCTGTTGCAGGGACCGGCGTATGCCGCCCCGATCGCTCTCGACCGCGCGAAGGCCGAGATGAAGGACGTCGACCTCATGGAGATGCACGAGGCGTTCGCTGCACAGGTCCTCTCCAACCTCCAGGCCCTGGGGTCGAAGTCCTTCGCAGAGCAGGAGTTGGGTCGCAGCCGTCCCGTCGGCCACCCCCCGGAGGATCACATCAACGTCATGGGCGGGTCGATCGCCATCGGGCATCCGTTCGGAGCAACCGGCGGAAGGGTCACCATGACGCTTTTGAACGAGATGAAGCGCAGAGACGTTGAGCTGGGTCTGGTAACGGTGTGCGCGGCGGGTGGGATGGGGTTCGCCATGGTCCTGGAGAGGGCGTAGGGAACGCAGTCCCGATGGCGCCTCGTCGACGGATCGGCCTCGGGATCGGGTCGCTGGCGCTTCTCGTCGCGGTGGAGATCCTCGGACGTCGCTCTCCCCTGGACGGCGTGGACGCCATCGGCGTCGCGGTCGTGGCCATGCTGATCGCGTTGGCCGTCCTCCTCATGACGCTTCGTGGCGATCACCTGCCGCCGGTGCTCATCAGCAATGCCCATAAGCTGTGGGCAGGCGTCCGATCGACTCTGCTCGAAACCGGCGTCGATTTTCGCAAGACACCTCCCTTACCGCGGCGATTCCCGTTGCGTTTGCTCGTCCTTCTGGCCGGCCTAGCGACCATCGCGTGGGCAGCCTTCCACTTCCGCAGTGCCTTACCGGGCGCGGCGCGCGCAGCACTCCTGGCCGTTTCGCCAACCCTGTACTTCGTCGCGCTCGGGTTTCTCTGGTCGCTGCTCCTGCTCATCCTCGTAGCCTCGGGCGTCTTCGGATGGCTCCACCTTCACAACCGCCTCTGGAACGCAGCAATGGCGCCGGTCCGCCGGGGCACCGTCGAGTTCTTGGTCGGCCTCGTCTGGCTGAGCACGATCATCGCGGCCGGATACGCCGTGCCGCCTTGGATCGGCTGGGCGGTCATCGACGTCGCCTGCATCTCGGGATCGCTGGCCGCTCTGACGATCGCACGGAGCGACCCGATACTCATGGCCTGGCGCTCCGATGGCCAGGACCTGGTGTGCGTCTACTCGGCGCGGTGGATGATCCTCTGGAACTGTTTCTTCTTTGCGCTGTTCCTGCTCGCGGTGACAATGTCTGCGACCGGAGTCGGCAGAAACGGATTTCTCGCCGAACAGACCCCGGTCACGATGGCGTTGGGAGGGACGGCGACCTGGGCCGGAACGTCCGCTTACGTGCTCTGGGTTGTCCAGGGCCCGATTCAGGCGCTCGTGATGTCGCTGCGTGACCCCTCTCGGCTCGTCCCGACCGTGCTCCACGTCGAGGACCCCGGAAGCCTGACCAGCTCGGAACTCGAGCGACTGCGTGACCACGGATTCAGCTGCCGTCCTCGCGCGGATCGAGCCGGTGACGGGGCGCTCGCCATCCAGATCAGGGACGACGAGTCGACGCGAGAGGTCCTCCGCCTCGTCGAGCAGGGGCGCGAGGTGCTCGTGATCGGTCGCAGGAGCTTGCTACACCCTCGCGTTCTGGCGGAGCTGCGTCGTATCGACAGCCGGCGGCGGCGCGCTCGAGTGCTGGACGGTCTTCGCGGACTCTTCGCCCTCGCCGTGGCCCGGCGCTTCCGTTCCGGCACCGGGTTCTGGATCGCTCCGCACCTTTGGTACGTGAGGGGATTGGCCCGAGACTCCGACGACCTCGACCTCCTCACGATCGGGGCGCCTTTCCGCCGGGTGATTCCGCTGCCTGCTCGCGAGCATCTCCATCGGGTCTTCAAGGCCCTCGAAATCGACCTCGTCTTCGCAGAGGATGGCCTCGCGTTCGACCTGATCGAACAGGTGTTCGGGCGGGTGTTCGACCACTACGACGTCATGGGGCCGGGGCCGATCGACGACCGCGACTTCGCGGGCATCGTGCAGGTGCGGGTCATTGTGCACGAGTTGACCTTCGGGGCGTCCCTGGGACGGGAGGGCTACCCGGAGCCCAACTACGAGGAAGTAGCCCGCGCTCGCATCCTCCACATCATGCGAGAGCGCGAGGAGGGCACGGAGGAGGCGACTGCCCCACGCTCACCCCACGAAGAGCCGCTCGTAGCGGCGACGTGAGTGCGCGCATTCCACCACGGGTGGTTCTGGGGTGAGTGCCGCCGCCACGAAGCGAGACTCCTGGGCGCGGCACCGCTTTTCTTCATCGGCCCGTTGGCGTCACCCTCCCGCGAACAGCGGTCCTGTAATCCGCACGCCGATCAGTCGGTAGGCGACGCGGCTGGTGAGCGGAAGCAACACGGACGTGATTGCCGTTGCGGCGAGCATCGCCGCCGTGGCGCCCAACGGCCCGCGGAGCGCGGCACGCGCCACCCACCAGATTACAAGGAAGAGGCCGTACGTGATCAGGAGTCCGATCGAGTGCCGGACCATGCCACCGCCCCGGAACTCCAGAGGGCTGCCTCCGAGAATAATAGCCGCGATCGGCCAGAACAGACTCGAGGGAACGAGCCATTCAAGCATCGGATGCGCTCCTTTCTCCAAGGTTGATTTGGCCGGAGCCGGCCGGATGCGAGTCAACATTCGGGGAGCCACCGTGGCGTGCAAGCCACGACGGGGCTCGGCCGACGGCGCCCTCGTCGGATGGCGTGCTCCCGGTCCTTGACCTTCCGGCCGATTCTGCGAAGCGGACGTCGCCGGCGCTTGGGCCGGTCTGGGCGTTACCTGGCGGCGCGACGTCGAGGCGGTATGGTAGGGGCATGAGCGATCGCCTCTTCGCATTGGCGGGCGCGGGCCTCGCGTTTCTGGCAGTGGCTCTGGGGGCGTTCGCGGCCCACGCGCTCAGCGGGTCCTTGGCCCCGGACGACCTCGTGACCTTCCAGACGGCCGTCCGATACCAGATGCATCACGCGCTTGCGCTGCTGTTCGTCTCCTGGGCCGCCGTCCGCTGGCCGGGAGCCCTCACCCGGGCATCAGGGTGGTTCTTCATCGTGGGGATCGTGTTCTTCTCGGGGAGCTTGTTCGTGCTGGCGTTCGGGGGACCCTCTTGGATGGGGGCCGTGGCGCCGTTCGGCGGCCTCTGCCTCCTCGCCGGATGGGCCGTCCTGGCCCTCCGTATCGTGTTGGACTGACCGCTTTCGTCGAAGAGGAACCATGGAAACGCCCGAAGCGCCGGCACGCCCGCCCGAGCCCTCCGAGACAGGCGCGGGCCCGGCACCTCTGACATGGCCCCCACCCGGACTCGAGCGTGTCCAGCGGGACGGGTGGGCGAGGTCGGAGGAGGCCGAGCTCCTCCGCCTCTCACTCGATCTCGTGCTCGGACGGTCGGGCGAGGAGACAGGTTGCTCGCGCACCTTTCAGCAGCTGTCTGCAGAGCTTTTCTAGATCGCCTTACTCTTGGTTCGCAATCGTCAGGCGGAAGCCGTCCGGGTCGGTCACTGCGAAGGCGAGGGGGCCCCATGGCAGCGGCTCGGGCTCGCTGTCGAGGGTGAGGCCAGCGCTCTTTGCTCGTTCCGCCAACGCGTTGATGTCCTGGGTCGTGTTGATCCACACGCGCATCCCGTCGCCCTTGACGCGATCGCGGCCCTTCTTGAAGTCGTCGCGCCCGAGGCCCAGCGACACGTTGCCGCCCTTGAGCATCACGAACACCAGCTGTCCTTCCATCTCGGTCTCGTCGGCGACCTCGAAACCCAGACCCTCCGTGTAGAACTTGATACTCTTCTCGAGGTCATTGGCGGTGAAGGCGGGAAACATGCTGTCGGCAGTCAGCCTCTCGGACGGACCCGCCGCTTCGACTCCGGGATTCGTCATGGTCACTCCCTCTTCTGGTGGACCGGGTGGTCGTTGAAAGCGTCAGACAACGTAGCCGAACTCGCGCCCCTCCAGAAGCCTACAATGCCCCCGACCGCGCGTCGATCGTGACCCCCCACGCAACGTTGACGGACAAAACCTACAGGTCCTGCTTGTACTGTCACGGCGACCTCGGCGACCAGAAGCTCATCGAGTCCTTCTCAGCCGGCCGCAGGCTCGTGTTCGACCCCGAGCGCGGGCGACTGTGGGTAATCTGCCCGAAGTGTGGGCGGTGGAACCTCGTCCCCCTGCGGGCGCGCTGGGAGGCGCTCCGGTCCTGCGAGACCCTGTTCCGCAAAACCCCCACGCGCTTCACGAGGCCCGGAATCGGGATCGCCGAGGTCGACGGCGTCGATCTGGTGAGAGTCGGGCCGGATCTGGACGATGATCTCGCGGCCTGGAGGTACGGCGACGAGTTCAAGACACGCTACCGGACCGCCCGTTTGATCGGCAGCGTCCAGCTTGCGCTCCTGGGTACCTTCCTGGTGCTCACCGTCTTGGCCGCTGGCCTGGCGATGGGGCTGGGCGGGGCCATCACGGCGCTCGTCGGCATACCTCTGCTGGCGGTCGTGACGGCGGCGATCATCAACCCCATCGTCGCGAAGATACCCACGCGGGACGGGCGCTGGCTCGAAGTACGCGCCGACGATCTGACGAGGTTCCGCCTCATCCCCGGCGAGGACGACCGCGCGTGGAGCCTGCGGCTCCCCAGCGGCGACGAGTTGACCGGCCCGATCGCGTATCAGGCCGCCGCCCTGCTCCTGCCGATCATCAACCGTGGTGGCGGTGACGCGAGAGCGGTCGAGCTCGCGGCGCGGTACCAGAAGCGGAAGGGTGGCACACCGGAGGCTGTGTTCGCGGCTGCGGCCCGTCGCTATGGAGCGGGCAAGACCGCTCGTCTGAGCGCGCTGGACCCGCAGATCCGACTCGCGCTCGAGATGTCGTCCCACGAGGAGTCGGAGCGCGAGGAGCTCGAGGCCGAGCTGAGCGTTCTGGAGCGCGCGTGGAAGGAGGCCGAGGAGCTCGCTGTCGTCTCCGACCGACTCATGCTGCCGGAGCGTGTGACGCGGGCTCTCGCCGCACTGAGGGGTGACAGCAGCAAACCGGACGAACACACCCCTGTGGCCGATCAGCCGCCTGAAAGCTCCTCGTCGAGAGCCTGACGCACCTCACGACGGCGTCGGCCCTCCCGGAAGCGCTGCTCGTCCCCGGGCCCTTCGAGGGTCAGCCGCCGCACCGGCGTCGGCCGCCCGGACTCGTCGAGCGCCACGAACGTGAGGAGGCACGTGTTGGTGTGGCGCCGAACGCCGGTGATGAGGTTCTCGGCGTGGACCTCCACACCGATCTCCATGGAGCTCCGCCCCACGAAGTTCACCCGGGCGTGGCACGTGACGAGCCCTCCCGCATAGATCGGCTCCTTGAAATCTACCCGGTCGATGGACACGGTAACTGCGCGGCCACCCGAGTGCCGCATCGCGGCCACGGCCGCCGCTCTGTCGACCATCGACAGCACCACGCCGCCGAACACGTGTCCCAGGTTGTTCACGTGCTGCGGCATCATGAGCTCGGATACAATCGACTCCGAGTGCGACGGGGCTCTTGGCTCGAGCGTCGCCGAAGCCGAAGCCCCTCCGGGTGCGGCCCGCGTTTCGGGGCGTCGCTCCCTATCCGAGCTCATTCTGGGTCCTCCTCGGGCACCGGCTCCTCCTCGCGCTGACTCTCTGGTCGCGAGCTGAATCGATCTCCAGCCGCCTGTCGCACCCTCTCCTCCAGCCGAATCGGGTCCTCAGACCCGACGTAGAGCGACCTTCCGTTCTCGAGGGTGAGGCGCAGAGCGCGATCACCTCGGATGGTCCAGGCGGTCTTCCTGAACGACCAGCGTATGCCCCATCCCCCGAACTCGCGAAGCGGACCGTACTTCACCGCCTCCAAATCACGAATCTCGGTAAATGGCACGAGCTTGCTGATGAGACGCAAGTAACCGAACGAGATCAACAGCGAGGTGCGCGTGACCTGGACCCGAAGGCGCCCGAACACGCCTTGGAGGACGAGGGGGCCGGCTGCCAACAGCGCCGCACCCGCGACGGCCCCGAATCGGACGGCGCCCTCGCGCCCTCTCCACAGTTGGGCGAGGACGCCACCGGCCGAGAGCCAGCCGGCCCCGTAGACGAGCAGGGCGACCCAAGATGGCCACGGCGTGGTCTCCTCGAACACGACATATCGATCGCGTCCCATGGTTCCGCTCCTGCGTGAGGCGGGCCGGAAGTAAGCTACCTCAAGCGACGCACGGTTGCACTCCGCCGCTCCTTCACTCAGAATCCGCGCTCGTGCCACTTCGCCGGCTCGACGCCGGCCGGGGGGCTAACCGGGAACATCGCTCCACCTGCGCAGGAGATCACGTGTCGCTAGCTTCGGGTGAAAGCAACGTCGACAGCGGAGCCCGGCCATCCTCCTCCGACGACTCGGAAGATCGGGGGGGCTATCGCACGGCTCAACGCTGGGGCCTGGTCGGCGGCGCGCTCCTGTTCGTCGTCATGCTCCTACTCCCCTCGCCCGCCGATCTGCCTCCGGCCGGTTGGCGAACCGCCGCGATCGCCGCTCTGATGGCCGTGTGGTGGATGACCGAGGCCATCTCCATTCCTGCGACGGCGACCATTCCCCTGGTGCTGTTCCCGATCCTGGGCGTGCTTCCGATGTCCGACGCTGCAGCTCCCTACGCCAACGAGCTGATCTTCCTGTTCATGGGCGGCTTCTTTCTGGCCGTAGCCATGCAGCACTGGGGACTTCATCGGCGGATCGCAATGGGGATTCTGCTCCTCGTCGGGACGGGCCCCAAGCGTGTGGTTCTCGGTTTCATGGTCGCGACTGCGTTCTTGTCGATGTGGATTTCCAACACGGCCACGACGGCCATGATGCTCCCCATCGCGATCGCCGTGGGCGAGCTCTTCCGGCCCCGCGACCTCCCGGAGGGCGCGACGTTCAACCTGGGCATCGCCCTCATGCTCGGCGTGGCCTACGGGGCGTCCATCGGGGGCGTGTCCACGCTCATCGGCACACCTCCCAACGCCGTGCTCGCGGGCGCAGCCTCCGAGATGCTCGGCATGGAGATCGGCTTCGTGCAGTGGATGGCGGTCGGCGTCCCTTTGACCGTCTTCATGCTGCCCCTCGCCTGGCTCCTGCTCGTCAACGTGCTCTACCCTCCGGGCGACCTGGCGGCCAGCGACGCGGGGAGCGTCCTCCGTCAGAGGCAGAAGGATCTCGGCCCCCCGAGCCGGGGCGAGAAATCGGTGGCCTTCGTCTTCGTCGTCACGGCGGCCGCGTGGATCCTGCGCGCGCCCAAGAATATCGGTGGGCTGCAGATCCCAGGGCTCACCCAGTGGGTCCCCGGCCTCACGGACGCGAACATCGCCATGACCGCAGGGGTGCTCCTCTTCCTGATGCCCGTCGACTGGCGTCGCGGTGTCTTTGCGCTCGATTGGCCGCAGGCCAGGACGATTCCGTGGGGCGTACTGGTCCTCTTCGGAGGCGGCCTCTCGCTCGCCAGGGCCATGGATCAGTCCGGGCTCGCGACCTGGATCGGGGGGGCCGTCGCCGGCCTGGCCGGCATGCCGTCGTTCCTGATCTTCGGAGCCGTGGCGGCGCTGTTCGTGTTCCTCACCGAGATCACGTCGAACACCGCGACCTCCACGATGGCGATGCCCGTGATGGCGGGTGCCGCTCTGGGCCTCGGGATGGCGCCGCTGAGTCTGATGGCGACCGCCGCGTTGGCTGCTTCGATGGCGTTCATGCTCCCGGTCGCCACCCCACCCAACGCGATCGTGTTCGGCTCGGGTTACTTGACGATCACGCAGATGGCTAGGGCCGGGTTCGTGCTGAACATCATCTCGATCATCACGATCACGGTCGCGGTGTTGGTGCTGGTTCCGATCGCCTTCGGGTAGCTGCCGAGCGACGCGTGGCGTCGCTCGGGCTCACGAACCCCCGGGCCACGCCCGGGGGGCGGCGACCATGATTCCGTCCTGGCCGGAGATGCCCCGGACGCGCTCGGCGAGCGTCGTCTCGCTGAGCTGAACTGCGTCCCCCACCAAGGGCGCGTGCAGGAGGTGGAGGCGGCCGTCTCGCCGCACCGCGATCCCAGTGTGAGCGATATCGAGACCCGGAACCGCGCTCGTGGCGGCGATGACATCGCCGGTACCGATGCGCTCGCTCACGTCCGCGATCCTCGCCTGCGGCACGAACCGGCGGGGCCCCGCCTCGTCGAGGCGCCGTTCCGTGTCGAGAATCGCCCCGAGCACGTCCGGAGCGGCGAGCTGCCGGTACGCGGCCGGGTGCGTCGACATGAAGTCGATGGGCTCCGCGTCGGTCTCTGCGCCGAGCTCGGCCGCACGCGAGGCCACGAGCCCACGTCGCTCGTTGTCGGAGAGCCATTCGCTGAAGTAGTGCAGGCGGCTGGGGTAGCCGCTCAGGGTGGCTCCGCGGTAACGCAGCGCGGTCAGGTATTCCTCGTATCGTCGCATGGCACGGACCTGGTCGGTCAACGCCGCGGAACCGTCGTTGCGGATGAACCACGTGAGCGCCAGGACGTTCTCGACGAACGTGACGCAGTCGAACTCGCGTAGGTTCACGACCAGAGCCTCGGGCCCGGGCGCCTCGAGCGTCTGCGGCGTGTAGGGCGCTCCTACGAACGTCAGCCCCAGGCGTGCCAGGCCCTCGCCCAGCTCCAGCGTGTCCAGCCCAGCGTCGATGGCCCAGCGCACCTTCTCCTGCAGGATCGTCCAGTCCGCCTCGGTCCATCGGGTGCCCGCCACGGTATCGAGCGGCGCGGGGATGAGGGCGGCGGACGGCGATACCGGGACAGGGGCGGCGGACGGCGGCGCCGGAAGGGGGGCGGAAGGAGGTGGCGCGACCGGGGCTTCTACGGACGGGGAGGACGGCGGGGGGGAACCCTCGCCGCCTGGGGGCAGGGCGTCCCTGGGCTCCCCGCTACAGGCGAGCGCGGGAACGAGCAGCAGCGCGGAACATGCGCGTCGTCGGGGCTTCATATGCCAAACCTGGCTGGCGGAACTCTCGTCTTCAAGCCCCCGAGGTCGGATCGTTCACGACGCCCATGAAGAGAATCGCGCCGGTGAGACGCTCACGCAGTACGAAGAGGAACGGCCGATCCATCCGAATGGGCACGGGAGCGGAGTCGGTGAGAACGGCTCCCGTCACGGCCGCGGCCCGTGTGCCCTCCTCGTCGACGCTCACGAATGCCTTCTGCTTGACGAGATCGAGCCACACGCCTCCACCGGGCGTCAGGCGTGTAAAGTCCGCCAGTCCCGGCTCGAAGGCGTCGGCGATACCGAGCGCTCGTAGCGGGTCGTTCAGCTCCGCCTCCCACCCCAGCTCGAAGCGTGGCAGGCGCACGATCACCTTCCCCTGGGCCAGATTCTCAGTCCACGAATTCCACGATTGCGCCGACAGCCCGGCGACCACGTCGGTCAGGGCCGTCCCCTCGCCGGGCAGTACCACCGTCATGGCGAACGCTTCTCCTCCGTACGGCAACTCCACGAGGGTCGCCTCCTCCTCCCAGAGCACGGGCAGCTCGATCTGTTCCAGGAGCATCAGATCGCTCGTCACGATCGAGCCGTCCGTACGAAAGAAGGGAGCGGTCGCGGTACGACCGGGGTCGAACCGCGTCGACCAGCCCGCCTCGAAGTAGATGGCGTTCAGGAGGACCATGACCACGTTGCCGGGCAGCTCGTCGAAGATCTTTTCGATCAGGCCGTGTGTGGCTTCGTCCGCCCAACCGTTGATCCGGTCCAAGGAGTTGGGATCGGCGAAGTCCAACGCGGCCGACTCCGCGCCGAAGCTCGACCGGATGCGCTCGGAGAAGTCGGCGAGAACCGGAAACCCGGCCTTGGGCCAGACCGAGTTGGCGATCTCGATCGTGACCCCGGGGTCCAGCCCCACGAGCAGGGCCGTCAAGTCGGCATACCCCTGGTTGATCTGCTCCTGCGTGAGGCCACCGAAGCCGAGAACGCTCCGGATCTGGTCGAACGTGTCCCCGTCGGCCCCATTGAGGAGCATGCCCAGGACCATCGATACGCTGAGTGGCGAAAAGAACAGGTTCTCGTCGGCCTCGACCGGAACCAGCTCCCGGGCCAGCTAGAAGGCGAACGCGTTGCTCGCCCTCAGGAGGTCCTCCTCCACGAGCGAGAGGCTCCTCGGAAGCTCTGTGACGAGCCCGCTCGGGGTCGGTCCGGCCGGGCTGTCGGAGCAGGCGCTACACAGACCTACGACTACGAGGAGCCATGCGCGGAGGAGTGGATCCCGAGACCGCTCGGCAGACATGTGTGTCATGCAGACTCCACCGTTCGACAGGTCGCTGTGTGAAGGGAGCTGATCAATCAACGAACGGGAATGGACCCGCGTGACCGTGCGTCGGCGCCGACCCACGCGCTCGGATCCTTAGCCCCAAGCACGGGTAATAGGCTCGGTGTTCAAGGGCGCCCTCCCCGGACCCTTTCCCGCGGGCGCATGACCCAAGGAGCTTCATCCGTATGCCTTATCCTGAAATGCTGGTCGCTCCCATGCGAGAGGACCTCAGCCGAATCGGCTTCCGTGAGCTCCGCACCGCCAGCGACGTGGACGACGCGCTGGGTGAGGAGAAGCGCACGACGCTGCTCGTGGTGAACTCCGTCTGCGGGTGCGCGGCGGGCGCCGCCCGGCCCGGCGTCTTCCTCTCCCTGCAAGAGGGGAAGCGACCGGACGTACTGACGACCGTCTTTGCGGGGCAGGACCTCGAAGCTACGGAGCGCGCGAGGTCCTACATCGTAGGATACCCGCCGTCCTCACCGGCGGTGGCGCTGTTCAAGGACGGGGAGCTGGCTTGGATGATGGAGCGGCATCAGGTCGAGGGCCGCTCGCCCTACGAGATCGCAGAGACGCTCAACGAGGCGTACGAACGCCTCTGCTGAGTTAGAGGATCGTCTTACCCAGGGCGCTCGACACGAGACCGACGGCGAGCTTCCCCGTTCGGTTCTCAGAGTCGAGCACCGGGTTCAACTCCACCACCTCGAGGCTCAGCAGGTGGCCGGAGCGGGCGGACTTTTCGCAAACGAGGTGCGCCTCCCGGTAGTTGAGGCCGCCCGGCACGGGCGTGCCCACCCCAGGCGCGACCATCGGGTCGATCGCGTCCAGATCCATCGAGAGATGGAACCCCGCCGTCTGGCTCGTCACGCGCGTGAGGGCCTCGTCCATGCAAGCTGCGATGCCCCGCTCGTCGATCTCCGACATGGTGAAGACGCGCACGCCCGAGCGGCGCACGATCTCCTTCTCCCGGGCGTCGACACTCCGCACGCCGAACAGGCAGACGTTGCCCGGGTGAACGGCCGGAGAGAAGCCGGCGAGCGTGCCCAGTTCCTCCGGACCGCCTTGCCCGGTGAGGATCGCCAACGGCATTCCATGGACGTTGCCCGACGGCGTCGTGGCTGGCGTGTTCATGTCGGCGTGGGCGTCGACCCAGAGCAGGCCGATCTGCTCGTCCTGTTGGGCGTAATGCGCCGCGACGGCCGCGATCGTCCCGATAGCGAGCGAGTGGTCTCCGCCGAGGATGAGCGGAAAGCCTCCGCCCGAGAGCCCCTGCTCTACGAGCTCGTAAACCCGGCGACATGTGTCCCCCACCTCAGCGAGGAATCGGGCGCGGGTCTCGACCAGGTGGAGCGTCTCGGGCCCCGGTGCGTGAACGGTGCCCACCTCCAACACGTCGAGTCCGAGCTCGCTCAGCCGCTCGCTCAACCCCGCGATACGGATGGCCGACGGACCCATGTCGACCCCTCGGCGGCCGGCCCCGAGGTCCATCGAGACCGACACCAGGGCGATGCGACGCCCGGAAGACACTAGAGGCAGGCCAAAGACGGGAGGCCGCACTCCCCTCCCTCAGCAGATCTCAAGGTTCGATCCTGTCGGGCGTCTTGGCCTTCCCGACAGCGCGTCTCGCCCGGCGCCTCTCGCGCAGGCGCCGCTTCGCCTCGCGGTTGCTCTCCCCTGGCAGGCGCACCTTCACCTCCACTCCACCCATCAACGCGAAGCCGGACACCCGCAAGACAGGCGCGAGGGGATCGCTCATGGGCTGCGGAGCGTCGTGGTTGTGCTCGAACCCGCCCATGAGGCCGATCCCGGACGACTCCACACGCATCCAGGGCGGCACGATCACTTCCACCCCACCGCAGAAAGCGAACGCCTGGACGTCGGTCACGCCCGGAGGCATCACGGCGTCCCGGAAGTCGAGTGTACACCCGCCCATGACCCCGACGACGACGTTCCTACGAGCGGCTGTCCAATGGCCTCTGCGGTTGGAGGCGCCCAGGATACCCGCCGAGAGGCCCCAGCTCCGTACCTCGTCGACCCGAACCGTCGCGTTGCGGCCGGCAACCGCTGGAGTAACCGTCGCCGAGGACAGGACCGTCGTCTGACCGCCGTCGCCTTCATCGCGCCCCGTCGTTGCGACTGCTGCCCGGAGGCCGGTGAGGAGCTCTTGCAGCTCGCCGGCGGTCGTCGCCCGGTGAGCCGCGTCGACCCGACGCTCGAATTCCTCCACCCTGAGCTCGTCGTCGGCGAACGCCTCACATAGGATGTCGATGGTGCGCTGCCGCTGCTCGTCGCTCGCCGTCGGCACACCCTGATCCGGCTGGTCCGCCGATGCTCCGCGGCCTGGCGCGCTCGTCGTATCGTTCGGCGGGTCGTCGGCCAATGTCCTTCCTCGCCTTCTGTCACAGGGCGCGGGTCTGCCTCACTCGAGCGTACGTGCTAGAGACCCGTTTGGTTCAGATCGCCATCGACGGGCGGACCATGGACGGAGCCGGCCGATACCGACGTCCGAACCAGACCGAGCATAGGCGGCCTTACTCGATCCCGACAGCTCCTCTCTCCGCCGCGCCCACCTCCGCAAGGGTGCTCGAGACGGCGAGAGCCAGCGTGTCAGGCCCCGGCGAGATAAGTGAGCGCGAATAGCTCCAGAGTCGCAGCGCATCGCTCGATCTCGTCCACCGGTGCCCATTCATCGGCGGAGTGGGCCTGAGCGATCGAGCCCGGCCCGTAGCACACCGCAGGGATCCCGGCGTCGTTGAGGAACGCCGCGTCGACCCACGCACTCATGCCCTCGACGCGCGGGGGATTGCCTTGATCCCGGGCGGCGTTCAGGAGGCCACGGACGAGGTGCGAGTCCGCCGGCACCTCGGTTCCGGGCCGCGCCAGGGTCACCTCCAAGCTCCCGTCCGCGCGGGGCTCACTCGCGAGAAATCGCTCGAGCCTCGACGCGAACTCCAGCTCCACGGAGGCCGTGGATTCACCAGGCAAGGTGCGACGCTCGAGCACCACCTCGCAGCGGTCCGCGTAGACGGAGGGTGCGCTCCCACCCCTGATCGTTCCCACGTGGAACGACGGGCGCCCGAGCAGCGGATGCGGTGCTCCCTGCTCGAGGGACACGGCCAGATCCTCCAACCCGGCCACGAACAGGGCTGCGTGGCGGGCGGCGTCCACACCGAGCTCCGGCCGAGAGCCGTGCGCCGCGCGCCCATGAAACAGCGCTCGGAGCCACACGAAGCCCTTGTGGGCAGGCATCACGGCGAGGCCGGTGGGCTCACAGACGACCGCCGCATCCGCACCCAACCCGCTGCTCACGAGGGCTTCCATGCCGCAGGAGGCGTGCTCTTCGTCGGCGGTCAGCGCGACGATGAGTGTCCCGCCATGGCCGGACCGCGCGGCCGCGGCCGCGGCCGCAAGAAGGGCCGCCACGCCACCCTTCATGTCGCAAGCGCCTCGGCCCACGAGCCGTCCTCCGGCGATACGTCCCTCGAACGGCGGCACGGTCATGCCCGCTACGCCCACGGTGTCCAGATGGCCGTTGAGCAACAGCGTGAGCCCGGAGCCCTTCGAGGAGCTCCTGCTCGTTGCGACGACGTTGAAACGGTCTGCGGCGACCTCGCTGATCTCCACCCGAAACCCCCATCCCCGCAGCCAGGCCGCGCTCGCGTGCGCGATCTCACGCTCTCCCGCGCCACCTTCCTCGAGCGACGGGTTCACCGAGGGAATGCGAACCAACTCGCGGGCCAGGCTCACCGCATCGCCGGAAGCGGCCGACGTCTCTCGAACACCACTAGATCCGATCATCACCACGCTGGGCCGAGGACCGACTTCGGATTTTCCGGCGATGCGCAACGAGTCCCTCGAATTTGCGAGGGCCGGCGCATCGGCGCGGAACCCGAAACGGTGTCGTAACGTACGGTAAGAAAACGTTATGTACCGATTGCAATGGGCGCACGGACCGGGGCATGATTCGTGCACGGGTGCCGTGCAACACTTCCACCTTCGTGCGAAAGGAGGCTCTCCATCAAGACCCTAGTCGGAAGCCTGGTCGCGGCCGCGGCCATCACCGCCGGAGTTCTTCTTCTCCGCCAGCAGCAGAGGCCGGGTGGAGAGACGAGTGTCAAGAGTATACCGGCCGGGGAGACTTTTCCCCGCAGCGTCTCGAGGGAGCGCCTGAGAGAACTGGGCTACTGAGGGTACGTCCTGGCTGTGGCGGCGGACCCGGTGCCGGGAGCCGTCGCGGTCCGCAAAGCAAGCGCGACGGAGGGGAGCTGCCCCCCCCCCCCCCCGCCGCGCTTGTTTCTTGTCCCGTTCGGGGCTGCCCGGCGGGATTACGGGTATTCGTACACCGCGTTCTTCTCGATGTAGCTGGTCCACTCCGGGGGCACGTCGGTGTCCGGGAAAATGGCCTGAACCGGACATTCAGGCTCGCAGGCACCGCAGTCTATACACTCGTCGGGGTGGATGTAGAACTGATCCTCACCCTCGTAGATGCAATCCACGGGGCACACCTCGACGCAACTTCCGTCCTTCACGTCGATGCACGGCTCGGCGATGATGTATGTCACGGAGACCTCCGCGGCTCGGATCCGGCGTCATGCGTCGGAACGGCGGCAAAATGAAAGAACCCGCCATGGGCCGCAAGGGTGCGGGTGCTCACCGCTGTGCGCTTTCGGAATCTGGCATTTCGCGGTTCGTCAGGAACTGGCGCTCGAACATCCCGCACCACCAGGAGTAGCGCCCAGCCAGCGTCGCGTGCGTCCTATCCGCCACCGGCCGGTAAACCCGGAACGTCAAATCGTGGACCTCGGCCCACCGGTCCTGCTCCTGGCTCAAATGGAGATGCCGGAGATGGTCGAGGCGCTCCGCCAGCGTCACCAGCCGTACCTCCTCGGGTGCCGTCACGAGCCGCTCGGCGAGCTGGTCCGACTTCGGGAGGGGTGCAGCGCGCACGATCGCTTCGACCGAAGGTCCCAGCGTGGCACCTACGACCTCGTGGTCCACGCGCAGCTGTTCGCGCTCGCTCTCCAGCATCATGCCAGCCGCGAGGACGGGGGGCCGTCGCTCCTCGACGTCCATCAGAAGGACCAGCGCCGATCGACCGGGATGCAGGAAGTCCGCGTGGTGGTCGTCTTCGAGATGCACGAAGCGGGGCGTCATGGCCAGCCGGTGGGCCCGAGTCAGCAGGTCGAGCCCAGCGGTCTCGACACCCAGGCGCCGGGCGGCAGTCGTGACGCGCAGACCCATCCGCTTCGCGCGCTGTTCCGCGACCGGATCGCCCGTCAGCACGTCAAGTGCTTCTCGAAGTGGACGAGAGTCGCCTCCAGGGCCGTCTCGAGCTGGGGCGAGGATTCGTCGAAGGGGTGGCTCACTCCGTACGTGTGTCCCGCTCCGGGCACCAGCAGCAGGCGCGCTCCCTCCGGCGGGACGGTCAAGTCCTCTTCGCCATGGACGATCAGCCAGGGCGCGGCGATCCCCTCCGCCGCCACCCGCAGGTCGAGGCGTTCCCGATTCGTCTCGTAATCGTCAAGCAAGGTGACATCCAGAGGCATCTGCTGACCGGTACGGCCGTTGAGCACGTACATCCGTCCCGATGCGCGCCACTCCTCGATCGTTTCTTTCGTCCCGCGAGCGAAGCTCGAGACGGCAGCCCACGTCACCAGCGCATCGACCCGTACGTCGCGCGAGGCGTGCAGGATGGCGCTCCCGCCACCACGGCTGTGGCCGAGAAGCCCCGTCCGCCTGGGTGCCCAGGGCAAGAGCTCGCCGGATCGGATCAGCTCGACCACGAAGCTCAGCTCCTCGAGCTCACGACTGAACGTGTTGCGGGCGAAACCTTCCAGATCCGTGAACTGTCCGGGGTCGGAGCCGATTCCGGATCCAGAGAAATTGAAGCTGACTACGGCGTGCCCTGCGGCCGCGAGGCGATGGGCCAACCACGGGAAGAAGCCCCAGTCCTTGAACCCCTTGAACCCGTGCACCAGGACGACGGCAGAGCGTGGCGGAGACCCCTCCGGGATGCGTACGTCTCCTCGAATGACGTGATCCGGCGACGGCTCGCGTTGGAAGGTGAACTGGATCATCCCTTCCAGAGCCGATCCTCACCACCGGCACGTGCGTTCGCGAGTCGTGCAAGCACGAACAGCAAATCGGCGAGTCGATTCAAGTAGCGCAGGATATCCGGGTCTACGTCGGTGGCCACGGAGAGCGCGACGACCGACCGCTCCGCGCGGCGACAGACCGTCCTCGCGACGTGAAGCGCAGCCGCCCCTCTCACCCCTCCAGGGAGAATGAACCCTCCGAGAGGCACGAGCTCCGCTTCGGCGGCGTCCATCCAACGCTCCATTTCCTCCACCCGAGTGACGGGCAGATCCGGCACGAGCCGCTTCTTCCTGCGGGCGAGCCGGCCCACGGCCAGCGAGGCACCGACGGCGAACAGGTCGCGCTGGATGAGCTCGAGCCGCGCGGCGATCTCCCGGTCGTCGAGCTCGGCTGTCGCCCAACCGATCACCGCGTTGAGCTCGTCGACCGTTCCGTAGGCCTCGACGCGCCCATCCGACTTGCCCACCCGCTCCCCACCCAACAGCCCCGTCGTGCCGCCATCGCCGGTCCTGGTGTAGATCTTCACGTAGGGGCTCCTGACGGGTCACCGTTGCATTTCGGCCCGGCGAGCCGCCAACGCGGTAGCGCCACCACGCTAACGCAGCCGTGTCAGGTTGCGGAGCTTCTGGGCCTTCTCGAGGATCGAGGAGACGGCGCCTTCCCCCTCCTCGGCCTCCGGTGCGGCTAGTAGGTCGCGGACATCGAGCAGCGCCTCCAGGTAAAGCTGGTCCCTCTGGAAGTCGAAGTCGAGCCGACGCATGCGCTCGGCATCCTCGGCCACCTCAGCCGCCCGGAACTCGTCGGTGTAGAGGCGTTCGAGGTTTTCGAGGATCCGGCGACGATCGCGCACGTCCTCCTCCATCTCGGCAAGCCCTGGACCAAAGGGAGCCCGATCCAGCTTCGCGCCAGTGGCGACCCGCCGTGTGCGGCCGCCTGCGGCCGAGGCTATGTTGTCTCGGTACGGTGGGGCGGTCAAGAGATCGGCGGAGAGCGTCATGGACAACGCGAGCGGGGCAGTCGAGCACCAGGAGCAAACTCGCGCGAACGAGCTTTACTGGCACTCCGACCGGAGCGTCAATCGAATCGCCGAAGAGCTGGACCTGTCCAAAGGCACCCTCTACGGGCTCATTCGACCGCTCGAGGCCGGGATCGAATGCCCGGAATGCAGCACCTCCATGGAGTACCCCAACCGCACCGCGCGCGACCGAGGCTTCCTCGTGTGTCCGGGGTGTGGCCTGGAGGAGGAGGCGGAGCTGATCCTACGTGAAGCCGAGGCGAGTCTCGACGACGGAGACGACTTCGACAGGCAGCTCGGCGCCCCACGATCCGGCCTGGGGACGCGGGGAACGCGCATCGTCGTAGGCACCGCGCTGCTCGGTGTGGCCGCGGGAATCGTGCTAACGGTCTGGATGCGTCGCAGGTAGATACCGATCCCAGGCGGCGGCTCGGTGACTCACGGTCCCCCACGAGCGAACGCGACCGCCGCCGCCTCATAACGGGGTGACGCGGCCGCCCGATCCCACGAACATGTCCCACGAGAAACAAGACCCGACAACGCACGTGCCGAAGCGCGCCGTCGAAGCGCGCTTCGACGGACGGATCGCCGTCACGGTGCCGCACCACCGCAACGCGAAGCTCCGCAAGATCATGGAGCACGTGAACGCCGACGACGACCTATACGCGCTGTGGCTGGCTTCCAACGTGAACGCGATCGACCGACTGGCCATGACGGACCACGGGCCGGTCCACGTCAAGATCGTGACGAACATTGCGCTCAAGATGCTGCGCCTCCTGGTGGAGGCCGGCGTGGAGCCGACCGTCGTCACGTCGTATGACCTGGATCGCGACGACGCCGAGGTGATCGTCGCGCTGGCCGCATTGCTGCACGACCTGGGCATGTCGATTCACAGGCGGGACCACGAGTCGTTCTCCCTGATCCTCGCCCAGGAAAAGCTGAGGGAGCTCCTGCCGCTCTCCTACGGCGCGCGCACGGCCGCGATCGTGCGTTCCGCAATACTACACGCGATCATCGCCCATCGAGCAGGCGGCGAGCCGTTGACGGTCGAGGCGGGAGTCGTACGCATCGCCGACGCCCTGGACATGGCCAAGGGCCGCTCTCGAATCCCCTTCGAGGCGGGCTCCATGTCGATCCACGCGATCTCCGCTGCGGCGATCGAGGCCGTCCGCATCGAAAGGGGGGAGGAGTACCCGGTCCGCATCGTCGTCGAAATGTCGAACTCGGCCGGAATCTTCCACCTCGACCAGCTGTTTCGCGACAAGCTGCAGGGGAGCGGCATCGAGGCCCACGTGGAGGTCGAAGCCAGGATGGAGGGCGAGACCGAGAAGCGCCTCTTCAAGCACTTCAGGCTGTGAGAGAGCCCGGCACTCTCACCGCGACCATGTGTACGCCCTCACGTTCACGTTCCGCGTCCGAACGCGTCCTACCCACAGCCAATCCCGCTCGACGGCAAGGAGCTTTTCCAGACCCGAGGTCGGCATGAGCAAGCGGAAATCAGCGGTGGGTCTCACAGGTCGAAGCGCGCACATCGTGACCGCTGCGCTGTTCGCGCTCCTACTCGCGGGGTGTGGCGGTACGGAGCAGGCAGCCGACTCCGCCGCTGAGGACCAGCCCACGACGAGCGTTTCCGCAGAGTTGCTGGACGCTCAAGCCTCCGCACCGGGCACCGGGGGGGATGAGGGTGACGTCGAAGCGATCGACGTATCGGCCCTGGGCTTCGACGCCGGCGCGGCAGAAGCGCCGGTCAAGGTCGTCGAGTTCAGCGACTTCGGCTGCCCGCATTGCCGGCAGTTCCACATGGAAACCTACCCCACCCTCCACGACGCCTACGTCGAAACGGGCAAGGTCCAGTGGAAGTACATCCCCATCTTGCTCGGGATCTTCGGGCCCAACGCCGAGGCGGCAGCGCTCGCTGCAGAGTGCGCCGGCGCTCAGGAGCGGTTCGCTTCCGTACGCGACCGGATCTTCGAGGCTCAGGATGAGTGGAGGGGGAGCGACAACGTGGAGTCGCCGCTTCGCCGTTACGTGGAAGACGAGGGCCTCGACATGGCGGAATGGGACGCTTGCATGGGCGAGCGCAGGCCGGCGGGGCGCCTGATCGCGGGCACCGAGCTCGCGAACCAGGCCGGTGTCCGCGGTACGCCTACGTTCTATCTCTCGGGTCTTGGCGTCATCCCCGGCGCCGTTCCGGCAGATGTATTCAGCGAGGTACTCGACTCCGCGCTGGTGGCGCTCGACCGCGCGGGAGCCACCGATCCCGGCGACTGAAACGCCCGGCTCGACGCCAACTCAAGAGAGGACCACTTGTACCGCGGACGCACCCGTATCCCTGTCGTCGCCGCGATGCCGGTGATCGTGGTGATCTCGTCGTCCTGTCTGGGGATCGGCCCCGGATGCCGTCCCCTCCAGGACGCGGTAGCGCTTCCCGAAGAGCTCACCGAGTCGAGTGGCGTCGCGATCAGCTCCGCCCACCCCGGGGTCTTCTGGAGCCACGACGATGGCCGCGCACCCTGGCTATACGCGGTCGCCAGCGATGGCCGACTCGTAGGGAAGACGCGGCTGCTCGACATCGTGCCACGTGATCTGGAGGACATGGCGCTATCGCCTTGCGGTACGGGGTCGTGCATCTACGTGGGTGATTTGGGCGACAACGCGGAGAGGCGCGACACGCTCTATGTACATCGGCTGCGCGAGCCCGACCCGGTCCGGGACACCACAGCTACGCCTGAGACGTTTCGGATTGTCCTCCCCGACGGTCCGCGCGACATCGAGGCGCTCTTCGTCCTACCAGGCGAGCGTATACACCTGGTGTCGAAGGGCCGGAGCCACGCCGTGAGCGTTTACCGGTACCCGGGCCCGCTGCGGACGGATGCGACCGTGGTCATGGAGGAGGTCCAACGACTGAGCGACGGGCCGAGAGCGCTGCCGCGGCAGGTCACCGGGGCGGAGGCCACGCCGGACGGGGAGACCATCGTGATACGGACGTACGAGACGTTGCAGTTCTACAGGATGGTCGCCGACACGCTGGCCGCGGCCGACGACGGCGTGGTGAATCTGCGGAGCCTTCGGGAAGCGCAGGGCGAAGGCGTCGGGATCGCAGCCGATGGCACGATAGCGCTCACGAGCGAGGCCGGGCCCGTGGCGCCGAGGGGCTCGATCGCGCTCATGCGTTGTCGTCTGGGCGCGGCTTGAGCGGAGACGTCCCTCAGATCGGAGGCGCCTGCCAACCTCCCAGGGACTCCTCGAGCACCCCAGCGACCGCCAGCACCGCGGCCTCCTGCCAGGGACGGCCGACGACCTGGACACCGATGGGCATGCCCTCCGGATCCGATCCGCAGCGCACCACGCCCGCGGGCCATCCCAGGAGATTGTAAGGATAGGTGTAACGGAAGCGCTCCATCTCCTCGTGCGGAACTGCGGGCGTGGCGTGGGCCGGACACAGCATGATGTCGTAGCGATCCTCCATCCACGACAGGCTCCGGGTGCGAAACGCGTTCCACTCCGCCAGCAGGCGAGCGTACTGGGGTGCGGAGACGGCGGGCGAGTCCTGGGTCCACGCCATGGAGGGATGCATCTCCTCGGTGCCGAGGCTGCGCAGGTACTCCCGTACGGTGACCCCGCCGTCGGCTCGGAAGATCGCGAGCCAGAGAGCCAGCGAAGACTCGACGCCGGGGAGCCGCTCCTCCTCGACGCTCGCGCCGTCCTCCGCGAGCATCCTCGCTGCGGCCTCGACAGCCGCCACCGTCTCCGGGGTCGGTGGTGACCCTTCCTGGCCCGTGTAGTAGGCCACCCTCAGGCCCGACGGTGCCACCGCACGAGGGTCGGTCAAGGGGACGGGGGCCGCGAACGGATCCTTCCCGTCGGGACCGGAGATCACACGAAGAAGGAGCGTGAGGTCCTCCACGTAGCGCGCCATGGGCCCCACCTGTGTGAACGCTTCGGCCGCTCCCAGCTCCAAGCCCGGGTAGAGTCCTGTGCGCGGCACGCGGCCGTGGGTGGGTTTGAGCCCGGCGATGCCACAGAATGCGGCCGGCACGCGAATGCTCCCGCCCGTGTCACTACCGATGTCCAAGGGCGAGCCACCGGAGGCCACGATCGCTGCGGCGCCCCCGCTGCTTCCCGCCGGTGTGCGCGTCACGTCGTAGGGGTTGTTGGTTCGCCCGTACAGATGGTTCTCGGTGATGAAGCGAAGCGTAATCTCGGGCGTGTTGGTCTTGCCGAGGAGCACCGCTCCGGCGTCGAGAAGCCGCTCGACCACGGTCGCGTTGGTGTCGGGCACATGGTCGCGCAAGCCCGTCGTGCCGGCCGTCGTGACGACCCCCGCGGTCTCGAACGAGTCCTTGATGGTCATCGGAACGCCGTGAAGCGGGCCGCACGGCATGCCGCTCGTGATGGCGACATCGAGTTCTCGAGCGCGCTCGAGGGCCGCGTCGCGCGCGAACTGCACAACGGCGTTGAGGCTTGGGTTCACCTCGTCGATCCGCTCGAAGCAGGCGGTCACCAGCTCCTCGCTGGACACCCGCCTGTCGCGGACCGCTCCGGCCAGCGTCGTGGCCGACGAGAAGATCAGATCATTCAAGCTCGCCGCCCCCCTTACGGGCGTGAGTCGCGATCCAGTACGTCTGCTTGTGGGCACTGGCGGTGAGACGCACCAGCTCCGCCTGTGCGTCCGGGAGTCCGACGTCCTCGAGGGCAGCCGCGGTCCCGCAGCTCGTTCTCGCGCGCGTTCAGCTCCTCGGCGCGCCTCATGGGGGTCGCCAGGTCGCGCTTCCGATCCGAGCCCACTCAGTCCAACGCTGGAGGAGTTCCACGCCGGACGACCACTACGGAATCACCCACGACTACCTCACCATCCTCGATCACGCGCATGTAGACGCCTCGGAGATTCTGCTGCCGTCGCTCGGTGCCAGACACGAAGCGCAGCGCAGCGGTTCCAAATCGGCTCCTGAATTTCTGACAAGCGTTGTGCGGCTCCGGCGTGACCTCGAGAACCGCCTTGCCCGCCTTGACCCGGCTTCCGACTGGCAGATTCCGTGCCGAGAGGTCGAGCTCGATGAACAGCTGATCGCCGAACACCGTCAGAGGCTGTCCGTTGGCGATCAACTGCGCGACGCCCAATCTCACGACGGTGAGCTGGGCCTCGGGTTTGCGCGAGGGATCTCTCCTCCACCGGTCTCCTTCGAGGCCGCCCTCTCGGGTGAGCCTGGCCACCAGCGGGGTGTCCCGTAGCCCGTCGTTCGTCCGTCGGACGATGGTCGCCAGACGCCCGACGTCCGTCGGGGCGTCTCCAAGGGTCTCGAGCCCGGACTCCAACTGGTCCAGACTCAGGTGTCGAAGGGGATCTCCGCTCGATCCCGAAGCGACTCGAGGTGATTCGCTCACCACCGAACGTTCCTCGCTTCCCACGTGATTGGTGATCGCCTTGCTGTCCGCCATCCGGCACCCTCACCTTCAGCTCATCACGACACCGATGTCGTCGCAGGGCAGCTGCGAACTGTCGCTCGTAGCCAAGATGTCCTGCCGGGTTCGGTTCCGCGAGCCTCTGTGAGCCGATTGGGGGGGCCTGCGCAAGGGGCGCAGGAACGCTCCGAGCCCGCGCCAGGCCGTGTTGCGCCTGGGAGCGAGACGACCCTACGTTCGCGGCTTAGATGCCCTCTTACCAGGACGAGTTCGTGTTCACAAGGAGTCCAGCGATGAGGATTGGGACGCGGCGATGGCTGCGCGGAGCACAATGGATCATCAGCGGCCTCGCGCTCGCGGGCGAGGCGATGGCCCAGCAGCCGACCGAGCTCGTCGTCCGAAACGGGCTCATCGTGACGTCGGTCGGACGCACGCAGGGGGATCTGCGCATCCGTGACGGCACGATCGTGGAGATCGGGGCGAACCTGACGCCCGCAGAGGGCGCTCGCGTGATCGACGCCACGGGGAGGCTGGTCCTGCCGGGTGGCGTCGATACGCACGTGCACCTCACGCCGGTTCGGACGGCGAGCAGCCTCGATGGCACCGACGACTTCACCTCGGCATCCCGCGCCGCCCTCGCGGGCGGCACGACGACCATCGGCACCTTCATCAATCAGGATCCGGACGAGAGCCCGGAAACGACGATGACCGAAGCCGCTGACGTCGCCGAGCGGACGTCGATCGCGGACGTGGTCCTCCACTACACGGTCAGCGACCCGACGCTGCTGACTCCGTCCGACGTCGCGATGTTGTACGAGCGGCAGTTCACGATCAAGATCTTCATGAGTCGCGCCGCGTTCGACCAGAACGCACATAGCTACGTGAACCTCATCCGCGCGGCCGGCGAGGCGGGTGTCGTCACGCAGCTGCACGCCCAGGACGCGGGCATCCTGAGCACCACCGTGGAGCGCATGGTGGCGGAAGGGCGCACCGCACTCGTGGGTCAAAACTTCGCCGATGCCGGCCCCGTTGTCGCAGAGGAGGTCGGCACCCA
Organism: Longimicrobiales bacterium; assembly: GCA_965249195.1. Classification (GTDB taxonomy): domain Bacteria; phylum Gemmatimonadota; class Gemmatimonadetes; order Longimicrobiales; family Gaopeijiaceae; genus CBDFLM01. The sequence goes on from CBDFLM010000008.1 coordinate 48,156, forward strand.
ACGTGCGGTCGGCATCAGCGAGGCGACGGGCGCGCCCATCTATTTGGTCCACATGTCGGCAGAGCGCCCGATGCGCGTAGCCGAGGCGGCCAGGGCGCGCGGGCTGCCGGTGTTCACCGAGGTGCGGTTCATCTACCTGCATCTGACGAAGGAGTACTTCAACCGCCCGGACGGTTCGATTTACACGGGCTCTCCACCCCTGCGTGACCAAAGCGACCAGGACTATCTCTGGAGCGCGATCGCCCGAGGGAGCGTCGACGTCGTCAACACAGACCACGTCGGGTATACGCGCGCCGAGAAGACGGATCCGGACAACGGCATCACGAGATCGCGTAACGCCGCCAACTACCTTCAGGATCAGTTGCCGTTGCTGTACTCGCGGGGGGTGCGCACGGGGCGCATCACGCTCGAGCGGATGGTCGAGGTCACGTCGACGAATCCGGCCAAGCTCTTCGGCCTCTACCCCCGCAAAGGCACGATCGCGATCGGATCCGACGCCGACGTGGTGATTTGGGATCCGGACCTGACGAGGACGATCAGGGACGAGGACGTTCTGTCCAACGGCGGATTCTCGATCTTCGCCGGGTGGGAGGTCACAGGATGGCCGATCCTCACGATCCGCCGCGGGGAGGTCGTCTACGAAAACGGCGAGATCCTCGCTGCGCCGGGCAGTGGCCAGATGGCGCCTCGCGTGCGGTGGCGGAGGCCCTAGGGACGCGACTGCCGCTTAGCCGTCGATCCCCATCCGCTCGGCCACGCTCGCGAAGGCTGGGTCGTTACGAACCGGCTCCAGCGCTGGCATCCTGACGAGCGTAGGGAGGTCGTAGGCGTAGTCTCCAACGGCCGCATGGAGGGCCGCTAGAGCCTCCTCGACATCGCCGACGGAGGCATGGTAGAGCACGGCCGCGCTCGAAGTCTCACCGATCAACGCCTCGAGCCCGGCCGGAACCCGTCCCGGTTCGGCGGCGGTCAGGTAGCGCTGAGCCGCATCCACGAAATCGTTCACTGCGCCCTGATCGCCGGCCGTCAGCTCCGCCAAGCGCTGGAAAGCGTTGCGGGCGTCCTCGAAGCGGCCAGCAGCCAGGAACAGAAACCCCATATCGGTCCAGATACCCGTATGGTCCGGATCGAGCTGGAGCGCCTGCTGAGCCTCTTGGATCGCTTCCTCCATGCGCCCCGAGGAAGCCAGGGTTCGCGCCGCCGCGCGCCGGACCGGGGCGGAGGCCCGTCGACCCTCACGGCCGCGCTGACCTGGGCGACCGCCTGCTCCGTCCTCCCCGTCGCCGTGAGGACATCCGCGTAGCGGAGGAGTGCCGGTGAAGCAGAAGGGTCGGACTCGAGCGCGCGGCGAAGCTCGGACTCCGCACCGGCCCAGTCGAAGGTACGAGACAAGAAGAGCGCCAGCGCCGAGCGGGCTTCGGTGGACGTCGAATCGAGGGCGACGGCCCTCCGGGCCGCTTCGAGCCCGGCCGCGATGGTGGAGGAGGGGTCTGACACTTGGGTCAGCTCGAGCTCTCTACCGTACGATTCCGCGAGCCCGGACCAGGCGGGTGCGTACGTCGAGTCGAAGCCGATCGACATGCTGAAGTTGTCGATCGCGTCCCGAATTCCCGCCCGGGTCTGACGATTCACGTTGAAGCGCCCCCACAGATACTTGTCGTAGGCCATTGCGTTCGTGGTTACGACGTCGTCCATCGGCACCGCTCCCCCCGAGGGAAGCCGCACGCCCAGAGCCTCGACGATCGACGTAGCGATCTCCGACTGGACCATGAAGACGTCGTCCACCAGGCGGTCGTACTGCGCGTTCCACAGCTGCCCCCCGCCCTCGTCGACCGAAACGAGATCGGCGGTGACCATGATCCGGTCCGTTTCCTTGCGCACCGTTCCACGGAGGACGGCCTGAACTCCCAGCCTCTCCGCGACGGCCTCCGGCTCGCCGGCTTGCTCCCTTACCTGGAACGACGAGGTCCTCGCCGCGACATCCAGGCCACCGATGCTCGACAGCAGCGCTCGCAGCTCATCGCCTAGCCCGTCCGCGAAGTAGTCGTCCTCCTCGGAGTCTCCGACGTTCTCGAAGGGAAGCACGGCCATTGAGCGGATCTCGGCTGAGACGGGGCCGATCACGTCCACATCGCGGGTGGCGTTGGTCAACCACCACCCGGCTGCCAGCGCGACCAGGATCCCACCCAGCACCGCGATCGAGCCAGTGCTGAACCACGTCGGTGGCGGCCCGCTCGCTTCGGCGCTGGTCCGGCGAATGCCCTGCGGCGTGATGTCGTAGAGCCAGGACAGCACGACCGTGATCGGGAAACCCACGAACGCGCTGATGACCAGCAGGCTCAGGACCCAGCCCGGGGCTCCCAACGCGGACAGCACGAGGTCGGCAGCCTCGAGCCCCGCGTAGGCGGAGGCTCCGTAGATGAGTGCGACGCGAATGACCCGACGGCGCTTCAGTTCCCCGACGAATCCCTGAAGACCGGTCGATTCCTGGTCTGTGTCAGCCATTCGTGAGCCCATCGAGGGAAGACCGTCGCTACTCGTCGCTCACGATACGCGTCGCGTCGAGGCCGGGAAAGCGGAGCATCTCGAGGCTGGTAGGCATCAAGGAGGCCCCTTGCCTCGAAGCGGCACACGATCGGGAAGTGATCCGAACCCACGGAGCGGAGGACCTCGTAGCCCACGGATTCGACCGATTCCGAGTGCAGACAATGATCGAGGCCCAACGCCAGAATCGGTAACCCGGCAGGCCAGGTGTAGAGGCACCTGAGCCCACGGGCCGACGTGCTCAGGCTGGCACGGTCCCTGAATTCACGGATATAGGGAGACCAAGTGGTCCCGTTGAGGTCTCCCAAAACCACGGTGCGCATCGAGTCTGCGGGTAGAACGTCGGCCAATCGGGCCAGCTGGTCGTTACGGCCTTCGAACGCGAAGCGCGTGAGCGGCGGAATCGGGTGCGTGACGACCACGTTCCAGGGCCCGGACTCGGTCCGCAGCCCTGCAAAGATCGTCGGCAGACCTAGCGATCCTACGAACTCAATCGCCTGCGAAGCGAGCGGAATACGACTCAAGAGTGCGATGCCGAAGTTGTCGTCGCGGGGAAGTGCAACGCGGTGGGGGTAGGCTTCGCCGAGACTATGAAGCCCCTCCATCCATCGCTGATCGACCTCGGCGAGCCCGATGAGGTCCGGCTGCAACTCCTCGATCTGGTCGATGAGGCGCGCCGTCGCCGAATCTGAGAGCCCGACGTTGGCGAACAATGATCACGAGCGGGTTCGTGTCTGCGGAGCCAGCCACCCCGAACGCGCGCACGTGCGGAGCGACCAGCAACAGCAGCAGGGCGGCCACCGAACCCTGTGCGGCCGCGGTGCGACGCGCCCCGAAAACGGCGGCGACTGCTGCCGAAAGCACGAGCGTCACGATGAGTTGAGGCCAGAAGTGCGTGACAAGCTCGATGGGCCAGACCCGCTGACCCGGCACGCTGCAGAGGGCGACGAAGAGGGCCACCCACCCGGCCGCGGACGCCAAGCCGAAGACCGAGAGGCTCGCGCCTCGACCGGCGGAAGAACCCTCACGGAGCCCGGCGCCTCCCACTACCGGGGCCCAGCACGATCGTCGAGCGTCACGTCATCCATGCAAGCGCCCAGGACCGCGCGGCGTCGGTGGTGCCCAGCCCGAACATCACGCCGTAAAGCACCAGCCAGATGATGAAGCCGCCGATGAGAACCCACGGCGCGCGTCGTCGCACGAGCCACGCGCCCCCGATGACGAGTACGGCGATTGTGTTTTCGGCCAGGGGGACCCAGAACTCCAGCGCGTTCTCGAGGCCGGAGTTCAGCCAGATGCGAGCGTTCGCTTGTGGGATGAGGGTCATCGCTGCAAGCAGCATGAGGTGCTTGTGCGTCTGCGCTCTCCGCCGGAGATAGGCAGCAGCCGCGACGGCGATCGAGAAGATGATCAGCGAGCCTAGGTCTCCGAAGAAACCGGGCAGGTGCTGAGTGAACCGCACCGGGATTGTCGGAGACCCCAACCCTTGAGAGGATGGGGTCATGACAAGGGCGAAGAAGTATTCCGTGGAGACGCGGGAGAGAGCCGTTCGGCTGGTCTTCGATCACGAGTTGGAGCACGCGTCGCAGTGGGCGGCGATCGTGTCGATCGCAGGCAAGATCGGCTGTACGCCGGAGACGCTTCGGAGTTGGGTACGGAGGGCTGAACGCGATAGCGGGAAGCGGCCAGGGCTGAGGACGGACGAGCGTCAGCGGCTCAAGGACCTGGAGCGTGAGGTTCGGGAGCTGAAGCGGGCGAACGAGATCCTACGCAAGGCATCGGCGTATTTCGCACAGGCGGAGCTCGACCGCTGACCCCGCTGATGGTGGCGTTCATCGACGACCATAAGGCCGAGTACGGAGTCGAGCCGATCTGCCGGGTGCTGCCGATCGCTCCGTCGACCTACTACTGGCACAAGGCCAGAGAGGCCGACCCCTCGCTACGCTCGGCTCGGGCGCAGCGCGACGAGCTGCTACGTCCTCTGGTCCGCAGGGTCTGGGACCAGAACTTCCAGGTTTACGGTGCGGAGCAGGTCTGGACGCAGCTGAACCGGGAAGGCATCCGGGTCGCCCGCTGCACGGTGGCCCGTCTGATGACCGAACTGGGGCTGAGAGGGGTGGTGCGAGGCCGCAGCTTCAAGGTGACGACGCATGCGGCCGACGGCACCGAGCGCCCGCTGGACCTGGTGGACCGCGACTTCACGGCGTCGCGTCCCAACGAGCTGTGGGTGTCGGATCTGACATACGTACGGACCGGGCGCACGTTCGCCTACGTGGCGTTCATCATCGATGCGTTCGCTCGGCGGATCGTCGGCTGGCAGATCTCGAGCTCGTTGAGGAGCGACCTGGCCCTGGATGCCCTGGAGCAGGCGATCAGCGAGCGGCTGGGAGACGAGGGCGAGCGCCCAGTTCATCACTCGAACCGCGGCGTTCAATATCTGTCTATTCGCTACACTGAGCGGCTCGCGCTCGCCGGCACGAGCCCTCGGTCGGGAGCCGCGGCGACTCCTACGACAACGCGCTGGCCGAGACGATCATCGGGCTCTACAAGACCGAGCTCGTCTACCACCACGGTCCGTGGTCCCGGCTCGAAGACATCGAGCTCGCCATCCTCGAGTGGGTCTGGTGGTTCAACAACCACCGCCTGCTCAAGCCGATCGGCCTTGTCCCACCGGCCGAGTTCGAGGAGGTCTACTACCGTGAACTGCACACTCCAGCAAAGCTGGAGACACTCAAATCAATCGGTCTCCGATGATCCCGGGGCGGTTCATACAGTTCCAACCGGACGGGCCGCCGCGAGGTGTTCGTGCGTCCGTTTCCCAACGTGGACTCGACGAGGATTACGGTTTCGAGGGCCGGGGGGATCGGCCCACTCTGGGCGCGCAGCGGTCGTGAGTTGTTCTTCGTGGACCCAGACACCCGTGATCTGATGGCAGCACAGTTCGATACCGACTCCGGTCAGGTGCTCGCGCCGGAGACGTTGTTCACCATGCCACCGGGATACCTCGTTAATGCGGGCTGGAACTTCTACGACGTCGCGTCGGACGATCAGCGGTTCCTGATGGTTCGCCCCTACGTAGGCGAGGGCGACGAGTCCGCGACCGAGTTGATCCTCGTCCAGAACTTCTTCGAGGTGCTGAAGGAGCGGGTGGGGGGGGTGACGATGTCCCAAGACCCCACCGCCCGCCTGAACGCCGCCCTGGAAGGCCGCTACAAGATCGAGCGAATGCTCGGCGAGGGTGGTATGGCCACCGTGTACCTGGCGGAGGACCTCAAGCACGACCGGAAGGTGGCCCTGAAGGTCCTGAAGCCGGAACTGGGTGCCATCGTCGGGGCCGAACGGTTCCTCGGCGAGATCAAGGTCACGGCGAACCTCCAGCACCCTCACATCCTGCCGCTGTTCGACTCGGGTGAAGCGGACAAGCTTCTCTTCTACGTGATGCCCCGTGAAGGAGGACGACGAGATTCCGCTGAACTTCGACCCAGCGCAGGTGCCGCAAGTTCATGCATCGCTCGCCAAGCCTCGAGGCGCGGCTCGAGGCCGCCCGAGGGGAGTCCGGCGGTTCCTGGCTCAGCGTCCCGGTCGCAGCTCCAGTCGCTCGAACGCCACGCTATCGATCTTGTCCCGGGAATAGAATGCGGGGAAGAGCCGATCGTTCGCCCAGAGCTCGAAGAGGTTCTCGTAGAGCGGACTCTCGGGGTCGCCGACCTGGCCCGGTGTGTTCATGCCGAGTGTGTGTTGTCCCAGTCGCGCGTGTCCACGAAGATCCGAAACGACGCCCCGGAGGTCTGGTTGTCCCCGCCTCCTGTGCTCCCGACGGTGTAGCCGTTCCCGCCGCGAGGCAGCGGTCCGACGTCGAGCAGGTCCCGGGTGGCGGCGTCCACGGCAGGGGATAGCGGGTGCCGGATGAGGGCGTGCTTGTAGTCCGCCTGGCCGTAGGCCCAGCCGTCCATGTCGGGCCCGAGCTTCACTCGGAGATCGCGCACGCCGTCCGCTAGAGCATCGAGCAGGAACTGGTCCCGTCCTCGGATGGGATCTTCGCCGAAGTCCCCGTCCGGCGCGAAAAGGAAGTCGATCATCCGCTTCATCCCGATCCCGATGTATTCCCGCGCGGATGCGGAGATCTTGAGCTCCTCGATATCACCCAGGAGCTGACGCTCGAACGCGACGTAGATACCTGCCTCGACCGAGCTCTTGTCCAGCACAAAATCCCAGTCGAGCAGGCGGCGGCGGGCTTCTTCCATCTGCCGGTCCGAGGCCGTCAAGTCGGCGAGCAGCGGCACGATCGTCCGCGCCGGAATCGACAGGTAGTCGTGTTGTAGCCGAATCATGTCCATCATGTTCAGCTTCCGTCCCGACTCCAGGAACTCGCTGCTGCGAGCCCAACGGTAGGGATCGGTCCGCGTGTAGCCGATTGCGTCCATGTGCGGATAGTCCGGGGGCGTGTAGTTGCTGTTCGACGTCTCGATGTACCCCCTCGCCGGGTTGTACTCGTGCGGCTTCGCCTTGATGGGCAGGTAGCCGTCCCACTCGTACCTTCCGTCGCCCGGCACCGGCACCATGCCGCTGAAGTTCCTCCGGATCGGCGCGATCCCCACCGCCTGCCAGCCGATGTTCCCGTATCGGTCGGCCCACACCATGTTCTCGCCCGGGATGTTGCTGTAGTTCGACGCCTCCCGGAACTCCTCCCACGTGGTCGCCTGGTCCATCCGTAGTGAGGCGAGGTAGGGGGAGCCCCCGATCTCCATCCATGCGGGCCGCACCGCGTACGCGCGGTCTTCGTCCGAGTCTTCGAAGACGACCGGTCCGTGCCGCGTGAACTTGAGCCCCACCGTGACCGGCGCGGCGCCTTTCACCGGAATCGTCTCCTCGATGACCAGCATCTCCTCCCAGTGGCCGTCGTACCGGTACTGGTTCGGATTGGCGGGATTCGTCTCGTAGACGTAGAGGTCTTCGGCGTCCGTTCTGAAGACCGTCAGCCCCCACGCCCCGTGCTCGTTGTGCCCGATGGAGATGCCGGGGATCTCGGGCTCACCGCCTCCGATCACGTTCCAGCCGGGCCCGACCAGGTGGGCCCAATACCGCAGGGAGGGTACCGCCTGGGCCCGGTGCGGGTCGTTGACCATCATTGGGTAGCCGTCCTGCGTCCGTGAGCCGCTCACGACCCAGTTGTTGCTTCCGATGTCGTCTCTGGATCGGCTCTCGAGCTCCTCGGCCTCGAGGTCGAGGACAGAGGCCAGGCGGTCGAAGCTCTCCTGGTCGTTCCGGACGTCGGCGGCCACGACGTCGGACGGCTCGAATCGCACGCTCCCACGGTAGGCGCGGTAGAGGTGGAGGACGTCGTTCTCGAGCAGAGACTCGCAGTCGATGAGCGGATCGAGCTCGAGATCGGGCTCGCGCGGGTGATAGTACTGGAGCTCCATCACTTCGTGGCCACCCAGGAGGCAGACCGCGCGTCCCGTATTCAGCTCGGCTCCGATGTTTCCGAGCAGCCCCTGGTGTCTGGAGATCACCACCTCAGGCGTCCAATGCTTCGGCTGGATCCCGAGCAGCTTGAAAGGGAGTGGGAGGTCGTCGGGGTGCTCCAGCGCCCGATCGATGTACGCGTTCACCCCGTCCACGAACGCGGGGATGATCTCCGCTCCCCGGTCGTGGTAGTGGTTCATCTCCTGGCTCATGTCCCCCCGGAACTTGAAGAGCCGCGTCCCGTGGTCGCGGTCGATCTCGCGCGGGCCGAGAATCTCGGCCGTCGTACCGGTGGCTTGAGCTCGCCAGATCTCGAACTGGAAGAGGCGGTCGCGCGCGGCGCTGTAGCCCTGCGCGAAGAAGAGGTCGTGCTCCGTCTGAGCGTAGATGTGGGAGATCCCCCACCAATCCTTGATGATCTCCACGCTCCGCTCGAGGCCGGGTACGGCCAGCGTCTCCGTTCCCTGAGCACGCAGGGGATGCACCACGAGGGTCGTCACGGAGAGGGTAATCAGGGTCGTCGCCAGCCTTCGAGAGCGCATGGTGTTCCTCGAGCACGGAGTTGATCCGGGGCGGAGCCGGGAATGCACGCTAGGACGTGGCTTCACGGGCGCCAAGCGAGGAGGTGCGCGGCCCGGGCCGCCGCCTGAGATCCCGCGAGTACGGCACCGCACGCGTCTATCGTGACCGGCGACGGAGCTCGGCTTCGCCGTGCCCGTCTGGGTGAAGCCCTACGAGGAGGCCATGGACGGGCTCTGGCTGTACGGGGGCATTGCAGCCGCCCTCCTTGCGTCCCGCACCCTAGCCGCCGGATGTTGTCCGCTGCACCTCGCTAACCCTGGAGAAGGGAGACACCCATGAGGCGAATGCTGATTGTTACGATCCTGCTCCTCATCCTACTCCCGGCTCTTCCGCGCCACCTTTCCGGACAGGAAGTGGGACCCGAGAGCGGAAGTCTTGTGATCGTGGGTGGCAACATGCAGGACCCGGCTATCGTACGGCGATTCATCGATCTTGCGGGCGGAGCGGAGGCTCCAATCGTCGTGATCCCCACAGCAGGCGGAGGAGACGACTACGACGAGTTCTACCAGGGCCTGAGGGCATTCCGGAACCAGGGAGCCAAAAAGCTCACGGTCCTCCACACATATGAGCCGGAGGAAGCGGATACCGACGAGTTCGTGATACCGCTGAGAGAAGCGGGTGGAGTCTGGTTCGGTGGAGGGCGACAATGGCGGCTCGTTGACGCCTACGGGGGCACCAAGACGGAGGTGGAAATCCGGAACGTGCTGGACCGGGGAGGGGTCATCGGCGGGTCATCCGCAGGCGCAACGATTCAGGGCTCCTATCTAGCACGAGGGGACACTGAGACCAACACGATCATGATGGGCGACCACGAAGAGGGCTTCGGCTATCTCAGGAACGTGGCCATCGATCAACACCTGCTCCGGCGGAATCGCCAGTTCGACCTCATCGAGGTGATCGAGGCCCGCCCCGAGCTTCTGGGTATCGGTATCGACGAAAACACGGCGGTCGTGGTGCAGGGAGACGACTTCGAGGTGATTGGGCAGTCGTACGTTTTGATCTACGACAACCAAAGGATGGTGGGCGACAGAGGGCACTTCTACATCCTGGCACCCGGGGACCGCTACAACTTGGCCACCCGGGAGGCGAGTCGCCCGACACGCACGATGGAGCCGATTGAGGTCACAGCCAAGCGCCCCTGGCCAGGAAACGGCGGGCGTGAATAGGGTCGGGAGCTGAAAGAGCGGGGCTGCCTACCGGAGGGTCCGGACAGACCTCTCTAGCCGCCCCTTCCAAGAGGAGCTGAGACCATGATCATCGACCGCTTCTACCGTGGATGGGCCTTCGCCATCGAGCTTTCTCTCGCCGCGAGCGCAGTCCTCGGGGCGCAGGAGGTTCCACGCGCCATGACCATCGTGGACCTCATCGACCTACCGTCGCTGAGCGATCCGCGACTCTCACCCAACGGGGACCAGGTCCTGTTCGTCCGGTCTGGCACCGATTGGGAGCGGAACCGGACAGTCTCGCACATCTGGCGCATCGGCGTCGACGGCTCTGACGAGGTCCAGCTCACCCAAGGGGATGACGGCGAAACCAGCCCCAGGTGGTCACCTGAAGGATCGCAGATCGCCTTTCTAGCGGATCGTTCGGACGAAGGAGCCACTCAGATCCACTTGCTCAGCAATCGGGGCGGGGAGGCGGAGGCGCTCACCGAGCACGCTACGTCGGTAAGCGGCATGGAGTGGTCTCCCGACGGCGGATGGATCTACTTCTTGGCATCCGATGAGCAGGGCGCGGAAGAGGAGGCGAAGGAGCTCGCCGAAGACGACGTGTTCGCCTACTACGAGGACTACCAGCACCCGCACCTGTGGAAGGTCGACGTTGCCACGAGAGCGGAGGAGCGCGTCACGGAGGGCGAGTTCTCGGTCATTGGCTACTCCCTTTCCCGAGACGGCACGATGGTCGCCCACCATCGTAGCCTGAACCCGCTCCTGGGAGACTTTGGGAAGGGTGAAGTCTGGGTCATGGCGGCCGACGGCTCGGGCTCCCGGCGGCTCACCGACAACGGCGTCACGGAAAGGGGCGCTGAGCTGAGTCCTGACAACCGCTGGGTCCTCTTCACGGCGCGGGCTCGCTTGGACCTGGGAGAGAGTTACTTCAACACCAACGTGTTCGTGGTGTCGGCGGACGGCGGCGGGCTCCGGGAGCTCGCACCGGGGGTTGGCTTCGGTCTCGATCAAGCCACGTGGTCAGCCGACGGCGCCCACGTCTATGTCCTCGCGAACGCCGGCCCTCGGGACGAGCTCATCCAGATCGGATTCGACGATGGGCAAGTCTTCCATATGACGACGGGTGATCATGCGCTGGACTCGTGGACCTACCACCCATCCCTCGCCAGGCACGTGTTCACGCGGCGGATGCCGGCGAGTCCTGGAGACGTCTGGGCGTTGGATCGCCCCGAGCAGCCTCCAGAGCAGGTGACCCACGTCTTCGACGACCTCGCGCAGCGGTTTCTGCTGCCAAGAGAAGAGACGATCCAGTGGCGAGGTGAGGACGGCGAGACCGTCGAGGGTCTCCTCTACTATCCGCTGGATTACCAGGAGGGAGGGCGGTACCCACTGGTCGTGCAAACCCACGGGGGACCGGCGTCCAGCGATCAGTTCGGCGGCACGTTACGGTGGAGGAACTACGTGCCGGTCCTGGCTTCGCTGGGCTATTTCGTGCTCAAGCCCAACTACCGAGGCAGCACGGGATACGGGGACGACTTCCTCCGAAACATGGTCGGCAGCTACTTCGACCAAGCCCACCTGGACGTCATGACCGGGGTGGACCACCTCATCGCGGAGGGCTTGGTGGACGGTGACCGCATGGCCAAGATGGGCTGGAGCGGCGGCGGCCACATGACGAACAAGATCATCACCTTCACCGACCGCTTCAGGGCCGCCTCATCGGGCGCAGGCGCCGCCAATTGGGTCTCCATGTACGCGCAGTCGGACACCCGGATCTATCGGACCCCATGGTTCGGAGGCTCTCCCTGGGGTGAGGGCGCGCCCATCGACGTGTACTGGGAGCACTCCCCCCTCAAGTACGTCTCCAACGTGACGACGCCGACCCTTTTCTTGGTCGGTGAAAAAGACGAGCGCGTCCCCATGCCCCAGTCCGTAGAGATGTGGCGGGGGGTGAAGGAGCAGGGCGTGCCCACGCGGCTCTACGTCGCGCCAAGGGAGGCCCATGGATGGCAGGAGCTTCGGCATCGTCTGTTCAAAGCGAACGTAGAGCTGGATTGGTTCGAGAAGTGGGTGAGGGAGCGGACGTGGACCTGGGAGACAGCGCCCACCGAGGGTGGGACGGATACGAAGCCCGTGACGTAGCATAGGCCGTCGTCGTCAACTTCTGAGGCGACGGTTCGGGCCCCCGGCGTGCTCACCGAAGACGCGTGAAACGTAGGTCCCAAACGCGCCCCTGGATGGCGCTCATCTCGCTCACGCGGCCGGCCCCGTTGCGGACGAAACGGTACGTCCCGTTGGACCCCTCGAAGACGTCAGGATATACCGGGGTCAGGCCGATGGCCGAGCCGCCGCGCCGTCTGAGCACCAGGTGGCCGTCCTCGACGGCGGCGGAGAAGGTGGTCTCGGCCTCGTCGCTCTGGTACGTACCGGCGTATTCGGCCAGCTCCGCAGGGCCCGGCTCGAAGTCGTCCACCGGCGTGTAGCGCATCGTGTCGCCGTCCTGGATCATGAGGAAGCCCGGGCGGCCACCGGAGCGCGGCGCGGAGTCGAACTCGACGGTCCTGTTGCCACGGCGGAAGCGCGTCTCGGAGAGCAGCATCAGGGGCGCTCCACTACCGGCGCGGAGCGCACCGCCGTCCAACGTGACCGCGAGCGCCGTGTAGTTGCGGTCGCTGCGGTACATGCCGAGCCGTTCGGCTCTCGGCATGTCGAGGAGCCCTGCGTTGTCTTCGGTCGTGTCCGGCACCGCGTCGAGGGCGTCGCCCAGGTACACGTCGGCCACGGCGTGGGCCAGGCCCCCGGCTCCGGCGTTGGCGACGTTGCAGAGCACGGCCACGGCGACCCCCTGCTCAGGGTAGCGCGACACGTAGGCATTGTATCCGGCCGTCGAGCCGGAATGGTTGATCTCCCGCACGCCGCGATACTCAGTCACCCTCAGTCCGCTGGCGTAGGCGATCGTGCGTCCGTTCTCGAGCACGGCTCGCCGATGCATCTCGTCGACGAACCGGGGCCCCCCGAGCTCGCCGGTCTCCAAGTTTCGAGTGAACCGCAGCAGGTCGCCGACCGTCGTGAGGATGCCGCCGTTTCCGTGGGCCTGTTCGAACGGCATGTTCTGGCGGAATCCGCCGTCCCGAGTCGCGTCGTAGGCGATGGCCCGATCCTTCACGACGCGCCTGTAGTCGTCACGCCACTGCGTACGCGCGAGGCTAAGGGGCTCGAAGACGCGCTCGCGGCTGAACTCGGCGAAGCTCATTCCGCTGACGCGCTCCACTAGGATCGCCTGCAAGTTGTATCCGCTGTTCGTGTATGAGTAGAACTCGCCGGGCCGGTAGTTCAGGGCCCTCTGTCGGCTCAGGATGTCCAGGACGTGCTCGTGAGTGTGGACCCGTGTCGTGCGGGGCCAGCCGCCGATGGAGGCCACCGAGCCCCAGTCCCGGAGCCCGCTGGTGTGGTTGAGCAGGTGCCGGATCGTGATCGTCTCGCCGTAGTCGGGGAGCTCGGGGATGTACTTCCGCACGTCGTCGTCGAGAGAGAGCTTGCCTTCGATGGCGAGGAGGATCGTCGCGGCGGCGGTGAACTGTTTCGATACCGAGCCTCCCTCGATGATGGACTGCGGCGTCAGTGCTACGTTGTGCTCGAGGTCCGCCAGTCCGTACGCGCGCTCCAGGATCGAGCGGCCGTCGAGGCTCACGCCGACGGTGCAGCCAGGAGCATCAGGCTCGGAGAAGCGCGAGAAGATCGCGTCCACGGCGGCGGCCTGGTCCGCTCCCGCCGGAGCGCGTTGGCCCGCCGCAGGTGCCACGGCCGCGATGAGGATGGCGATAGCAACGTGGACGTTCTTCATGGCTCGCACCTCCTGAAGCATCTGGTCGGCGTCATCACGCTACGGCACCACGTCGCCCGACAAGCAGGGCAGCAAACTCACCTCATGCGACCAGCCCGAGATGGAACCCCACAGCGCGTCTTCGTCCGTCTGGTCGTCGCCGGGACGCTCTCCGGCCTCCCGGGGAGCCTTCTCGGACAGCAAGAGGGACTTCTCGGCTACAGAGTGTGGAGGCGGCGGCGGTTTCTCAAGGGGACGCAATGAGCCTGCGCAAGAGAGCTGCCGCGGGCGGGTTGTAACTCGTCGTTCGCAGCATCGCCACTCCCAGCTTGGTCTCCGGGTCGAACACGAGGTCGGCGTTGTATCCGGCCACTGAACCGCCGTGCCCTATGAGTTGAGGGCCTTTGGCACGGTTGTACACAAAAAGGCCGAGACCATACCCCGTCGCGGGGGCCTGGGGCTTGAACATCTCGGAGCGGCTCTCCTCGCTGAGGATTTGTCCGTCGCCCTCGCCCATCAGGGCTGCAGCGAGCGCAGCCAAGTCGTGCACCGTCGAGTAGACCCCACCATTGGGCACCTTGTATCCCCGACCGAAATGCTCCCGGGTCGCCTGCTCAGCGGTGATCTCGCCGGTACTCCGACTACGACTGTACCCCACCGACATGCGGCTAAGGAGGTCGGGAGAGTCCAGAATGAACGTCGAGCTCTCCATTCCCAACGGCTGGAGAATCAGCGTCTCTATCAACTCCATGAACGGAACGCCGGCGGCCCGGGAAAGCGCCAGGCCCAGAATGCCGAAACCGATGTTGGAGTACGAATAATCCGTGAGGGGTTGCGTTTGATACCTCGTCCTCGGGATCGAGGCCAGGACCTTCTCCTCCCACATGTAGATCGATCCCGATGCCGCGCCTTCCAACCGCGGTTCGCGCTCAAGGCCAGCGGTATGGCTGGCCAGCATCCGGAATGTGATGGGCCTAGCCCCCTCGGGACGGCCCGCCAGTCCCTCGATTTCCGGGAAGTAGTCGCTCACCCGGGCGTCCAGCGCGATGACCCCGCGCTCGACGAGCTGCATCATGAGCACGGCCGTGAAGGACTTGGAGATCGAGCCGGTACGGCCGATCGTTCGGGCGTCGGCGGCGACCCGCTCCTCGATGTTCGCCCATCCGTACCCCTTCGCCCAAATCACCTCGCTTCCCGAGAAGACCGCTACGGTGACCGCGCCGCCCGCGTCCTCCGCGACGCCTGCAGCCACCTCGGCGTCGAATTGGGCTAGCGCTACCTCGAAGGGCGTGAACTGGGCGGATGCGGGGAGCGGGGCCAGCGTCGTCACGAAGGCAACCAACATCATCACCCACCAGGCCCACCAACGGACTCTAGGCGGGGCTCCTACCTGAAAACCCTGCGAAGTCACTCTCCACTCTCCTCCTCACGCCGGTCCAGGACCACCCCTGGGAGCGCTCCCGTAAGGGCACCATCGTCAAGCGTGAGCACACCGTTCAACTAAGGCGTACTCCATCCCCTCCGGATACAGGTCGGGCTCCAGGATGGTCGAGGGATAGGCGTTTCAAAGGCCGTCTTGGACCGAAAGGGAAGGTACGGCGGGTGTTCGT
>CBDFLM010000009.1:0-47857 GCA_965249195.1 Longimicrobiales bacterium
TCCTCCTCGTAGTGCTCGATCTCCGAAAGGAGGACACCCTTGATCTCGCTGGCGCGCAGCTGGGAGTCGTTTGCCATGATGGTGACGTGTCTCGGTTCTGGTTTAGTCGGTCCGCGCCGGCCCTGGGAGCTCTGCCCCGAGGAGGCGCTGCCTGAGGTCGCCGAGCCGCCGGCGTAGCGAACCATCGTAGATCGTGTCTCCGGTGCGTACGACGACTCCCCCTAAGAGCTCCGGGCGCACGCGGACGTAAGGGAGCGCGGTCGTCCCGAGCCTTCTGGAGAGCGTCGCGGTCAGCTCGGCCAGCGCCTCGTCGTCCAGGGGGCGGGCCACCGACACCTCCACGTGCGTTCGCCCGAAGTGCTCGTCGACAAGAGCGTCGTACTGAACGGCGATCTGACGGATGAGCCGTTGGCGCCGCTTGTCGATCGTGAGCAACACGAAGTTCAGCACCTGCGGAGCGAGAGCACGGGCGAACACGCGACGGAGAACCCGTTTCTTCTCGTCGGCCGCGATGCGCGGCGTCTCCACGAAGCGCCGGAAGACACGTTCCTGGTCCAACAACGCTGCGACCGTGCCGATCCCCTCGCCGAAGCCATCCAAGCTTCCGTGGCGCAGGGCGACCTCGAACAAAGCATCCGCGTAGTTGCGTGCGACGGTCTCGTCCCTCACGCCAGCGGGGCCTCCCCACCACGTTCGGGGTCCAATTCGCCGAGGTAATCCATGACGAGCCTCCGATTCCGCTCGCGGTCTAGATTCTCATGCAGGAGGCGCGAGGCGGCCGCCAGGGCCAGCTCTACCGACTCCCGGCGAAGGTCCGCCATCGCCGCGTCCTTCTCCCGCAGGATCTCGTCCCGGGCACGCTCGACGATGGCCGCCGCTTCCAGCCGTGCCTTGTCCTCCATCTCCTTGCGGACGCGATCCGCCGCGGCCTTCCCCGCTGCGATGATGTCCTGCGACTCCCGACGAGCCTCGTCGAGCCGGGCTCGATGCTGCTCTAGGAGCCTGGACGCCTCCGCGCGCCCCTCCGCCGCTTCGTCCAAGGCCTTCTGAATGCCCTCTTCCCGTGCCGTCACGGCCCCTAGGATGGGATCCCATGCGTACTTCCAGAGGATGGCGAGGAGCGCGAGGAAGATGACGACGGTCCAGAGGCTGAGAGCGAGATTCAAGCTCACGAGCC
The DNA here is from genome assembly GCA_965249195.1 of Longimicrobiales bacterium. Classification (GTDB taxonomy): domain Bacteria; phylum Gemmatimonadota; class Gemmatimonadetes; order Longimicrobiales; family Gaopeijiaceae; genus CBDFLM01. The sequence continues at coordinate 1,178 of CBDFLM010000009.1, forward strand.
CGCCCCCCTCACCTCCCTCGGCGCCCTGGGCGGCCAACATCCGCGGCGCGAGTGCTATGCACGACACGAGCATCGCGGTTTTTCTTGCGTTCATGACCTCCGGTCCTCTCCGGAATGCCGACGTTCCGGCGGACACGCCACCGGCCCCGATGAGTGAAAGCACCAAAGGACCGCCCGACGCCCCGCCGCCACGGCGCGCGGTCCAGTCAGAGAAGCTTGTACAGCAACGTGAGCACCAGACCGAAGAGAGCGACGCCTTCGATCAGGGCCGCGAAGATGATCGAGGCCGTCTGGATCGTCCCCGCAGCTTCCGGCTGGCGCGCGATACCCTCCGCGGCGGCTGCTCCGATCCTACCGATCCCTATACCGCAGCCGATGACCGTGAGTCCGATACCGATGCCGGCACCGAGAAGGCTGAGGTTGTTCTTCGCCGTCTCCGGGTCGAGCTGCCCGGCGGCTTCTTGAAGCGCGGTGAAGAGCGCGTGGAGCATGGTCTGTTCGTCTCGCTCAAGAGGGTTTTGGGTTCGAACCGCGTCGAGCTCTCGCCCGGGCGCGGTCCAGCGTGGAAGTCGATCGTGGACTCGGTTCAGTGTGCGTGACGGATCAGGCCCACGAAGGCCGCCGTCAACATCGCGAAGATATAGGCCTGAAGAAACGCCACGAAGACCTCGAGCATCATGACCGCGGTCGCCATCGCGGTGCTGGCTACGGCCACCCCGCTCATGATCAGAGCCGCGTCCATGAAGAGAAAGATGAGGCCACCGAGAGAGAGGATCAGAGTATGGCCCGCGGTCATGTTCGCGAACAAGCGAACGGCCAACGCGAACGGCTTCGTCAACTTGCCGAGGAACTCGACCGGCGTCATGACCACCAGCATGAGCGCCTGGCCCACCGGGTGCAGCCCCTTCGGCGCGTAGAATACCGTCCCCATGTACCCCTTCGCACCGAGCGCCTTCATCCCCGACACCTCGACGACGATGAACGACAGCAGGGCCAGCCCGGCGGTCACGGAGAGGTTCCCGGTCGCCGAACCACCCCATGGCACGAGGCCCAAGAGGTTCATGGTCAGAATGAAGAAGAAGAGCGTCAAGATGTACGGTGCATAGGCGTCGGCACCGTGCCCGATGTTCCGGCGCACGACCTCGTCCCGGAAGTACAGCACCATCGCCTCCATCGCGTTGGCGAATCCCCCGGGAGCCTCACCCACCTGCCGCCGCCGGGCTGCCTTCGCGAGGGGAAGGAAGATCCCCAGACAGAGGAGCGCCGCCACCAGCATCAGGACGACGTACTTGGTGGGGGCGAAGTCGATGACGCCGAGCGGGCCGAGATCGACGTCCCAGCCCGTCGGAAGGTGCAGGACGCCCCACGGGAGCTCGATCTCCTGGGCGTCCAACAGATGGTGCATTACCATCCCGCCCAGGTCGAGCCCCCCCCCGGCGTCCACCGCCTCGGCAGCGTGCTCCTGGGGCCCGATGAGTCCACCGGTCGCGGACGCAGTCATCATCGAAGCGTCGGAGGCTGGGCGTCTCGGTGGACCACGAAGACCGGCTCGAGAAGGAGCATCGCGAACAGGAAGCCGGCCATGCCGAGCAGCGTCGGAGCGGCCGGGAGCTCCGTGAACGCGACCGCTACCGCGGCGACGAACACCAGGGCGAACCGTGCGAGGATGCCTCCAACCCAAGCGGCGAGAAAGCGGTTCCACTGGCCGAACCGCGCCTGGAGTATCGCGAACGCGACGACCTGGCAGGGCAGCGCGACCGCGGCTGCCACGAGGATTCCAGTCCGTCCGGCTCCGTCGAGCAACGGCCAGAGGCCGAGCACGGCGATCGAGGTCAGCCCGGCGCACGCCGCCCCGTAACCCGCGGTCCGGCTCAATCCGCCTTCTCCGTGTCGTGTGGTGGGCTGCCGCCGGCCCTCTCGCTCGGCTCGACGACCAGCTGAACATACATGCTGTAGAACCCGCCCGCTGCCCCCACCAAGGCCCCCACTATGGTCAGCAGCGGGGTCGTCCCGACCCAGCCATCGAGCCACCACCCGACCCACAAGAAAACACCGACGGTGAGGGCCAGCTGGAATCCGTGGTGGGCGTGGCGCGCCAGCTCCGACCAGACTTCCGTCGGCCGCTCCTCCGTCCCCGAGTCGTTCGGCTTCACTCCAAAGCCTCTCCGCGGGTTTGCGCGCCAAAACGTACGCGCTTGTGAAATTTCTCGCAAGCGCCTCCCGACGTTCTCGGCAGAGCCCTCGCGGCGCTCCGAGCAGGTGTCGGTTGGCTGGCCGAGACGAACACGGCCCAGTGTGCCTTGACGACCCTCGACCGAACCATCGCCCGCCGGCTTGAGGGCCAAGTGGCGGGGTCGTGGCCAGGACCTCGCGCGGGCGGCTGGAGATGCATGGTTCGACGAGTCGCTCCGGGCTGGACCTCCGAGCAGCACGCCCCGTCCTGCGATCGCCGTACCCACCTGCGAGCTCGGACTCGGGCGAGTCACCACGGTTGACGGTCGGGAAAACCCGCGCCTATCTTCGCGCCTCGCCGAGGTGTCGCCAGTGCGCCGGTAAGCGTGCTCCGGGGCACGGACCCCGGAACGGACGGCCGGGGTAGGCGTCCAGGTCGGTGGGGAGCTTCCCTTGGGCTCTGGCATGCGTGCAGAATATCGAGGGTCACAAGAGAAAGACCCCGGTGACGACGTGCGGGCTCACGCTCGACCCGTGGAGCCAGGGGAAGCGCAGGCACGATGGCCACCAAAGAAGAGACCGCGGTCCGCGACCCCGAGCTGATCCTCCTCGAGCGGGTCACAGAGGTCGCCCAGGCCCTCACGCGCGAGGTGGAGCGGCGCATCGTCGGACAGCACCACGTCGTGGAAGGGCTGCTTACGGCACTGCTCGCGAACGGCCACGCCTTGCTGGTCGGGGTACCTGGCCTCGCCAAGACGCTCCTCGTGTCCACAGTGGCCGAGGCGCTCGACCTCGAGTTCAGCCGTATTCAGTTCACACCCGACCTCATGCCCACCGACATCACCGGTACGGAGGTCATCGAGGAGGATCGAACCTCGGGCAGACGCGTTTTCCGCTTCGTCCGGGGTCCGGTGTTCGCCAACGTGGTGCTCGCTGACGAGATCAACCGTACGCCTCCGAAGACCCAGGCAGCTCTCCTTCAGGCCATGCAGGAGCGGGAGGTCACGGCGGCGGGTCAGACGTACAAGCTCGACCCTCCGTTCTTCGTCCTCGCGACCCAGAATCCAATCGAGCAGGAAGGAACCTATCCTCTGCCCGAGGCACAGCTCGACCGCTTCATGCTCGAGCTACAGATAGGCTATCCCGACCGCGCCGAAGAGGAAGAGATTGCCATGCGGACGACGGGTGAGGGTGAGCCCGACGTGCGTCCCGTCGTCACCGACGCCGAGCTGGTCGAGCTTCAGCAGCTCGTGCGGCGCGTTCCGGTTTCTCCTTCACTCGTGGCGCTCGCTGTCCGCCTTGCCCGGTCCACCCGTCCGGAAAGCGACGAATCGCCACAGCTCATCCGAAACTATACAGCCTGGGGCGCGGGCCCGAGGGCCTCGCAATTCCTGGTGCTCGGAGCCAAGGCCCGCGCAGCCGTTCGAGGCGATGCGCTCCCAAGCTACGATGACGTCCGCGCGGTGGCCCCGGCCGTCCTGGCACACCGTATCGTCCTCAACTTCCAGGCCGAAGCCGATGGTCGGACCACGCGCGACGTCATCGACGAGCTCCTCACTGCCAGCCTTGCATGGACGTAGACCGAAGTAGGGGGGGCGCCCGCCGGCGCCCCACACGGCCATGACCGCAGTCCTCGTCACGGTCACGCTCGCCTTCCTGCTGACGTCTGCGTTCCTCTCGGCAGCTGAAGCCGCAGCGTTCTCCCTCGGAGAACCTCGCATCCGGACCCTCACCGAGGAGGGATTCCACGGCGCTCGCGCGCTCTGGGAGCTCCGCTCGCGGCCAGGAGGGCTGCAAACGGCCATCCCCGCCCTCGTTTCCATCCTCCACCTCGTGAGCGCGGGGCTCATGATGCAGATCGGCCTCTCAGCAACCGGTCCGAACGCATGGCCGTTCGTCCTGGGCGCCGCCGTCGCGTTCGTGGTCGTCGTCGGCCAGATAGTGCCTCGCGCTTTCGCCGCCCGCTGGCCCATCCGCCTCGCGCTGTCGACGGCGCCACTCTTGCTGGTCCTGGAGCGCCGGCTCCACATCGTTTTGACGCCGGCCCTGAAGCTCGACCGGATTCTCGCAGGGCGGAACGGCGCCCAGATCGTGTCCTCGGACGAGCGTCAGGTGCGTGAGATCGCCGAGCTCGGACAGGAGGAGGGGGTCGTGGACGCCGAGGAGCACCAGCTCGTCGAGCGGGCGTTCCGCCTGGACGAGCTCACCGCTCGGGACGTGATGACCCCGCGAGTCGACGTGTTCGCGCTCAGCGAGGCGCTGCAGCTGCGCGACATCATCGAAGACCTGAGCTCGGTCCCGTATTCCCGAGTGCCCGTCTACGGCGATTCCGTGGACGACATCACCGGCATACTCTACGTACGGCAGGCCTACGCCGCTTTCGCCACCGGACAAAAGGACACCCCGCTGTCGAAGCTGGCGAGAGAGCCCTTCTTCGTCCCTGGATCGCTGTCGCTCGCCCAGCTCCTGCGCGACTTCCAGGCGAGGCGGATCCACATGGGGATCGTCGCCGACGAGTTCGGTGGGACGGACGGGCTCGTGACCCTGGAGGACGTTCTCGAGGAGCTGGTCGGCGAGATCGTGGACGAGACCGACATCGCGAGCGAGCCACTCACGCGCCTCTCGCGCGACGAGCTCGTTGCCCAGGGCGGCGTCGATCTGCGCGAGATCATGTACGCTTTGCAGGTCCCCCTGCGTGAGCTCGAGCCGCGGTCACTCAACGGACTCATCCTCGAGGAGCTCGGACATGTCCCGGAGGTCGGCGAGGCCTTCACACGCCGCGGAATCCGGATCGAGGTCCTCGAGGCGAGTGAGACGCAGGTCCTGCGCGCTCGCCTCAAGAAGCTGCCGGTCGCGGACAGGTCCGGGACGGGCAAGGAGAACGACGCGTGATGCGTGGCCTTTGTGCACGAGGGGACCGAACCAAGCGGGGTGTCCAGACCTACGGGGCCATACAGTGGCCGTGATCCTGCCGTTCGGCGGAGCACTCCCTCGGATCGCGCCGGATGCCTTCGTGGCCCCCAACGCGGTGATCGTGGGCGACGTCACGGTCGGATCCCAAGCCAGCATCTGGTTCGGGGCGGTCCTGAGGGCAGACCACCCGGATCATGGGATCGTCGTTGGTCCTCGATCGAGCGTGCAGGACAACTGCGTCATTCACGTGGGCCACTGGCGGCCGACCGTCATCGGCTCCGATTGCACCATCGGGCACGGGGCCAAGTTCGAGAGCTGCACGATCGGAGATGGCTGCATCGTGGGAATGAACGCGGTCATCCTCCAGGAGGCCGAGATTGGGCATCACTCCTTAGTGGCAGCCGGCTCGGTCGTCCTAGAGGGGTCTGAGATCCCGCCGCGGAGCTTGGTCGCTGGTGTCCCCGCCATCGTCAAGAAGACGCTCGAGGGATCGGCGGCCCGCTGGGTGGAGCGCGGAAGCGCTCACTACGTGCAGCTCGGCCGCCGCTATCTCGAAGAACGGGCGGGAGGTCGGGAGACTGCCGGCGACGGGGCTGCCGCGGACGCGCCGGAGCCCCCCACATGAGGGCGCAGTCCGAACGTCGGAGGCATCGCACGTCGGCCCGGGCCGCCGCGAATGCCAATGACCGTCAGCCGTCCCGACAGGAGCACGTCTGCGAGCTTTGCGGAGGCCCCGTCGTCGAGCGCCACTGCAAGATCACCTGCCTGAACTGCGGCTACCGGCGAGACTGCTCCGACCCTTGACGTAGGGCGGAGTAGCCGAGGGCCCGAAGCTTACGTGCCCCAAGACTAGAGTCCCAGGATCTCGAGGCGATACCATTCCAGGATGGCGTCTCCCCAACCGTAGGTGAGCGCAGCGCCGGCAGCCAAGAACACTCCCAGTGGCACCAGACGGCGCGAGAAATACGTAACCGGCCCGAAGACCAGAAGAGCGAGTACGGAGCCAAAGAAGGCGGTCGTCGCGACACCCCACACTCCCAAAAACGCACCCACGAGGCCCATCATTCTCACGTCTCCCCCGCCGAGGGCGCGGTCCACTCCCGCCTCCTCGAGGCGACCGGGACGGACCTTTCGTATCATCCAGGTCCCGGCTACGGCCACGAGCCACATGCCACCGAGCCCCACCGCCGCTCCGAGCAGACTCTCGCCGGGGGCGAGAGAGACGCCGGGGAGGAATGAAAGCGCGATCCCCAGCCCCGTGCCCCCGATCGAAAACTCGTGAGGGATGATGTAGAACCGCGCGTCGCTCAAAGAGATCCCGAAGAGCAGCGTAAGCAGGAGGCTACCGCGCAGCGCCTCGAACCCGAGCCCGTGATACGCGAAGAGCCCGGCCCAGACGAGACCCATGGTCAGCTCGACGAGGGGGTACTGCAACGAGATCCTCTCGCCGCACGAGCGGCAGCGCGCACGCAGCGCCAACCAGCTCAACACGGGCACGTTGTCATACCAGGCGATCAGCGTACGGCAACGTGGACATTCGGAACGTGGTGAGACGACCGATTGATCCTGTGGCCAACGTATGGAGCAGACGTTCAGAAACGACCCGAGAACGACTCCGAAGGTGCCCGACATCGCCGCGATGAGCCATCCCGACCACTGGTCGATCACAAGACCGTCTCCCGGACCACGTGCTGCTGACAACCGCGCGGAGCATGCCCGATCACGTCACGCTCCACGTCTCGAATCATTCGTCAGCGCGTAAAGCAGGATCGCCCCGGCCACAGCCGCGTTCAAGGACTCCGTTCCGCCGGGCATCAGGAGGCCCGTGAGCCGTGCCGCCGATCGACGGATCTGCCCTCGGACGCCGGCCCCCTCCCCCCCCACGACCAGTGCCCACCCGGGCCCCGGGTCGAGCGCTTCCACGTCGACCCCCCCGGCATCCGCGACCAGAATCGGTACACCTCGCCGCTCGAGCCATGGCTCGACCTCAGCCCAATTCGCTCGCACGACGGGAATCTTGAAGGTCGATCCGGCCGCAGCCCTGACGGCCTTTGGGCCGAACGGATCAACGGTGCCCTCCAGAGCGAGGACGGCGTTCAACGCGAACGCGGCTGCCGCGCGAACGAGGGTCCCGACGTTTCCTGGGTCCTGGAGCCCCTCAAGGACGAGGAACCGCTCCGGAGCCGAGCTCCGCTCTACGCCCACCTCAGGGGCATCGAACGCGCCGTCGACCAGCGCTCGTACGGGCTCATGGCAGACGAGCAACACTCCCTGCGGTGAGGCCGTGTCGGCCAGGGATGCGAGCTTGCGGTCGCTTACGCCACAGACTTCGACTCCCGCCTCCCGCAGGGCCGCCTCGAGCCCGCGTCCTCGACTTACGCGCAGCAGCCGTGGCGAACACAGGGCGAACGCGATGTCCGCGCCGGCCGCAAGCGCCTCCTGGGCGACCCTCGGCCCTTCCGCGAGGAAGAGATCCTCGTGCCGGCAGGTCTTGCGGTGGCGGAGCCGACCGAGAAGCTTCTCACGCCCCCGGCTCAGCGTCACGCGCTGCACCCGAACTGCGGCCGCGCCGCGTGCTGTGGCGCGGTCGCAAACGACAACCCCTCGTCTCGGGAATCTTCATGCCCCCAGCGTCGCTCCCCGTTGCGCTCACGATCGCTGGGAGCGACAGCGGCGGAGGGGCAGGGATCCAAGCCGACCTGAAGACGTTCCACGCCTTCGGCGTGTTCGGGACGAGCGCTTTGACCGCGGTCACGGCGCAGGACACGATGGGGGTGAACGCCGTACACCCGATCCCGCTCCCGGTCGTGCGGGCACAGGTGGACGCGGTGGCCCAGGATCTTCACCCGAAATCGGTCAAGACCGGCATGTTGGCGACGGCAGAGCTCGTCGAAGGCGTCGGCAGCGCGATCCGTGCTCACCATCTCACGGCCTACGTCTTGGACCCGGTGATGGTCGCGACGTCCGGCGACCGCCTTCTCGATCCCGAGGCCGAAGGAGCGATGTCGAAGTATCTGCTGCCGCTCGCCTCGCTGGTGACCCCTAACCTTCACGAAGCCACAATCCTCACGGGCCGCACGATCGAGACCGTCGACGACATGCGATGGGCGGCCCGCCACCTCCACAAGCTCGGCGCCGGCGCAGCGCTCGTGAAGGGTGGCCACCTCGTTGGCGACGAGGTCGTCGACGTGCTATGGGACGGCGTGAACGAGCGCGTCTGGACTCGCTCGCGCGTCGCGACCCGTAATACCCACGGCACCGGGTGCACGCTCTCAGCGGCGGTCGCCGCGGGTCTCGCGCTGGACCTGGAATTGACCGGCGCAGTCGATGCAGCCCTCGACTTCGTTGCTCGGGCCATCCTGCACGCGCCGGGCCTGGGTCGAGGACATGGACCCTTGAACCACTTGGTCGAACCCCGGACCGGTGCAAGGACGGGCAGGGGGGAAACCTGAACCGCCGCCCACCGCCCGTGGGCCCGTCGACCGCGCCTCTCGCCGCGACCCATCAGCCCGTACCAGCAGGGCGTGGGCCACCAATGATCCGACGGAGCAATCTCGAGAGCGACTCAGTGGCCTCGCGACCCGCTGCCAACACTTCGCGGTGATCGAGCGGTTCGCGGGCGCGGCCCGCGGCGAGGTTGGTGATTAGCGACACGGCCAGGCAATCCATGCCCATCGAGCGGGCCGCGACGACCTCCGGAACCGTGGACATGCCGACCGCGTCGGCACCGGCGCGAGCGAGCATGCGGATCTCCGCAGGCGTCTCGTAGCACGGGCCAAGCACAGCGGCGTAGACGCCCTCGGCCAGCGCAATGCCAAGGTCGGCGGCTGCTCGCAAGGCCAGAATCTGCAGGTCCGACGAGTAAGGCCCGCTCCCATCAGCGAAGCGGTGGTCCCTTGCCAGCACGCTTCCCACGAGAACGCGACACCCGGTGAGGTCGATGTGGTCCCTCAGCAGCATCAGGGTGCCGGGGGCGAGGTCCTGCTGGATCCCGCCGGCGGCGTTACTCAGCAGTAGATGGCGAGCGCCCAGGGCGTGTGCGACCCGGACCGGACGCACCACGACGTCCGGCGCGTATCCGTCGTACGAGTGGAACCTGCCCGACTGTATCAACACGTCCCTCCCCTCGATCCGACCGGCGACGTAGACGTGGTCGTGACCCGCGACGTCGCCAGCTGGGAAACCCGGAAGCTCGGCAAACGGGACGACCACGGGCTGCTCGACGGCGTTGGCGAGCCCCGCCAGCCCCGAGCCCGCTACTACCACCCACTCGGGCAAGCAGCGCGTGCGCCTCTTCAACTCGACGGCTGCTTCCGTCGCGTCGAAGCCACTCCGCTCGGTCAAAGCAGCATCCCGGCGATGGCCGCGGTCATGAAAGCCGCGATCGAGCCGCCAACCATCGCGCGAAGGCCGAGTCGGGAAAGATCCTGCCTACGGGAGGGAGCGATGCCTCCGATGCCTCCGAGCTGCATCGCGATCGACGAAAAGTTCGCGAAGCCCGCGAGTGCGTACGTAGCGATCACGACGGACCTCGCGGACAGCACCGTGCCCGCGGGGTCGCCGAGAAGCTCCGCGAGGCCGAGGAAAGCCACGAACTCGTTGAGGACGGTCTTGACGCCGATCAGACTCGCAATGGTTCCGGCATCTGCCGCGTCGACGCCCATCAGCCATGTGGGAATCCAGAGCAGCCTCCCGAGCAGCCACTCCAACGTGAGCTGATCGAACCCGACGAGCGCACCCCCCCAACCCAGCATTGCGTTGATCAGGTAAATCATGGCCAGGAACGCGATGAGCATCGCACCAACGTTGAGCGCGAGATTCAGACCCTGGGTAGCGCCGTGGGCGGCCGCGTCGATCACGTTCACGTGGACCCGCTCGACCTCGAAATCCAGATGCCCGGAAGTCTCAGGCTCCTCCCGTTCGGGGAACATGAGCTTGGAGACGACGAGTGCGGCCGGAGCAGACATCACCGACGCCGCGAAGAGGTGGCCCGCGATGTCGGGAAAAAACGGATTGAGCATCCCCACGTATGCAGCCAGCACGCCTCCGGCGACCGTGGCAAAGCCCGCCGTCATGACCGAGTGGAGCTCGGACATGGTCATACCGGCTGAAGTGACCCCCGAAGTTGATCCAAAAATCATGGGACTTCCGAGATATTTTTGGGAGCGAGGTTCTCTTCGCTCGGTGAATGAATATCCATAAACTCCTCGGGAGTCAGAAAGCCCAAGGAGCTATGGGGACGAACTTCGTTGTAGTCAGCTCTCCATTGCTCGATCGAACGTTTCGCGTCGTGGATCGAGAGGAACCAGTGCAGGTTCAAGCACTCGCCCCGGAGTGTTCCGTTGAAGCTCTCGATGAAGCCGTTCTGGACGGGCTTGCCCGGTTGAATAAAATCGAGCTTCACGCCTCGAGCGTAGGCCCATGAATCGAACGCACGGCTGCGGAACTCGGAGCCGTTGTCCGTGATGATCACTTCGGGCAACCCTCTGGACTCTTTGAGGCACTCCATCACCTCGATGACCCCGGCGGCCGGAATCGAATGCGCGATGTGAATCGCCAGGCACTCGCGACTGAATTCGTCCATGATCGTCAGGCACCGAAATTGGCGGCCGTTGCTCAGCGTGCCAGAGACGAAGTCCATGCTCCACCGCTCGTTCGGGCCGCTCAACGCCTCTCGGATCGGTCGAGGGGCCTGGCTCCTACGTTTCCTTCCCTTCGAACGCACCGCGAGCCCTTCCTCCCTGTAGAGTCGTTGAACTCGTTTCCTGTTCACCAGCCGGCCTTCTCGTCGAAGCATCACGTGGATCATCCGGTAGCCCCAGCGTGGCCGCTCCTGCGCCAACTCTACGATGCGAGCTCGTAGAAGCTCCTGGGGATCGCGAGTGCTGCGATATCGCATCGTAGAGCGTGGAAAACCCGTGTACCGGATCGCTCTGCGTTCTGAAACCTCTCGCACGGCTTGCACCTGCTCGACGACCTGGCGCCGTTCCCGGGCCGTCACGATCCGTTTCCCAACAAGTCCTTCAGGATCTGAAGATTCAAGGCCTGGTCGGCCACGATCCGCTTCAGCCGTCGGTTCTCCTCCTCGACCTGCTTGAGGCGTCGCGCCTCGTTCACGTCCATACCACCGTACTTCGTGCGCCACCGATAGTACGTCGTCTCCGCGATCCCGTGCCTGCGACACATCTCACGGATCGTCGCTCCAGCTTCCACTTCTTGCAGAATCCCGATGATTTGCTCTTCCCGAAACCGCCTCTTTTGCATGACTCCTCCTGCTCAAGGAGTCCCACAATAACTGGATCAGGTTCCGGGGGTCACTTCATGGCGACGTCCGGTTTGATCATGAGCGGCGCCTCAATCATGCCGACGAAGACGTTGCCCGCCGCCGAGAGCGTCTCGGCACCGGAGGTGCGCATCATTCGCCGCATCACCCACGCCATTCCACGGACGACGAGCTGCATCAGTCCGAGGTGGTAGAGCACGGTCATGAGAGAGGAGAAAAAGATGATGGTTGGCAGTACGTTGAACGCGAAGAAGGCGCCCGTGCGGGCGACGGTGCCGGGGGTCCCCTCGAAACCGCCGTTGCCGACTTCACCCAGCCCGACGGGAACGTTGTTGTAGACGAGGTCTCCGAAAACGAACGAGGCCCCGTCGGTGGCGAATCCCAGCAGTCCCACGACGACCACGTTGGCCGCGTTCATGACCTCCGCACCGAACGGCGTGCGGAGGATGAGGAGCGCAAAGACGAGCTGCAGCGTCACCCCCCAGAGAACGACCCGCCACGCCACCAGCTTGCGGTCGACGCTCAACCCCCAGGCGGCCAGCATCAGGAGCAGCAGGCCGACGAGCGAGCGTAGACGAGCCGTCAGCGGCGTAGACAGCGCCGAGCCGCCCGTCACCACCTGTCCCTCGGGAGCCTCTGCCACCGTGCCGGGCTCCCCACCACGGCGGACGCCGATCGACCCCACCACCGGGTCGAACGTGACAGGGAGGGCGGCCTCCACCACGAACGGTAAGGCGGTCCCGACGGCTCGCGCCTCTGGAAGAGCGCCCGACGCATCCCCCTGACCGAACAGGCCCAGGAAGACCACCCAAACGGGCAGGCTCATTCTCACCACCAACCCCCGTGTGGAAGGTCCGCCCGCGAGTGGCGCACGTTTGCGCGCTTGGCTTTGACGAGCTCGGGCATCAGCCATGCGGGGACCGGCACGATGCGGATGAGAACCACGATGAGCACCGCATCATCATGCGGGCACGCGGATAGAGAACGAGGGAGGCGCCCAGGACGGCCCTGATGGCTCCCGAAGCGCCGACCGTCGGCACCGGCGACGAAGCACGGACAGCACGTGAGTGGGCGACGCTCCGAGTCCACAGATCAAATAGAAGAAGAGAAAGCGGCTTCTCCCCATCGAGTCCTCGACGTTGTTTCCGAAGATCCACACGAACCCGAGGTTGCCTACAAGGTGCATCCAGCTCCCGTGCACGAACATCGACGTGAAGACCGCACCCGCGCCGAGACCCCCGAACGAGCAGTCGAGGTCGGGGGCCAGACGTACGCCGGCCAAGCGTTCGGTGCGGGCGTTCACCTCGGCCGGGATCGGCCTCAGGGAGCACACCGAACCGGCGAACGCCCGCTCGTCGAACCCCGCGCCCTGGACGACGATCCACGCGGTAAGGCGAGCCGCGATGATCCCGATCGTGAAGAGCGAGAAGAGCTCCGTCGGATTGTCGTCATACAGTGGAAACATGGCCTCGCTCGTGGGCTCCGTTCCTGCGCGGCCTGGGCCCTCCACCCGCCACGCACGGGGCACATGGCTGTCGCGTGCTCACGCCCTGCCAGTCCGGCGGCGCGAGCAAGCCCATATCCGGCCATTATGGCGCGAATGTGCGCCCCCCGCGAAGGCACGCTCGTTGCACTTCGTCTCCACGAGGTGGCTCGACCTCTCCCGCAGCCCCCGCTGGCCCATTTGCGGCCGGCAGGGATCGCGGTTGCGAATTTCCATACTTCGACGGGAGCGACGATGGGCAAGGTAATCGGTATCGACCTCGGAACGACCAACTCGGTGGTCGCGGTCATGGAGGGCGGAGAGCCCACCGTCATCCCGAACGCGGAGGGTGGCCGGACGACGCCTTCGGTGGTCGCCTTCACGAAGGATGGAGAACGACTCGTGGGTCAGGTCGCGAGGCGTCAGGCGATCACGAACCCGGAGAACACCATCTTCTCCATCAAGCGCTTCATGGGGCGGCGCGGCGAGGAGGTTCGCTCGGAGGAGAAGCACGTGCCCTACGACGTGCGGACCGACGCACAAGGGCGTGTGGAGGTCCACGTCCCGAACGCCGACAAGACATTCACGCCTCCCGAGATCTCGGCGATGATCCTGCAGAAGATGAGGCAGACGGCCGAGGACTACTTGGGCCAGAAGGTGACCGAGGCGGTCATCACCGTCCCTGCCTATTTCAACGACGCACAGCGGCAAGCGACCAAGGACGCGGGAAAGATCGCCGGGCTCGATGTGAAGCGGATCATCAACGAGCCCACCGCCGCGGCACTCGCATACGGCCTCGACAAGAAGGCCGACGAGAAGATCGCCGTGTTCGACCTCGGGGGCGGCACCTACGACATCTCGGTCCTCGAGCTGGGTGAGGGCGTGTTCGAGGTGAAGGCCACGAATGGCGACACGCATCTCGGTGGGGACGATTTCGACCAGAGGGTCATCGGCTGGCTCGTAGACGAGTTCAAAAAGGATCAGGGGATCGACCTTTCCCAGGACGCCATGGCGCTCCAGCGGCTCAAGGAAGCGTCGGAGAAGGCGAAGATGGAGTTGTCGACGACGATGCAATCCGACATCAACCTCCCCTTCATCACGGCCACGCAGGAGGGCCCGAAACACCTCAACCTCACACTCTCGCGAGCAAAGTTCGAGCAGCTCGTAGACGACTTGATCCAACGCACGATCCCACCCATGGAGAAGGCGCTCGCCGACGCCGGTCTCGAGCCGGGGGAAATCAACGAGGTGATCCTCGTCGGAGGCTCCACACGGATCCCGAAGATCCAGGAGGTCGTGAACGAGTTCTTCGGGAAGGATCCCCACAGGGGCGTCAACGTGGACGAAGTGGTCGCGGTCGGGGCGGCGATCCAAGGAGGTGTGCTGGCCGGTGACGTGAAGGACGTCCTGCTTCTCGACGTCACACCGCTCTCCCTCGGGATCGAGACGTTGGGCGGGGTGAACACGACGCTCATCCCGCGCAACACCACGATCCCGACCCGCAAGGCAGAAATCTTCTCGACGGCAGAGGACAACCAGACCACCGTGGAGATCCACGTGCTCCAGGGCGAGCGCAAGATGGCGCTCGACAATCGCACGATCGGGAAGTTCCAGCTGACCGGCATCCCTCCCGCGCAAAGAGGTGTGCCGCAGGTCGAGGTGACCTTCGACATCGATGCCAACGGGATCCTCCACGTGTCGGCCAAGGACCGCGCCACCGGAAAGGAGCAGAAGGTTCGCATAGAGGCTTCGAGCGGTCTCAGCGACGCGGAGATCGACCGCATGGTGGAGGACGCCGAGTCCCACGCTCAGGAGGACGAGGAGCGGAGGGAGAAGGTGGAGGCCCGCAACGACCTGGACACGCTGGTCTATCAGGTGGAAAAGGACTCCGGGGAATGGGGAGATCAGGTTTCGGAGCCTACGAAGGAGCGGATGGACCAAGCAGTCGAACGGGCCAAGGAAGCCCTGAAACTGGACGACGATCAGGCGATCAACGCGGCCCGTGACGAGCTCAGGCAGGCCTTCAGCGCTGCAGGTCAGGAGCTGTACCAGAGTCAGGCTGAGGAGGCCGCCGAAGCGGCGGCGACCGCCGACCAAGAAGCGAGCACGGAGCCCGAGGGCGGAGCGAAGGATCCCGTTGAAGAGGAAGTCGTCGAGGCCGACTACGAGATCGTAGAAGACGAGAAGTAAGCCCGGCGCGGGTTGCCCGTCCGGCAACTGCCCGGGGCCCAGTCGCATCCAACCAGAAGGACGAAACGCGGCGTTCGCGGCCGGACCTCCTTCAGGCGCTCGCGGGTAACAGAGGCGTGTTGGGGTCTGGACCAGTCGCATGACCACATCAACGAGACCAGAAGGAAACTCCCATGTACGATCCGCTGAGAGCGAAGGCCATGATGGCCTTCTTCACCGCCGGTGCCTTCGTGTCCGGCCTGGGCATCGCGTCGGGTCTCGGCTGGACGGGCGTCGTGAGCACCGCACCCGCGCTGAGCTACGCGCCACAGATCAGGCAGGAGGCGGTGAGGCCCGCCCTGGACCTGAGCGAGGCTTTCGTGGCAGTGGCGGAAGAGGTCACCTCGGCCGTGGTCCGCATCGAGGCGCGACGGCCTGCGCCGGAGGCGTTCCGACAGTTCTTCGAAGAACAGAACCCCGGGCCGATGGTGGGCGGAGGCAGCGGGTTCCTCGTCTCCTCGGACGGCTATATCCTCACCAACGATCACGTCGTGAGTGAGAGCGACCAGGTTCTGGTCTACCTCACCGACGGGCGGTACTTCGACGCCGAGATCGTGGGGACCGATCCTTTCACGGACGTCGCCGTAATCAAGATTGAGGTGGGCGAAGGACTGCCCAGCCTCTCCTTCGGTGATTCCGAAACAGTGCGTGTGGGTGAGTGGGTTTTGGCCGTCGGGAATCCCGGCTTCGGTGCCGCCAACCGCCTCGATTACACAGTCACCGCCGGAATCGTGAGCGCACGTGGCCGGGGGCTACAGCTTCTCGACCGTGAGCTCCGGGGGAACCCCAGGACCGCCGAGCTGGCACCCTACGCGATCGAGGATTTCATACAGACGGACGCGGTGATCAACCCAGGTAACTCGGGGGGCCCGATGGTGGATCTCCAGGGCAGGGTGATCGGCATCAACTCCGCGATCGCGAGCGAGACGGGCTATTACCAGGGATACGGTTTCGCCGTGCCCATCAACTTGGCCCGCCGGGTCATGGAGGACCTGGTCGAGTATGGCCATGTACGTCGCGCGCTGCTCGGGGTCAACATCCGGAACGTCACACCCGAGGACGCGGAGCTGTACGGCTTACCCTCCGTCTCGGGCGCGCTGATTCAGCAGATCTCGGGCCAACCGGCGATGGAGGCTGGGCTGGAGCCGGAGGACGTCATCGTTTCGGTCGATGGCCAGCCCGTCGCTTACCCCGGGCAGCTCCAATACCGGGTGTCACAATACCACCCGGGAGACCGGGTGACGGTGACCGTCTACCGGGGCGGTGCGCCCCGGGAGATCACGGTCCGGCTCGGGGAAGCGCCGATCAACGACCTGCCCGAGGTCGTAGCGACGAACGGACCCGTTGCCGAGGAGCGGATTGGCATATCCGTCGAGCCTCTCACACCTGAGCTCGCCGAGCGGTACGGCTACCCACAGCCCGGCGGGATCGTGATCACAGGAATACAGCGCGCGAGTCCCGCGAATCGACGGGGCCTCGTGGAGGGCCACAAGATCGTGACGATCAACGGAGCCGAGATATCGAGCAGCGATGACGTACGCTCGGCCCTCGCAAGCGTGGAGTCGGGCGAGATCGTCAACTTCCGGGTCGAGCTTCCGAACGTCGGACAGCAGGTGTTCAACGTACGCATGCCAGGGATGTAGCCGTATCGGCACCCGCGGCTCGTCGCCGCGGGGTCAGCCGCGAAAAGTTGATGGCGTTTCTCGGCCGATGTTATCTTTTCGGGGTGCCTCGGCCTCCGTGCGAAAGTGGCGGAACTGGTAGACGCGCGAGACTTAGGATCTCGTGGCCTCGTGCCGTGGGGGTTCGAGTCCCCCCTTTCGCACCTCAGCAACCATGATCCTCCCTCGCATTGCTCGCGATGACCATCGAAGCGTCACGACTACGCGTAGACCTCGAGGAGGGCGACCATTGGCGCCGGACCTTGAGTGTCACCGTCCCCGCCGACCTGGTCGAGCACGAGCGGTCGAAGGTGGCCGATCGCCTGGCCGGGCGAATCAAGCTTCGCGGCTTCCGGGCGGGAAAAACTCCGCGTTCCATGGTCGAGCAGCGCTTCGGTCCGACGCTGAATCGCGAGACCGTTGATCATGTCATCGGTGAGGCCTATCGCGCAGCTCTACAGATCGAGTCGCTACGCCCCATCAGCGAGGGACAAGTAGAGAAGGTTGACTACGAGCCGGAAAGTGATCTGAAGTTCTCCATCTCATTCGACGTGGAACCCGTGCTCGAGTTGGCGCGACTCGGGGGGTTCCGGCTCGAGCGCTCCGAAGCCGAGGTCACCGACGAACAGGTGGATCGCGCGATTCATCGGCTCCGCGAGCAGGAAGGTGCCTGGCAGCCCGCCGAAACCGGGAGGCCGACGGACGGCAACCTCGTTTCGGTCAGCGTCGTCCGCATTGGGGTGGAAGAAGGCGATCCCAGCGACTACGACTTCGTCCTGGGATCGGGCGACGCCATTCCCGACGTGGAAGCCGCCATCCGAACGCTCGAGCCTGGGGGCTCGGGCGAGTTCAGCGTCCGCTTCCCCGAGGACTTCTCCAACGAGAAGCGCCGGGGTGAGGAGGAGCGCCTGCGAATTCTGCTGCGGAGCATGCGGGTGCTCGAACTTCCGGATCTCGACGACGATTTAGCACGCTCGGTGGGCGACTTCGAGGACCTCGAGGCGTTGCGAGCCCGCGTCCGCCGTGACCTCGAAGAGGAGACGGTCGAACGCCAGGAGGCCATCCTGCGCTCGCGGTTGTTCGACTCGCTCCTGACCGCGAACCCGATCCAGGTGCCGCGCTCGATGGTGGACCGATACATGGACCAGCTCGTCGGTGAGAAGGCCCCTGCAGACGTGTCGGAAGAAGCTCGGGCCGCAAGAGAGCGCATCCGTCCCGACGCGGAGCACGCGGTCAAACGTATCCTCCTCGTCGATAAGATTGCCGACACCCAAGGGCTGCGTGCGAATCAGGAGGACGTAGACGCCCGCATCGAGGAGATGGCGTCGAGGCGGGGGATCGAGGCGTCCGAGGTGTTCACGAGGCTCCAGAGATCGGGGGCGCTCGAGCCACTCGAGCGGCAGCTCACTGAAGACAAAGTGTTCGCGTTTCTGAAAGGTCAGTCCGAGATCCTCGATTGAGGTCGATATCGGGCGGTCCGCCCAAAGGAGTACCAAATGCCGGTCTATCCGCCGTACGTCATCGAGCGCACGAACCGGGGAGAGCGCAGCTACGACATCTTCAGCCGCCTCCTCATGGACCGGATCGTGTTCATGGGGAGCGCCATTAACGACGATGTCGCGAATATCATCGTGGCCCAGCTGCTCTTCCTGGATGCCGAAGATCCGGAGCGCGACATCAACATGTACATCAACTCTCCGGGCGGAGGCGTGTACGCGGGATTCGCGATCTACGACACGATGCAGCACCTGCGGGCTCCCGTGGCGACGTACTGCGTGGGGATGGCAGCCTCCATGGGAGCGATCCTGCTGACTTCGGGTGCGGAGGGGAAGCGTCACGCGTTGCCGAACTCCCGCATCATGATTCATCAGCCCTCGTCGGGCGCCCAGGGGACGGCTGCGGACATCGAGATCGCCGCGCGCGAGATCCTGCACATCCGGGAGCGGCTCAACGAGATCATCGCCCTACATACGGGCCAGCCGGTCGAGCGGGTCGCGGAGGACGCGGACCGCGACCGCTTCATGAGCCCCCTCGAGGCCCGCGACTACGGCCTCATTGACCAGGTCCTGGAGGGAACGACTAACGGGACCAAGCCCAAGGACTCCCTCTCACTCGAGCCCGACTCGGCGAGCGAGGAGTCGTCCCAGTGAGCGCCGCAGTCGACGAATCGGCAGAGCGCCTGAACCTCGCCGTGGACCTGTAGCCAAGGAATCGGACATGTCCAGCGACAAGCATCTGCGGTGCAGCTTTTGCGGAAAGTCGAAAGAGAGCGTCAAGAAGTTCATCTCCGGTCCCTCCGTTTACATCTGCAACGAATGTATCTCGCTCTGCAACGAGATTCTGGCTGAAGAGGAAGAGCGAGAGCAGGCGGAAACGACGGTCTCCAGCCCGGCGCCGCAGGAGATCAAGGACGTTCTCGACCAATACGTCATCGGTCAGGAGGAGGCCAAGCGTTCGCTTTCCGTAGCCGTGTACAACCACTACAAGCGCGTGAACCATCAGGGTGTGCTCGACGAAGTCGAGCTCGACAAGGCCAACGTCTTGCTCATCGGCCCCACGGGCGTGGGGAAGACACTCCTTGCGCAGACGCTTGCACGGATCCTTCAGGTCCCGTTCACCATCGCCGACGCCACGACCCTTACCGAAGCGGGCTATGTAGGCGAGGACGTCGAGAACATCCTGGTGCGACTTCTCCAATCGGCGGACTTCAACATAGCCGACTGTGAGCGGGGCATCGTCTACATCGACGAGCTGGACAAAATTGCGCGCAAGTCCGAGAACCCGTCGATCACGCGCGACGTCTCCGGAGAGGGGGTGCAGCAAGCTCTCCTGAAGATCCTCGAGGGCACGGTGGCCAGCGTGCCACCCCAGGGGGGAAGGAAGCACCCGCAGCAGGAGTACATCCAGATCGACACGAAGAACATCCTATTTGTGTGCGGCGGTGCTTTCGACGGTCTTGAGAAGATCGTAGAGGCGCGGGTCGGCCAGCGACGGATCGGCTTCGCCGGCGAGGAAGACGGAGCGCACCGTCAGGAGCTGCTGCGACACGTCGAGCCGGAGGATCTGCAGCGCTTCGGCCTGATTCCCGAGCTCGTGGGCCGACTCCCCGTCGGCGTGGCGCTCGACGAGCTGGACGAGGAATCGCTCCGCAGGATCCTCGTGGAACCCAAGAATGCGCTCGTAAAGCAATACACGAAGATGTTCGAGTTGGAGGGCATCGGCCTGACCTTCGACGTCGATGCCATTCGGGCCATTGCCAGCGAGACGTTGGAGCGTGGCACCGGCGCTCGCGGTCTCCGCTCCGTCATCGAAGCCATCATGCGTGACGTGATGTTCGAGCTCCCGTCTCGCACTGACGTGCGTGAGGTCGTGGTGACGGCGGAATCGGTCCTCAACAACGTGCCACCGCTGCTCGTCATGCACCCCGAGCTGGAGGGGAGGCGCAAGGAAGCCTAGAGCGCTTCCCCGCGGGACATCGCCTCCCGCTTTCGCCAGGGGGCTTCTCGCCCTACGATCCCAGCGTAATGGCCGAACCCATCCGCGCCGACCAGGTCCTCGAGTTCCCGGAACGGCTTCCCGTCGTAGCGCTCCGTGACCTCGTGTTCTTCCCCTACATGGTGCTCCCCCTACTGATCGGCCGGCCTCGCTCCCTCGCAGCGCTTGCCGGCGCCGAGGCCGAAACGGGCGGGCTGCTGCTCTTGCTGGCGCAGCGTGACTCGCGGGTGGTTGACCCTGAAACGGAGGATCTCTACGACGTCGGCACGGTCGTGCGGGTCGTCCAGGTCGATTCCCTTCAGGATGGTACCGTGCGTGCCGTCTTCGAAGGCATCGGGCGGGCACGGGCTGTTCGGTTCGTCCCGACGACCGGGAGCTTCGCGGCCATGGTCGAGCCCTTCACGAAGCGGGAGTCCGATCCCCCGGACGGCGTCGGCACCAAGGTCGAGGCACTCGCGCGGCGGGTCGTAACGCTGTACGAGGACTATGCGCGGCTCAACGAGCGAGTGCCACGCGACGTCGCTGCGACGCTGGCGGAGACGAGGGATCGTCACCGCCTGCTCCACCTGATGGGTGGGCACCTTCTCGCTCCCAGCGCGGACAAGCAGCCCCTCCTCGAGGCACAGGACCTCTCGGAGGGCCTGCAGCTGGTCCAACAGCTCCTTACCCGCGAACTCGAGATCTTACGTATCGAGGAGAAGCTGGACGAGCAGATCCAGCAACAGCTGGACGTCGACCGTCGACAGCTGTACTTGAACGAACAGCTCAAGGCCATTCACCGAGAGTTGGGGACAGAGGCAGGAGACGAATGGGTCGAGCTCGACCGTACCCTCGCCGAGGTCGACCTTCCCGAGCCGGCTCGGGAGCGCGCAGAGCGGGAGTTGTCGCGGCTGCGGCGGCTGAATCCGGTGGCCCCTGAGGCGGCGGTGATCCGCACCTATCTCGACTGGATTCTCGCGCTCCCGTGGCGGCGCCGCACCGAGGACAACCTCGACGTCGGCCACGCCGAGGTCGTGCTGGATGAAGCGCACTATGGGCTCGCCGAGGTGAAGGAACGGGTCCTGGACCACATCGCGGTACTCTCGCTCGTTGGTCGCCTCCAGGGACCGATCTTGTGCCTGGTGGGTCCGCCCGGCGTGGGCAAAACGTCCCTTGGGCGCAGTATCGCCGACGCGCTGGGACGGGAGTTCGTGCGGGTGAGCCTTGGCGGAGTCAGGGACGAAGCCGAGATCCGAGGCCACCGCCGGACCTACGTGGGAGCCATGCCCGGCAGGATTCTACAGGGGATGCGTCGGGGGGGACCTCGAACCCGGTGTTTTTGCTCGACGAGGTGGACAAGCTCGCTCGCGACTTCCACGGAGACCCCGGGGCGGCGCTGCTGGAGGTCCTCGACCCCGAGCAGAACAGAAGCTTCACCGACCACTACCTCGAACTCGAGTTCGATCTTTCCGAGGTCCTGTTCGTGGCCACGGCGAACACGCTTCAGGGCATACCCGAGCCGCTCAGAGACCGAACGGAGGTGATCCGGCTGCCCGGCTACCTGGACACCGAGAAGCGGGTCATCGCACAGCGATTCCTCTGGCCCCGACAAGCCATGCGGCACGGGCTGTCCGCAGACGAGATCTCAATGCAGGACGAAGCCATCGATCTCATTCTCGAGCGTTACACCAGAGAGGCGGGCGTGCGGGAGCTCGAGCGCCGCATCGGGCGGGTGGCGAGAAAGCTCGCGCGCGGGCCGGCCGAAACCAGCTCGCAAGCTGGTCCGAGGGAGATCGGCCTTCGCCAGCTCAAGGAGCTCCTGGGACCGGCTCCGTACCTACCCGTCGAGCGGGAAAAGGGCGAGAAGCGATCTGGAATCGCCAACGGCCTCGCTTGGACCGCGTCCGGAGGCGAGGTGCTCGACGTCGAGGTCGCCGTGGTGCCCGGAAGCGGAGAGGTGCGGTTGACGGGGACCCTCGGAGAGGTGATGAAGGAGTCGGCGCTCGCGGCGGTCACTTACGCCCGCTCGCGCGCGAGTTTCCTGGAGCTCGACCCCAGATTCCACGAGCGCGTGGACATCCACATTCACATACCGGAGGGTGCGACCCCGAAAGACGGCCCTTCGGCGGGGATCACCATCGCGGTCGCGCTCATCTCCGCGCTCACGGGACGTCCGACACGCCACGACGTGGCCATGACCGGAGAGATCACGCTTCGAGGGCGTGTGCTGGGGGTAGGCGGAGTGAAGGAGAAGGCCGTGGCGGCGATGCGAGGGGGCATCCATACGGTGGTATTGCCGATGGCGAACATGCCCGAGCTGGAGGTCCTTCCCGACGAGGTGCGCTCCAGCGTCGTGTTCCTACCGGTCAGCATCATGGATGAGGTGCTCGCTGCGACGCTGGAAGCACGCGCCGAAGCCACTCGGGGCCTGGGTCGGCTGCCGATCGAGCCCGGCGTGAGCGCACGACTGACGTGAAGATTCGATCCATCGAGTACGCCGGGACGGTCGCGACGCCGGGCGGCGCTCCCCCGGGTGAACTGCCCCAGGTGGCGTTCTCGGGACGCTCCAACGTCGGAAAGTCGTCGCTGATCAACACGCTCCTGAGGCGGACCCGAAGCAAGATGGCCAGGGTCTCGTCGAAACCCGGAAAAACGCGAGCTCTCAATTTCTACCGAGTGAACGACCGCTTCTTTCTCGTGGACCTCCCTGGTTTCGGCTATGCCCGCGTGCCGGAGAACGTCCGGGCGGAATGGAAACACTTGGTGGAGAGCTACCTTTCCGCCACCGAGTCCCTGCGAGGAGTCGTGCACCTGGTGGACGCACGGCGTAGCCCCATGGAGACCGACCTCCACATGATCGAGTACCTCGGGAGCTTGGGCATACCGACGCTGGTCGTGGTGACCAAGATCGACAAGCTGCCTCGACGCGAGCGAGCCACCTCGGTGGAGCGCTTGAGGTCCACGCTTCGCGTGGACGCCGAGCAGCTGGTCCCGTTCTCGGCTCGGACGGGCGAGGGTCGAGAGCACCTGCTGGCCGCACTCGAGGTCCTCCTCGAGAGTCCTGATGATCACGCCGTCCAGCGGGGGACGATGGCGACGGCCGTAGAGGCAGGGTCGACCCCGGAGCAGCCTACATGAGACCTGCGGCCACATCGGGGCGGCGCGGCCGTTCACTCATCGGAGAGGTCCGGCATCGCTCGGGACTGTCGGCCCTTCTCGCTCCGCTCCTGCTCGCTTGCTGCGCACCAGCGGCCGTGCCGGTGGAAGCGGGTGGACCCATCGTAGTCCTCGGGGAGAGCGTTCCTCCCGGTTTCGGCACGCTGCACCAGGACCAGATTACGGTGACGCTCACGAGCGGCGCCCTGCAGTTCAAGGTCACCCCTCTGGAGGAGTGGGTGATCCGCCTCGCCGCGCCCGATACCTACCAGCGCCTGCGCGAGTTCGCGAGAGCACATCCAGGCAGCCGGCCGGAAGGGAGGGGCGACGGCTCCGGTCTGTTCCTCGTCTCGGCCCATAGCACAGAGCCGCAGTCTTCCTTCGAGCCGGAGGATCTCGTTCTCGTCAACCGAGGCCAGTCCCACCGCCCTGAAGAGGTGCTCGGCGTGACGATGGGATGGGGAACGCGGCGCCTGGAGCCCCGCCGCACCGAGCTGGCGGTGTACGTCTTCTCCGAGTCGGTCGACCTCACGCTGGGCCTGACCATCGAATACGGAACCGCGAGAAGCAGCGAATGGGGTCGCATCCTCGACCTTCTCCGCATCGAGCAGGTACGGGCGAGGAGCCGCGCCGGGCTCCGCGGTTAGCGGTCGAGGTTGAACTTCCTGATCTTGCGGTAGAGCGTCCGCTCACCGATGCCCAGCATCTCCGCAGCCTTGCGGCGGTTCCCCTCCACCGCGGCGAGCGCAGCCATGATGGCCCTGCGCTCCAGGTCCTCCATCGTGAGGCCGGTTCGAAAAACCACGGCGCCGTAGCCGACCTCGTCCGCCACGTCGGCAGACCCGGGCTCGTCCCGCTCCTCCAGGATCTCCTCGACGACCTCGGCGAGCTCCGGATTCTCCCCGTCCGTCTCGTCGCGCCGGCGAGTGCCGTCGGCTAGCACCAAAGCTGGACGGGACCGCACCTCGCCCGGAGGAAGGGTGCGCCGGTAAGCCTCGAACTGGCTCTGCAGATCGTCCATGTCGACACGGAGCTCTACGAGAGTCCTGAAGATGAACTCGAGCTGAGGCCGAAGGCCGTCAGCACCTTCCTCGGCGCGTGGAGGAGCCGAAAGCGGGACCAGCGCCCGGCCCCCTTCACCGCGTACCTCGTTGGGGATATCGCTGGCTCGGATCTCCCGGCCCGGCGCGAGAACCACCATGCTCTCGACCAAGTTGTGGAGCTCGCGCACGTTCCCAGGCCAGTGGTGCGCCCCAAGAAGGGCCATCGCCTCCTCCGAGATCCCTGGGAAGGGGCGCTCGTAGCGCTCGCTCGCGTCGCGGACGAACGCGTCCACGAGCAGGGGAATGTCCTCCCTTCGCTCGCGGAGCGGGGGGAGGACGATCGACAGCACATTGAGGCGATAGTATAGGTCCTTGCGGAAATCGCCTCCGGCGACGAGCCGTCTGAGATCCTGATTGGTCGCTGCAAGAATGCGCACGTCGACCCGGATGGACTTCTCCCCACCGACGCGCATGAATTCTCGCTGCTCCAGAACTCTCAGGAGCTTGGTTTGCGGGGACCGGGGCATCTCGCCGATCTCGTCGAGGAAGATCGTCCCTCCGTGCGCCAGTTCGAAGAGACCCCTGCGCGAGTCGATGGCGCCCGTGAACGCCCCCTTTTCGTGACCGAAAAGCTCGCTTTCGAGAAGCGTGTCGGGGAGCGCCGCAACGTTCACGGCGATAAAGGGCTTGTGACGCCTCGGGGAAAGGACGTGGATACCGCGTGCCACGAGCTCCTTTCCTGTTCCGGACTCGCCCGTCAGGAGCACGGTCGCGTCCACGGGGGCGATCTGGAGAACCCGCTCCAAGGCCTCTCGGATGGCGTCTGTCTCACCCACGATACCGGTGACGCGCTGGAGTCTCCGGCGTGCTACGAGCCGATGACCGACGAGCGCGACCTCGCCGGGGGTTATACTCGCGTCGAACGTCTCGAGTACGCCTGGATGCGTGTCGGGAGCGCCCGGGGCGCGGTATCCGATCACGGGCAGCCCGGCGTCGACTGCCTGGTCGACGAGCGCCATGGCCGTACTGGACCCTGCGGAGCCGGAGAGCACGAGAAGGACTGCGTCGGTGAAGCCAGCGACGTCCTCCTCCGGTGTGACGAGCTCCACCGCGTAACCCTCCGACTTGAAGGCGATCCGCAAAGAGCCGGCCTTCGGGAGCTCGTGCGTGGAGACAAGCACACGCTCACTCACGGGCTTCGGTCCTGGGCGGGTCGTGTGACGGCCGCTCGCCGCGCAACAGGTCACAGACGTGAGGCAGCAGCGGCGCCAGAGTGTGTAGCCCGTCGAGCACGCCGCCTGGACTTCCCGGGAGATTCACGACGAAGACACCTCCCCGCGCACCGGCGAGTCCTCGGGAAAGGACTGCGTAGGGAGTCGACTCAGTCCCCCGCCGGCGAATGGCCTCGGCGACGCCCGGCGCCTCTCGGTCGAGCACCGGTCGAGTGGCCTCCGGAGTCACATCGCGAGGCGCGAAGCCCGTGCCGCCAGTCGTGACGATGACGTCGACGTCTCCCGAGTCCGACCACTCGACCAGACGAGCCGTGATGGCCGATGACTCGTCGGGAACGACGGCTCGCGTAGCTATGAGATGGCGCTCGCCCTCGCACCACTCCCGGATGAGCTCACCGCTCCGGTCCGTGCGCTCCCCACGCGCGCATCCGTCACTCACCGTGAGGATCCCTATTCGCAAGCTCATCGTTTCTCGAAGGCGCTATCGACGAATCGAGCCTTGATGGTAGAACGGTAGCTCGACGACCTTTGCGGGGACCAAACGTCCGCGCACGTCTATCTTCATCGTCGTGCCGGCACCCGAGAGCCCGAACGGAACGTAGGCGAGTGCGATCCCGACCTCGAGCGAAGGGCTGAACGTGCCTGACGTGACCGTCCCGACCTGCGCCTCCCCGAGATGGACACCGTAGCCGGCCCTGGGGAAGCCCTTTTCATCGACCTTCAGTCCGACGAGCCTCTCCTGCAGCCCCTCGTGCTTCTGTTTCACCAGCGCGTCGCGGCCTAGGAAGTCCCCCTTGTCGATCTTAGTGAGCCACCCGAGCCCCGCCTCGAGCGGTGTGTGCTCCTCGTCGAGTTCGTTCCCGTAGAGGGCATACCCCATCTCGAGCCTCAACGAATCACGGGCCCCGAGCCCCGCGGGCCGCAGACCCGCCGAGCGTCCCGATTCCACGAGCGCCTGCCACACGCCCATCGCTGAGTCGGAGTCGACGTAGAGCTCGAAACCGTCCTCACCGGTATAACCGGTCCTGCTGATGACGGCGTCGGCGTCGGCCACGCGTCCACGACGAAAACAGTAATAGGGGATCTCGTCGATGTCTTCTTCCGTGAGGCGGCGAAGCACCACTCGCGCCCAGGGACCTTGCAGGGCGATCAGGGCGATCTCGTCGGAACGATCCTCGACATCGGCCTCCATCTCCAAGGCCTCTCCGAGAATCCAGGCGAGGTCCGTGTCTCGGTTCGCCGCGTTCACAACGAGCATGTAGTGATCTTCGAAGCGGTAGACGAGAAGGTCGTCGATCATCCCCCCGTCCTCCCGGCACATGACGGTATACTGCGCCTGGCCCTCGTCCAAGGCCGACACGTCGTTGACCGTCACCCGCTGCAGAAGCTCGAGAGCGTCGGGGCCGCGAACGTCGAGCTCACCCATGTGTGAAGCGTCGAAGAGTCCGCACGATTCCCGTGCGGCGCGATGCTCGGCCTGTGCCCCCGTGGCGTACTGAACGGGCATCTCGAATCCGGCGAACGGAACCATCTTCCCGCCGAGGCGCACATGGGCCGCGTACAGAGGCGTTCGCTTGAGACCGCTCCCCATCAGGTCGTCCGGGACGGGGAGAGCAGCTCCACGAGAAGTGCTTTCTGTGCGTGGAGGCGGTTCTCCGCCTCCTGGAACACTCGAGATCTCGGGCCATCGATGACCGCGGCGTCGACCTCCTCGCCGCGATGTGCGGGAAGGCAGTGGAGGAAAATGGCCTCTTGCCGCGCGCTCCTCATGAGCTCGCGGCTCACCGCATACCCCTGGAAGGCCTCCGAGCGGGCCGCCTTCTCTGCTTCCTGACCCATCGAAGCCCACACGTCGGTCGTGACTACGTGCGCCCCCCGGGCGGCTTCCTCAGGTGTGTCGACGAGGGCGGCGCACCGCTTGAGCCGCGCGCGCTCGAGGATCTCGTCATCCGGCCCGTATCCGTCCGGGCACGCCAGCCTGATCTCGAAGCCCAAACGATAGGCGGCATTGATCCAGGAGTTGGCCACGTTGTTTCCGTCGCCAATCCAGGCGACCTCCAGCCCGTCGAAGTCCCGGCCGAACTCTTGTTGCACGCTGAGGAGATCGGCCAGGAGCTGGCACGGGTGAAGCAGATCCGTGAGCCCGTTGATGACCGGCACGCTAGCGTGGCGCGCCAGCTCGACGACCTCGTCGTGCTCGAATGTCCGGATCATGATCGCGTCGACGTATCCGGAGAGGACGAGTGCGGTGTCGGGGATGCTCTCGCCGCGACCCATCTGGGTGTCCCGATCGGAGAGGAAGAGGGCGTGCCCACCGAGCTGGTACATCCCCGCCTCGAATGAAACCCGCGTCCTCGTGGAGCTCTTGCGAAAAACCATCGCTAGAGTCTTCCCGGCCAACGAGCCTCCGCCACCGCCGCGCTCCATCAGAGCGGCACGGTCCAGCACCGCGTGCAGCTCCTCCCGGGTGAGGTCGGTGAGGGCGAGGAAGTCCCGCCCCTCCAGGCCCGTGCTCGCTCCGTGAGATTCCGGCTCTGTCATGGCGTCCATGAGGTTCTCGAGGTTTCGTGGAGCTGCCAAGTCAGCGTAGCGTCAAAGGATGTAGCGCCTGAGATCCTCGTCCTCGACGATCGTCTCGAGGTGCTTGCGCACGAAATCCTCGTCCACGTGGATCTGCTCCGCGACCACCTCCGGCAGCTCGAAGAGCACCTCCTCCAGAAGCGTGGTCATAACGGTCTGGAGCCGCCGCGCGCCGATGTTCTCCATGCGATCGTTGAGCTCAGTGGCGATGCGAGCGATTTCCTTCACTCCCTCGTCAGCAAAAGAGATCGTCGCACCCTCAGTCTCGATGAGAGCCTGGTACTGTGTCAGGAGGGCGTTCTTGGGCTCCTTCAGGATGCGGACGAAGTCCTCCTCCCCCAGGCTTCGCAGCTCGACCCGGATGGGGAAGCGCCCCTGAAGCTCCGGGATGAGGTCGCTGGGTTTCGCGACGTGGAAGGCTCCGGCGGCGATGAAGAGAACGTGGTCGGTTCGGACTAGGCCATACTTGGTCTGCACGGTCGAGCCCTCGACGATCGGAAGCAGGTCGCGCTGCACCCCCTCGCGGCTCACGTCGGGCCCGACGCCGCCTCGATCGCCCGCGATCTTGTCGATCTCGTCGAGGAAGATGATCCCCATGTCCTCGCTGCGCGCCAGCGCTTCGGCTACGACCTCGTCCATTTCGACGAGCCGATCCAACTCGTCCTGAAAGAGGATTCGGCGAGCCTCGGCGACGCTCACCTGCCTCCGTTTGGTCTTCTTCGGAAGCATGTCTTGCAGCATCTCGATGAAGTTGGGGTCTACGCCCTCCATACCGCCCATCGGGATCATCATGCCGTCGAGCGAGGGCGCGTGGGAGATCTCGATTTCCACCTCGCGCTCTTCGAGATGGCCATCGCTCAGGAGTTTACGAAGCTTCTCGCGCGTGCGTCGACGCCGCCCGGCTACACTCTCGTCGCCGTGCTCGTCCGACGCCGGCGCGACACCCGAGGGTCCAGCGACGAAGATCTGCACGGAGGCGCGGTTCCCGTCAGTCTGATCCTCCTGCACCGGCTCTGTGGTGACGGGAGGGAGCAAGAGGTCGAGCAAGCGCTCTTCGACGCGACGCTCCGCCTCGTCCGCCACGTCGTCCTCGCGCTCCGCTCGCACCATGTTGACGGCGATGTCGACGAGGTCGCGAATCATCGATTCCACGTCCCTTCCAACGTAGCCGACCTCCGTGAACTTCGACGCCTCCACCTTCACGAACGGAGCACCGGCCAGGCGAGCCAGCCGGCGGGCGATCTCGGTCTTCCCGACACCGGTCGGGCCGATGAGGATGAGGTTGCCAGGAAGGATCTCGTCGCGCAGCTCATCGGAGACGCGCTGGCGCCGCCACCGGTTGCGCAGTGCGATGGCAACCGATTTCTTCGCCGCCTCCTGGCCGACGATGTACTTGTCGAGCTCGGCCACGATCTGGGTAGGCGTCAGCTCGTCGAGCCACGCGCCTTCCGCCTCCTGATCCTGGGATGGGGGGACGGTCGTGTCCGCTTCAGCCGGTCTCGTCGTCATGCTCCCCTAGGTCCAGAACTGTGACTTCGTCGTTGGTATAGATGCAGATCTGGCCGGCGATGATCAGGGATTGCTTCACGATCTCGGCAGCCGAGAGCTGGGTGTGCGTCTTGAGTGCCCTGGCCGCTGCCAGGGCGTACGAGCCACCCGACCCAATGGCGACGACGTCGTCGTCCGGCTGGATCACGTCGCCCTGGCCGCTCACCAGAAAGAGATGGTGCAGGTCGGCGACCACGAGCAGCGCGTCGAGCCGTCTCAGGTAGCGATCCATCCGCCAGTCCTTGGCCAGCTCGACCACAGCGCGTGTCAGGTTGGCGGGAAAGCGCTCGAGCTTCTCCTCGAGCTTCTCGAAGAGGGTGAACGCATCCGCGACCGCTCCAGCGAATCCCACGAGCATGGTCCCGTCTCTGAGCTCGCGCACCTTGCGTGCCGAGGTCTTCACCACCGTATCGCCCATCGTGACCTGACCATCGCCACCGAGGGCCACCCGACCCTGTTGGCGGACGGCCACGACCGTGGTGGACCGGAGGCTACGGCCTCGCGTTGGAATCGGGGCGTCCAAGGTCCAACTCCGCTTCGGGGACGCGGGTTCGAGCGACGGCCGGAGCCGCGTCGGAGGTTGAAGAATAACCCGGCGGTGGCTCACCAGGTAGGCGGCGGGAGTCGGCCGGACCGGACCGTCAAGAGCGGGGGTGGGCGTCCCTGTACACCCTGCAGAGCCTCTCCTGCGACGTGTGCGTGTATATACGCGTCGTCGACAGGGAAACGTGGCCGAGAAGCTCCTTGACAGCAATGAGATCGGCTCCTGCGTCGAGTAGATGCGTCGCGAAGCTGTGACGCAGCGAGTGGGTCGACAGGTCGTCCCCTCCGGAAGCCGTCTCGAGCGCGTCGCGGACCGTGGCCTGGATCGACCTCCGCGATAGCCGGCCACCCCGGTGATTCAGTAGCAACGCCCTTGGGTCGGCTTTGTCCGAGGCACGGGAAAGTACCTCGCTGCGCCGTCCCTCGTAGCATCGGGTTGCCGCGAGCGCCGCCCGGGTGACCGGCACGATGCGCTCCTTTCGTCCCTTACCCCGCACCTTGACGCGCTCACCGACTTGGTCGATGTCGCCCACGTCAAGCTTGTGGAGCTCCGAAAGCCGGAGCCCGCTACCGTAGAGCAA
Organism: Longimicrobiales bacterium; assembly: GCA_965249195.1. GTDB lineage: Bacteria > Gemmatimonadota > Gemmatimonadetes > Longimicrobiales > Gaopeijiaceae > CBDFLM01. The sequence continues at coordinate 32,076 of CBDFLM010000009.1, forward strand.
CTCGAGAATCACGAGTGCGCGGGTGCCCGCGAGCGAGTTCTCTTCAGCCCGGGACTCGGCGGTGCGGAAAACGGAAACGAGGTCCGGGCCGGACAGATGACCCGGAAGACGGCGCTCCAGCCGCGGGCCACGAAGCGACCGCGCGGGACTCGCGGGCACGCGATCCTCCAGGTGGAGGAATCGGTAGAAGCCACGAATCGCCGAGAGCTTGCGGGCGACTGTGCGCTTCGATAGACCCTGGCGCTGGCACCATCCCATGAACGAGCGGAGCGCGAGTCGGTCGACGCCACTCCAAGACCAGTGGGGCGTCCCCAGATAATCGGTGAGGAACTCGCCGAGGTCGCGGAGGTCCTTCTCGTACGACCGCACCGTGTGCGGCGAAAGCTGGCGCTCGTCGCCGAGATGCTTGAGGAAGTCCTGCACGGCGCGCTGGTGACTCCCGTCTCCGACGGGCTCCCCGCTCATTCGGCTAGTGCACCTCCCGCGAGCTCGCTGCCGCTGCGGGAGCGATGCGGGGAGCTGAAGCCGAGTGGGGGTCGAGGCCGGCCAGCCAAGCACTGAAGTCCACCATGGCGCGCTCGGCCAGGAGCGCCCTTCTTCGAGTCCGGTCGCGGACGGGGCGAGCAAGCGGGTCCACAAGCCCCCAATTCGAGTTCATCGGCTGAAAGCGGCGCGGATCGCACTCGCGCAGATAACGCAGCAGCCCACCCAACATCGTCGTGGGCGGGGGCAGGACCGGCGGGAGCCCGCGGATCATGCGATCCAGGTTGATGGCGGCAAGGATTCCGGATGCGGCGGACTCCGTGTAGCCCTCCACGCCCGTCAGCTGACCCGCGAACAGCGTGTCCTTCTTCCCGGCAAGCGACCCGTGCGGCGTCAGACACCCTGGAAAGTTCAGATAGCTGTTCCGGTGGATGGATCCCCAACGCAGGAACTCCGCCTCGGCGAGACCGGGAATGGTGCGGAACACCCGCCTTTGCTCTCCGATGCGCAAGCGCGTCTGGAATCCGACGAGATTCCACATCTGACCGGCGCGGTCCTCGCTGCGGAGCTGAACGACCGCCCACGGCCGAGCCCCCGTGCGCGGATCGGTGAGGCCGATGGGCTTCATGGGGCCGAAGCGCAGCGTCTCGGCTCCACGCTGTGCCATGACCTCGATGGGAAGGCAGCCCTCGAAATACGGAACCGCGTCCCAGTCGTGGCCTTCGTGAATGTCGGCGGACCGGAGCTCCGTCACGAAGCGGTCGTAGTCTTCGCGGTCGAAGGCGCAGTTGAGGTAGTCACCGTCTTCGCCGAATCGGCCCTGCCGGAAGACCAGGTCGTGGTCCAGCGAGTCGTGGTGCACGATCGGCGCGATGGCGTCGTAGAAGGCGAGCCCGTCCTCTCCCAGGGAACGGCGTATCGAAGCCGTGAGCGCGTCGGAGGTGAGCGGCCCCGTCGCGATGATGGCGGGACCATCGGGGAGCTCGGTCGTCTCCCCCCGCTCGAGCTCGATCCCGGAGTGCCCCTCGATGGCGGCGGACATCGCTTGCGCGAAGAGCCCACGATCCACGGCGAGCGCCGAGCCAGCGGGTACGCGCGTGGCGTCTGCACAGTCCAGCAGCAACGACCCCATCGCGCGCATCTCCCTCTTCAGCTGTCCGTGCGCGTTGCTCGGCTCCTGGCTCTTGAAGGAGTTCGTGCAGACGAGCTCGCCCAGTCGGTCCGTGCGGTGGGCCGGAGTAGCCCGACCAGGCCTCATCTCGACCAGGCGGACCCGGTGTCCTCGACGGGCCAGGTGGAGAGCGGCCTCACAGCCCGCGAGCCCTCCCCCGACGACCGTCACGCCGTCGCTCATGGCACCTCTTCGCCCATGCGACGGGCAACCATCATGCCTTGCGGGAGCGACGCCGTCCCCCGCCACGGGCCTTCCGCTTCGACGCTTTCTCGAGAAGCTCGACCGCTCCCTCGAGATCCACCTCTTCCGGGCTCGTGGACTTGGGCACGGTGGCGTTCACGGATCCGTCGGACACGTAGGGTCCGTACCGGCCGTCCAAGACTCGGACGGCCCTCCCGGATTTCGGGTGGTCACCGAGCTCCTTCAGCACCCGATTGCCGGCGCGCTTCTGTGCCAGAAGCTTCAGCGCCTCCTCCAGCCCGACCCGGAACATCGCGTCCTCGTCGGGGAGGTTCGCGTACGTACGTCCTAGTCGCACGTACGGCCCGTACTTGCCCAACCCGGCACTGACCTCTTCACCGCTCTGCGGATCGGTGCCGAGGGAACGCGGGAGGGAGAGCAGACGTCGAGCTCGCTCGATGTCGACTTCTCCGGGCTTGGCGCTCTCGGGGAGGCTCACCCGGCGCGGCTCACCACCGTTGTCGTCGCCACCCACCTCCAGATAGGGCCCATAAGGTCCCACTTTCACGAAAACGGGCCGTCCCTCCTCGTCCAGCCCGATGGGTTCGGCCGGCTCACTCGACGCGTCGAGTGAGCGCGTGCTTTGACATTCGGGATAGCCGGAACAACCCAGGAAGCGCCCGCGCTTATTCCATCGGACCAACATGGGGCGCCCGCACACGTCGCACGTTTCGCCCTCTGCGGCGAGTATCTCCTTGATGATTTCGTCCGACGATCCCTCTCCCGCCTCGAGCCGTTCCCGGAACGGAGGGTAGAACCGCTCCAACAGTCGGCGCCACTGGACCTCCCCCTCCTCCACACGGTCCAGCTGCACCTCCATCCGGCTGGTGAAGTCGACGTCGAAGATGTCCGGAAACACGCGGGCCAGCAGCTTCGAGACCGCCTCGCCCAGATCCGTGGGATGGAATCGCCGCTTGACGGACTCAACGTACCCACGATCCTGGATCGTCGTGATGATCTGTGCGTAGGTGGACGGCCGTCCGATGCCAAGGCGCTCCAACTCACGCACCAGGCTGGCTTCGCTGAACCGCGGCGGGGGCTGCGTGAAGTGCTGCTGTGGCTCAAGTGATTGCAGCTCGCAGAGGTCCCGCGGCTCGATCGCCGGCAAAGGCTCCAGGTCGTCGAGGCGTCGCGGATCCCCCGCCTCGGTCGCTTCGAGATACAGCCGCGTGAAGCCGGCGAACTTCACCACCGAACCGGTCGAGCGGAAGACGTAGCGTTCTCCGCTGTTTCCATCCAACTCGAAGTCGACCGTCGTCGTGTCGTAGAGCGCGGTTGCCATCTGACTCGAAACGAAGCGGAGCCAGATCAGCTCGTACAGGCGCGCCGCATCCTTCTCCAGATAATTGGCCGCGTCCGACGGGTGCAGTCCGACGTCGGTGGGCCGAATGGCTTCATGTGCCTCCTGGGCCGCCTTCTGTTGCTTGCCGGCCCATAGCCTCGGAGCGCTCGCGACATATTCGCGTCCGAGCTGATCCTCGACCCACGCCCTCGCATCGGCGACGGACTGGGCAGCGACCCGCGTGGAATCGGTGCGCATGTAGGTGATGAGCCCCACCGCACCCCGAGCACCCAGGTCAATGCCTTCGTATAGCCTCTGAGCCACCCGCATGGTTCGCTTCGCCGAGAAGCGCAATCGCTTGGCGGCCTCCTGCTGCAGCGTCGACGTCGTGAAGGGAGCTGCAGGGTTCTTGCGACGCTCCCGTCGCTTCACGTCCGTAACCCTGAACTCGACGCGGGCGACGTCGTCCAAAACGCGCTTCGCCTCGTCCTCGTCGGCGAGTGTGAAGGCCTTTCCCCCGATCTTGTGGAGCTTCGCGTCGAACGCTTGGTCGTCCTTCCTCAGGTGTGCGGTGATCGACCAGTACTCGGCCTGGACGAACGCACGAATCGCCTCCTCCCGATCGCAGATCAGGCGTAGCGCCACCGTCTGTACGCGGCCGGCCGACAATCCCGGACGGATGGGCTTCCAGAGGAAAGGGCTCACCTGGTAACCGACGATGCGGTCTAGAATGCGCCGCGCCTGCTGAGCCTCCACCTTGTTCATGTCGATGGGACCGGGGTGCGCCAGGGCATCCTGTACCGCGCTCCGCGTGACCTCGCGGAACCGGACTCGCCGAAACCGGTCCGAGCCAGCCTCGTAGCCCAGCTGCTCAGCCACGTGGTATGCGATCGCCTCACCTTCGCGATCGGGGTCGGTGGCCAGGATCACCGACTCCGCATTCCTCGCCTTTTTGCGAAGCTCTTCCAGGATCTTGGCCTTGCCACGGATCGTGACGTAGCGGGGCTCGAAACCGTGCTCGACATCGACGCCCAACTCCTTGGCAGGCAGGTCCCGGACGTGGCCCACCGAAGCCGCGACTTCGTACTCCGATCCTAGATAGCGGCCTATCGTCCTGGCTTTGGCCGGTGACTCAACGATGACCAGATGCATGTGCTCCGCTTTCCCCCCGAATTCGTTCGCCGCTCAAAGTGCCCCCAGAACCTTCCCGCCTCGCCCCCGACCCGGCGTGGACCGCCGGGCTTCGCTTCCCTCACCCTCTCCTCGCTCCCTCGAAGTTGCCGAGCCGCCCGCGAGGCCCAGCCGCGATGCTATCACGTGGGCGAGGTCCTCCGGAGAGGAGTTCGCAGCGTCGACGTGCAGACCTGCGAGACTGTAGTGGGGATCGCGCTTGCTCAACAGCCGGCGCGCCCGCTCATGGGGGTCCGGCACCTCAAGAAGGGGGCGACGGGTCGCGTCGCGCCCGAGCCGGCCGAGCGCCGTGTCGGCGTCGATGCGGAGCCAGACCGTCGCGGTGTCTGCGGGCACCGTCGTGATTCGCCCCGGAGCCGCCGCCCAACCACCTCCCGCAGCGAGCACCGCGTCTTGGGAGGACAGGGCCCACACCGCCACGTCCGCTTCCAGCGTCCTGAAGAATCGCTCCCCCCGTCCCTCGAAGATCTCGGCCACCGATGCCCCGGCCCGCCGTGCGATCTCGGCATCGAAGTCGATGAAGGTCCAGCCGAGCCGCGTGGAGAGCTCGCGCCCGACGGTCGATTTCCCGCTCCCCATGAACCCGACCAGTAGCACCCTATTGTACGGCGCTCCTGATGGGAGCGCATCGGCGGGCCCTCTATCGTTCCCCATAGCCTCGGTCGGTCAGATACGCGATGTACCCATCGAAGTTCCTGCGCAGCTCCGTCAGCGAGTCACTACCGAACTTCTCGAGAAACGCGTCGGCGACCACGAGTGCGACCATCGCCTCACCCACGACCGCAGCCGCGGGGACCGCGCAGACGTCACTGCGCTCCACGGCCGCATCGCCGGGTGATCCGTCACGCAAATCCACCGATGGCAGCGGCTTGCGCAGCGTCGATATGGGCTTCATGGCCGCCCGCAGGACCAGAGCCTCGCCGGTGGTGACCCCGCCCTCGAGACCCCCTGCACGGTTGCTGGCGCGACCCAGTCCACCCGTGCGGGGCTTCGCGGAGTCCGCCATGATCGGGTCGTGCACCCCGGAGCCCGGGCTGCGCGCCCCGGCAAAGCCCGCGCCCACCTCTACGGCCTTGATGGCCTGGATCGACATCAGCCCGGCCGCCAGCCGCCCGTCGAGCTTGCGGTCCCATGATACGTAGCTCCCCAACCCGGCTGGAACACCTCGAACGACGACCTCGAACACCCCTCCCAGCGTGTCCCCCTCCTCCTTGGCGCGGTCGATGGACTCGCGGATGCGTTGCGACGCCTCCGGGTCGAGACAACGTACGGGATCATCGTCGACGGCGCCGTTGATGTCCTCCGGGAGCTCGTCGGGGAGCGCAGCGGAGACGGACCCAATGGCGACTACATGGCTCCCGATGCGGATCCCGAACTCCGCCAGCATCGTCTTGGCAACCGCACCGCACGCGACCCGGGCTGCGGTCTCCCGGGCGCTGGCACGCTCCAAGACGTCCCGCGTGTCGCGGCGGTCGTACTTGAGGACGCCCACGAGGTCCGCGTGTCCGGGCCGAGGAAGATAGTGTGGCCGCAAAGCCTTGGGGTTGGCCTCGGGCCCCGGCGCGACGGGGCTCATCGCCGTCGTCCAGTTCTCCCAATCGCGATTCCAAACGAGCATGGCGATCGGCGCGCCCAGGGTCTCGCCCAACCGCACGCCCGCGATCACGTCGGCGCGGTCGGACTCGATCTGCATGCGACGGCCGCGGCCGTAGCCACCCTGTCGGCGGCGCAACTCGGGGTCGACGTGACGCTCCATGTCCAGCGGCAGCCCCGCAGGCATCCCTTCGAGGAGGGCGACCAGCCCGCGGCCGTGGGACTCGCCGGCGGTTCGGAACGTGAGCCTACTCATTACGGGTGCGTCCTCCCGTGGGAATGAACGGTCGCGCGAACGGGCATGCGCCGCCACCGCCCCTTCGTGGAGCATCCGACGCGAGCGGTGCAAAGGATACAATACGGTCTCTGCCGTACCAAGGGGCTCGCCGTGCCGCGCGAGGGATCTCAGACAAAGCGACTCGCCCGCGCTGCACCCGATGACCTCGGGCGCGCGCGGGCGAGCGTGCAGGCGGTTCCAGGGCTAGAAGGCCCTGGGTCCCTCCGGGAGGCGTCGCCGAGTCAGCTCCTGGAAGGGTGATTCCTCAAAATGTCGCTCTTGCGCACGTCGATCACGACCACGCCGCCGGAGTTCGTCGCGCCGAAGAGCTTCTGGACAATACAGTTGTCCTCGCTCGGACCGTCCGCCGGATGGGGACTCTCGAAGTTCCCCCCGGCGAAGATCTCGACAGCCTCTCCGATCTGGGCCCCGGTCTCATCGGTCACTGGAATCGACACACACTGGTTGCCGACGTTGTCCTCCGGGAAGGGGAGGACCGCACGTAGCGGCCCACTTCACCACGTCCCGCGTGAAGATCCGGCCCGAGCGGAAGAAATGGAACGTGTCGACGATATCGATCGTGCGCTCCCCGGTTCCCACGAACGCCAGGTGCGTGTCCGGTCGGTATTCACCCGTGGTGTTGTCGAGGGAGCGAGCATTCGCGTGTAGCGGGTGCAGCGCCGCGCCCGCTCCTCCCGCGGGGAGGTCCGCGACCCCCTGGAGGCGCAGGTCCCTGGTGAAGAAGTAGGCTCCGATGCCGCGGGCCACGCCCAAGGTGCCGTCGTAGTTCAGCCCGACGCCGCGCACGCTCTCGGCGGCGTTCGTCATGAGGTCCGATACCGGGACGACACCGCTGATGACGTCGCTCTCCGCGTCGTACATGATGACGCGGCCAATCTCAATGCTTCCTTCGCCGAAGACGCCCCATCGACGATCGCCGGACAGGCCGACGAACGTGGTGTCCGTGAAACCGATGTTGGTGATGCTGAAGCGTCCTGGCACCGCTACCGCGTCCGAGCCCGCCGCGACTACGGCGTCGACAGCATCAGCGGGCGTGTCGGGCCCACCGGTGATCGGCATGTCACGGAAGCCCGGAACGTGGTCGTCCACGGTCACCAGATCGCCGAGGTCGAGGCGAATCACGGTCACGTCGTCGGCGTTCGCGACTCCCACGAAGTCGTCGGCCGGAAGGAGCGCCCCGTGCTCCCAGAACAGGAGCACCTCGGGGTCGACTCCACCGTCCGGTACGAACGCCTTGCGAATCGTCCCGATGTTGCCGACCGAGTTGGTCTTGGTCGAGTAGAGCACGCGTCCGGTGAAGTCCTGGACCAAGAACTGCGGGCGGTCGCTGAACGCCGGAGGCGACGCGTCGGGAATGATGAAGACGTTGAACCGAGTGAACCCGTCGGAGTCCTCGGTGCGCTCGACGTCGAACAGCAGGACGTCCGGTGTGAGGAACCTGGACCCCGGCACCTCGGCCGCCGGGCCCTGCCCGTCGTCCGGTCCCAGGAAGACCGCGGTGACGTTCGTCCCACCGGAGTTCGCCACCAGCAGCGTGTCACCGTCGCGGTTGAGCGCCAGGCCCCACGGCTCAGAGCCCACCGGGACGAAGTCGGAGAACTCCTCCGTCTGCAGGCGGAACACCTCGACTCGATCCCGCAGGATGTTCGACAGCAGCAGGTTGCGGCGGCGGGAATCCACGGCCACGTCCATGATGAGTCCGCCGGCGGGAAGGGTGACCGTGCGCCCGGCGACTACGGAGCGCGTCAGGCGGAAGCCGGACCGACCCTCGGCCGTGACCGCACCTCCGGCGCCAGTGGCGCACTCGAGCGACTGGCGTTGATCGTCGGCGACCGTCGCGGCGCAGTTGCCGGCCGCGTCCACCAAGAACCCGGTGATCTCGAAGATGAGCGTATCCGGAAGCTCCCTCGGATCGATGTTGAACGGCTCGAACCCGATGGTCTGGGTGACACTCCCAGTGCGCGGCGTCTGATAGTCTTGGCTGAAGACGAGTGTCTCGGTGACCCCGCGGCTCGGCGAGAACGCCTCCACCGTCACGCCCACCCGTTGGACCCCGCTGCCCTGTGAGTCGTCCGATCCAGTGACCTGGACTTGTAGGGAGTCGCGGGCCCCCAGCCGGTCCGGTGACGCGATCGTCATCGAGAGGCTCGGCGGGCTCACGTCCGTCGCCCCGCCGGCCGTAACGGTCAGTCGCACGGGGCCGTCCTGGCCCGCCACGTCGAGGCTGTTGCGGGCGCGAGCCAGCACGTCGATCGACCCCGTCGTCCCAGCCGGGATCACCACGGCAGTATCGACTCGCACGGAATCCGGCGGTGGGTTGAACGACTGGGTGACGTTGGCCTCGAACGCGCCGGTGATCTCGAACTCGACGCTGATGATCCCCTGTGGATCGGATGCGCGGAGCTGGAGGCTCAACGCCAACCCGGACTGCACAGCCTGGCCGCTTTCCAGGTTGAGGAGCTCGACGCTCGGTCCGCCGAGCGTGATGCGCGTCGTGTCGGACGACGTGAAGCCGTCGATACTGGTCGCCTCCACGATGATGTGTGCCGTCTCTTTGGTGGTGTCCGCCGTAGCCAGCAAGAAGCGCGTCAGGATGGTGTCCCTGGCGCCGGCCAGCACGACCGTCTTCGCCTCATAGCGGCTCACGACGTCGTCCGTGCCGAGCTGTGCATCGCCGCGCAGCGCGACGCCCTTGAACACCACACGAGCGAGCCCCGACGCGTCACGAACGCGGGCGCGCACCAGTAGCGAGTCTCCGAGAGGCTTGGCCGTGAGCGAGTCCCCCCGCGGCGCCTCGATATCGACAGAGGGCCCCTGGCCGGTTCCGCCGACCGCCAGGGCGGTCCCACTAAAGAAGTTGGGCCCGTCGCAGGCCGTCACGGCAAGCACGGTGCAGGCGCCCGCTAGCAGGCCCCGGAACCGCGCACGCTCGACTCGCAGTGGATGCATCGCTCGTCAGCTCCCGTTCAGTCTGCCGGGTCGCACGATATGCGGCGTCACGAGGATGATCAGGTCGCGTTGGGTGCTGCTGCGTCGAGTCACCCGAAAGAGTCCTCCGATGAGGGGGAGCTTCATCAGGAGCGGAATCCCTGACCGAACCTCCGACTGCTCCGTCACCGTGAGCCCGCCGATCACCACAGTCTGGCCGTCTTGCACGAGCACCTGGGTGGAGGCCGTCTGTGTGTTGAAAATGAATCCGAGATCGGACTCGGCGAGCTGCGGCGCCGAGCGCTCCGCCTCCAGCTCGAGAAGGATCACGTTTCCTGCGGTCACGTGGGGCGTGGCGAGCAGCCGGATCCCCGTCTCCTGGATCTGCACCGTCGCGACGGGGAGCGCACCGCCGGCTCCAGCGGCCCCGGCCGCGGCGTCGATGACCCGCAGGGGCGTGTCCTCACCGACGCGGATCTCCGCGGTCTGATTATCGGACACGCGCACGAGCGGCGACGCCTGCACCTCGCTCAGGTTCGAGGTCTCGAGCGCCTCGATGAACGAGATCAGCGTGTGTCGGCCCACCAGGAGCGACGTGAGCAGCGTGAGCGTGGGGCCGGCGACACGGTTCGTGGCGTTCCCCAGCGCCGCCACCGAGTTGCCTCCCAGAGCGACCACGTTCGTGCCGACGTCAACCACCTCGTCGGGAAGCTCGATGACGCCGTTGGCGTTTGCGTCCAAGGCGCCGGGCGCCACCACGTTCAGCTGGTTGCCCGCGGAGTCTTTGAGGTCGTATGTGATGCCCAGCTCGTTCAGGTCGGTGCGACTGACGAAGACGATCTTCGCCTGGATGGTGACTTGCGGCGTAGGCTGGTCGAGGTCGCCGATCAGGTCGGCAATCGCCTCGTGCACGCGTGCGATGTCCTGCACGATGATCGTGTTGGTCGACGGCGAGACAGAGATTCGGCCTCTCGAGCCGGCGACCTGTGCTCCGGTGCCCGCGGACCCGGTGCCTCCTCCCAGCAGTGCCTGGATGGCCGTGGCGATCTCCAGCGCAGTCGCGTAGTTGATCTTGTACGCGGCCGTCAGCAGCGGCTCGGTCTGCTCGCGCTGGTACAGTGCCGTGATCAGATGGACCTCGATGATTCCGTTGTCCTGTTCCTGCCCGATGAATCCGTTCGTCGTCAGGATGGCTTCGAGCGCGGCGTCCCAGGGTTGATTCTCGATCTTGGCCGTGACCGTGCCCTGGACACCCGCGCCGGCCACGATGGAGCGTCCCGAAGTGGCCGCGAAGGCCAGCAGTACGTCCTGGATCGGCGTGTTGACGAACTCGATGTTGATCGGCGTCTCTTGAGGCACCTGCGCGGCCACAGCGAGCTCGCGGTCCAGCGGTGGGGTCAACGGCACCGCCGTGGCGGCGACCTCGGCCGAGTTCCATGGCTCGAACGCGCCGACTGGGTTCTCCAGGGACACCCGCAGCCCGGTGGCGTCCGTCCGGACGTCGTAGCCGAGCGGCTCCGACAGCTCGAGCACGATGCGTACGACATCGTCCGAATACTGGCTGCTACGGATCGAGGTCACGCCTCCGCGCTGGATACCCAGGAAGAGCTCGGCCGGAAGGCGGTGCTGCGCGCCGTAGAGGTCGAGGACGATGCGGTGGGGTCCCTGCATGGTGAAGTCTCGGTAGTCGACCCCACCCTGCATCGAGATGCTGACCGCCGTTCGCTCCGCGACAGGCGTGATGCTCAGACCCGTGACGGGGCCTGGCAACGGTCCCGCCGCGAGCGTCAGGGCGCCCGTGACGAGCGCGAGGAGCGAGGTCATCACGAGCCTCCTTGGCGGCGATTCGCCAATGTCATCACATGCTGCTCCTGGAGTCCGAATTCAGATACCTGCACGATGATCTGCTCCCGCTGGATCTCGACAATCCGCACGTTCCCCCAGCTCTCGCCGACGAGAAGTCGTCGGGAGGGCTGACCCAGGATGGTTACGTCTACGGCCATGGTGCTGTCGGTGACCGCGCCCTGGACGACCCCCTGCGGGGCCCCCTGGGCCGTGGCCTGGCCCCGATTCCCCTCGCCTGTGAGGCTCAGGACCGCCACGCTTCGTTGCCGCTCGGGCGAGTAGAGGATCAGCGAGAGCTCCACCTGCTCGAAGCGTGGGCCGCGCTCGTCGTCGCTCAACAGTGCACGGAACGGGTTGCGCCGCGCGAAGGCGGGGAAGCTGAAGACCTCGCGCGTAAGCACGAGCTCGTCGCCCGACTGTGGCTGCGGTGGCGGATCCTGTGCAGCGAGGTCGGGGGTCCCTGCCAGGGCCGCGCCCAGAAGGACGAGCGCGATCACGTAGGCGCGCACGGCGCTCAACCTTCGGTCCCCACGGCCGCCGGCGCGGGTCCCGAGCCCGCCTCGGGCAGTACGTAGAGCTCGATCCTGAACGAGGCCAGGACGGGATTCAGGTACTCGCGCAGGTTCTGGGAGTTGTCGTACGGGACGATGTCGAAGTCTTTGGGAGTGATGATCCTCTCCAACGACGCAACCTCGGTAATGAAACGGGCCATGTTGTGGTACTCCCCGATGGCCTCCAGCCCCACGACTGCTGTACGTAGAAGCCGACCGGAACGTCCGGCTCCGGGTTCATGCCCGAGACCGTTACGCGGTTGGTTCGCGCCACTTGATTGAGCCGGGTGATGAGCGCCGGCACTTCTTGGCTCTCGGGGACGAGCGTTTCGAGCTGCATCACGTGCTTTGCGTAAAGCGCATTGCGCTCTTCGAGGTCCCCACCCCCGCGCGCAGACGTTATCTGCGCCTCGCGATTCGAGACTTGCAGGCGCTCGATGCGAGCCTCGGTCCCGGCGACCTCGTCCTGCCGGGGGGTGAACCAATACTCCCAGAAGGCGTACGCACCGCCCACGGCCAGAATGATCGCGACCAGCGCGCGCTGCTGCTTGGGTTGCTGCGGTATCAGCGCCATGGTGTACTCCGCGGCTTCACGTCGCACTGCGACATCAAGTGCCCGGGACCCCCGGGGCGGCACCCTCAGGTGTGGCGCTACCCCCAGCCTCGGCGGGTGTGAGTTGGAAGAGCGGCACCCGTTCGATGAACTCCTCCGGGGGCACGCCGTAGCTGACTTCGAGGTCGAACAGGTAGACGAGGTACCCCGTCTCCTGATCCGGACCCAGGTCGGTGGTGAGGAGCCTCACGTTACGCAGGAACGGCGACCCCTCCAGGTTCTGCATGAACTGGGCGAGGGCGAAGTTGTTGCCGGCCCTGCCTCGCAGGGCGATGCGCACGTCTTCGCCACCGAACGCGAGCTGCTGGATCTGGGTCAGCCAGGTGTAGTCCGGCAACGCGGTGGAGACCTCGTCCAACAGGTGCGGCCAGATGTAGCGCTCGGAGTCGATCTCCTGGATCACCGCGACCCTCTGCAGGATCGAGTCCCGTCGCGCGAACAGAGCGTTGGAGCGAGCGATGAGGTCGGCGTATCGCGTCGAGTCCTGCAGCTCGGCCTGGAGGTCCACCTCTGCCTCCTCCTCGCGAGCCCCGATCGACGTGAACAGATAGCCCATCGCCACCACGGCCACGAGCACGACGGCGAGAGCCGTGAGCACCCAGCGGTCGGTGGGGAGACCGCTGATCTTGGGGAGCGAGATCCCCGGCCCACGCGCTCGGCCGGGCTTGCCGGCTGGATTTAGATTGACTCGGATCACGACCTGGGCCCGCCGTTACGCTGTCCGAAGGGCGAGGCCCAGCGGCAGCAGGAGCATCGGGGCCGCCTCTTCCAGATTGACGCTCCCCGCGGCTCATCCGCTGGGAGGCTGAGCAGCACGTCCCCTTCGACATCAAGAGCGTCCAGCTCGACTTCCAGATCCTGAACCCCCGTGCCGAGGGCGACCGCATGGAGGTGCTGCTCGTCGCGGCCAAGCGCGAGCTTGTCGACAACAAGGTTGCCCTCATCGACGACGCGGGCCTCGAGGCCACCGTGATCGACGTGGACGCGTTCGCCCTCCACAATGCCTTCGAGCACAACTATCCGGGCGCCATGCAGGGAATCATCGCGTTGGTGAACATCGGACACGAGACGACGAACGTGAACATCCTCGAGGACGGCGTCCCGATTCTACCTCGCGTGCATCGGTCTCCTTCATCCGGTCCATCTCGATCTTCTTGATGATCACGTCGTGGCCGCCCACGGCGGTGATCACGTCCTTGCCCTTGATGCTGGAGCTCTGGAAGGCGTCGCGAATGGTGTCGGCCACGAGGCCGTAGTCCATGATCTCGCCCTCGACGATGGCGTCGACGGGCAAGAGCACGGGGGCTGCCGCGTCGGGCTCCCAGGCCCAGCGTTCCACGGTCCCGAGCACCCCGGTCCACGAGGCGCACGACTCGAGGCTGGGGCGCCTGTCGAGCAGCCGGACGGGCGTCCAGCCGCCATCCTCGTCCAGTAACAGGAGCGAGTCCTTGCGCGGGTCCGGCGCCCGCACACCGCGTTGACGGACGAGGGCGCCGCCGGCCTGGCGGTCGTCGGCGCACACCTCGGCCACCCCGCGGAACGCGCGTATCGGCAGCGCGGTGGAGCTCCGGGAATGCCAGTCGCGATCCTGAACGCCCGCCCGCACCTCCGAGCGGAGCACGTGCCAGCTCACACGCTCCGTCAGTAGGGCCTCGCTGCGCCCGGACAACGCCCGCGCGGCGCGTCGCGCTGCGGCGGCGCTGGCCCATCCGAGCTGAAGGAGGAGCAGGGTCAGGAGCAAGGCGACGATCGACTCGGCGAGGCTGGACCCGGCGCGGCTCACGGTCGGCATCATGGCACCCATAGCTCGACGACCGGCTCGGCCGCGACCGGCTCGGCCGGGCTCACGCTGACCCGCGTCGCCCCGGACGGGTCTGGGGTCCATCTCACCCGCCAGGGGGCCCTCACGACCTCTCCCGGTCCGGTCACGCCCAGCGTCGAGAGCGAGTCCGCGACCTGCACGGCTTCGCCGGTAGCCCACTCCAGACGCGCGGCGGCCGCGAGGTTCTCGGCGGCCAGCGCGAGCAGACCGAGCGCGGCGAAGGCGCCCAACTCGAGCACCACGAGCGCCACTGCGACCTCGATCAACGTGAAACCGCCCGCGTGCCCGGCCACCACCCGCCGCCACCGCGTCACCACCTCCGGACCCGCCCGTACGCCGAAACCGCGACGCCCGCCCTCGCGTCGCCGCGCGCGAAGGCCAGGCTGCGGCTGGCGACGCGCCCGATGCCGAGCGCGTCGAAGGCGAGCCGAGCTTCGCGAACGGACATGTCCAGCCGCACTCCGAAGCGATCGGGCAGGTCGAGGGTGTCCCGTGCCGGCTCGCTTCCCTGCAACCACACGAGGCCGTCGTCGCGACGCAGGTGCAGGGCCGCGCCGCCGGCGAGGAGCGCCTCGCGCCGAGCGCGCGAGACGAGGGCCACGGTTGCCTCCCGCGCTGAGATGACCGCGAGGCGGTCGCCCTGGCGCCGAGCCGCCGGAACCAGCGCCGACACCCCGAGCGCCACGAGGAGCACGACGACCGTGAGCTCGATGAGGGTGAATCCGCGCATGCGAGGACGCTCGGCCTCCCCACCGGGCGACGGGATGGCCGGTCGGGACGGACGACGGGACGCACCCCGGTTACGCCTCGCTCGACCTCTCAGGCCTCGATCGAATAGTCCTGGATCTTGTAGCGCAGCGCACGCGGGCTCAGCTCGAGCAGCTCGGCCGCTCGCGTGCGGTTGCCGCGCGTGCGATCCAGAGCGAGGCGGATGAGCTGGCTCTCGAGCTCGGCGCTGCGGCGCTTCACGGAGAGGTCGTCTCCGTCGATCTTGACGCCCCCGGCCCTCGCAGGAGGCTCGCGCACGTACTCCGGAAGCTCTTCCGGCGTGAGCTCTGTCCTCTCGGTCAGTACCATGGCACGCTCCAAGACGTTCTCCAGCTCCCGCACGTTACCCGGCCAGGAGTAGGCGAGCAGCACTTCCATGGCAGCCGGGGCGATGCGCTCCACGTGTACGCCCAGACGGCGGCGGTGGCGCTCGAGAAGGTGCCGAGCCAGGTCGGGAAGCTCTTCCGTCCGGGACGCCAGCGTGGGCAAATGGATGGGAACCACCGCGAGCCGGTAGTAGAGGTCTTGGCGGAAGCTGCCGTCGGCCAGCGCTTCGGCGAGGTCACGGTTGGTTGCCGCCACGACCCGGATGTCGACGTGTACGGACTCGTCGGCACCGAGCCGACGGACCTCGCCTTCCTGGAGCGCGCGCAGCGGCTTCGCCTGGAGGGAGGGGGGCAGCTCCCCGATCTCGTCGAGGAAGAGCGTCCCTCCCCGCGCGGTCTCGAAGAGGCCCGCCCGGTCCCGATGCGCCCCGGTGAAGGCGCCCTTGCGGTGACCGAAGAACTCCGATTCCAGGAGCGACTCAGGAATGGCCCCGCAGTTCACGGGCACGAATGGCCCGTCCCGCCGAGGGCTTTCCCGGTGGATGAGGCGGGCGACGAGCTCCTTTCCGGTGCCGCTCTCGCCAGAGATTAGGACCGAGGAATCGTGTCGGGCCACCTTCGTGGCGACCTCCAGCGCCCGGACCATCGATGGGGACCGTGCCACGATC
>CBDFLM010000010.1:0-295477 GCA_965249195.1 Longimicrobiales bacterium
GCTTTTACAAGATGAAGCGTCGCGATCAAGGGAGCGGCCGCTGCGCTGCGAATGAGAAGAGAATCGGACATGGGTAGGCGCCGAGAAGGTGTCCGCGCGGTATTGGACCAGGTGAAATCCGAGGGGCGCGCCTCTCTGACCGCTCCGGAATGCAGGACGGTGTGCGACGCTTACGACATTCCCGTGCCCAGTGAAGGGCTTGCTCAGTCTGGCGCGGAGGCTTCTGCCATCGCCGAGAACATCGGCTACCCCGTGGTCATGAAGATCGTCTCGTCGGACATCCTGCATAAGACGGAAGCCGGGGGCGTACTGATCGGCGTGGCGGACTCCGAAGCTGCCGCAGCCGGCTACGAGAGCATCGTCGGTAATGCCAAGGCGTACAAAGGCGACGCCGACATCGCAGGCGTTCAGATCCAGGAGATGGTGACCGGCGATCGTCTGGAAGTGATCGTGGGCGCGGTTACGGACCCGAGCTTCGGAAAACTCGTGGCCTTCGGGCTCGGCGGCATCCTGGTGGAGGTGTTGAAAGACATCACCTTCCGATTGGCTCCTGCCACAAGCGACGACGCGCAGTCCATGCTGGACAGCATACAGGCGGCTGAGGTGCTGGGCGGCGTGAGAGGGTCGGAAGCCGTCAACCGAGATGCCCTGGCGAGCATCATCGTGAATGTCTCCGAGCTGATCAGTGATTTTCCGGAGATCCAGGAGATCGACCTCAACCCGATTCTGGCGGATGCCAATGGCGCGACAGCGGTCGATGCGCTGATTTCCGTCGATTTTTCGCCGCCGAAGGAAATGTATCGCCCGAGTCAGGAAGAGATCGTCTCGGCCATGACTCGCATCATGAACCCGAAAGCGGTTGCGGTCATCGGCGCGTCCGATGGCGAAGGCAAGATCGGGAACTCGGTGATGAAAAACATCATCAATGGCGGTTATGAAGGAGAGCTCTACCCGATCAACCCGAAGGCTGACGAGATACTGGGTAAGAAGGCCTATAAGAGCGTCAAAGACGTCCCAGGTGACGTTGACGTCGCCGTATTCGCGGTCCCCGCGAAATTTTGCGTGGGCGCGATGGAAGAGGTGGGTGAGAAGGGCGTTCCCGGCGCAATCATGATTCCTTCGGGCTTTGCCGAGATCGGGGAGACAGAGCTCCAGGAAGAGCTCGTTGCCGTGGCACGCAAGCATGACGTGCGCATCATGGGACCCAACATCTACGGGTTCTATTACACGCCCGCGAAGCTCTGCGCCACCTTCTGTACCCCGTATGACGTCAAGGGCAGAATCGCGTTGTCTTCACAGAGCGGTGGTGTCGGCATGTCCATCATCGGTTTTAGCCGATCCACGAAAATGGGCGTGTCGGCCATCGTCGGACTGGGTAACAAGTCGGATCTCGACGAGGATGATCTGCTTACCTACTTCGAGCAGGATGACAATACCGACGTCATCGCGATGCATGCGGAGGATCTCAAGGACGGCCAGAGCTTCGCCGAGGTCGCGAAACGCGTCTCCAAGAAAAAGCCCATCGTCATGCTGAAGGCGGGCCGCACTCAGCTCGGCGCGAAGGCTGCGGCTTCGCACACGGGCGCATTGGGGGGTAACGACAAGATCTACGATGACGTGCTGCGAGCCAGCGGTGTGATTCGCGCTTACAGCCTGAACGACATGCTGCAGTTCGCGCGCGGCCTTCCGGTTCTTCCCACACCGAAAGGCGAGGACATTGTGATCATCACAGGCGCGGGCGGTTCCGGTGTACTCCTGTCCGACGCGGTGGTGGATAACGGGCTTTCCCTGATGAAATTGCCGCCGGATCTGGACGAAGCCTTCAAGGAGTTCATCCCTCCGTTCGGTGCTTCAGGAAACCCCGTGGATATCACGGGCGGGGAGCCGCCGATCACCTACGAAAACACCATTCGCCTCGGACTCGAAGACGATCGCGTCCACGCACTCGTCCTGGGCTACTGGCATACCATCATTACGCCGCCCATGGTCTTCGCCGAGCTCTGTGCCCGCGTGGTTCAGGAAGCCAGGGACAAAGGCATAGACAAACCCATCGTGGCCTCGCTGGTGGGTGACGTGGAAGTCGAGGAAGCCTCCGAGTACCTCTACGAGCGAGGCATCGTCGCCTGTCCGTACACCACGGAGCTACCCGTCGCAATCCTCGGCGCGAAATACCAGTGGGCTCGCGGTGCAGGGCTGCTGTAAGGAAGGTTGGACCCGATGGCCATGCGAGGGTCGGACGGGGACTCGGTCGCTCAGCTCCGGGAGATTCGTAGGGTTTGCACTCAAGGCGCGACCTGCCAAATATTCACATGGCGGAAGCCCCCCCCCGGGCATCCCACAAGAGGTGCGGATGGCCCTGTTCAAGAAGAAGGTCGAGCTAGACCGCTTCCTGCACCATACGATCGCCGCCACCTTCACCGGTGGCTTCCCCATGGCGCAGGTCGATCCCGCGTACGTGCTCACAGCGGTAGATCGGATCAGAGCGGCGGAGATCCTGCGCGTCAGATCGCTCGTGGCCCACTACTTCGCTCTGGTCGCACGTGTGGGTGAAGTGACCTGACCCCCTGAAACGAGACCAGGTGCAATGTTAGGATCGACCTGGTCTGAAGCTTTTCAGCGAGGAGGTCAGGATGGGAAGGAAGCGACACACTCCGGAGCAGATCATCACTGCACTGCGGGAGGCAGAGGTGGGTCTGGCCCGCGGCAAATCCGTGAAGCTGATCAGCCGGGAGCTGGGCATCACCGAGCAGACGTACTACCGGTGGAGGCGGGAGTACGGCGGGATGAAGGTGAGCCAGGCACGGCGCCTGAAGGAGCGTGAGCGCGAGAACGGGCGCCTGAAGCGAGCAGTGGCGGACTTGACACTGGACAAGCTGATCCTGGAGGAAGCGGCCGAGGGAAACTTCTGAGCCCCGAGCGCCGACGACGTTGTGTGGTGCGTGTAGGTCAGCAGCTCGGGGCGTCGGAGAGGAGAGCGTGCCGGGTGCTCGGGCAGCCACGCACGACCCAGCGCCGGGCGAGGAAAGTGGCGAGTGACGAGGGGGCGCTCCGAGGTGATATCGTGCGACTCGCGAGTCGATTCGGCCGCTACGGCTACCGACGCGTCACGGACATGCTCCGCATCGAGGGCTGGGGGGTGAACCACAAGCGGGTGGAGCGGATCTGGAGGCAGGAGGGGCTGAAGGTCCCGCAGCGGCAGCCGAAGCGAGGTCGGCTGTGGCTCAACGACGGATCGTGCATCCGGCTGAGGCCGCTGTATCGGGGCCACGTCTGGTCGTACGACTTCGTGGCCTCGAGGACGCACGACGGGCGTGCGCTGAAGCTGCTGACAGTGCTGGACGAGCACACGAGGGAGTGCCCGGCGATCGTGGTGGCTCGCAAGATCCGCTCGCACGACGTGCTCGAGGTGCTGGCCGATCTGTTCGTCCGACACGGGCCTCCCGAGTATCTGAGGTCGGACAACGGACCGGAGTTCACCGCGAAGCTCGTGCGGCGGCGGTTGGGGCGCGTGGGCGTCGAGATGCTCTTTATCGAGCCGGGCAGCCCGTGGGAGAACGGCTACAACGAGAGCTTCAACGGCAAGCTCAGGGACGAGCTGTTGAACGGGGAGATCTTCTACTCGTTGGCGGAGGCGGCCGCGCTGGTCGAGCAATGGAGGCGCGAGTACAATACCGTCCGACCCCACAGCGCCTGCGGCGGCTTTCCCCCGGCCCCTGAGGCGATTAAGCCGTCGCCCTGGTTCCTGAGGATGCCCGTCCTTCACGGCCCTCCACAGCTGCTGGGACTAACATAGGATGTGGTACCGCTCTTGGGGGCAGGTCAATGTTGACCTGACCCCCTGAAACGAGACCAGGTGCAATGTTAGGATCGACCTGGTCTGAAGCTTTTCAGCGAGGAGGTCAGGATGGGAAGGAAGCGACCCACTCCGGAGCAGATCATCACTGCACTGCGGGAGGCAGAGGTCGGCCTGGCCCGCGGCAAATCCGTGAAGCTGATCAGCCGGGAGCTCGGCATCACCGAGCAGACGTACTACCGGTGGAGGCGGGAGTACGGCGGGATGAAGGTGAGCCAGGCACGGCGCCTGAAGGAGCTCGAGCGCGAGAACGGGCGCCTGAAGCGAGCAGTGGCGGACTTGACACTGGACAAGCTGATCGTGGAGGAAGCGGCCAAGGGAAACTTCTGAGCCCCGAGCGCCGACGACGTTGTGTGGTGCGTGTACGTCAGCAGCTCGGGGCGTCGGAGAGGAGAGCGTGCCGGGTGCTCGGGCAGCCACGCACGACCCAGCGCCGGGCGAGGAAAGTGGCGAGTGACGAGGGGGCGCTCCGAGGTGATATCGTGCGACTCGCGAGTCGATTCGGCTGCTACGGCTACCGACGCGTCACGGACATGCTCCGCATCGAGGGCTGGGGGGTGAAGCACAAGCGGGTGGAGCGGATCTGGAGTCAGGAGGGGCTGAAGGTGCCGCAGCGGCAGCCGAAGCGAGGTCGGCTGTGGCTCAACGACGGATCGTGCATCCGGCTGAGGCCGCTGTATCGGGGCCACGTCTGGTCGTACGACTTCGTGGCCTCGAGGACGCACGACGGGCGTGCGCTGAAGCTGCTGACAGTGCTGGACGAGCACACGAGGGAGTGCCTGGCGATCGTGGTGGCTCGCAAGATCCGCTCGCACGACGTGCTCGAGGTGCTGGCCGATCTGTTCGTCCGACACGGGCCTCCCGAGTATCTGAGGTCGGACAACGGACCGGAGTTCAGCGCGAAGCTCGTGCGGCGGTGGTTGGGGCGCGTGGGCGTCGAGACGCTCTTTATCGAGCCGGGCAGCCCGTGGGAGAACGGCTACAACGAGAGCTTCAACGGCAAGCTCAGGGACGAGCTGTTGAACGGGGAGATCTTCTACTCGTTGGCGCAGGCGGCCGTGCTGGTCGAGCAATGGAGGCGCGAGTACAATACCGTCCGACCCCACAGCGCCTGCGGCGGCTTTCCCCCGGCCCCTGAGGCGATTAAGCCGTCGCCCTGGTTCCTGAGGATGCCCGTCCTTCACGGCCCTCCACAGGTGCTGGGACTAACATAGGATGTGGTACCACTCTTGGGGGCAGGTCAGGAGCGGCGCGTGTTGCTGAGACACTACCTAGAGCAGGGCATGACGAAGACGGAGCTGGCCGAACGGTTCGGCATCAGCCGTCAGACGATTTATCGCTGGATCCGCAGTGGAGAGCTGGACCGAGATCTGAGCGCCGCTGGGGTGCATTATTCGGCCCGGGCGCCGGTTGCCACCAATCTTGATCGGTACCGAGACATCCTCGTCAGCCGACTGGGTGAGTACCCGGATCTGACAGCGGTGCGGCTCTTTGAGGAGATCAAGGCGGCCGGATACGCCGGCGGTTACACGCAAGTGAAGGAGTACGTTCGGAAGGTCCGGCCTCGAGCGCCCGAGGAGCCCGCAGTCCGTTTCGAGACGCCACCCGGCCACCAGGGTCAGGTCGACTTTGCAGATTTTCGGCTGCCTTGGGGCAAGCGGTATGCGTTTTTGGTTGTTCTTGGCTTCTCCCGCGTGCTGTGGCTGCAGTTCTTCACACGACAGACGATGCTGCATGTGTTCGAGGGCCTGGAGGCGGCCTTCACCTTCTTTGGTGGTGTGCCTCGTGAGCTGCTGTTCGACCAGATGAAGGCGGTCGTCACTAAGGATGAGCGAGCGGCCGGAGGTCGCGTCACTGAGAACGCCGAGTTCCTACGCTTTGCGCATCACTGGGACTTCCGCGTCCGAGCGTGTCGTCCCTACCGGGCGAAGACCAAGGGCAAGGTCGAGCGACCGGTGAGCTACGTGCGTTCGAGCTTCTTCTATGGCCGAACCTTCACGTCGGACGAGGACCTGAACGATCAGGCCCGCCACTGGCTCGATCACGTGGCCAACGTCCGTACGCATGGCACCCTGAAGGAGCGGCCCGTCGATCGCTTCGAGCACGAGCGAGACCTGCTGCGGCCCTTGGCCTCGCGCCCATACCGATCCTTGGTACTGCCGCCCGAGGTGACGAAGCAGGCCAAGGCTGTACTTCCCCGTATCGACGTGGAACGTCGGCCGCTGGAAGCGTATGCCCAGGTGGCCGGAGGTGTTCGGTGAAGGCCGCGGGCTCGCGCCGTGACCGGATCCGGGCTCAGCTCGCCGATCTGAAGATGCCCGGTGCGCTGGAGGCCGTCGACGACGTCCTCACCGGGGTCGATGGCGGAGGCGTGACGGCCTCGGAGGCCATCGAGCAACTCCTCGGTGCTCAGATCATGCTGCGCAATAATCGGCGCCTTCAGGCTGCCATGCGCTCGAGCCGGCTACCGGGCATCAAGACCCTCGACGACTTCGACTTCAGCTTCCAGCCCTCGATCAAGCGCGAGCAGATCGACTCGCTCCACGAGCTCGGCTTCTTGGCCCGTAATGAGAACGTCATCTTCCTCGGCCCGCCGGGCGTCGGCAAGACGCACCTGGCGATCAGCCTTGCCATTGCGGCGGCGCAGAGCGGGCGCAGAGTCTACTACGGCGCTCTGGCCGATCTCATCACCTCGCTCGAAGAAGCCAAGACCGCCGGTCAGCTCGGACGCCGCCTCAAGATCCTCACCTATCCCTCGCTCCTGGTCATCGACGAGATCGGCTACCTGCCGGTCAGGCAAACGCCCACAGTTTTGGATGTTTATGTGATTATTGAACTTACGGGCTTCGCTGGCCGGATTCCCGCCATCTGATTCCCGCTGATTGGGATCAGGCGCGAACTCTGCGGCGGCTTTCCAGAGCCGTCCTGAGTTGTGCCTCGTCGGCCCTCTGGTAGCACTGGAGCACCGTCTTGGCCGTCTTCCAGCCACCCAACTCGCAGAGCACCTTGAGTGGCTGGTTCATGAGGTCGGAGGCGAACTTTCGCCTCAGGGAATGCCAGCCTCTGCCGGGCTTAGGTTCAAGCCCCGCGAGCCCCTCCGCTTTTTGCCACCAGCCGCGCGCCTGACAGGAGCCCACGCACCTCGACGGATCCTGCGGCGAGGGCAGCACGAGAGTGTGTCCGGTCACGGGGTTCCTCTTTCGCGCCTCCTCCAAGGCGGCGAGCGCCTCGGCGGTGACCGGCGTCCGGTGCTCGTAGCCCGACTTCTCGTGCTCTGCGCGCCACCGCACCACTCCGCCTTCCATGTCGATGTCCGACCATCGAAGCTGGCGGATGGCGCCGATGCGGTGACCCGTCTCGTGCGCGAGCACGAGCGCGACACGAAACCGCCAGTCGACCGGGCGGGACACCTCGAGAAGCGCCTGGTATTCCTCCTCAGAAAGGACGACCCGGACCGGGTTCTTCTCCGTGGGCGTCTTCAGGCCCTTAAGCGGGTTCGAGCCGAGGAGCAGTTCGCCCCGCTCGTCCCTCGACTTCACGGCCCAGTTGAGGACCGCGAGCAGGAACTTCAAGTCGCGTTCGATCGTCCGGTCGGACACCGGGCTTCCGCTCGCGCCGGCTCTACCCGCGCGCCGCTCCCGGATGAACCGGTCCCAGTCGCGCTGGGAGAGCGTTGCGGGCTTCCGGTCCCTGCCGAAGCACCCGAGGAACATCCTCATCGCGGCCCTGTCGTGCAGCCGCGACTGCCCACGCTTGGTCGGGGTCACCTCTTCACCGTAGATGTCAAAAAGCGTCTCCAGGGTGAGCGGCTCGGACTCGGCTTCGGCCTTGCCCTCGATCTCCGGCCCGAGGTAGCCAGCGGCGAACTCGTCCGCCTGCCGCTTCGCCCGTCTCCAGTCGCGGTGCTTCAGCGACCTGCTGAGCCTGCGCCCGTTCTCGCGCCACTCGATCTGGAACAGGCCGGTCTTGGGATCGGGAAAGACCCGTACCCGGTTCCGGCCCCATTCGCCGGCGCCGTAGGAGCGCCGGATAGGTTTCGTGCGTGCCATCATTCGATTCCTCTCTCGATGATGGACTGCACGATCTGCGCGTTGGGAACTTCGTCTCGGCGATGCTTTTCCACCAGTAGCGGTGTGGCTGGCGCCTGGGTCTTCCGTGGCAGGTGCGAGCGGGCGATCCTGGGCGCGCCGGGCCTTCCGGTGTTGGGGATCTTGCCGTCGCGCACGAGGCGGCCGAGATGGTCAGCGGAGTAGCCGCTCTCCCTGGCTGCCTCCGTCAGCGAGAGGGTGGTCTCGTCCCTCTCCCGGAGCGTGGCCTCGAGCTCGGTCGCGCAGCTTTCGAGCGCGACGGCCGGCGTCTCGCCCCCGTACCGGCGGAGCGCCTTGGCCTGCGTCCGCCAGGTGGCTGGCAGGGTCTCGACGGACGCGCCGCGAGGTGTGCGCGCACGTTTGGGTCGATCTCGTCGGTCCGCCGCCCGCCCGGTCTCCGCGTTCATTCCCAGTCGCCCTCGGCGAGATCGACGCGCAGCCCGAGGTCGGTGAGTCCGGCTGCACGAGCGACGGCGTAGATGGCGGCCGCTCCCAGAGCGGTGCCGATGATGGCGAGCGTAGCCGGCCTCATCGGTCCAACACCCTTCCTGGAAGGATCGATGGCTCGGGAGCGACCCCAGGAAGTCGGGGGCAGGTGCGCAAACACACCTGCGTCCGAACCCGTACCAGGCCCTCGGACTGGGGGGTCGCTCCCGTCCCGGTCAGTGCTGCCCGTGCGGCGCTGACCGACCCGGCCGCGAAGGCGCAAGACGTGGCCGTGTCGTGGTTTACTCCGTAGCACGCGTGCGCATCGCCGGAGGGCCAAAGTGCGCATCGGCCCCCCGCGTCGTTTGCGCACTCCAGTGCGGCCGTAAGTCGCGCGCCGGTCATCGCTCTGCTCCTCCTCGTTCTCCTCGCCCGTGACGAAGGCTTCCGGCGCCGGTGGCCTCGGGGCGGAGTCCGAGGGCCGCCCGAGTCCAGGTCGTAGTCCGCCACGAACGCCAGAACCCGGTCCGCCGTTCTCAGCGACAGCGAGCGTCCGCCGTCGATCTGGCGCATCAGGTTCGGGTCGCCCAGCGCCTTCATGCCGAACGTCGTCGGACTCAGGCCCGTGCGTCCGAGGAACACCCTCACCCGCGAGTTGAACTGCTGCTCCAGCGTCTTCATGGCCACAACGGTGAAGACCCGCATGCAAGGAAGTCAACTCTTAGGAAATGTCCTAAATGCCTGTAGCGGCTAGAGATAGCCAGTACGGTACGCGAGCTGTTGGATGGCTCCGCCAGTGGCATGGCAGACACACCCTCCGCAGCGCTCGCCAGAGGTTCCCGTCAAGGGTCTTAGGGCTCGACCGGAAGGTCGGCCCGGGCACGGCCGACTTGGCGTCGCCCACACGGAAGTGACAGGTTTCACATGCCGGGGCGCGGGGCGGTCGCCGAGCGGCGTGCCGTGCCTGCCGCGGCAACGGATCAAGGGCTTCGAGAGTCGGTGTGGATGGCGGAGCCGCTGCGCGCGCGTCTGGCGCATGGCTGAAGCACTGTTTCAGCGCCTGGCGGCCGAAGAGCGCCGTCATGCCTTGCGTGCCGCTCAAGCCGAATGCCCGCACCCGGCGTTCGTGCTCGAGAAAGACATCTGGGTGGTCGCAACCCTCGGCGTCCTGTTCGACGCCCCGTTCGGCCATCAGTTGGTGTTCAAGGGCGGCACCTCCTTGTCCAAGGTGTGGCGCGCGATCCGGCGGTTCTCGGAAGACATCGACATCACCTACGACATCCGCGGCTTCGCACCGGATCTGGTTGCCGGTGCCGGCGACGAGGCGCTGCCGCTCACGCGCAGTCAGGAGAGGCGCTGGACAAAGGCGATCCGTCCCCGCCTTGCCGAATGGGTCCGTGCAGCAGATCGTGCAGTCTGGTTGAACCGGCGAATGATTCAGTAACCAGTTGCTACGCTGGTGGTTAGCCGGTCACCGATACGCTGTGGATCACTTCGGATATACAAAACGAACAGGCGACCGCGGAAGGGATCGGTCACACCCGACGGAAGGCTGGGCGCCTACCTGGCCGGAGCGACGCAAGAACCAGAGACCAAGACTCCCCGAGGGAATGCTGCCGAGCCCCGATGAGAAGCTTGGCCGGTCATCGGGGGCGCTGGTAATGGCCGACCGGATTCGCAGGTTACGGAAGTCGGCTACCGGGCTCACGTGACGATCGATCCCTACCTCCGCGTGATCTTCTGCCCGATGTACATCACGTATACCGGCTTCCCATACTGAACGGGCCAAGAAAAGTGCATCCGCAACGTCATGGACCGGACCTTCCCGTGCCAGGAACATGGCAGGGCCTCGCCGGGTTCATCATCGAAGTGTTCTATGCCAGTCGACGCTCGGCCAAACTGAGACAGTAAGGGGATTTGCATGATTACAGGCGCACTCAAATCCAAAATCGACAGCATCTGGGACACGATGTGGTCTGGCGGCATCTCGAATCCGCTCTCGGTCATCGAGCAGCTCACCTATCTGCTCTTCATGAAGCGGCTCGACGAACTACATACCCTTAAGGAGCGCAAGGCCGCGCGCACCGGCACACCCATCCAGGATCCGGTCTTCACCGCCAAGCAGGACAGGCTGCGTTGGTCGCGTTTCAAGGACGCCGCCCCCGAGCAGCTGTTCGAGACAGTGCGAGACGGGGTGTTCCCCTTTATCAAGTCGCTCGGGCAGAAGGGCGGGGCCGACGGCGGCGAGGGGGGCTCGACATACAGCCACCACATGAAGGATGCCCTCTTCATGATGCCCACGGCTCGTGTGCTGGCCAACGTGGTCGACCAACTCGACGGCATCGACATGGCCGACAGCGACACCAAGGGCGACCTCTACGAGTACATGCTCAGCAAGATTGCCATCGCCGGACAGAACGGCCAGTTCCGCACGCCGCGCCACATCATCCGTCTGATGGTGGACATGACCGCCCCCACGCCCAAGGACGTGATCTGCGACCCGGCCTGCGGCACGGCGGGCTTCCTCGTTGCCGCGTTTGAGCACCTGGTGGAGCTCCACAGCGACACTATCTACAAGGACGCCGCGGCGCGGCGCCACTTCAACGAGGGCACGTTCCACGGCTACGACTTCGACAACACCATGCTGCGGATCGGCAGCATGAACATGCTGCTGCACGGCGTGGAGAACCCAGAAATCCGCTACAAGGACTCGCTGGCCCAGGCCGACGACGATGACGCGGAGAAGTACTCGCTGGTCCTCGCCAATCCGCCGTTTGCGGGAAGCCTCGACTACGAGTCCACCGCCAAGGATCTGCAGCAGATCGTCAAGACGAAGAAGACCGAGTTGCTGTTCCTCGCCCTCTTCCTCCGCCTTCTCCAGACAGGAGGACGCGCCGCCGTCATCGTGCCCGACGGCGTGCTCTTCGGATCGAGCAAGGCGCATAGGACCCTGCGCACGATCTTGGTCGAGGAGCAGAAGCTCGACGCCATCGTCTCCATGCCCTCTGGCGTCTTCAAACCCTACGCCGGGGTCTCCACCGCCATCCTGCTCTTCACCAAGACCAACTCCGGCGGCACGGACCACGTCTGGTTCTACGACATGCAGGCGGACGGCTACTCGCTGGACGACAAGCGCACGCCGCAGCCGGAGAAGAGCGACCTTGCCGACATTCTCGCCCGCTGGCAGAACCGCGAGGCGGAGCGCAAGCGGGAGCGGACGGACCAGAGTTTCCTCGTGCCCAAGGCCGAGATCGCGGGCAACGGCTACGACCTGTCCATCAACCGCTACAAGGAGCTGGAGTACGAGGCAGTGGAGTACGACCCACCGACAGCGATCATGGAACGGCTGGCTGAGCTGGAAGATGAGATCGCGAAGGGACGCAAGGAGTTGGAGGAACTGCTGGGATGAAGTGGCCTGTTGAGACAATAGATGTAGTCGCCCAAGTTAACCCGAAACTTGCTGCGGCCGACCGGCCAGACTTGGACGAAATAGTCTGCTTCGTGCCCATGGCCGCAGTGTCCGAAGAAACACTGAGTATCGAAGCTCAAGCCGAGCGACCGTTCTCCGAAGTTGCTAAGGGGTACACGCCGTTCAAGCGCGGTGACGTCTTGGTCGCCAAGATCACCCCGTGTTTCGAGAACGGGAAGATGGCATTTGCCGACAATCTCGCTCATGAGTTGGGCTTCGGGACGACGGAGTTTCACGTATTCAGGCCGTCGGAGAGGATCACGGGACCCTATCTGTTCAACCTCCTGCGCGCACCGTACGTGCGCAAAGCAGGAGCGATTAAGATGAGGGGTGCTGCAGGTCAGCGCAGGGTCCCTGCCGATTTCTTTGCCGCGCTCCAAATCCCCCTCCCGCCCCTCGATCAGCAGAAGCGGATTGCGGGGATTCTGGATGCGGCGGACGCCTTGCGGGCCAAGCGCCGCGAGGCCCTCGCCCAGCTCGACACCCTCCTCCAATCCACCTTCCTCGACATATTCGGCGACCCCGTCACCAATCCGATGGGATGGGAGGAACGAAGTCTTGGAGAGCTGGCTCAGGATAGTTTCCGCAACGGTCTCTCGCCCTCAACCCAAGGGACCGTCGACGGCGAGGTCCTCACTCTGTCTGCAATCACTCGCGGTCGATTCAACTTCGCTGCAAAGAAGAGCGCGCGCTTCGACAAACCGCCGTCTCCTTCACAGAGGCTGAGCACCGACACCTTTCTTATCTGTCGTGGAAACGGAAACAGGCGACTGGTCGGTACTGGGGCATACCCAGACCGCTCATCGAATCGTGTCTGTTTCCCCGACACGATGATAGGCGTAGAGATAAGTCCAAGCGTCCTAGCGGCTGCCTATCTTCAGAATGTATGGCGTACCCGTCGGGTTCGCAGGCAGATCGAGCGTGGTGCACGAACGACCAGCGGTACCCACAAGGTGAATCAGCGGCTCCTTTCCTCCGTCGTGTTTCCGGTTCCACCCGCGGATCTTCAACTTCACTTCGCTGCCATCGTCGAATCCGTCGAGCAACAAAGGGCTATCCAGCGCGCGCACCTGGCCGAACTCGACACCCTGTTTGCCTCCCTGCAATCCCGCGCTTTCCGCGGGGACCTCTGAGCCGCTATGGAAGTCTCCGAGAACTTCGCGTTCCTGAAACAGGAGTTCCCGCACGCGGCGGAGAGTGCGAGTTTCGCGGAGCGGCATGTCTTCGGCGACCCACGGGCGTCCTGCTTCCATGCCCGGCACGCACTGGAGCGCCTGCTCAAGCGTGTCTACAAGGTCGACAAGACCTTGAGTCCGCCGAAGATCACGAACCTGGACGGCTATATCAGCGACCCTGCCTTCCGCGAACTCGTGCCCAAGGTCGTTTGGCAGAAGGCTGAATACATCCGGCAGGCGGGCAACGTAGCGGTCCACGGCAACAAGTCGCCAGCACCCGAGAAGGCGCTGGATGTCGTGCGCGAGCTTTTTCACGTCCTCTACTGGACGGGCCGCACCTACCTGCGCAAGGGCGCGGAAAGCCTGGCCGGGAAGACCTTCGACGAATCACTCGTCCCGAAAGTGGAACCGGCAGCTGCGCCGGCCAGCGTCGAGGAACTGAACGCTCTGAAGGCGGAGCGGGACGCTACCGAGGCGTCCCGCAAGGAGATCGAGAGCGAACTGGCCGCGTTGCGCGAACGCCTCGCGGCCATCAAGGCGGAGAACGAGGGTGTCCCCGAGACCCACGACTGGAACGAGGACAAGACTCGACGGCTGCTCATCGATCTCGCGTTGAACCGAGCGGGTTGGTGGCTTGGTGGGCCACACGACCGGGAATACAAGGTCACGGGGATGCCCAATGCACAGGGCGTGGGATACGCCGACTACGTCCTGTGGGGAGACGACGGCAAGCCGCTGGCGGTGGTGGAGGCGAAGAAGACCACCATCGATCCGGAGGTCGGGCAGCAGCAAGCGAAACTCTACGCCGACTGCCTGGAGACGATGCATGGCCAGCGTCCGATCATCTTCTACACCAACGGGTACGAGACCCACCTGTGGGATGACCTTGCCTACCCGCCACGTCCGGTCGCCGGGTTCTACAAGAAGGACGAGCTAGCGTCCCTGATCATCCGCCGAGCCCAGCGCGCCCCGCTCGATGTGTCGCAGGTGAAGGACGACATCGTCGAGCGTTACTACCAGAAACGGGCCATCGGCAGCATCGGCGAGCAGTTCGCGCAGACGCGACGCAAGGCGCTGCTGGTGATGGCCACCGGCTCCGGCAAGACACGCACGACGATTGCACTGGTGGACCTGCTGCAGCGGGCGGGTTGGGTGAAGCGGGCGTTGTTCCTGGCCGACCGGGTGTCGCTTGTGAACCAGGCGATCGCTGCGTTCAAGGCGCACCTGCCGGAATCCAGCCCGGTGAACCTAGTGACCGAGAAGGACAAAGCGGGTCGGGTCTACGTCTCCACCTATCCGACGATGATGGGGCTGATCGACGAGACGGACGGCAACGAGGCGCGCTTCAGTGTCGGGCATTTCGATCTCGTGATCATTGACGAGGCACATCGGTCGGTGTACGAGAAGTACGGCGCGATCTTCCGCTATTTCGACTCCCTGCTTGTCGGCCTGACCGCGACCCCCAGCGACCACATCGACAGGAACACCTATACACTCTTCGATCTGGAGCCGGGCGTCCCGACCGACGCCTATGAGTTGGAGACCGCGGTGGCGGACGGCTTCCTCGTGCCGCCTCGTGTGCAGCAGGTGGACTTAAAGTTCCCCCGCGAAGGCATCGACTACGACTCGCTCAGCGAAGAGGAGCAGGAACAGTGGGAGAGCCTCGACTGGGGCGACGACGTGGACGAGAACGGTCTGCCGGACAAGGTCAACGCCGCCGCCATCAACAGCTGGCTCTTCAACGAGGACACGGTGGACAAGGCGCTCCAGCATCTAATGGAGCATGGTCACCGGGTCGAAGGCGGTGACAGGCTCGCTAAGACGATCCTATTCGCACGTAACCACCAGCACGCGAAGTTTATCGAGGAGCGGTTCAACCACCACTATCCGCACTACAAGGGGCACTTCGCCCGCATCATCGACCACTACGCGAAGTATCCGCAGAGCTTGCTCGATGATTTCTCGCAGAAGAACAAGCCGCCCCACATCGCGATCTCGGTCGATATGCTCGACACCGGCATCGACGTGCCCGAGGTAGCGAACCTGGTCTTCTTCAAGCCGGTCTACTCGAAGATCAAGTTCTGGCAGATGATCGGACGCGGCACGCGACTCTGTCCGGAGCTGTTCGGTCCGGACGACGACAAGCAGGACTTCCACGTCTTTGATTTCTGCTTCAATTTTGACTTCTTCCGCGAGAACCCAGAGGGCATTGAGGGACGCGGCATCCTGCCGCTCGGCACCCGCCTGTTCCGCTCCCGCGTGCAGCTACTGGCGCATGCCCAGGCGTCGCCTGGCCTCGACCCGGATGGCGCGCTCGCGAAGTCACTGACCACGGACCTCCATGGCAAAGTTGCCGCGATGAACCGGGAGAATTTCGTCGTGCGGATGCATCTGGAGGCGGTGGATCGCTTTCGGGAGCTCGAGGCATGGGAGAAACTCGGCGAAGCAGATCAAGAGAAGTTGCAGCGTGAGATCGCCGGACTGCCCGGCGAGATCGAGACAGACGAGGTCGAGTCACGGCTGTTCGACCTCACAGTTGTGCGCATGCAACTCGCACACGCGGAAGGCGACGCCGGGGACTTCGAGGAACTCCGCCAGCGGGTCGTGGAAATCGCCATGCTGCTGGAGGAGAAGAGCTCGATCCCCATGGTGAAGGCCCAGCTCGAATACCTGGCCTCCATGCAGGAGCTTGATTTCTGGGAGGGGATCGACCTGAACGGTCTCGAGGAGCTGCGCTGCCGGCTGCGCGGGTTGGTGCCCTTCCTCGACAAGAAGAAGCGCAAGGTCGTCTACACCGACTTCCAGGACGATGTCATGGGCGTGCGGGACGAAACGCCCGTCTACATGCCGAAGATGACCGGCGCGCAGTACGAGAAGAAGGTCAAGGACTTCCTGAAGAATCACCTCGACCACATCGTGATCCATCGGTTGCGTAACAACCAGCCGCTGACCACGACTGATTTGCAGGGATTGGAGACGACCCTGGCCGAGATCGGCGAGGAGGACGGGCAGACGTTGTTCGCCGGGCTTCTGGCCCGCAGTGAGGCCCCGTCCCTCGCCCACTTCGTTCGGAGCCTCGTGGGCATGGATCGTGCTGCCGCGCAGGAGGCATTCTCGGGTTTTCTCTCCGACCGGAGGCTAACGCCACCGCAGATCCGCTTCATCGAGATGGTGATCGATCAGCTCGTTGCGCGCGGCGTTATGGAGGCGTCCGCGCTCTACGAGCCGCCCTTCAGTAACTTGCACGCCGGGGGACCGGACGAGTTGTTCGTTGGCCAGGAAAACGTCATCGAGGGGATTTTCGACAGACTGAAGGCCGTCCATTCAAAGTTGATCGCGAAGACAGGGTGAGGAGAGAAGCCTAGCGGCTCCGGCCGCCGCTGTGGTCGGGTCCAGGAGTCAAGGCTCCGGCCGGACGCGGATCAGCCCGTCGACTCCCGCGGCGTGAAAGCCTGGGACTCCAGCACCGGCCTGCTGCCCAGTCGCCAACGGTGCCCAAGTTGGGTGGCCATGCTGGGCGACCGATGGCTTGCCCATCGGCCCAGCTGCCTTCCCGCAGAGATCACTGGAACGGGACCCCACAGCCGTTGGCGGTGTCTCGTCCGGCTCTCGTACTTGGTCGGAACTTTTGGGACCGTCCCTGCTCGTCTATTGTTGACACAGCATCAAGCACGCTCTTCAATGCACTGACATGGAGGTTACAAGGCGCAGTTTCCAAGCGTCGTCGGACCAGTTGGTTCGGCGCACGCGTGTCGAGCGGGACGGAATCCGAGCACCATGCGAACGGCGACCGCAGGCTCCCTCCATGGACTTACGCCGGGGGGGCTCATCGAAGCTGTGATCGCTGATTCGGAGTCTGACCCCGCCGTAGCCACTACCGGGTTCACCGCGAAAGGTCTCAGCGTAAAGGCAGGTTGCCCTCTGGGCTCTCCCTTTTCAAGGGGAAGGAGAGACGAGTTGATAACGAAGCGGCTAGGGGCTGATCGCTCGGACGATGATCGGTGCGGTCTCGGGAACCGATGAAATCCGTTTCATTTTCCATCACACAGGTCAATCGCCTGCGGAGTGCCGCCGTAGAGGCCAGAACGCTCCTCGCCGAACGCCCCGACCCGTGGCCGGTGCAGAGCCCATCCAACGGCTGGTTCGCCTACGCCTACGACGCCAACGACCTGATCCGTGTCTTCGACACGCTTTGACCCAACCTCCAGTAAACCCCATCTGCTGTGTGCCTCTAACAATTGAAGGCATTCCTCAAGATATCCACCGGAGAAGGTCGGCGCGTTCGAGGCGCTCGGCATCGAGCGCCGGGTCCTGCCCCGCCGGGTCTACCAGGGAGCTGCGTACGGACAAAGCCACCTTCCCCATGGGGTCAGGGATTGGCTGCAAGCCGTCCTGCCCAGTATCCGGCCTTGACACACTATCTCGCAAGCGATGACGACTAACCTCTGGTTGTGGGATGGGCTCTGGCACTCATTTGGTCCGATTATCGCTACACTCGCCAGGGGATCGTCGCAGTCCTCGAGGGAAACGACCGAGTGCTTGAAGAGTACGGCAACCTGCAGGCCGGCCTCAAAACGCATCGTCGAGCTGAAGGAGCTCCGGCGGACCTCGAGCTCCCGAGTGGCGATCGACGGTTTCGCCACGTAGCGCTCGAACCAGCTCCCCGGAGGGTAATTCTTGGACGCCGACCGACGAAGGTCCGTGCCGATCGAGGAGTGCACATGAGACAAATGGGGGGGTGTGCGCCGAGAGGCGGTTACCCGGCTACGCGTCCTCCATTCTTTCCCGCCCCCATAGCACATTGTTATCCGAGGACAAAATAGCGGTACAGAGCTGTACTAGGCTGTCCGAACGCTTGTCCGCCTCCCATGCAAAAGCTAGGCTCGCACCAATATGTAGAGCATTTTTTCTGAGTCCGCCCGCATGCCCATAACGCCTATCTGCCTCGGCACGAAATCTTCCCCAGTCCTCCTTCCCAATCTCCGCTTCGACGACGGCACCAATATCGGCATGCCAGAAGGTGAAGCCATCGCCCCAAATTGTTTGGCTCGGCATCGGATCTTCGTTCGGCTTGTCGACGAGCGTCAGAAGTGCCTTGTTGTCTCTTTCATGCTTGGCTTTACTGCCATTCTTGTCAGGCTTGTCCGCATCAGCATCAAAGACGAGATAAGTCGGTATTTTCATATGCTTCGCAATGACCAATGGCTGCAGTAGCTCGCTCTTTCCGTTCGCAGCTACGATATGACAACCCGTGCGGCGATATTCTTCTGACTTTTCGAGTAGATTGAGGTACGCAAGAATGTAGGCTACATCCTCTAGACCTTCGACCAAGACAAGGCGGTGGGTAAAGAACATCTCATTAAGAGCCGGCTGCAAGGCCTGATGGACCTTCGCAAGAGCGCCTTCTGGCTTGACAGGATGTTTGCCGGTAGCCTCTGCAACAGATTTCGAGATCTCAGAAAAAGACATGTGGGAAATCGACGAACATGGGCTACCGGCGTCTTTGCGTACCATCCGCACGTCTTCAAAACCTTCACCAGATACGAACAATGAGGCGTGGGTAGAGGCGATGACCTGCGCGTTGCCACGGCTGAGTTTATTCAATACGGCGGCGAGGTGACGCGCCTGCGGCGGGTGCTGATAAAGTTCTGGTTCCTCGCAGGCGAGTATCAGTGTGGGACCACCTGCAGCATCCGTGCCTGCAAGTTCCTGTAGCAGGGCAAGAAGGTATGACCTCTGAAGCCCGTGGCCGAAGCGTGCGAGTTCCCCTTCGAAATCGCCTTCACCTGCAAGAATGTGAGCCCATGGCTCTTCAACGCGCACGGATTTGTCGGGGTCCTGCTTCCACTGCAAGCGCAATCGCGCATCGGGATGCGCCCATTCTGAAAGTCGCGTTTGGAGAGCCGACGATACATCATCAAGGACGTGCTGGTTGCCATCGAGAAGAGCCTGATATTGCTGCTGCATCTCCGCTCGCAAGGCCTTCACTGTCTCATCAAAATTGGTCTTTGACCGGACGGTGCGGGCGAGAAGTTTGCCGAGAGCCGAGTTCCGAGCTTCGACTTGCTCGGATGTCACATCTTTCACCGCCGGGACGTATACCCACTGGATATGCTTGTCGAGTAAATTGCCGCCCTTAGAGAAACCGTAGAACTGATCCTCACTAGGGATAAGCTCGCATTGGCCCGGCCGCGCTGCTTCGAAATCGTGCAAAGCCCGAATCATCGCTTCTTTGGTGCCTGGCGCCGGAAGGTCTGGGTAGGTTCCGCGAAGTCCGGCATAAATATCCTTCAACTCCGATACCCTCTTGCCCGTATCCGCCGCTTCGAAGAATGGCGCAAACGCGCGCATGCCGAGGCGCTGTCCGTATTGTGTGACCTGGGCCTTTCCCGTGGCATCGTCGAACGTTGCGACAGCAGAGACGACAAGCTGGTCCTGCCGCACATAGTGAGAAAAATCTTTCCTGGCCTCGTCATCAAAATCCGTGAATGTGACGGTAATCTGGATCGGCTTGTCGATGTGCTTGCGGTGAAAATCCTCCTGATCCAACTGGCTCAGATCGGTAGGTAGATTCTCGGACTCCCGAAAAAACACGTTGAGGGCTGTAAGTACCGTAGATTTGCCAGCACCGTTCGGGCCAACCAGGCACGTATAGTTGTTCAGAGGCAGCATTTCGTCTTCAAATGATCTGAAATTCTCAATGTGAACAGACGATATCCTCATAACGGCCCCCCTGCTCAATTCATGCCGATACCAGCTCTTCGTTGCTTCCAGGTTCCAATGCCAACTGCCTGCCACCAAGTTCCTCGAACAATTGCTCCCGGCACGTAAAAATGATCACCTGGACGTTCCGAGCCGCCATATTGAGGATGTCGAACATGCGCTTCATCCTCCGGTCATCGGAGAACACAAGCGCATCATCAAGAATTACGGTTGCCGGATGCCCCTGTTCGACTAGCATCTCCGCAAATGCGAGCCGGATCAGGACAGCGATCTGTTCCTGGGTTCCCATGCTCAAATGATTAAAGGCTTCCTCATATCCTACTTCTCTGACCACGCCGACGATGTGAAGATCCTCGTCGATCGTGATTTCGGCACCGGGAAACAGGAGCTGCAAATAAGGCCGGACGCGATCAAGCACCGGCGACAAATACCGTTCCTTGGCATCCTGCTCGGCAGCGCGCAGCGTTGACAGCAAGAGACTGAGAACCTGCACCTCGCGCGCAGTGCGGCGACGTTCTTCCTCGCAGAACTCCAGCTCACGCGCCTTTTGCTGAATGGCTTCGTCAAGTCCGGCACCTTCCAGCGCCTCGACATGCGACCGGAGCCCGGCAATCTTCTCCTTGAGATTGCCGCGCTTGTCCCGCCTGTCCTGTATAGCCCTGTCGAGACGGGCAATGCGAGCCTCCAACTGCGGGATCGTTTCGTCTGTGCGCTGCGCTTCAAGTCCTGCGAAGGTGGTTTCCTGCTCTGACAATTTGGCCTGGGCGGCATCTATTCTTGCCTGAAGTTGATCGTCAGAAAACTCCTGTTCCGCGGCCGCGAGCTCGCGCCGGAGCGTTTCAAGTCTCTCCTTGCCGTCGTCATAGCGTGCTTTGACGGTGCCGAGTTCGGTGTGGAACTGGCTCAAAGTCTTCTCCGGGCCGGCAAGTGTGGCCCGCGCCGTGTCCACAGCACGCCGTGCGTCTTCGGCGTGCTCCACAGCGGCTCGCAATGCTGCTGCGGCTTCCGCGTGTTCGGGCAATCTTTCAGCGTCTCGGTCGGCCATCTCGCGGGCCAGGATTTTGCGCAAACCCTCGATATAGCCGGAAAGCGCCCGCGCCCCGGCGTCATGATCGTCTGTGGCCGGGGCGTGCAGTTCTGCCTCCTGCCGGGCAAGCTCCGCCGTCTGCAGGAGCTTCTGACGCCGGGTGTACTGATCTTCAGCTTCATTGACGGTCTTGATGCCACCCGCCTGCAACGCGTTCTTCAGCGTGACCTTCGTGTCCCGCTGCTGACCAAGTAACTTGTCCCGGTCCTTGATGGCCGGCTCAATCGTGATCCGGCCGTGATCGGGGATCGCGATTGTCACCGGCTCGACGGCCTGAGCCGAAGGCTGCTCGGCCGACAACGTCTGACCGTCAATTTCGATGCCGGACAGAGCCTCCGGGGTCATATCAAAAACGATGCGAGTAGCGGCGGCGCTAAGGCGGCTTTCAACAGTCTCCAGCCCCTTGGCCACACCGCGTATCACTTCAACGACGTCGTCCGTAACCAGGATGGCGGCGGCGCCCTGCTGGGCCTTGTGTCGACGTTTGTCAGCGGCTTGCGCTTTACCGCAGCGGCTCTCCAATTCGCGAATCCGCGCCTGCCGTTCCACGCCGGCCAGTGTGCGGCGCTGCTGTGACACGACCCCGTCAGCTTGAGTGACTTCCGCCTCGGCTTCACGCACACCGGCGCGCAACGCATCAAGTTGCGACCGGCCGTCCTTTTCCTGCTGGTGTACGTTCTCCAGACGCTGCCCAGCTTGTTCAACGGCCTTTTCTTCCGCGGAAATAGTTTCCTTAAGGCCAGCACGTTCCGTTTGTGTATTGTTGGCTTGCCCAA
The DNA here is from genome assembly GCA_965249195.1 of Longimicrobiales bacterium. GTDB lineage: Bacteria > Gemmatimonadota > Gemmatimonadetes > Longimicrobiales > Gaopeijiaceae > CBDFLM01. The sequence goes on from CBDFLM010000010.1 coordinate 21,598, forward strand.
GATTACGTGTTTTTAGTTCCAGGTCACTGGCGGCGGCTGCGATGCGCACTTCTAGCTCGGTCAGTTGTCTGTGCCTCTTGCGCACGTCGGTCAAATCCGTCTGGTCGGCCTGATCGCGGTCGCCGGCGGACAAGCGCACCAGCGTGTCCTGCGCTTCTTCAAGGTCATCAAGCGTTTTGGCAAGTTCGTGCCGCCGCGTGCTCAGGCCCTCAAGCTCGCTTTGCAAAGCATCCGTTTTCTCAATGAGGTCCTTGTATGCGCCTCGCGGCTTGCTGTGGCTTGTGACCAGTTCACCAAGCTGTTTCTCGATCGCCTGCGGCAAAGCACGCCCGCGGCGGCCACCGAGGACGGTGCCGACTTCGGATTCCAGGGCGCTGTGCAGGTTCGATCGAGCACTTTCGGGAAGATCGAGTGCGCCGAAGGACTGCCCCTGCTGTACCCAGAGGACATTCCACATGCCGAGCGTTTCCGCCTGTGCACCGGTCTTGCCCGGTTCGTCAAAGCCGAGAAGACTCCGCAGCGTGTCTTCGGCAGCATCGCCTTCAAGCGTGCGCCCGTCCGGACATGACAGGCGGGCATAGGGCTTTTTTACAAACCGCTTAGTCACCCGATGCACGCCGTCATCAAGCTCGAATGCTAGTTCGACAACCGGCCCAGCCTTGTTGCGATCATTCTGTAAGGCGACGATGGGCTTGGCCTTTGAGCTGTATTTTTCGAAAAGGGCCGCACGCAGGGCATCGAGAAGGGTTGATTTGCCCATCTCATTGGGGCCGACCACGACATTCAGGCCGTCCTCGATGCCGTCGAGCCGCATCGGCACCGTGAATTTCTTGAACTGGTTGACGGCAATGGATCGTAGTTTCATCGTTGCCCCGCCTGTAGCTTCATATGCTCGATATAAAGCCGCTGCAAGGCTTCGGCGGCGATGTCGTGCTCGGCATCCTGGCCTTCTTCGGTCAATCGTTTGAGTTCGTCAGCGGCTGTGCGCACAAAACCACCGCGATCGATCTGATCAAGGTCTTCGGGTGTGGGGCGCGGGAACACGCTCCGGTCATCAATTCGCATGAAACAGAACGCCGCTGAAACACCATCAACAATCTCATCTTGGAAATACTGGCAGTCATCCAGGGACAGCGCGCCCTCGACTGCCAGATGAATCAGCACGCGGTCAAGATCGTCCGCCATGCCCCGCAGCTTTTCAGCAAGATGGTCGATATCAAACCGACTGCCGACCTGCTCTAAATGACGCTCCCATGTGTAGTGGCCGGTCGCCAGCGACGTCACCGCCGGCGCCGCTCCCGGCCCCTCGATTTCCACGAAAAGGGCTTGACCGCCGTCGATCACGTCGAAGGCGTCTGTCTCCGGCGTGCCGCTGTACCAGCAGCGGTCGTTGATCTTCTTCTGGCCGTGCCAGTCGCCAAGGGCGAGATATGACAGGCCGGCCCGCGTGGGACGGTCCGGGGCGATATAGTTCGGAACATCCTTGTCGTCGGACCCGAAGCCGGTGACGGTGCCGTGGGCAAGCCCTACGCGCATCAGACCGTCAGGCAGGTCCGCCTCACCCATATAAACGGTCGGATCATTCAGCATGTGCCGATGATGCAGTGGCGCCGGTAATAGCGCGAACGATTCGACCTCAAAGATTACCGGCTCCAGCGCGGTATGAACATGCACATTAGCGGGCAGACCCTTGCGGCGAAGCTGATCCCAGAGCCCGTTCGGACGGTAGTGATCGTGATTTCCCGGCATCAGGTGCCAGTGCACGCTGGCAAAATTGCGCATGCGTTCAAGCGGTTGGTTGAGCGAGCGCGGCGACAATGCTTGCACGTCATAGACATCGCCGGCGACCAGTATGTGCTGGGCGCACTTCTCCATGGCAAGCTCACCAAGGCGGGTGATCGCCCGTAATCGCGCTTCCTGTAGAAGCCCCATTGTCGCGTTATCGACGAACCGAAACACCTTCCCGATCTGCCAGTCAGACGTATGTATGAGGCGCAACGTCATTCCAATTCACCCATCCTTGTACCGACGAAATTTCGCCACAAGGTCGGAGAAGAACATTGGGGCTGTAGCTGTTTAGGTTCTCGTCGTCTACGAAGACAAGAACATAGGTCACGTCGAACGGTCAAGTCCCGAGTTGTGTGTAAAAGTGAGAGGAAGCTCCTTGATGCTTCGGTTAGGCTGCCTTGGCGACCTCCTTGGGCTCGAGGAGGGGCTAAAAGTGCCCCGAAGGCAGCCGAAACGGGGTCGGCTGTGGCTGAATGATGGCTCGTGCATCCGGCTGAGACCGCTGCATAAGAATCATGTCTGGTCCTACGACTTCGTGAACACGCGGACGCACGACGGTCGGCCTCTGAAGCTGCTGACCGTACTCGACGAGTCCACGAGGCAGTGTATGGCGATCAAGGTGGCTCGGAAGATCCGAGCCCATGACGTGCTCGAGGTTCTGGCCGATCTCTTCGCACGGCACGGGCCGCCCGAGCATCTACGTTCGCACAACGGTCCGGAGTTCACGGCCAAGCTCGTGCGGCAGTGGCTAGCCAGGCTCGGCGTCCAGACGCTCTACATCAAGCCCGGCAGTCCCTGGGAGAACGGCTACAACGAGAGCTTCAACGGCAAGCTGAGGGACGAGTTCCTGAACGGGGAGATCTTCTACACACTCCCCGAGGCCGTCATCCTCGTCGAGCAGTGGAGGCGGCTGTACAATACTGTCCGACCCCACAGCGCCTCGGGTGGGCGACCCCCCGCCCCGGAGGCGATCAAGCCATCGCCTTGGTTCCTTCGGATGCCTCAGCTCCACGGACCCACGATGGCCGCAGGTCTAACATAGGAAGTGGTACCGCCACTGGGGGCACGTCACAACCTCCCGGCTCACGTCGCCGATGTCTTCTCCCGCAGAGCAGCCGCAACACGACCTCGGCTTTCCTCTGCGCGCCCCACCGTTTCGGCAGGCCTTCCGGCCCCCCGCGGCCTCTCGCCTGATCCTGCTCTTCCGCTCTCCGAGACATCCAGTGCCTCCTCTCTCTTGGACTCCGGAAGATTGGCTAAACTACTGTCCAAAGAAATTGGGGGCACTATAGCGTAAGCTTCCCAGATCGATGGACAGTCGAACGTAGACTGCTCCTATGATTGACGGAACCTGAACGCCGTTCGCGGACGGTCTCGAATGACTACTGTTCTTGCGAACAGCCACTTATTTGGCCTCCCGGTTGAGCACGACTTCCACCAGTCCCCCACTCACCGGGAAGTGCACCCAACATTTCGCGCATTCGAGGCCGGCTCCGTTTAGCGCGCTCGCGTACGCGGCGAGTTGGCCCGAATATTTCAACGCCTCGTCGGTCCACTCCGAGCGCGGACGCGGAGAGGACTTGTGGTCGATGACGATCCACCCCGCCCCGGTTTCGATGAGCAGGTCGATCCAGCCGTAGAGCACCTGACTATTGTCTTGGACGAGCTTCACGGGATGCTCGACCAGCATGCGGTGCGGACCGAACCGAGCGTTGAGGACCGCCCTGAGGCGTCGTGCACACTCGACTGCGTCGGCCGGGGCCATCGCCTCCTCACCAGCCGCATTCTGGATGACGGACGCGGCGTATTCGACTGCGTCGTCTCGGCCTGGGTTCACGAACTCCGCGGCAATTACTGCATGGAGCGCGGTGCCGATCCTCCCCATGTCATCGCCGTGAACCGCAAGGCGTGGCCCTACCTCGACGATACTGCCTACGGCGGCGCCCTCTGCGGGCGCGGCGTCGGATGGGCTCAGCCGCTCGCGGCGCCGAAGCTCGGTCGGGGAGCGTTCAAGGAACCAGGTTGGCGTGAATGGAGTGGGTGCGGAAACCGCGACTTCGGCCGCAGACAAGTCAACGACGGCCGACGGGATGGGCTCGCCATCTGGAAGCGGATGTTCATCGCCAGCAGGAAGAAGGTGATCGGAAGTAAAGCTCTTGATCCAGGCATCTCCGCTCGGCGCCGACGCCGGCACGGCAACGATGATCGTGTCCCGAGCCCTCGTCATCCCTACATACGCCAAGCGGCGTCCCTCGGCGTCGACTGCAGCAGCAGCTCGAACACCCTCCTCCGACTCCATGATGCCATCGAGAACGGGAACGTTCTTGGTGTTTCTGCCGAAAACATTTGGGTAGAAGCGGATGGCCCGCCCCTTAAGGGGATTGTCGAGGTCGAGCTCGTCCGAGGTCGACTCGACGCGAACGTCCCAGATCCGAGGGCGCCAGGTGTAGTGAAAGTCAGTCACTACGATGACTGGCCACTCGAGGCCCTTCGCACGATGGTAGGTCAGGACGTGGACGGCGTCGCCGCCGGTCACCACCGGCTGCAGATCGAGCGCTGGAGACGTTGGGTTCTCTAACCAGAACAGCAAGCCGGTTAGGGTCGCCGCCTCGTGTTGCGACGCGCAATGGTTCTCATACTCGACCGCCAAATCGAGGAAAGCATCGAGGTTGCGCTGGCGCTGGGTGGCGGTGATCGCATCAGGTCCCCAGGTGGTCGCGATCCGTCGTACGCCGACATAGTTGAGCACTCGCGCGACGATCTCGACCGGGGACTGGGTAATCGTCTGGCTGCGCAAATGCGCGATGCGAGATACGATCGGATCGTCGGTCTCGGCCCAGCTCCGGTCCCCCTCTTCAGCCTCGAGCCAGCGAAGCCGGTCTGCAAGCCAGACTTCCGGCTCCTCACAGGAACCCAGAACTCGGATTTCGGCCGTGGCGATGGTGTCGGCGGGATCATTCAGGCGGCGCAGGCACGCTCTTGCAAGGCACACCTCGGGCATCTCGAGAAGCCCGGCCAGGGTCATCTTCATGGGCACGCGTCGTTCGCGCAACGCCTTCGCGATGGCCTGCACGTGGCCGTTGGTCGTGGCGAGCACCGCAATATCTCCGAAGGTGACAGCCCGCGTTTCTCCCGTCTCCGGGTCGCTCACTCGTTGTCCAGATCTCTTGAATTCCAAAATAGCGAGTGCCAAAGCGTCTGCCTGCTCCGCCACTTTCCTCGTCCTTGGGAGGGTCCAACGCACCACCGCTGGCGAGTCGTGAGTCTCCGGGCGCTCGGGTGACAGATCGACCAATGCGCGTTCCATGCCGTCGCGTTCGAAGGCTTCACCAAATACGGCGTTCAGGTAGCGCACAATCGACGGCCGCGACCGCCAGGAGCTATCGAGCACGTCGAGCCTGCTGCCGCGGGCGGCGAGTGCATCGAGCGTGCCTCGCACGAGCTCCGGGTCGCTTCCCCGGAAACCGAAGATGGCCTGCTTCACGTCTCCGACGCAGACCACCTCGCGAGCAAGCCGAGCGAGCTTCATAAACAGCGCGAGCTGCATTGGGTTCGTGTCCTGGAACTCGTCGATGAGCAACAGATCCACCTCGTCGCTGAGACGTTCCGCCACGGCGGGATCGTCGAGGGCCCGGAGCGCCAGCTGCTCCATATCGGCGTAGTCGACGAGGCCGCGCTCGGTCTTCAAGCTCTGGAAATGGGAAAGAGCCTCCCCAGCGATCGCAAACACGCCTTCGATGTACCTGCGTATGTCGGCGTGAAAGCCCGAATGACCGTCATAGAAAGCGGCTGCGGCCCGTACCGGCATTGCGGCAAATTCGCTCCTCTTTGCCGGTGACGACTTGCTCAGCGAGATCCAGAGCGTCCAACGGCAGTTGTCACGCCGGAGTTCGGCCGCGGCGCTGCGTAGCCGACTCACATAATCGCGCGTGGTTTTGGTGGCATCGGACGCAAGGTCGATGTTCGCGATCGCTTCCTGAACGGCCGCGAGTAGCGCCTCCCGCGCCTCGTCGTCGCAAGTCGCTTCCGGAAAATAGGTAAGAAACCGGATCGCGCTTTCGCGGCCCATCGTCGGCAGGCTGGTCGGGTCAATGTCGTTGCTTCGCGTCTCCTCCGCGATCTTCCGCACGTGGTCCTGCCAACTTGTTCCGTCCTGATCGTCTACGAGCCCAAGACGCTCGGCGCAAAGGTTCATCTCTCGAACACGGTCCGCACTCAGCACCTCGTCCAATGCTTGGTTGAAGAGACGCGCACCATCCTCGACGCTTGCGACGTTGAGTTCGGGCGAGAGCCCGAGCTCAAACGCGAACCGCCCGAGCAGGCGCCCACAGACGCTGTGCACGGTACCAATGACTGCCTGGGCCATCTGCTCTGACAACAGGGACCGGCCGCTCCTGATCAGTCGAGTCCGGACGCGGTCGTGAAGCTCTGTGGCGGCCTTTACCGTGAACGTCGTGCCAATCACGGCCGCAGGCATCGCCCTGCCATCGGACAGCGCTTGCTCAAGCTCCTCGGTCAGGTGATATGTCTTGCCGCTCCCCGCTCCGGCACTGATGAAGCGCACATGCGCGAGATCGTTCTGACTGTCGCTCATCGGGAGTCCGCCCACCCCGTGAGGTGCACGTAGTCGTCGTACTGATCGCCACCGGTGACCGGACGGAGCCCAGCCTCGGGCGGAGTCGACTGCTCGTCCGGTACCGTGAGGTCCGTCACGACCTCGATCCGCCCACTTTCCAACTGTTCCCATCGCCAGTCGTACGTGAGTTGGAGACGGTCCCAGAGATTTGCTAAGCCTTCGCCGTTGTTCGACGGGGACACGATTGCATCTGGGAAGCTTGATCCATCGCTCGCGAGGACATTGCCGGTGGATAGGATGAAGAACGCCCCAGAAGGCCATCGTTCGCTCCCATCCAGATTTTTCTGTAGGTGGGAGTAGGTGGCCAGCTGTAGGGTGCGGTTTTCCGAGAGCAAGTCTCGGCGGTAGCTTTCGCCTGCCCACTTGACGTCGAGAACGGCGCGTTGTCCGTTGCCACAAGTCAACACAAAGTCGATGGCACCGGTCAGGTGGCGTCCCGCGAACGGCACTTTTCCGGAGGCTTCAGGCGTTACCTGCACGACTCCGGCCGACCGGAGGTGTGCCAGAAGCCGGACCAGGGCTCGCTCCAGGGTGACGGCGATTCGCTGGCGGTCGACTCCGCGCCCGGGCTCGAGCAGCACCGCGCCTTCGCGTTCGACGAGTCCGGGCAATTCTGCGCGCACCCAGGCGAGCACGTTTTCGTCTTGCATCCGGCGCCAGTCGTCGTGCGTCCGAAAGAACTCTTCGAAGAGGCGGTGCCCGAGGGTTCCAAAGAGGCGGGAGCCATCCATTACCTCGGAGGCGCTCCCGGCTCGGAGCCGCGCGGCGTACTGCAACACCCACTCGTGCGGGTAGTCGCAGAGCTTCGAGAGACTGGAGTAGGACTCGACCTCACGAGGCGCGACGACGCAATCGTCCGGCAGTGACCACCACCGTCGTGGCGTGGGCAGGACCTGAAGCGGAAGTACTCGCGTCGGCACCTCAAGCGCTTCGAGTGCCATGCCTCCACCGACCAGCGTGGATTCAATCTGGACTATCGCGATCCCGTCGAAAAAGCTCTCGATCCGCGTCCATAACGGGTGCGTTCCACGTTCGTCGTCATGCACGACCAGGACAAACTGCTCTGTAGCATGGCACAGCGGTCTCAGCCACTCCCGACTTTGCCGGCGAACAATTTCCTCGACCTCTGGCAGTCGCACCCCCGATGCACGCAGGGCGGCAAGTTCGCGCCCCGACCAGGGGTACGAGACAGCGGTCGGCACGTACGAGAGATTCCACCAAACCACTGCCGGCCACGGACTTGTCACTGCGGCCGGTGAGGTCGCCGCTCGTGCGTGACCGGCCTCTTCGTACGTGGAAGGATCCGGTGCGTCGGTCGTCACCTCGTCGATCCGTCGCTCAAGCGCAAGCCGTGCGATGCGCTCGGTACCATCTTTTCGAAGCCCTGCGAGCTCCGTCAGGAGCGCCTCCGCCTGCGCATGGGCAGACGCGAACAGAGAAGCCTCGGCCTCACTCTCCACCGTGTGGAATTGCTTGCTCGCCCAAACCGAGACGCGCTGCGTGCGGGTAAGCAATGCCTCAAGCGGAGCGCCGGCACCGGGATCGTACCGTTCCCCCTCCAACCAGTATGCGATTTCGGATTGAAGCTGCTCGATTTCCGCCTCCTCGGCCTCGTAGCGTTCTCGTTGCATCTGCCCGATTTTGTGAATTGCAGCGACCCATTCCGGTCCGCCAACACCGGGGGACTCGGCCACAGCATCGGCGAGTCGCGACCGTACCCACTTCGGGAGTGGTCCGGTGGGATGCAGCAGGAACTGGAGTATTCGGTGCGGGTCGACCGGCTCCCACACGAGCGCGAGTGAGAGCTTGAGTACTTGGGTGGCCGCCCGAAATCGAGTGTATCGTCGGAAACCACAGCGCGGTAATCCGGCACGCTCAAGCGCGTTGTCGAGAATGATTCCTTCGTGCTCGGCGACTAAGAGCGTCTCACTGATCCGCCCGGATGACAGAAGGTATTCGGCGATAGCGTCCGCAGACAGATCTCTCGATGCGGACTTCACGACAATAAACGACCTGTCACCCTGAAGGAGCTCGGAGTTTGCGATTCGTTCTTTGTCACGATTGACCATCGAGAGCAGTCTTGTCTGCACGATCGCGAGATCCGATCCGGCCCGGCCGGCAGGTGCGGACTCAAGACCGGCGGCAGGCACCCATGGCAGGGCATCGATCACCCGCTGCCAAACGTGTGGGAGGTCGTCAAGAGGCGTGTGGAGTTCCACGCGCTCAAACTGGGGGCGGCGCTCCTGGAGGGCCTCCGCTACCGACTGCAGGCGCTCGCCGTGGGTGAGCGGTACCCGTCCCTTGGCGATGGCCTCGACGGCGGCCATGTCCGCGAGTCGTGCTGGCACATCGTCCGGGAAGGTGCCGTCCCAGCCAGCCTCGTACCACTGTTCGCGCCAATCGAGGAGCGTGCGCGAAACGTTGACCGGGTCGGTTCCAAATGAGCGGTGGAAGAATCGGTCCGGCGATGAAGCCTCTCGCAGGCACTGGAGATAGCTGAATGGCGCTTCGCTCGGGTGCGGGGTTGGCGTCGGCAACCCGAGCTGGGTTTCTAGGACCCCCAGCAAGCCCTTTGGACCGAGCGTTGCCGCTCCCGCCACAGTCTGCGGGACTTCTGGCTGCAAGCCGTCCAGGTGGAGTCCGAAAACGATCTGCATGCCCTTTCCTCAAAGCGCGTCACGATGGAGGCCCGTTCATAACGGGGCATGATGAGTTCGAGTATGCTCTCGGCGGCGGTGTGCAGCAACTGGCCCATGCCGAGGGGGTCGATGATGAGCAAAGGCACACGGGTCGAATCCTGATTCGTCAGGGGCGATTTCGGTGCCGTTGTATCTACCAGCCGCCGATTCAAGACCACGCCAGGGCAGCCTGCGCGACGATGGATTCGGCAAACGTGAAGCTCATCGCTTTTGATATCGCCAACGATCAGATACCGCTTTCAGTTCTTGCTCTGCCATCCCGTCGGCCTGCCATCCCTTGTCGAAGTCAATGTCGCTCGACTTCGGAAGCTGGGCGTCGTCGAGATCTCGAATCATGATTCGGGACGGGAGCATCGCTGCCTGCCCAACGAAGATGGCCTCCCGTCGCCGGAGTCCGGAGAGCATCTTCGTCAACCCTGCCATTGAATCAGGAAGTACCCCACGAACATGTGCTCTGTCCGCTTCGTTAGTGATACGCAGGACAATCCAGGAATTACACTGCGAGAGTACGGTTGTCTCGACTTCGCTTGGGCGCTGCGAGACAAGGAAGAGCCCGATTCCGTACTTTCGACTCTCTTTTGCGATCCGCTTAATCGCGTTTTGTGCCGCCGCGTATTGGGCCTCGCCACTGTTGGGGACATAACGGTGTGCCTCTTCGCACACGAGCACAATTGGACTTGCCTCACGCTCCACCACGCTTTGCCAGATCTTCACAGAAAACAAGGTCCGGGAGACTGCTGCGCTAGCAATGCCGGCTACTTCATTCGGCACACCAGACAAATCAACGATTCTTACTGCTGCGTCATCACCCAGAATCTGAGCGAGGACAGATGGCATTGGGTCATCGCCACCATCCCAACTCTTCATCATGAAAGATAGTCGGTCATCCTTGATCAATGAATCGAGTTTTCTAAGTACCTTGTTGTAGTCTTCGTGATCCTTCTTGTTTTTGTTGTTCGGTCGCTGTGCGTTGATCGCACCGACGAGACCAATGTCATACTTCGCTCCGCCTAACTCGCCGAATTCGTTCAGCCCCGCTGGGTCACCAAGAACATAGGGGACCGGCGAATCGACTGTTAACTTGTTGGGATCAAGTCCAAGGACATCTTTTGCGGCATTGGAGCGGGCCAACAGTAATGCGTTTTTGACGATGTTGGCTTGCGACGTCGCTGCATACTCGGTCTTCCCGATTAGGAGGCCAATCGTTTCGTCAAGATCCAGAAGCCAGTAGGGTAACGAGAGCGTCCCTTCGTCTGTAGACATCCTCTTGTGCCCCTTGAAGGCTTTGCCGTACTCGTTGTGCGGATCCAAGATCACAACCTGTGGCTTCCACGTGCCGTACGTCTCGTCCGTCCCGTGCTGGATCACGCTGTGGATGATCGCTGCGACCGTGACCTGACCCCCTGAAAGAAGCTGTCCCAACCGTAGTTGAAGGTTCCTGATAGGGGAGAAAGAAAAGTGGTGGCTCCGGGGGTCCCGGGCCGATAGGCTCGGGTAGGCAAAAACCCCAACACGGAGCCACCACGATGAAGAGAACGTACGAGGTAAGGGATCGGGCGGACAAGCGCGCGATCAGGGAGTTCCTGAAGCGGGAGGGGCAGTTTCTGCTTCCGATGCTTGAGCTCGTGGAGCAGACGGAGGTCGTGATCGACGAAGTCATCCAGGTGATGGGACGAGCGACGATCGAAGCGGTGCTGGAGATGAGCGCCGAGGGTGTGGCAGGCGTGAAGCAGGCAGGTCGGTCACGAGCGGAAGACGACACGGTGTGGTATGGCCGGCAGGGTGGTGTGGTTTACCTGTCGGACCGGAAGGTGCGTGTGGAGCGGCCACGGCTCAGGCGCCGGGGCGCCGGGGAGGGTGGCGAGGTCGAGGTGCCGGCGTACGCAGCGATGCGGAGACCGGGCGCTGTGGCGGATCGGATGCTCGAGGTCCTGATGGCGGGGGTGAGCACGCGCAAGTACGGCCGTGTGATCGGTGAGATGGCCGACACGGTCGGGGTGAGCAAGTCGGCGGTGAGCCGTGAGACGGTCGAGGCCTAGGAGCGCGTGCTGAAGGAGCTGATGGAGCGCCGGCTGGATGCGTGGGACCTGCTGGTGATCTACCTGGACGGGATCCAGATGGGCTCGCACCACGTGCTTGCTGCGGTAGGCGTGGACTCAGACGGAAAGAAGCACGTGCTGGGCGTGAGGGAAGGAGCGAGTGAGAACGCCGAGGTGACCAGCGCGCTCCTAGAGGATCTGGTCGAGCGCGGCCTGGACCCGGGCAGGCGGCGGCTGTTCGTGATCGATGGCTCGAAAGCGCTCAGGAAGGCGATCGAGAAGGTGTTCGGCCAACGTCACCCCATCCAGCGCTGCCGCAACCACAAGCTCCGCAACGTGCTGGGTCATCTGCCGAAGGATCAGCATCCTCAGGTGAAGGCGGCGTTCCGGGCGGCGATGAAGCTGGACGCGAAGCAGGGCGAGCAGAAGCTCGAGCAGCTCGCCCGATGGCTCGAGCGCGACCACCCCTCGGCCTCGGCTAGCCTACGCGAAGGCCTCAGCGAGATGTTCACGATCAACCGGCTCGGCCTCCCGCCGCGGCTGAGGAAGTGCCTGGGCTCGACCAACCTGATCGACAGCACCCACTCGGGCGTAAGACAGAAGACCCGCAGGGTGACCAACTGGAAGAACGGAGCGATGGCCTTGCGCTGGGCTGCGGCCTCGTTCGTGGAGACCGAGAAGAGCTACCGGAGGATCATCGGCTACGACCAGCTCTGGATGCTCAGGGCCCACCTCGACGACCATGAACCGGTTGCCGAAATGAGAAAGGCAGGCTAACAAGGAGACTCTCCGGAGCCACCACCTTCAACTGTCAGTGGGACACCATCCTCGCCGGTCCTCTCCTCGACCTACGTCTTCGATCGCGCGACCTCGAGCATCTTCAGGGTTCCAGGAAGCGAGTCGCACGGGCTCGTGATCCCCGAATTCATCGGGGCCGACAGCCTCCTCATGCAGGTCGTCGGCCAACCCCGAAGATCGGCGGAGTTCCATCTGGTTTGTTGCGTGCGCTGAGCCTAGAGGCTGACGACGAGGGCCACGCGAAAGAACGTATCGAGCTTTCCGAGCGGAACCGCGACCTGATCGCCGGTATCCGTACCGTCCGACTCCAGCAGCCGCACCTTCGTGAGCGAGGGACGGTTCCGCCACTGGAGCTTGAGACTCGGCTTGAGCGCGATCACGCTCGTGACGGACACGGAGAGCGCGTGGGTCCAGTCCAGCCGCACGTCCTCGGTCTCGTCGAGGTTCCAGTCGGCCACCAACTCGCTCTCCACCTCGGCCGAGCTCGAGATCCGCCTCCATAGCTCATAGGTCGCCCGCACGCCTGGGAAGTTGCGCTTGACGAAGGGGTTTTCGACGACGTCGCTCTGGAACGTGACGGTTCCCGCGACGTCCGTCTTGAAGCGGGTCTCGTCGTTCTCGACCCAGGTGTTACCGGCGCCGAGCGCGACGAGAAACCGACTGTCGACGCCCGCGAACGTATTTCGCAGCCAATCAACTCCACTGAAGGAGAAGATTCCGTTCGAGAGGTCCCGATCGAAGCGTGCGCGCACGTTGAAGGCCTCCGCGGTCTTCTCCCGCTGGGTCTCCTCGACGAGCTCGAACGCGTTCGCGGAGCCGATAGCCGTTCGCGTCGTCTTGCCAGACTCCGTGCGCACCGCGTTGGCCTCGAGGCGCAGCACCGTGCTCGCCCAGTCCCTGCGCACGTTCGCGCCGAGTCCGAGCGTGGTCGACTCGGAGTTGCCCGCCGAGATCACCGCGCTCAGCTCGGAGGTGAACGTCCAACCGGCTCGGGTCGGCTGTGCGGAGGAGGGAAGGGGCGATCCGGCGAGCGCGACCGCGGTCAAAACGACCTGCGACCACGCAGACCAAAGGCTCCTCCGGATCATTCGGGCCCGAGCCCTCATCTGAAGATCGACTTGGGGATCATGACGTGGACCCCGACCTTCTGGTCGACGAGCTGGGTGATCCTCAGGTCGCCCGCCACGCTCAGCAGCCGATAGGCTTCCCCCGGATCGAGCCCGTACTCCTCGTTGATGAGCGCGATGGCCTGACGAATCGCGATGCGTGTCGCTTCGGTCAGGTCCTCGTCACTCCCCATCGCGATATGATGGGTGGGCGTCTCTCCGCGCGGCCACTCGATCGTCCTTCCTCGATGGATGACCAGCTGGAGGCGACCGCGGAGTGAGGTCTCGATGGCGGTCTGGTCGACCTCTCCGTCTCCCTGGGCGGCGTGACCGTCCCCCACCTGGAACAGGGCCCCCGGCACGTGGATCGGAATGAACAGCGCGGTCCCCGCGACCAGCTCCTTGTTGTCGACGTTCCCGGCGTGGATCCAGGGCGGCAGGCTGCTCCAGCGTTCGGCCTCTGGCGGAGGCGCCACGCCCATGCTGCCGAAGAACGGCCTAAGGGGGATCTCAATGCCCGGAGCGAACTCCGAAACCATGCGGTCGCGGTCGAGCCAGAATATCCGCGTGCCCTGCTCGGGACAGGCCTCGCTCATGAAACCGCTGCAGCCGTTGTACCCGTACTCGATCTCGAGGTCGACGCTCAGCACTCGGACCTCGAGGATGTCGCCGGGCTCGGCTCCCTCCACGTGCACCGGCCCCGTGAGGATGTGACCCCCCGGTCCGCGGTCGGTCACGTCCTCGTGGATGGCGCTCAGCTCCGGCTGGATCTGGTCGGCGGGCACGCCCGCTTGCTCGAGGCGCTCCGGGCTGGACGTGATCATGGTCGTGAACTCGACGATGTCGCCCGACCGGACGCGAAGTACGGGTTCGGTCTCGGACCAGTAGTAGCCCCAGGCGACGGTCGTCGGGCTCGCCTCCAGCACGTGGATCTCCGGTTCGCGGTCCTCGGCTTGCCCCCAAGGGGCTGCCGGAAGGGCGGCGACGCCTGCGGGCGCGAGGGCGAGAATCGGAACCCACGCGACTCGGCGGAGCGGGGATGGCGTGCGCTGGCTCATGAGGACCCTCCTACGCCAGTGGGATCTGCGGGCATCCGAAAGATGCGGTTGCGCCATTCATTCTTCGTACCGGTTCAGCAGTGGCCCGGATGGTCACTGAGCGGGTTTCCGACGTCAAGGTACCCGCTCCGGGCCACGCCCTCCAAGACGGGGCCGTCCGATGGCGGGAGAGCGCCATCCGGGCTTCTTCAGCTGGGGACGCCGCGCAGCGGCAGCGGGTTCCCGTCTGCGTCCTGCGTCCTCTCGCCGTTCGTCGACGAGCGGCACGTCGAGCTGCTGGTGGGCAACGTCCTCGAGGTGCGCAGAGGCTGGGCTCCCGCACGAATACTCAGGCGGTGCTAGCTGGGCGGTGAGAGCGTAACCCCGCAGATCTTCCCGTCGGCGTCCAGATCGGCCGCCACGTATCCGGCGATCGCGGGCATGAACAGGTCGACGTTGCCCGGCGGCTTCAGGCTGCAGCGAGCCGCAGCGACCTGCTGGATGGCGCCGCCGATTTGAGCCACTCCGAGGGGCACCGTGCCGTCCAGGTCATTGCCCTGGAGATGGAGCCACTGGAGGCCTGTGAGGTTGCCGAGCTCGGACGGGATCGCTCCGGTCAATTGGTTCCGGTCCAGGAACAGGAACTCGAGGTTCGACAGGTTGCCCAGCACGGGTGGGATCGTTCCGGTGAGCTCATTGTCGGCGAGGCCCAGGTTCTCGAGGTTGGACAGATTCCCCAGCCCCGGCGGGATCGTTCCTGTGAGCTCGTTGCTTCCCAGGGCGAACACGACGAGACCCGCGAGATCCGCGAACCCGGGCGGGATCGTTCCGCTCAGCCCATTGGCCTGGAGCTGAAGGTACTGAAGACTGGACAAGTCCGTCAGCTCGGTCGGGATGGTGCCGGTCAACTGGCTTCCAAAGAGGCTGAGCCACTCGAGGTTCGACAGATTGCCCAGCTCGGGCGGGATCGACCCGGTCAGCTGGTTGGAGGCCAGATCCAGCCGCTCGAGGCCCGCCAGGTCGCCCAGCTCGGCGGGAATCGTGCCGGCGAGCTGGTTATCTCTCAGCCTGAGCTCGGTCACGCTGCTCCCCGAGCACGTTACGCCGAACCACGTGCAGAGGGACGTCTCCGTCAGCCATCCGTCCGACTGCGTCCACCCGGCTCCGTTCGCGGCGTTGTAGAGTGCGACCAGTGCGGCCTCGATCGCGGGATCCAGCCCGCAGCCCCCTCCGTCCTGTCCGTCCGCGAACACGACCCCAACGTCGGTGCGGCCGTCAACCGCGGCAATATCGTCCGCTCCCGCCGTACCCCCGGAGCCCGCTGGGTCGCCGGCGGCCCCGTCACCGTCGCTCCCCGTAGCAGCGGCCACGAACACCGCTCCAACAGACCCCGCTGCGTCGCCCGAGCCGCCCAACCCGGCGCCGCCCGACGCGTCGCCGCCCGGGCCTCCGTTCCCTCCGGCCTCCGTGGGATCGACCGAGCATCCGTCGAATCCCGGGCCGCCGATGCCGCCTGCGAAGCTCGCGTCAGCTCCGTCGCCACCGACCGAGAGCGGCACACCGAACAGGTCCTGTGGACCCCCATCGCCGCCTCGACCCGCGCTCGCCGCGATGGAGCCGCCGGGGCCACCGTCCTTGGCTGTGGCGTCTCCCGCTCCACCGTTTCCTGCGGTGGCGGATGCCGTCCCGCCGTGTCCGGCGTCGCCGCCGGCCATGGCGATGTTCTCCGCACCCGAGATCCCACTACCCGCCGTGAACACATACGCGGGCGTGCTCCCTCCGTCGCCTGCCGTGGCGCTCGCCGATCCCCCGGCACCCCCGGCCGCTCCGTCTCCGCCGACGGCCTGGGCCTCGCCGCCGTCGCCGCTCCTGCCTAGTTCCACCGTGAGGCCGGCGGCTGCGACCTGGACCGATCCGTCCGCCACGACAGACAGCGCGCCCGACTCGCCGCCGTCACCGGCCGAGGCGGTCGCCGATCCACCGGGTGAGGTGGCCGTTGCGGTGGCGTCACCCCCGTTCCCACCGCTCCCGAGTGAGATCGTCGTCCCTCCGCTTCCCGCGAGGAAGTCGACGTCCCCGTCCGCTTCGATCCGGACGAACCCACCGACCCCTCCCGAAGAAGCGCTCGCGCCGACCTCGCCGGCTCCGACGGATTCTGCGGACGCTCCGTCTGCGCCGTTGCGTGCGACGATGGTGGTTCCGCTGAAGATGACGTCGCCCTCGCACAGGATCTCGATGCCAGGCGGGGTAGAACCCGCCTCGGACTCCAGCTGGCGAACCTCGGCTTCGCGGAACACGCACGGACCGCCCTGGAGACGCTCGGCGGTCGCCGGTGCCAGGCTCTGGGCGGAGAAGATGTCGGCCAAGCCGTTGATGGCCTGGATCAGCCCCGACGAGATCACCTTGCCGCCCGTGAGGTCCAAGGCGCCGCTGGCGGCGATGCTCAACGTTGGGCCCGGCGCGTCGGGGCTGTTGCAGTCGTTCTGGATCGTTCCGGGGATCGTCACGTCTGCGCCGCCCTTGACCGCCACCCCGTCGCAGTCGGCCTCCAGTATTCCCGCGATCTGGACAATCCCCTCGACGAGCAGGTCCAGGTCGCCCGTGGCGGAGACTTTCACACCGTCGGCGATGTTCACGTTTGCGAACAGTTGGAGCCCCGACAGCTCGGTGTCCTGCTCCGGCTCGAAGTCGACCAGGATCACCGTCAACGACGAGGACCCCGAGATCCCCTCGCTCGTCGCCGAAATCTCCGCCTGTCCCTTGCCGACCGCCCTCGCCAGGCCACTCGAGCTGACGGTCGCAACGGCCTGATTGGTAGAGGTGAACGAGATCGAGCGGCCCGACAAGGTGGCTCCACTCGCGTCACGAAGAGTCGCGCTCAGCTGAACCGACTCACCGAACACGAGTTGGGCCTGGCCGGGCTCGACCTGTACGGTCGCCACGGCTACGGCCGGTGGCCCCGGACCCGTTCCATCGCTCCCACCGCACGCGCTGGGGCCCAAAGCGACGAGCATGCACAGTAGGTTGGAGCGGCGGCCACGCATGGCCAGAAGAAACCTCCGCAGAATCACGCGGTCAGGGCATCGATAGAGGATGATGGGTGGCAGAAAACGCGCATGCAACCGGCATGCCCGTGCCGACCTCGCGGAGGGCAAGGCGCTGCGAAAAGCTGCGGGGCTTCCGGGCGCAACTCCGATGCCGATCGCGACGCCACAGGGTACGAGTGCCCCCAATTACGAGATGTGGTCCACGGCCACGGTCGCCGGCAGGGGAGCCACGCCCACCGCGGCCCTCGCAGGAGCCGGTGAACCGAGCACGTGGCCCCCGGAAGCAGCGAGCGCGACACTCCGGATGAGCTGTCTGCGGCTGATCTCACCCTGCTCGAACCTGTCGAGAAGGTGTGCATCGCGTTTGGAGGAGTCGTGTGATCATGCGGAGATCATCGGGGAGGTTGGATGTGCGAGATGCCACTGAGCAGGGGTCATGAAACCAGGCGCGTGTCGTAGATCTCTCCGAACACGGGATGTACGGGCGCCTCCATGCCAGCTTCGAGAAGCTGGAGGGCCTCCTCCAGGCCGGAGGGTCCCGCCGAGCCGGCTGCACGGTTACGTGCACGCGCCATCGAGTCCACTGCGGCCGCAGTTGCAGCCGGCTGATGCACTGACCGTTCGATCTCAGCCTTGCGGTCCCCTTTCCTCTGACGACCATCTCGATGGTGCAGGGACCTCTGGCGAGGAGCGCGAGGTGGGTCCATGGCCACGGTGCTCTGTACGTGGCGCGGCCCTCCGCATCGTCGTGGTCCAAGGCGTCGGACAAGAAACGGTCGAGCGGATTCCAGAGCTCGAGCTTCGGCGCGCCCCGGTCTCCGAGTAGAACCTCGAGTCCGGTGACCTCCTCGATCGCGGCGAGGGTCTCCGCGTCCAGCCACTTCCACTTCCAGCCCTGTTGAGGCGTCAGAGGATCGTCCCGAAGCTGCCCTTTCGTGAGGACCGCGGGGGCTGAAGCGAGGCGAGCGTCGACCACATCGCGAAGTAGCTGGCGCGCCGCCCTACCTTCGGCGATCGCGGCGCGCATCCAGTGCCTCACCACCGGTCCTCGTGCTCCGCGATGCACGCCATGAATGGCCGCTCCGATCGCAGCCCGGGTGGCCACCGACGCGGAAATCTCGATGGGACCGCCACCGGCGTCGCCCGCGATCGCGCTGGCGACGGCGCTCATCGCCAAATTGATGCCGTGCGGGGTCAGGTGACAGTAGTCGTAGAACAGAGCCCGACCAGGCGGCTTTCCGAACCCGTCGGCAAAGACCTCCCTGAGGTCCACGCAATCGAAGCCCGCGCGCCGGGCTCCATCGGCCAGCATCTCCTGGTCCGCATGTCTGGCCTGGGGCGCTCCCAACAGGGCGAGCAGCGGATAATGGGCGCTGTCGACGTGGGCACGCGAAGCGGTCGCGGCCTCGTCCCGATCCCCGAGACCCTCCGCGGCCCGCGCGAGGAGTCGAAACGCGGTCGGACACGAACCACCATCCAGCGTCAGCATTCGTCGAGCGCTCATCCGGGCCTCGGCGAAATCTCGACGGCGGAGGGCGCGCTCGGCCTGCACGAGGAGGCGATACCACGCGGCGAGCCCCTCGTCGAGCCATGGAACTGGCTGACGGGTCGTCCAATCGGCGAGGTTGACCTCGGGCACGACGATCACGGTCCGCGTTCCCGTCGCGAGGAGGCAGTCGAAGAGGCGGTCGACCTTGACGCGCAGGGCTCGCTGCGCTTCCAGGACCGGGCTCCCGAGCCCACCGCGGCGCACGGCGGCTGCGTAGCGCTGGCGCGACTCACTCACCGGGAAGAAGGGCGACCAATCCGGAGTCTCGAGCAGATTCCAGTTGTTCCCGGCGAACACGACCAGGACGTCCGGCCTCAACTGGAGCGCTGCCTGGATGGTGTCGACGAGCGTATCGATGCGCTCGTTGGTACGGGCGAGGTCGACCACGTCGTAATCTGGTCCCAACCGTAGGCCGAGCACCCCGGCCGGGGTGATGTCGGGGGCAAGGAGGTATCCGGCCGCCGCCGACTCGCCAAAGAAGCATACGCGCCGTGGTGCTGGTGTCTCGAGAGGTATCGCGAGCCGGTCGGAGTAGTGATCGCCGAAGGGGCCAGGTGCCGGTCGAACGAACGCTGGACTCCCGTCGATCGTTTCGGGGCGCCAGATGCTGATCGGCTTCAGTTTCTGCATCGCTCAGAACGTATACAGGTCCTGGCGGTTGGCGCGTTTCCGGGGACCGCGCCACGAGGGGACGAGATCATGCCATTGCTCGGGCACGGCGTCGATGACGTGATTCTCCAGGACCAAGGTGTCGATTCCGCTCTCCACGGTCGAAAACAGCGCGTCCGCCGGCGTGCACACGATCGGTTCGCCACGAGTATTGAAGGATGTGTTGAGGAGGGCCGGACATCCTGTCCGACGCTCCCACTCGGTCAGAAGTCGCCAGAATCGCGGGGCGCTTTCCCGGGACACGAGCTGCGGTCGTGTGGAGCCGTCGACGTGGGACACCGCCTCGAGGCTCCCCTCGACCGGGCAGGTGATCAGCATGTGGGGCGAGGCAACCGGCCCGTCCAGGCAGACGGCGGCGCTCTCAACGCGTACGCTCGCCGCGAACGGGCGAAACCACTCGCGTCGTTTGATCTCGAGGTTGATCCGATGGCGCATGCCTCGATGGCGTGGATCGGCCAGTATGCTCCGGGCTCCGAGCGCTCGGGGCCCGAACTCCATCCGTCCTTGGAACCAGCCCATGACCTCCCCGCGATCGAGACGGTTGACGATGTCGGCGATCAGACCGCCCTCGTCGTCGCTGTAGTCCCGTGATTCCAATGCGGTACCGAGCAGAAAGTCCTCGGCGTCGTAGCGTGGGCCGAGGAAGAGGTGCCGCATCGGCTGCGGACGGCCGCCCGTGAGATCGATCAGGGCCAGGGCAGCAGCCCCGAGTGCGCCACCGGCGTCGCCCGCGGCGGGTTGGATGAAGACCTCCCGGAATCCCGCCTCCCGAGCGAGACGGCCGTTGGCGACGCAGTTCAGGGCGACCCCGCCAGCCATGCAGAGCCTGTCCTCGCCGCTGAGCCGCCGCAGATACCCGATCTTCTCCAGCAGCACCTCCTCGACCGCGGCCTGGAGGCTGGCGGCAAGGTCCATGTGCTCTTGCGCCAGTTCCGAACCCGGGAACCGGGGAGGCACCTTGAGCACATCGAACAGGCTCGGAGCCCCCATCTGCTCGTCGAATCGGAAGTGCTCGAGCGCCAGCTCGAACCCGCCTTTCGTCCCCGAGCGGAGAAGCTCTTTCATCGCCGACATCTTCCGCGGTCGTCCATGGGCGGCCAGCGCCATGACGGTGCCCTCGCCCTCGTTTACGCTGAAGCCCAGCCATGCCGTCAGCGCCGCGTAGAGTAGCCCGATAGAGTGCGGGAAACGGACCTCTTCCATCACCTGGAGGTTTTCGCCGTTCCCGGCGCCGTACGTCGTGGTAGCCCACTCACCCACCCCATCCGCGGTGAACACGGCCGCGCTCTCGAAAGGCGAATAGAGGAACGCGCTAGCGGCGTGCGAGGTGTGATGGGGGAAGGTCCGCACGGGACCGTCATAGCCGAGCTGCCGCTCGATCAGGAGCCTCGGATCGAGCGTCGGTGAGCGAGGATGCCCCCAATGGGATTGTCGCTCCCAGCGGGCCTCGGGAATCTCGTAGTAGGCAACGGCGTCCAGCTCGCCGGGGTGGAGCCCGCCCTCGCTCAGGCAGTAGCGGAAGGCGTGCACCGGAAGTCGATGGTCGCCCTTGACACGCGAAAAGCGCTCCTCCTGGGCGGCTGCGACCAGATCGCCGTCACGGAGTAGGCAGCAGGCCGAATCGTGATAGAATGCCGAGATTCCGATGATATTCAAGCGGGTCGCACCGAGCCCCGGCCCGTTTCGGTGGGCCGGTCGAAGTGGCTAGGCAGGGTCGGCCGCGTGGGGGCTCGGACGCCGAGGAAGGGTGCTGCTCACCGGCTCAGCCTTCGATGCGCTTTACGCACTCCGCTACCTCACAGACTGCGCCGATCGGCTCGAATCCCCTCGGCAGCTCGTACTCGACGGGCCAGATGCTGTACTGCTCCTCGTGGTTGATCACGACGCGGAATCTCATGCTGGTCGCGCGGCGCTGGAGCTGCATCCCGGCCCGCTCGAGTGAAAGCTCCCTGCCGAGCCTGCGCCATCCTTCGGGTATCTCCATCTCTCGGGGCCAGATGCTGTATTGCTCCTCGTGGTTGATGACCACGTAGACCTGGCCTGTCTCCGGCGCCGAGCCTGTCATGCCGACGACGGCTAGCTCGGCTCGCGCTCTCGCCTGCAGGTCAGCCGGTGGAGTCTCGGCAAGCCCGGCGTTGAACGCGAACCCGCTGCCGATTCCCAGGGCGGCGAGCCAGTTCTTGAGCTCAGTCTTTTTCACGGGCGGTGGCGTCTCCGAGGGATGCTTGCTGAGAGACTAGAGTAGGGGCCGTTGGGCCTGTGCGAAAGCGCCGACCTCTCGATCTGAATGGGTTTGCTAAGCTCCACCGGCCCGTGTCGCTTCTCGCGTGGATTCGTCGAGGAGCCGACAGCCCTCCATGAGCACGGACTCCGACGAGACCTGGATCTTCGGCTCAGGCATGCGCCGCTCCTCGTGCACCGTGAACTTGCCCTCGTCCTCCCACGCGATCACCCCGTGCACCACGTGCGCACCCTGGAGGTCACCCGAAGACGCATGGATCATCCGACCCTTTTGCATGAAGATGACGGCCTGCTCGCCGTTCTCCCGGGAAAGCTCGATCCGTACCGTCTTGAGGGCCTGACTGAGCATCTGGATCAAGTCGAGGAATGAGAACACCTCGAAGGTCGCCGAGAACTGATCGGCCGGCCGCTTCTCGGTCGCGTGGTCGCGCGACGTCGAGCGGATCGAGCGGTTGATGCGTGCGGCCACGAGATCGAAATCGTGTGGCGGACCGAACACGTCGTCGACCCCGACGTCGAGGAGATTGAGCACCAGCGAGGGGTCTGCGGAATCGGTGAGAACGAAAAGCAGCGCGACTCCACCGAGCTTGGTCACGCGGCTGAACTTGTCTACGTGGTCCCGGGAACTCCTCGTGGTCGATGACGATCGCGGCAGGCGGGCGTCGCTCGGCCATGGTTTGTGCATCGGCGAGGTCATCGCTGACTAGGGCCTCGCGCCCCACCCGGCTGAGCGCGGGGGACAGGGCGCGGTGTATACGCTCCCCTCCCACGAGCAGAACCTGCCGGTCGCCGATCTCTTCCCGGACCCCTCCCCGTTCGCCTATCAGGTGCACGTACCGCTCCACCAGCTTCGCAGTCGCTGAAGTGACCCTGACGCAGCGGGTCAGCGCACGATGGGGCCACCCTGGCGGTCGTCGGGTACGAACCGGTCTCGCGCCGGCATCTCCACCGCCGGGAGCGTTTCGGCGTTCATCACGGCCTCCTCGGAGACGAGCGCATTCTGGTGTAGGATCCAGGCGATGACCGCGTAAGTCTCGTCTGCGGAAAGAGAGCCAGGCGTCAGCTGTGGCATCGCGCGTACGATGTAGTCGTACAGCGTGGTCGCGTACGGCCAGTAGCTTCCCACCGCCCGGCCGCTCGGGAAGTCCTCCCATGGTTCGGTGCCCACGAGGGCTCCGCCACCTCCGGGGCCGCCCTCGCCCTCCATTCCATGGCACGAGGCACACTCCCGTACGTACACTTCGGCGCCCTCGGCGACGGAGCCGGTGCCGGGCGGCAGTCCGGTGCCGTCCGGACGCACGTCCACGTCCCAGAGCGCGATCCGCTCCGGGCTGGCCTCCTGCCCGAACGCGAAGATATCGGGCGCCTGCGGTGCGGCCGCCGCGGCCGTGGCGCCGACACTGGCTCCCCCGCCGCCACTCGCGTCGCCTGCCGGCGAGCAGGCGGCCAAGCCGGCAAGGATCACGAGCCCCGAGTAGAGCCGAATCACGTGAAATACCCCAGCCCGAACGTCGCTGCGCCGTCACGTGCAACGCGGATGGGTCGGATGTAATTGGAGTGGTAGCCGGTCCCCTGGCCGCGATACTCGATCACCTGCTGGAAGAACGGCTGCACGTAGCCGGTCTCGTCCGTCGCCCGGCTCATGAGGAAGGTCTCCTCTCCGTCCCAGTTCCAGAGATGTCGGAAGCGCGCGGTGCACTTGCTCAGGATCGGCTCCTGCAGCTCCGCGGGCGCCCACGTCTCCCCCCGGTCGGCGCTGATATCGACGCGCGTGATCCGTCCACGCCCGCTCCAGGCCAGCCCCCGGATTTCCCACCATCCGGGCTCCGTCAGCGCGGCTGGGTACGAGGGGAAGGTGATCAGCGACTTCGCCTCCATCATGAAGCTGAACTGGCGCGCACGGCCACCCTGCAGGGGGTCGGTGTAGCGGGACGTCTCCTCTCTACTCATCACGGGCTGATCGGTGACCTCGATCCGGCGGACCCATTTCACCTGCGCATTGCCCTCGTAGCCCGGCAGGAGCACCCGAGCCGGATAGCCCTGTGCCGGCCGGATCGCCTCGCCGTTCTGGCCGTAGGCGATGAGCGCGTCGTCCATCGCCTTATTCATCGGGATGGAGCGATTCAACATTGCCGCGTCTCCGCCCTCGGCGACGATCCACGACGCGCCGTCGCGCACGCCCACCTCCCGCAAAAGCGTGGCGAGGGGCACACCGATCCACTCGCTGGTGCTGAGCAGGCCGTCTGCGAGCTGGAGGGTCTGGTTCTCGTTCGGGCTCGGGTTGAAGCCGCCGTTCCCGGAGCACTCGACGAAGCAGATCCGCGAGACCGCCGGGTAGCGCTTGAGGTCGGCGAGGCGGAACACCATCGGCCGCTCGACCATCCCATGGATCAAGAGCTCATAGGTGTCGGGGTCGATGGTCGGGATGCCCGCGTGGTGTCGCTCGAAGTGCAGGTCCGAAGGCGTGATGATGCCGTCCATGAGGTGGATCGGCGAGCGGGTGCTGGCCGAGAGCGCCTGGCGGTTCGGCAGTCGCGCGAGCGTTTCCCCCGGGGCCCTCATACCGACCTCGGAGTGGAGCCGGCCCGGGATCTTGGTGGGGTCGGGGCCGCTCACCTCCTGGGCCAGAAGGTCGACCGCGTCGAAGCGGGTCTTGGCCAGCCCTGCTGCCACTACGCCCGAACCGGTCGTCGCGAGCCATTTCCGGCGCGAAAAGCGTTTCGAGCCGTCTTCGGGAGAACTCATGCGCACCTCCTGAGTGGGGCGAAGGTGAAGCGGGGACAATCTGCGCGCCGCTAGGCGGTCGCGCCAGGTGGGAGAGGAGAACGGGCGGCCCTCGTCCGCCGGGGACTGATCCAATACAGTGACGAACCGAGGTGCTGTCGGCGCCAACGCACCCGCATGTTTCAGAGGCGAAGAGTGAATCCCTTTCCGACGAGTGTCCTGGCTGCTGCTTGGCTGCTCGTGTTTCCTTTGTTCGCACCCCCTCGGCTCGCGGCCCAGGCCGCCGGTGCGGGCACCGACATCGGGGTTTTCTTCGACCTCGTGGCTCGAGACGCCGAGCGCCGGTCGTTGGCGGAGAACATGATCCTCGCGGGATGGGATGACGCACACACGGTCATGCTCCTCGAGCTTCACCGCTTCGCGCCCGACAGCGAGCGGGCGCGCCTCGGGTCGATCCTCGAACGAGGGACCGGCCAGCGCTTCGGTCCCGACCCGGACCTTTGGTGGCGATGGATCTGGCGCACCGATCCCGGAACGCATCCCGAGTACGCCCGCTTCAAATCGCTACTCTACAGCTCCATCGACCCGACCTTCCGGGACTACTTCGAGCCGCCTCCTGCTTCGACGATTCGACTGGACGAGATTCGTTAGGGGGGCGTAAGACGCGACGGCATACCTCCACTCGACCGCCCGGAGCTCATCACCGCCGCAGACGCCGAGTACCTGGACCAGGGCAACATCGTCTTCGGCGTCGAGCTCAACGGGCAAGCTCGGGCGTATCCGAAGCGTATCCTCGCGTGGCACGAGGTGGTCAAGGATACGTTGGGCGACGAGCATTTCACCGGGGTGTACTGCACTCTCTGCGGGTCGATGATCCTTTATCGTTCGGAAGTGGACGGCACGCACCACGAGCTCGGGACGAGCGGCTTCCTGTACCGCTCCAACAAGCTCATGTACGACCACGAGACCCGCTCGCTGTGGTCGACGCTGACCGGCGGGCCCGCCCTGGGCCAACTGGTGGGCGCGGGAATCGAGCTGGAGCCGCTGTACGTCGTGACCACGACATGGGACGCATGGCGTCGCCGGCACCCGGACACGAAGGTGCTGTCGTTGGATACGGGATATGACCGCGACTACGGAGAGGGCGTCGCGTATCGCGACTACTTCGCGAGCGGCGAGCTGATGTTCGCCGTGCCCGAGACCGACCATCGGCTGCTGAACAAGGACGAGGTGTTGGCGCTTCGTTTCCCCGGGGCTCCAGGCGAGCAGCTCGCGATCTCGGTCGCGTTCCTCTCATCCAGGCCGATCTATCACGACGCCCTGGGTCCGGTGCGGTTCGTCGTGCTGACCGACCCGAGTGGAGCCAGCCGCGTTTACGAATCCGGAGCTCCCTCGCTCGTTCGTTGGGACGGTGCCGACGCCGCGTGGGACGAGGACGGGGGCCCCTGGGAGGTTGCGGAGGCCGGCCTCACGGGGCCCGAGGGAGCGCGGCTGCGACGCTTGCCGTCCCACCGCGCGTTCTGGTTCGGATGGCACGCCCAGTTCCCCGAGACGCGGCTGGTGCGGTAGCTAAGGCGTCCGATCCGCTTCTACCCTCGCGCTCGGGAACAAAATGGGTGCGAGACGGTCCTTTCGGTCAGCCGCCGAAAGCGTTGAACTGCCGGCTGTACTTAAGGATGAAGGACCGGTTCAACGGACCGTCGAGGTCACCCACGCCGTGGGCCTGGTTGTACACGACGAACAGGCCCGTTCCGGCGGTGCTCACCCACCCGAAGCGCACGTTCGCCGACCAGTTTTCGGCTTGGTCGCTGTACTGGACCAGTGACTGGACGTAAATGTCCGGCGTGATGAAGTAACCGAGCCGGAGGCCCGTCAGGCGCGTGATGAAGTCGCCCTCGTCGAGGTTCACGTCGTTGTACTCGAACCGGAGTCCGGCGCTGAACACCGAGCCACGACGGAAGGCGAGAACTGCCGAGGTCCCCCGGCGGGTCCCGGAAAGGAAGCTGCCCCAGTTGATCGAGGTCTCGAGAGACACGGGCGCGGCCTGGTTCGTGTAGTGATGCCACGCTGCCTCCCATCCGTCGTAGGTGCCGGGAGGGACCGTCACGTCTTCGACGATCTCGAACGGCTCCTCGAGCCCCTCGCGACTCCAGTTGAACGCGGGGCTGAAGAACATCCCCGAGTGCCACTCGACGTGGCTGTCCACGTGGACCGTGGCAGTCTCCTCGAACCCGGTCTCCAGGTCACGGATCGTGGAGTAGCGCGCGTGTGGGCGGAACTCACGGACTCCGAGGAACGATTCGGGCCGGATGAAGGACATCCAAAAGATGTTGTAATCCCGGTAGCCGTTGCGCGGCAGGAATCCGACCTCGGGGTTGAAATCTTCGCCGACCTCCCGGAAGCCTCCGCTTACCCTGAGGCTCCGACTAAGCCATGATGCGGACATATCCACGACGTGGTTGCGGAGGTCGCGGTCCGGGGTCTCGCTCTTCGCGACAAAGCCGCTCAGGTTGAGCGCCTCGCCGATGCCCAGCTGGCCGTCGAGTCCATAGGTGCGGTTGTGGTCGCCGTCGGCGTCCAGGCCGTCGCGTCCGACGTAGATCGCTCCCACGCTCGAGCGATTGGGTAGCTCCTTGGCTACGCGCGCCACGGTGTATCCGTTGGCGGCCTGTACGTCCTCGACGCCCTCCGTGCGGATGTGGAGGAGACCGACGTTCATGCCGGCGATCTTCCCCGAAAGCCTTCCGCCCCCCGTGATGGGGACCTGGGTGCCGCTTTCCGAGATCCCGATTCGGCGGCTGAAGAAGAGCTCCGATTGCCCCCCCCCGACCGAGAACAGGCCCGCGTTCTCCAGGAAGAAGGGCCGCTTCTCCGGGAAGAAGAGGCTGAACCGGGTCAGGTTCGTCTGGGCGTCATCGACCTCGACCTGCGCGAAGTCGGTGTTGTAGGTGAGGTCGAGCGTGAGGCCCTGGGTGACCTGGATTTTCGCGTCGCCCCCGATCTCGCCCGCTTCGTCGAAGCTCGCGCCGTCGACGGTGTAGTCCCGAGCCGTCCTTGCCAGCACATAAGGCGTCACGTCCACCGTCCGCACCGTGGGGGGCTCCAGTCCCGAGATCGTGCCGGCCTCGCTCACGCGGAAGAGGTTGAACTCCCGGGAGACGGGTGACCAGAACGACTCTTCGTTCAGGCGCCGGAGCCGGCGCGCCACGTTGAAGCCCCAATCCTGGGGGGATCCTGGGCCGTAGCGGAGGGTCGAGAAGGGGATGCGGAACTCCGCGCTCCAGCCGCCCTCGTCGCGGCTCGTGGCGACCTGCCAGCTCCCGTCCCAGTTCAGGTTGAAGCCTCCACCGGAACCGGCCTGCTGGCGGCCACCGCCCAGACCACCTCCACGGAACCCCCCGCTGCCGCCACCCTGGTCGATGACCTGGCCGTCGTATTGGATTCCGGCGGGGTTGGTGCCGAAGACGAATCCGTTCTGCCCGTCCTGATAGGTATCGAAGATCAGGAGCACGGCGTCGGACCGGTCCAGGTTGGAGTCACGGATGCTCTCGCCCTCGACGAGCTGACCGGGTTGATCGTCGGTCGCGCGAACCGCCACGTACAAGTTGGCTTCGTCCTGCGCCACCCACACCCAGGTGTCCTGCGTGGCCGGCTCGCCGTCGCGCGGTGTGCGCTGCACGAAGCCCGACATGGCCCGAGCTTCGGACCAAGTTTCGTCATCGGTCACGCCGTCCAGTACCGGCGGCTGGGCGACGCGGGGCACCGACACGGACACCGGTGTGGCGGAGGTTTGCCCTCCGGTCTGGGCGCCGCCGTCCTGCCCAGCCGCTCCGGGGGGGACCATGGCGAGCAGCGTGAGGGCGACCGACGACGTCACTAGCGGAGCGTTCAGGGTGCGCTCGCTCCTTAGACGGATTCGGGACGATTCATGGGAAAAGATAGATCCAGCGACCCCGTGGGTCGACCCTGGATACGTCGGCTAGCGGAGAATCTCCTCGAGTGCCCACAGCAGGTAACGAACGTTGCGCTCGCTCGCGCTGTACCCCATGAGCCCGATGCGCCAGGCCTTGCCCTTGAGTGGGCCGAATCCACCGACGATCTCGATCCGGTAGTCGCGCAGCAGTCGCGTCCTGACCTCTTGGTCGTCGACGCCGTCGGGGACCAACGCGCAGGTCAACATCGACAGCCGGCTCGTGGCATCACCGAACAGCCCGAAGCCGAGACTGGTGAGTCCGTGCTTCAGCAGATCGCCACAGCGCTGGTGCCGCGCGAACCGGTGCTGGAGCCCTTCCTCCTGGATGAGCCGGAGTGCCTCGCGCAGCGCGTAGATCATCGGCCCGGGAGCGGTGTGGTGGTAGACTCGTTCGGCGGACCAGTACTTTCGAAGCAGCGTGAGATCGAGGTACCAGACGTCGGAGGGGCGGTCCCGCGCGTCGATCGCGCGCATCGCCCGCTCGTTCAACGTGATGCAGGAGATACCCGCCGGTCCCCCGATGCATTTCTGACCCGCGCTGTAGCAGACATCGATCAGCAGATCGTCGACGGGAACGTCGGCACCACCGAGCGAACAGACCGTGTCGACCAGCAGGAGCTTGTCCCGCTCGCGGACCAAGCGGCCGAGCTCGCGAAGTGGCTGGCCGATCCCTGACGACGTCTCCCCATGGACGATGGCGACCATCTTCGCATGCGGGTGCGTATCGAGGGCCTCCTCGATGCGGCGCTCGGGTACGGACTCACCGAAGGCCACCTCGACAGGAACGGCTACGCCACCGTGGCGAGCGATGATCTCGACCATCCGCTTTCCGAACACGCCGTGGATCCCCACCACAACCTCGTCTCCGGGCTCGACGAGGTTGCAGATCGCGGCTTCCATTGCGGCCATCCCGGTGCCGGGGAGCGAGATCGTCATCTCGTTCTCGGTCTGGAAGAGGTGCCTGAGCAGCACCATCGTCTCGTCCATCAACTCGAGAAACTCAGGGTCGGAATAGCCCAGGATGGGGCTCGTCATCGCCTGGACGACGCGCGGGTGGAGATTGCTCGGGCCCGGACCCAGGAGGACCCGGGGCTCGTGGCGGAGTTGATCGAAGGAGGAGTGGCGTGCGTTCATGGGGCGCAGAGTATGAGGTTCGGGTCGCCCCCGAGCAAGCGGCTCCGTCGCTGCGCCTCTCGACCACACGCGCGCGCAGCGGAACGACTGGACGCGGCTGCGGTAGCGTTCATCGAATCGATCGTTGCGTCCCGAGGAGAGCCATGAAGGTCCAGAGCCTCGACCACCTGGTCCTCACCGTGGCCGACCCCCGTCGGACCCTCGATTTCTACGCGCGCGTCCTGGGCATGGAGCCGTTCGTTTTCGGCGAGGGGCGGCGAGCGCTCCACTTCGGGCCCCAGAAGATCAACCTTCACGAGGTAGGGAGGGAGATCCGGCCGCACGCGCGCGCCGCCACGGCCGGATCGGCCGACCTGTGCTTCGTAGTGGACACGCCCGTGGAGGGGGTGCTCGCCCACTTGGAGCAGGAGGGCGTAGAGGTCGAGCTGGGGCCCGTCGATCGGACCGGTGCACGCGGGCCGATCCGATCCGTCTACGTGCGGGATCCGGACGGCAATCTGGTGGAGCTGTCGAGCTACCGCACGCCCCTAGAGTAACCACAGCACTCCCGCAAAGAGAGGCAAGTTCCATGGGACCCAACGAAGTCGATTGCCCGCACATCGACATGGCGCAGGACGTGACCCCGAGCTCGCCGGACGGGTGCACGCAGTGTCTGGAGACGGGGGACGGCTGGGTCAGTCTCCGGATCTGCCTAGTGTGCGGGCAGGTAGGCTGCTGCGACAACTCGAAGAACACGCACGCGACGCGTCACTTCCGCACGACCGGGCACGCGCTGCTGCAGTCGTACCAACCGGGCGAGGCGTGGCGGTACTGCTACGAGTGCGATGAGAAGCTGCCCCCGGCGACGGCGTTCAGGTAGAATTCCCGGCCCACGCGAATCCCGGGGTCGCGCTCGTGGCCCACGGGCGTACCCGGATGCGAAGAGCGGCGGTCACGCGCCTTTGGCGACCTCGCAGGTCCGCCGTTTAGCGAAGCCGAAGGGGTGAGCGGGCGCACACGATAGCCCTGCCGACATTGGCGCGCTACGTTGCGGGCCCCGCTCGGAATTTACCCTCTCCTCCACTTCAGCGAGCCTCCAAGAGACCGGCGCGCCATGGCAGAGAGCTCGACCACCTCGCGGGCCGATCCGCCGCGCGGAGTCCTCGGTGCCCTCGGGCTCCACCGCCGCGATCTGCGGGCGTGGGCGATGTACGACTGGGCCCTCTCGGCCCAGGAGACGACCATCGCCGCGGCGGTTTTCCCGATCTTCTTCCTGCAGGTCGCGGCCGCCGACCTGCCCGGCACCCGTGGCGCCGAGATGTTCGCCTATGCGAACAGCCTCTCGATCGCGGTCGTCGCCGTGCTCTCGCCGATCCTGGGTGCCGTCGCCGACTTCGCGGCTGTCAAGAAGAAGATGCTCGCAGTGTTCCTCGCCGGAGGCGTTCTCGCGTCCGGGGCGATGTTCCTGATTCAGCGGGGCGACTACTGGCTCGCCTTCGCGCTCTTCGTGCTCGCGAGCGTGGGCGCGCAGGGGAGCCGGGTGTTCTACGAAGCGCTCCTTCCCCATCTCGCCGGAGACAACGACGTGGACCGCGTGTCCACGGCTGGCTATGCGATGGGGTACGTGGGGGGAGGGCTGCTTCTCGCTCTGAACCTTGCGTGGATCCAGCGTCCGCAATGGTTCGGTCTTCCCTCCGGGCCGGGCCTCACGCCCGAGCAGGCCACCCTACCGGTCCGACTCGCTTTCGTTTCGGTGGCGGTGTGGTGGGCGCTCTTCTCGATTCCGCTGTTCCGGCGTGTGCTGGAGCCCGAAGTGGGGCTCGAGGCGGACGAGCAACGGGGGATGAATCCGGTGCGTGTCGGCTTCACTCGCCTGGGCGAGACGCTCCGCGAGATCAGAGCCTACAAGCACGCCTTCCTGATGCTCCTCGCGTTCCTGATCTACAACGACGGGATCAGCACCATCCAGAAGATGGCCACCACGTACGGCGCTGAGATCGGGATCGAACAGGGCAGCCTCATCGCGGCGCTCCTGATCGTCCAGTTCGTGGGCATCCCCTTCACGTTCCTGTTCGGGCTCCTGGTCCGCCCGCTGGGCGTGAAGCGGTCGATCTTCGTTGGGCTCTTCACCTACATGGGCATCAGTGTCATGGGCTACTTCATGGAGACCGCGGCAGACTTCTACGTCCTGGCCGTATTGGTCGGCTTAGTTCAGGGAGGCACGCAGGCGCTCAGCCGGTCGCTGTTCGCGAGCATCATACCCCGCCACAAGTCGGGCCAGTTCTTCGGCTTCTACAGCGTCTTCTCACGCTTCGCCGCCGTCTCAGGGCCCCTCGTGTTCGGCCTCGTGCTGTCCACGACGGGCGAAAGCCGCAACGCGATCCTCTCCATCATCCTCTTCTTCGTCGTGGGCGCTGTGATCCTGGCGTTCGTGGACGTGGACGAGGGGAAGGCACAGGCTGCGCGGGCGGAGGCGGAGCTCAGGTTGGTGGACGCGTGAGCTGTGCGGAGCGCGCTATGCCGATCGGCCGGCGCCGAGCTCAGTCCGTGGTATCGGTGCGCGCAGGGCGGGCGCGAAACTCGCCCGTGACCTCGACGTCGACCTGAAAGCCGCGATAGGTGTCCGGGATCCTCTCCCGAAGCTCATGGGAGACGGCTGCTACGTAGACCTTGATGCACGGTGTGTCGCCGCAAAGTCCAACCGCGGTCCCGACCACGCCGGGCAGCTCCATCACCGATTCGGTGAGAGCCTCCTGGGCGGCGACGATCGATGAGCAGGACATCTCTGCTCCTTGCGTGGCGTCCGCGGAGCCGCCCGGTCCGGCGCAGGACACGGTCAGCGCCATAAAGAGGGCTCCACCGAACCGAGCGACGGGCCGTGCGGGACGCCGATCCACTGAGAGGTGCCTCGTTGGCTAGAAGACGGTAGTGCGGCTCGCGCGGCGGTGCTACACGCCCCTACTCATTCGCTCCGGCGTGAGCCCGACCGCTCAGTTGCCGACGACCGTGACGCCGAACGCCGCGAGCACGTCGTCGATCGGGTTCGCGATCGTCGAGCCGCCGCCGGCGTAGAGCAGCCCGACCGGCCGGTTCTGGCCGTCTACGACTAGTGAGCCCGAGTCACCACCGGCGCTGAACCCGCCACCCCCTATGACGATCTGGCCCACGAAGCGGGCCACGCCGGCGTCGTACCCGACGTTGACCGTGGCGTTAATGCCCTGGACCCGCCCCTTCGTGCAGGCGGTCGTGCGGCCGCACTTGAACACGTTCATGCGCAGGCGTGCCGCCACCGTGGTCGAGCTGGGCGTTCCGTAGCTTCGTGACAGCCCCGGGATCGTCTGGTTGTCGACGTCGGCGGGGTTGACTTCGGCGATGGCCGCGTCGACGGCGTTGTCAGCCCCACCGAACGAGATCGGCACGAAAGCTGAGAGCGTCCCGATGGCGTAATCGGGGTCGGTTCCCCCGTCGAACGGGCCGGGTTGCAGAACGTTGTCGCCGAGCGCGGCCGCGTTCTCGTTGGCGTACACGTGGTTGTTGCTCAGCAGGTAGAAAAGGATGCCGTCGGTCACCAGTGCCCCGATGGTTCCGGCCGTGATGTCGAAATGACCCGTCGACATGCCCAGGAACGCTGGGCGCGCCCGGTCGGTCGGCGAGACCGGGGGCGGATCGTCTGGCGGCGGGTCGTCACAACCCCTCTTGGGATGACACTTCGGTTTCCCCCGCGGGTCCACCTGCTGGAGCGCGCGGATTCAACAAGTTGATGGTCTGGGCACGGCTCGGGCCCGTACTTCAAAAGATGTACGCTGGCCGCGTCTCACCGCAATGGATTCGACCTTGGCGTCAACTCCCCACCTTCGCGCCTCCAGCTCGAGGTAGTCGTCCCAGCGTAGGCTGTGGAGTGGATCGAGCACGAGGCGGGAACCCACGAACGACTCGTCTTCGAATGAGGTCTCCCCGCCATCAACGGGCCGTCCGCGGACGAGCAGACGTTCGATGGATGAAGGAGAGGACCGCTTGCGGCGGGGCGCGACGTCATCTCATTTCCGTAGCCTTTCAGTCCGACCGCACCGTTTCCCGGTCGTAAGGCCCCGGGAGAGGAGTATAGCCATGGCCCGCCACGTACAGGCCCTGATTCGTTTCGTCGTCCTCGCTTCTGCGGCGTTGCCCGGCCCTGTCACTTTGACGGCCCAGCGCCAGGTCTCTTCCACGCTCGAGGCGGCCTACACGAGCGAGCAGGCCGAATCCGGCGAAGACGTCTACGCGGCCGCTTGCTCCGAATGCCATCTGGAGAATCTCAGAGGCGATTTCGAAGCGCCGGAGCTGGCCGGAGCGAGCCTCCGCGGCGCCTGGGCGCGCGAGCCGGTGCTCGTGACCTGCCCCCAAGAGCGGTACCACATCCTATGTTAGTCCCAGCACCTGTGGAGGGCCGTGAAGGACGGGCATCCTCAGGAGCCGAAGCTGTCCCAACCGTAGTTGAAGGTTCCTGATAGGGGAGAAAGAAAAGTGGTGGCTCCGGGGGTCCCGGGCCGATAGGCTCGGGTAGGCAAAAACCCCAACACGGAGCCACCACGATGAAGAGAACGTACGAGGTAAGGGATCGGGCGGACAAGCGCGCGATCAGGGAGTTCCTGAAGCGGGAGGGGCAGTTTCTGCTTCCGATGCTTGAGCTCGTGGAGCAGACGGAGGTCATGATCGACGAAGTCATCCAGGTGATGGGACGAGCGACGATCGAAGCGGTGCTGGAGATGAGCGCCGAGGGTGTGGCAGGCGTGAAGCAGGCAGGTCGGTCACGAGCGGAAGACGACACGGTGTGGTATGGCCGGCAGGGTGGTGTGGTTTACCTGTCGGACCGGAAGGTGCGTGTGGAGCGGCCACGGCTCAGGCGCCGGGGCGCCGGGGAGGGTGGCGAGGTCGAGGTGCCGGCGTACGCAGCGATGCGGAGACCGGGCGCTGTGGCGGATCGGATGCTCGAGGTCCTGATGGCGGGGGTGAGCACGCGCAAGTACGGCCGTGTGATCGGTGAGATGGCCGACACGGTCGGGGTGAGCAAGTCGGCGGTGAGCCGTGAGACGGTCGAGGCCTCGGAGCGCGTGCTGAAGGAGCTGATGGAGCGCCGGCTGGATGCGTGGGACCTGCTGGTGATCTACCTGGACGGGATCCAGATGGGCTCGCACCACGTGCTTGCTGCGGTAGGCGTGGACTCAGACGGAAAGAAGCACGTGCTGGGCGTGAGGGAAGGAGCGAGTGAGAACGCCGAGGTGACCAGCGCGCTCCTAGAGGATCTGGTCGAGCGCGGCCTGGACCCGGGCAGGCGGCGGCTGTTCGTGATCGATGGCTCGAAAGCGCTCAGGAAGGCGATCGAGAAGGTGTTCGGCCAACGTCACCCCATCCAGCGCTGCCGCAACCACAAGCTCCGCAACGTGCTGGGTCATCTGCCGAAGGATCAGCATCCTCAGGTGAAGGCGGCGTTCCGGGCGGCGATGAAGCTGGACGCGAAGCAGGGCGAGCAGAAGCTCGAGCAGCTCGCCCGATGGCTCGAGCGCGACCACCCCTCGGCCTCGGCTAGCCTACGCGAAGGCCTCAGCGAGATGTTCACGATCAACCGGCTCGGCCTCCCGCCGCGGCTGAGGAAGTGCCTGGGCTCGACCAACCTGATCGACAGCACCCACTCGGGCGTAAGACAGAAGACCCGCAGGGTGACCAACTGGAAGAACGGAGCGATGGCCTTGCGCTGGGCTGCGGCCTCGTTCGTGGAGACCGAGAAGAGCTACCGGAGGATCATCGGCTACGACCAGCTCTGGATGCTCAGGGCCCACCTCGACGACCATGAACCGGTTGCCGAAATGAGAAAGGCAGGCTAACAAGGAGACTCTCCGGAGCCACCACCTTCAACTGTCAGCGGGACACCATCCCGACCAGACCCGAGCCGTTCAGCTCCGGTCGAGCTCGCACGACTGGCCCTCGTGGAACCTGACCCCCACCCAGCTCAGTGACCTGGAGCTCATACTGAACGGTGGCCTGTCTCCTCTCACTGGGTTCATGTCGCAGGCGGACTACGAGAGTGTTCTCGATCGCATGCGACTCCAAGATGGCACCCTGTGGCCTATCCCGGTGACACTCGACGTCTCCGAGGAGGTCGGCTCGAGGCTCTCGTCCGGCGCACAGCTCGCTCTGCGCGATCCGGAGGGGGTCATGCTCGCAGCGTTGGAGGTGAGTGACGTATGGGAGCCGGATCGACGGTTGGAGGACGCACGCGTGCTCGGAGGGGTGCAACATCCGGCGGCTCAGCAGATCTCCAGAAGGTCCTATCCCATCTGCGTAGGTGGCCAGCTGCGAGGCATCCAGCTGCCCACCCACTATGATTTCCGATCCCTCCGCTTCACCCCCATGCAGTTGAGGGACGAGCTTCAAGAACGGGGTTGGCGCAGGGTCATCGCCTTCCACGCCGTTGGCCCGATTCACGGTGCCCAGCAGGAGTTCACGGCGCGGGTCGCCACGGATCTCGGCGCCGGGCTGCTCATCCATGCCGTCATGGGTCCGACGGGACTGGACCGAATAGACCACTTCACTCGAGTGCGGTGCTATCAGGCGATCCTGGAGCGCTACCCCCACGCGGACGCGCACCTCGCGCTGTTGAACCTCGCGATGCGTGTCGGCGGGCCTCGCGAAGCCTTGTGGCGCGCTATTGTCAGCCGGAACCACGGCTGCACACACTTCCTGTTGGCCGAATCGGGCTCGGCCGGCCGCTCCGACGGCACCGGGACCTCCTCGGAGAACTGGGAGATCGTCGAGCGAATCCAGGAAGCGGTGGGCTTAGAAGTGATCATGCTCGACGAGAGGCCCTCCGGAGAGGCCGCGAGATCGTTCGGAGTCGCTGAGTTGGGAGATCTGTCGGTCGACGAGCGCGAGCTTCAGGAATGGTTCACGTTCCCAGACGTCGAACGAGAGATTCGTCGCACATATCCGCCTAAGGGTCAGCGCGGGTTCACCGTATTCTTCACCGGGCTCTCGGGCTCCGGAAAGAGCACCGTCGCTAACGTCCTCCGCGTGAAGCTGCTGGAGATCGGGGGCCGCTCGGTCACGCTGCTCGACGGCGATCTGGTGCGGCGGCATCTGTCTTCGGAGCTGGGCTTCTCGAAAGCACATCGGGATCTCAACGTCCTCCGGATCGGATTCGTCGCCTCCGAGATCACCAAGGCGGGTGGCGTCGCCGTTTGTGCGCCGATCGCTCCCTATGACGGAGCTCGGCAGGCCAACAGTAGGCTGATATCCGAAGCAGGCGGGTACTTCCTGGTTCACGTCTCGACCCCGCTCTCGGTATGCGAGGCACGGGACCGGAAGGGCTTGTACGCGAAAGCCCGCGCGGGCCTCATCCAGGAGTTCACGGGCATCAGCGATCCTTACGAGGTTCCGAAGGACGCTGATATCACGATCGACACGTCCAGCCTCAGGCCGGACGCAGCGGCCGAAGAAATCATCATGCATCTTCGGCGCGAGGGCTACCTTGCTTTGGAGCTACACTGAGCCCCCGGCGGACTCGAGCCGTGCTCGGTGCGGCACGGCGAAGCGGTGGCAACCCGTGAGAACGTCCCCGGCGCGCCATGACCGCTGACCACACCGACATTTGTTAGCGGAGGAAGGGGCCCGCTATGACAGGGTCGATGACCTTCATCGGATCCACGCGGCACTGACGATCGCAGAAGGGGCCCTCGCGCGCTTCACGCCAGGTGCCGTCGATTTCGATACCAAATCCACACGGGGCGACCCGCTGACCGCCGCCGATCTCGCAGTGAACAAGGCGCTTCTCGCCCACCTGCCGCGTGACGGGGAAGGATGGCTCTCGGAGGAGACCGCTGACGATCTCGAACGCCTGAAGCGCAAGCGGGTTTGGATCGTCGATCCGATCGATGGCACCCGCGAGTTCGTGGACGGCATTCCGGAGTGGTGTATCTCGGTTGCGCTCGTCGAGGACGGTGAACTGGTTGCCGGCGGTGTTCTCAACCCGATCACGGGCGAGCGGGTGGTCGGATCCGTCGAGACGGGCGTCGAGCTATCAGGACGAGCCGCAGCCGTCTCCGGACGCAAGAACTTGGCAGGTGCTCGCGTGCTCGCGTCGCGAAGTGAAATAAAGCGGGGCGACTGGCGCCGCTTCGAGGACGCCGACTTCAAAGTCGTGCCCTGTGGGTCCGTGGCCTACAAGCAGCTGAAGCTGTCCCAACCGTAGTTGAAGGTTCCTGATAGGGGAGAAAGAAAAGTGGTGGCTCCGGGGGTCCCGGGCCGATAGGCTCGGGTAGGCAAAAACCCCAACACGGAGCCACCACGATGAAGAGAACGTACGAGGTAAGGGATCGGGCGGACAAGCGCGCGATCAGGGAGTTCCTGAAGCGGGAGGGGCAGTTTCTGCTTCCGTTGCTTGAGTTCGTGGAGCAGACGGAGGTCGTGATCGACGAAGTCATCCAGGTGATGGGACGAGCGACGATCGAAGCGGTGCTGGAGATGAGCGCCGAGGGTGTGGCAGGCGTGAAGCAGGCAGGTCGGTCACGAGCGGAAGACGACACGGTGTGGTATGGCCGGCAGGGTGGTGTGGTTTACCTGTCGGACCGGAAGGTGCGTGTGGAGCGGCCACGGCTCAGGCGCCGGGGCGCCGGGGAGGGTGGCGAGGTCGAGGTGCCGGCGTACGCAGCGATGCGGAGACCGGGCGCTGTGGCGGATCGGATGCTCGAGGTCCTGATGGCGGGGGTGAGCACGCGCAAGTACGGCCGTGTGATCGGTGAGATGGCCGACACGGTCGGGGTGAGCAAGTCGGCGGTGAGCCGTGAGACGGTCGAGGCCTAGGAGCGCGTGCTGAAGGAGCTGATGGAGCGCCGGCTGGATGCGTGGGACCTGCTGGTGATCTACCTGGACGGGATCCAGATGGGCTCGCACCACGTGCTTGCTGCGGTAGGCGTGGACTCAGACGGAAAGAAGCACGTGCTGGGCGTGAGGGAAGGAGCGAGTGAGAACGCCGAGGTGACCAGCGCGCTCCTAGAGGATCTGGTCGAGCGCGGCCTGGACCCGGGCAGGCGGCGGCTGTTCGTGATCGATGGCTCGAAAGCGCTCAGGAAGGCGATCGAGAAGGTGTTCGGCCAACGTCACCCCATCCAGCGCTGCCGCAACCACAAGCTCCGCAACGTGCTGGGTCATCTGCCGAAGGATCAGCATCCTCAGGTGAAGGCGGCGTTCCGGGCGGCGATGAAGCTGGACGCGAAGCAGGGCGAGCAGAAGCTCGAGCAGCTCGCCCGATGGCTCGAGCGCGACCACCCCTCGGCCTCGGCTAGCCTACGCGAAGGCCTCAGCGAGATGTTCACGATCAACCGGCTCGGCCTCCCGCCGCGGCTGAGGAAGTGCCTGGGCTCGACCAACCTGATCGACAGCACCCACTCGGGCGTAAGACAGAAGACCCGCAGGGTGACCAACTGGAAGAACGGAGCGATGGCCTTGCGCTGGGCTGCGGCCTCGTTCGTGGAGACCGAGAAGAGCTACCGGAGGATCATCGGCTACGACCAGCTCTGGATGCTCAGGGCCCACCTCGACGACCATGAACCGGTTGCCGAAATGAGAAAGGCAGGCTAACAAGGAGACTCTCCGGAGCCACCACCTTCAACTGTCAGCGGGACACCATCCTACAAGCTCGCTCTCGTAGCTGCGGGCCTCGCGGACGCCACGTGGATGCTAGTGCCCAAGAACGAGTGGGACCTCGCGGCAGGCACTGCGCTCGTCCGTGCGGCCGGAGGGGTCGTCGTGCATGCCGATTTCAGCCGCCCGCGATTCAACAATTCACGGCCCCT
The DNA here is from genome assembly GCA_965249195.1 of Longimicrobiales bacterium. Lineage (GTDB taxonomy): Bacteria > Gemmatimonadota > Gemmatimonadetes > Longimicrobiales > Gaopeijiaceae > CBDFLM01. The sequence goes on from CBDFLM010000010.1 coordinate 60,844, forward strand.
TTTCCCCAATCTGCTAGCTGGCACGCAGGAGCTCCTCGAGGATCTTCGTGATCAGTGGCTCGAAACATGATGAGCTACGTCTGAACGTGCGTTGTCTCGTCTCCAGCGCGCTGGCCGGAGACCCCCTTGGTGTCTTTGGCGATGGAACACAAAGCGCTGCTTCTGTCACGTTGGCGATACGGTCAAAGCCATCAAACGGCTGATGAGCGTGGAGCACACCCGCGGTCAAGCGTTCAACATCGGCGGTGAAGAGGAGGTCTCGATACTCGGGCTCGCGCACAAGGTGAAGGCACAGTCCGGATCGGAGTCTCCGATCGAGATGGTGCCGTACGGGGATGCGTATGGCGAAGGGTTCGACGACGTGCCTCGCAGACGACCGGACCTCTCCAAGATTCGAAAGGCCGTCGGGTGGAGCCCGAACCGCTCACTGGAGCACATCATCGACGAGGCGGTTCTTTATTTTCGCATGCGTTCGGCGGCGTGAACGTTACCACCCTCCGTGCGGGTCCGTTGGGAACCTGGTGCTGGGGCTTGATCGCCGGGTATAGGGCCAGCGTGCCGCATCGGACACCCGACGGCGAGCGCTTGCGGCACCTCCCGCACATGGTATCTTGAGGGCCCCGTAAGGAGAGTGGGCTCCCGGCGACGGCCCGTTCTAGACGGGCCCAGCCCCCGCGCCCCATGGATTCCCGAGAGACAGATGACGACGGTTGGGAGAGCGATTGGATGAGGTCTGAAAGGGAGTCCGTTTCCCTCGAGGCGTTGGCCGCCCCCGAAATGGCCACGCGCCCGCGGCCAACCAAAGCACCAGATCTGCCGCGCGCGGTATTGGACTGGGATGCGCTTCTCCCGCCAGCCGCAGGATCACTGCGTTGGAGAATCGCGCAAAGCGTGAAGCGCGTCATCGACATCGTGGCGGCAGGGCTCGGTCTCGCGCTGATCTTTCCGCTGCTCGTGATCGTGGCGGTCCTGGTAAAGCTCACTTCGAGCGGTCCCGTCCTTTATCGGAACCGCTACATGGGTGAGCGGGGACGCACGTTCGTCGGTCACAAGTTTCGCTCGATGGTCGAGAACGCCGATGAGCTCAAGGACGAGATGGCACATCTCAATCACATGAAAGGGCCGGCGTTCAAGATCAGAAACGACCCTCGTATCACGAGCGTGGGGCGCTTTCTGCGGAAGTACTCCCTGGACGAGCTTCCGCAGCTGTGGAACGTGCTCAAGGGAGACATGAGCTTGGTCGGTCCGCGCCCGCCCTTGCCGGAGGAGTTCGAGCGGTTCGATCCCTGGCACCGTGGCGAGCTCGCCGTGCGGCCGGGCATCACCTGCTACTGGCAGATCAACGGTCGCTCCGAGATCAGCAATTTCGACGAGTGGGTAAGACTCGATCTCGAGTACATCAAGGAGTGGAGTCTCTGGACCGACTTCAAGATTCTGCTTCGCAGTTAATGCACATTTCGCAAGACTCTGCAGCATGGATGAGTACATCGAAGCCTTTTACGGAGTGTACAGATCATCCATCTCCGGCCTCGTCCCAACTGAGCTAGCACGAGCGCCCGCGAGCGCAGGCTTATTCGCCTAGTCTCGAGGGCATGGACTAGCAACAGGTCAGCTGCTTCTCGGCGGTGCTGATCTGGTCCTACTCGTCCGTACGAAATCCCACAGATACGCCGAGTCCCACTGTCCAGAAATTCGTCTCGCTCTGTTGGGGATCCAGGACGACGTTTCCGTCGGGCTGGTCCTGGATATCTCCCTTGCGAAGGTAGCGTGCCTCGCCGTTCCCGTGGTATCGAGTGAACAGGTCGAACGAGACGGACGCCCTCTCGCCCGTCCAGACCCTGAGCTGTGCACCCGGCCCCACCGTCCACGCGAAGGTGACATCGTCGAAGTTGGTCGATGACGCAAAGGGATCCCCGAAGTCGTTTTCTCCCTCAACAGATGAGGTCGTAGCAAAGTAGGCGAGCCCGATCGATGCGTTGGCGTACAGCCGCACCGCGCCGGAGCCGACCCCAACCTCCGGTCCGATGCCGAGAAGCAAGATGTTGTTCTCGGTGGTCAGATCTCCGGTAACCCGGCAAGGTTGGGTGATACAGATACGGATCGTTTCATTCCCATAGTTGATGAACCCGAGATCGAGCCGGAGGCTGAGGGTCTCGTTGTCATCCAAGGGGAGACGCCCGTGCGCACCCAGGCCAAAGCCGAAGTCGACGTTCTCGTCGAACTCCCCCACCGGTCCTGCGAAGAGAAGATGGCCACCGACGGATAAAGGGAACGTGTCGGGACCCTGCGCCTCCAGGGACGGCGGCCCGAAGGCAGCGACGAGTATGAGCAGCAGATACGGGCGCATGGCAGACCGGAGAGTAAGAGGGGAACACAGAAGACAGGGATTGGAAAGATAGCGCTGACGCAGATCAACGATGTGTTCTACGAACGAGTCCGCTGTGGCGTGCGGGCAGTGACGGGGGCGATGCGATCGGTCATGGAGTCCCTCGATTCCCTCCGCGAGAAAGCGATTCCACCACGTGTATCCCGCGGTCCTGCTGATGCCGTAGCGTCTACAGGATTCGGCGAAACTGAACGTGCCTTGCTGTACTTCGAGGATGAAGCGTACTCTCTGTTCGTACATAGTCGACTGGTTCCATTGCATCGGGCTCTCCTAGGTTCAGAACCCTTGGTTGATAGGAACCTGTCAACCATCAGTGTAGGCCATTGTGTAAAGGATCAGGGTAGGCTGAACCGGAGTGTCGGCTAACCCTTCGTTGCAGCGGACCACCTTCGGCGTCCGCTGAACTGAAACGGTTAGATTGCACCTAATTAAGCTCCAAGCAGGGTGATGATGTCGACGCAGGATCAACCTAGGGGCGGGCCGGTTCCTCCGGGTCTGATGCTCCAATACCTCGTGGTCCTGGCCGGGACCAACCCGCTCGTTTGGCGACGAATCCAGGTTCCCGCGACCTATTCCTTCTGGGATCTCCACGTCGCGATCCAGGACGCGATGGGGTGGCTCGACTGCCACCTCCATAGGTTCCGTGTCCGCGATCCCGGTTCGGGCACCGCAATGCTGCTCGGAATCCCAGATTCGGACGTGCCCAATGATCTCTCAGTCGCCGCTGGCTGGATGGAGTTTCCGCTCGACTTTACGGCGGGCGACCTACCGCCGATGCACTACACCTACGACTTCGGCGACAACTGGGACCACGCGGTGATCTTTGAAGGCTTTGAGCAGGCCGGCGGCCCGAGGACTGGCCCCGAATGTGTCGGAGGCGCCGGGGCCTGTCCTCCCGAGGACAGCGGCGGGTCCCACGGTTACGCGAATTTGCTGGCTGCCCTAGCTGACCCCGGACATCCGGAGCACAGAGACTCGATCGAGTGGACCGGTGGGCCGCTTGATCCAACGGCCTTTTCTGCCACCGACGTGCACTTTGACGATCCTCAGGAGCGTTGGCGAATCGCGTTCGAGGGGGGTGCACCCAAACAGACCTCCTAGCAAGCCGCATTCCCCATTGAGATCCGGCATCTGCGTGACAGGTTGCAGGGTCCGCACATCGGATTTGCCGACGCGGAAAGCAGCCAATCGAACTCGGTCGCTATCCTATGGGGAACGTGATGCCGGCTAGGATCGAAAACGCGCGATTCTTCACATCGTCGATATCCACCGACTCACCGATGGATGACAGCCCTAGGTTGTACAGACCGTTGCTTGCCGAGTGCGCGGCATTGCGGTCACGTGGCGACCACCCTTTACGGAAGCCGTAACAGGAGCGTACATTCGGATCGGATGATACGAAGCTTCAAGGACCGGAGAACGAGATGTTTCTTCGAGGGGCGGCGGGTCGCGGCGTTTCACGGTTTCTCCGATCAGGCGGTGCGCCGACTGACGCTGCTGGACAGCGCGGAGACGCTCGGCGACTTGGCCGCACTGCCGAGCAACCGGCTGGAAGCGAAGCTGTCCCAACCGTAGTTGAAGGTTTCTGATAGGGGAGAAAGAAAAGTGGTGGCTCCGGGGGTCCCGGGCCGATAGGCTCGGGTAGGCAAAAACCCCAACACGGAGCCACCACGATGAAGAGAACGTACGAGGTAAGGGATCGGGCGGACAAGCGCGCGATCAGGGAGTTCCTGAAGCGGGAGGGGCAGTTTCTGCTTCCGATGCTTGAGTTCGTGGAGCAGACGGAGGTCGTGATCGACGAAGTCATCCAGGTGATGGGACGAGCGACGATCGAAGCGGTGCTGGAGATGAGCGCCGAGGGTGTGGCAGGCGTGAAGCAGGCAGGTCGGTCACGAGCGGAAGACGACACGGTGTGGTATGGCCGGCAGGGTGGTGTGGTTTACCTGTCGGACCGGAAGGTGCGTGTGGAGCGGCCACGGCTCAGGCGCCGGGGCGCCGGGGAGGGTGGCGAGGTCGAGGTGCCGGCGTACGCAGCGATGCGGAGACCGGGCGCTGTGGCGGATCGGATGCTCGAGGTCCTGATGGCGGGGGTGAGCACGCGCAAGTACGGCCGTGTGATCGGTGAGATGGCCGACACGGTCGGGGTGAGCAAGTCGGCGGTGAGCCGTGAGACGGTCGAGGCCTCGGAGCGCGTGCTGAAGGAGCTGATGGAGCGCCGGCTGGATGCGTGGGACCTGCTGGTGATCTACCTGGACGGGATCCAGATGGGCTCGCACCACGTGCTTGCTGCGGTAGGCGTGGACTCAGACGGAAAGAAGCACGTGCTGGGCGTGAGGGAAGGAGCGAGTGAGAACGCCGAGGTGACCAGCGCGCTCCTAGAGGATCTGGTCGAGCGCGGCCTGGACCCGGGCAGGCGGCGGCTGTTCGTGATCGATGGCTCGAAAGCGCTCAGGAAGGCGATCGAGAAGGTGTTCGGCCAACGTCACCCCATCCAGCGCTGCCGCAACCACAAGCTCCGCAACGTGCTGGGTCATCTGCCGAAGGATCAGCATCCTCAGGTGAAGGCGGCGTTCCGGGCGGCGATGAAGCTGGACGCGAAGCAGGGCGAGCAGAAGCTCGAGCAGCTCGCCCGATGGCTCGAGCGCGACCACCCCTCGGCCTCGGCCAGCCTACGCGAAGGCCTCAGCGAGATGTTCACGATCAACCGGCTCGGCCTCCCGCCGCGGCTGAGGAAGTGCCTGGGCTCGACCAACCTGATCGACAGCACCCACTCGGGCGTAAGACAGAAGACCCGCAGGGTGACCAACTGGAAGAACGGAGCGATGGCCTTGCGCTGGGCTGCGGCCTCGTTCGTGGAGACCGAGAAGAGCTACCGGAGGATCATCGGCTACGACCAGCTCTGGATGCTCAGGGCCCACCTCGACGACCATGAACCGGTTGCCGAAATGAGAAAGGCAGGCTAACAAGGAGACTCTCCGGAGCCACCACCTTCAACTGTCAGCGGGACACCATCAATTCTTGTCTCATCGGAGAACGTGATACTCTCGAAAGTTACGGCAGGATCAATGAGCGTCGCGCCTGTTTCCTGGGGCGATCCAGGATTGCTATCGTCTTTTTCTTGGTCCATTGCCAAGCCCTATGAATCGGAGAAAATGGTTCGACTTGGTACTCCAGACGGATTCCGGTGCGTAGCGGGCGATGTCAAAGTTCACCAAGCGGTCCCTTTGGGGCGCGCCTCCTGTGGACTTGGGCTAGAACCCGATACCCAGGGCGTTTCGAAGGATCCAAGACACATTCTCACGGCACTTCCGTTTAGCGTAGCGGAACGCGGAACTGGATTCAACGCCTAGTGACCGATTCCGATGCCGAGAACCATTAGCGGCTCGGACCATAATCCCGCTCTCGCCGGCGCATCAGGTCCAACGCCCGCGTAACGTCTCGGCGAGCGTCCTGTAGTCCCGGGCCAAGTGCGTTGCTTGCCCGCTGAGCTGCGCCACCTGCCGCTCCAAGGCTTCGACTTGTCGCCGCAAGGTCTCGACCTGCGCGGCGTGCTGCTGCCGCGCCTGCGCGTATTGCGCGGACAACGTCCGCAAGGCCTTCGTCAACTGCTGTTCTAACGCGGTCATAGAGCTCCTTCACTCGTTCGACAGCTTCACGGCCGGCCGAGTGTCCACGGTTCGGGGCGGATAGGCCAGCGCGCCGGCTGGCAGCACTACGAACCGCTCCCCCTCGATCTCCCGAAGCGCGATTCCCCAGGTGTCCGTCTCTATCTGCGCCAACATTCCCCGTCCGCCTTCCTGGGGTCACTGGACCACATCTCGGAAACATTTTGGCGACGGCCAGCCTGGAACGGAACGCTTGGCCGTCGGTGGTCACGTAGTTCTGGATGGCGTAAGACGGAGACGCCCTGCGGGGCCGCTTTCCTTTGCGAACGCGGGCCCGCGTTCGCTTGTGGAGCACGCCTGCCCGATGGACGGACGATATCCATGGGAATGTTCAGGATCGAACGTGGTTGAATCGCAACTTGCGGCGACAGACAGATTAACCGACTCCGAACGGGAGAGCGTGTAGGAGCTAGCATTCTCACTAAGTCAGCGTCTAGGCGTTGCACAAGCCTATCAGTAGATAGTCGAGAATGTCGGCGCCGCCACGTGGGCCTGCCGAAGCGGCGGAGACCGCAAGGCATGAGGAGCGAGGCCATGGGCGAACCTACCGGATAGAGGACCGTTCCACGTGGCAATGGCAAGCCCGTGGTGGCCTTGAACGGCTTCGGTCTACGCGTCCCTCGGATGCGATCTGAGACAACGGCAAGGATTCCCGCCAATCGACTCCGGCTTTCCGGCTATTGTGACACGATGGAGTCAGATATCGTCCGACGGCAAGTGCGGCAGATCGTGCAGTCCTAGTTGAACTTAGACGATTTCTTGCCGTGAATCACAGTATTCGCACTTTGCCGAGGCGGTTGGTGATGAGCTCGGGCACGATCACACTCCGACGGCCCCGGGTTCGGGGCATTGAGGAGCGGTTTGAGAGTCGGGTGCTGCCGTTGTTCGCGATGCGGACGAAGGAGCTGGGCGCTCTGCTTCCGGAGCTGTATCTGCACGGACGGGCAGAGGGAGACTTCGAGCTGGCGATGCGGGGACTGCTAGGCGAGGGGGCACCGCTGTCGAAGTCTTCGATTCAGCGGCTGCGGGCGGGATGGACGGCGGAGTTCGAGGAATGGAGCCAGCGTCGCCTGGAGGGCCGTGAGGTCGTCTACGTATGGGCGGACGGGATCTACGTGAAGGCAGGGCTCGAGCGGGACAAGGCGGCGCTGCTGGTGGTGCTGGGCGCGATGCGAGACGGGACGAAGGAGGTGTTGGCCCTGAGATCGGGCTACCGAGAGTCGGTCGAGTCCTGCTCCGAGGTGTTGCGGGATCTGAAGGCACGCGGCATCGAGGCGCCCCGGCTTCAGCTACCAGATCGACGAGAATTTCAGCGTCGTCGGCGGAGCCAACAACCTCTTCAACAATTTCCCCGACGAGATCGCGACGCGCTTGTCACAGGGCATGCCTTACCCACGCCGGTCGCCGATCAGCTATCACGGTGGAATGACGTACCTACGAGTCGTATACAGCTTCTAAGAAGCTGCTGGAGTCGATACCGACACTGCGATAACGAACAGGGCCCTACCGGACGACCGGTGGGGCCCTCCCCCCTTACGAGAAGTCCACCCCGAAGAAGATCACCGCGATCAGGATCGCCGCGACCGCGACCGGCGCCACAAAGCGCATGAAGAATCGCCAGGTGCCGTAGCGGAACCAAGCGGGCGTGGTGTCGTCCACCAGTTCGCTTTCGGTCGCCTCCCGGGTCATGAACCACCCTGCGCCCAACGTGATCAACAGACCGCCGAGCGGCAGCGCCCAGTTCGAAGCGAAGTGGTCGAGCGTGCCGAAGACACCCAATTTCCCCTCGAAGATCTCGAAGTTCGACAGGCCCGGAAGCGCGCCGAAGGAGAGCGCCGAGAGCACGGTGAAGACGAAAATCGAACCGCCACTCACCAGCGTTGCTTTGGGCCGAGGCATGTTCCTCTCGTCGATGAAGTAACTCACGACGACCTCGAGCAACGAGATGGTGGATGTGAGCGCAGCGACCGCCACCAGGATATAAAACAGAGGTCCCAGAACCGCCCCGAACGGAACGACGTTGTAGAAGAGCTCCGGCAGCGAGATGAATAACATCCCGGCCGCCGATCCGGTCACCTGCTCGTCCATCCCCGGAACCGAGAAGATCACGGAAAACATGATGATCGTGGCAAAGAGCGCGATCAGCGTATCGAGAAGAACGATCGTGCCTGCAGCGCTCACGAGGGATCGGTTCCTGGCCACGTACGAGCCGTAAGTGATCATCGCCCCCATCCCGAGGGACAGGGTAAAGAACGAGTGGCCGAGTGCCTCCAGGATGCTCCGGGGCTCCAGCTCGCTGAAGTTGGGGCGGAAGATGAAGGTGAGCGCCTCACCGGAGCCCTCCATCGTGAGCGCGCTGACGAGGAGTAGGACCAGGATGAGGAACAGGATCGGAAGGGAAATACGGGCCACCCGCTCGATTCCGCTGTGCACCCCGAAGTACACGACCCCCACCGTGGCGGCCATGAAGAGCCCCGAGAGGAGGAACTGGAGGCCCCCGTTTCCGATCACCGCCACGAAGAGATCTCCGGTCTGCAGTCCCGGCGGGAAGCCGCCCAGACTCCACCCGATGGTCTTGACGAAGTAGAAGAGCGACCAGCCGGCCACGACCGAGTAGTAGCTGAGGATGATGAAGCCGGCCATGACACCCCAGGCGCCCACCCAACCCCACCAGGGTCCGATCGCCTCCTTCAGGGCACCCACCGGGCTCTTCTGCGTCGTCCGGCCGATCAGGAGCTCGGCCATCATGATGGGCAGGCCCACCGCCGCGATGCACATGAGATAGAGCAATACGAAAGCGCCGCCATTATTCTCCCAGGTGATGAACGGGAATTTCCACAGGTTACCCAACCCGATGGCGCTCCCGGTCGCCGCCAGGATGAAGCCCATGTTTGAGCTCCAGTTTTCGCGGTGCTGGTTCATCAATGACGCTCCCTCATCAGAAGGCGGACACGGGGAAGGTTGTGGGCCTGGTATGATCCCGATTTCGGCCCCAACATATCCGCGGCTTTGAACTTCGGACAAGCGAATGAGTAGACTTCGTGCACGCTTGCGGGCGTGCCGGAGTTTTCCCGACTTCGATATTGGAGGTACGTTCGGCCTATGAGGATGACAGGTAAGGCGTTCGTTTGTGTGGTCGGTTTGTTTGTGGCTGAGCCCCTCTCGGCCCAGGTCGGACCCCAGGGAAGTAACGTCGTGGAGGTAGCACTCGCGCTTCGTCAGGTCGACGGGGTGAAGCGGGTCCTGATGATCGGAGCGCACCCGGATGACGAGGACTCCAGTCTTCTAGCGACCCTCGCCCGGGGAATGGGCGTCGAGACAGCCTACCTTTCGCCCACCTAGTCGCCATCGAGCGGGCACTCGCGGCGTTGGCCCCCGTCGGGAGCCCCGACCCCGATGCACATTAAGTTCCTGGCCCGCGGAACGGGCTCGGCCCGGGCGGCGGCCGACTACCTCCTCGGGGCGCGGGATGCGACCGGGCAGCCGCGCGAGGGCGTGGAGGTCCTCCGGGGGGATCCCCATCAGGTGGCCGTGGTGGCCGACGCGCTGGCGTTCGAGCACAAGTACACGTCGGGCGTGATTGCCTGGGCACCGGACGACACTCCGACCGACGCGCAGATCGGCGCGGTCATCGATGCCTTTGAACAGACGGCCTGGGCGGGGCTCGAGCCCGACCGCTACGCCTGGGCGGCCGTGGTGCACCGCGAGCGCGACGGCGGCGTTCACGTGCATGTCCTCGCCGCGCGATGCGACCTGGAGACCGGCCGGAGCCTCAACATCGCGCCGCCGGGCTGGCAGAAGACATTCGACCCGCTCCGTGACGCCTTCAACGCCGAGGAGGGCTGGAGCCGGCCGGATGACCCGGCGCTGGCTCGGGTGCAGCAACCCGGGCACCGTGCCTACGTCGAGGCGGCGCACCTGCGCGCCGGCCTCGCGCTCGAACCTTCCCCCCGTGACCTGATCCGCGACTACCTGCTCCAGCGTGTCGAGCACGGCACGGTACGGAATCGGGCCGATGTCGTCGCCGCCCTGCGGGAGGCGGGCCTGGAGGTGCCGCGCCAGGGCCAGGACTACCTGGCGGCCCTGGATCCCACGACCGGGGACCGGTGGCGTCTGAAAGGAGAGCTGTACGCACATGACTTCAAACGCGAACGACTTGACCGAGCGGTTGCGGAGACGGCTGGAGACCGAGCGCCAGGCGATCGAGGAATTGACCGCGAGCGAGCTCGAGCGGCTCGGCGCGAACTCGCGGCGCGTTGCGAGCAACGCGCTGCGTATCATCGAAGCCGATACGGCGGTGGCGACCGGGCGGATGCGCGCCCTCCTGCTCAACGCCTGGCTCCGGCCCCTGGTGGTCGGCCTGAGCCTCTGGCTTGGCATCTGCGGCGGGAGCTGGGCGACGATGCACTGGCTGTCGACGCGCATCCAGGCCCGGATCCAGACGGCCGCCGCCCTCGATCTGGGCATCGAGGAAGCCCGCCAGACCCTGACGCGGCTCGAGGCGGCCACCTGGGGGATCACGCTCCGGGAGATCGAGGGGGAGCGGTTCGTGGTGCTGCCGGTCGGCGCGCTGGCCGATCCACCCTGGACCGTGGGCGCCCGGCCTGCCTTGAAGCTGTCGAACAAGTGAAGGAGTCCTATGACCGCGTTAGAACAGCAGTTGACGAAGGCCTTGCGGGCGTTGTCCGCGCAGTACGAGCACGCGCAGCAGCAGCACGCCGCGCAGGTCGAAGCCTTGGAGCGGCATGTCGCGCAGCTCAGCGGGCAAGTGACGCACTTGGCCCGGGACTACAGGACGCTCGCCGAGACGTTGCGCGGGCGCTGGACCTGATGCGCCAGCGTGGGCGGGAGCGGGATCATGGGCCGAGTCGCTAGTCGTTCTCGGCAGCGAATCGGCCGACGACGACGGTGCGGCGATCAGCCATCAGGACGCGCTGGCGAGACGGAAGGGCGGCGAGCCCCCCGCCCGCGTCCAGCGTCCATGATGTGCCGTTGCCGTTGGGGGGGTCAGAGGGGGCACAGCCCCCCGCCAGCCCCTGCCGGGGACCCGCGAAGCGTGGCCCCAAAGGGTAGGCTGGCTCATGACAGGTAACGGGTCATGAGCCAGCGCGTCAGCGGATCGGTTCGGCCTCCGGGTCTCGACGCTTGCCAGCGAGATACGCGGCCCAAGCCTGCATGACCTCGCGCCTCCGGTCCAGCAGGTCCGAGCGGGCGTAGGCGGCCTCGGCCTGACTGCGGACCTTGTGTGCAAGGGCCGCCTCCGCCACCTCGCGCGCCACGCCCGTCTCCGAGCACCAGTCGCGGAACGAGGACCTCATCCCGTGGGACGTTCCTGCGATGCCGAGACGCCGGAGCAACTTGCTGAACATCGAGGCGTGGATCCTTCCTCCCTTCGCGCCCCGGAACACGATCCCGCCGCCGCCGTGGCGCTTCCGGGCTTCCTCGAGGATCTCCAAGGCCCGCCCGGACAGGGGAACCCGGTGCTCGCGCTTCGCCTTCATGCGGTCGGCGGGAATGGTCCAGACATCGTGCTCGACCTCGTCGCACGCCGCGCCCCGGACCTCGTTCGAGCGTGTCGCCGTCAGGACCATGAACTCGAGCGCCAGCCGGACACCGGCATGGGACTCCGAGTCGCGGACCTTGGCCAGAGCCGCCGCCACCTCGCCGTGCGGGAGCGCCTTGTGATGCCGGATGGCGTTGCCGTTGCGCGGCAGCGCGGCGGCGATGGCGTCCCCCGCCGGGTTGTCCGGCCGGTAGCCCTTCGCGACGGCCCACTTCATCACCGCGCCGATCCGCTGGTGCACGGCCCTCGCGGTCGCGGGCTTGCTCGACCAGATGGGCTCGAGGATGGCGAGCACGTCGGCCGTCGCAACCTCGCTCACGCGCTTCCGGCCGATGCGCGGATGGGCGTAGTCCCGCAGCGTCTGCCGCCACTGCCCGGCCATGCGGGATGGGTTCTTCCAGGTCGGCGAGTGGATCGCGATCACCTTCTCGACGGCCGCCTCGAAGGTGGGAACCCCCGCGTCTCTCGGGTCGTGGCCCCAATGGACCGCCCGCCTGTTCTCCAGCGCCTTCTCTCTCGCCTCCCTGAGCGTCACGACCGGGTACGAGCCCAGTCCGAGATTGGTCGGCTTCCCTCCCACTCGAATGCGCTGGCCCCAGGACTTGGAGACGCGCCCGGACTTCATCCGGTGGACGCGGAGGTAAAGGCCGAGCCCGCCGAGCCCGCCGTCGCCGTAGCGTCCTGGCGTCTTCACCCGCGCCACGAAGGCGGCCGTAAGCGGTCGTTTACGCATGTGCTGCATCCTACCTGTGTATCACATATCGACGGATACACAATGGTACAGTACGGTACGTACCGGCACAAGAGGGAGCCTGTGAACACGGCCAGGATACGCCGTATCCCATTGTAATAACACGCTTTACGGAATACTATGGGACCGTATGGGACGATGTTCGCGATCATACTGTCGTACTTGTAAAGAAGTTGCCCGAGCCGCAAGCGGGATCAAGCACGGTGAAGTTCCGTAGCCGTTCGAGAAACGTGCCGAGCGAGTTCTTCGCCTGTCTGCGGTGTCGCGTCGCCACAGCCTTTGATTTCGCTACGTTCGCGCGCTCGAGGCTGCTGGCGATCCGGGCTTTCTCGCTCGTCCATTCGGCCAGCCACGGGCGAACGATCACCGGATCGATGATCCGCATGATCTTGTCCCGGTCCGTGTAGTGGGCCCCGAGCTGCGAGCGCTTGTCGGGGTCGAGGCCGCGCTCGAACAACGTGCCCAGGATCGAGGGATCGATGCTGGACCAGTCCAGCGTGGACGCCTTCAGGGTCGTCTCGACCTGGCTCTTGTCCAAGGGGAGGGCTGCATCGTCCTCAAACAATCCACCGTTGAACCAGTCCACATCCTCGAAGCCCACCCGGCCGCCGGCGGACATCGCGCCGAACAGTTTCCGCGCCAGTGCCGCAAACTCCTCGGGCTTACGGCGCGCGTGTTTCAGCATGCGGGTGAACATGTCGTCGGGGAGCAGCCCCACGTCCTCGGCGAACATGCAGAACACGAGGCGGTTCACAAAGTGAGCCACGTCTTGCGGGGGGTGGCCCTCGTCTCGGAGCGATCGCGCCAATTGCGCGAAAGTCTCCGCGGCGCGTTCCGTCAGCGTCTGCCTGGTCTCGCCCGGCCGCAGCCGCTCCGGGTCGGACATTGCCCACTTGAGCTTGTCCCGGACGGTGCCATCGACCAGATCGTCCAGCTCGAACTCCAGCGTCTTACTCACGGAGTTCGTCCAGTTCGTCCGGATCCGGAACCGGTGCATGTCCGAGACGATCAACAGCGGCGGGTTCTCCAGCGCCAGGGCGTACTGCCTCAGCTGGTCGAATGCGGCGTCGAGGTTGGCGTGCTTCCCCTTGTACTCCCAGGCGAAGCAGTGCCGCTTCCACACGTCCGCCCAACCCTCCCCGCCGGAGTCCTTGTGTGCTCCGCGCTCGAAGCAGTAGTGGTCCCCCCTGGGGTCGGCTTCGGCCGGCGTGGGTTCGCCGAGCAGCCGGCACAGGTCGATGAAGTGTTCCTGCGCCGCGGAGCGCTCCTTCAACTCCGAGGCGTGCCACTTCGCAATGAACTCGTTGGGGGTCACCGTCGGATTCTCCACGTGCCTAAGGGCTCTGCCGATCACGTACTCAACTTCACTGCCCGGCCGGGGATGGTGTCCCGCTGACAGTTGAAGGTGGTGGCTCCGGAGAGTCTCCTTGTTAGCCTGCCTTTCTCATTTCGGCAACCGGTTCATGGTCGTCGAGGTGGGCCCTGAGCATCCAGAGCTGGTCGTAGCCGATGATCCTCCGGTAGCTCTTCTCGGTCTCCACGAACGAGGCCGCAGCCCAGCGCAAGGCCATCGCTCCGTTCTTCCAGTTGGTCACCCTGCGGGTCTTCTGTCTTACGCCCGAGTGGGTGCTGTCGATCAGGTTGGTCGAGCCCAGGCACTTCCTCAGCCGCGGCGGGAGGCCGAGCCGGTTGATCGTGAACATCTCGCTGAGGCCTTCGCGTAGGCTGGCCGAGGCCGAGGGGTGGTCGCGCTCGAGCCATCGGGCGAGCTGCTCGAGCTTCTGCTCGCCCTGCTTCGCGTCCAGCTTCATCGCCGCCCGGAACGCCGCCTTCACCTGAGGATGCTGATCCTTCGGCAGATGACCCAGCACGTTGCGGAGCTTGTGGTTGCGGCAGCGCTGGATGGGGTGACGTTGGCCGAACACCTTCTCGATCGCCTTCCTGAGCGCTTTCGAGCCATCGATCACGAACAGCCGCCGCCTGCCCGGGTCCAGGCCGCGCTCGACCAGATCCTCTAGGAGCGCGCTGGTCACCTCGGCGTTCTCACTCGCTCCTTCCCTCACGCCCAGCACGTGCTTCTTTCCGTCTGAGTCCACGCCTACCGCAGCAAGCACGTGGTGCGAGCCCATCTGGATCCCGTCCAGGTAGATCACCAGCAGGTCCCACGCATCCAGCCGGCGCTCCATCAGCTCCTTCAGCACGCGCTCCGAGGCCTCGACCGTCTCACGGCTCACCGCCGACTTGCTCACCCCGACCGTGTCGGCCATCTCACCGATCACACGGCCGTACTTGCGCGTGCTCACCCCCGCCATCAGGACCTCGAGCATCCGATCCGCCACAGCGCCCGGTCTCCGCATCGCTGCGTACGCCGGCACCTCGACCTCGCCACCCTCCCCGGCGCCCCGGCGCCTGAGCCGTGGCCGCTCCACACGCACCTTCCGGTCCGACAGGTAAACCACACCACCCTGCCGGCCATACCACACCGTGTCGTCTTCCGCTCGTGACCGACCTGCCTGCTTCACGCCTGCCACACCCTCGGCGCTCATCTCCAGCACCGCTTCGATCGTCGCTCGTCCCATCACCTGGATGACTTCGTCGATCACGACCTCCGTCTGCTCCACGAACTCAAGCATCGGAAGCAGAAACTGCCCCTCCCGCTTCAGGAACTCCCTGATCGCGCGCTTGTCCGCCCGATCCCTTACCTCGTACGTTCTCTTCATCGTGGTGGCTCCGTGTTGGGGTTTTTGCCTACCCGAGCCTATCGGCCCGGGACCCCCGGAGCCACCACTTTTCTTTCTCCCCTATCAGGAACCTTCAACTACGGTTGGGACAGCTTCGGGGCTTCACGGCCGCCACCCAGTTCTACGCGTTTCCCGAGCCCCACTGGGCCAGGCTACGCACCACGAACAGCCTCGAGCGCCTGCACACCGAGATCAAGCGTCGGATCCGGAGCGCCGGCGCCTTCCCCGACCGAGCCAGTGCACTCCGCCTCATCACCGCGGTTGCTCTGAGAACT
Source organism: Longimicrobiales bacterium (assembly GCA_965249195.1). Classification (GTDB taxonomy): domain Bacteria; phylum Gemmatimonadota; class Gemmatimonadetes; order Longimicrobiales; family Gaopeijiaceae; genus CBDFLM01. The sequence goes on from CBDFLM010000010.1 coordinate 76,225, forward strand.
ACTGCGGCCTGGAGCGAGCGCCGTTACCTGGACCTCTCACTCCTCGAGCCCAAGGAGGTCGCCAAGGCAGCCTAACCGAAGCATCGAGGAGCTTCCTCTCACTTTTACACACAACTCGGGACTTGACCGTTCGGGTTCTGGGTGTGGTCATGGATCGATGCCCCGCTTGCTGCGAACGCGATCAACCGCAGGATCGATGCGGGCCAGGTGGCACTGGAGATCGGACCACAGTTGATCTTGCCTCAAATTCGATCCGCGGCGATGGGCGGCCTCAACGCCGTAAACGGGAGCACGACCCTTTTGAACAGTTGGCAGAGAAGCTCCTGCCGGGAGAGGATGAGGATGACTGAGAGGCCCGCGTTGGATTCCAGAACCAGTGGAGATGCTGGCGCGCTACGTGCCACAAAAAGTTTCGTGGACGACTTCTTCTGGTCGCGGTGCTGCTTCGAGATCAGCATATTCGACCTGGTCAGCGTAGGGCGCTGCTAGCGCATCGACGAGACGGTGGAACGGCGCGAAGTCACCATCGTAGGCGCTCTGGATGGCTTGCTCGACGCGGTGATTGCGCGGGATGAGGATGGGGTTGGCAGCGCGCATGTGAGCGAGGTGCTTGGCTGGGTCGGCTTCGCTACGCCATGTGGCGAACCATTTTTGAAAAGGCTCACTGCTGGAAAACATCGCCGCAAGCGTTTTCGAGTCCTCTCCGCTGGCGACACGTGTGAGGTGACGGAAGAAGAGTGTGAAGTCGACCGCTTGGGCGCCCAGTAGAACGAGACACTCCTTGATGAGCCCGACTGGTGCCTCAGGTGGGAGGCCGAGTTTGGCGCGGAAGCAGGCGAGGTATTGGCCGCCGAATCGCTTCGGATATCCGGAGAGAGTGGCCTCGGCGATCTTCGTCGCTTTACCAGAATCCTCAGACAACAATGGCAGCAGGGTTTCCGCGAAACGGGTGAGGTTCCAGAGCCCGATGTCGGGCTGGTTGCCCCAGGAATAGCGCGCACCGGAGTCGATGGAGCTGAAGACGCACTGTGCGTGGAAGACGTCCATGAACGCGCACGGGCCGTAGTCGATCGTCTCCCCAGAAATGGCGGTATTGTCCGTGTTCATCACACCGTGGATGAAGCCGAGAGACATCCACTGGGCGATGAGATCCGCTTGGGCATCCGCGACCGACTCTAGCAAAGCCACATAAGAATCTGTCGCTTCGGCGGCCTCCGAGTAGTGCCGGGCAATGGCATGATCGGCGAGCAGTTGCAAGGCATCGATATCGTTGCGTGCGCGAAAATATTCGAAAGTCCCGACGCGAATGTGACTTGCGGCAACGCGGGTGAACACAGCGCCGAGGAGCGGTCCTTCTGGGCGTATGACGCTTTCGCCGGTGGTAACAGCGCCGAGCGCCCGGGTTGTGGGAACCCCAAGCGCGGCCATGGCTTCGCTGACGATGTATTCGCGGATCACCGGGCCGAGCGCAGATTTGCCATCGCCGCCGCGCGAGAATGGCGTGCGCCCTGAGCCCTTCAACTGCAGATCGTGACGCGCGCCGTCCGCGTCGATGACTTCGCCGAGCAGGATGGCGCGGCCGTCGCCGAGTTGTGGCGAGAATCCACCGAACTGGTGGCCAGCGTAGGCTTGTGCAATCGGCTCGGCACCCTCGGGAATCGCATTGCCCGCGAGCGTCGCGACGCCGTCGGCTGATTCCAGCCAGTCGGTGTCGATCGAGAGCTTCGCCGCTAGTTCGCGGTTGAAGCGGATGAGCTTCGGTTCCGGAACACGGGCGGGTTCCTGTTTGACGAAAAAACGTTCTGGCAGCTGGGCGTAGGTGTTGTCGAAGGGAATGTTCATCGAAGCGGGTTCTCAAGGTCCAGACGACACCGGGGCTGAATGCTCCCGGAAGCTAACGCGTCCCAACCCCTCTCTGCCAACGTACGTGAGACACGGAGCACGCAAAGAATTAGAGTAGGGCGAAGGCAGAGAAAACGAACATGTTGGGACTGCGAGAGAGAATGGAAGAGAATGGTAGTGCCCCTGGAACCGGGGAGGCCAAGCGAAGCGCGGCAGCTCCTGCGGACCCAGAGGTAGTAGATAGGCCGCTACGGCGGCGGTTCAGTCCGTCGTACAAGCTGCGGATCGTCGAAAAAGCGGACCGGTGCACCGAGCCCGGCGAGGTGGGTCAACTCCTGCGGCGAGAGGGCCTGTACTCGTCGCACCTGACGACGTGGCGCAAGGCGGCGCATAGCGGGTCGCTGAAGGCCCTGTCGAAGAAACGCGGCCGCAAGCCGGAGCGAAATCCGCTGGATGAGAAGGTACGCAAGCTGGAGCGGCGAAACGCACGGCTCGAGAATGAGCTCAGGAAGGCACACCTGATCATCGACGTGCAGGGAAAAGTTGCGGGGCTGCTGGGGATAAGCCTAGACGACGGGACAAACTCTTGAAGGCGGCCGACGAGCTGGCTAAGCACGTCGGTGTAAAACCGGCGTGCGCGGCCCTCGAGGTCTCCCGATCGACGTTGTACCGTCGTCGAGGCCCATCAACCGGGCAACAGCAGCCCCGCCCGACGCCCGCCCGGGCATTGAGCGAGACGGAACGAGGCGAGGTCTTCGACACGCTGTGTTCGGAGCGGTTCGTGGACCGCTCACCCGCCGAGGTGGTGGCCACGCTGCTCGACGAAGAGGTCTACCTGTGCAGCGAACGCATGATGTATCGTGTTCTGGCCTCCGAGGTGCCGGTTCAGGAACGCCGGGCGCAGCGCACCCATCCGGAGTACAAGAAGCCCGAGTTGATGGCCACGGCGCCGAACCAGGTGTGGTCCTGGGATATCACGCGGCTGCTCGGGCCGAAGAAGTGGAGCTATTACTACCTCTACGTCATCATGGACATCTACAGCCGCTACGTCGTGGGCTGGATGGTGGCGGACCGGGAGAACTCGGCCCTGGCCGGCCGGTTGATCCAGCAGAGCTGCCTGAAGCATGGCGTCCAGCCCCGGGTCCTGACCCTGCACTCGGATCGGGGAGCTCCAATGACGAGCCAATGCACCGCTCAACTTCTCGCTGACCTCGGCGTGACCCGCTCGTTGAGCCAGCCTCAGATGTCGGATGACAACCCGTTTTCCGAGGCTCAGTTCAAAACCTTGAAGTACCATCCCTCGTTTCCCGGACGGTTCGGGGATCAGGGCCAAGCCAAGACGTTCTGTCGATCGTTCTTCCGCTGGTACAATGCCGAGCACCGCCATGGCGGCATCTCGATGCTAACCCCCGAGCAGATCCACTTCGGGAACGCCGATCAGGTCATTGCCGGCAGGAAATCCGTGCTCCGCGAAGCATGGGCCGCTCATCCCGAACGCTTCGTCAGAGGTGTGCCGAAGCCCAAACCGCTCCCGGAGGCCGTCTTCATCAATCCTCCCATCCCTTCCCTCACCACACAGGACATTGCTCTCTAATTAATCCCGTAGAGTGTCCCATTGTCGTTGACAGGTTCCGGTCCGGATGGCGCTCGGTTCCGGTCGCGGGCGTCTGATCCAGTACGTGATGACGGAGAGCGTGCTGCTGGCTGTGACCGGTGGCGCGCTGGGTATTCTGCTGGCCTACATTGGCACACAGATTCTGGTATCGATGGGGCCGGCGAGCATTCCCCGGATCCACGAAATCGGGATCAACGGAAGTGTTCTGAGGTTCACCACGGCGGTGACGCTTCTTTCTGGTCTGCTCTTCGGCGTGCTTCCCTCGCTTCGGGCTGGCTCCAAAAAGACCCTTCTCGCTCTCCGTGACGGCGGCCGGGGTTCCACTATCGGACGGGACCGGCACCGCGTACGCAGCCTGCTCGTCGTTCTACAGGTCGCGCTCGCTCTAGTCCTGCTCGTCGGGTCCGGGCTGATGGTTCGCAGCTTCCAGCAGCTTCGCTCGGTCGATCCGGGGTTCACACCGGAAGGGGTCATGACCTTCCGCCTGTCACCACCGCCGAACAAGTATGAGAACGCCTTGGCCGTTACCCAGTTCTATGACCAACTCGTCCAGCGCCTGGAGGCGATTCCGGGGGCGACCTCCGCCTCGGCAATCACCAACCTACCGCTGACGGGCGGGGGACCGATCCAGACGGTTCGCATCGAGGAATTCCCGATCGAGGAGGGGGAGTTTCCCGCCACGTTCCACATCAGGCGCGCGATGCCCGGTTATTTCGAGACGATGGGCGTCCCCATCATCGAGGGCCGAGAGTTCATTCCGGATGACCACAACTCCCGGCTCGCTTCGCTCGTCATCAGCGAGTCGATCAAGCGCGAGTACTGGCCCGACGTGAGCGCGCTGGGCAAGGTACTTCAGCACGGGCGGGCGCCTGCCCGCGTGGTCGGCGTCGTGGGTGATGTGCACGACACCGGCCTCGATATTCCCGCCGAGCAGTTCCTCTACAAGCCGATGTTGGACACCATCGGTGGAGGCGTGCGCCCCATGATGGTCGTCATACGCACGGACAGTGACGTGAGCGCACTGATTCCTAGCATCCGCACTGCGGTCGAGGAACTCGATCCGGTACTACCCATCACGAGCCTGCAATCGATGGAAGGCCTGTTGGCCGATTCACTGAGCCGTACCAGCTTCACGATGTCCTTGCTGGTGCTCGCCTTGGCAATCGCTTTGTTCCTCGGCTCGGTGGGCATTTACGGAGTGCTGTCGTACGTCGCGACGCAGCGCACAGCAGAAATGGGGGTGCGCCTCGCGCTCGGCGCGGATCCCGGCGCGGTCAGGAAGATCATAGTATCGCAGGGAATGCTACTGGCCGGGCTCGGTGTGGCGGCCGGACTCGTAGGCGCAGTCGCCCTCGGCAGCGTGCTGAGCTCGCTTCTATACGAGGTAAGCCCGCTGGACCCCCTTACGCTCGTTGGCGTCTCGGTCGTGTTCCTGACGGTCGCCGCGATGGCGAGCGCCATCCCCGCACAACGGGCGGCGCGGACACCACCAGCGGTAGCGCTTCAGGCGGATTAGCAGGACCGGCGGTGGCAGTCGAGCCTAGTAGCTCACGTCCTCGACATCCTCCGAGAACCAGAATTCAGGGGGGCCCTCTACCCCCGCGTAGCCCATGGCGGACTTCAGTTTCTCCGAACTGGCGTGGGCCCTGGTTGTGGCGATGTCGGGGAAGGTCTCCGTAACTACCACCAGGTTAGGGTCGTCGGGGTCACGGTGCACCGTGGCGCGAGTACATCCGTCACCCTTCCGGTCGTAGGCGTCGTAGACCCGCTTCCAAGCCTCGTAGTCCTTAACCCGGTGTCGAATGAACAAGGTGGCCATCGGCCCCTCCTCTCCATTTCAACTCGATCCCGACGTGTCGTGGTCTGACCGCCTACCCGTGGGCGATCCTACTGAGTGATCAAGTTGGGGATCGAGGGCGCGGACCGCCAGCGAGATTCTCGGGGCCAACACACCGAAGCAGTCGCCGCGACACCCACGGTGCGATGGCAAGCGGGGCGATCGCAGGGCCCGTACGTCGACTGTGTCCCAACTGTGTCCCAGAAGGCGGCGGAACCCGGCGAAAACGGGGGTGTAACCCGGCGAGGGCGTAACCGAGAATCGCTTAACTAGGCGAAATCCGCCGCATAGGGTACCCTGGGAGCATCGTTGCCAAGGTGGGGGTCGCCGGTTCGAGTCCGGTTTCCCGCTCTCGGAAGGGTAACGCGCCGCAGGGTCGACCGGCCCGGAGGCGCCTTCCTGTCTTCGGTCGTCGGGTGATCGTTGACGGGATGGCGTGGATGGACGGTCGGCGATCGGACCTGCTCACCGGAGGCATCTCACATGGCGGCCGAAATCCGCAACTACAATCCTACGACAATGGAGCAGCCCAAAGGGCTCTACTCGCATGTGGCACGTGCGCAGGCCACCGAGTTTCTGCACATCGCGGGGCAGGTTTCGATCAACAGCGCCGGCGAGCTCGTGGGCGCTGGCGATTTCGAAGCACAGATGCGTCAGACCTACGCCAATCTGGGCGCCGCGTTGGAGTCGGCCGGGGCCGGCTTCGGGAACGTCGTGAAGTTCACGACCTACCTGACCCGCGGTGAGGACCTCAGCGAATACGGACGGGTGCGCCGCACACTCTACGCAGACCTGTACCCGGATCGAGCGTATCCTCCCAATACCTTACTGATCGTGAGCGGACTGGCCGGCCCGGATCTGCTGCTCGAGATCGAGGCCGTCGCGGCGATTTGACCCCGGCTCCTTCGCGGGCAGGCGAGGGCTCTCGGGCACGGCTGATCCAGTTGGCCTGATCCGCGGTGCTGCTCGCCACGCTATATTGTCCGGTCGCCCTGAGTGCCTCCAACAAGGCCGGATTCGGGTGAGCTTCATGTATCCCGGAGCGGCAGCGGAACCCGCTGAAACGGTGGGTGTAGCCCGGCGACAGCACGGGGAGGAATGGCTTAACCGTGCGATTCGCGGCGATGTGCTGCGCGGCACATCGTTGCAGAGGTGGGGTCCGCGGTGAGAGACCGGTTTCCCGCTCCGGGCCGGGGGGCGAAGCGTCCGCTCACGGGCGTGAGCGCCCCCTTTTAGTTGGCGCCGTAGCCAAGCGGTAAGGCAGAGGACTGCAAATCCTTTATCCCCGGTTCGAATCCGGGCGGCGCCTCTCGATGTAAGGTGAAACGGGACAGGTACTTGGGCTTGTCCCGTTTCTGCCTTGAGGGGCGATGAAGAACGCCGATTGTGCCGTTATTGTGCCGTTTGAGGGCACAAAGAAAGCCGCCCATCATGCCCTGCTCTCCTGGCTCATGGGCACGACCTTCCTCGCTTCCTTCATCCCATCGTGAAGGCGCGCGAGCTTCTCGACTCCCTCTTCCAGGGCCTTCGCATCAGCGATGGCATAGCGACGGTACACGGCCTCCGTCTTGTGCCCTGTGAGCTTCATGGCCGTGTCGCACTTCTGGCCGTTCGAGCGGTGAGGAGGGAGGCGGGCACCTAGGCCAGTTTCGCGGGCTCCCGGCCTAGGGTAGCTTGCCGAGGGTCGCCACCTTACACCTGGCTGTGTAACTCAAGGGGAAGAACATGAATCGTGCGCAGGTGCTGGACCGTCTCGACGGTTTGGTGGGTTCCCGTTCCATCCTCGGGCATCCGTTTTACGTGGCGTGGCAGCGGGGTGAGCTCAGCCGTGCGCAGCTGGCGACCTACGCACGCGTCTACTATCCACATGTCGCAGCCTTCCAGGAGCACCTCGAAGAGGCTCTGGGACGAGCGAAGGAGCCCGCGGTTCGCGATGAATTGGCCCGTAACCTGGCGGACGAGCTCGGGCGGCCTGCGCCCCATCCGGAACTGTGGTTGGACTTCGCCGAGGAGCTCGGTCTGGGTCGCGATCAGGTCGTGGCGCATCCACCCCATCCCGCGGCGGGAAGGATGGTCGGCACGCTCCGCCGGCGGGCGGTCGGAAGCACAGCGGGCGCTCTGGCGGCCTTCTATGCGTATGAGTCGCAGCAGCCCGAGGTGTCCCAAACCAAGATGGAGGGGCTGCGGCTCCATTACGACGTCTCCAGCCCCAAGGCATTGGCGTATTTTGCCGTGCACGAGACCCTCGACCGGGAGCATCGCCTGGGCGAGCGAGGGGCGCTCGGCCGCTGCCTCGATCAAGGAGCGGACGCGGAGGAGGTATTGGACGCCGCAGGAGACGCGCTGGCTTCGTATTGGCACCTCCTCGACGGGGTGTGCGAGGAAGCCGGCCTGCCGATAGCCACGCACGACGCGTCCTGATCGACGATCGCCGGCATCCATGCCCGCCTAAGTCCGGGTGGTCAAAGACAATCTCGTCTTCTGCGCCGGTCACTTCATTACTTACGCCGGCGCCTGCGAGCCCCTCCACGGCCACAACTACCGGGCGCCCCGTGGCGACCGAGTTCGGACCGTTCTCACCCGCACGTAGCTGCAGCTAGGGCAGTTTGGGCCGTACTCATGAAGCTGTCCCAACCGTAGTTGAAGGTTCCTGATAGGGGAGAAAGAAAAGTGGTGGCTCCGGGGGTCCCGGGCCGATAGGCTCGGGTAGGCAAAAACCCCAACACGGAGCCACCACGATGAAGAGAACGTACGAGGTAAGGGATCGGGCGGACAAGCGCGCGATCAGGGGGTTCCTGAAGCGGGAGGGGCAGTTTCTGCTTCCGATGCTTGAGTTCGTGGAGCAGACGGAGGTCGTGATCGACGAAGTCATCCAGGTGATGGGACGAGCGACGATCGAAGCGGTGCTGGAGATGAGCGCCGAGGGTGTGGCAGGCGTGAAGCAGGCAGGTCGGTCACGAGCGGAAGACGACACGGTGTGGTATGGCCGGCAGGGTGGTGTGGTTTACCTGTCGGACCGGAAGGTGCGTGTGGAGCGGCCACGGCTCAGGCGCCGGGGCGCCGGGGAGGGTGGCGAGGTCGAGGTGCCGGCGTACGCAGCGATGCGGAGACCGGGCGCTGTGGCGGATCGGATGCTCGAGGTCCTGATGGCGGGGGTGAGCACGCGCAAGTACGGCCGTGTGATCGGTGAGATGGCCGACACGGTCGGGGTGAGCAAGTCGGCGGTGAGCCGTGAGACGGTCGAGGCCTCGGAGCGCGTGCTGAAGGAGCTGATGGAGCGCCGGCTGGATGCGTGGGACCTGCTGGTGATCTACCTGGACGGGATCCAGATGGGCTCGCACCACGTGCTTGCTGCGGTAGGCGTGGACTCAGACGGAAAGAAGCACGTGCTGGGCGTGAGGGAAGGAGCGAGTGAGAACGCCGAGGTGACCAGCGCGCTCCTAGAGGATCTGGTCGAGCGCGGCCTGGACCCGGGCAGGCGGCGGCTGTTCGTGATCGATGGCTCGAAAGCGCTCAGGAAGGCGATCGAGAAGGTGTTCGGCCAACGTCACCCCATCCAGCGCTGCCGCAACCACAAGCTCCGCAACGTGCTGGGTCATCTGCCGAAGGATCAGCATCCTCAGGTGAAGGCGGCGTTCCGGGCGGCGATGAAGCTGGACGCGAAGCAGGGCGAGCAGAAGCTCGAGCGCGACCACCCCTCGGCCTCGGCCAGCCTACGCGAAGGCCTCAGCGAGATGTTCACGATCAACCGGCTCGGCCTCCCGCCGCGGCTGAGGAAGTGCCTGGGCTCGACCAACCTGATCGACAGCACCCACTCGGGCGTAAGACAGAAGACCCGCAGGGTGACCAACTGGAAGAACGGAGCGATGGCCTTGCGCTGGGCTGCGGCCTCGTTCGTGGAGACCGAGAAGAGCTACCGGAGGATCATCGGCTACGACCAGCTCTGGATGCTCAGGGCCCACCTCGACGACCATGAACCGGTTGCCGAAATGAGAAAGGCAGGCTAACAAGGAGACTCTCCGGAGCCACCACCTTCAACTGTCAGCGGGACACCATCGTACTCATAGGCACCACAACGGCTTTGCCTCCCTAGGCGACGGTACAATCAGCTACAGCTCCAGCAAGGAGTCGGTGATGCATATCCATGCCCCGAGAGGGTCGAAACCGGGGTGTAGCTTGACATAATGACCCTTGTCAGCAGCCATCCAACCGCCGACTTGACGCGTTGTTCCGGTACTTGACAGGTCCACGAGCTCCGAGTGAGTAAACACTCAGTCCGACAGGTCAGCGGTCGGTGGAAGTTCGTGCAGCCATGGCGCCTGTGCGGACGGCGCTAGAGACGTGTTGGAACGTGCTAGGCGTGGGAGGCTGGTCACGGTGAGGGCGATCCTGGAAGGTCAACTAGGACGGCAGCCTTCGTGGTGTGTTGGTTTTGGAAGCGCTCCCACGCCGCGCCGAAGCGCGTGCTTCGTAATGACGGGGACTTACCTAAATCGGCCATCGCGGCCTGGTAACGAAGGAGGAATCCGGCCCAAACGACTCCCGAGAGCGCGAACAAAACGATAGCCGAGGTGATCCAAGCCAGGTCTTGGATGTTCTCCCAGCCGTACAGGTCGCCGGCCAGCGCGAGTCCGTTCATCAAAACGAGGACGATTCCAGGTACTGCGAACAGCCAATCGGCGCGGGCCACCATCCTCGCGGCGAAGACGACAACCGCAACGTGCGTCGTACGCCTGGCAGCGGCCATCCAGGCCGCAGTAACGATGGCGTTACCCAGCGACAGCACGGCTCCGAGATGTGCATCCACAAATGCCAACGGTGGCCGAACACGGTTAGCGAGACCAATACCGCGATCGCGATCAGCACCAGCATTGGGGTTTTCGACTTGACGTTCAACTTGCTTCTCCCGTGTGCCGAACTGTCCGGGAGGTTGGCAGGAGGCCGCCAAGCAAGCCTGGGTTTCAGGCGCCGTTCGCGGGTGAGTGATGACCAACGGAACTTTGCTTCCTCTTCGGGCCAGACTGTCATCACTTACGAAATCCGATAAGCTTGGGATATACCCTTCGTACGAGTGAGTGATGGCCGGGATCGCGTCCGACAACGCCCTCGCTTTGGGCGCCTACCGATTGCCCTTGGACCGCACGTTGATCATGGGCGTGCTGAACGTCACACCCGATTCGTTCTCCGACGGCGGTGAGCACCTCGATCCCAACACCGCGATCGAGCATGCGAAACAGCTCTTGGACGAGGGCGCGGACATCGTTGACGTCGGGGGCGAGAGCACACGGCCAGGCGCTGACGCCGTCTCGGTCGACGAAGAGCTGCGGCGAGTCGAACCGGTCGTCGCCGCGATCGCTTCCGGGCTCGGCGTTCCCGTGTCCATCGACACATGCAAGGCCGAAGTCGCGGCTCGTTGCATCGGAGCGGGGGCGTCGATGATCAACGACGTGACCGGCCTGCGCGACGACGCCATGCTCGAAGTCGTTCGCCGTTCAGGTGCGGCGGTCGCAATCATGCATATGAAGGGCACGCCGCGGACCATGGCCCGGGAGGCGGGCTACGACGATCTTATCGGCGACGTACGTGGCTTCTTGGCGGAGCAAGCCGCGAAGGCGGTGCGCGTGGGCGCACAGACGGTGTTCGTAGACCCTGGTCTGGGGTTTGCGAAGAACGCCCAACACAACCTGACTATCCTCAACCATCTCGACTCGTTCATGGACCTTGGCTACCCACTTCTTGTCGGCCCATCGCGCAAGCGTTTCATCGGTGACCTCACCGGAGCTTCGGCCGACGAACGGGTGCCGGGCACGATCGCAGCCGTTGTGCGATGCGTGCTGGCCGGGGTGCGGATAGTTCGCGTCCACGACGTTGCAGCCTGCAAACAGGCGATCGAGATCACCGAGGCGATACAGCGGTCATGACCGACTCCATCTTCATGCACAACGCGAGCTTCCAGTCCCACATCGGCATCACGCCGGCAGAACGCGCGGCGCTCCAGAAGGTGTTGATCGATATCGACCTGGGTATCGACCTGTCAGCACCCGGACGCAGCGACAGCATCAAAGACACGCTCGACTACCGATCGGTGTGGGAATTGCTGAACGGGTGCGTCATGGGCAAGGAGTTCCACCTCGTGGAGGCACTTGCCACCTCCGTCGGCGACGTCTTGCTGTCCCACTTCCCGGCGATAGAGTCAGTGACGGTGGGTGTCACCAAGCCTGCGGCGCTGGCCGCGAAAGGCGTTGGCTCGGTGGGCGTCCGGCTGACCGTTACGCGCGAGCAGTCCTGATGGCCACGGCGTACCTCGCGCTCGGTGCCAACGAGGGCGACTGTCTCGCGAATCTCGAAGGCGCGATCAAACGCCTCGGCGAGATCGTGACGGTCGATGCGCTGTCGCCGATCTACGAAACCGAGCCGGTCGGTTTCACGGACCAACCGTGGTTCCTCAACTCAGCGGCCCGCATGGTCACTCTGCTGTGGCCAACGGAGCTTCTTCACGAGCTGCAAGCGATCGAGTCCGCGCTTGGCAAGGCGACTCCGTTTGCCAACGGACCGAGAACCATCGACCTGGACCTGCTGCTGTACGACGACGTCGTGGAATCCTCGACGGAACTTGGCCTGCCTCACCCGCATCTGCATGAACGTCGCTTCGTACTTACGCCGCTGGCCGACATAGCAGCGGACGTCGTACACCCCACGCTCGAGAAGACCGTCAGCGAGTTGCTAGCGGTGCTTCCGGGGGGACCGGCGGTCGCGAAGTGGGGAGGCGCGTCGGCGCTCTTCCCCGGCCACGACATCGTTAGCTAGGCGATTCTCGTCTTCGAGGAGCTGAAGGAGCGGGTGGGCGGCTGACCAGGGCCGAAGACCACAGAGGATGGCAGGCCCGAGCTTGGGAGACGCCTCTGCGTGATTGGGTACTAGTATGCTAGGAGTCCTAGAAACAACTTGAGCAAGTCTGCGCGCTGGAAGTCATGAGAATCACACTGATCGTCATCTCAGTTCTTCTCCTCCTCACCGGGGCTGTCTGGATTCTGCAGGGGATCAACATCCTGCCCGGCTCGTTTATGACCGGCCAGATTAGATGGGCTTATGCCGGAATCGTAACGGCTCTAATCGGTTGTGGCCTGTTGTGGATCGCGCTGCGGGTCGGACAAGGCTAGATGGCCCTCCCATACTGCCCGCTACCGAGCTAATCCTCGTCCAGAACGTCTTCGAGGAGCTGAAGGAGCGGGTGGGGGGCTGTCGGTCAGGGTGGCGCGGGCCGTGCCGGATTGTGCCGCAATTGTGCCGTAACGAGTGTCGCTGAGGGGTACTGAGAGGCAAACGGGGCCTCCCAACCGAAGCCAGGAAGCCCCTGTTTAAGCCATTTCTTACCTATGGGTACCCCGTGGCGGCGGTGCTCGGATGCACTGCAAATCCTTTATCCCGGGTTCGAATCCGGGCGGCGCCTCTTCAATAAAGAAGCGGCCTCCTGGGGGTTTTCCACAGGGCCGTTTCGCGCGTGGCATATCGGTGGGCATATGACTCAGTAGCTCGCGTCGTTCTCCAGGAGGTTTGAGGGCTGAGTCGGGGACCGGTCGACCAAGCCCGGCCCTGGTGCCTTTTGGGGGCTAATGGTGGACCTCGGCCCTCTCGCGTTGCAGGCGGAACGCGTCGCGTCGCGCGAGGTACGGCAGAGCACAGGAGTAGATCCATGTGCCAGACTCCGCCACCGAGACTTGATCCCTTCCGCAGCCCTGGGCCGAGGCAGCTTGTGACCAACGATCGACTGCGTACACCCCCCGCGGAACGGTTCGCCGGCGACGTCCACGTCTTCTCGCTCCAGACGTCCTGAAGCAGCTCAGGGCCGAGGAACACCGTCGCGTCACGGTCATCGCCAGATCACGCTGCTTCATCGGCCCCAAGTGACCCAGGTACTGTTCTCGTTCGAGGCCGGTGGAAGCCTCGACCAGCACAGCGCTCCTGGCCTAGTCACGATCCACGTACTCGAAGGAAGGCTGCGCGTCGAGGCGTGCGGCACCGACCGTGAACTTCGTACGGGAGAACTGATCATCCTTGACCCCGATGTGCCTCACGACGTCCGAGCTGCTGAGGAGGCGGCCATGCTCTTGACGGTCCACCTGAAGACGTGACTTGTCACGAGCAGCCGCAGGACTCCGGAGCATTGGAGTGCCCAACAATTGCTGACAGCTAAACGAGCTCGACCGATGGTGTCCCGCTGACAGTTGAAGGTGGTGGCTCCGGAGAGTCTCCTTGTTGGCCTGCCTTTCTCATTTCGGCAACCGGTTCATGGTCGTCGAGGTGGGCCCTGAGCATCCAGAGCTGGTCGTAGCCGATGATCCTCCGGTAGCTCTTCTCGGTCTCCACGAACGAGGCCGCAGCCCAGCGCAAGGCCATCGCTCCGTTCTTCCAGTTGGTCACCCTGCGGGTCTTCTGTCTTACGCCCGAGTGGGTGCTGTCGATCAGGTTGGTCGAGCCCAGGCACTTCCTCAGCCGCGGCGGGAGGCCGAGCCGGTTGATCGTGAACATCTCGCTGAGGCCTTCGCGTAGGCTGGCCGAGGCCGAGGGGTGGTCGCGCTCGAGCCATCGGGCGAGCTGCTCGAGCTTTTGCTCGCCCTGCTTCGCGTCCAGCTTCATCGCCGCCCGGAACGCCGCCTTCACCTGAGGATGCTGATCCTTCGGCAGATGACCCAGCACGTTGCGGAGCTTGTGGTTGCGGCAGCGCTGGATGGGGTGACGTTGGCCGAACACCTTCTCGATCGCCTTCCTGAGCGCTTTCGAGCCATCGATCACGAACAGCCGCCGCCTGCCCGGGTCCAGGCCGCGCTCGACCAGATCCTCTAGGAGCGCGCTGGTCACCTCGGCGTTCTCACTCGCTCCTTCCCTCACGCCCAGCACGTGCTTCTTTCCGTCTGAGTCCACGCCTACCGCAGCAAGCACGTGGTGCGAGCCCATCTGGATCCCGTCCAGGTAGATCACCAGCAGGTCCCACGCATCCAGCCGGCGCTCCATCAGCTCCTTCAGCACGCGCTCCGAGGCCTCGACCGTCTCACGGCTCACCGCCGACTTGCTCACCCCGACCGTGTCGGCCATCTCACCGATCACACGGCCGTACTTGCGCGTGCTCACCCCCGCCATCAGGACCTCGAGCATCCGATCCGCCACAGCGCCCGGTCTCCGCATCGCTGCGTACGCCGGCACCTCGACCTCGCCACCCTCCCCGGCGCCCCGGCGCCTGAGCCGTGGCCGCTCCACACGCACCTTCCGGTCCGACAGGTAAACCACACCACCCTGCCGGCCATACCACACCGTGTCGTCTTCCGCTCGTGACCGACCTGCCTGCTTCACGCCTGCCACACCCTCGGCGCTCATCTCCAGCACCGCTTCGATCGTCGCTCGTCCCATCACCTGGATGACTTCGTCGATCACGACCTCCGTCTGCTCCACGAACTCAAGCATCGGAAGCAGAAACTGCCCCTCCCGCTTCAGGAACTCCCTGATCGCGCGCTTGTCCGCCCGATCCCTTACCTCGTACGTTCTCTTCATCGTGGTGGCTCCGTGTTGGGGTTTTTGCCTACCCGAGCCTATCGGCCCGGGACCCCCGGAGCCACCACTTTTCTTTCTCCCCTATCAGGAACCTTCAACTACGGTTGGGACAGCTTCGCTCGACCAGTCGGCCGTCGCCCATGGGGCGCAATATGCTGATGGTCACCTCTATGGGCTAGAGAATTCTGTAACGATACACTAGGATCGCGAGTGTAGCTGGCACGCGTCCCTCGACCAGGAGGAATCGCCCTTGCAACAACGCAATAGTCACGCCGGGACGTGTCGTCGACACGTCCTTGGCGTCATCGGGGCTACGGCGTTTGTCTCCGTGGGCGCCACGGCGGTTACCGCGCAGTCTGTGGTGCCCGACTTCCCGATCACCGAAATCGGCCCCGAATACGATCCCAACAACCCCACCATCGTCGTGATCGACGCCGGTGGGACGCTCACGTCGACGGCGCAGGACCGGATCAGTTACTTGCAATACGCCGCGGGCGTCGAAGGCGGCGTCCAGACGATCCTCGAGGACCTGTACCCGGAGCTCGCCGCGATCGCCAACCTCTCAGTCCTGCGCGCGGAAGGCTCCAGCTTGGGGTATTCGGCAGGGGTCACCAGTGAGAGTCTATTACAATGTTTCCCGCACCATCGATGCACAGCTCGCAAGACCTGAGGTCGATGGCGTGGTCGTGACCGCCGGAACGAACGTGCTGGAAGAGGACGCCTACTTCTTCGACCTTACCGTGCAGTCGCCCAAGCCGGTGGTGGTCACTGGGTCGATGCACCAGTACGGGACATTCACCTATGACGCCTATACGAACCTGTTCAGCTCGATCCGTCTCGCGGCGAGCGGTAAGACGACCTGCTACGGCTCTGTTGTTCTCCTGAACGACCAGTTCTTCGCAGCGCGCGATGTGACCAAGATGGACGGCTACCGCATGGACACCTTCGGATCTCGTCTCTACGGCGCGCTTGGAGTGGTGAACGAGGACCATATCCGCCCGTTGCGCGCACCATCCCGTGTCATGACGTGCGGAACCGATGAATGGGGTACACCGTTTGATCTGAGCCAGGTATCGGTGGACGAGATCGCTCAAGTGGACATTGTGTCTGGCTACGTTGAAGCCTCCGCTGGCACGATCGAGGGTCCGGTTGCCGCTGGCGCTCGAGGCATCGTCACGGCCGGCCATGGCCCGGGATTCACGTCCGTTCTCCAGTCGCCTGCGCGAGAGGCAGCCATGGAGCAGGGCGTCGTGTTCGTCTCCGCCACCCGCACGGGCGGCGAGGGGTCATACGAATCTGACGGCTTGACCATTGGTGGTGGTGACTTGCTCCCGCAGAAGGCTCGGCTGCTGCTTCAGCTTGGGCTCACCTTCAGCAGTGACATCGAGCAAATTCGCGAGTGGTTTGCCACCATCGGCTACGCCGAGTTCGACATGAGCGGCGCTCTCGACTAAACCGCTGAGGAGCTAGTTCCGGCGTCCTAGAAGCCGGGCGGGCGCCCCCAGGATCGCGTCCAATGGCCAATCACCCCTTCGCGGGTCCGGAGTCTTTGGAGCCCGGACCCCGCGAAGCCTCGAGCCAGCTGAGGGCTTCGGCGCTGCTTCCGAAGGCGGCGCTCTCCACTCCGCCGGATCCTTCGTAGCCGCCGATCCTACGCGTGAGCCCGAGCGCGGCCTGTCCCGCCGCGAGGATGGCGACCGCGGTCAGCGCCCCGGCCCGAACGCCGAAGATTCGCGCTGTGTCATCAAGCCGTTCCCGAGTCACGTCAGACAGCCTCGAAGCACCCGAGAGGTCGAGAAGGACAGGGGTCGGAAGCGCGACTTCAGGGTCGTCCACCGCGGCCTGTACGCGGCGGTGCAGCTCGGGGATCGTGTAGTCGCCGTCGACCACGATCCGGAGGATGCTTTTACGGTACGTGTAGTGGACAGGCGTGCAGTCGTTCCGGAGAGAGGTTGGTGCCACTCTGGGCACCCGCTGTCAGGCGCCATCGACAGGGCGCGGCGCCGCCTCGCCTACTCGAAAATGTAGGCGATCGCCTGAGCGGCCTGCTGCAGAGTCTCGACGGTCACGTCCGCGAGGGCGTCCAGCTCCTTGAGGGCGTGGACGTGCTCCTCCGACCGGATGAGCACGAGCGGAAGCCCAGAGGAGAGTGCCCAGCCGGCGTCGGCGGCGGTGTTCCACTGCTTGAACTTCGGCCCGAAGAAAGCCACGGCCAAGTCGGCCCGCTGCATGAGCACGCGGGTTCTCAGGGTGTTGATCCGCGCCCCCATCAGATCCCGATAGCGGGGCCCGGGCTGAGGGCCCAGAACGTCCTCTCCTACCGCGTCGGACCGGTCGTGGACCTCCTGCGGTCCCACGGGCTCGGCCTGGACTCCGAGCTCCGCGAGCGCCGCTCGCAGCCGGTCCCTCCAATCGCTGTGGATCTCTCCGGCGGCGTAGATGACCAGATCGGGCATGGGCGGGCGTTGCTCGGGGCAGTCCAGTCCTCGAAGGCTGGCTACCCCCCCCCAACTGCTCCTCCAACAACTCGCTGAACCCCTCGTAGGGGTAAGCCCCCAACACACGCTCTTCTCCGAGCATGAACGTGGGGGTAGCGGTGACGCCGGCGGAGCGTGCGGCGCGGGCCTGTCTCTCGACGCGGTCGCCGGCCTCGTCGGACTCGTAGCAGGCGCCGAACGCGTCGGGGTCGAGCTCGAGGGTGCTGACGAGGCCCAGGAACGTGTCCAGGGGGTCGCCATCGCCCAGCCAGTCGTTCCGGCCCTCGAACAGGAGGTCGTGCATTCCCCAGAAGGCGTCTTGTTCGGCGGCGCACGCCGCCGCGCGTGCGGCCTCCTCAGAATTGGGGAAGGCGCCGAGGACGAAGGGCACCGCGATCCAATGCACCCGGCCGGGGTCGATGTAGCCCTGGCGCACTTTCGGCATGGTCTCCGTCGAGAACTGGGCACAGTGAACGCAGCCGAAGTCGAGGAACTCGACCACGGTGAGCTCCGCGGTTGGGCTCCCGAGCGCGTAGCCCACCTCGGCCGCTTCCTGCGCCTGCAGACCGGCCGCAGACAGCGACGCCAGCGCCAGGAAGGCCAACACCCGGCCCAGGCGCCGGGCGACTCTAGGGAAGGCGAGCCTCACCAGCCGATCCGATAACCAAAGCTTATGCCCGGATCGCTCGGGAGGTTGCGTCCGGCGAGGGGGAACTGAAGGCCCACGTCCACACCACCCGGGCCCACGGCTCGAGCGAGGCTCGGGTTGAGCTGGAGCAGGTGGCGACGGTCGCTCCGCAG
The DNA here is from genome assembly GCA_965249195.1 of Longimicrobiales bacterium. Lineage (GTDB taxonomy): Bacteria > Gemmatimonadota > Gemmatimonadetes > Longimicrobiales > Gaopeijiaceae > CBDFLM01. The sequence goes on from CBDFLM010000010.1 coordinate 94,343, forward strand.
CTCGATGCCCTGCTGGACCGGAGGCGCGCCTCGCAGGCCTTCGAGGGTGAGCTCCCATCGCATGCTTGAGTACGAGCCTCCTACGCCGAAGTGCGCGAACCACTCGTTCCCGGGATCACGCGCGCCTTTATCTCGATCGAGTCGCCAGCGATGGCCGACCCAGCCCAGGGCGTAGAGTGTTCCACCCATGAAGGCCCTCCCCGTTTCGACAGCGAGCTCGGCGTCGGTTTGGCTCTCCGAAAGCGGCAGCACGGTCGCGTCCACGGGGAACTCGCTTCCGGGGAACTTGACACCCGCGCGGAGGCTCACGGGTGCGTCGAGCCCGAACAGCTCCGCGCCGAAGCGCGCCGCGATTCGGATGTCGCCAACGCCGGTCCGTCCGCGCTCGCCCGCTTCGTCGGAGTAGCGCAGCCGATGAAAGGCCGCCTGCCCCCACACGTCCACGCCGTCTATCACGCCGACGGCCGCGGTCAAATAGGCCGATCGCGTATCTGCCGCACCGTGCCCGAAGAAAGCGCGACGCTTACCGCTCCAGTCGAAGCGCTCGTCGGCGTTCAGTATGTAGCCTGACAGCTGGACCCAGCCCTCACCGGGCCGGAGCGTCTCCAGGCTTCCGCCTTGGGCCAGCGCCGGGGAGGAGTGTGGCGCGCCGCATACCGCCTGCGCGGCGACGGGGGCGGCGGTCGCCAGGACCGCCAGCAACGCAACCAGCGTCGAGTGCGATGGTTTCATTTCATGCTCCAGACCAGGTGCCCGAGACGGCGTCTGAGTTCCCCTGTTCAATCGCTTCGACCTCGCGGAGGTTCCCGCTCTGGCGCCCGCAGCGCACGCCGGACCCACGCCTCGGTTCTAGCTGGGATTGCGGCGAACCCAGATGTCGTCCTGATTGTTCGCGACGCCGTCGGGTCCCCTCGATCCGAGGATGAAGCCGTCCCGGTCGGGTCGCAAGTAGAAGAGGTTGCCCCAGGGATCCTCCGGCTGGCCCGGAGCCTCCGTCCGCAGCCATGCTTCCCATGCCCTGCCCCTGGGAAGGTCCCCGAGGAAAGGCCTCTGTCTCTCCAGCTCGTCTGCCATGGCCTCGAGCTTCGCGGGGAGGAGGCGCGCCTTGAGCTGACCGCTGAGCGGACCGCTGGCGTCGACCAACCAGGCCCTGGAGGTCGGAACCGCATAAGCGACCGCCAATAGTACGATCGCTGCGACGACGAGACTCCGGATCATGATTGTCGAGCTCCCTCCGGTTCGGGTGGGTGCTCCTTTCGCGCTTCCGACCCGCGGGAGTCGCTCGAGCCGCGGTCGCAGGCACGAACCCGATCCCTCTCTGCCAACGTACGTGAGACACGGAGCACGCAAAGAATTAGAGTAGGGCGAAGGCAGAGAAAACGAACATGTTGGGACTGCGAGAGAGAATGGAAGAGAATGGTAGTGCCCCTGGAACCGGGGAGGCCAAGCGAAGCGCGGCAGCTCCTGCGGACCCAGAGGTAGTAGATAGGCCGCTACGGCGGCGGTTCAGTCCGTCGTACAAGCTGCGGATCGTCGAAAAAGCGGACCGGTGCACCGAGCCCGGCGAGGTGGGTCAACTCCTGCGGCGAGAGGGCCTGTACTCGTCGCACCTGACGACGTGGCGCAAGGCGGCGCATAGCGGGTCGCTGAAGGCCCTGTCGAAGAAACGCGGCCGCAAGCCGGAGCGAAATCCGCTGGATGAGAAGGTACGCAAGCTGGAGCGGCGAAACGCACGGCTCGAGAATGAGCTCAGGAAGGCACACCTGATCATCGACGTGCAGGGAAAAGTTGCGGGGCTGCTGGGGATAAGCCTCGACGACGGGACAAACTCTTGAAGGCGGCCGACGAGCTGGCTAAGCACGTCGGTGTAAAACCGGCGTGCGCGGCCCTCGAGGTCTCCCGATCGACGTTGTACCGTCGTCGAGGCCCATCAACCGGGCAACAGCAGCCCCGCCCGACGATGGTGTCCCACTGACAGTTGAAGGTGGTGGCTCCGGAGAGTCTCCTTGTTAGCCTGCCTTTCTCATTTCGGCAACCGGTTCATGGTCGTCGAGGTGGGCCCTGAGCATCCAGAGCTGGTCGTAGCCGATGATCCTCCGGTAGCTCTTCTCGGTCTCCACGAACGAGGCCGCAGCCCAGCGCAAGGCCATCGCTCCGTTCTTCCAGTTGGTCACCCTGCGGGTCTTCTGTCTTACGCCCGAGTGGGTGCTGTCGATCAGGTTGGTCGAGCCCAGGCACTTCCTCAGCCGCGGCGGGAGGCCGAGCCGGTTGATCGTGAACATCTCGCTGAGGCCTTCGCGTAGGCTGGCCGAGGCCGAGGGGTGGTCGCGCTCGAGCCATCGGGCGAGCTGCTCGAGCTTCTGCTCGCCCTGCTTCGCGTCCAGCTTCATCGCCGCCCGGAACGCCGCCTTCACCTGAGGATGCTGATCCTTCGGCAGATGACCCAGCACGTTGCGGAGCTTGTGGTTGCGGCAGCGCTGGATGGGGTGACGTTGGCCGAACACCTTCTCGATCGCCTTCCTGAGCGCTTTCGAGCCATCGATCACGAACAGCCGCCGCCTGCCCGGGTCCAGGCCGCGCTCGACCAGATCCTCTAGGAGCGCGCTGGTCACCTCGGCGTTCTCACTCGCTCCTTCCCTCACGCCCAGCACGTGCTTCTTTCCGTCTGAGTCCACGCCTACCGCAGCAAGCACGTGGTGCGAGCCCATCTGGATCCCGTCCAGGTAGATCACCAGCAGGTCCCACGCATCCAGCCGGCGCTCCATCAGCTCCTTCAGCACGCGCTCCGAGGCCTCGACCGTCTCACGGCTCACCGCCGACTTGCTCACCCCGACCGTGTCGGCCATCTCACCGATCACACGGCCGTACTTGCGCGTGCTCACCCCCGCCATCAGGACCTCGAGCATCCGATCCGCCACAGCGCCCGGTCTCCGCATCGCTGCGTACGCCGGCACCTCGACCTCGCCACCCTCCCCGGCGCCCCGGCGCCTGAGCCGTGGCCGCTCCACACGCACCTTCCGGTCCGACAGGTAAACCACACCACCCTGCCGGCCATACCACACCGTGTCGTCTTCCGCTCGTGACCGACCTGCCTGCTTCACGCCTGCCACACCCTCGGCGCTCATCTCCAGCACCGCTTCGATCGTCGCTCGTCCCATCACCTGGATGACTTCGTCGATCACGACCTCCGTCTGCTCCACGAACTCAAGCATCGGAAGCAGAAACTGCCCCTCCCGCTTCAGGAACTCCCTGATCGCGCGCTTGTCCGCCCGATCCCTTACCTCGTACGTTCTCTTCATCGTGGTGGCTCCGTGTTGGGGTTTTTGCCTACCCGAGCCTATCGGCCCGGGACCCCCGGAGCCACCACTTTGCTTTCTCCCCTATCAGGAACCTTCAACTACGGTTGGGACAGCTTCCGCCCGACGCCCGCCCGGGCATTGAGCGAGACGGAACGAGGCGAGGTCTTCGACACGCTGTGTTCGGAGCGGTTCGTGGACCGCTCACCCGCCGAGGTGGTGGCCACGCTGCTCGACGAAGAGGTCTACCTGTGCAGCGAACGCACGATGTATCGTGTTCTGGCCTCCGAGGTGCCGGTTCAGGAACGCCGGGCGCAGCGCACCCATCCGGAGTACAAGAAGCCCGAGTTGATGGCCACGGCGCCGAACCAGGTGTGGTCCTGGGATATCACGCGGCTGCTCGGGCCGAAGAAGTGGAGCTATTACTACCTCTACGTCATCATGGACATCTACAGCCGCTACGTCGTGGGCTGGATGGTGGCGGACCGGGAGAACTCGGCCCTGGCCGGCCGGTTGATCCAGCAGAGCTGCCTGAAGCATGGCGTCCAGCCCCGGGTCCTGACCCTGCACTCGGATCGGGGAGCTCCAATGACGAGCCAATGCACCGCTCAACTTCTCGCTGACCTCGGCGTGACCCGCTCGTTGAGCCGGCCTCAGATGTCGGATGACAACCCGTTTTCCGAGGCTCAGTTCAAAACCTTGAAGTACCATCCCTCGTTTCCCGGACGGTTCGGGGATCAGGGCCAAGCCAAGACGTTCTGTCGATCGTTCTTCCGCTGGTACAATGCCGAGCACCGCCATGGCGGCATCTCGATGCTAACCCCCGAGCAGATCCACTTCGGGAACGCCGATCAGGTCATTGCCGGCAGGAAATCCGTGCTCCGCGAAGCATGGGCCGCTCATCCCGAACGCTTCGTCAGAGGTGTGCCGAAGCCCAAACCGCTCCCGGAGGCCGTCTTCATCAATCCTCCCATCCCTTCCCTCACCACACAGGACATTGCTCTCTAATTAATCCCGTAGAGTGTCCCATTGTCGTTGACAGGTTCCGATACTCTGTCGAGCAAGCGACGTGCCGCGCACGGATCCCCAAGAATGTAGGCGTTCCCGCACCAGCGTGCTTACGGTCCGGAACGTTTGTTCCGGCCTACGGAAAAGAGTGCTGATCGGCTTCTACCGAGTCCGATACACTACGGCCCCTGGCATCGTGCCGCTCACGGATCGAAGCTCCGTCAGCGCCGGATGCGCTGGATTTCGAGGAGCTGTTGGCGGATGTGGTCCGCTTGGCCCATTTCCTCCAGCTTCGCCCAGAGAGCGGCGATCGTCTCGGCGTCGACGAATCCGGGCACGGTGGTGCGCCAGCCCCGGTCCGCCTTGAAGCGGTCGAGCGCCTCGACCGCTCCTTGTGTGTAGCGATTGCGCTCGGGGTCGTCTGTGGGGAACTCCTCCTCTTCGGGACGGAAGTATCCGAGCGCGTGCAACATCATCTTGAGCTGCAGGACGTCGCGTCCGATCGACTGCTCGAGCGTGCGGAAGCCCAGCGTCTCGGAGGTCGTGTCGTAAATGCGCCGCATCTCGCCCAACGGGTCAGGGTGCTCGCAGACGTTGATCTGGACCGTGAGGCCGTCCTGCCGCCGGGCCATCCCGGGCCGGGGGTCGGCGACGATGACTGCCGCCGACTGGGTTTCACCGTGGCGGGCGTCCCCGCCCAGTTCGTGCCCAGCGCTCAGCGCCTCGATGAGGCGGTCGGCGAGGTGCCGGTACGATCCCTCGCTCGCCTCGAAGGTCGAAGCGACGGCGTCGAGCACCTCCGGACCCACGAGCGTGTTTCCTTGCGTGACGTAGTTCGGTCCGGACAAACCCCCGGCCCACGAGCTGTTGCCAATACCGCTGTGTTGCGCCGAGCGGCCGTCGACACCGATCACGCCGATCTGTCTGCGCTCGGAGTTCTCGTCCACGCCGAGTCGCTGCGCGAGGGCGTCCGCGGGCGAGAGGCCCTGCTCCATCAGGTCCAGCAGCTCGTAGCCGTACTCGGTCCGTGTGGCCGCTTGGGTCGCCACGGCTCCGACGCGTTTGCGCACCCACGGCACACCGTTGCCGACGCAAGGGTTTCGCGTCGTGACTGCCACCCCCGATTCACCCGTGCCCGGATCGATCGCGGCGATCGAGAAGGTGTGGAACATGAGCTCCTCGCCCCAGGCCGCGGGTTCCTGCGCCACGACCGGGATCGCGAACAAGAGCGCTGCGATAGCCGCCGGTAACGACCGCTTGCGATGCATCTGTGCATCCTCCTCGGGTGAGCCTGTGGTGTGCTCCCGTGAACCTCGGCGGGTGCTGATGCCATCGCAAGGTGGGATGCGCGGGCGGGCTGTCACTCGGGAGCCTGCTCAGTCCTCGGGCGTAGGGGGGCCGGCCTTTCGGAGGGCCGCACGCCGTTCGCGGTCGGCCAACTCGAGCGCCTCCCGCATCGCGGGGCTCGCGTCGAGCGCCGCGTCGAGGTCAGCGCGGCGGAGCTCGTACAGCGCGCATGGGGTCACCGCGCGACAGGTTGCGGTACGTCGGCCCCCGTGCAGGAGGGCCATCTCACCGAAGAACTCGCTTGAGACGAGCGTTGCGAGGTCACGCGACAGTCCCCCGTCCTGGCGAGAGACCCGCACGACTCCGCGGGCGATCAGGTAGAGGGAGTCCCCAGTGGAACCCTGTCGCACGATGACGTCGCCCGCGGGGGCCGTGCGCCGGCGTAGGCACTTCACGACCCGGTCGCGCTCCTGCTGCGGAAGGTCCTGGAAGAACGGGACTTTGCGAAGGAGCTCCTCGGGCTCGATCTCGAGCTTCCCGGTGGGCGTTGCGCGTAGACGGATCAACTCCTCCCCGAGCTCCTCGAGCATGGTCTCCGCCACTCCGTGGGGGATCATCCCAGCGTGCGCCATCTTCCCGATGGCCTCCCGCTCCGCGTGGAGCACGAGCCGGTCTGCTAGGCGCTCCTGCGTGGAGCTGACGAACTCCGGGAACTGCTCCGCCATCTGGTCGAGGCGCGCGTGCGACGCCTTCCGCCAGCCCTCGTAATAGCGCTGGACCTCCTCGATTGCCGACGCACGGGTAGCCTCCTGAGCCGCGAGATCGTCGAGGTCCCTCAAGACCCGTTCGGAGCCCCGGTACCGGCCCCAGGCGACCTCGTAGTCCCGCACGGTCCGTTCCGCTCTGAGTCGCTCCACCACGCCCTGCATGCCGGGCACGCGGTCCAGCGCGCGGTGGAGCAGGTTCCCGAAGCGCTCGCCGGTAGGCGGATGTAGGGTGAAGTCTGGGAGCTCGGTGCCATGCCGGATGGCCTCGGCTTGCACTGCGATGGAGTGCGCCAGGTTGCGATACGATCGCTCCGCGAGATGGCCCCGTGAGAACATCAGGTAGTAGCGGGTCGTCTCCTCGGCGAAGCAACGAAGGAAGAGCAATCGGCGCTCCTCCCCCTCGTCCAGCTCCCGAGCCCTGAGCTCCTCCAGTTCAGCCCGAAGCCTATCGAGGTCGTCCTCGCAGCGCTTGCGAATCGCGTACGCCACGTGCGCCGAGAAGAGTCCCCCGGCCTGGAGCTCGGGGAGTTGCTCGATCGTTCGGTCCTTGGCCGAGAGGATTCCTTCGATGCGGGCGACCCGGTCCGAGAGGGGTGGCTTGTCCAGACCGAAGTGCTTCACCAAGCGCTCGATGGTGAGCCCCTGCACCAGAAGGGTGAAGAGCACTGCACCCGTCACCAGAGCGACGAAGAACTCGAAAAACTCGGGATCACGGTTGGGGAACGTCGGAAGGCTCAGGGCGATGGCGAGCGCGACAGCTCCACGCAGCCCTCCCCAGTACATGACGGCTTGGTAGGGACGGTCCACGGGCTCCGACACGCGCCCTGCGAGCGGGACTAGCAGGTAAATGACCAGCGCGCGCGAGACCAGCATCGCGCCCACGACCCACGTGAGCATTCCCAGCGAGTCCGCGAGCGCACCGAGGTCGACGCGCAACCCGACCAGCAGGAAAATGAGCGAGTTGGCGACGGCGGCGATGTACTCCCAGAAGTGCTCGAGCTCGCCGGCGACCTCGGGCGAGATCTTCGCCTTTCCCCACCCACCGATGAGCACTCCAGCGGCAACCACGGCCATCACGCCGCTCAGATGGAAGGCTTCTTCAGCCAGGTAGAAAGCGAAATAGGCGAGAATGGTCGTGAGCGTGATCTCGATGAACGCGTCGTCCTCCACCTTTCCCAAGACCATCCCCACGACCACTGCCGCAGCCCACCCGACGGCGAAGCCCCCGAAGAAGACCTTCGCGAACTCGAGCCCCGCGAGCAGCGCCGTCTGCCCCAGCCCACCTCCGGCGGCCGCGATTCCTCCTCCCACGATGAAGGCCAGGATGATGCGGGATAAGACGATGGCCGTTGCGTCGTTGAAGAGGCTCTCCCCCTCGACGAGGATCGTGAGCCGTTTAGGAGCACCGAGCTGGCGAAAAAGAGAGATCACGGCGACGGGATCGGTCGCGCTCAGGATGCATCCCAGAAGAAGCGCCTCTGCCTGCGTGAACTGCACCCCGACCAAGGGGGCCCCGAACATGAGGATCCCGCCGATCAGGCCCGTGGAGATGAGCAGTCCCGGCACGGCGAGGGTGAGCACCGGCAGCAGGTTCGCTCGGAGGGAGCGGGCATCGAGGTTGAACGCGGACTCGAAGATCAGGGTCGGGAGGAAAACGAAGAAGACCACTTCCGGTGAGATCTCGAGCGCCACCATCGGCTCCAGCACCGGCTCCACCCAGCCGAGACCCAGTTCTCCGATATGTGCGAGGATGACCCCCACCACGACGAGCGCGACGGTGAAGGGAATGCCACTTCGTTTGGATGCGACGTGGGTTGCTGCCGCGACGAGGAGGAGCCCTACGACGGCGGCGACCAGCTCGATTACGTGCTCGCCCCCCTCCACGCCTCAGGCCCTCAGACCGGTGCAGCGGATGGCTTCGCCACGACTGCACCGTCGAGCTGGTCGCACAGGGCGCCGATCTCTTCCGGCGAGCCCAGGAAGATGAGGATCTCCCCAGCCTGGACGCGATGGGTCTTCGGAGGGTTGTAGACCCATTCGTCCGTGGCAGTGCGCATGGCGAGGAGCAGGGCGCTCCCGACCAGCTCGAGATCGAGCTCGTGCAGCGCCCGGCCAACCGACGCCGACCCCTCCGGGATCGCGATCTCGTCGATGCGACGGTTGGCGTCTTTGTCGCGTAGCATCGTGTCCAGAAACGAAACGACGGTCGGCCGGATCAACTCCGACGCCAGTCGCAGCCCGCCGATGTGGTCCGGGGAAACGACGGCGTCCGCGCCCGCCTTGCGCACCTTGTCCACTTTGTCGATGTCGCTGACGCGCGCCACGATCCGAACGTCGGCATTGAGCTGACTGGCGGAGAGCGCGATGACGAGGTTCTCGCGGTCACTGTCGGTACAGGCGACGAGTCCGGCCGCGCGCTCGACGCCTACGCCCGGAGTACGTCGTCGTCGGCGATCATGATAATGGACCGCCGGACCGACCGGATCTCCTGCGCCGTGTAGAGGGCCGTGGCGCCCGAGCCGCAGACGATTACGTGGCCGCTCATCCGTAAAGCCTGCTTTTGCATCCTGCGCCTCCGGAATGCGTGACCCAGTTGGCGGAAGCTGTCCCAACCGTAGTTGAAGGTTCCTGATAGGGGAGAAAGCAAAGTGGTGGCTCCGGGGGTCCCGGGCCGATAGGCTCGGGTAGGCAAAAACCCCAACACGGAGCCACCACGATGAAGAGAACGTACGAGGTAAGGGATCGGGCGGACAAGCGCGCGATCAGGGAGTTCCTGAAGCGGGAGGGGCAGTTTCTGCTTCCGATGCTTGAGTTCGTGGAGCAGACGGAGGTCGTGATCGACGAAGTCATCCAGGTGATGGGACGAGCGACGATCGAAGCGGTGCTGGAGATGAGCGCCGAGGGTGTGGCAGGCGTGAAGCAGGCAGGTCGGTCACGAGCGGAAGACGACACGGTGTGGTATGGCCGGCAGGGTAGTGTGGTTTACCTGTCGGACCGGAAGGTGCGTGTGGAGCGGCCACGGCTCAGGCGCCGGGGCGCCGGGGAGGGTGGCGAGGTCGAGGTGCCGGCGTACGCAGCGATGCGGAGACCGGGCGCTGTGGCGGATCGGATGCTCGAGGTCCTGATGGCGGGGGTGAGCACGCGCAAGTACGGCCGTGTGATCGGTGAGATGGCCGACACGGTCGGGGTGAGCAAGTCGGCGGTGAGCCGTGAGACGGTCGAGGCCTCGGAGCGCGTGCTGAAGGAGCTGATGGAGCGCCGGCTGGATGCGTGGGACCTGCTGGTGATCTACCTGGACGGGATCCAGATGGGCTCGCACCACGTGCTTGCTGCGGTAGGCGTGGACTCAGACGGAAAGAAGCACGTGCTGGGCGTGAGGGAAGGAGCGAGTGAGAACGCCGAGGTGACCAGCGCGCTCCTAGAGGATCTGGTCGAGCGCGGCCTGGACCCGGGCAGGCGGCGGCTGTTCGTGATCGATGGCTCGAAAGCGCTCAGGAAGGCGATCGAGAAGGTGTTCGGCCAACGTCACCCCATCCAGCGCTGCCGCAACCACAAGCTCCGCAACGTGCTGGGTCATCTGCCGAAGGATCAGCATCCTCAGGTGAAGGCGGCGTTCCGGGCGGCGATGAAGCTGGACGCGAAGCAGGGCGAGCAGAAGCTCGAGCAGCTCGCCCGATGGCTCGAGCGCGACCACCCCTCGGCCTCGGCTAGCCTACGCGAAGGCCTCAGCGAGATGTTCACGATCAACCGGCTCGGCCTCCCGCCGCGGCTGAGGAAGTGCCTGGGCTCGACCAACCTGATCGACAGCACCCACTCGGGCGTAAGACAGAAGACCCGCAGGGTGACCAACTGGAAGAACGGAGCGATGGCCTTGCGCTGGGCTGCGGCCTCGTTCGTGGAGACCGAGAAGAGCTACCGGAGGATCATCGGCTACGACCAGCTCTGGATGCTCAGGGCCCACCTCGACGACCATGAACCGGTTGCCGAAATGAGAAAGGCAGGCTAACAAGGAGACTCTCCGGAGCCACCACCTTCAACTGTCAGCGGGACACCATCGAGTTGGCCCTCGAGGAAAAACGCCGTAGCGGTGGAGACGAAGTACAGCACACCACCCATTCCCACCAGGATGAGAACGGCGGTAAAGATTCGGCCCGCCGGGTTGCCCGTGAGGTCGATCACCTCCGTAAAGCCCACGGTCGTGAGCGTGATCGCCGTCATGTAGAAGGCGTTTACCCAACCGGCGGACGGATCGATCAGCCGGTACCCCGCGACCCCCACCAGCGTAACGGCGACGAGGAACAGCCCGGCCACCGCGAGCCGCCAGCGAAGGCCCTTCAGGTCGGCCTCGGTGTCCGTCGGATCGAATGGGTCCATCCCGGGCCAGGCGAGAGAGGTGGGAGTCGTTCGGGACCCGAGGTTGACGGGCGGGCGCCTCCCCGAACGGGCGTCGCGATGATAATCCGGGAAATGTGCGCGCAGGTCGATGCTACGCGCAAGCGAAATGAGGAGTCGGCAGTGGTACCGTTTCTGTACCACTACCGAGGTGTTGCGTCAGTCGCTTGGGGGCGGCCCCGAGGTCGAGTGCCTAACGGCCCCCGCCGCCGCGTCGCACGGGCGTCTCGGAGGGGGCGGGGCCTCGCGACGCCGGTCTCCTCGGGCTCGACGCGGAGGGTCGCGAGGAGCGCGACGAAGGAGCCCGGGCCGAGGGTGCAGGCGAGCGGCGAGGAGCTCGTGACGCGCCGGGGCTGGGACGGGGAGCCCGTCGGGGCGTCCCCGCCTGAGGCCCGCTGCTCCTCGGGGCCCGCGTCCGAGGCGAAGCCGAAGGTCTGGGTCTCGAGCGGGTGCTAGGTACGGCGCGTGAGCGCGTACTTGGCGTGCTTGGCGTGCGGGAACGAGTGCTTGGCGCGCGGGAGCGCGTACTCGGCGCGCGTCTCGTCGGGACCGTGGCTGCTGGAGACCGCGTCGTCGGAGAGCGACCGGGGCGGGACCGAGTCGCGGGAGTCTGGGTGGTCGGAGTCCGGGCGGCCGGAGCGCGCGCCACGGGCGGGCGCGCCGCCGGTGTCGAGCGGGCTCCGCTGGTGGATGGCCCCCGGGCCGCCGAAGCGGAAGGACGGCCGCGCGCTCCCCCGGAGCTGGCGCTGGGGGTTCGGCGAGCTCCTGAAGATGGTGAGCGCACGCCCGTACCTCTGGTTCCGCTCACGCCGCCCCCCGAAGGCGAGGATGGACGTGCCCCGCCCCTCGAGGGCTGGACTCCGGGGCGGCTGCCCGTTCGGCTGCCTGAACGGACGGCGTCCGAAGGCCGCGGACGGAGTGGGCGGGCGTCAGTGCTCCCGGGCCGCTGGGGAGCCCGGACTGGCGCCCTCGCGGTGCCTGGGCGAGCTTGCCCAGAAGGTCGCGTGGGTGCAGCTACCGTGGGCGCCCGTCCGACCTCGGGACCACGAGGAGCGGCCGGCCTCGTTGCGCCATCAGGGCTCCCGCGAGTCGGGCTCGTACTGGCGGTTCCACCGACCGGTCGCCGGGGCGCTTGAACTCCTGCCCCCGAGCGTGTCGAGGCCGGCCGCGCGGCGGGCGCGCCGGCCGGGCGAGCCGTTCTCGGAGTTGCAGCGCTCGTCCCAGAGCCGCGCGGGTCTTCCTTGAACTGCGTCCCAGCTGCATAGATCGGGGAGGCGCGGCGGTACCCGACCGGAGCGTACGCGGTCCGGACACTGGCCGGGGCGACCACCCATCGAGTCGTGTAAAGACCCCAGGGGTCGTATCGCGGCCAGCGGTCCCAGTAGGATCCCCAGGGGTCGTAGGCCCAGTACGGACCCCACGGCGCCCAGTACGGATCGGTGATCGAGACGAACACATTGGCCCCGCCGTACCCGTAGTGCCGACCGACCGGGTAGTACCCGTAGTGCCCATGGCGTGGGTGGGGGAACGATAGCCGGCGTGTGTGGTAGCGGCTGTATGCCCACGAGGGACCTCGAACGACGCAGTCGAAATAATGGTCGCTCAGGTAGAACCAATCATCGTAGAAGAGGTGACCGTAGCTGGAATCCCAGTACGGACTCCAAGGTTCGGAGAGGGCCACCCAGAGGTCCGCGCAGTAGTATGAGCTCGAGCGCCTCCGTGTGCGGTGGTTGGAACTCGCTGCCGGGAAGGCCCAACCGTCGTAGCCGGAGTAGATTCCATAACCGTCGCCCACCCCGAAACCGAAGCTGAACGACGCGAACGAGCGGGGGGTGGCGTGTGTCGCCGCCAGCCCGAGCCCGACGCCGGTAAAGCCCGATCCCGCGCCGACCGAGAACGAAACGTGGCTCTGCGCTGCGGCTCCAGCCGATGTGAGCGCGGCTACAGCGACGATGAGCGCGGCGACGAGGAGCTTTGCGGATTTACGCACGTTGGCCTCCTGAAGCGGTCTTCCCGAGCTCAAGAACTGCAGGTGCCGTGCCACCGCCACAGGACCCTCGGAAGCCGTTCGCGCACAACGATTTTCTTAGGGCAAGAGGGATCCCGGGTCACCGAAAAGTGTCTCGTGCCGAGGACATCGAGCCGTCCCGTTCGGGACACCGCTGGGTCCGCTCGAGGCGCGTCACCTGCCACGGAGCCAGGCCTCCAGAAGGAGAAGAATCACGATAAACAGAAACGGCGCGCCAACGAGGATGAGGCGGTGCAGGTCGGGCGTCTTCACTGCGGGGCTCCGGCCGCGGCGACACCAGACACTTGCCCTGAAGGCCACGCGGCAAAAGATTCAACTACGTCCATCTGGACGGCGCAGCCGCTCGTCGAAGCGGAGCCGCGCCACCAATCTGGTGCTCACAGCTCCTGAAGTCGAGGAGCCCCGCAGGCTGCCCGGTTGGCACACACGGATGGGCCGGCCCCGTTTCGGGCCGGGAAAGCCGCAGCTGCCGGATGAAGCTGGACGCGCTTTCCGTGACGCTCGCCGGTGGGCGCCCAGATGGCGCCGTGGGCGGCGCTCTGTGGAAGCACTCGTGGCACCGCGAACGATCGAGCCACGTGAAGATCGGCCCGTACTCGGGCATCAATTCGACGTCGTTCATCGGACGGCCACCGCGGGTCGTCCCCGTGTTCCCTTTCATCAGGTAGAAGACAAAGAGTGAGTAGCGAGACATCGCTGGGGATCCTCGAGGTTCTCGGGAGCGGGTCGGGTTTCGTCCGACGACGCTCCGCCGCCTACACGCCGAGCAACGACGACGTATACGTCGGGGCCCGGGTGATCCAGAAGTTCGGTCTGAGGACCGGGGACGAGATTGCCGGAGACGTGGGTCGCCGTCCCAAGAACGGCAAGAGTCCTCCGCTCGTCCATCTCAGGCTGGTCAACGACCTTCCGCCGGAGGACGCCAGACGCCGCTCCGATTTCCAGAGGCTCAGCGCCTTACACCCGGACCAGCAGCTCAAACTCGAGTGTGGGCGCACGATCCGTGGACAGCCTGACACGACCAATCGTGTCATCGATCTGTTCTGTCCGTTCGGAAAGGGCCAGCGCGCGATGATCGTGGCACCGGCGAAAGCGGGCAAGACGATGGTCCTGCAAGCTGTCGCGGAAGGCATCGTCACCAACCATCCGGAGTGCCATCTGTTCATCCTCCTCGTCGACGAGCGTCCGGAGGAGGTGACGGAGATGGAGGCGTGCGGGTTCGGCGAAGTGGTGGCGTCCACTTTCGACCGTGGTGCCGAGCGGCACTGCGCCGTGGCCGAGATGGTGCTCGAACGGGCACGCCGTCGAGTCGAGATGGGACACGACGTGGTGCTGATTCTCGACTCGATCACGCGCCTCGCAAGGGCCTACAACACGAACGAAGAGGGGAGCGGGCGCACGCTCTCCGGCGGCCTCGACGCGTCGTCTCTCGAAAAGCCCAAGCGCTTCCTCGGCAGCGCACGCAATATCGACCCGGAGCAGGGGGGTGGCTCCCTCACGATCGTGGCGACCGCGCTCGTGGACACCGGATCCAGGATGGACCAGGTGATCTTCGAGGAGTTCAAGGGCACCGGCAACAGTGAGCTCGTATTGTCTCGCGAGCTCGCCGACAAGCGGGTCTATCCTGCGATCGACCTCGCGGCTTCGGCCACGCGCAAGGAGGAGCTGCTGCTCACGTCCGACGCGTTGGACCTGGCGCGTGCTCTGCGGCGACAGTTGCTCGACGTGAGCCCGTCCGACGCCATGCAAGAGCTGCTCAACGTCATGAAGCGGATGCCGACGAACCAGCATCTGATCGACTACTACAAGCAGCGCGTGTAGCTTCTATGAGCTGCTGGGTCTGAGAGGGCTGAATCAGCGTCCCTCCAGGGCTCCAGCCAAGCGCTCCAAGCTTCGTTCGAGCTCCGTCCGTTGGCGGTTCTCCATGCCGAGTGCGGCGTAGGCCAACAGCGGGTTCCAGCCGAAATCCCCCGACTCCTCCCAGGTCACCAGTGTGCCCGAGGCCGTGGTCTCGAGCCGGAGGACGCCCAGCGTGACGAGATCGCCGCCGTCGACCAACACCTCGTACCGCAGCAGGCGCGGGGACTCGGCCTCCGTGATTGTGAAGGCGCCCGCACCGAAACGGGTGTCGTCCCAGCGTCTTCGGGCGCCGATTCCCCGAGATGGACCCTCATAGGAGAACTGGACTTCCGGCCAGGGCATCCAGTCATCCCAACGGCGGGGCTCGGCCAGTGTCGCGAAGACTCGCTCGGAGGAAACGTCGATCAAGAGCGACGCGCGGGCGCTCCAGGTGCCCGGAAGCACGAAGCCCAAGGCGAGAAAGCCGATGAGCAGGAGAGCAAAGGCGGCGGCCATCATCCAACCCGCGCGGACGACGGGATTGGGAATGGATGTGGTCGGAGACATCTCCTCGGCGTTCACGACCGGCTCCTGAGCGCGTCGACGAAGACCGTTTCCAGGGTGGGCCAGAGGGTGCGGGCGATCATATCGTGACCGCGGGCATTGGGGTGAATGCGATCCGCCTGGTTGAGATCGGAGCTTCCCGCGACTCCCTCCAGGAGGAACGGTACGAATACGACCTCCTCTTCGCGGGCGAGGGTGCGGAAGGCCTCCCGAAACTCCGATGTATACCGGGGGCCGAGGTTCGGTGGAGCCTCCATTCCGGCGAGCACTACCGAGACCTCCGGGTAGCGGGCCCGCGTGCGCCGAATGATCTCCCGCAGGTTCTCCTTCATGGTCGCCGTGCCGAGCCCCCGCAGTCCGTCGTTGGCTCCGAGCTCGACGACGAGAACGTCGACCTCACCCTGCAGGAGCCAGTCGATGCGGGTCACGCCACCGGCTGTGGTCTCCCCGCTGACCCCGGCGTTGACTACATCGACTGCCATGCCGACCGAATCGGCGAAGTCCTGGATGCGATCGGTGAAGCGATCCGCGTCCCGCAGTAGGCCGAGGCCGGCGGTGAGGCTCGTCCCGACGAAGAGGGCGCGGATGCTCCCCCGCGGAGACTCCGCCTCCCTCGAGGTTGCGCCGGGCGCGACCTCACCCTCCTGCGAGGGCGTCTGAAGCGTCGATGCGGCGGCGCGGTCGCGGTCGACCGTTGACCCGGCAGTCGCTTCTCCGGCATCATCGGCGGGCCCGCACCCGGAGAGGACCGCGACGACGAGGAAGGCCGCGAGTCTAGGAGGAGTCGGACTGCCGTTCATGATGATCGTTACCGAGAACCTCGGAAAGACGTATACGAGCGGTGGTCGTGCGCTCTCTGTGCTCAGCGACATCGAGCTCCGCGTCGAGCAAGAAGCTTTTCTCGCCATCCTGGGCCCGTCCGGGAGCGGCAAGACCACGCTTCTGGGGCTGCTGGCCGGGCTCGACGAGCCGACCACCGGGCGGGTCGTCCTCGACGGTCAGGAGCTCAGCACTCTTACCGAAGATCAGCGGGCAGTGTTTCGCGCCCATAACGTGGGCTTCGTGTTCCAAACGTTCCACCTGATCCCGACGCTCACTGCCCTGGAGAACGTTTTGGTTCCGCTGGAGCTGGCCGGCGTGGCGTCGGGCGAACGCCCGCAGAAGCGGGCTTCACAGTTGCTCGAGCGCGTCGGCCTGGCCGACCGTTTGGACCACTATCCGGTCCAGTTATCCGGCGGTGAGCAACAGCGAGTGGCGCTCGCGAGGGCCTTCGCCAACGATCCACGCATTCTGTTCGCCGACGAGCCCACCGGAAACCTGGATCAGGAAACCGGGGCGTCCGTAATAGACTTGCTCGTGGATCTCAACCGTGAGGCCCGGACCACGCTCGTGCTGGTCACGCACGACCTGGCGCTGGCCGCGAGGGCCCACCGCATCGTTCGCCTCGCCGACGGTCGTGTTCTCAGCGACGAGATCCGCCTTCCCGAGCGAGGTGCGCCGTGAGATCCTCACCGGGCCGCGCCGCGTTCGTAGGGCGTTTGGCGCTGCGTGAGGGCCGCTCCGCTCTGCGCCGGGTCGGGGTCTTCATGGCCTCCATCTCTCTGGGTGTGGGCGCGCTGGTGACCATTCATTCCTTCCGGGGTGACGTTGAGCGCACCGTCGAGGAGGAGGCCGAGGAGCTGCTCGGCGCAGACATCCGACTGCGCGCGAACCGGGCCTTCCCCGACTCCGTGACGAGGATCGCCGACTCCCTGGCCGCGCTCGGAGCCAGGACCGCAACGGTGACGACGGCGGTCTCGATGGCCCTGGCTCCCAGAACCGAGAGCGTACGGCTTCTGCAGATTCGTGGCATCGAAGGGCCGTACCCGTTCTATGGTGACGTTACGACGACACCCGAAGGGGTCTGGGAGCGCGGACCGAGTCCGGGGGAGGCGCTGGTGGATCCGGCGGTCCTCGTCCAGCTCGGAATCGAGGTGGGTGACACGCTGCTGATCGGTGAGGGGCGCTTCGCCGTGAAGGGCACCGTCGATGACCTTCCGACGGAACTCGGTTTCCAGACGGCGGTGGGCCCGAGAGTGCACCTCTCCGGCGCCGCGTTCCGCCGGGCCGCGCTTCTAGGCTTCGGCAGCCTCGCCCGCTACCAGCTCTTCCTCGAGGTGCCGGAGGCCAGCGACCAGCGCGCGCTCGCCAGTCGCTATCAGGACGTTTTCCGTGCTACACAAGTCCGTTTCGACACCGCAGCGGAGGAGGCGCGCGAGCTGACAGAAGCGACCGATCACCTGGCGCGGTATCTCGGACTGGTCGGTCTCGGGGCGCTCCTGCTGGGTGGAATCGGCGTCGCGAGTGCCGTGCACGTGTTCGTCGAGGAACGCCTGGGCACGGTGGCGATCCTCCGGTGTCTGGGTGCGCGACAGCGCGACGTGTTCCTCGTCTACCTGCTCCAGGCGGGTGCGCTCGGCGTGCTGGGAAGCTTGGCGGGCGCACTACTCGGTGTGGGCGCGCAGCGGGTGCTCCCGAGACTCCTCGCCGACTACCTGCCCGTAGACGTCACGCCGAGGCTCGACCCCGTAGCCATCGGTGCCGGGGTAGCCGTCGGGCTCCTCGTGTCACTCTTGTTCGCCCTGGGCCCGTTGCTGACGATCCGGGACGTACCACCACTCCGGGCGCTTCGCAGGGGTTTCGAGGCCCCCAAGCGACGCTTCGATCCCGCCCGGGTGGCTACCTACGGGGCCGTTGTGGTGGCTGCCACCCTGCTGGCCGTCCTCGAGGCTCCCGAGCCACACGAGGGCTTGGCGTTCGCCGCCGGTCTCGCGGCGGTGGCCGTGGTCCTTTGGGCCACCGCCATGGCACTCACCCGCGGGATGCGTCGTTTCTTTCCCAGGGGCGCGAGCTTCGCGGTTCGTCAGGGCATCGCCAACCTGTTTCGGCCTCACAACCAGACGGTGTCCGTGACGCTGGTGCTGGGCTTCGGGGCGTTCATCGTCGGGACGGTGCTCCAGGTACAGTCTTCTTTGTCGAGGGAGTTGGCCTTCGACGTTGCTGAAGGTCGCCCCAACCTGGTTCTTTTCGATGTACAGCCGGACCAGACGACGGGCTTGCTGACGCTGCTTCCTCCCCCCGCCCGGGAGAGCGCTTCGGTCACTCCGGTGGTCCCCGCCCGGGTATCGTCGGTGAACGGTCGCAGCTTCGAGGAGCTCGTTTCCGACACGACGTCCCAGCGACCGGATCGCTGGGCCCTGCGACGTGAATACCGCCACACCTACCGGAGGGTTTTGAGCGACAGCGAGGAGCTCGTGGCCGGCCGCTGGTTCGACGAGTGGCCCCCGTTCGAGGTGGGCGGTGCTGCTCGGATCTCGTTGGAGGCCGACATCGCGGAGAGCCTCCGGATTTCGGTCGGCGACTCCATCGTCTGGAACGTTGGCGGAGTACTCGTCCCTTCTGTGGTAACCAGCCTGCGGTTCGTCGACTGGCAGCGCTTCACGACCAACTTCTTCGTCGTCTTCGAACCGGGTGTGCTCGAAGACGCCCCACGCATGGACGTCGTGCTGGCGAGCCTCCCCGACGACGAAGCTCGCGCCCGTTTGCAGCGAGACATCGTCACGTCCTTCCCGAACGTATCGGCGCTGGATGTCGCTCGCGTTCAGGAAGCCCTCGACTCCATTTTGGGCCAGGTCACCGGGGCCATTCGCTTTCTTGCTCTCGCCTGCACAGTGGCGGGCCTGCTGGTGCTCGCCGGCGCGTTGGCGACCTCACGGCACCAACGAACCCGAGAGGTGGCGCTCCTGAAGACGCTCGGCGCGCGGCGTCGGGTCGTTCTGGGGGTGCTCGCTACCGAGTACGCAGCGCTGGGGTCGGTGAGCGCCGTGGCGGGACTCGCGCTGGCCGGCGTGGCGGCCGGCTTCGTCGTCCGCGGGTTGCTCGGCCTGCCTTACGAGGTCGATGTGGCCTCCCTGGCTGCCGTCTGGGTTGCCGTGGCGACCCTGACGGTGGGGAGCGGTCTGGCTGCCAGCAGGGGCGTGCTCGGCCGCCCGCCGCTCCCCGTGCTGAGGGACGTGGACTAGCCGTGCGGCATACTCCCCTGGTTCGGCCACTCGCTAGTGTTCCGTTGCCGAAGTCTCTGCCGAATGGGCTAAGGACTTTGGTTACGGGACACTAGGGTGGCAGATCGACGTGGAGCGCGGACTCGTGACGGCAGCCGTCGCACGAGACCGGATGCGGCGTTCGAAGGCGTGAACCGGCCCGCACAGACAGCTCGCGATCGCAGCGCGGACAGGGCCCGCGCGCATCGACCACGGTGTGGTGCTCGTCGAGCCGCCGCCGCGCCAGCACACCCCCTACCACGACGGCGCCGATCAGCCACGGAGCGTGTGGAGGCACCAGCGCGACGAGCGGCGCGAGCAGTGCGGTGAGGCCGAGCATTTGAAAGGCACGCGTCATCCTCCAACGGCGAGATCGCGCCGTCAGCTGCACTGCCACGGGGGTGGTTTCGTATCCGAACAGCATGAAACGCCCACGCGCGTGCACGACGTCCGAGCCGACCACATCAGCACCCCGATCGGCGGAGTGCCGGCGCACCTCGCGGCTCGAGCCCTCCGAGGAAACACGCGCCACGTGCGCTCCGGTCCGGCTTACGCGCCCGCCGCGGCGAACCGCCTGAGTCGGTCCGCCGCGTCCTCGAGTGTGCCCACACGCTTGCAGAACGCGAATCGCACCATCTGCGTGCCGCGACCGCCGCCGAAGAAGCTCGACCCGGGGACGGACGCGACGCCCGCCTCACGGGTCAGCAACCGGGCGAATTGGTGATCGTTGAGGTCGCTGAGGGCGCTGAAGTCGGCGAGAACGTAATAGGCGCCCTCGGGTCGCGAGAACGAGAACCCCGCGTCCCGGAGCCCGGCAACGAGAACGTCGCGTCGCTCACGATACTCACGCGTCAGAGTGTCGTAGTAGTCGGCGCCGAGCTGCTCGAGCCCGACGGCGCAGGCTTCTTGTAAGGGGGCCGGCGCGCCCACGGTCAGAAAATCGTGGACCTTGCGGATCGCGTCGGTGAGGTCGGGAGGCGCGACGATGGTGCCGATTCTCCAGCCGGTCACACTGAACGTCTTCGAAAAGCCGCTCGTCGTCACCGTGCGCTCTCGCATGCCCTCCAGGGTGGCGAGCGGGATGTGCTCCCCCTCGTAGTAGATGTGCTCGTAGATCTCGTCCGTGAATGCCAGGAGGTCGTGCTTCCGACAGACGCGGGCGATGATCTCGAGCTCATCGCGGCCGAGGACGCGACCGGTTGGATTGTTGGGTGAGTTGACTACGATGGCGCGCGTGCGCGAACCCACCAGTCGCGAGAGGCTCGCGGCTTCGAGGCGGTAGTCCGGCGGCTCCAGGATGAGATGGCGGGGCTGCGCGCCGCAGAGGATGGCGTCGGGCCCATAGTTCTCGTAGAAGGGCTCGAAGACGATCACCTCGTCACCGGGGTCCACCAGGGCGATCATCACCGAGGCCATCGCTTCGGTCCCCCCGCACGTCACCGTGATTTCGCGGTCCCCTTCCACCTCCATGTCGTACCACTCGGCGTACTTGCGTACCAGCGCGTCGCGCATGTGCGGGGAGCCCCAAGTGATCGCGTACTGGTTGATGTCCTCCGCGATGGCCGAGCAGGCAGCGTCCTTCAGGAGCTCAGGGGCCGGGAAGTCGGGGAAGCCTTGGGCCAGGTTGAGCGCGCCGTGTTCGTTCGCGACGCGCGTCATCTCGCGGATCACCGACTCGGTGAACTCGTGCGTCCGGCGGGCGGTGCGTGGTCTCGGAGCGGCCATGGTAGCCCGGGCGTAGCGGGGACTGGCGGCCTCGGGGGCCGGGGAGGAGGCCTAGACTGGCAGGCCGTCCACGACGGCGCAACGTATGGCGACGATGCGCTGCAAGAGCGACGGCCGTAGGATTAAGGCGTCCGAAACCAGGATACGCTTCCCTGAAACGACCTCGCCCGCGCAGGAGGGCCATAGGTGCGCCTTGTCGCGACACGCCTCGCGGTCCTCCTGATCGTCGCGGGCCCGGCTGGATTGCGGGCCCAATCGCCCCTCGTCGTCGACCTACGAGCGGGTGCGAGCATTCCCGTCGGCTCGTTCAAGGAGGAGGGCCGCTCGGGAGCAGAGGTTGGCGCCGGCGAGAGCTTCGGTGTGCACTTCGGGTTGCGACGCGGCTCGTTCGGCTTCGTCTATTTGGGTTTCGCACAGCACCGATTCCGATGCCGCGGAGCGGGGTGCTCCGACTACTCGGACATGGTTGCCACGGGCTGGGACGTAGGTCTGAGGCTGACGCTCCCGGCGGGCCCGGTCCGGCCCTGGGTTCGGATCGGCGTGGTCATCGACCGGGTGGAGGACTTCGAGGGTCTCGGAGCGGGCGGTCGAAGGGTCTCGAGTCTGGGCCTAGGGGGGGAGCTTGGAGCTGGACTGGCGCTGGGGCCCGTGGGACGGATCCGTTTCAGCCCCGGAGTCCGCTACGCGTCGCTGGGCGCGAACTTCCCGGGAGACCACTCGGTTCGCATGCGCTATCTCGTCGCCGACCTCGGTCTGGTCGTGGACTTCTGAACCTCCGTCGGAGGACCCGGATGCGCCCTCGCTATCCACGGATCGGAGCAGTCCTCGCTCTGCTGGCGACGAGCGCGCTTCTGCAGGGGGTGTGTGCGGGCAACGTCGAAGCAGAGGTCGTAAGCGTGATCATCGACCGGCGCGAGGACGTCCTGGGCGGCCGGATCCTCGGGGACGCCGGTGCCTACGAGAAGCTCGTAGGACGCATCTTCTTCGAGTTCGACCCGGCCAATCCCTACAACGCAGCGATCGTGGATCTGGCGCTTGCCCCCCTGAACGGGGCAGGGCGGGTCGAGGCTTGGGCAGACTTCATGGTCCTCCAGCCCAAAGATCCCGCGCGGCGGAGTCAGGTAGCCTGGCTGGAGGTGCCGAACCGAGGTGGCAAAGCGAGCCTCCGCTTCTTCAACGGCGCGACCGGTTATTCGCTCGATCCCGCAGAGGAGGAGGATTTCGGGGACGGTCTGCTTCTCCGCCAGGGACTCACGCTCATCTGGGTGGGGTGGCAATGGGACGTTCCCGACCGGGAGGGTCTCGTCCGCCTCCACGTACCGGTCGCCAGGGGCCCGGACGGGTCGATAGAAGGGTGGGTGCGCGCCGACTGGACCGTAGACCGGGCGCGGGACCGTCTCTCGCTCGGCCACCGGGGACATCGCCCCTACCCGCCCATCGAGCCCGGCAGCGCTCGCCACGTGCTCACCCTCAGGTCCGCTCGCCTCGCATCACGAGACATCGTTCAGCGGGAGCGCTGGGGCTTCGTCGCTGACGCCGGCGCCCCACCTGCCTGGATCGAGCTGGAAGGCGGGTTCGAGCCCGGCCACATCTACGAGCTCGTCTATCGAGCGGAGAACCCACGCGTGGTCGGCCTGGGGCTCGCCGCCGTGCGCGACGTCATGTCATACGTCAAGTACGGTTTGCGGAGCGAGTTTCCCGCCGAGCGTGGAGTTGCGTTCGGGGAGTCGCAGACGGGTCGCTTCCTGAGGCACTTCCTGTACCAGGGGTTCAACGTCGACGAGGACGGGCGAAAGGTCTTCGACGGCATGCTCATCCACGCCGCGGGCGCGGGCCGCGGAAGCTTCAACCATCGCTTCGCGCAGCCGTCCCGTGACGCCCATCCCTACTCGGCGTTCTTCTACCCGACAGACATTTTCCCCTTCAACAGCAATCGGCTGGTCGACGCCGAGACCGGCAAGGAAGACGGTCTTCTCGTCAGGACGCCCGAGGAGCTGCGGCCACTCGTCTTTTACACGAACACGGGATACGAGTACTGGGGGCGTGCGGCATCGCTCATCCACACCTCTCCGGACGGAGCAGCGGACGTGCTGCTGACGGCCGGCGAGCGTCTCTACCACCTGGCTGGCGGACAGCACAGCGTCGGAGGCTTCCCTCCGTCGGAGGACGCGCGTATGCCGGGTGTTGATGCTTTCCGGGGAAATCCTTTGAACTTCCTTCCGCCGTTGCGGGCGATCGGCGTTCGCCTCGTCGAGGTGGTTTCTGGCGAGGCACAGCCCCTGCCGAACCGTTATCCGAGGCTCGCCGACGGTACTCTAGTGCCTGTCAAGGCGGTCGCATTTCCCCCGATCCCCGGAATCCAGGTGCCGACGGTCGGGCACGAGGCCTATCGCGCCGACTATGGTCCGCGCTTCGAGGACGAGGGGGTGATCGACGTCCAGCCGCCACGCATCGGTCGGGCTTTTCCAACCATGGTGCCGCAGGTCGACGGCGTGGGGAACGAGCTCGGAGGCGTGCGGGGAGTCGAGTTGAGGGTACCACTCGCCACCTATGCGCCTTGGCACCTGCGCTCCGCCATGGCAGGAGGGGACGGAGCGCTCGACGACTTCACGGGAACCTTCGTCCCGCTCCCGAGGACGGAAGCCGAGCGCGCGGCCAACGGTGATCCCCGTCCGAGTGTCGAGGCCCTTTACGACGGAGACAAGAGAGTGTATCTGCGCCGCGTCGTCGCTGCTGTTCAGAGCCTCTGGTCGGAGGGCTTCATGCTCGAGGAGGACGCCGGGATCGTGACCGAGCGGGCGGAGGCCCTGTGGGAATGGGTCACCGCCCGCGCGCCGGAGTCGGGCGAGCCTCGTTGACCGTCGAGCGGCGTCGGATAAGGCCGAGATGGTTCATCGTGGGACGTGCCTACACGGTTCTTGCCGGCCGCCTTCGCGTCGTATACTGCGCGGTCGGCCGCCAGCAGCAGCTCCTCCGGCGAATCGATTCGGGGGTGGTACATCGCGACTCCCGCACTGACCGTCAGCGCTGGGGAACCCACTCCCTGATCCTCGAGGGCCCTACGGACGCGCCCGGCGAAGGCTTCGGCGCCCGTGGCGTCGGATCCGGCGATCACGCTCACGAACTCCTCGCCGCTGTAGCGGGCCGAGAGGTTCATCTGACGCGTCGTGCGAGCGAGGATGCTCGCGAAGAGCCGGATGGCTTCGTCGCCGGCGTCGAAACCGTAGGTGTCGTTGTAGCGCTTGAAGTTGTCGATGTCGAAGAGGACGACGGCCAAGGGTCGACCACGTCGCGCCGCCGCAAACTCGTTGCGGAGAAAGACCAGGGCGTGGCGCCGGTTTGGAAGGCGAGTGAGCGGATCGACGAGCGCGTCGTCGTGCTGCTCGTCGCGCTCCCGGTGGAGGCAGCTCGCCATCCAGCCGAAGGCCAGCGCGATCGCGACGTACGCCGCGGCCACGCCTGGCAGGGTCTCGGGTCGGGGAACCCCCATCGAGATCTGAATCACCACCGTCGAGGCAAGCGTGGCCAGGCCGATCGCCAAGCCGACAGCCACACCATGCCATCCGCTGGTGGAGGCGAGGATTCCAACCGGCACCAGTGCGAGCAGCCAGAGCAGAGCGGAGTAGTCCCCCGAGATCGGAACCGGGGAGAGGAGAGCCGCCACTGGGACGGCGAGCGAAGCGGCCGAGACTGCTACCGCGACGAACGTATGGACGCCGTGAAAGCGCCCTTCGCGAGGATGCATAGGGTGAAACCTCCGGGTTGCCGACCGTCGCGGTCAAGCTCGCGGTAGGTCTCGCGCATTCGATCGTCCCGAGAATGAGCGTCGTCGACCCCGAGGAGCTGCTGTCCTCAGAGAGAGCCGAGAGGCTCCGTTCGGCCGGCTCCCCCGCTTCAGCGACCTCCTGAGGGAGACCTGGGAAGATGTTGCGTCGCACGCTCCTCTGGGCTTCCAGAAGCCCGTCCCTCGCCGAGCGGCTCCCTCGCTACGCTTTCGTGCGTAGGGCCGTTCGCCGCTTCATGCCCGGCGAGGAGCCCGCGGATGCCCTCGACGAGGCCGGGCGGCTCCAGGAGGGAGGCGCGGCAACGATCGTGTCGCTACTCGGCGAGAACGTGGACTCGAGCCAGGGCGCCTCCGACGTAGCGGAACACTATCAAGGCGTGCTCCTGGCCGTCACGGACCGCGCGTTGGATGCGGAAGTCTCGGTAAAGCTCACCCATCTCGGACTCGACCTTTCGCCCGACCTCGCTTTGGAGCACGTCAGGACGCTCGCCGCGGCCTCCGCGTCCGCCGACCAGGATCGCCCCCGCACGCTCTGGCTCGACATGGAGTCAAGCGCCTACGTGGACCGCACCCTCGATCTCTACCGCACCCTGCGCAGGGAACACGAGAACGTCGGTGTGTGCCTACAGGCCTATCTGCGGAGGACCGAAGCGGACCTCGAGGCGCTCTTGCCTCTAAGGCCTACCATCCGACTGGTGAAGGGAGCCTACCTGGAGCCCGCCGACGTGGCGCACCCGAAGAAGCGCACCGTAGACGCACAGTATCGACGCCTGGCTGAGCGTCTGCTCAGAGAGCGAAAGCTGGACCGCGTGGGTCGTCCTGCAATCGCCACACACGACTCCCGCATCGTGGCGGAGGTAGCACGGATGGCAGACGAGCTCGAGCTACCCACGGAGCGCTACGAGTTCGAGATGCTTTACGGAATCGCACTGGGCCAACAGCGGACGCTGCTCGAGCGCGGCTACGCGCTGCGCGTGCTGATCAGCTACGGCGCCGCGTGGTTTCCCTGGTACATGAGGCGGTTGGCGGAGCGCCCCGCCAACCTCGCTTTCGTGATCAAGCAGATGATGACCAGATGATGGTGGTGAGTCCGTGACGACACTCGGCGACACGGATCCACGTCGCTGGTGGACGCTCGCCGTGGTCTCACTGGCGCTCTTGTTGGGGATGAGCGAGTGGTTCACTGCGAACGCCGTGGCGCCAGATCTCCAGCTGAGATGGGGCCTCTCCGGGTCCCAAGTGGGATGGCTCACCACGGCGGTTCAACTCGGGTTCGTCGTAGGAACAGCGGTGGCGGCCCTGCTCAACCTCGCCGACGTTTTTCCGTCCCGTGGTTATTTCGCAGTGAGCTCCGCACTTGGCGCCGCGGCGAACGCGGCGCTCATGCTCGCGCCGGGTTATCGCACCTCGCTGCTGGCGAGATTTCTCACCGGGGTGTTCCTGGCCGGCGTCTATCCGCCGGCGATGAAGATGATCGCGACGTGGTTTCGATCGGCCCGCGGCCTGGCCATCGGAACCGTCGTGGGCGGACTGACTGTGGGGAAGGCCGTTCCCTACCTGATCAAGGCCCTGGGCGGTGCGCGCGTGGAGACGGTCGTCCTCGGCGCGTCCGCAGCTGGCGTCGCGGCGTCCGCGCTCGTCCTACTCCTCTATCGGGACGGGCCGTATCCCTTCGCCCGCCGCCCTTTCTCCCTCGGCCTCGTGGGTCACATCCTCCGCCACCGAGCGACCATGCTCGCCACGGGCGGCTATCTGGGGCACATGTGGGAGCTCTACACCATGTGGACGTGGGTGCCGGCGTTGCTCGCCTTCAACGCGGCCGGAGGCGCGACGACCGCGGCGTGGCTCGTCGATCTCGCCGCGTTCGGAACCTTCGCAGCCGGGGGACTCGGTTGTGTTTGGGGAGGCTGGGCGGCGGACCGCCTGGGCCGCGAGCGCGTTACGGTGCTCGCCATGGCCTCGAGCGGCGCCTGTTGTCTCGTCGTGGGCCTGTTCGTAAATGGGTCACTGGTCGTTCTGACCCTCGTCTGCTGGATCTGGGGTTTCTTCGTGGTAGCCGACTCCGCTCAGTTCAGCGCGCTCGTGACCGAGGTCGCCCCGCCAGAGAGTGTCGGAACGGCTTTGACCCTGCAAACGTCCCTCGGCTTTCTGCTCACCATGGTAACCATACAGACCGTGCCCTCCTTGGTGGAGCTCGCCGGCTGGGGATGGGCATTCGCCCTGCTCGCGTTCGGGCCCGCTGCTGGAATCGCTGCCATGGTCCGGCTCGCTGCGGAACGCCACGCGGGAGCACGGACGAGCTGAAGGATCCCTCCTGAAGGCCTGCGCGCACGGGCCCTCAGGCGCCACCCTTCGGCGCCACCCCCGCCTCCACGCGCGAGAGGAGCCAGTCCACGACCAGCGCCAGGACGGCCGCTGGTGCCGCGCCTGAGAGAATCATGCGCGTGTCCGACAACGCGAGGCCCGCCACGATTGGGTCGCCCAACCCGCCGGCGCCGATGAATGCAGCCAAGGTGGCCGTGCCCACGTTGATGACGGCCGCCGTTCGTATGCCCGCCATGATGACGGGCGCCGCCAAAGGCAGGCGGACCTCGAAGAGGAGTTGGCGATCCGTCATGCCGAGGGCGCGAGCCGCCTCCACGGCCTGCACGTCGGCGTCCCGAACGCCCGTATAGGTGTTGCGCACGATCGGGTATAGTGCGTACAGGAAGAGCGCCACGATGGCTGGAGTGACGCCTATGCCTAGAACGGGTATCATGAAAGCCAGCAACGCAATGGATGGTATCGTTTGAAGCAATCCTGTAGAGCGTATGGCGGCCTCCGCGCCCTGGCGGACACGTTCGAGCCCGAGCCCCAGTGGAACAGCGACGATGATGGCCGCTGCGAGGGACACCGCGACGAGAAAGAGGTGTCTGAGGGTCTGCCGAGCGGTGTCTGCCCGTCGCGCCCACATGTAGGCCACGAAGGATTCCTGCGCCCCCGGGTCGGCAGCCACGTCCGGGGCGGCAGCGGCCCCCACGAGCCCGAGCTCGCTCAACACCCGGCGCGCAACGTCCGCCACCGCCTCTCCATCGACCTCGACGCGCCGATTCAGCTCGCGCATGCCGGCCTCGTCCAGCATCCCCGCCAGCTCCGAGAGCGCTGCCACGGCGTCCGGCCGAAGCTCTGCTAGCTCAGCGCTGACGAGCGGTGCGGCCTCGTACGGCGGGAAGAACCCCCGGTCGTCCTCGAGAACGCGGAAGGCGTACCGTGCGATGGCACCGTCGGTCGAGTACCCGTCGATGACGTCGACCTGCCCCTCGGACAGGGCCTGATACTTCACTCCTTGAAGGAGCGCTCGGACGTCGGCGGGCTCGAGCCCGTATGCCTGACGCAGTCCCACGAGCCCGTCGGCGCGCCCGATGAAATCCGGGGAGAAGCCGGCAACGAGCGAGCCGGCCTCACGAGTCAGGTCGGAGAGTGTCACGATCCCGAGGGAGTCCGCGGTCCCCGGGCGGACGGCGATCGCGTAGGTGTTCTCGAACCCGAGCGGCGGCAACCATCGGACGCCCCAACGCTCGCGGAAGACGCGGGACACTCTACGGTACACCACGCCGGCAGAGCTTGGCGGTTCTTCCCCCAGGATCGCCACAAGACCTGTCCCCGTGTACTCCGGGTATACGTCGACGGCACCCACGAGCAGCGCCTGGAACGCGACCTGCGTGGCTCCGAGGCCGGGCCTCCTGTCGACCGCGATTCCCCGAGCCTCGAGGATCTGCGCGAAGATCTCCGCTAGCAGAAACGATTCCGCGAAGGGCTTCGAGGCCACGACGACGGGCCGCGCCCCCTCACTCTCGACGCTCTCCTGAACCGGTTCGGCCTGCGACTGGGCGGGTAGGAAGGCCCCTAGCAGGGCTACCAGAACCAGGCCACTCAGTGGACGTCTGCCTTGTGGAGAAGCTCCTCGACGTACGCTGATGCCGGGTCGCTCACGAGCACCTCGGCTCGCGCGATCTGCTCGATGCGGCCAGCGCGCATCACGGCGACCCGGTGACACAACAGTACCGCCTCTCGCAGGTCGTGCGTGACGAGCAGGACCGACACCGACAGTTGTTCGGTAAGCCGAGCGAACATCTCCCGCAGCTCTGCCCGGGTAATTGCGTCCAGCGCCCCGAACGGCTCGTCCAGGAGGACGACGTCGGGACGCGCCGCAAGCGCCCTCGCCAACGCCACGCGTTGCCTCTGACCTCCGGACAGCTCGCGCGGCCACCTGCTTCCGAAGGCTGACGGGTCGAGTCCGACGAGGTCCAGCGCCTGGCGCCCGAGCTCGTCCGCATCTGAAAGCCCGCGGAGGCGCGGTACCAGCGCGGCGTTGCGCGCGACCGACCAGTGGGGCAAAAGCCCACCCTCCTGTTGCACGTATCCCAGAAATCGGCGCAGCTCCACCGGGTCCTCTTCGGTCACGTCGCGCCCCCCCACGAGGGCCACGCCGGCGTCCAGGTCGAGCATCCGGTTGAATGATCGCAGCAGGCTCGTCTTTCCCGATCCACTCTCGCCCACGAGTGCTACGCGCTCTCCGGCTCCAACCGTGAGGCTGACTCCGTCCAGGGCCGCTACAGGGCCGAAGCGCTTTTCGAGGCGTCTGGCCTCGAGGGCAGGGGTGGGCGCGACCGCACTCACCGGGGCGGAAGCCTCATGTCCCGCACGTGAATCCGACACCGGACCGCTTCGATGTCACGCGCGCAAAACGAGATCATGTCCGGAGGAACCCCAAGCATGGGTTGGGGGGTTACACCCGCGGCCGATAAACCCCGATCCGGCAGTTCCCCACAGCGCCCACACACCCAGTCCGCCCCGCCGACCCCGTACTCCATGGACCTCAAGCCCGGCGTTCCCCTCACGAGGCACGAGATCGTCGAGCTCCTCGAGGAGGCGAGGGAGCGTACGCTCATGCTGATCCGCCCCCTAGACGACGACGAGATCACCATGCAGCACGATTCCATCATGAGTCCGGTCCTCTGGGACCTCGGGCACATCGCTCACTTCGAGGAGGTGTGGCTGATCGAGAAGCTCGCGGACGAAGAAGCGAACGGTGAAGGCTTGCGTGGTATGTACAATGCATTCGACAACCCCCGGGCGGTGCGGAACCGGTTGCCGCTTCCGGGCCCGCGCGAGAGCGTCGAGTACATGGCTCGCGTGCGGCGAAAGGTCTTCTCGACGCTCGCAGGCGACCCGGTCGACGAGGATCGACGGCTCCTCAGGCGGGGGTACGTCTTCCGGATGGTACTCCAGCACGAGTACCAGCACAACGAGACCATCCTACAAACCCTTCAGCTCAAGAAGGGCCGTCCCTATCCCGCTCCTCGGGCGGCTACCGGGGCGCGGCCGGCCGCCCATACGACGCCGGGGACCATGGTGCGTTTCCCCGGTGGCCACGTCGAGATCGGCACCGACGACGTGAGCCTGGCTTACGACAACGAGCGTCCGCGACACACCGTCGAGCTCGAGGCCTTCTGGATCGACGCGACACCGGTCACGTGTGGCGATTATCTCCGCTTCATCGCGGACGGCGGCTATGGGCGCCATGAGCTGTGGACTGCCGAGGGTCTCGCGTGGCTGAACGAGTCGGGCGCGAAAGCTCCGGCCTACTGGCTCCTGGAGGATGGGGCTTGGAGGACGCGGGTGATGGACCGGGTGCGGGACGTGGCGAACGACCATCCGGTCTGCCACGTCTGTAGCCACGAGGCGGAAGCCTACGCTCGCTGGGCCGGGAAGCGCCTCCCGACCGAGGTGGAATGGGAAGCGGCGGCGTCGTGGGACTCCGAGACCGGTCGCAAGTCCTGGTTTCCTTGGGGCGACGAGCCTCCCACTTCGGGACACGCCAACCTGGACGCGCTCGTGTTCGACACCAGCCCCGTGGGCTCCTGTCCGCTCAACGTGTCACCGATCGGATGCTACGGGATGATCGGCGACGTTTGGGAGTGGACCTCGTCGGTCTTCAGCGGATACCCGGGGTTCGAGGCTTTCCCCTACGAGGAGTACTCGCAAGTCTTCTTCGGGTCCGACCAGAGAGTGCTCCGGGGCGGGTCGTGGGCCACCCGGCCCGGAGCCGTTCGGAACACGTTCCGGAACTGGGATCTCCCCGTCCGGCGCCAGATCTTCGCCGGCTTCCGCTGCGCACGAGACGACTGATGTCGGCCACCGATGGAGTCGACAGGGAGATCGCCGACGTGGCCGCGTCCGACCGTCATATCACGACGCTCTCACCGATGGCGACCGAGGTGCTGGAGGGAATGCGACGGCCGCAAAAAGAGATTTCGCCGAAGTACTTCTACGACACACGTGGCTCGAGGATCTTCGAATCCATCACCAGGCTTCCCGAATACTACCTGACGCGGACAGAGCACGTGCTCCTGGAGCGCTGGATCCCGGGGTGGTTCGGGGAGATGGCGCCGGCTGGCCTGGTCGAGCTGGGGGCCGGGAGCTCCCGCAAGACGCGCGTCCTGCTCGATGCCATGATTTCGCTCGGATCGGGCCGGTCGTTCCTCCCCCTGGACCTCAGCGAGGAGTTCCTGAGCGCGTCCGCGGATCGACTGCGCGAGGAGTACCCGGAGCTCGAGATCTCCCCTGTGGTCGCCGACCTGTCGATGCCCCTGGAACTTCCCGCCGAGGTGCCCGAGCCAACTGTATTCGCCCTCCTGGGCAGCACTCTAGGGAACTTCGCCCCCGATTCTGCAACGCGCCTCCTGGGCCGCATAGGGACCGTCATGAGAAGCAGTGACACGCTTCTGCTGGGCGCGGATCTCCGCCCCGGCGGGGCAAAGACGGTGGAGCTGTTGGAGGCCGCGTACAACGACTCTCGGGGCGTCACGGCGGAGTTCAACCTGAACGTGCTTCGCGTTCTAAACGCCGAGCTCGACGCCGACTTCGATCTCTCAGCGTTCCGGCATCGGGCCTTCTACGAGGCCGCGGAAGGACGAATCGAGATGCATCTCGTGTCGCGGCGCGCGCAGAGCGTCCGTTTCGGGGCCGGCGAGCTGGTCTCGCTCGGTGAGGGCGAGAGCATCCGCACGGAGATCAGCGCGAAGTACGACCGAGCGACGTTGGGCGGGCTACTCGAGCGGGCCGGACTCGCCATCACCCACTGGAGAGAGGACGGGGAGGGGTTCTACGCCATCGTCATGGCGAGAAAGGCCCACTAGGTCCTGAGCGGGCGCACGGTGGCGCCCCGGTAGGTCAGCTCCACGAGTGTGTGTGGGGGGACGGGCTTCCAGTCGGGGTCTTCGTCCAGCGGCTCCGAGGCCAGGAGCGCTCCCCCGGATGCAAAGTCTCCGCGGTCCAGCGTGTAGAGCGAGTTCACGCGGTCATCGTTCGAGGTGTGACACACCGCGATGGCCACACCGTCGCTCATGACCATCGTCAGTGGGGTCGAGGCGCCATCGGCGATGCGTTCGTGCACCGCCCGTGCAACGCCCTCGAGTGCCTCCGTGAGGCTGGCGCCGGACCGAATGGCCGCGAGGGTACGCAGGAACAGCGTCTCCGCGTCGGAGGAGCCTGCGAGTTGGGCGTACAGGTCGTCGGGCAGGGTCGCGCGAAGCGCTCGCATGTGTTTCGGCCTGAAGCGGGGCACGAACCCGTTCAGCACGAAGCTCCAGCGTTCGTGAACGAGGGGGAGCAGGCCGGCGCGGTCGACGAGCAGACCGGGTGTGGCGTTTCTCAATGCCGCCACCACAACGGACGCGGTGGCCGCGCCCAGCACCCGTGGGAGGTCGACGTCGTACCAGATGGGCTCCGCGCGGGCGAGCCGCACGGGAAGGCTCTCTTGGTACCAGACGACGCCCCAGCCGTCGGCGTTGACCGAGCCGTGGAGCAGCTCTCGGGGTGCGTAGCTCTGACGGAACAGAGGGTGCGTCCCACCGAATACGATGTGAGTGGCGGAAATCGGCTCACCGACGTAGGCGACCAGTCGACACATCAGAGAGCTCGCTCCGACGCTCTCGTGAGCGTGAGGAGCCACATGGCTTCCCCCCTTCTGCCAGGGTCCACGTTCGCATCTCCCAGCTCGAGCCCGCGGCTCATGTCCTCCACCACGGCAGTGGCAATCATCGTTGGCTCCCGCGCGAATCGAGGCTTACCTTGGGATGCCTGCTCCGGTCCCGCCAGCGTGGACGAACCGGGAACCATGTGCGTTCGGCGGATTGGGCGTTGGAGCGTCCACGGGGGCCATGGTTACGGAGACAGCCCGCGGCGGCTCAGGCCGAGTGACCTCAACCGTGAGGCCTCCCATGCGCAGATCGCTCTCGTCGTTCCTCGCTGTCGGCCTTCTCGCCCTCCCCTCTACCGAAGCGGCGTTCGCCCAAACGGGTGTTCTGAGCGGCGTCGTGACGGGCGCAACCACGCTCGAACCCTTGGCCTCGGCACAGGTGCAGATCCTTGGAGGAGCGACGGGAACCGGCGCCCTGACCGACACCGACGGAACCTTCCGCTTCGCGCTCGGGCCGGGCACGTACAGCGTCGTCGTTCAGTACATTGGCTACGTCACTAAGCGCGTCGACGGCGTGTCGGTGGGAGAGGCCGAGACGGAGCTGGCGATCGTGCTGGAGTCGACGGCGCTCTCCCTCAACGAGCTCGTCGTCACGGTAAGCCGGACGCTGGAACCGCAGAAGAGGACCGCGGCACCCGCCCACACCGAGGTCATCGACGAGATCGAGATTCAGGAACGGCCGGCTACGACACCTGTAGGACACCTCAAGGCGACGACCGGCGTCGACATCATGACCCACGGGGTTCAGGCGAACAACATCGTCGTACGCGGCTTCAACAACATCTTCTCCGGAGCGCTGCACGCCCTCACCGACAACCGTATCGCCGGGGTCCCCTCGCTGCGGGTGAACCTCCTCCACTTCGTGCCCGCGGTGGACGACGACATCGACCGCATCGAAGTGGTGCTCGGCCCCGGGTCCGCCCTGTACGGCCCCAACACCGCCAACGGCGTGCTGCACATCATCACCAAATCCCCGTTGGACGAGCAGGGCACGACGATCTCCGTTGCCGGAGGCGAAAGAAATCTCTTCAAGGGGATGTTCCGCACTGCCCAGCTGCTCTCGGATGATTTCGGCATCAAGTTCTCGGGACAGTATCTGCGGGTCACGGAGTGGCGCTACACCGACCCGACGGAGGCTGCGCTTCGAGCGCTCATAGCGTGTTGCCGCGAGGATGTCGAAACGCAGCTCATAGCGCAGGGCACACCTCCGTCAGAGGTCGACGCGCGGATCGCGCGCATGGGTGTGCGAGACTTCGCGACCCAGCGCTGGGGTGGCGAGTTACGGGCCGACTGGCGCCTGAACGAGGACGCGAGCCTCGTGCTCCAGGCGGGCATGACGAACTCGGACGGCATCGAGCTCACAGGGCTCGGCGCGGGCCAGACCGACGACTGGCGCTACCTGTTCGCGCAGAGCCGCTTCAACTGGGGGAAGTTCTTCGCGCAGGCCTATGTCAACGCCAGCGACGCCGGTGACGTCTTCCTCATACGGAGAGGAGCACCGATCGAGGACAACTCCAAGCTGGTCGTAGGCCAGCTGCAGCACGGCATCTCGCTCGGCGAGACCATGGACGACGGCGGCCGGCGACAGGACTTCACGTACGGCGTGGACTATTTTCTCACGCAGCCCAACAGCAATGGAACGATCCACGGCCAGTACGAGGAGGACGCGGAGATCAAGGAGATCGGCGCCTACATCCAGTCCCAGACCGCGCTGTCGGATCGGCTCGACGTGGTCCTGGCCGCTCGGGTCGACGACAGCTCCGTGCTGGACGAGCGGGTCTTCTCCCCCCGTGCGGGCCTGGTGTTCGAGCCGGAGGAGGACCAAGCCCTTCGGGTCACCTTCAACCGCGCGTTCTCGACGCCGACGACCCTCAACATGTTCCTCGACATCAACGGGGGGTTCGCGCAAGGGCTCGAGGATCTCGGATTCCTGCTGCGCGCACAGGGCCCCGGAAGGTCGGGGCTATCGTTCCAGAACAGCGGTGGGGGTTTCGTCATGCGCTCCCCGTTCACGCCGGCCGAGCTCGGCGGACCGGGACAGCTCCTTCCGCCCGACCCGAACATTCTCTGGCAGTACGCGCTGGGCGTGGCGGCGCAGTTGGGACTCATCAATCCTCAGCAGGCGGCGGCCCTCGCAACGCTCGACGCTTCGAGCGTGGGCCTGAACCTCCTCGACCCCGTGACGCAGAGTGTCACCCCGGCCGCGGGCGCCACCATCCCCCAGACTCCCGCGCTCAAGGAGAGCATCACAACGACCTTCGAGGTCGGATACCAGGGCGTTCTGGGAGGGCGTGTCGCCTTGGCGGCCGACCTGTGGGTCTCCAGCCGGGAGAACTTCACTTCGCCGTTGCTCCCGCGCACGCCTCTCGTGCTTCTCGACGGTCAGGACATAGGAGCGATGCTCGCTCCACTGGTGCAGGCCGGCCTCATGACGCCTGGGGAGGCAGCGACTTTGGCGGCCGGCGCGGCCAGCGTGCCGCTCGCCGTGGTTTCTTCGGATCAGGTACAGACGACCTCGGCCGACCTGGTGGCGAGCTACGTGAACCTCCCCGAGCAGGTCGACCTGTGGGGCTGGGACGTTTCGCTCCAGGCCTTCCTGGACCAACGGAACCGCTGGACGCTCAAGGGCTCGGCGTCGTGGGTGAGCGACGACTATTTCGAGCTCCAGAACACGACCCTGGGGCTGTCGGCGGCGCAGTCCATCGTCGGGTTGAATGCTCCGGACTTCAAGGCAGCCCTGGGGCTCGCGTACCGAGATCCGGGGAGCGGCTTCAACGCCGAAGTGCGGGTCCGCCACAGGTCCGAGTTCCCGGTGAACTCCGCCGACTTCGTGGGTCTTGGATGCATAGAAGGGTTCAGCGTCAGTGCGACCATCCGCGATTGCGTCGAGAGCGCGACCCTCGCCGACCTGGTCTTCGGGTACCACGTCCCGCGGACCACGGCCCGACTCCAGCTCAGCGTCGATAACGTTTTCGACACCGGGTACCGAAGTTTCGTCGGCGTGCCGGAGATCGGTCGTTTCGCGATGGCCCAGCTGAAGTACGCTTTCTGAGACGCGCGAAGGAGGGCACGTTGGCGACCCCCCATGTGGCTGCGCCGGTAACGCTCCGCTGCCAGTTCTGCCTGAAGCGGAACCGGATCGACTTGGCCCGCGCTGCCGACCGGCCCCGCTGCGGAAGCTGCGAGCGTCCCATGTTGCTGGACCGACCGGTCAAGGTCGCGGAAGAGGACTTCGATGTGACCGTTCTGGGGGCCGCCACGCCGGTGCTCGTGGATTTCTATGCGGACTGGTGCCAACCCTGTCGGGTCCTCGCCCCGGTCGTCGACGAGCTCGCGCGGCAGTACGTGGGAAAGCTACTGGCCGTGAAGGTCGATACCGACCGCGCACCCGGCCTCTCCGCCCGCATGACGATCCGCGGTCTCCCGACCCTCGCGCTCTTCGAGTTTGGTGAGGAGGTGGGTCGAATCGTTGGAATGGATCCAGAGGGTCTCAAATCGCTCGTCCGCAACGCGCTCGAGGCGGCCTGAGCCGACCGCCCGGTCGATGTCGTCGAAGCGTCAGCGCCACGCCGCCATACTCGATGTTCTTCGGCAAAACCGGGTCGGCTCCCAGGAAGCCTTGCGCGAGCTTCTCCTCCGAGACGCGGACATCGACGTCACGCAGGCGACCGTTTCCCGCGACATACGGGAGCTCCGACTCGTCAAGGTCCCGGGGGCGGACGGGGACGCGCATTATACGCTCCCCGAAGAGTGGGAGCATTCGCCACCGCTGGAGGCGCTTCTTCCCGCCCTCTTCGTGTCGGCGGACGGCGCCGGCAACCTGCTCGTGGTCCACACGATGACCGGCGGCGCTCAGGCCGTCGCTCTGGGGATCGATTGGGAGGAGTGGCCCGAGGTGTTGGGAACCCTCGCGGGCGACGATACGATCCTCGTCGTGTGCCGCGACCCATCGCTGGTCGACGCCGTGAAGAAGCGACTCGAAGAGATCGCGGGGGCCGAACGCTGAGGGTGTCGTGTCTCGCAGCGCCGACCTCAGCGGGATGGCCTGTTCAAGGGGTGCACCGAGTGTTGACATAATTCATGTTTAGTGTATTTTTATGCATTGGTCGGCGATCGCCGACGCGACAGACGGGGTGACGGAGGTACGGGACTCTTGCGGACGAAAGTCCGCGTGGCGCTTCGGCGGGAAGCGTCCAGGTCCCGGCCTCCGGCCACCTTTTTTTCATGTAGCGATCGCGCGCCGCGGGGCTGACCGCGAGTGTCACGCTAACAACGGCCGGGAGGGACCATGAAGGTCGTACTCGGATACTCGGGTGGACTGGACACGTCGGTGATCGTGCCGTGGTTGAAAGAGAATTACGGGGCGGAGGTCATTTGCATGGCGGCGAACGTGGGGCAGCGCGACGACTTCGCGGCGCTCCACGACCGGGCGCGCTCCGCTGGCGCGAGTGAGCTCTTCGTTGAGGATCTGCGCTCCGAGTTCGTCGAGGAGTTCATATGGCCCACCCTCCGGGCCGGTGCCGTGTACGCTCGCCGCTATCTCCTCGGCACCGCGATGGCGCGCCCCGTCATCGCCCGAAAGCAAGCGGAAGTGGCGCTTCGGGTGGGCGCCGACGCGCTCGCCCATGGCTGTACCGGGAAAGGGAACGACCAGGTACGCTTCGAGCTGACGTTCGCGGCCCTCGCTCCGGACCTGCGCGTCATCGCCCCGTGGAGAGAATGGGACATCCGCTCGAGGGAAGACGCCTTGGAGTGGGCGCGCGAGCGTGGCGTACCGCTCCCGAACGTGGACACGACGAAGCTTTTTTCGCGGGACGAGAACCTGTGGCACATCTCGCACGAAGGGGGTCCCCTCGAGGATCTCTCATTCGAACCGGAGGAGTCCATGTTCCTGTGGACCAACTCCCCTGAGGCAGCGCCGGATCGACCCCGACACCTCGCGATCGGGTTCGAGCAGGGAACGCCGGTCGCGATCGACGGAGAGGCGCTCGATGCCGTCGAGCTGCTCGAGGCGCTCAACCGCATCGGATCCGAGCACGGCGTCGGTCGTGCCGACGTCGTCGAGGACCGGCTCGTGGGGATGAAATCCCGGGGAGTGTACGAGACCCCGGGAGGAACGATTCTCCACGCCGCGCTTCGCGAGCTCGAGCAGATCTGCCTGGACCGTAGGGCCCTTGCGCTAAAGGACCAGCTGGCGCCTCGCTACGCGGATCTGGTGTACGAAGGCCGGTGGTGGACGACCGAGCGAGAAGCGATCGACACACTGATGGATAGCCTCATGACACGCGTCACAGGGACGGTGCGCATGAAGCTGTACAGAGGCAACGCCTGGGCCGTCGCTCGTAGCAGCAGGAACTCACTGTATGACGAGGACCTCGCGACCTTCGGGGCGAGCGCGTCCTACGATCACGCCGACGCGGACGGGTTCATCCGGCTCTTCGGCTTGCCGACACGTGCAGAAGCGATGGCCAGGCAAAGAGGAGCGTCGGACCCCGATCAGGCCCCCGATTCCGACGCGGAAGGTGGGTCTAACGACCGGGAGCCCGGGCCCCTGAGCGCGACTCGCGCGTAGCGAGCTTGGACACGAGCGAGGGGCGGGGCGTCGGCACCGGCCTTTGGGGCGGTCGCTTCGGGTCTGCCATGGCGCCGGACATGGCGCGGCTCAACCTGAGTCTCGATCTCGATCGGCGCCTATGGCGCGAGGACCTGAGAGCCAGCCGTGCATGGGTCGTTGCGCTCGTGACCGCGGGGGTTCTGGAGGGCGATGAGGGGCAGGAGTTGCGGGCGGGCTTGGAGGCTGTAGCCGCAAAGCTCGACGCGGAAGGCATCGAGCGTGGTGGCTTCGCCGACGTAGAAGACGAGGACATCCATTCGCTCGTGGAGAGGCTGCTGTACGCCGAAGTGGGCGAGGTCGCCGGAAAGCTCCACACGGGCCGCTCTCGGAACGATCAGGTGGCCACCGACTTCCGTCTTTGGGCGATGGCAGCCGTCGGTCGCGTGCGATCCGCGCTCGAAGACCTTGCCTCTGCGCTCATCGAGCTCGCGGACCGCTCGGTCGAGATCGTACTGCCCGGCTACACGCACCTCCAGCACGGCCAGCCGGTGCGCGCGGCGCACTGGGCGCTGTCACACTTCTGGCCGCTGGCCAGAGACCTCGAGCGATTCGCCCGCGCCGGCGAGTCGGCCTCCATCCTACCCCTGGGGTCGGGCGCCATCGCCGGATGCGCGTTTGCGGTGGACCGCGAAGCGCTCGCCGTCGAGCTGGGTTTCCGCGGCGTGTGCGAGAACAGTATGGACGCCGTAAGCGACCGGGACTGGGCCGTTGAGCTTGTCTTTGCCGGCGCGGTGGCTGGTGTCCACATGTCACGACTTGCAGAGGATTTGATCCTGTTCGCTTCCGCCGAGTTCGGGTTCCTCCGCCTCGCCGACGGCTACAGCACTGGATCGAGCCTGATGCCGCAGAAACGCAATCCGGACGTCGCGGAGCTCTCCCGGGGGAAGGCAGGGCGCCTCACCGGAAACCTCATGGGGCTCCTCACGCTGCTGAAGGGATTGCCCACTGGATACAACAGGGACCTCCAGGAGGACAAACATCTGGTGTTCGACACCGTCGACACGCTCGCACTGACGCTCCCTCCGCTGGCCGGTGCGGTGCGAACGGCCAGCTTCCGGCCCGATCGCATCCATGACGCCCTCGACACGCAGCTGCTCGCGACCGACATCGCCGATTATCTCGTCCGTAAGGGAGTCCCCTTCCGTCGCAGTCACGAGGTCGTCGGACGCCTGGTGCGGCTCGCGGAGGAACGAGCCAGCGGGCTCGAGGACCTCTCCGACGAGGACTTCGCCGAAGCACACGAGGCTCTCACGCCTGATGTCCGCGACGTCTTCGACTGGCAGCGCTCCGTCGAGGCGAGA
Organism: Longimicrobiales bacterium; assembly: GCA_965249195.1. Taxonomy (GTDB): domain Bacteria; phylum Gemmatimonadota; class Gemmatimonadetes; order Longimicrobiales; family Gaopeijiaceae; genus CBDFLM01. Next base: position 134,051 of record CBDFLM010000010.1, read on the forward strand.
CCGGTCGTCGGTGGAACGGCTCGGGCGTCCGTGTTGGCGCAGCTCGAAGGGGCCCGCTCGCGCCTACGGCCTACGACGTCGGATGGGTCTCCCTGAAGCAGACCCTCGCTACGCCGGGACCGCCACCTCGGGCAACTCGCGACCCACGGCCCGAGCGACGGGGCGGAGCGCCTCCATCATCTCGCTGAATTCGGTGAAGGTGAGGGACTGCTCTCCGTCGGAGGTTGCGAGCTCGGGATCGGGGTGCACCTCGACCATGAGTCCGTCCGCTCCGGCGGCCACGGCGGCCAGGGCGAGCGGAGTGACGAGCGGCCGGTAGCCACCAGCGTGACTGGGATCTGCGATCACCGGAAGATGTGTCTCGCGCTTGAGCACCGGGATCGCCGACACGTCCATCGTGTTCCGCGTGGCCGTTTCGAAGGTTCGGATTCCGCGCTCGCAGAGGATCACCTGCATGTTGCCCTGCTTCATGACGTACTCGGCGGCCAAGAGGAGGTCCTTGATCGTCGCGCTCATCCCGCGTTTGAGCAGCACCGGGCGGTGCAGCCGACCGACTTCGGTGAGAAGGTTGAAGTTTTGCATGTTGCGTGCGCCGATCTGGAGGACGTCGGCGTAACCGGCCACCAGATCGACCTGACGTGTGTCCATGACCTCGGTGACAACCGGCAGGCCGGTCTGGGCGCGCACGTCCGCAAGGATCCGAAGGCCCTCCTCGCCGAGACCCATGAAGGAATACGGCGACGAGCGAGGCTTGAACGCCCCGCCGCGCAGGCCTCGGGCGCCCGCTTCTTTGATGGCCACGGCCGTCGACAGGAGCATCTCGGGTCCCTCCACCGAGCACGGACCTGCGACGACGACGAGCTCGGGGCCACCGAGCTCGACTTTCCCGAGCGGAAAGCGCGTTGGCTCGGCCGCGAAATCCTGGGAAGCCAGCTTGTACGGCTTCATGACGGCGTGGACGGCCTCCACGCCCGGAATGCTGAGGAGAGGCACGTGTTGGAGCCGCTCCTCGTCGCCGATGCAGCCGATGACCGTGCGGCGCTCGCCGCGGGACACGTGGGTCCGCAGTCCTAGGGCCTCGACCCGTTCTCGAATGTGGTCGAGCTCCTCGTCGCTGACGCCCTGGCGCGTGATGATGATCATGTCTTCTCCCTTGGTTCGAGGCCCCTCGGCCAGACTCCGAGCCAGTGATCGAAAACCTGCTTCCTCGATTCCCTTACGAGTCGAGGGGCCCCCGACCGTCCGTCGGGGGCCCCTCAAGGCTCGTGCCTGGCGGTATCTCCTACGCGCGCACGACCTCCCGGGCCCCCGGTAGGTAGCGATAGCGGTACCAGCCCGCAAAAGCCGTGTCGCTGGTCTGGAAACACATGATGCCGCAAGCTCTGCTTCCACGGGGCGGGTGTCAAGCGTTTCCCCACCGGAACCTCGCCGCCGGTGGGGGTACGTCTGTGCACGAGCCACTGTTGCGTGCCCGGCGAGCGTCGAGGACGCGGTCGCGCTCGGGGCCGATGCGGTGGGGGACACGCTCTACATCGGCTCGCCGCGCCAGGACGAGGACTTCCTGCAGCTCCAGCAGGTGCGAGAGGACTGCGACCGGTGGAACATGCCGCTCATCGTCGGGGGATAAGCGCGCCGCTCGGCGACCGAAGCGCGGCTGTCGCGTGAATTCTGCGGACACTCTCAAGGCTCGAGCGGCAGCCGAAGCGATCGGACGCGTCCGCAGCGGAATGCGGCTCGGATTGGGCACGGGCAGCACCGCGTCACACTTCGTTCGGCTTCTGGGCGGACGGCTCCGGGCGGGCGAACTCTCCGACATCACAGGGGTGCCCACCTCAGAACGGACGCGCCTGCAGGCGCTCGCGGAAGGGATCCCGCTTGCAGAGCTCGACGAGCTCGCGCCGCTCGATCTCACGGTGGACGGCGCCGACGAGATCGACCCTGGTCTCGACCTCATCAAGGGCCTCGGCGGCGCCCTGTTGAGGGAGAAGATCGTTGCCGTGGCGTCGACTAGATTGCTGATCATCGCAGACGATTCGAAGCGCGTAGACCGACTAGGCCAAACGGCGCCCGTTCCCGTCGAGGTCGTACCGTTCGGCTGGCGCGCCCATTTGCCGTTGCTAGAATCGATGGGCGCCCGACCGGTGCTCCGCGAACACGACGGCGAGCCGCTTCGGACCGACAATTGCAACTTCCTCGTGGACTGCTGGTTCGAAGGTGGCATCCCCGATCCGCGCGTCTTCGCGGAGTCGCTGCGCGCAAGGGTAGGTATCGTGGAGTCCGGACTCTTCCTCGGGCTCGCGCACGAGGCGATCCTCGTGACCCCGCTCGGCGTGGAGTCTCTGCAGCGCCCGAGCGGCGCCGCGTCGGCCAGCGTCGACGGAACAGCGTGGAGCGGGACGTGAGTGTGAAGGTTGCTCCTTCCATCCTCTCTGCCGACTTCGGACGGTTGGCCGAGGAGGTTCAGGCCGTCGACGAGGCCGGAGCCGACTGGGTTCATGTGGATGTGATGGACGGCCATTTCGTGCCCAACCTGACCATGGGTCCTGCAGTGGTCGCCGCTGTGCGCCGGGTCACCTCCCTCCCGCTGGACGTGCACCTGATGACGGAGGAGCCAGGGCGCTACCTGGAAGCGTTCGCGGACGCCGGAGCGAACCTGCTGACCGTCCATCAGGAGGTGTGCCCTCACCTCCATCGCACGCTGGAGAGCGTCAGGGAGCTCGGAGTGCGGGCGGGCGTAGCCATCAATCCGGCCACGCCGGTAGAGACGCTGCAAGAGGCTGCTGCGCACGCAGATCTGCTGCTCGTCATGTCGGTGAATCCCGGCTTCGGAGGCCAGAGTTTCATAGCTTCCAGCACGGCCAAGGTGGCACGCCTCAGGGCGCTGCTCGAGCGGCTCAGGGTCGGCGGCGTGGAGTTGGAAGTTGACGGAGGTGTGGATCCGACCAACGCGGGGCACCTCACCGCAGCGGGCGCGAGCGTCTTGGTCGCGGGCTCGGCGATCTTCTCGCACCCGGCGGGCGTTGCTGCCGCCATACAGGCCTTGCGCAAGTCGGCGGGCGCAGGCGCGGCAGGTGCGCGCATGGCATGAGCCGCGTCGAATCCGACGCGGGGCAGTATCGAGGGTGCATCTTCGTCGCGGCTTCCAAGCGGCACAGCGCCAGCTACGCGTGCTTTCCGTCGCCCGCCAGCGCACATACACTCACTCTTTGCCACCGAGACTCCGGGATTGGACTTACGTGATCGACGCCGAAGCACTACGCCGCCTGCAGGAATGGGGCGGTCCCAAGCTCGTCCGGGAGATGATCCGTCTGTTCCTCGACAACGCCGGGGAGCGGATCGACCAGATCCGGGCGGGCTTCGGCGATGGCGATGCCGAGTTGGTCGGGCGCTCGGCCCACAGCCTCAAATCGAGCTCAGCGAACGTGGGTGCGTCCGAGGTGAGCGACCTGGCGCGAAAGATCGAGCTGCTCACGGCGAAGAGTGATCTCGACCGCGCCCGCGAAAGCGAAGCAGGCCTGATCGCCGCGTTCGAGCGCGCCCGGGCCGAGCTCGTGGAGCTCGAGGCCGGCGACTCGGAACCGAGAAGGACGATCGCGGTGGTGGAGGACAACCCCGACAATCGCCTTCTCGTCCAGGCGATCCTGGAGGACCGTTACGACATCTCGGAGTACGAAACCGGTACGGAGGCCGTCGAGGGGCTGCGCGCGCACAAGCCCGACCTAGTGCTCCTCGACATTTCGCTCCCGGAGATGGACGGCACCGAGGTGCTCCGCTGGATTCGCGAACAGGAGGACTTTCGCGGCCTGCCGGTAATCGCCCTGACCGCGCACGCCATGGCCGGGGACCGTGACAAATACCTCGGTTACGGCTTCGACGACTACCTCACCAAGCCCATCATCGACGAGAACGTGCTGTTGGAGGCGATCGAGCGGTGGCTGTCCAGGAGCCCTTGACCGAGACGCAAGCGCCTTCGGAGCGAGCGTTGCGATACGCCGTGAGCTCCGAGCCGGAGCCGCCCGGCGTGCTCGGACTCGATCGTGCCCGCGAGCGGAAGGTCGTCTATCTCCTCCTCCCGCTCGTGTTGGTACCCGTCGCTTTCTTGTTGCGCGGATCGCTGTGGCGGTCCGGTCCCTCCCTGCATATCCCGATGGAGGCCGTGGCGACCGTACTCGCCTTCGTGGTCGGTCTCCTGGCCTTGGTTCGGTTCTACAGTCGCAAGCAGGCGACCTTCCTCTTCATCGGGACCGGGTTCCTGGGCACAGGACTGCTCGATCTCTACCATGCGTTGGTCAGCACGCAGGCGGGCCTGGGCTGGTCCGAGGGTCTCGTCGACGACGTATCGGCATGGACGTGGACCGCCTCCCGTCTTTTCCTCTCCGTGTTCCTCGTCGCGAGCCTGTCGGTATGGCGTCGCGAAACGCGGGAGTACGGTGCGACCGTCAAGGAAAGGTCCGTCTACAAGGTCGCTGCAGGACTGACGGCACTCATCTTCGCGGTCTTCATCCTCCTGCCTCCCGTGCTCCTCAGTCTCGGGGTCGAGCTCCGCGACGCGTACAGCCCGAGGTGGGTCATCAGCCGACCGGCGGAGTTCCTCCCCGCCATCCTGTTCGCTCAAGCGGCCTTCGGGTACCTGATCAGGTCCACCTGGAAGAGGGACGACTTCGAGCACTGGCTGCTCATCTCCATACTGATCAGCGTGATCGCACACGCGTTCTTCATGAGCATGGCGAAGGGCCCGCACGACGCCATGTACGACGCGGCCCACGTCCTCAAGATCGCGAGCTACCTGGCGATCCTCGTGGGCCTGCTCTTGAGCGTCTACGGCACGTTCCAGAGCGAGCGTGAGGCATCGCGCGCGACCCGCGAGGCCAACGCCGCGCTGGGCATGGAAGTCGAGGTGCGCAGGCAGGCGGAGCGCGTGCTGCAGGAGAGCGAGGAGCGGCTGCAGGAGTTCTTGGACACTGCGCACGACCTCATCCTGAGCACCGACGCCGACGGCCGCATCTTCTACGCCAACCGAGCCTGGCAAAGGACGCTCGGATACAGAACGGAGGAGCTCGAGGGCCTGCGACTCGAGGATCTCGTCCTAGAGTCCAGCCGGCGGCGGGTCATGCGCGACTTCGGCCGGGTCCTGGCCGGGGAGCACGTGGGAAGGTTCCTGGTGGACTTCGTCGCGCGGGACGGCCGGGTCGTGATCTGTTCCGGAAGCGCAACGAGCCGCGTGGAGCAGGGTCTAGCAACCGCGGTCAGGAGCATCTTCCGCGATGTGACCGAGCAGCGTCGGGCCGAGCGTGGCCTGGCGGCCTCCCAGGCCAACCTCGAAGCAGTCGTGGAGAACACCGGTGACGCGATCTGGTCGGTGGACTCCGATCATCGACTGATCACGTTCAATTCCTCCTTTGCGCTCTCGGTCGAAGCGCGCACGGGGCGAGAGCCGCAGACGGGCGACTCCCCAGATCGACTCTTCGAGCACGCGGACACGGCCTGGTACCGGCAGCTCTACGGCCGCGCGCTCGCGGGTGAGCGATTCTCGGAGCTGCGCGAGGAGGTCGTCGGCGGACGGGCCTGGCACGTCGAGGTTTACGCCAATCCGATCCAGGGTGAAGGCGCCATCGTCGGGGCCGTGATGTTCAGCAGGGACGTCACGCGGCGCAAGCATGCGGAGGACGAGCTGCGCATCGCGAAGGACGATGCGGAGGCGGCGAATCAGTCGAAGAGTCACTTTCTGGAGAACATGAGCCACGAACTTCGGACGCCGCTGAACTTCGTCATCGGATTCGCCAACATCCTCCTGAAGAACAAGCACGAGAATCTCATCCAGCAGGATCTGAGCTTCCTCAACCGGATCCTAGCCAACGGTCGGCATCTGCTCGTCCTCATCAACGAGGTGCTGGACCTAGCCAAGATCGATGCTGGCCGGATGGAGGTCGATCGGCAGCAGGTCGACCTGCGCAAGTTGATACTCGAGACGCTCGGGCAGCTCGAGGGTCAAACGCGCGAGAAGTCCGTCGAGCTCCGGACGGAGTTTCCCGAACCGCTCGGCTCGTTGCACACCGATGCTCCGAAGCTGAAGCAGGTGATCATCAACTTGGTGTCAAACGCCATCAAGTTTACCGAGGAAGGCGCCGTGACCATCCGTGTGGAGTCCGCCGCGGACGGGGTCTCGCCCGGTGCGATCGCCGTCGAGGACGAAGGCATCGGCATCGCTCCGGGCCGCCTTCAGGCCATCTTCGAGGCGTTCCAGCAGGCCGATGTCAGCACGAGCCGTCGATTCGGTGGAACGGGTTTGGGGCTCACCATCTCGCGTTCGATGTGCACGCTGCTGGGCTACGACCTCGATGTCGAGTCCGTCGTGAGGAAGGGCTCGGTCTTCCGCATACGATTCGGTGGCGTCGCTCCACTCGCGCGCGTCGTCGAAGCGCCCGAACCGGCTACGGAAGAGGTCCTCGAGCTCGTCGAACCGCGACCCGAATCCGAGCAAAGCGGGAGGTTCAGGGTCTTGGTCATCGACGACGAAGAGGACGCGAGACTCGTCCTGGGTCAGTACCTCGAGGAGTTCGGCTGCACCGTGATGACCGCATCCGGTGGTGAAAAGGGGATCGACCTGGCGCGGCTCTACAGGCCGGACCTCATCACGCTCGACCTCTTCATGCCCGGGATGAGCGGGTGGGACGTGCTGAAGACCCTGAAAGCGGATGCGGAGGTGCGAGACATTCCCGTCGTGGTCGTCAGCATCGTGGCCGGCGAGTCGAAGGGCCGCCTCTTGGGAGCGGTCGATCTCGTGACCAAGCCGGTCGAACGTGAGGATCTGCTTCGGGTGCTGTGGAGGAACCTCGGGCGCAGGCAAGGTGCCCGCGTGCTCGTGGTGGATGACGATTCGGACTCGCGATCCATCCTCGAGGCGCATATGCGGGCTGCAGGCCTCGATGCAACCTTCGCAGCGAACGGCGAGGAGGCGTTCAGCGTCCTGGCGAGTGATCCTCCAGACGTGATTCTGCTGGACCTGATGATGCCGGTCATGGACGGGCTCACTTTTCTGAACCGGGTCCGGGAGGATCCCCTCCACGCGGAGGTGCCCGTGATCGTGCTCACGGGCAAGGAGCTCACCCTCGCCGAGCGCGAGGACCTGGCCGGCAAGGTCACGGGGGTCATCATGAAGGGCGGCGATGTCCAGGAGCGCCTTCGAGACGTGCTCGCTACGTTGTTCTCGGTATCTCCGACCGGCTGATCGCGCTGGAGGTGCCCGGGTCCCATGCCGCGCTACATCTATGAGAGTCTCGTGCAGGCGGCACCCTCCGCGGTATTCGCCTGGCACGAGCGACCGGGTGCGTTCGAGCGTCTAGCTCCCCCCTGGGCCGACGTGGAGGTGGTGGAGCGGGAGGGCGGGATTCGGAACGGGGATCGGGTCGTGATTCGGGTCTCGAAGGGTCCCTTCGACTTCTCGGGTGAGGTACGTCATCTGGGGTACGAAGAGGGCCGGCAGTTCAAAGACGAGCAGGTCCGCGGACCGTTCTCGGCCTTCCTGCACACCCACATCTTTCGCGAGGCGGATGGAGGGGGCTGCCTCGTGCGAGACGAGGTGGAGTGGGAGCCGCCGCTGGGCGCGACGGGCAATCTGTTGAGCGCCGGCGTGGTGCAGCGTGAGCTGTCCAGGGTCTTTCCTTTCAGGCACGAGCGCCTGAGAAACGACCTCGAGCTCCACGGCCGGTTCCCGGAGCACCAAGAGCTCACGGTGGCCATCAGCGGCGCTAGCGGCTTCATCGGCTCTGCACTGCGCAGTTTCCTGACGTCCGGAGGCCACCGAGTCGTACCGATGGTGCGGCAGAGAGGGAAGGGAGGGAAGGGAGCTGTCTTCTGGGACTGGCGTACCGGGGAAATCGATGAGCGCGCGCTCGAGCAGGTGGACGCCGTGGTGCACCTTGCGGGGGAGCCCCTGGTGGGGCTTCGCTGGACCAAACACAAGAGGCGCGAGATCTACGAGAGCCGCATCAAGAGTACCGAGCTCATCTCACGGACGATGGCCGGTCTGCATTCCGGACCTTCGACGCTCGTATGTGCCTCGGCGGTCGGGTACTACGGGAATCGGGGCGACGAGATCGTCACCGAGGAAAGTCGGCCGGGGCGCGGCTTCCTCGCGGACGTGTGCAAGGACTGGGAGAGTGCGAGCGCTCGGGCCGAGCGCTCGGGCGTCCGTGTAGTGCGGCTGCGCATGGGATTCGTCGTAAGTCCCGCGGGGGGCGCGCTAGGCAAGCTTCTGCTGCCATTCAAAGCGGGGGTCGGAGGCCGCATGGGCTCGGGGAGGCAGTATGTGTCCTGGATCGACTCCGACGACGTTCTGGGCATCATCCACCATGCATTGATGCGGCCAGACGTGAAGGGATCGCTCAACCTCACTGCCCCCAACCCCGTGCCACAGGCCACGTTTGCGAGCACCCTGGGCAGGGTCCTCGCACGGCCGACGTTCGTGCCGGTCCCAGGGTTCGCGGTCAAGGCCGCGCTCGGGCAGATGGGCGAGGAGACGCTACTCCATGGTCAGCGGGTCAAGCCCGCGAGGACGAAAAGGGTTGGCTACCAGTTCCTCTACGAGGGTCTTGAGGAGTCCTTCAGGCACAAGCTCGGCCGGACTATGGATCCGTCTTCAGCCAAGCCGGGGTAGGGCTCACCTCGCGAGCGGCAGCTACGAGCCAGACGGGGATAGGCCCATTCGAAGAGGATCTTTCCGTGCTCTTCGCGGTCAAGCCGGGACGATCCGTACATCCCGGCATCCTCGCGCTGCCGGCGTGCCTCGAAGAGGAAGAGCGCCGTCGCCACCGAAACGTTCAGCGAGCGCCCCATCCCTTCCATCGGTACCCGCACGAGGATATCGGCGGCCGCCAGGGCCTCCGGGCTGAGCCCGGTGAGCTCGGCGCCTACCATGAGCGCGAGGGGGCCGGTGTAGTCGACGTCCCGATAGTCGACGCCCCTGGGCGCCGGATGCGCGGCCACACGTTGGAGGCCTTTGCCGCGCAGCGCGGTGAGCGCAGCCGCAAGCGAGTCATGCTTGTGGACCGAAATCCACTTGGCCGCACCGGCGGAGCTCGACCGATAGACCGTGAACCCATTCTCGGCGGGCACCACGTGCGCTTCGAGAACCCCGACGGCGTCGCATGTACGCAGGATCGCGGAAAAGTTGTGCGGCTTGTGCACGCCCTCCATGAGGACCGTCAAGTCGGGCTGTCGCCGGTCCAAGACCCTTCGTAGACGCGCGAACCGAGCCGGACGCATGGCCAGCCCTCCCTGGCGTGATTGGACGACAGCAATCCGGCGGACCTCACGGACGGAGCAAGGTGCGCAGGGGCGCGCCGCCCAACAAGTCGCCTGGACACTACGACGACGGGCCCCATCGCGGGCTTGCCCACTGGTGAGCGGGCTTCCATTGTTGGCCGATGGCATCCATTAGCTCCCTGGGCGACCTGGTCGGCCGCATTCTGGACGGCGTCGACGGTGGGACCCTCCGCGTGGGATTTCGCGAGGAGATCCAGCGCGGCTCCGCCTCCGGGTCGATCTCGGTCATCGAAGACCGCGAAGAGGAGGGCAGCCTCCTGCTTCGTGTGGCGCTCACCGTCATGAAGGTGCCCAGGGACGTCGAGCGCGAGTTCTACCACCGTCTGCTTCAGCTGAACGGCACGTTCCAGGGACGCGCGGCTTTTTCCGTCGATGAGGATCGGGTCGTGTGGCTGACGGCTGGTCGTCCGATCGAGGATCTCGACCCCAGTGAGATCATCGATCTGATCCTCTGGACCTCGGAACAGGCCGACTACTTCGATGACGTCTTGCTCGAGGAGTTCGGCTACGAGCACCGACTCTGACGGTCGCGGAAACTCCTTCCTGACGGAGGGAACAGGGAGATCCCTGACGCGGATCCTCCTCTACTACGGGCTCGCGGTAGCTGCCGTCGCGGCCCTTATCGTCTACTTCCCCGGCCTCAGCGAAGTCTTCAGCGCGGCGCGCTTTCGAGAGCTCGCCGGAACCAACGACGAGATCACACGCACCATGGCGGGGGAGGGGTCGCCGTTCATCGGCATCTCGGCGGCGGACAGCTTCTTCCGTATGGGCGTGGCGGCCATCTCCATGGTGGGCGCGCTGGCGTTGATGATCCCGGTCGCGTGGAGTTACATCGTCATCAAGAGGCGCGGCGGCTACGACCAGTCCATCGTCCACACTCTGCTCATCCTTCCCGTCGCAGTGACCGGAATCGTGATGATCGTACAAAACGACCTGGCGCTCGCCTTTTCGCTGGCGGGCATCGTAGCTGCCGTACGCTTTCGCACCACGTTGGACGACACCAAGGACGCCGTCTACGTCTTTCTCGCGATCGCTGTCGGGCTGGCCAGCGGGGTGCAGATGCTCGGCGTGGCGGCCGTCATCTCGGTGGTGTTCAACGCGGTCAACCTGACCCTCTGGAAGCTCAACTTCGGAAATATCTACGCCGACCAGGGCCACACGTCGCCGCTCGCCTTGGGCGACATCCTGGCGGGACCCGGGTCGGCGGAGAGGGCGCTCACGATCGGGGACAAGGTGCTGCTCGCGGCCTTGTCACCGCAGGAGCTCAAGGAGGCGGCCCTACACGTCGCTCGCCTCGAGAAGTATCTGGAGGCCGAGACCGATACGCACAAGGAACGCAAGTCGTACAACATATTGATGGTCCATACCGACGAGGTCGGTGCGACCCAGGAGCTCGTGGAGCGCGAGATCGGAGAGCGCTCCATCCGATGGCGACTAGCGGAAATCCTTCCCGGCCGTGACGGTGTACAGATCCTGGAGTACCTGGTTCGGTTGAAGGACCACGTTCCGGCCGGTTCTCTGGTCGATGCCATCCGCAAAGTCGGGGGCAAGCATGTGAAGGCGGCCGAGTTCCGGTCTTTGGAGGGGCTCAAGAGAAGCTCCTGAGGCAGGGATCCACGAACGGTATCGAAGGAGGAACCAGCCGTGATGTCGCGCTCGCTCCGTTCAACGTCGATCGTGCTGTCGCTTCTGTCATTCTTCGTGGCGGCTCTCCCACTCACCGCCCAAGACCCACAACAGCAGGACGAGGAGCCGGAGCTTCCGCCCGTTGTGTTCGACCGACATGAGCCGCTGGAGTTCACCCTCGTCGCCGACTTCGAGCAGCTCGAGGACGACCGCGACGACGAGGAGGAGGAGCGGCCTGCTCTGCTGCGTATGACGAGCGAGGACGGCCCGCCTGTGGAGCTCGACGTGGAGCTGCGCACGCGCGGAAACTTCAGGCTGCGGCGGAGCACATGCGAGATGCCGAACCTGAGGCTCGACGTCCGTACCGGTCAGGCCGAAGGCACGGTGTTCCAGGCGCAGGACAAGCTCAAGGTCGTCGGCTACTGTCGTGACAACGACGCCTACGAGCAGAACGCACTCGAAGAGTACCTCGTCTATCGCATCTACAACCTGCTTACCGAGGTGAGCTTTCAGGTGCGCCTCGCGCGGATCACCTACGAGGATGTGAATGGCAACAAGGACACCGTCACGCGCTACGGCTTCCTGATCGAGGACGAGGAAGCCATGGCGGCCCGCCTCGCCGGGGTGATCATGAACGTACCGGCCGCGCCGCCTCAGGACCTGGCAGCAGTTCCGGCCGTACGCATGTCGCTGTTCCAGTACATGGTCGGAAACACCGACGATGGTGTCCCGCTGACAGTTGAAGGTGGTGGCTCCGGAGAGTCTCCTTGTTAGCCTGCCTTTCTCATTTCGGCAACCGGTTCATGGTCGTCGAGGTGGGCCCTGAGCATCCAGAGCTGGTCGTAGCCGATGATCCTCCGGTAGCTCTTCTCGGTCTCCACGAACGAGGCCGCAGCCCAGCGCAAGGCCATCGCTCCGTTCTTCCAGTTGGTCACCCTGCGGGTCTTCTGTCTTACGCCCGAGTGGGTGCTGTCGATCAGGTTGGTCGAGCCCAGGCACTTCCTCAGCCGCGGCGGGAGGCCGAGCCGGTTGATCGTGAACATCTCGCTGAGGCCTTCGCGTAGGCTGGCCGAGGCCGAGGGGTGGTCGCGCTCGAGCCATCGGGCGAGCTGCTCGAGCTTCTGCTCGCCCTGCTTCGCGTCCAGCTTCATCGCCGCCCGGAACGCCGCCTTCACCTGAGGATGCTGATCCTTCGGCAGATGACCCAGCACGTTGCGGAGCTTGTGGTTGCGGCAGCGCTGGATGGGGTGACGTTGGCCGAACACCTTCTCGATCGCCTTCCTGAGCGCTTTCGAGCCATCGATCACGAACAGCCGCCGCCTGCCCGGGTCCAGGCCGCGCTCGACCAGATCCTCTAGGAGCGCGCTGGTCACCTCGGCGTTCTCACTCGCTCCTTCCCTCACGCCCAGCACGTGCTTCTTTCCGTCTGAGTCCACGCCTACCGCAGCAAGCACGTGGTGCGAGCCCATCTGGATCCCGTCCAGGTAGATCACCAGCAGGTCCCACGCATCCAGCCGGCGCTCCATCAGCTCCTTCAGCACGCGCTCCGAGGCCTCGACCGTCTCACGGCTCACCGCCGACTTGCTCACCCCGACCGTGTCGGCCATCTCACCGATCACACGGCCGTACTTGCGCGTGCTCACCCCCGCCATCAGGACCTCGAGCATCCGATCCGCCACAGCGCCCGGTCTCCGCATCGCTGCGTACGCCGGCACCTCGACCTCGCCACCCTCCCCGGCGCCCCGGCGCCTGAGCCGTGGCCGCTCCACACGCACCTTCCGGTCCGACAGGTAAACCACACCACCCTGCCGGCCATACCACACCGTGTCGTCTTCCGCTCGTGACCGACCTGCCTGCTTCACGCCTGCCACACCCTCGGCGCTCATCTCCAGCACCGCTTCGATCGTCGCTCGTCCCATCACCTGGATGACTTCGTCGATCACGACCTCCGTCTGCTCCACGAGCTCAAGCATCGGAAGCAGAAACTGCCCCTCCCGCTTCAGGAACTCCCTGATCGCGCGCTTGTCCGCCCGATCCCTTACCTCGTACGTTCTCTTCATCGTGGTGGCTCCGTGTTGGGGTTTTTGCCTACCCGAGCCTATCGGCCCGGGACCCCCGGAGCCACCACTTTGCTTTCTCCCCTATCAGGAACCTTCAACTACGGTTGGGACAGCTTCACACCGACTGGTCGATGGCGCAGTTCCACAACACGGTGTTGGTGCGGCTCCCGGACGGACAGTATGTCTCGGTGCCGTACGACTTCGACTGGACCGGCCTCGTGAACGCACGTTACGCGCGGCCCGACCAGAGCCTCGGCACCCGCAGTGTTCGCCAGCGAGTCTATCGCGGGTTCTGCCGTCCGCAGGTGGACTTCGACGCGGTCTACGATGAATTCAGAGCGAAGAGGGACGAGATCAACGCACTGATCGAGAGCGTGGTGGGGCTCGAGGAGGACAACGCCGAGGAAGCGATCGAGTACCTCGACGAATTCTACGAGACGATCGACAACGATGGTCGGGCCCGGCGTTACATCGAGCGCGCTTGTCGTCAGGTGAGCCGCTGACGTCGCCGTGTTCTACGGCGCATTCGTAACGCTGTGGTTGGTGGCCTCATGGGCTGAGGCTAGACCCGTCAGCCGCTGCCCGGCTCGAAGCCCACGAGCTCCGCCGACGTCTCCCAATAGCTGCCTTGATGGCGGGTCCAGTAGCGCACGATGCCAACGCCGTTGACGTAGTCGTGCACGTACGGACCGCCCACGGTGCGATACCAGAGCTCGTGTACGGGTCCAGGATCAGCGTCCCTCACCGACTCCACGACCCAGTAGTACATGCCCGGGTTGGGCGCACCACCAATGCCCGATCTCCAGCGCTCGAGCGCCGTCAGATCCGTACGCTCGCGGGCGGCGTTGGACCAACGCAGCCCGGTCTGCATCGGAAAGAACAGGATGGGCGTATGCTCTTCGAGCCTCACGATCCAGGAGTCCAGCTCATCGTGTGAGCCGGTCACCTCGTACACGTTGGGCCCTCGCAGGAGGAGCGACGCGGCAGGGGACACGAAGCGATCCGACTCCTGCAACGGGAACGGACGTCCGTCGCGGGTCGTGGCCGTCCGGTCCGAGACGCGCTCGCCCCGCAACAGGATCAACCCGTGCTGCGTGCGAACGGTGTCGGTGATCGTCACTTCCTGAGTCCAGCGCGCGGTGATCGTGTCGGTCGTTCCGGGGGCCACGTAGTCGTGGGTCCAGCGGTAGGTCCAGGTCGTGCCGGGCGCCGTAGGGAGGTGGGCCTCCGCCGGCTCGGGGCTTCCGACCTCGAGGCTGAGGAGCGGCGGGCGCTCTTGGGGTGTCGCGAGCAGGAAGGCGAAGAGAAGCCCAGTCATGGCGTCTCATACCCCGACCCGTCCGCTCAGGATGCCTCGCGATCTACGGCAGGATGCCCCGGGCGGGTCTGGCCCTCAGCCGCCCGGCCTTCTGTAGATCACGCCATCCTTCATCACGAACACGGCCCTCCGTAGCGCCCCGATGTCGGCGAGCGGATCGCCCTCGACCGCTACGACGTCGGCGAGCTTGCCCGGCGCCAGGTCTCCCACCTCCGGCATGAAGAGCGCTTCAGCGGCTCGGCTCGTGGTACTCATGATCGCGTCTTTAGTGGACTGGCCCGCCGCCCCGCGCCGCTCGAACTCGATGGCGGTGTCGCCCGACCAGATCCAACCCGAGTTCGCGTCCGTGCTGAAGATGATGGACACACCCCGCTCGGCAGCCTTCGTGACGACCTCGGTGCGGGGCGGAATGAGCCGGGCCGTCCATTCGAGGGCCTCCTCGGTGAAGCCGAATTTCTCGCCGTTCTCGAGGTAGTACTCGGCAAGGTAGAGGTTGGGGGCGAAGAACGTGCCACGCTCCACCATGAGGTCCACCACCGCATCGTCCAGGAGCGCACCGTGCTCGATGGTACGAGCGCCCGCTTCGATGGCCCGACGCGCCGCTTCCGCAGCGTGCGCGTGGACGGAGACGGGTAGACCCGCGAGCGTGGCCTCGTTGATCGCCCACTCCAGCTGCTGCTGTGAGTAGGTGGGCGTGCCTCCGGAGCGGCTGCTTCGGCTTCCGAAGATCTTGAGCCAGTCAGCACCGCCCTCCGCGCGCGTCCGCACGAAGGCTCGCAGCTCCTCTTCGGTGGCTGGAGCCGTGCCCTCAAGGACGGCGTCACCGTCGGCGGCGGCGGCGAGGCGGTCGGTGAGGCCCTGGCCGGAAACCAATAGGCGCGGGCCCACCACCGTTCCGTTCGCGATCGCATCGCGCAGGGCGACGTCTGCGAAGTCGCGGCTCCCTAAAGAGCGCACAGTCGTGAATCCACTCATGAGGAGTGCTTCGGCGTTGCTGGCCCCCTCGATTCCTGTCTCGGCGTCACGGGGTGGCTCGTCGCGGAACGAGGCCGTGATGTGGACGTGGGCGTCGATGAGCCCAGGAAGGAGCGTGACATCGCCGAGCTCGATCGTCTCCGTTCCGGGAGGCGCGTCCACGCCGTCTCCCACTGCGACGATGCGATTGCCCTGCACGTACACGACCGCAGGATCGATCGCGTCCCCGTTGCCGTCCAGTGCGCGCGAGGCACGGAGGACGACGCCGTCCGGAGGGGGCTCCGCCGCCGTGCAGGCCGTGATGAGTACCGCGAGCCCCAAAGCCAATAACGATCGCGTGCCGCCCATTGTCTGCTCCTTGCCGAAAAGTCCCCCTCGAATCCGCCATCGACAGTGTACGCGGGCGGGCAGTGTGTTTACAAGCGCTCGCGTGGCGCTTGCTCACTGCGGCTTCCGCCACCATCATTCGCGCGGCCACGATCCACGCCCAACCTCTACGGCCCTACCCTCGGCTGGGGTCCTCGTGAGGCAAAGGATGGCCGGCGAGGCCAAGAGCTCGGTTTCGGTCCAGCACCGCAAGCTCGCGGACAAGGAGACCGCTGGGGCCGACATCTGTTGGCCGATCGCCGCTGGAGGGGGATGAACTGGAGCGTCTTGGGAGCCGCTTCGTGCTGCTCGCCTCCCGCGGAGGCCAGGACGAGGACGTCGAGGCGTCGTGGCGGGTCGCGGACCTGCTGGGCCGCAAGGGCGTTCCAAGCCGGCTGGACGATTGGGGCGAGGAGTGGGACCACGACGCGCCCACATGGCTGGAAATGTTGTGCCGGTATGCCGACGAGCCCGTCGCCTAGAGGGTGCTCGAGGGCCACGGCGTGAGCGACGCGCCCGCACGGAGGGCGCGCACGGCAATGCTGCTGCTGGCCGTCGCGTCCGGGCTCCCCGCGCTCCTCTCGCGATACCCCGTGGCGATCGACCTTCCCCAGCACTTGGCGCAGCTGCGCCTCTGGGAGGACCTGACCGCCGGCCGGATGGTGTCCCGCTGACAGTTGAAGGTGGTGGCTCCGGAGAGTCTCCTTGTTGGCCTGCCTTTCTCATTTCGGCAACCGGTTCATGGTCGTCGAGGTGGGCCCTGAGCATCCAGAGCTGGTCGTAGCCGATGATCCTCCGGTAGCTCTTCTCGGTCTCCACGAACGAGGCCGCAGCCCAGCGCAAGGCCATCGCTCCGTTCTTCCAGTTGGTCACCCTGCGGGTCTTCTGTCTTACGCCCGAGTGGGTGCTGTCGATCAGGTTGGTCGAGCCCAGGCACTTCCTCAGCCGCGGCGGGAGGCCGAGCCGGTTGATCGTGAACATCTCGCTGAGGCCTTCGCGTAGGCTAGCCGAGGCCGAGGGGTGGTCGCGCTCGAGCCATCGGGCGAGCTGCTCGAGCTTCTGCTCGCCCTGCTTCGCGTCCAGCTTCATCGCCGCCCGGAACGCCGCCTTCACCTGAGGATGCTGATCCTTCGGCAGATGACCCAGCACGTTGCGGAGCTTGTGGTTGCGGCAGCGCTGGATGGGGTGACGTTGGCCGAACACCTTCTCGATCGCCTTCCTGAGCGCTTTCGAGCCATCGATCACGAACAGCCGCCGCCTGCCCGGGTCCAGGCCGCGCTCGACCAGATCCTCTAGGAGCGCGCTGGTCACCTCGGCGTTCTCACTCGCTCCTTCCCTCACGCCCAGCACGTGCTTCTTTCCGTCTGAGTCCACGCCTACCGCAGCAAGCACGTGGTGCGAGCCCATCTGGATCCCGTCCAGGTAGATCACCAGCAGGTCCCACGCATCCAGCCGGCGCTCCATCAGCTCCTTCAGCACGCGCTCCGAGGCCTCGACCGTCTCACGGCTCACCGCCGACTTGCTCACCCCGACCGTGTCGGCCATCTCACCGATCACACGGCCGTACTTGCGCGTGCTCACCCCCGCCATCAGGACCTCGAGCATCCGATCCGCCACAGCGCCCGGTCTCCGCATCGCTGCGTACGCCGGCACCTCGACCTCGCCACCCTCCCCGGCGCCCCGGCGCCTGAGCCGTGGCCGCTCCACACGCACCTTCCGGTCCGACAGGTAAACCACACCACCCTGCCGGCCATACCACACCGTGTCGTCTTCCGCTCGTGACCGACCTGCCTGCTTCACGCCTGCCACACCCTCGGCGCTCATCTCCAGCACCGCTTCGATCGTCGCTCGTCCCATCACCTGGATGACTTCGTCGATCACGACCTCCGTCTGCTCCACGAGCTCAAGCAACGGAAGCAGAAACTGCCCCTCCCGCTTCAGGAACTCCCTGATCGCGCGCTTGTCCGCCCGATCCCTTACCTCGTACGTTCTCTTCATCGTGGTGGCTCCGTGTTGGGGTTTTTGCCTACCCGAGCCTATCGGCCCGGGACCCCCGGAGCCACCACTTTTCTTTCTCCCCTATCAGGAACCTTCAACTACGGTTGGGACAGCTTCCGCTGGCTCGCCTACACCTCGACCGAAACCGGTTCGACAGAGGTGTTCGTACGCCCCTTCCCGGACGTGGACTCGGGCAGGTGGCAGGTCTCGACGGCTGGGGGGATGATGCCCGAGTGGGCGCACAGCGGGCGCGAGCTGTTTTTCGTGGACGGCAGTCGCGCCTTGGTGGCCGCTCAGGTCGAGACGGATTCGGGGTTCCAGGTCGGAGAGAAAGAGACACTGTTC
Organism: Longimicrobiales bacterium; assembly: GCA_965249195.1. Taxonomy (GTDB): domain Bacteria; phylum Gemmatimonadota; class Gemmatimonadetes; order Longimicrobiales; family Gaopeijiaceae; genus CBDFLM01. The sequence continues at coordinate 152,063 of CBDFLM010000010.1, forward strand.
ACCCTACCGCCTGGATACTGAACCGCACCGGGATTGTCGGAGACGCCAACCCTTGAGAGGATGGGGTCATGACAAAGGGCGAAGAAGTATTCCGTGGAGACGCGGGAGAGAGCCGTTCGGCTGGTCTTCGATCACGAGTTGGAGCACGCGTCGCAGTGGGCGGCGATCGTGTCGATCGCAGGCAAGATCGGCTGTACGCCGGAGACGCTTCGGAGTTGGGTACGGAGGGCTGAACGCGATAGCGGGAAGCGGCCAGGGCTGAGGACGGACGAGCGTCAGCGGCTCAAGGACCTGGAGCGTGAGGTTCGGGAGCTGAAGCGGGCGAACGAGATCCTACGCAAGGCATCGGCGTATTTCGCACAGGCGGAGCTCGACCGCTGACCCCGCTGATGGTGGCGTTCATCGACGACCATAAGGCCGAGTACGGAGTCGAGCCGATCTGCCGGGTGCTGCCGATCGCTCCGTCGACCTACTACTGGCACAAGGCCAGAGAGGCCGACCCCTCGCTACGCTCGGCTCGGGCGCAGCGCGACGAGCTGCTACGTCCTCTGGTCCGCAGGGTCTGGGACCAGAACTTCCAGGTTTACGGTGCGGAGCAGGTCTGGACGCAGCTGAACCGGGAAGGCATCCGGGTCGCCCGCTGCACGGTGGCCCGTCTGATGACCGAACTGGGGCTGAGAGGGGTGGTGCGAGGCCGCAGCTTCAAGGTGACGACGCATGCGGCCGACGGCACCGAGCGCCCGCTGGACCTGGTGGACCGCGACTTCACGGCGTCGCGTCCCAACGAGCTGTGGGTGTCGGATCTGACATACGTACGGACCGGGCGCACGTTCGCCTACGTGGCGTTCATCATCGATGCGTTCGCTCGGCGGATCGTCGGCTGGCAGATCTCGAGCTCGTTGAGGAGCGACCTGGCCCTGGATGCCCTGGAGCAGGCGATCAGCGAGCGGCTGGGAGACGAGGGCGAGCGCCCGGTTCATCACTCGAACCGCGGCGTTCAATATCTGTCTATTCGCTACACTGAGCGGCTCGCGCTCGCCGGCATCGAGCCCTCGGTCGGGAGCCGCGGCGACTCCTACGACAACGCGCTGGCCGAGACGATCATCGGGCTCTACAAGACCGAGCTCGTCTACCACCACGGTCCGTGGTCCCGGCTCGAAGACATCGAGCTCGCCACCCTCGAGTGGGTCTGGTGGTTCAACAACCACCGCCTGCTCAAGCCGATCGGCCTTGTCCCACCGGCCGAGTTCGAGGAGGTCTACTACCGTGAACTGCACACTCCAGCAAAGCTGGAGACACTCAAATCAATCGGTCTCCGATGATCCCGGGGCGGTTCACTCGCGCCGGGTCGTCGAACACGAAGTCCGTGAAGCGGTCGAACCTTGTCGGAACCGGACTGAGCCGCACTTCCACGTCGGCGTCCAGGTTGCGCGCGATCGCGCCGTTGAGCCACTGCCCGAAGAGGTCCGCCTCGATCGGCGCGTCGGGGCCGAGTGGTGGCTCACCCTCGCCCACGTCGAGCTCCACCTTAAGGCGGTTCGGGACCACGGTCTCGACCTTGAGGTTGGTCGAGAAGCGGGCGCCGCCGACGTTCACCCACGCGGTCCAGTCGCCGGTCGGTGCGTCCGGCTCGGTCCCGGCGGCGAACGCGTAGAAGCCGTCGGTAGGCGTCGCGTTGGTCGCGCTGAGGACGCGCTGACCGAGGGGGTTGAAGAGCTGCAGCGTCGCGGGATGAGACTCGGGCACCGGATTCGCCTCATCCTCGAGAACGAACGTGAGGTGGATGTCGTCGCCCGGTCTCCAGACTCCTCTCTCGCCGTAGATGACCCCCTTCAGTCCGTCGGCGACCGTGGCGCCACCGACGTCGAAGAGGCTCGTCGGGAGTGCCGTTCCGGGACTCATCTTCAGGTAGCCGGTGTCGCCGCCGTTCTCGGCGACCGCATAGAACGGAACGCCCTCCAGGACCGTGCGCGCCATCCCGTCGGCGGTGGTGGTGACCCTGCCCAGCGGGCGATTCTGGAAGCTCAAGAAGGTCACCGACACGCCCCCGAGCGGCTCCGCCGTGCGCAGGTCTGTGGTGGTGACGAGCACCGTACCGTGGGGGTCCGTCTTGGCCACGATTCCGATGTTGGAGGCCAGGAAGTTCCGCGAGTCCGACACCTGGTCCGACCAGCGGTAGTAGGCGTCCTTGCAGGGGTCCTCGCGTGCGCTCCAGTCGAGCTGACCTACCTGGTAGTAGGCCTCGGCGTAGTCCCAGCTGCTAGCGCCGACGGGATCGTAGTGGTCGCGGTCGGCCGGCGGGCCCTCGAGAACGGCGGGGACTCGGTCCGCCTCGTCGCTGCAAGGGTAGGTGGAGTTGCTCCGGTTGATGGACAGCGTGAGTCGGATGAGTGCTCCCGGCTCGCTACCGACGACGTCGGTGACGTCCAGCGAGTAGCGTCTCCAGCGGTCGCTGCCGACCGACTCGAGCGGGATCGTCCGCCGCCAAAGCGTGCGGCCGGTGCGGTCGAGCTCGGCGGACCCGTCGAGGCGGTTGATTTGCAGGAACTGTCCGACGTTGGCCTCGTAGACGCGGAATGCGGTGAGCTGCACGGAGCGCACGTTGATGGCTTCGATGGGCACCGAGAGGATCTCGTTCGCCGGAAGCACGACTCCGCGCCCGGCGAAGCGAACGGCCGGCTTGTCCTCGGCAAACGCCACCGTCCGCTCGGTGCGGTCGTCCATGCGCCCGCCCTGGGCGCTGCGGATGCCCGGCTCCAGGGTGACGGTGACGGTGCCGCTGACCCGCTGCTCCGGGAAGATCTTGAGGGTGTTGCGTTCGATGCTGCTCGCGAAGCTGGCACCGTTCATCCCTACGAGCCCGTTCAGATTCTGCCGAGGGTCGAGCTCGTCTGAGAAGTGCACGAGCACGTACTGCCGGGTATCCTGTACCGCGTCGATGCGGGTCACCAGGAACTGGTCCCGCGCCGGGACGGCCACGTCCAGCTCACCCTGCTGTTCCGCCTCGAGAGGGCTCCCCTCCCAGGCCACCCGCAGCGTCTCGGTCCCAGCGCCGCGGGTGATTCCGGCCACCGTGAACTCGTGATGCCTGCCGTCCGCGTCGTGCTGCCAGCGTACGTCCAGCGTCTCGCCCCGGAAGTCGGCCGTGATCACGCGCTCGACCGCGTCCGCATCGTCCAGGTCGGCCGTGACGAGGGTCCCGTGCAGCGCGAGCCGGTCGTCGGTGGCCGGGTCGCGCCCCAGCCCGGACACTTCGACCTCGAGCTCCCGCCTCATCACCTGGACGACGAACTGATAACGTTCCAGGTCCGCCGGGATGCCCGCGAGCTCACCGGGTGTGAGCGTTACGCGGTACGCGCCCCCCGAAGCGAGGTCGCGGCTGGGAACGACCATGATCTCGCGACGACTGGCGAACGACGCGCTCCCATCGATCGCCGGCTCGACTCGAACCATCGCGTCCGCCGACTGTCCGACCTGTTCGACGTCGACCAGATCCTCGAAGAAGACCACTCGGATCCGTTCGCGCTGGGATACGATCCCTCGCGTGTGGTGGCTGATGTGCTCCTCCCACCTCGCGTCCTGCGGCCCGACCTCGATTCGGTCCGTCCCGCCAAAGGGTCGGCAGCTGGCCAACATCGGGAGCAGGCACGTGAGCGCGAGGGGCGTCGGACCATGATATGGACCTCCTCAGCGGGCTCGCGTCGACGAGCGGTTTCGGACGAGCAAGGCGCGACAGGGACTGGATGCGGTCCTGGTTCTGACCTACCACCGAACCGAGCCGAGTGGTCCGTGGGGGACGGCGCAGCGGGGCGCCGGGCCCGACGGCATGCGAGGGCGGGCCTCCACGGACCGGCGGGATTGACGGGCTTCCCCGACGATGAGCTTCGACGCCGCGCCATGCCTTATGATATTGGGTACCGAGCCTCGTTCTTCGTTCCCCCCCGGACGGTATCATGCCCCACGTTCCAGTCTCGGTCTACAGCGACTACACGTGTCCGTGGTGCTACGTGGGCTGGGCGCGTTTCGAGCGGGCGCTCGTGCTCCTTCCCGATGAGGTCGCTGTGGACGTAGTTTGGCGGCCCTTCGAGATCCACTCCGAGGTGCCCCCGGAGGGGATGCCCATCGAGGATCTGCCCTACTCGCGCAAGCGCTGGGAACGGATGGTGGAAGCGCTGCGGGAAGCCGCCGCGCGGGAGGGCCTGGAGGTGGGCAACCGGCCCAAGGTCTCCAATACGCACCGGGCCTTAGCGGCCGGGACCTACGCCCAGGCGGAGGAGCCTGGGCGCTTCCCGGCGTTCCACGAGGCGCTCTTCAAGGGATACTTCGCCGAAGGGCACGACCTCGGCGATCCCGCCGTGATCCGCTCGCTCGCCGAGAGGGCCGGCCTGGACGTGCCGGCGATGGAGGTGGCCCTCGACGGCGGTCGCTACGAAGCGGAGCTGGCCGCGACGACCGCCGATGCGCGCAGATACGGAATCACGGGCACGCCCGCGTTCGTCTTCGCGCAGCGCTACGCCGCGGTCGGCGCCCAGCCCACGGAGGTGCTGCTGCGGACCTTCGAGGGAGTGCTCGAAGAGCTCGAGGCGGGCGGACGCGCTGGATGACAGAGCCCGTGGAAATGGCCTTGCTCGCCCCCCGGTGAACGACCCCGCCGAATCGCGAGCGGACGGAGGCCCGGAGCCCGCCGACCCCCTCGCCCGCATCCGTCGCGTCACCCGCGTCATGGACGACGCGGTGGAGATCCCCTTCCTCGGTCTACGAGTCGGTCTGGACGCCCTGATCGGATTGATCCCCGGCGTCGGCGACGTGGCGGGCGCCGCGGTGGGGGGCTGGATCGTCGTGACCGCGGCTCGTTTGGGCGCGTCCGGAGGGGTCCTGATCCGGATGCTGGCGAACGCTGGTGTCGACGCGCTCGTCGGGGCCGTCCCCGTGCTCGGAGACGTGTTCGACCTCGCGTTCCGAGCCAATCGCCGCAACCTCCGCCTCCTGGAGGCGCACGTCCAAGACCCTGCAGGGACGCACCTCGCGAGCCGCCGACTGATCGGCTCGGCGGTGGCCGGCGTGATCGCGCTTCTGGTGGGCCTCGTTCTGGTTATGGGGTGGGCACTGGTGGCCGTGAGCAGGGCGATCGCAGGGTAGTCGTACGGTGAGTCGCGGCACCGGCCACACGCGGTGTGACACGCGAGGATCAGCAGGGTCGGGCCCGAGCGGGCTACCCTCGACGGGCTCGTCGCGGCTGCCGCTGCACCCTGGAGCTCCAACGATGGCGGAGCCGATCAGAAATCCGGCCCCCGCCTTCAAGAGGTCCCGCCGCGTTACGCCGGGGTCCCCCGCATCATTCACGCTGCTTCGAGATGGAATTCAGCGTATGGCGGAGTGATCGGATCGGGCAAGCGCGGGGGGTACGCGGTCCTGACCGTCGACGCCGCACCACCGACTCGGAGACGCGACATTGCGGGACCCCGAAGCCAGTTGCGCCCCCGAAGAGCCGCGCCTTATCCTCGAGCGAGTGGACCGCTGCTTCGCCTTCGCCGGAGAGACCGATGTCGAGCTACCGCACGCTGCCCGTGTCCTTCCTCCTCGCGCTCCTCACCTTCGGTTGTAGCCCAGCCGAGCGCGGCGAATCGGGCGAAATCGAGTCCGCGGGCGCGGTCGACGCCTTCACGCTCCAGGTGGGAGATTGCTACAACGACCGTGCGTTCCAAACCGACGAGGTCAGCGACGTGCGCGGAGTACCGTGCAGCGAACCCCACGACAACGAGGTCTACGCCACCTTCGACCTGGAAGGGAGCGCATGGCCGGGTGACGACCGGGTGCCCCAGCTCGCGGAGGACGGCTGTCTGAGTCGCTTCGCCGGAGCGATCGGGGCGACCTACGAGAAGTCCGTGCTCATGTTCACCACCATCTACCCCACCCAAAGCTCATGGACGCGGGTCAAGGACCGGGAGGTCATCTGCGCCGCATACGACATGAACCTGAAGAAGCTGACGGGGTCGATGATGGGAAGCGGGAGGTAGAGGGGATCAACGCGCCGCCGCTCGTTAGAAAGCCGCGCACTGGCCTTCGATGGGCGCACCGGCGACTCGGCCCGCGCCACGCGTTCGGTTCCGTGCGGGCTACCTCTCTGACTCGCCTAGCCAGAAGCGTGGACCTGGTCCGCGTCGCCCTTCGCGGTCTCCGGGGTTCGAGAGGTGGCAGCGATCCAGGGAGAGACAGCCGCACCCGATGCACTCGGTGAGTCCTCCCCGGAGCCGTTCGAGCTCCGCCATGCGCTCGTCGATCCGTTCGCGCCATGTCCGAGAGAGCCGTGACCAATCGCGCCCGGTGGGAACGCTTCCTGCGGGCAGCTTCGCGAGCTCCTCGCCGATCTCTGCCAGGCTGAGGCCGACGCGCTGCGCGAATACGATGAAGGCGATCCTGCGGAGCACCGCTCGCGGATATCTCCGGTGGCCGGAGCCTTCGCGCTCCGAGCCGATGAGCCCCCGCCCCTCGTAGTAGCGTAGCGCCGACGCGGCCACACCGCTGCGCCGCGCAGCCTCTCCGATCGTGATGGTGTCCGACATGACCAATGCTAACTCAATTATCTCTTGACTTCAAGTTAACTTTAACTTGTATCTTTCGTCATGTTCCCAACGAGAGGAGTTGAGAGAAGATGACGTACGCGGACGAATCCACGCTGAGCGGCCTCAGGGGCGCGATCACAGGAGGCACCTCTGGCCTCGGACTGGCCCTGGTCGAGGCATTCCACACCCACGGTGCTGCAGTCGCCTTCGTCGCTCGGCGTGAAGCCGGCGTTCGGGAGGTCATGGCTCGGTTCGAGGGGACGCACGGCTTGCGAGCCGACGTGTCGAAGAAGGACGACGTCTATCCGATCGCGATGAGTGTCACTGCCGCCTTGGGTGGCCTGGACGTCCTCATCAACAACGCTTCCACGCTCGGTCCGGTCCCCCTCGCGCTTCTGGCCGACACCGAATGCGAGGACCTCGAGGCCGCGATGGAAACCAACGTGCTCGGGCCCTTTCGGCTTACCAAAGCACTGCTCGGCGCACTCGGAGCGTCGGCACGCTCCGGACGGCCCGCCATCGTGATCAACATCGTCAGCGACGCTGCGGTGACCCCCTACCCTGGCTGGGGGGCGTACGGCGCGAGCAAGGCCGCGCTGAGGCACATGAGCGCGATTTGGGCCGAGGAGCTGGCCGAGCACGGTTTGCGCGTCCACGCGATCGATCCCGGAGACATGGACACTCCACTGCACGCTTTGGCCGTGCCGGACGCCGACCCTTCGGCGCTTCGGCGGCCGAGCGAGTCCGCGCGTGAGATCCTCGCCGTCGTCGGGGCGGCCGCGGCAAGCACGGCGTGAGAGCCGCGACCGCGCCCGCTCAGCGGCCGCCGGATGCGAAGCTCCTGGTGGTCGATCCGGACGGTCGGATCGACCACGCCCGACGCTCTGAGCTCGCTCGCTTCCTGCACCCAGGGGACCTACTCGTCGCGAACGACTCCGCGACCCTCCCCGCGAGCCTGACCGGCTTCCATCGACGCAGTGGAGCGGGGATCGAGGTCCGCCTCGCGGGGCGCCGATCGTTGGAGCCGGACGATGTTCAGAATTTCACCGCGATCGTCTTCGGATCCGGCGATCATCGTACGCCCACCGAGCGCCGTCCACCGCCTCCGCAGCTGCGCGAGGGCGACACTTTGGCTTTGGGGCCGCTCCTTGCCGTCGTCACGGGCTCGCTCGGCCACCCCCGCGCCGTCACCCTCGGCTTCGAGGGTGGCGCGGACGCCGTCTGGAAGGGGATCGCAAGGCACGGCCGGCCGGTCCAATACGCGCACCTTTTTCAGCCGCTCGAGCTTCGGGACACATGGACACGCATCGCCGCGCTCCCCACCTCCTTCGAGCCCCCGTCTGCTAGCTTCCTGATCGACTGGGCGCTCCTGGGCCGGCTCCGTTTGGCCGGCGTCGCGTTCGCCACGCTAACGCATGCGGCCGGCCTGTCTTCTACCGGCGACGAGGCGTTGGACGCGCTCCTACCGCTCGACGAGCCCTACCACATTCCGCAGGCGACGGCAGATGCGATCGCCGTGGCGCAGGATCGCGGCGGCCGCGTCGTCGCGCTCGGCACCACCGTGACCCGCGCGCTCGAGCATGCGGTGTCGATCGCGGGGCGGCCGCGCGCCGGAGTGGGCCTCGCCGATCAGCGCATCGGGCCGGATACGGTCCTGCGCGTCGTCGACGCCGTGGTCAGCGGTGTGCACCAGCCGGGAGAGAGTCACTACGACCTGCTGAGGGCGTTCGTCGAGGACGCGGACCTGGAGCGGATGAGCGTGGCGTTGGAGCGGTCCGGGTACCGGACGCACGAGTACGGCGACTCGGTTCTCGTGGCGCGCGCGCGCCGGGGCCCGGCAGGGGGACTGCTTCCCATTTCCACGCCAGGCGTTACACTCCGCATCATGCCTCTCGTAGCGCACTCCCCGCTGCCGACGTTCGGCCATCTCCGCGCGCAGGGCCACGAGCTGCTCTCGCTGGAGCGCGCTTTGCACCAGGACATCCGCGAGCTGCACATCGGCTTCCTCAACATGATGCCCGACGGCGCTCTGGAGGCCTCCGAGCGTCAGTTCATCCGCCTCGTGGGCAGCTGCAACCGCATCGCGCAGTTCTTCGTGTACCCGTTTTCGCTGCCGGGGCTCGCGCGTAGCGACGCCACGCTGGAATATATCGAGCGATATTACAGCAAGTTCGACGACCTCCGCGAAAAAGGCCTCGACGCGCTCATCATCACGGGTGCGAACGTCTCTACCCCCGACATCAGCCAAGAGCCCTTTTGGGGGCCGCTCGTGGAGGTGATGGATTGGGCGCAGGAGAACGTCACGTCGGTGCTGTGCTCCTGCCTGGCGACACATGCCCTACTAAGACACTTCCACGGAATCGAGCGCCAGCCGCTGCCGCAGAAGCGATGGGGAGTCTACAGTCATCGGGTCTGTGAGCCCGGTCATCCGATGCTGAGGGACATCAACACCCGCTTCGACGCGCCGCATTCACGCTACAACGACATCTCACGGGCGCAACTCGAAGCCGCAGGGCTCAAATCGCTCGCTGAAAGCGCCGACGGCGGGGTGCTCATCTCGGCGAGCCCCGACCAGTTTCGGATCATCTACTTCCAGGGACATCCGGAATACGACTTCAACAGCCTGCTGAAGGAATACAAGCGCGAGGCACAGCGCTTCCTGCGCGGTGAGCTCGCGGCGCCTCCGCGCTTTCCCGACCACTACCTTTCCGCGGCGGCGGCCGAGTTGGCCGCGGACTGGATCGATGACGCGCGCCGCGCCCGCGACGCCGGTGAGCCTCCGCCCGCGATGCCCGCATCCGAGATCGAGGCGCTGCTCGACAACACCTGGAGCGACACAGCGAAGGCGATCGTGGCGAACTGGCTCGGGCTCGTCTACCGGCTTACCAATCTCGACCGTAAGAAGCAATTCATGGCCGGCGTCGACCCGGGGAACCCGCTCGGCCTGCTCCCTGGGAGTACCTAACGCGCTAAGGGCAGCGCGGTCGCCGAGAACGATCCCAGGTCGATGATTCGTTCTTTATTCTGCGACCTGCCCAGGAGGCTGAACCATGATCGACCGCAGACGATTCATCGGTACGACCGCAGCGGGCGGGGCGGGGCTCGCGTTCGGCAGCGGCTGCGCGCCGGAGCTCCCTGAGCAGCCCGCGGCATTGGAGACGCCTTCCGTCCCGCCGTTTGAGCTGGACGAGCTCGACGCGGAGCGTGCGGCCGGCAGCGTTCGTGGACCGCTGCACGGCATCCCTGTGGCGATCAAGGACAACATCGACACGCACGACCGGATGACCACCACCGCCGGCTCGCTCGCGCTGGAAGGCTCGATCCCGCTGCAGGACTCGTTCGTCGCCCAGAAGCTGCGCGAGGCCGGGGCGATCATCCTCGCGAAGGCCAACATGAGCGAGTGGGCGTACTTTCGCGGAGAACGGGCCTCGAGCGGTTGGAGCGCCCGAGGCGGGCAGTGCCGAAACCCGTACGCGCTCGACCGCAATCCGTGCGGATCGAGCTCGGGATCGGGCGTGGCCGCTTCGGCGAATTTGGCCGCGCTCACGATCGGGACCGAGACGGGGGGTTCGATCATGGGCCCGTCGTCGATCAACGGAATCGTCGGCATCAAGCCGACGGTGGGGCTGTGGAGCCGCTCGGGCGTCATCCCGATCTCCCATTCCCAGGATACCGCGGGACCGATGTGCAGGACCGTGCGGGATGCCGCGATCCTGCTGGGCCCGGTGAGCGGTATCGACCCGCGCGACACCGCGACGGCGGCCAGCCAGGGCAACTCGCACCGTGATTACACGCAGTTCCTCGACGCTGCAGGCCTTCAGGGCGCACGGATCGGCGTCGCGCGCAGCTTCACGAACTTCGATCCGAGGGTCATCGCGGTCTTCGAAGAGGCGCTCGACGCGATGCGCACCGAGGGAGCGGTCGTCGTAGATCCGGCCAACCTCGATGCCGCAGCCTGGAACGACCCGCTCTCGCTCGTGCTTCTCGAATACGAGTTCAAGGCCGACCTCAACGCGTACTTGGCCGGCCTCGGCCCGGACGCCCGCGTCAAGAGCCTCGCAGACGTCATCGAGTTCAACGAGCAGAACGCCGATCGCGAGATGCCCCACTTCGGCCAGGAGCGCATGTACGCCTCTCAGGCGCGAGGACCGCTCACCGACCCCGAATACCTGAACGCAGCTCAGACCATTCAGCGGGCCAACCGCGAGGAGGGGATCGACAAGGTCATGAGCGAGCACGATCTAGACGCGATCGTCGCGCCGACGATGGGACTCGCCTGGCCGACGGATCACATCAAGGGCGACCGACTCGACAGCGGCAGTTCCGTGGGCCCGGCGGCCATCGCCGGCTATCCGGACATCAGCGTGCCGATGGGCTTCGTGTCGGGTCTGCCCGTTGGGATCTCGTTTTTCGGGGGGGCATGGAGTGAGCCGACTTTGATCCGGCTAGCTTACGCCTTCGAGCAGGCCACGAGTCAGCGCAGGCCCCCGACATTCGCGGAGACGCTGGGTTAGCGGGCAGCCGCCGTATCCCAGAGCCCGGAGGAAGAGATCGCAAGGCCGCCCGTCCACCTCGCCCTCGCTAGGAGTCGCCCTCCTCCCGCGCGAACCGCCGATACAGGAGATAGGTCGCAAGGAACGCCACGACGAACAGCAGGGCCGGTATGACCACGCTCCACAGCAGGCCGCCGATGGGAGCTACGGCCGGAATCGGTGTCATCGCTCCTCCCCTCGCGTGGCAGTCGGTGGACCGCCGGTCTTACGCCGGCGCCACGCCCACCAGGCGAGGCCCATCCCCAAAAACGACGCGGCGTAGGCGATGCTCATGCCGATGAGCGTAACGAGGCCGCGATCCACGTCAGCCTCCTTCCACCGTGTCCCACGTCATGCTTCGCTCGAGCCGCGTCAAGTACCGAGCCTGGCTCTGCTCGTACTCGGCCGACACGGCACGGAGTTTGGCGTCGATGACCCAATAGATTACACCCCAACCGATCGCGGCGAGCGCAAGCATGGTCAAACCGCCGGGGCGCAGCAGCAGCACGTTGACCAGCCCGAGCATGATCAGTCCGTAGATGAGCGGAGACAGCACGATGGCGATCCAGTCTTCGCGAGTCCACTCCTGGGCTTCATCGGCCGTCCACTCCCGTTTGATGAGCGGACGTGGTCCGCGAACGGACGCGGGTCCGCTGTGGGGCTCGATCAATCCGCGCCGCACGGCCTCGGCGTGCACCGGCCCCCACCACCCGAGCGGGCGCGTCATCACGTAGTAGTCGACCAGGTGATCCATGGACTCCGCTCGAGTGAGCAACGTGGCCGGTAAGAAGACGAGCGCGCCCAGACCCATCAGCAGCCAGAACTGCAGATGCTCCGGCAACTCCGGGATCACGCCGAATTCGGGCAACACCCACACGACCAGCCAAGACACGCCGAGGTTGGCGATCCAGGCGGTCAGGTATCCCCAGGCGTTGAACCGCCACCAGACGACTTGCAGGATGTTCGGCAGCCAGATGCCGGCCATCATCAGCCACAGCGCGAAGATCAACCACTGTGTGATGTCCTCCATCATCAGGCCGTAAAAGAAGGACCCGACCAGCAGCACCAAGGTGGCCAAGCGTCCGACTCGTACCAGCGCCTGCTCGGTGGCGTCGGGGCTGAGGTAACGCTGGAAAATGTCGCGCGTGAAGTAGAGCGCTCCGAGATTCAGATGGCTCGAGATCGTGGACAGGTGGATGGCCAGGATCGCTCCGAAGAACACCCCGACCATCCCCGCGGGTAGCAGCTCGAAGCCCAGGCGGAACCAGCCCAGCTCGTAGTCGGACTGGGACTGGATGTTCGGAAGCAACGTGAAGAAGGCCAGGATCGCCGCGGCCCAAATCGCGTTGCGGGCGGTAGTCAGCGCTCCACCGACCCACAGACCGTAGCTGGCGTCGCGAACTGTGCGCGCCGATTGGATGCGCTGCGCCTCGACGTACCAGTCGATGCTCGTGCCCATGCCGAACCCGCCCACGACAGCAATGACGAGCATCGTCAACCACCAAAGCGCGGGAAACTCACCGGACGTCATGCCGGTGAAGGCGAACGGGTCGAGGCGCCAGGTCTCACCGAGCTCGACGAGCCGACCGGTCACTCCGGTCGGGCCGCCCGCCGCGACCACGCCGACGTAGGAGACCACGACGATGGCGAAGACGGCGACGATGCCCTGCAGGAAGTCGCCCATCACCACGCCCCAATAGCCCGCAGCGAGCGTGTAGGCCGCGGTGATCACGGTAGGAACGACCAGGCCCACCCAGACCGGCCAGCCGAAGGCGAACTCGCCGACCTTGCCCATCGCCATCCCGACCCAACCCAGGATGAACATGTTCATGAACACCTGCCACCCGGCGATCCAGCCGCGCAGCAGCTCCGCGCCGAGTCCGCCGAAGCGCAGCGTCTGCCACTCGGCCTGCGTGTAGGCCAGCGAGCGCCGGAAGATTCGAGCGGAGACGAACGCCCCGACCGCCGTCCAGGCGGAGAAGAAGGTGTACCAGAGCCCGCGTAGCCCGTGGACGTAGACCACACCGGTGATCCACATCGGTGTGTCGGTCGCCGTATGCGTGCTGAACACCGAGGAGGCGGGAAGCCACCAGGGCAGACCGCGGCGGGCGAGAAAGAAGTCGGATTCGGAGCGGCGAGCCAGCCGGTAGAAGAAGAACGCACCGCCGACCATGAGCAGAAGGAAGGCTGCGCTCCAGAGCCAATCCAGCGGCGTGAACTCGATCAAGCCCACTCCCTACGTCGGCGATCGCACCAGGGCCGGCTGATGATGGTCGGCCAGCCCACGGGACGCCAGGACTGCGGGCTCACGTCGGCCGTCCTTCACTCGTTCTACGGAGGAGATCCGGAGGAAAGAAGCGGACGTGCCGCGGCCTTCGACCGGGTCCTGATCGCGCAGGCGCTCGCCGAGCAAGTGCCGATCCTTACGGCGGACCGCGGGTTCGACAGCTACGACGTGGAGGTGGTGAGGGCGTGAGGCGTCCTACCCGGTCGGAGGCCGGTACGCGGAAAGCGCGAGCTTGGCCTTCCTCAAGACGTCGCTTTGCTGCTTCGCGTCGAAGATCTCGTGGGACTCCAGGTCGGTCACCGCCCCGGTGCTCGCAACGGCGGCCACCAGGGCCGTGCCTGCGACGCTGTCGGGGACCTCGCTGATCAGAAAGCCGTCGTGGCTCCCCTGCATCCAATAGAAAGCCTCCATCGTCCCACCCAACGATTCGACCAGTGCCTTGACCGCGGCGCTGCGGTCGCGTGGCTGATCGATCATCGCGGCCAGGGCCTCGCTGGTATACGAAAAGAAGGTGACGAACCTGGGCATGAGGAAACCTCCAGAGCGTGTGTAAAGGGGGCAGCAAGCCTGGGTCGACCGGGACCCGGTGTGGATAAGAATAGAGGGGAGTCGTGCGGCCGAGTCCACTACGGAGAGCGAGGAAGGGTTGGGGGATGACGCCATCCGCTCCGCCCATGGCGGCCCGCTCTTCCATCGATGGTTGGCGGTAGAGCGCCTGCCCCTCAGCGGTTGCCGTGGCGTCGGCTTCGAATCTCGTGCGGCGAGCTTCTATCCACCATCATCCCAAGGCCACCCCTCGAGCCATTCGCCCGATCGGGAGTGTCGGTCCTACGTTGCTTTCCGGCCCGAGGGCGTCTGGCTGTTCTATCCCTCCAACGTCACGCGATCGATCCATGCGTTCCTGGAAGCTCGACGAAACAAACTACGGCTACGTCAGGGACAATCGCTACGAGGTTGCGGTCCTACCCTTGGGAGCCACGGAGCCGCACAATCTGCATTTGCCCTATGGCACCGACACATTGGAGGGCGACATCGTCGGCGAGCGAATCTGCGAGGCGGCACACGATCGAGGAGCGAATGTGGTGCTGCTTCCGACGATTCCGTACGGCACGCAGACGAACATGCGCGAGTTGCCTCTGGCGCTCAACGTGAATCCGTCGACGCTGGGAGCCGTCCTTGCCGACCTGGTCGAATCGCTCACGCAGAGCGGCATCCGCAAGATCATGCTGCTCAACAGTCACGGCGGCAACGACCTGAAGCCGCTGTTGCGCGAGATGCATGGCCGCACGTCGGCCTACCTGTTCCTATGCAACTGGTACCTGGTATTCAGCGACCAATACGACCATATCTTCGACGAGCCCGAGGATCATGCCGGCGAGATGGAAACGTCGTTCGCCCTGGCGTTCTTTCCGGAGCTGGTCGACCACGACGCCGACGGAACACTCACGGCCGACGCTGGCCGGACCGCAAGGACACGCTTCGAGGCGCTGGACGCTGGCTGGGTCTCGATCACCCGCCCCTGGCACCTGCTCACCACCAACGCCGGTTCCGGCGATCCTCACGCTGCCACGGCTGAAAAAGGGGAACGGATGATGGAGCTTCTCGTCGATCGCCTGGCCACCTTTCTGGTCGAGCTATCCGAGGCCGAGTTGGACGAGCGGTTCCCGTTCTAACGAAGCGCGAGGCCCAGCGCGAGTTCGCGAAGTAAGCGTCGTAGTGACGTCCGTCATGAACCTGTTCACTTCGGCAAGGGCCACGGGAACGGCTCCGCGCCCTCCTCGATCTGCAGCGCTCCCTCCTCCTGCAGCTTCGCAACGCGCCCGTCGAGGTACTCCTTCCAGAGCACGATCTGCCCCTCCTGGACACGCCCCATGATCGCGTCGCTCACCGCGGTGCGAGCTCCTGATCCGCGGTCTGTCGTCGCGAACTGCCACTCCACGGCGAAGTCACGGCCGTCGACCACGATCTCGTGGATGTAGATACGCGTGTCGGTGTTCGTCACAGAGAACTCAGCCAAGTCCGCGAGCCATTCCGCCTTCCCGAGCCGTCGCGTGGGGTACGCCAGCACAGCATCCTCGTGAATGATCTCGGCCATGATCTCCGGGTTGCCCGTTTCCCACGCTGTCGCGTGCTGACGGACGAGGTGTTCCACCTCGCCCCGATCGTTGCACGCGGCGAGGATGAACAGCAGCCCTGGCCAGAGCAGCGACCGCGTGTGCGGCACGGCGCGAGCTAGGGACATCAGGTCGGCTGTGGGGGCATGGAGGCTCGATCCTGGAAAGAGGCTGCTCAAGGAGTATCGGGGGTCAGGCGCTCCTCCAGCAATCCGTGATCGGCGAAGCAGCCGGGAGCCGATCGGGGGCCAGCGTTCTCGATCGCGTGCTCTCCTGCTCGGCTTCTCCGATCGCCTCGACGCCCTCTCCGCAGACCGCCGATCTTGCCCGCGGGCCGCAGCCCGGTAGACTTCCTTCGTCACATCGACAGGAAGCCCGTCATGCCACGCACTCCGTCCTTCGTCGACCTCGTCTCCGGTGCCCTCGCGACGACCTGCGCGATCGCATCGCTCGGACGCGGGGAACCCGCTGACCCTCCGCGGCCCATCCATTCACAACGAGATGGAGGCGATGCAGGCCACCGGATTGGACGCCTCCGAGATCATCGTCATGTCCACCCGGAACGGCGCTCGCGCGATGGGCCGCTCCGACGACTTCGGCACGCTGGAGGCGGGCAAGATCGCCGACCTGATCGTACTAGAGGCCGATCCGGCCGCCGACGTTGGGGCGTTTCGAAGCCTCACCCACGTGATGCGGGCGTGCGTGCTGAAAGAGCAGGGAGAGCTCACCCACCGGTAGAAGTGACTACTGTTGCTCGACTCAGCTACTCCTCACATTGCTCTCGCCCTTCGCCGGTTTCAGGTTGAAGGGTGGTCAACCCTTTCCCGGGAGTGCGATTTTGTGAGTGAGGACGCCTCTTCCCCAGTCTCAGGCGCCGACACCCCCCAGCCAATCGAGTCCCGTCCCGAGCCGCTGGTCGCATGCCCCCCCCCTGGCCTGGAACGGGTAAAGGGGGACCTGTGGCGCGTGATCCTCCAGCTCGGCGTGGGCGGCTCCCTCTTCACACTGCCGCTCTTGGCAGCGCTGTCCCTTCCGCAGGATCTCTGGCGGCTAGGGTTTTACGGCGACGTATGGTGGGTGGTGCTGTTGCCCTCGCTGGTGGGGCTCTGGTTCTTGCTGGCCGGTTACGTCAACCTCTTCCGGGCGCTGAGGCGGTGGCGAGCGGCGGCGAGCCGGGGCTACCGGTCGCGCACGGTGGCCCTGGTCCTCGCCGACCGGCCGGGGGACACTGGGTATCTGGTCCAGGGGGGACGTGCCTACTCGCTCATCGATAAGATGACACGCCAGGCGCTACTCAGTGTCCGGCTGGCCCAGGTGGGGCTCCTAGTGCCCGCCGGGCCGTGGCTGTCGGCGGGCTTCATCGTGGGCGTCCTGATGGCGGCCCGAGGGATGCTGGGCGAGACCGGCTTGGCCGTGTGGACGCTGCTGCCTCCCGCGTTGGGGGTGCTCCTGGCCGTGTGGACCCGGGCTTGGGAAAACGGCATCCTCGTGAAGGCGCGCAAGGAGTGGCATGCCAAGCCGTGGAACGAAGACCTCGCCGGTGACGAGATCGGGGCCTGGCATGCCGCCCTCGCGGTCCAACCCGGGGCCGTGGCCGTCCCCGAGGGAAGCGTGGGCAGTGGAAGCGGCGTCCTGCGGGGAGCGACCGTGGCCACGGCGCTCGTGGGCGTGGCGATGCTCCTGCTGGCCGTCCCCGTGGTGACCACCTCCGGTATCGGACCCGTCCTGGCGGCCATCGCGGTGCCCCAGTTCTCAGCGACGGTACGGGGAGCGGCTCGAAGCGAGGCGCTGATCGCTCTGCGGATTCCGGTGGACAGCTCTGTCACGCCGTTGCAGGCCGGCGAGGCGCTCCACGCGATCACAGCCGGGTCGCAGACGAGCACAGCGCTCGTCAAGCCGCCCGCTCGCTCCTACGATCCCGTCTTTCCCGACAACCAATACTCTCTGAACCCAACGGGGATAGAGGCCCACTTCTGGGCCCGGGATCTGGTGCCCCGGCTGTCCGAGGGGCTGGACCAGGCGGTGGTGACGTATCTTCAGGAGCTCGGCCGGCACCCCGCGTTCCAGGACCTGGATGTCATGGCGCGGGCGGAGATCCTCGACGAGATGGCGGGACTCTACGTCCTCCCGCTGCCCGCGGACGTGTCGTGGGGGGACTTCCCCATCTCCAGCTACAACGGGATCCGCGAGCTGGCCTACGCCCAGGTCGGAGCGGCGGTAGGGGCGGCCTCGATGGGACGCGTGGATGAGGCCGAAAGCCGGCTGAGGGAGCTGATCAGCGTCGGACTGCTCATGGGTCGGGACGGCTCGATGCTCATCTCGAACCTAGTCGGCTTCCACGTCGCGCGGGTGGGTGGCGAGGCACTGGCGAATCTCTACGCGGCGACGGGACGCACCGCCGAAGGTGAGGCCCTCCGCGAACGGATGCTCGCGAGCGAGCGGGCCGTCCAACTTGGTAGTGTGGGGATGGGCTCCGTCGCGGAGATCTCCAACGTCGCCGACTTGGTAACGGACACCAGCGCCATCCGGGGGATGCGGTGGGAGTACCTGATAACGCTGAACACGCTCGGTCCCTGTCTCAACTTGAACAGGGCAGTCTTCGGACCTCCCGACGAATACGAGCAGTGGCTGGATCGGGTCCGGGTCTCGCTCGTTCGCACCGAGGGAGAGGAGCAGTTCTTCCAGCTTGCCCAGCGCGGATGGGTACGCCCGGAGGAAGGGGTCGGCCTGCAGCCGATTGCCCGGCTCTTCGCCCAGGTGATGGGTGGCGGGCTGGGCTCATGTGCGGAGCTCGCGGCTGCAGCGGTGAGGTAGCGGGCAGGCTTCCTGGTCTCTAGCGAAGGGGGAGGGACGGCCCATGAAATGGGTTATCACGTCACACGTGCACTACGACCGGGTCGCGTCACCTTGGCTCATACAGCGGTTCGTCGATCCGGAGGCCGAGTTCGACTTCCTCCCGCGGGATCAGGCAGACCGGATTCCGGCCGACGCGATCCCCCTGGCATTTCCCGGGGTCGAGCTCGGTCCTCACGACGAGGAGGGCACACTCTTCCAGAAGATCCTCCGCAAATACGAGATCGAGGATCCAGCCCTCGACGCCATCGGCGAGGTCGTCTCCAAGGGAGTGGACTTCGTCCTTCACGACTATGATCCGGCGGCCGACGATCGGTACGGTCAGATAGGCGTCGGCCTGGTCGCGTTCTCGGATGGGATGATTTTGCTGGAGGAGTCGGACCAGAGGCGGCTCGACCGCAGCTACGTCGTCTGGGACGCCATCTACGCGCTGCTTAAGGACAATAGACAATACAAGCCGCGTTAATGCTCGAGGAGGAAGCTTCGGACATCGCGGGGGAAGCCAGGGCGAGAGAGCGAGGCGGTCGACCGAATGCTCACCGTCCGTCAGCTTCGGCCGAGAACAACTGCCACGGGAGCGAGCATGGAGAAGCCCAGCCGAAGGGAGTTCATCGTACACTCCGTTGCCCTCACCGGATTCGTGCCGGTGGCGCGAGGATTCCTCTCGGTCTCGCGGGGGAGCGCAGCCGGAGTCGAGGCCGGGGCCCGTCCCGGGGAGGTGTGGCCCTCGAGGTCGCTGAGCCGGCACGAGGCCGCGTTCACGGAGGCGATGGTCAGGACACTATGCCCGGAAGACCACCTGACGCCCGACGGAGCGGCCTGCGGTCTGGCAGCGGCTATCGACTTGGAGCTGGCCGGTGACTATGGCAAGCGACCTTCGCCTGAGCCTTTCCAAACGCGTGAGCAGTTCTACCGGATGGGAATCGCCGCCCTGGACCGGGCGTGCGAGACGGAGCACGCCGTGCGGTTCGCTCAGCTCGACGCACCTCGGGCTGCGGCGTTCCTACGCGCTGCCCGGTCCGGGTCCGGGTCGTTCGCGGACGTTCTGCCGGAATCATGGTCCTACCCGTTCCTGGAACGCCTTCTCGTGAGAGCGTCCTTCTCGGCCCCGATCTACAACCGGTACAACAACAAAGTCTTCTGGAAGCTGTTCGCGTAGCAGTCGGTCGGTCTCGCGTCTCTCGGCCCTGTTTGTTTGCTGCACCTCCGGTTGCTCCTGCGCAGAAGGAGCGCGTACGTTGCCCGTCCTCCGGCCGGCTCGAGACCGGTCCATGGAGGGAGCTCCCGGTTCGCCGTCGTCTCGAAGGAGGAGGTAGGTGAAGATGAGCCCGAAGTCGACCGCGATGTTCGCGATCGTCATGCTGCTGGTGATGGCCCTTCCAGCCCAGGTTCTGGCGCAGGACGATCCGCAGGAGCCGATGGGCTTCTTCATCACCAGCGCCGGTCCTGGCAACGGCGGCGATCTGGGCGGCCTCGAAGGGGCCGACGCCCACTGCCAGTCGCTAGCCGACGCCGTGGGCGCCGGCGACCGCAGCTGGCGGGCCTACCTCAGCACCCAAGCGACAGGCGGTCAACAGGCCGTGAACGCGAGGGATCGCATCGGCGATGGTCCATGGGCCAACGCCGAAGGGCTCCTGATCGCCTCCGATGTCGACGACCTTCATTACAACAGCTCGAATGTCCGGTACGAATACGCGCTGAACGAGCGCGGCGAGCGCGTGAATTCGGGCGCGGCGGGGGATTCGCCGAATATGCACGACGTCCTCACGGGCACGAGGCTCGACGGGACCGCCTTCATGCCCGGTCAGGACCGGACCTGTAGTAACTGGACGAGCAGCGGCGAGGGCAGCGCCATGGTGGGACACCACGACCGCTTCCGCTTCACGACCCCGGGCAGCCCGTGGAACACGGCCCACCCCTCCCGAGGGTGCAGCCAGGAATCGCTGGTCGGGACCGGCGGCAACGGCCTGTTCTACTGCTTCGCGGAGAGCTGACGAGGGGTAGCAGACCGGTCGACCGGCTCAGGCGTCGTACTGAATGTAGACCATGTGGGTCTGCATATACTCGTAGAAGCCGTACTTGCCGTCGGCGCCGCCGATGCCGGATTTGCGCACACCCGCGTGGAAGCAGTTGAGCGCCTCCATGTTCGCGCGATTGATGTACGTCTCGCCGAACTTGATCTCCTTGCAGGCCCGCATGGCGACGTTGAGGTCTTTGGTGTAGATCGAGGAGGTCAGCCCATAATCGGACTGATTGGCGAGCTCGATCGCCTCATCGATGTCCTCGACCGTGACGACCGGCGCGACCGGCCCGAACACCTCGCGCTGGATGACATCCATGTCCTGCCGGACGTCGGCGAGCACCGTCGGCTCGTAGTAGTTGCCCGGGCTGCGATCGGCGACCCTGCCGCCGGTCACCACCGTCGCGCCCGCCGAGACCGCCGACGTTACCAGCGCATCGATCTTGCGTAGGCCGGCTTCATTGATCTGAGGGCCATAGTCGAGCCCCTCCTCCTCGAGCGGGTTTCCGAACCTGCTGTCCGCCATGGCGCTCGCCAATTTGTCGATGAACTCGTCCGCCACGCGTCTTTCGACGTAGACACGCTCGGCGCAGTTGCAGACCTGTCCGCTGTTGATGACGCGCGACTGCTTAATGTGCTCCGCGGCCTTGTCGAGGTCCGCGTCCGCGAGCACGATCGCGGGGGCCTTGCCGCCGAGCTCGAGGTTGACCTTGGTGATGTTGTCAGCGGCGGCGTGCATGACCTTCGATCCGGTCTCGACGCTGCCCGTGAAGCTGATCATGCCGACCTGAGGGCTCCCAGCCAGTTGGTTGCCCACGGTGGGGCCTCGGCCGTGAACGAAATTGACCACGCCCGGCGGCAGGCCGACCTCGTGGGCGATGCGCATGAAGTCATCGGCGTTGATCGGGGTCTCTTCGCTGGGCTTGATGACGATGGTGTTTCCGCCCACGAGGGCCGGCGCCAACTTCCGAACGATGAGGAAGAACGGGAAGTTCCACGGCAGGATGCCGGCGATCACACCGATCGGCATGCGGAACATGAAGATGTTCTCGTTGGGCTGATCGCTCTCGAGGATCTCACCTTCGATCCGCCGCGCCCACTCCGCCGTGTACTCGAGCCCGAGCAGGGTAAGGGCGATTTCGCCGTCCGCCAGACCCAGGATCTTGCCCTGCTCCGTGGTGATCTGGCGGGCAAGGTCCTTTGCGTGAGCGCGGATACCGTTGGCGATCTTGTAGAGGTAGCTGGCCCGTTCGGCAGCCGGCACCTTGGCCCAGCTGGCCTGCGCGGTCTCGGCGGCGTCGATGGCGCGTTGCACTTCGTCCGGAGTGGTCTCGGGCGCGCGGCCGACCACCTCACCGTTGGACGGGTTCAGAACCGGGATGAAGTCGCCGCTGTGATCGGTGAATTCCCCGTTGATGTAGTTTTGGACCGTACGTGTGCTCAACGCGTGCGTCTCCTGACTTCATGATTCGAGAATCCCCGCTGCTCGAAGATCCGGTACGTTTGCCACCGCGCCGGCCTCAGGTGTGCTTCCCCACTAAGCCGGCGCGCCGATCGATGCCGGTCCGATTGCAGCCAGGCTCGGCGTGCCCGACTCCCGCATCGCGATGTCGAGCTCGGCGGTGAGGATCTCGAGCGCCCGCTCGACCCCCTCCTGTCCGAACGCCCCGAGCCCCCACAAGTAGGGCCGCCCGATCGCGACGGCGTCGGCGCCACGTGCGATGGCCTTGAAGACGTCCGTACCCCGGCGGATGCCGCCGTCCATGATGACGGGGATGCGTCCGCCCACCGCCGCCGCCACCTCCGAGAGCGCGTCGATGGTCGCCCTCCCGCTCCCTTCGGCGCGGCCTCCGTGGTTCGAGACCCATACGGCGTCGGTCCCGTGAGCGAGCGCCAGCTCGGCGTCCTCTCGAGTGACCAACCCCTTCACCACGAGGGGCATGTTCGTGATGTCGCGCGGCCGGCTCAGGAAGTCCCAGGTCATCCCGGGCACCCGGTAATCCGCGGCGCGGTAGGGTGTCCCCTGGTACATGGGCTTCACCGGAGGAGCCTGTCCACCCTCCGTGTGGCAACTGGCGCACTCCCGCGTATCGGCACGCGCACCGCGGGCCGCGGTGAGGCGGTTCGAGTTCGCCGGAAGGTCCATGGTCAGGATCAGCGCCGGGCAACCCGCCGCGTCGACCCGGCCAACCACGGCCTGCGTCACCTCCCAGTTGGACGTGGGATAGAGCTGGTACCAGACGGGCTCACCTCGAGCCTCGTTCACCTGCTCGACGGCCGTAGAGCTCACGGTAGACAGCACCTGCAGGTGGTTCGTGGCCGCAGCGGCTCGGGCGGTAGCGAGCTCACCTTCCGGATGGAAGGCGTGCTGGCTCCCCACCGGCGCCAGGATGATCGGCGTCGGCCACTCCCGACCCAAGAGGCGCACGCTCATGTCCACGTCGGCGACCCCAACGAGGCGTCGAGCGCGGATGTAGATCCGCTCGAACGCCTCGCGGTTCCGGCGGAGTGTGTCGTCGTGGTCGACGCCGGTTTGCAGGTAGGCCCAATGCGCCATGGGAATGTTGTCCCCAGCAACGCGCTCGAGGTCGAAGACGTCGAGCGCTTCGGCCGCAGAATTGACCGTGAGCTCGGCGATGGAACGCGGTGTGGCCCCCGCAGCGCCCCCCGAAGCTGGTGGGCCGGCGGCCGCTTCCTGGCTTGAGGGGGTGCAGGACGCGAGCGCCGCTACAAGGGGGCTGGCGGCCATCCACCTGAGGAACGCGCGACGTTCAACATCGCTCATGACGTGAGCCTCCGTGGTGCGGATGTGGGCCACGGGTCGGGGCCGGACGGGGCGTCCGGTGAACGTGGCTGGAGGATGGGGAGAGGGGCAAGGGTGGGCGGTGATCTTTGGCCGACTGAAGGGTGCGGCCCGCGACTTCGCGACCCTGCTCGGAGCGGCCGGGATGAGGTTGACTTTCGGGCGATCAGGGTTGGTTCAGCCCGGAGGGACGTGTCCTGCCCCCGCAATTCGTAGCGAAACGATCACTACTCCTGTGTTGCCGAGCGTCCCGCTCAGAATCCCCAAAGCCTGACGGGGCAGCATCAGCCGTCGATTGTCGTCGGGCACAGAGGCCTACAATTTAGCGCCGATTCCGGCCCACGCTCCCCGACGCCTCAGCCGGTATTCCTCAGGCCGCGGGCGATCCCGTTCACCGTAGCGAGCAGCGCGTCGAGCAGCGGTCCCTCGGGGCGGTCCTGGGCGCGCCAGCGGCGCAGCAGGTCGACCTGCAGGATGTTCATGGGGTCGACGTACGGGTTGCGGAGCCGGATCGAGCGTTGAAGCGTCGGCTCCCTGTCGAGCAGGGCCGAGCTCTCGCTGATCTCGAGCACCGCGCTCACCGTCCGGTCGAACTCGGCCCGGATCGCGTCGAAGACGGGCCCCGACTCCGGCGGAGCCAGTGGGCGGTACATGGCCGCGATGTCGACATCTGCCTTAGCGAGGACCATCTCGACGTCGGCCAGGAGCGCCTGGAAGAACGGCCACGACCGATCCGCCTCCCGGAGGAGGTCGAGTCCGTGCTCGCGCCGGGCCGCGGCGAGCCCCGCACCCAGGCCGTACCAGCCGGTGATCATGGCCCGGCACTGCGTCCAGGCGAACACCCACGGAATCGCGCGCAAGCTCTCGACTCCCGACCCGGTCCGACGGGACGCCGGCCGGGATCCGATGGGCATACGCTCGATGACGTCGATCGGTGTACCGGATCGGAAGTAGGGTGTGAATCGCGGGTCCTCGTACACCAGGGCCCGGTACGTCTCACGAGCGGTGCGCGACACGGTGTTCGCCAGGTCGACCCAGCGAGGAGGAATGCGCTCCTCTCCATCGCCCGCGGCCCGCAGCACGATCGAGCCGAGCATCCGCTCCAGGTTCCTCAGCGCGATCTGCGGCAGCCCGTACTTCGCGTCGATCACCTCGCCCTGCTCGGTGAGGCGGAGTCGGCCCCCGATCGATGCCGCCGGCATCGCGGCGATCGCCCGGTGCACCGATCCTCCACCCCGCGAGACCGTGCCGCCTCTGCCGTGGAAGACGGTGAGGGTAACGCCGTGGCGGGTCGCCGCACTCGCCATACCGTGGAGCGCCCGCTGCAGGGCCCAGCGAGCTGACGCGACGCCCCCGTCCTTGTTCGAGTCCGAGTAGCCGACCATGACGATCTGTCGATTCTCGCGGCGCCTGATGTGCGGGGCGACCACCGGATCGGTGAAGAGCTCGTCGAGGACGGCCTCGGCGCGCTCGAGGTCGGGCACCGTCTCGAAGAGCGGAGCGACGTCGAGGGGCACCTCGTCGGCCGCGCCCAGTCCTCCCAGCGTTGCCAGCCAGAGCACTGTGAGCACGTCGTCCACGTCCTGTGCCATCGAGATGATGTACGAGCCGAGGGCGTCGTGGCCGTACGTGCGGCGGCCCTCCGAGAACGCGCGGAAGACGTCGAGGGTCTTCCGGATGCGATCGCTCGGGCTCTCGACCCGGGCGCCCGACGCCTCGAGGTCTCGGCCCGTCGGGTCGCCACCCTCTCTGGCCGACGCGCCCATCAGGGCCCGCAAACGCCGAGCCCGCTCCGCCGGCGGGCGCGTCGGCCAATCGCCGTCGTCGAGCAGCTCCGCCACCACGTCACGCAGCTCACGCGCGTCCTGCCGCACATCGAGCACGGCCATGTGGAAGCCGAACGTACGGACGCGTCGCTCCAGCCGACGCACTCCGAAGAGGCCGGCGTGCGCGCCGCGGTTCTCACCGAGGCTGTCGGCGATCGCCTCTAAGTCCGAGAGGAGCTCGCCCGGGCCCGAGTAACCGTGCTCACCATCGGCACGAGTCGCGTCGAGGCGGGCTCCAACCAGCTCGAGGAGCAGACGGTACCCCATGCCCGAGTGTCTCGCAGGCACCGCCGCGGCAGCCTCCGGAAACCTGGACCGGTAGCGCTCGATGCGCTCCGAGATGCGCCCGCTCCAGGCCACCCGCGAGTCGGACTGGGTGAGGCGGCTCCCGAGATCGGTCACCTCGCGGCGGTACGCGTCGAGCGCCAGCTGCCGGTGCCGGTGAAGCGTCGCCCGAACCGTCTGGGCATCGACGTTGGGGTTTCCGTCCATGTCTCCCCCGACCCACGAGCCCGGACGGATGAGCACGGGAAAGTCCGTGGGGTCGTTCAATCCCAGCTCCGCTAGCGCCTCGTCTAGCCGCTCGTGGAGGGAGGGGACCACGCGATACAGGACGCGGGTCACGTAGTAGAGGACGTGCTCGCGCTCGTCGGCCACGGTAGGGCGCACGGACGGATGCTCTTCCGTCTGCCACGCGGACGTGATGTTCTCGCGAATGCGGGTGAGCGATACACGCTCCTCGTGAGGCGTGCGCTCCGGATCGAGACGGGCGATGAGCTGGTGTGCGATCCGCTCCTGCTTCTCGAGGATCACCCGCCGGGTCGACTCCGTCGGGTGCGCCGTGAAAACCGGCTCGACCCTGGCCGCGCCGAAGAGCGCCAGCGCGCGGGCGCCGCCAACTCCCATATCACGAAGCCTGCGCACCGTATCCGCTAGGGAGCCAGGCTGCGGCTCGTCGGCCGCCCGCATGCGAGCGCGCCCACGCCGGATACGGTGAACGCGCTCCGCGAGGTTCACGACCTGGAAGTAGGTGGAGAACCCCCTGACGATCTCTTCCGCCGTCTCGGGAGCAAGGTCGTCGAGCACCCCCCGGAGGCGCTCCGCGGCTCCCACCACGCCCTCGCGCCGGAGGATCGCCGCGTGCCTGGCTGACTCGACGTACTCGAAGAGCTCATCACCCCCCTGCTCGCGGATCACCTGGCCCACTAGGTCTCCAAGCAAGCCTACGTCGCGCTGGAGGGGCTCGTCCTTGGGCGGGAACGCGATGTCGCGGAGGTTCAGGGGGGTCTCGTGGGGGAGGAGGGACCGCGGAAGCCGCCAACCGGCGGGACGGACCCGAGATTCTGCCGCCGCGGCGTCCTGCTCAGCAACCCCGGCCCGCGAGCGGCGCCGCGGCTGGGGACCGAGCCGCGGCGCACAGCCGTGCTCAGGTGGTGTGCCTCATGCTCCCAAGGTCGAAGATCGTACGGGAGGACCCAGTTGGCGATACCCCATGCCGCGACGTGGACTCCGAGGTCGAGATGCGAGTGGAGGAGAATGGCGGAGTGCGGAGGCTGGCGTTCGGCCGCGGAAGTCGCGGACGCGGACATCGAGGGGGCGCTGACCCGGATCGCCCCCTCCCTGGAAACCGAGCCAGCCGGAATCGAAACCGCACGGTCCTCGTCATTACGCTCCACGAGGCCCACCCGACGCCTGCCCTGGCGCTGACTCCGTTCGAAACGGTATCTCTCCAGTCTCAACATTCCCAAAGGAGGCATGAACAAGTGGCCACCATTTTCCTGAAGCACCCGGTCGCGGACTACGCCGCCTGGCGTCCGCTATACGACGGTGATGCGCCCCGGCGGGCAGCCGCCGGGTTGACCGACGTCGCAGTCTACCGCGATGCGGCGGACTCGAACATGCTCCTCTTGGTCTGGACCGCCGAAGACACGAGCGGACTGGACGCGATGATGAAGGACGAAGACCTGAAGGCCCAGATGCAGGAAGCCGGCGTTACGGGTCCGCCGGAGGTTTGGGTCGCGGAGTAGCTGCCCCCACCGGGATGGGGTCGACTCCCTATCAGCCGGGGAGCTTGCGTTTCTTCGGAGTCACCGGCGCTGGTCACCGGTGCAACGCGAGCCTGATGTGGAAACGGTCTTCGCTCAGCTAACGAGAGAGTTCGCCGATGCTGGATTACAACCGGATCTCGTTTGGTCTGCCACACGACATGGATCCCAGTCCCGAGACAATCGAGGCCTTTCCAGAGAGGGGCTGGATCTAAATGGCCGTGGCCAAGGTCACGCTCCGCCCAGGGGCCTTCATCCTGATGGCCCTCGGGTTCGCCGCCCTCGGAGCATGTCAAAACGAAGGCTCGACCGCGCCCGAGATTCCCACCTCGGCGGCGGTCAGCATACCACCAGGGACAGGCGTCCCTGGGTGCGAGACCACCGGAACGTGTTTCCTTCCCGACTCAGTGACGATCAAGGCCGGAGGCGTCATCACCTGGAATAACAACGACGCGGCCGCGCACACCGTGACCCACGGCACGCCTGCTGACGGCCCAGGTGCGGAGTTCGACAGCAGCCTGCTCACTGCGTCGGCCTTGTTCCAGCACACGTTCACCGACGCCGGGACGTTTCGGTACTTCTGCCTGGTGCATCCTTGGCAGGAGGGCGTGGTGGTGGTCGTGCCGTAGGGTCTAGAGGATTCACCCCGGTTGGCTCGACGAGGTCGACCGTCGCACAATGAACGAAGTACGATCTGCAAACCATCCTCTGCCTCTTCGACCAGTGCGATGGTCGAGTCCGGCCTCTCATCCGCCATCCGAGACCCAACGGCATGCCCATCCGCGAACTCGTCGAGTCATCCTACGAGGATCTTTGGAATCGTCAGGACCCAAGCCGACTCCACGACATCCTGACTCCCAGCTTTAGCTTCCGGGGTTCTCTTGGCGTCGAAAAAACGGGCCCGGAGGAGTTCTGGGATTACGTTCGATACGTCGTGGAACCGCTCGGCGATTACCGATGCGACATTGAAGTCGTCGTCTCCGGGGGGCAGCGGGCCCTCGCCAAGATGTGGTTCTCAGGAATTCATCGCGGTGAACTACTCGGATTCCAGCCGACCGGGAAGCGAGTGGGTTGGGCGGGCGCGGTTCTTTTCAGGAGAATGGCCGCCTCAACGAGCTCTGGGTCCTGGGCGACGTCGCTGGCCTGCGAGGGAAGTTGAGCGGCGGCTCCTGATCCACCGGCGGCGGACCTGGCTCCGCTAGAGCCAGGAAGCCTCCGCGCTGAGACGTTCACATCTGCACCAGCTATCAGCAGGCGAGCAAGGCGCTTGGGGTCGTCGGACGATTTCGGTGTCGTGGAGGGCTATGCGACTGGTGCGACCGTATATCAGGTCACCGGCGGCCCATGTTGCGCGCGCGGTGGAATCGCAAGACGTTGGGCCAAAGAACGGACAGCCGTTCTCATGCTGTGAAACGCTGCGCATGGAACGTCGCCTTTGGCGTCGGCCAAAAGCCCAAAACTGGACAGGAGAGTGCCATGAGGTCGATCAAGGAGTCTGCTGAGCGGTTCTTCGATGCGTGCGAGACCGGAGGAGGCTGGGACTCATGCAAGGAGTTCTGCCATGCCGAGGCAACGTTCTCCGGTCAAGCGGGCGCACTCGAAGGTGTCGAGACTTTAGAGGCGTACACCGAGTGGATGAAGGGACTTCTCACTCCGGTCGCGGACGGAAGCTACGAACTGCGGTCATTCGCTGTGGATCAGGAGCGCAACAACGTATCCGCATTTGCCGTGTTCAGCGGAACCCATACAGGGGAGGGCGGTCCAGTACCGCCGACCGGGAATAGGGTTGAGGCTGACTATGTATATGTCATGGAATTCGACGGAAACCGCATTCGCCACATGACGAAGATCTGGAACGACGGAGTCAGCCTGACACAGCTCGGTTGGGCGTAGGCTGGGTGAACCGCCCCGGGATTGTCGGAGACCCCAATTCGGTCGGTCTCCGATGAAACCGGTGCGGGTCACTCAGTGGATTGTCCCTTCGAAAGAACGACGCATCCCCACCGCACGAGCGTCGCGGCGTCCCCTCTCTGCCAACGTACGTGAGACACGGAGCACGCAAAGAATTAGAGTAGGGCGAAGGCAGAGAAAACGAACATGTTGGGACTGCGAGAGAGAATGGAAGAGAATGGTAGTGCCCCTGGAACCGGGGAGGCCAAGCGAAGCGCGGCAGCTCCTGCGGACCCAGAGGTAGTAGATAGGCCGCTACGGCGGCGGTTCAGTCCGTCGTACAAGCTGCGGATCGTCGAAAAAGCGGACCGGTGCACCGAGCCCGGCGAGGTGGGTCAACTCCTGCGGCGAGAGGGCCTGTACTCGTCGCACCTGACGACGTGGCGCAAGGCGGCGCATAGCGGGTCGCTGAAGGCCCTGTCGAAGAAACGCGGCCGCAAGCCGGAGCGAAATCCGCTGGATGAGAAGGTACGCAAGCTGGAGCGGCGAAACGCACGGCTCGAGAATGAGCTCAGGAAGGCACACCTGATCATCGACGTGCAGGGAAAAGTTGCGGGGCTGCTGGGGATAAGCCTAGACGACGGGACAAACTCTTGAAGGCGGCCGACGAGCTGGCTAAGCACGTCGGTGTAAAACCGGCGTGCGCGGCCCTCGAGGTCTCCCGATCGACGTTGTACCGTCGTCGAGGCCCATCAACCGGGCAACAGCAGCCCCGCCCGACGCCCGCCCGGGCATTGAGCGAGACGGAACGAGGCGAGGTCTTCGACACGCTGTGTTCGGAGCGGTTCGTGGACCGCTCACCCGCCGAGGTGGTGGCCACGCTGCTCGACGAAGAGGTCTACCTGTGCAGCGAACGCACGATGTATCGTGTTCTGGCCTCCGAGGTGCCGGTTCAGGAACGCCGGGCGCAGCGCACCCATCCGGAGTACAAGAAGCCCGAGTTGATGGCCACGGCGCCGAACCAGGTGTGGTCCTGGGATATCACGCGGCTGCTCGGGCCGAAGAAGTGGAGCTATTACTACCTCTACGTCATCATGGACATCTACAGCCGCTACGTCGTGGGCTGGATGGTGGCGGACCGGGAGAACTCGGCCCTGGCCGGCCGGTTGATCCAGCAGAGCTGCCTGAAGCATGGCGTCCAGCCCCGGGTCCTGACCCTGCACTCGGATCGGGGAGCTCCAATGACGAGCCAATGCACCGCTCAACTTCTCGCTGACCTCGGCGTGACCCGCTCGTTGAGCCGGCCTCAGATGTCGGATGACAACCCGTTTTCCGAGGCTCAGTTCAAAACCTTGAAGTACCATCCCTCGTTTCCCGGACGGTTCGGGGATCAGGGCCAAGCCAAGACGTTCTGTCGATCGTTCTTCCGCTGGTACAATGCCGAGCACCGCCATGGCGGCATCTCGATGCTAACCCCCGAGCAGATCCACTTCGGGAACGCCGATCAGGTCATTGCCGGCAGGAAATCCGTGCTCCGCGAAGCATGGGCCGCTCATCCCGAACGCTTCGTCAGAGGTGTGCCGAAGCCCAAACCGCTCCCGGAGGCCGTCTTCATCAATCCTCCCATCCCTTCCCTCACCACACAGGACATTGCTCTCTAATTAATCCCGTAGAGTGTCCCATTGTCGTTGACAGGTTCCGATACGGGTCGGAGAGATCGACGACGCGAACGCCGACGTTGAAGTAGGCGATCCACGCGAGCCTGTCCTCGAATCGGTTGAGGCTTCCGTTGATCGTTTCAGCCGACTGATGCGGACCGAAGCGGCCGCCCCGCTCGCAGCCGTCGCCGACCGGCACCTCCCACGTCGACACCGGGAAGGGGCGGGTCTCATGCGTGATGTCGAACATGTAGGACTTAGCCCGAACTCCGATCGGGCACGGTGCCATGTCGTCCTCGCCCCCTGCCTCTTCAACGACGAAAGCGTAAGTCCTCGGCAAAGCGTCTCCCCGGAAGTTGGGAAGGTCCTCGTAGACGATGGGCGATATGGTGTGGGGCCCTCGACCCGGAGGGGACACGTCGACCGTCCACACTAGCGTCGGGTTCGTGGGATCGGAAATGTCCCAGGAGCCCGTGTGCCCCGGATCGCGGAAGCCGAGATACATGCGGCTGTTCAGCTCGTCCACGATGGGATGGTGGGCGTAGTCTCCTTCGAATCCCTCCTCGCCTTCCTTCTGTCCGGGCAGCCAGGCTCGGCCTAGGAACCGAGGGACGCGGGGGTCCTTCAGGTCCCAGATCTGTGCCAGGGTGGACCGGAATCCGGGCTCACCTGCGGTCGAATAGAAGTAGCCGGTCTCCGGAGACCACCAGCCCTTGTGCGCTCGCTGGATGAAGTTGCCTCCACAGCCGGGCCCGCACGAGTGCTCCGGGGTCCCGGCGATCTCCGCCACCAGGGAGATCTGGGACGGATCGCTGTCGCGGGACGTGATATCGAAGATCTGGAATCTCCGGTCTTCGCCGACCTCCGAGTTGCGGATGAGATAGTCCCTTCCCGGCGGGTCCGAGTCGAACCCGTAGTCGTAGACGACGGACACCGACCGCGAGTTGGCGTTGGCGTCGTTCGGGACGTGCCATACGAGCCTTGGGTTGGCCGGATCGGAGATCTCCAGAATCGACGTGCCACTCCACTCCATCCGGCCGGTAACGGGGTTCATGCGCTGCCGACCGTCGTAGTAGCTCTCGTGATGGCCCACGTAGAGCCAATTCCCGTTCGCCGGGTCGGACCGGGCCACGACCATCAACGCTTCGCGACCTTGGAGGTCGTGGTAGCCGACGAGTCGGACGTTGTGCGCCGCCGCTCCCGTTTCCTGCTCGGGAAGTTCCGGCATCGGGCTGGCGCATCCGGCAGCGACCAAGAAAAGAAGCGTGGTCGCACGCGTCCTCATCAGGAGTGGCTCCGTTGGGGGGCACTTCGTCGATCGCATCGCGGGCAGGTTCCCGGCCGAGGAATGCAACACTGTATGGAACGCCGGAGTTGTCCGCTACTCCGTGGAGCTGCAGCCGAGCGATCCACCCAAGACCGTTTCCCACCTTCCGCGGCCCGACCGCGAAGATCCGCCGGTCGGTTGTCCGGAGCCTGAGGCCCTCAGAAGGAGAACCCGCCTTCGACCAGCAGTCCCAACCCCGGGCTGAACGTCTCCCACCCCCGTACCGCTGCCAGGCGGACCCAGCGACGCTCTCCTCGCCGCACGCCCAGGCGAACCTCACCGAGATCTTCATTCCCGCGGAGGTCGGCGTTCCCTCGCGGATCGTGCTGTCCCACGGCCTGCAGGTCCCATTGGATCCAGTCGAGGGTCCCTCTCAGGCCCGCCGCGAACAGGATCGGGTCTACTTGCTCGTGGTCCGGGTCGCGTGTCCCGTGGACGCCCAGGCCCACCTCTGCTGAAAACATCAGCCCTCCGCGCAACAAGCGGCCTCCCAATGTCGCGAAGACATCGGTCTGGTCCCGTTCCGGCCCGGCGCGGTTGTCCGTGGTGGGGAGCGTCACTCCGAAACGGACTGCGAAATCCAGGTCTCCCTCATCCGGCGTCAGCACGATGATCGTGGAGACTCGCTGATCGCCCGCGTCCACTCGCCCTTCTCCTGCGGAGGCACGCGCGAGTCCGTAGGGTTCGGCGAACGCTCGCTCGTCCTCGAACACACGAAGGGCTGTGCCCGACACTTGGATCGCGACTGCGCCACGCACCCAGATTCCGCGGAAGGTTCCGATCTCGACGAGGCGACCGATCGTGCCAGCGAGAGGCGCCCGCTGGTCGGAGTAGACGCCCATCCCGACACTGACTCCGAAGCGTTGGCCCTCTACTTCGAGCAGATGCCACTCGACCGGATCCATCGGCCGCAGCTGCGCGGTAGCAGTGGTTACGCCGAGGAGCAGAGCGCCGAGCGACAACGTCAGGTGCCGGAAGCATCTCGATCGCTCGAGCGGCCCGGGTCCGTGCTCTCGCGAGCAAGGGCCGAACGCCCGTGCGCGACTCGCGACGGTCGGCTGTGTCATGGTATCAGGCGTTTCTCATCGATGTTCGTCCGCTCTGTGGAGCGGGGCCGATCCTCACTTGGCGCGGCTGAGGACTCCCGGGGTCAGGGTGCGCACCCGGTAGACTCCTCCGCCCGTCGTCATGTAGAGCGTCCGTCGCTCGGGCCCGGCGAACGCCACGTTGGTCGGCTGATCAGGAACTCTGATGGTGCCGAGGTGATCGCCCGCGGGACCGAAGACCTGCACACCGATGATGGACGTGGCGTAGAGCCGGCCTTCGTCGTCAACGGCCGCTCCGTCCCCTCCGCTGTAGTCCTCGGTCGTCTCCCGCAGCTTCGCGAACACCCTCGGGTTCCGGACGGTCCCATCCGGCTGGACGTCGTAGGCGATGATGTCCTCTCGCATCGTGTCGACGATGTAGAGGGTTTCCCCATCCGGGCTCAGCTGAATCCCGTTCGGGCGCCGCATTTGGTCGTCCAGCAGGAGGAGATTCCCCGACGGGCTCAGATAGAAGACCAGCGACGGTTGCTCGAGCGGCGCACCCTGGGCGGGACGGGAACCGGGGTCGGTGAAGTAGATTCCCCCTTTTCCGTCCACGACGAGATCGTTGGGTCGGACGAAGGGGCTGCCCTCATAGCCGTCGGCGAGAGCCCCGGCTTCCGTCTCCGGGGTGAGGATCGCGATCTGCGGCGTGCCGGTTAGCGTGGCGATCAAGCGCCCGCTCGCATCGTAGGCCAGGCCATTCGCTCTGCTGGTGTTCTCCAGGTAGACCGTGGCGTGCCCGTCGGGGGTCACCTGGTAGATCCGGTTCTCGGGTGGTGAGGCGAAGAGCACGCCGCCGTCTGCCATTCCAACCGGGCCCTCCGTGTGTCCGGGAAGGTCGTCCTTCACCACTTCCACCATGGTTCCCTCGGCGATGACGCCGGGAATGGCAGGGGTGCTCAAGTCCTGCCCGAACACCGAAGCCGGAAGGAGCGGTGCGAGCGCGAGCAGCGTTCGGCAACACGTGGCGGATGACATCTCGATCCTCCAGGATAGGAGAGAGCGGGCGGAGGTTTGGCGGCACCGTACAAGTCTTGGAGACGATACGCCTCCGGGCAAGGTCGCCCCGCTCGCATTCCCGCGCTCCGCTGCGAGCTCGACGTCCTCGTCAGACCGAGGCCCGGCGTGGACACGGGGACCGGCACGCACCTTGCCGTACCAATGGGCTGAGGTCGGTGTGCAAGCTCGGGGATCTAACACGTCACCCGGGGTGTTGAATCATCGAACAGCTCGGAGGGAAGGCGGATGGGCAAGCGATTCTTCTACCTCGTGTGCATGGGCTACGGCCTCGTCGTGCTGAGCGTGGTCGCGCCGATGATGCGGCACGATCTATCATCTGATCCGGAAATCCTTCCGCTTCAGCCAGAGCCGGCCGTGCCCGCGTCGGACGCAGCGGCGTGGTTCCAGCAGATGAAGCCGTTCTGCAACGCCGTCGAGGTCCACACGCGTGTGAAGGCCCGCCCCGCACCGGCGGGCTACAGGGGAGCGGGCTTCGAGGCCGCGTGCTTCGCGCTCGCCGGGGAGGTCGGCCACGCGGACGCGATCATCTCGAAGCTCTCTGGTGACGACCGCTGGCGCGCCACGGGGATCGTGTTCGACGTGGCGCATCCGATCGCGGACGCGGGCGACGACCTCGCCGGCGGGCCCGTCATGGAGCTGGTGGTGAAGCACCGGCCGAACCACTACATGGCGGCGATCGAGTCCGGTCGTTGAGGACCGGTGGTAACGGCGGGCGTCCGGGCGGAGCGCCCTGGGCGGGATCCGTGCACGGGGCCATCACTGTCGTGGTCGAGCGCCCTGCTCTGGTAGGCGCGCACCTATTAAGGGGCAGGTGGGCTCGAAGGCGGAGATCAGATTCGGCGCCGCGAGCGCGGATCGGTCAACCCAGACCCAGCTCGGGGCGGACGGTGATTGGGGAGTCTCCACCCAAAACGATGCGCTCCTCTCTTGAACCACTTCACCCCCGTATTCGTATTCGGGGCCGGCGTAGAAGGGCTCCCATGGCCAGAAGACCTCGATCTCGAGGACGGAGTCGGCGTGCCAGGCGTGGAAGAAGCCCTCTCCGACATAGTCGAGGACGTACAGAGTGTCTCCCGGCGCGAATAGGATCGAGTCGGAGGAGATCATTCGCTGGCGCACCGGCCTGGTCACCACGATGACCCCTGGGACGTCCACGACCACGGCACCCGAAGTGACCTCGAAGGACTGGTCGGGACTCAGGTACCCCCCACTCGCGCCGGCTTCTCCTGGAGCCCGATACAGGGGGATGGAGTCGCATGCAAGCCAGCGGCCGAACGTACAGCCCTCTCCGGGACAGGCCGGCTCCACGATGTACGGTAGCTCCACCCCTGGAGGGGCCATGACGGACGTGCGCGGGGGGGGGGGGGGGTCCGTTCCGGCGATCGAGGTCCCTGACACGCTACCAGGAGCGCCAGAGCGAGAAGAAGCCGTGGTGCCGATGGTGAGCGCGGTATCAGCATAAATGCCACGGCGACGAATGCGAAGTTGGAGCTTCCCGGCAGATTGGGCATTGTCCTATCGGAGCACGATGCCGGGGCACGACAGGAGCCGCAAGGCGACTACCGCGAAGTGCGCAGGCGGGCTTCATGAGCGCAGCTCGCGCAGCGGGCCTGGCGATCGCGAGCGGAACGGCCGCTTAGAAGGGGCTCGGGGCGTTGCGGGCCGCGCACGAAGCCCCTATTTTGCGTAGCTGTGGTGATTCGCTGCGGAGCAGGACCTTCGAGGCCAAGGAATGCTGTATGAAAACGCTCACTCTCGGTGCCGTGCTCGCGGGGATGGGGCTGGTCCTCAGCAGCGGCCCGAAGGACGCCCTTCCGTCCACTTCCGGGCAAGAGACCGCGGCCGCGTACGCGTCGGCCGCACCCAACGTCCCACCGGTGGCGGAAGCACGCTCTGCCGTCCCTTCCGAGACCCTGACCGAGGTGGTTCAGCGCTACTGCGTGGTCTGCCACAACGACCAGCTGCTCACCGGGAACCTGTCGCTCCAGAGCTTCGACGTCGAAAGAGCCGCGGAGCTGGCCGAGACGTCCGAGAAGATGATCCGGAAGCTGCGCGTGGGGATGATGCCGCCTCCTGGCATGCCGCGTCCTGGCGGTGACACGCTCATGGCGCTCGTGGAGACCCTGGAGTCGAGCGTCGACGAAGTGGCGCGGTCCGCTCTTGCTCCTGGCGAGCGTCGCTTCCAGCGGCTCAGCCGGGTCGAATACGAGCGCGTGATCCACGACCTGCTGGCTCTGGACGTGGACGCGGCGAAGTGGCTTCCCGCCGACCTCTACCAGGCCGCTTTCGACAACCAGTCGGCGGCCCAGCCTTTCTCGGTGACCCTGCTGGATTCGTTTCTGAGGGCTGCCGGCGAGGTCGCTCGGCTGGCGGTGGGGAACCCGGAGGCCGGCCCCTCCGCGACGAAGCACCTGAACCCGGACCGGGTTTCGCAGCACGCGTGGGATAGGCTCGAGGGAGCGCCGTTCGGGACCCGGGGCGGCATGGTGGTCACGCACGACTTCCCCGCCGACGGAGAATACGTCTTCGAGGTGAAGATCAGCCAAGGTACGGGGAATCAGACGGCTGTCGAGGATCTCGACATCTCGATCGACGGTGAGGCGGTTGCGCTCCTGATGCTAGAGCACAACGCAGGGCCGCGCAGGCGTTTCGGCGGGGGTGCCCAGGGCGCGTACGGGAGGGCAATCCAGACCGAGCCGACCTTCGTCCGCGCGGGCCAGCACAGCGTGGCGGCGGCGTTCGTCAATCTCATCGACGGCCCCTACGAAGATCGCTTCAGCCCGGTCGGGTGGTCGGCCGCGGGGAACGCGACGGCGGAGTACGGAGCCACCGGGCTGACGCACGTTACCGAGCTGTGGATCACGGGCCCCGAGAACGTGACGGGAGTGTCGGAGACGGCGAGTCGCCAGAAGATCTTCACCTGTCGCCCGACGTCGCCCGAAGAAGAGCGTACCTGCGCCGAGTCGATCCTCACCGAGCTCGCGACCCAGGCGTATCGGCGTCCCGTGACGTCGGAAGACATGGTGGGCCTGCTCACCTTCTACGACGAGGGGGCCACCGAGGGGGGATTCGAGGTTGGAGTGCGGATGGGGTTGCGGGCGGTCCTCATGTCGCCCCACTTCCTCTTCCGCTTCGAGCGGCAGCCCGCCGGCGCCCAGCCGGGTGAGAGCTATCGGCTGAGCGACCTCGAGCTCGCGACGCGGCTCTCCTTCTTCCTCTGGGCCACAGCGCCGGACGAGGAGCTCCTCGAGGTCGCCGCGAGCGGACGGCTTTCGGACCCCGCCGTGCTCGAGCAGCAGGTCGAGCGGATGCTCGCCGATCCACAGTCCGAGACGCTGGCCACCCGCTTCGCCTCCCAGTGGCTGAGGCTGCAGGACGTGGTGAAGCTCTGGCCGCAGGCATACTTCTACCCGGACTTCACCGCGCAGCTCGCCGACGATCTGGTGCGGGAGACCGAGCTGCTCTTCCACCACTTGGTCCAGGAGGACCGGAGCCTCATCGAGCTCTACGAGGCCGACTACACCTTCCTCAACGCGCGCCTCGCCGAGCACTACGGGATCGAGGGGGTCGACGGAGATGAGTTCCGTCGCGTCCAGTACCCGAACGAGCAGAGGCGGGGAGTTTTCAGCCACGGAAGCGTGCTGCAGCTGACTTCCATGTCAGAGCGCACCTCACCCGTGTTGCGCGGCAAGTGGGTCATGGAGGTGATCATGGGGACGCCTCCGCCTCCGCCTCCTGCGAACGTACCGGCCTTCGAGGACAGCCCTGCAGCCAACGACGGCCGCCGTCTGACCACCCGCGAGCGTATGGAGGCGCACCGCCAGAGCCCCATATGCAGCTCCTGCCACCGCTTCATGGACCCCATCGGATTGGCTCTCGACAACTTCGACGCAACGGGCCGGTGGCGAATCCGCGAGAACATGGCGCCGCTCGACACGCGGGGCGACTTCTACGACGGAACGCCGATCAGCAAGCCCACCGAGCTCGTCGACGTTCTCCTCAAGCGTCCGATCCCGCTCGTGCGACACTTCACGGCGAACCTGTTGGCCTATGCCATTGGCCGTCCCGTGGAATACCTCGACCAGCCGACCGTCCGAGCCATCACGCGGGCGGCGGAGGCAACCGACTACAAGATGTCCTCGCTCATCATGGGGCTCGTGAAGAGCGATCCGTTCCAGATGAGGCAAGCGCAGACCACCGAATACTGAGGGACGAGTCATGAATCTCATCACCGGAAAGCACCTTTCGCGGCGCACCTTCCTCCGTGGCACGGGGGCCACAGTCGCGCTGCCCTTCATGGACGCGATGGTGCCGGCCGGGCGACTCTGGCGCGACCCCGCGGCCGAGCAGTTCACCCGCTTCATCGGCGTCGAGGAGTCGATGGGGGTTGCGGGGGCCTGCGACTGGGGCGTAGCGAATAACCTCTTCGCACCTGCGAAGGTGGGCTACGACTTCGAGTTCGGGACGAACAGCATGCTCAAGCCCCTCGAGGCGTACCGGGACTACCTGACCGTCGTCAGCGACACCGACGTCAAGATGGCGACCTCCATCACGCCCGACGAGATCGGCGGCGGCCATGATCGCGCCTCTTCGGTGTTCCTGACCCAGGCCCATCCGCTGCGTAAGTCGGGTTCTGTCTACCTCGGAAAGTCGCTGGATCAGGTCCATGCGGACCGCTTCGGGCAGGATACGGTGCTACCCTCGCTGGAGCTGACCACCCAGGTGAGAGGTCCCGGCGGGTGCGGCGAATACAGCTACCACTGCGCGTATCAGACGACGATCGCCTGGGCTTCTCCCACAGAGCCCCTTCCACCGGTCTCGGATCCGAGGGCGGTGTTCGAGCAGCTGTTCGGCGTCGGTGCCTCGGCCGCGGACCGTGCTGACCGGCTGCGGACGAACCGGAGCCTGCTCGACTGGGTCGTGACCGAGCTGGCGGGTCTGAAGAGGGAGCTGGGGGCGGGGGATCGCCTCGCCCTGGACCAGTACACGACCCATATCCGCGAGATGGAGCGGAGGATCCAGCTGATTGAGGCGCAGAACAGCAGCGGCGAGGAGCGGACGATGCCGGAGGCACCGGCGGGCGTTCCGGACCGGTGGGAGGATCACGTGGAGCTGCTGTTCGACCTCCAGCTGCTCGCGTTCCAGGCGGATCTCACGCGGGTGATCACCTTCAAGCCCGGGTCCGACAGGTCGAGCATGACCTTCCCGGACAGCGGCACCAGCAAGCCGTGGCACTCGGCGTCGCACCACGGCAACACGCCGGCCGGCATCACGGACTACAACAGGATCAACACGTACCGCCTGGGCCGCTTCGCGTACCTTCTGGAGAAGATGAAAAACACCATGGAGGGCGACGCCTCCCTGCTGGACAAGACCGTCATCGTCTGGGGTTCGCCGATGGGGGACGGGAACCAGCACAACAGCCTGCGGACCCCTC
Organism: Longimicrobiales bacterium; assembly: GCA_965249195.1. GTDB lineage: Bacteria > Gemmatimonadota > Gemmatimonadetes > Longimicrobiales > Gaopeijiaceae > CBDFLM01. The sequence goes on from CBDFLM010000010.1 coordinate 191,526, forward strand.
TGGTCCTGATGGGGGGCGCGAACGGAGCGCTGGAGGGCAACCTCCACCTCAGGGCTCCACGAGGGACGCCGATGGCGAACGTCTACTTGAGCCTGATGCATGGAATCGGGCACGAGGACATGCGCTCTTTCGGCGACAGCACAGGCGAGTTCCCGCTGAGCTCGCCCAGGGCGACGGCCGCGGATGCGAACTCGGGGACGGGAGCGTGAGTCCAGGAAGAGCGATCCACCTTGGCGCTTCGGTCCTCGCGTTTGCGCTGCTGACTGGGGCAGTCGCGTCGAACGACGACCCGCTCCTTGACGCGACCAACCGCGGAGACGTGGAGGCCGTGCAGTCGCTCCTCGAGGATGGCGCCGATCCGAACGCGGCCCGGGGGGACGGCTTGACCGCCCTTCACCTGGCCGCTCAGGCGGAGAACCTCGAGATCTCTGAGCTCCTGCTGGGTGCGGGTGCTGACGTGGCGGCGACGTCGCGCCTCGGCGGCTACACACCGCTGCACCTCGCCGCGGAGGGCGGTCGCGCCTCCGTCGTGCGCGCCCTCATCGACGCCGGCGCCGACCCGGCGGCCGTGACGACGGCCAGTGGCTCGACGCCGCTGCACCTCGCCGCGAAGGCGTTGAACGGCGAGAGCGCCGTGAGAGTGCTGCTGGAGCACGGCGCGCCCGTGAACGCCCTGGAGGCCTCGGCCGGACAGACGCCGTTGATGTTCGCCGCGTCGTACGGCCGCGCGGCATCGGTCCGCGAGCTCCTGAGCCACGGTGCGGATCCGGCGATCAGCACGGAGTCCGTCGACGTGCTGCAGAGGATGGTCATCGACCAGGCAGCGGTGGAGCGCTTTCAAGAGGCAGATCTGGAGATCCTCAGGAGCTCGCCGGGGGAAGCCGACCGGGCGTTGACCACCGCGGAGGCGCAGGCGGCCATCGCCGCCCAGCGCGAGTTCCTGCGCTCGGATGAGGCTATCGAGAAGCTGCTCGAGGATTTCAATCCGGACGATCTGGCGCGGACCCAAGTCTACAGGGGAACCGAAGTCGAGTTCTTGGCCCGCCCCTGGTGGGAGACGCTGGTCGGGAGGACCGGGGGGATGACGGCGCTGCTGCACGTTGCCCGTGAAGGCCACATCGAGTCGGCGAAGGCTCTCCTGGACGGCGGAGCCGACATCGACCAGGTCAGCGGCGGCGACGGAAGCAGTCCCCTGGTGATCGCCGTTCAGAACGGTCAGTTCGACCTGGCGATGACGCTGATCGAGCGCGGCGCGAATCCGAACCTGGCCACCCGCACCGACGGGGTCGCACCGCTCTTCGGTGTGCTGCAGACCCGGTGGGCGAATTTCACCAGCCACCCGCAGCCTCGGGCGCACGACAACCAGCAGAGCACGCACATGGACGTGTTGAACGCTCTGCTGGAGGCCGGCGCCGACCCGAACGTGCAGATCGAGAGGCACCTGTGGTACTGGGAGTACGGGACCCGGGCCGGGGTCGACATCGCGGGCGCCACCCCGTTCTTTCGGGCCGCCTTCGCGCTGGACGTCGAGGCGATGAAATTGCTGGCGGCCTACGGTGCCGACCCGCACACTCCGACCAAGTGGGACGAGGTCGGCATGCGGCAAACACGGCAGGAGGACGGACGATCGGGAGATGACTCGGGGCTGCCGCCGGTCCCGGAGGGCACGCCCAACATGTATCCGATCCATGCCGCGGCCGGGGGCGGATGGCTGGGGTTCATCGCGGTCGACATGAACCAGCTGCCTAACAACTTCTTCAATTCGGTTCAGTACCTCGTCGAGGAACATGGCGCCGACGTCAACGTGGCGACTTCGTGGGGTTACACGCCGCTCCACTACGCTGCGGCCAGGGGCGACAACGACCTCGTCGACTACTTGGTGTCGAAGGGCGCCGACCTGCACGCAGTCAGCAGGCTCGGCCAGTCGACGGTCGACATGGCCCGCGGGGGTGGAGCCGGATACCATTTTCGTTCGGCGTTCCCGGAGACCGTGGAGCATATGCTGGACCTCGGCGCCGAGCTCAGGTGCGAGCACACCCACTTCCGGGGCACCGGCCACTACTGCGCGGGTGCGGGAGTGCCGCCGTTCGAGGATGCGATCATCGACGACCCGGAGCCGGTCGACCCGATCAGGCGGCGCTGAGCAGGCGTTCTCAGAGGGCCAACATCTTGGTCACCTTGATGGTGGCTCTGCGGTCGAGGACCGTGCCGTCGGCCACGTCCCTCCGCTCCGTGTAGACGAGGAACAGGTCGCTCAACGCCGAATGGATGAGGTTCAACCGAAGGCTCGAGACGAGCTCTTCGGCGGCACGGTTGTACTGCACCCACGCAGCGGCGAATAGCGTCGCGGAGTGAGCGAAGTCGATGCGGCCCCCGAACAAGTCGGCCGTTGAGGTAGGCCCGCCGAGCTCCAAGACGTTGTGCTCCGCGCTCACGCCGAGCCCGACATGCGGACTTGGCCGCCAGGAGCCTCCCGAGACAGCGACCAGCGCTCTCCCTGGAAGTAGCCGCCCGAGGCGAAGCGGACGCTGCCCGACAGCGGGCGGGCGGAGTCGGAGGTGTAGCTCACCGCCCCCTCCCCGAAGGCGTAGCGCCCCGCCGGGACCTCCCTACCCACCACCTCGAAGCCCTCCTCGAGCCGCTCGTAGAGGTCGGTGTAGGTGAAGCTCAAGAGACTGCCGTCCACGAACTGGATGCCGACGGCACCGGTGAGGATTCGCGTCGCGAGCGCCGACTCGAGGTCGGTGACGAAGTCCCCCTCGACGTACGGGTTGAGCTCGAGGATCAGCGGCAGATTCGGCCGGGGGTGGATCCCCACAGTCGCGTAGTGGTGCCGGATCCCCCTCCGGCGGACGAAGCCAGCTCCTGGGTTGAAGTCCTGGCCCACGCGCCGGACCAGCGCAGATGCGTCCCAAAGAGGATCCCGCCACGCAATTCCTAGGCGCCCCATCAGGCTCGAGCCCTCCGTGTGCGGTTCGGCCGAGCCCGCGACGTAGGAGTTGATGATCAGCCTGTCACTGATCCGTACGTTGGCGTCGACGCCCCAGCTCCGGTTGTAGACGCCAGAGCCGTCCGTGCTCTGGCGGTTGACGAGCAAGGCTCCTAGGTCGGCGCTCCCGAGCACGGAACGGCGGACTCGCACGACGGTGAAGTTCTCGGCCGGCCGCCCCTCGCCGGCCTCGGTCTGCATGTTGATGAGCCCGAGCTGCACGTCGCCGATGCGGCCGTTCAGACGGCCGCCCCCCACGATCGGCACGGGCCGTCCCTCGTGGAGCCCGATGCGCCGAGAGTGGAAGAGCGTGAAATCGCGGGGTCCAGCGCCCAACCGGTAGTTCCGCTCTCCCTGGTCTCCGAACTGAAACAGCCCCGCGTTCTCGATGAAGAACTCGCGCTTCTCGGGGAAGAACAACGAAAAGCGGCTGAGGTTCACTCGCTCCTCGTCGACGTCCACCTGTGAGAAGTCCGTGCGCCAGCTGAGGTCCAGCGTGAGCCGAGACGTAACACCGTACTTGAGGTCGAGGCCGCCGTCGAAGGTTGCGCCCTGCTCACCCGCCGCAGCGAGGCGCCCCCCGACGTCGCGCCCTGCCACGAATGGCTTGAGCTGCAGATTGCGGTTGGGGCGCAGCCCTTCGAGCCCTTCCAGGGTTCCCGCATACGCCACCGTGTGGAGCACCTTGGTCAGGTCGAGGGGCGCCCAGCACGCTTCCTCGCTCTTGCGGCGGACCCGGCGGGCGAATTGGATCCCCCAGGTCTGTTCGGGTCTGGAAGCGTCGAAACGCAGGGTGGTGAAGGGGATGGCGACCTCGGCCGACCAACCATCGTCGTGGATCGTGCTCCTGACGTGGACGATCCCCTCCCATTCGCCGTTGGTGCTGCGTGAGTTGTCGAAGGCCTGCGAGTCGCGGAGGGCTCCGTTGGGGTTGATCCAGAAGTAGTAGCCGTTGCTCCGATCGTGGAAGGTGTCCAACGCGATGCCCAAAACGTCCTCGTCGCGAACCGTGAAATCCTGAGTCAGGTAACGATGCACCAGGGCCGACGGCTCGGAGTCGTACATGACGGCGCCCAGGTACAGGTTGCGGTCGTCGTAGAGGACTCGAACCTCGGTTCGCTCAGTGGCGGGGTACCCCGTTTGCGGGGTCGCCTGGACGAAGTCGGTGGCTGGGACGGCGCTTTGCCATACCGGCTCGTCGATTCTCCCGTCCACCACGATGGGCTCGTTGATGCGGACGACGGTGAGGGTAGGTCTCGGAGCCGACAGAGGGTCGATCGGGTAGACGGCCTGCTCGGTCGAGTGTTCGCCCTGCGCGGACGGGTCCTCGTCTTGGGCGTTCGAAGCTGAGGGTATGCCGAGAAGCACCAGCAGGAGCGCCGGGACCCAGGGCGGGGCGATCGAGTGCGTACGAGCGCCTGGCACAGGCGTCGTGCGACTACCTTTCGGCACCCGCCATATCTCCGACCATGTACCCGTAGTCTCCCGGGTTGACGAGGTTGCGGCTGAGGTGGGACAGGACCATGACCCCGCGTTCGAGCGGGTTCACGATCACCTCCAGCTCCTCGAACGTGTAGGGGCTCACCACTCTGCCCAGGACCGCGCCCCCGGCGATCTCGCCGCCCAGGGAAGGCGCCTCGGTCTCGAGCCAACCGCCGTGACTCGGGCGGATGGTCTCGATGCGGTTGACCACGACCTGCCGGGGCCCCGGCTCGGGCTCACCCTCGAGAGATCCGGTGGCCCTGAGGACGTTCATCACCCCGCGCACGCCACGGGCGACGTAGGGCGTCTGGTCGACGATGCCGCCGCCGAGCTCGACGACCACCGACGGAATCCCCCGGGCCTCCGCGGTCACGTCCTTGGTCGTCCCTACGAAGGTGGTACCGCTCACGCCCTGCACGGGGCGGTAGAGGACGCGGGAGCCGAACGCCCGCGAAAGACTCTCGTCGTTCACGATGTAGACGTAGTCCACGGTGGGACGGTCGGTGCCCGCGTGCAGATCGACGTGGACGTCGATCCTTTCCAGGAAGCCCCCAGTGATGGCCGCGGCGAGCTGGTCGGAGTGCCACCCTCCAGGGTCGCCAGGGAAGCGGCGGTTCAGGTTGAGCTCGTCGATGGGCGTGAAGCGCTTGTTGACGGCCAGCGCCCTGGGATTGGCCACGGGCAGAAGCAGGACCCGACCTCTGAGAGCTGCGGCAGTGAGCACGGGCCACAACTCGCGGATGATCTGTGAGCCGGTATTCTCGTTTCCGTGAACGCCTGCCGAGATCCCCACGGTGGGTCCGTCGCCGGCCTCCCCCATGATCTCGTGGAGGTGCAAAACGGCTTCGGTGCCATCGGCCATGGTCGCGAATCGCGTCACTTCGAGTCGAGTCGAGTTCGGCATGCCCTCTCTATCCCGTTGGTCGCGGCTTGGTCGTCTATTTCTTCGCGGCTTCACGCTGGACGCGGCGCGTGACCCCTCGTGGATCGAGGCGATCGCGCAGCCCGTCGCCGAACAGGTTGAAGCCGAGAACAGTGATCATGATCGCGGAGCCGGCCACCGTCGAGAGCCACGGGTCGGAGCGGAGATAGCGCGTGCCAGTGGCGAGTGTCCATCCCCAGCTCGGTGTCGTCGGTTCCACGCCGAATCCCAGGAAGCTGAGGCCGGACTCGGCGATGATCGCCGTACCCAGCCCGAGCGTCGCGAGGACGACGACCGGAGCCAAGGTGTTGGGCAGGATGTGGCGGAGCATGATGCGAGACGGAGTCAGCCCCAGTGCCCTCGCCGCCTCGACGTAAGGGGCCTCTCGCTCGGAAAGCGTCACGGCCCTGACGACCCTGGCGTACTCGGCCCAGAAGACTGCCGCCAGCGACGCAACCAGGTTCTCCGGTCCCGGTCCCAGCGCGGAGACGATGGCCAGCGCGAGAATGATCGGTGGAAAACCCAGAAAGATGTCGGCAATTCGCATGACCAGGAGGTCCACCCAACCGCCCAGATAGCCAGTGACGAGGCCCACCAGCGTGCCGACCACGCTCGCGACGGCGATGGAGGTCAGGGCGACGGTGAGCGAAAGACGCGTGCCGAGCGCCATCCGCACCCAGAGGTCGCGGCCGAAGTGGTCGGTCCCTAGCCAGTGGGCGGCGCTGGGTCCCGCGAAGCGATTCGCCATGTCCGTCACCTCGGGTCCATGACCGGAGACGAGCGGCCCCAGCAGGGCGAAGGCCACCATCGAGACGACGACCGCGCTCCCCACTCGGAGCGAAGGGCCGACGTCACCGCGTCGCGCGCTCACTCCAACCTCACCCGCGGATCGATCACACCGTACATGAGATCAACGGCCAGGTTCACGAGCGCGAACATGAGCGCGAAGGTGAGGACGATGCCCTGCACGAGGGGGAGGTCGCGCTGCGAGATGGCGGTAACGGCCAGCTGACCGAGGCCGGGCCACCCGAAGATGCCCTCGGTGAGCACCGCACCGCCCAGGAGTGCGCCGAAGCGCAATCCGACGACGCTCACGATGGGCAGCAGCGCGTTGCGGAGCCCATGCACGAACACGACCCTCCAGGTCGGGAGCCCCTTCGCGTACGCGGTGCGGATGTAGTCCTGCCCGAGCGTCTCCAGCATCGTAGCGCGAACGAGGCGGCTGACCACCGCGGCGCCACTGAGGCCCAGGGTAGCAGCCGGCATGGCCAGATGCGCGAGGCTGTCGAGAAGTGCCCCCGGTCGTCCAGCGAGCGCGAGCGCCAGCGCGTACGGGAGAGGTGCGCCTCGGCCGATGGATGGCAGCCAGTCGAGCTGGACCGCGAAGAGCAGCATGAGCAGGATACCGAGCCAGAAGACGGGCATCGACACGCCCAGCTGAGCGAAGAGCATCGCGCCGGTGTCGACCCACGTCCCCTTCTTGAGGGCAGCGAGCACACCGAGCCCGATACCGAGGGCGAGCGCGATGAGAAGCGCCGCCACGGCGACTTCGATCGTCGCGCCCAGCCGGGAAGCGATGGCGACGGTCACCGGCTGGGCCTGGAAGATCGACGTCCCGAGATCCGCGTGCAGCAGGTCCATGAAGTAGCGCCCGAGGCGGAGCCACCAGGGATCGTCCAGAAAGAGTTGGCGGCGCAGCTCGGCCACCGCGGCGGGGCTGGCGTCCTGACCGAGGATCAGGGTGGCCGGATCGCCGGGAAGCATCGTCATGATGGCGAAGGTCATCACGATGACGCCCATGAGCATGGGCGGGAAAAGGACCAGACGACGTGCGACGTAGGTGAGCAGGCGGCTAGCTCAGGAGCTCGGGGTCGGGAGTCCGAGAGCGCTGCGCATGAACCCGCGGGGGTCGACTTCCAGCGACCGGTCTGGACGGTGGAAGACCTGATAGCTCTGGTAGGAGAGGACGTAGTACGGGACTTCCTCGGAGAGGATCTCGGCCATCCGCCGGTAGGACCCCGCCCGTTCCGTCCTGTCCAGCGTGGCCCTCGCGCGGACCAACAGCGAGTCGACGGCGGGATGCGAATAGCGCCCGTAGTTGAGATTGCCGTCGGTGATGAACTGCGTGTAGAGCCCCCGGTCGGGATCGAGAAGGTTCGTCCAGCCCATGAACGAGACCTGGTGCCGGCCCTCCTGCACGCCGGCCAGGAACGCCGGCCAGGCGCTCACGGAAAGCGATGCGTCGACCCCGTTCTCCCGAAGCACCGACTGGATGAACTCCGCAGCTTGGATCTGATTCGGGTCCTCCGCGTGCGTCGAGAGCCGGACGGTGAGGACCTCCCCGCCACGCTCCAGGAAACCGTCGCCGTCGGAGTCGCGCCATCCGAGGGAGTCGAGCAATGCACGGGCTCGATGGAGATCGAAGTCCGGCTGCCGGACGTGGTCGCTGTAGGCCCAGGAGTTGGGCAGGAGGACCGACGATGCTGGCTCGTCCACTCCTTCGTAGATCACCTCCACGATGGTCCGCTGGTCCACCAGCATCGCGATGGCGCGACGCAGGCGTGGATCAGTCAGGTGACCGGCTCGGGTGTTGAAGTTCAGGTAGGTGATGGCGATGCCGCTCGTCACATGGCCCGAGAATCGTCCGTCGTCCATGAGCCTTCGGATGTCCTGCGGAGAGAGGGGGGACTGAATGATGTCCAGATCTCCCGCCTCGAAGGCTTGGGCCCGCGACGTGTTGTCCGGCACGATCACGAAGCTGAAGCGGTCCACCTCCGGCGCTCCTCCCCAGTATTGGTCGAAGGACTCCAGGCGGATCTCGCTGCCGCGGGCCCAGGACGTGAACCTCATCGGGCCGCTACCCACGGGGGCCGTGGTGAGGTCACCCCCTCCCTCTACGTAGCGTTTCGGCACGATCCCGACGTCGAGGCAAGTGAGCAGAGGGGCGTAGGGAGTGGAGAGCTCCATGCGCACGGTCAGCGAGTCGACGGCCTGGATGGATGCGATGGGCTCGTACAGTGAGCGAAACCGAGCCTGCAGCGCCGGGTCGAGGATGGTGGCGAAGGTGTAGACCACGTCCTCGGCGGTGAGGAGGCTGCCGTCGTGGAAGCGCACGCCCGGCCGCAGATGGAAGATCCAGACCGTCGGCTCGGGGTTCTCCCAGCGCTCGGCAAGACCCGGTCGAGGATCGAGATTCGCGTCGAGCTCCACGAGACCGTCGAACAGCAGGTCCGCGACGCGATACGCGGTGGTGTTGCGCGTCAGCCGCGGGTCCAGCGTCTCTGCGTCCACATCCGCACCGAGGCGGACCACGATGAGGTCGGGGCGCCCCTCGTCCGCACAGGCGGTTGTGAGCGCGAATGCCACGGCAATCGTCCGTGGGCGTGGCTCGCGCGGTCGCTGGACAGGATCGTTCGACATGGAAGCGAAAGATCCGGCGGCCACGATGGAACGGCAACTCACGGAGCGATCAGCAGTTCGAGTGGACGCAAAACCTGTGGCCCTACTTGAAGGGGTAGGGAACGCCCATGCGGGACCGGGTGGCCCTGCAGCGGGGCTGGTCCCCCATGGGCGACCCGGCGATGAGCGCTCACGGCACGACGTCCACATATGGGGCGGCCGATTCGGAGTGTGCGGTTTCTGGGACGTCTCGTCGCGCGCGGCCCAAGGGGCCTTGCCCGCCAGCGGGACGCGCGCCTAACCTACTGAGCCCGGCCTCTGGATCACAGATCGTACCTCGGATCATACGAAGCAGACGACCAGGGAGAACCGCCATGCACGGATCGCGTTCCAACGTCCTCATCGCTCTCGCGACGTTCGGGGTGGCGCTGGCGAGCCCCGCCGTCTCGAATGCCCAGATGGACCTCGGGCCGAAGGTGGAGAAGACCTACGGCGAGGGGCTCCCCAGAGAGCGCGATCTGCTGATCTTCGACGACGACCAGTACCCGTACTGGCCGTTGGCGGCCGAGCAACGAGCCTACGCAAGCATCAACGGAGCCCGAATCAAGGGGCACGTCGTCGACTTCGCTCAGATTGCACTTCGCTATCGCGACGCGGGGAACATGTGGTGGGGTCGGCTTCCCGGGACTTCCGGCGACCGCGAGACCATGGAGTACATGACCCGCGCGTACGAGGAGCTCGGGCTGACCGTCGAGCACTTTCCCTACGTGATTCCGGACGACTGGAGGCCGACCGATTGGGCCGCGAGCTACCGAACGGCGGGCGGGCTCACAGTCGAGTTGACCACGGCCTTCCCCGTAGCGGGCACCAAGGCCACCGACTCGGAGGGCATCACCGCGGAGGCCATCTGGGTGGGAGTCGGAGCGGGCGCAGACTTCATCGGGCGGGACGTTCGGGGCAAGGCGGTCGTCGTCTACAGCACGTTCGTCCCAGGAGGACGTAGCCACTCGGCGAGCGATCGCGCGCGACTCTTCAACGCGAACACTCGGGCGGTCGAGCAGGGCGCGGCGTTGGTCATCAACGTCATGGGCGTACCCGGGAACGGCCAATATCAGCCTCAGGGTGGGATGCCCGAGGTGCCTCAATTCACCCTGAGCATGGACGAGGGCTTCGCGCTGAGGGAGCGACTCGATAACGGGGAGCGGGTCGACGTGAGCTTCCGGCTGGAGGTGCCGGAGCTGCGCAACCTCGAAACCGAGTACACCATCGCCACGCTCCCGGGCGTCTCGGACGAGGAGATCCTCGTCATGGCGCACACCGACGGGTACTTCCAGGCGGCTATGGACAACGCGGCCGGAATGGCGAGCGCGATCGAGATCGCCCGGTTCTATGCCCAGAGGCCCCTCGAGGAACGGCCCCGCACAATGAAGTTCATCTCGTTCCCCGATCACCATCACGGGGAGGTCGCGCGCCGCAGGCCTGACGTCGGAATCGACGCGACTTACGACTGGGACAATGTCGCCGTGAAACTGACCATGGAGCATCCGTCGCAGACACTGCTCTACATGTACAACAACTCACTCACCCCGACCAACGCGGTGGGCGCCTTTCGCTGGAACGCCCTGGGGAGCCCTGAATTCGAGCAGATGGTGTTCGACACCTTGAGGGAGTTCGGCGTGTCCGTGTACGCCATGGAGGACGGTCCCAAGAACGGCAACTACGCGCCTTCCTTCCACATCATCGATCACGTCATCTACCACACTTCTCTGGATACTCCCGACCTCGTTCCCGCCACCGGTCTGGAGCGCGCCACCCGCGCGTTCGCCGCGGCGCTCGATCGGGCCAACGAGATGACGATGGAGGAGCTGCGCGGGACGGACTTCCCGCCCCCGTCGAGGCAGGGGACCATGACGGGTACCGAGTCGCTGAGCGAGGTGGATCGTTCGGGCGGGTAGGGCGCGCCGGCAGAGGGATCGTCAGGACGCGCTCAAATACAGGACGTTGAAGAGCAGCTTGTACGATCCGCGGGCCTGGAGCCGAATCTCGGGCCGGATCGCGAAGAGCACCACGCGGCCGGAGCCGACGCGCACCTCGATGACGGGGGGCCTCCCCTCGAGCAGCGACTCGCCCAACGCCATCCCACTGAGCACGAGCTCACCCGCGGGAAACTGCGCGACCCGGGGTGGCTTCCGGTCCGCTCGGGGTGAGTACCTGGCCGCGGTTGAACATGCCCGAGAGGTCCTCGGGCATCCCGTACGCGATGCGGTGTTCGGTATCGGCGTGAATCCGCAGATAGGAGCTCGTGACCCGAAAGTGCATATTTTCATCCATGTTGAAGCAACTCGGGGTACACTCGATTGTCCTGCTGGCACTCCTATTCCTGCCGGGTGCGGGAGCGACCGTATTGCACGCTCAGGAAGAGCTCCGTTGCGTGGAGGCGGAACGGTTCCTGACCCAACAGCTCCTGATGGTGACCAGGGTCGAGCCCGACACGCTGGACGACTGGCGCACCAGCCAGCGGCTGCCGGGGTGCCGGATCACGGCGGCCGGGGCGCGGCGAAGTTCCTTGGCCGTGGCGGCACGCGTGCTCTACGAGAAGGTGCGCGCGGAGGGGTGGATGCGCACGCCGGATCCGCGAGACGCGCCCAACGAATCGTCGTTGAGGTTTCGAATCGGTGAGACGGACTGCCTCTTCAATGTCTATCAGGGGATCCTGATGGGCACGGATGCAGGGCTCGCCGTGACGGGGGCGGTGGAGAGGCGACCCGGTGAGGAGCTGTATCACGTGGTGGTCTGGTGCCTGCCGGCGATGGAGGTGCAGGGCTCTGGCAAAGCCGGAACCGATGGCGTACGCTAAATGGCTCGACTCCAGCGGTCACTCGTAAAGGGGGGACATGCATGCCCGACCTCACGACTCTAGACGGCGGCTCCATCTCGATCGAAGAGAGCACTGTCAGGGCTCTCGCCGTCGCGCTCGAAGGACGTCTGCTTACGCCGAATTCACCCGGTTATGATGACGCTCGTTCGATCTGGAACGCCATGATCGATCGACGTCCGGGGTTGATCGCCGAGTGCGCGGGGGTCCATGACGTCGTAGAGGCGGTTGCATTCGCTCGTGAGCACGGGGTCCTCTTGTCGGTGTGCGGAGCCGGCCACAACATCGCGGGAAGCGCGGTCTGTGACGGCGGCCTGATGATTTCCTTCAAGCGCCTGCGAGGCGTCGAGGTGGACGCGGAGAGTCGCCTCGTGCGCGTCCAGCCGGGGGCCACCCTCGGCGACCTGGACGCGGCAACGCAGGCATTCGGGTTGGCCGTCCCCACCGGGATCAACTCTACGACGGGGGTGGCGGGCCTGACGCTGGGCGGGGGATTCGGCTGGCTCAGCCGCAAGCACGGCATGACCATCGACAACCTCGTGTCCGTGAACCTCGTCACGGCGGCCGGCCGGCGCGTCGTCGCGAGCGAGACCGAGAACACCGACCTGTTCTGGGGCCTGAGGGGGGGGGCGGGGGGAACTTCGGCGTCGCGACGTCCTTCGAGTTCACGGCCCACCCGGTGGGTCCCGAAGTCTTCTCGGGACTCATCGTCCATCCCTTCTCTGACGCATCGGACGTGTTGAAGGCGTACCGCGACTTCACGTCCCAAGCGCCGGCCGAGGTCACCGTATGGGCGGTCATGCGCAAGGCGCCCCCTCTGCCGTTCCTTCCGGAGGAGGTGCACGGAACCGAGGTGCTGGTTCTGGCCGCGTTCTATGCCGGGGACATGAAGGAAGGCGAGGAAGCGCTCGCGCCGCTGCGCGCTGTCGGCGAGCCGATCGCGGACGTCCTGGGCCCGCATCCCTACGCGGGGTGGCAGCAGGCCTTCGATCCGCTGCTTACGCCCGGAAGCAGGAACTACTGGAAGACACACGACTTCGCGACGCTCGGCGACGAGCCCCTCGACACCGTGCTCGGGTCTGTCGCGCGGCTTCCGGATCCCCAGTGCGAGGTGTTCTTCGGACAGGTCGGTGGCGCCCAGAGTCGGGTTCCCGATGATGCCACGGCCTATCAGGGACGCAGCGCGTCGTTCATCATGAACGTGCACGGACGCTGGGATGACCCGGGCAAGGACGGCACGTGCATCGGGTGGTGCCGCGAGCTTTTCGACGCAACGGCCCCGTTTGCGACCGGCGAAGCCTACGTAAACTTCATGACCGCGGACGAGAGCGATCGCCTCGCATCGGGATGGTGTCCCGCTGACAGTTGAAGGTGGTGGCTCCGGAGAGTCTCCTTGTTAGCCTGCCTTTCTCATTTCGGCAACCGGTTCATGGTCGTCGAGGTGGGCCCTGAGCATCCAGAGCTGGTCGTAGCCGATGATCCTCCGGTAGCTCTTCTCGGTCTCCACGAACGAGGCCGCAGCCCAGCGCAAGGCCATCGCTCCGTTCTTCCAGTTGGTCACCCTGCGGGTCTTCTGTCTTACGCCCGAGTGGGTGCTGTCGATCAGGTTGGTCGAGCCCAGGCACTTCCTCAGCCGCGGCGGGAGGCCGAGCCGGTTGATCGTGAACATCTCGCTGAGGCCTTCGCGTAGGCTGGCCGAGGCCGAGGGGTGGTCGCGCTCGAGCCATCGGGCGAGCTGCTCGAGCTTCTGCTCGCCCTGCTTCGCGTCCAGCTTCATCGCCGCCCGGAACGCCGCCTTCACCTGAGGATGCTGATCCTTCGGCAGATGACCCAGCACGTTGCGGAGCTTGTGGTTGCGGCAGCGCTGGATGGGGTGACGTTGGCCGAACACCTTCTCGATCGCCTTCCTGAGCGCTTTCGAGCCATCGATCACGAACAGCCGCCGCCTGCCCGGGTCCAGGCCGCGCTCGACCAGATCCTCTAGGAGCGCGCTGGTCACCTCGGCGTTCTCACTCGCTCCTTCCCTCACGCCCAGCACGTGCTTCTTTCCGTCTGAGTCCACGCCTACCGCAGCAAGCACGTGGTGCGAGCCCATCTGGATCCCGTCCAGGTAGATCACCAGCAGGTCCCACGCATCCAGCCGGCGCTCCATCAGCTCCTTCAGCACGCGCTCCGAGGCCTCGACCGTCTCACGGCTCACCGCCGACTTGCTCACCCCGACCGTGTCGGCCATCTCACCGATCACACGGCCGTACTTGCGCGTGCTCACCCCCGCCATCAGGACCTCGAGCATCCGATCCGCCACAGCGCCCGGTCTCCGCATCGCTGCGTACGCCGGCACCTCGACCTCGCCACCCTCCCCGGCGCCCCGGCGCCTGAGCCGTGGCCGCTCCACACGCACCTTCCGGTCCGACAGGTAAACCACACCACCCTGCCGGCCATACCACACCGTGTCGTCTTCCGCTCGTGACCGACCTGCCTGCTTCACGCCTGCCACACCCTCGGCGCTCATCTCCAGCACCGCTTCGATCGTCGCTCGTCCCATCACCTGGATGACTTCGTCGATCACGACCTCCGTCTGCTCCACGAACTCAAGCATCGGAAGCAGAAACTGCCCCTCCCGCTTCAGGAACTCCCTGATCGCGCGCTTGTCCGCCCGATCCCTTACCTCGTACGTTCTCTTCATCGTGGTGGCTCCGTGTTGGGGTTTTTGCCTACCCGAGCCTATCGGCCCGGGACCCCCGGAGCCACCACTTTTCTTTCTCCCCTATCAGGAACCTTCAACTACGGTTGGGACAGCTTCCGCATCGGCCTACGGACCCAGCTATCAGCGACTGGTGGAGCTCAAGAACCGGTACGATCCGGGGAATCTATTCCGGTTGAACCAGAACATTCCACCGTCGCGGCTCGTCTAGTACTGTCACCTGCCCGCGGACATCGAGACTTCGAGAATGACCTGATTCGGTACGTCGAGCGTTCCAACCGTCACCGCTCGATGAACAGCCAGGCAAGGCGTCGCGGAAGGTCCCCGTACCCGGCGTCGGTAAAGTTGACCATCACCGCGACTGCGACGTCTTCTTCCGGGTAGCAGAGGAGCTGGTTGTTCGTGCCTACGCCACCGCCCCCGTGCCCGATGCTGTGGTAGCCGCGCTCGTCCGTGCCGTGCCTCCACCCCAGGGCGTAGCCCGTCTCTTCACCCTCCGAGGTCAGCATGGGCATGAGCAGGAGCTGCCTCGTCTCGGGCCTCATGAAGCCGGGCCTCGGGTGGAGCGCGACGCCGAGGCAGAAGCGGAGGAGGTCCTCAGGCGTCGTCAGGAACCCCCCGCTGGGCGTCTTGTAGCTGTTATCCGCGGACGGGGCGTTGAAGAGTGTCCCCTCGGGAAGCTCGTACATGCGCGGAAGCTTGCGGAACGATCGCGTGCCGCCCGTCCGTTCGTAGAAGCTCACCCGGTGTGCGATGATCGAGTCCGAGTGGTCCGGCACCGTCGAACGCATGCCGAGCGGCTCCAGCACGTTTCGGTCGATGAAGAGGTGAAACGGCTCCCCGGCGGCGCGCTGCATCGCCATGCCCAGCAGGTTGTAGCCGTAGCTCGAATAGCTGTACCGGCTCCCGGGCTCGAAGAGGAGCGGCTCGTCCTTGAACCACTCGATGGCTTCCACGAGGTCCGTGTAGCGGTGGGTCTGGTGATACGAGCGTGAGGGCGTGTTGTAATGACGCAGACCGCCTTGCATGCCGGCCAGCTGGCGGAGGGTGATGGTGGGGTGCTTGTCCGGCCACTCCGGCACGTACCGTCGCACCGGGGCATCGAGCTCGATCATTCCGCGCTCGACCAAAAGCGCGAGCCCGGTGCCCGTCATCGACTTGGCGATGCTTCCGCTGCGAAACTTGCTCACGGTCGTGACCGGGACGCGGTTCTCCACATCCGCGTAACCGAACCCCTCCGCCCATACGATTTGTCCGTCGACTGCAGCGGCTGCGGAGAGTCCGGGAATGCCGCGATCCTCCATGAACTGTAGCAGCATGCGCCGCGCCTCGTGGACGGCAGCAGCATAGCGGCTGTCGACGGGCGGTTCCAAGTACCCCATTTCCTGCGTCCCGACGGTCTGGGCGAGCGCGGGCGCCAGCCCTGCCACGCTCCACGTCAGCGCCAAGACGACGGCTCTTCCCATGACTGGCCGTATCATGTAGCGATCGCTTGCGGTTCTCATGCGGATCTCCACTGCCGGATCGCGAGTCCGGACTCGCTAGAATCACATCTCGAGTTAGTGGGAAATAGACTACACGCGGCAGTCTGATGGGGGCAAGCGAGGCGAAGAGACGTTCGCAGCCCGTGCGACCGATGGTCGATGAGGCGAGCCGAGGGTGGCCGATCATCCGTTTGCTGCGGGTAGCTCGCGGTCGTACGTTCGTCTCGCGCCCCGAATCTCCTATGCCATAGGGGTTTTTGCATCGGAGCCAGCGCGTGCCAGCGCCGCCACTCGGCCCGGCCACCAGGGGGTTCCGTTTCCGCGTTGGCGAATCGCGCCGCGCGTCGCGAGCCTAAGACCGAGGAGGCGACCATGGCGTTCTTCGGAAAACTCACGGCCCGGCTATCGGCAACTCGCGAAGGGAACTGGCTCGCCCGGCAATTCGGGTTCGCGCTGGCGGACGTCTACCACGATCAGCCGCGAATGAGCCGCCTGCGTCCACCGTTTCAGATGTTTCGTAAAGGTCCGATTCACGCTTTCTGGGTCTCGGGTTATTTCGTTCTCCGCGATCTGGAGGAGCACGGTATCGAACGCCTGATCCTGCCCGACCCCGAAGCTCCCGCGGTGAAGACGATGATAGAAACGTCCGGGCGTTCGTTCGATTACGTGAAGCGTATCCTGCACGCCACCCGACTCGCCAAGAACATGAACATCGACGTGCGCTGGTATCGTGACTTCGTCGGTGTGGCTCTGACGCTCGGGCCGGATTGGGGCCTCATCGAACCGAAGATACCCTACGGGAAGGTCGGCGAGCGGCCCATCATCCGCATCAGAGGTAGGGGTAACAGAAAGGTCCTCGACCGGTATCGCGCCACCTTCCACCGGCTATGGGATGCATCCAATGCGCCTGATATGGAAACCATCGAATCCACGAGGGTGCCTCCCGCCATGAGCTCCCGGCTGACGCCCCTGGAGAGAGTCAAGAGCCCTATGCCCGTGGATCTGAAGCTCGCCCGGGAAATGATGCCCGACTTGCCCGAGGACGCGGTGGTGTTGCTACGGTCGCTCCTGGACAGGCCGCGGAGGGTACACGAATCGGAGTACATGGCTTTGGACCTTCTCAGGGACGTCGATGTCGTGTGGAGCAAGCCCTGCCGGGGGGATCGGCGAAGGAACACGTACCGCCCGAAGATCGGTGTGGCGGAGGTCGTCACGGAACTGGGTTTGTGACTTGGCGTGAAGGACGGGGCCTCAGGAACAGTGGGTGCGCGCCGATCTCGCCGCCAACGTTACCCAGTGCTCACTCGCGTACTGGCACCATCCGCGCTGGAGCTCCGGGTCGCACGGCAACTCCACCATCTCCGCCGGAGTGATCGAAGCCCTCTACGACCTCTCGGTCGACGTCGTGGTCGTGGGCCACGATCACGACTGCGAGCGCTTCGCTCCGATGGACCCCTCGGGTTCGCTCGATGCAGCGAACGGGATCCGCCAGTTCGTCGTGGGTACAGGGGGCAAGAGCCTACGCGCCTTCGGTACGCCGGAGGCCAACAGCGAGGTTCGTTACAACGACACGGATGGGGTCATCAAGTTCACGCTCGGCGACGGAGCCTACGCATGGGAATTCCTCGCGACGGATGGGCGGCCGTCGCCGGACACGGGGGAGGAGGGCTGCCGCTGACCTGAGTGATTCGTCTAGGTGTGTGCCAACTCGGTAGCCAACCTGAAGGAGCTTTGGATGGAGATCAATGACGCGTTCAAGGGACGGGTGGCGGTGGTGACGGGGGCGTCGAGCGGCATCGGGCGCGAGGTGGCCGGCCAACTCGCGGCGGCGGGAATGAAGGTCGGTGCGCTCGCGCGTCGAGAGGAGCGGCTCCAGGCGCTGGCGAGCGAGCGCGACGGGATCCTCCCCGTGAGTTGCGACGTTCGCGATGAGCGGAGCGTCAAGGACGCGTTCGCGCGCGTCGGCACCGAGCTCGGCCCATGCGCCGTGGTGGTCAACAACGCCGGCCTCGGGCGCAAGCGATCTCTCCTGGACGGGGACACCGACGCCTGGCGAGAAATGCTCGAGGTCAACGTGCTGGGCCTGGCGGTATGCACCCGCGAGGCGCTCGCCCAGATGCTCCCCGAAGCGGAGCGAGGTCGGTGGGGCTACGTCATCCACATCTCGTCCATGGCCGGGCACCGGGTGCCGCGGGGGAGCGGGATGTACGCCGCGACGAAGCACGCCGTGCGGGCTCTCACCGAGGCGCTCAGACAGGAGCTCGTCGAGCGCGCCGTGCCGATCCGTGTGAGCGAGATCAGCCCCGGCTTAGTCGAGACGGAGTTCGCCGCGGTCTATGCCGAGCGGGACGGCGCTGCAGAGGAGGCCTACGGCCGGTTCAAGGTTCTCGAGCCCGTCGACGTCGGCCACGCCGTGCTCGATCTCCTCGCCCAGCCCCAGCACGTCGCCATCCACGACGTGTTGATGCGCCCCAGCGCGCAGCCGTCGTAGGCTCGGGCTCACCGGCTGATGATTGGACGGCCGGGCTTGCCCTCCTGGGATGTGGGCCAGTCCGCTCTAGCGATCATCCGCTTTCCATCGCGCTCACCGCGTTGTCCGTGCTCATCAAGCTGCTCGCGATCATGCGGAAATTGAGTATCGCGGGGTGGCCGGGTCGCTATGGTTTGGGCAAATCGCCGACCGGGCCAGGCGAAGAGGTCGGGAGAGCGTGGGGCCGCCGCGCTCGCGTTCGGGAGCGCTCAGGGCTGGGATCATGAGGCGCCGGGAGGAACTGCCCCTAGTGGTGGGAAGTCGTGATTCACCATGTGATCGCCGCAGGATCGAAGAGCGTAGTCTGCGTTGCCGGAGCCCGAGAGCGGATCGACTGGCCGCTGGATCATGACCGTGAAGTGGCCACAGTAAGCGCTCCTGACTCTCGCCCTGCGCCCGTCCATGCCCTCTGTCGGGTCGAGTTCGCCGGGGCCGTACAGGAGACGTCGACAAGCTCGTGTGCCGCGAGCGCACCATTCTCTGGCATTACCTTGTAGGGGCCCATGAGCCGCGCGCCGTGCCACCCAGGTGTCTCGCCGCGCACATCCTCCTCATCACAGCGGTCGAGCTTATTCTCGGTCTCCCACTAGACGCTTGGTTCCTGCTCGTTCTCGCGGCGGGCCTCGGCTTGGCGCTGGAGCTGGCGTTCTATCGCGCTCGAAGGCGCGATCGGTCCGACGCGCGCGCTCAGGCCCCTCCCGTGCAGGTTCCGGAGGAGAGGATACCGCGAAGCGACGGATCAGACCCGGGAGGTGACACCTGACCTCGAGGACCATTCTCGCCGTCCTGGTCGGCTATCTCCTGGTCCTTCTTGCGATCGGCCTTTGGGGCAGCCGAGAATCAGGCGACCTGAAGGGCTATTACGTTGCTGGGAAGCGCCTTCCATCATGGGTGATCGCGTTCAGCTCCAACGCGACCGGAGAGAGCGCGTGGCTCCTGCTGGGGCTGACCGGGATGGGGTACGCCGTGGGCGTCCACGCCTTCTGGGTCATCCTCGGTGAGGTCCTCGGCGTCGCGGCGGCGTGGGTCTTCGTTGCGCGGCCTTTCAAGGAATACACGGACCGCTTCGACGCGATCACCGTGCCGGACTACCTGGAGGCGCGCTTCAGGGACACTCGCCACGTGTTTCGTTGGCTCTCCGCCGTCATCGTGCTCAGCATGGTGACCGCTTATACGGCCGCACAGCTCACCGCTTCGGGCAAGGCGTTCGACTCGTTCCTGGGCACCGGCTACGAGGCCGGGGTGTGGATCGGCCTGGCGATCGTGCTCTTCTATACGACGGTCGGAGGGTTCAAGGCGGTGGCCTACTCCGACCTGCTCCAGGGCGTCCTCATGCTCGGGTGCCTAATCACGCTACCGCTCGTGGCGATCCCGGCCGCCGGGGGGTTCTCCGCGACCATGGCGGCCCTGCAGGCGGCTGACCCCGCGCTGCTGAAGCCAATGGGTGAGTTCGGCATCTCGGTCGCCGGCGTAGCGAGCGCCCTCGGCTTCGTCGCGATCGGCTTCGCGTTCATGGGCTCTCCCCAGCTTCTTACGCGCTTCATGGCCGCGAGGGATCAGAAGCAGATCGTGGACGGAGGGCTCTGGGCGGTGCTGTGCGTGATCGGGTTTGACGTCGGCGCCGTGTTCGGGGGGATGGCCGGCCGCGTGATCTTCCCTGGGCTGGCCGATCCGGAGACTGTGCTTCCGGAGCTCAGCGCGGCCCTCTTTCCCGCACTCTTCACCGGAATCTTCCTGGTCGTCGTACTGGCGGCGATCATGTCCACGGTCGACTCGCTGCTGATCCTGGCGTCGTCGGCGATCGTGCGGGACCTGTGGCAGAAGGTCTTCGACCCGGACGCGCCCGAGCGTCGACTCACCTTCATGGGCAAGGGGGTGACCGTTCTCATCGGCGGGCTGGGACTCGTTGTAGCCCTCACTGAGCCGCGCATGATCTTCTACTTCGTGCTCTTCGCATGGTCGGGGATCGCTGCGGCGTTCACGCCCGTGGTGCTGTGCTCGCTCTTTTGGAAGCGCACGACCCGCGCAGGCGCCATCGCCGGCATGGTCGGCGGCTTCGTCGTCACGATCCTCTGGGTGGTCTTCTTCAAGGAGCGCTACTGGGATCTCTATGAGATGATCCCGGGATTTGCAGCCGGCTTTGCCTGCATCGTGGTCGTGAGTCTGCTGACCCCGATCGATCCGGAGGCAGTCGCCGAGGCAGAGGACGTGCGCCGCGCGGTAGGGCCGCTCTTTTGAGGGCGATCAGAGATCCATGAGCCGTTGCGTCGCCCTCGGCGGCGCCTCCTATTGAAGCTCGCTTGGCAACGATTCGGGCGCCGAAGGGACCCCATGGCCGAGATCACACGCAAGGACTTCCTCGCACTGGGCGCGGCCGCGACCGCCGGGCTCGCGACCGGCTGCGCTCCCGGAAGCGGCGCGTCCCGCTCCGTGGAGCCCGACCTCATCGTGGTGAACGGGAACGTCCTCACGCAGGACGACGCGATGCCGACGAGTGAGGCTTTCGCTGTCAAGGACGGGCGCTTCGTAGCCGTCGGGGCGTCGGACGATGTGCGTAACCTGGCCGCTCCGGGCACGCAATTCATCGATGCGGCCGGCGCGACCGTGGTGCCGGGCTTCATCGACGCGCATTCGCACCCTTCCGGTGTGGGGCTGAACGAGCTCAGGAACGTCAACACGAACCTCGGCAGCATCGCACGCATCCAGGCGGCGCTTCGTGAACGAGCCGCATCCACGCCGGCCAGCGATTGGATCGTCGGATTCATGTACGACGACACCAAGCAGGAAGAGGGGCGGCCCCTGAACCGCCGCGACCTGGACGCGGTCAGCACCGAGCACCCGATCGTCGTCGGACACCGGGGCGGTCATACGGGAGTCTACAACTCGAAGGCGTTCGAGCTGGCCGGCGTGAGTGTCGAGACACCCGACCCCTTCGGCGGGCACTTCTACAGGGAAAACGGCGAACTCACGGGGAAGGTCGCTGAGCGCGCCCGGAGCGTGTTCCAGGTTCCGGGAAGATCGACGCGTGAGGAGCGAGCCCGTGGGGTCGCGCTCATCTGCGCGAAGATGAACGAGTCCGGGCTCACCTCGGTCCATCAGGCCGGCACCGGCCCTGACGACTTCACGGCATATCAGGACGCGCGTGACGCCGGCGACCTCACCCTGCGCATGTACCTGATGGCCAGGGGCGCCTCCTATCCGGCGCTCAGTGCGGCGGGCATCCGCACCGGTGTCGGCGACCAGTGGATCAAGATCGGACCGGTGAAGTTCGCCGCCGACGGCTCGGCCTCGGAGCGCACGATGGCTATGAGCACGCCCTACGCCGGGCGCCCGGACGACTTCGGTATCTTGACGATGACCCAGGAACAGGTTCACGAGGTCGTCGAGGAGGCGCACCGCGCGGGGTGGCAGATCGCGATCCATGCCAACGGCGACGTCACGATCGACATGGTCCTCAACGCCTATGAGCGCGTTCAGCGCATGTGGCCGCGTGAGGACGTCCGCCACCGCATCGAGCACTGCTCGCTCGTGAACCCCTCGCTGCTACAACGGATCGCGGACGGAGGATACATCCCGGCGCCGTTCTACACATACGCGCACTATCACGGCGAGAAATGGATCGAGTACGGCGCGCAGAAGATGGAGTGGATGTTCGCGCACAGGTCGTTCCTCGATTTCGGCATCCTCGTAGCGCCGGCGTCCGACCACGGGCCCGGGCCTTACGAGCCACTCATGGCGATCCAGTCGATGGTCACGCGAAAGGACTTTTCGGGTCGCGTGTGGGGCCCGAGCCAACGTATCACAGTCGATCAGGCGCTCCGGATCTGCACCATGAACGGCGCGCGCGCGGCCTTCGAGGAAAACGAGAAGGGAAGCATCTCGACCGGTAAGCTCGGTGATTTCGTGATCCTCGCCGAGGATCCCCACGCCGTCGACCCCGACCGCATCAAGCACATCGAGGTGCTGCGGACTGTCGTAGGCGGAAAAACCGTGTACGAAGCGTGAGCGGCAGGTCGAGCGTCGTTCGTCCACCTCGCCATCGAATTTCGTCCCCTGGCGCTATAACCGAACAGGACCAGCAGACCATGACGCAACGGGTCATAGATCTCTTCAGCGACACGCGCACGCGACCTACGCCGGAAATGCGGCGCGCCATTGCGGAGGCCGAGGTGGGCGACGACATGGCCGGTCTGGACCCGACCGTGAACCGATTGGAAGAAATGGTCGCGGAGATGTTCGGCAAGGAGGCCGCGGTCTTCGCCTGTTCGGGGACACAGTCGAACCAGCTCGGGGTCTGGGCGCACTGCCAGCCGGGCGATGAGCTGCTCATTCACGAAACCGGTCACATCGCCAACTATGAAGCGGGCGCACCGGCCGTACTTAGCGGCGTCACGGTCCGCACGCTGAGGGGCCCACAGGGGATGCTCGACGTCCCCCAACTGGAAGGGAAAGTCCGCTCCGATGACCAGCATCTCTGCCGGACCCGGCTGGTGTGTGTGGAGAACACCACGAACGGCGGCGGTGGGAGGGCCTATCCGCTGGAACAGTTGCAGCGGGTCTCCGAGTGGGCGCGCGTACACGACCTGAAGGTGCACATCGACGGTGCCCGGCTGTTCAACGCGATCGTGGCGCGCGGGTATGCGGCGGCGGAGGTCGGACGCTGCTGCGATACGATTTCGCTTTGCTTCTCCAAGGGACTGGGATGTCCGATGGGTGCGGTGCTCATCGGATCGCGGGACGAAGTCCGACGGGCGCGTCGGGCGCGCAAGCTGTTCGGTGGGGCATTACGCCAAGCCGGCATCGTGGCCGCGGCCGCGGTGTACGCCCTGGAGAACCACATCGAACGGCTCGCCGAAGACCACGCCAACGCGCGGCTGTTCGCAGAGTCGATCGGCGGCATCGACGGCGTCCGCATCGATCCCCACGACGTGGAGTCGAACCTGGTTTTCTTCGAGGTCGACTCGCACATCGGCACCGCGGCGGACGTCTCCGACCGACTCGAGGAGCACGGTGTAGTCATCGGAGCGATGGGTCCGCAACGGATGCGGGTGTGCACACACCTCGACGTCAGCCGCGATGACGTCCTGAAGGCTGCGGAAGCGCTACGGACCGTCGCTCGTGAACCGGCCTCCGTGGGCGCGACGCTCCGGGCCACCAGTCCGTATGCGCGTGGGTGACGCGGTCAGGCGGGGGCACTGCAGCCCGGCGAGATGGCGGAGCTGACGAGGCGGTGACGGCGGGAAAGGCCGCCCCCACCAGGGACCTTCGGGTCCAGCAGGACGCCGCGTGCAGACGAACGGGGAACCGGCCAGAGAACGCCGTCGGCCGCAATGACCCGCTGTAGAGGCCGGGCGCCCGCGTGTCGCCGAGGGCTCCTCGTGGTGGTTACGGTCCATCTCGCGGGAGCCGCCAGCGCGACCGGCGCGCAACAGACCCAGAGCACGATCACCGCGGCGGAGCAGCTCCGGCAGGAAGGACGATACGCTGAAGCCGCCGACAGCCTCCTCGCCTATCTGCGGACGAATCCCGGGGACATGGGCGTGCACTGGCGGGCGGCCCAGCTCCTTCACCAGGCCGGCCTCGAAGACGCGGCGGCGCTGCAGTACGACGCAGCCGTGGGGCTGGCTCCCGCAGACCCGTGGCTGCGCTTGGAGTACGCGGATCTCCTCGTCTCTTTGGGAAGGTTCGACCAGGCCGGCTCCATGGCGCTCGCTGTGGCGGAGAGTCGAGAAAGCCTCGACGAGGCTCGAGCCCGGGCCCTGACGCTACTCGGCACCCTCGCCTACTGGCGCGGGGATCTCTCCTCCGCGGTCGGCAGCCTCGAGGCCGCCCTCACACTCGACCCGGACCGGGAAGACGCTGCCCATACGCTGGCCGAAATCCGAGAGATCACCCGCCCTTGGGCCCGCCTCGCTCTGGAACGGATGGACGACAACCAGCCGTACCGTCGAGCGCGGGTCGAGCTCGGAGGGGGGCTGTTCCTGACGCCCCTCTGGACGGCGGAGCTCGACCTCGTTCCCCGGGTGCTGGACCAGCCCGCGGCCGGAGGTGTGGAGTCCGCGGTGCGAGAGTCCGGCGAGGCCCGCGTTACCCTGAACGGCTACCTTCCCGGCGCCCGAGTGGAGGTGACGGCCGGCCTGGGTGGAGTCCTTCAGGGCGAAGCGGCCTGGATCGGTCACGCCGGCCTCACGGTCCGTCTCCCGCAGCAGCTCCGCCTCAGGGCCCGCGTCGAGCGGGTACGATACCTGTGGACGACTGCGAGCGCGGACACCCTCCTGTTTCTGGAGCCGGTGGAGTTGGCTCTCAGCCGCGCGGAACATCCGCGCTGGGCCGGAGAGGTCGCCGTGCGGCGCGAGGCGTTTCCGGACGGCAACCGTGTATCCAGCGCTCATGCGTGGCTACTGGCTCCGGTCGTGCCCGGGCTGCGCATGGGCGCAGCCGCGTCGTGGCAGGATGCCAGCGAGACCCGTTGGTCTCTGGCCCTCGAGCGCTACGTACCCTACTACACCCCCGAGGAGCAGCGCATCGCCAGCATCCTTGCAGAGGTGAGGGTGCCTCTCGGGAGCGCCACGGCGCGCCTCAACGGGAGCTGGGGTGCGTGGGCCCGGGAACGGGCCCCGATGCCCGATGCTTCTTCGCCAGGAAACTCCCCCGGGGGACCCTCCCTCGTGTTCGAAGAACGCTCCTACACTCCGTGGAACGTGACGGCCTCGCTCGATGCGCCAGCGGGCGAGCGCCTATCGCTGCATATCGAGGCCGAGCGGCGGGAGACGGCCTTCTACGATCTCACCCGAGGGAGCGTCGCCGTGCTGATCCACCTGGGACGACCCTCCCGGCGGTGAGCCGCGGCGACCCTTCGCTTTGGCGTTGGCGGCAGGCCGCGTCCGTCCGACGGCGTGACAGGCTCGTCTTGGGCGCCCTCGTCGGTGCTGGACTCATCTCGACCGTGCGATTCGCCGACTGGTGGTTCGCTCCCGAACACGTGGCGGTGACGTGGCTGTATGTGGTGCTCTCTCTGGCCATCTGGTATGGAATTTCTCGGATGGTGCTGGGCTGGATCGCACTCCTCGCGATCCGGCGCCCGGAGCATCGCCCGGCGCCCGGAGGACTTCGGGTCGCCATTCTCACCACGTCTTCGCCCGGCGAGCCTCTGGCGATGTTCGAGAAGACGCTGGCCGGTTGCGCCCGCGTCCGCTACCCACACACGACCTATCTTCTGGACGACACCGAGGACTCCCGCTTCCGCGCGCTCGCCGAGCGTCATGACGCCGTATGGTTGGAGCTCGTGGGCCTGCCCGGGGCCAAGGCGGGAAAGATCAACGCCGCGCTGGAGCGCACGGACGAGGACTTCATCCTCGTACTCGACCCGGACCACATCCCTTTCCCCGATTTCCTGGACCGGGTCCTGGGACATTTCGACGACCCGCAGAAGCTGTCCCAACCGTAGTTGAAGGTTCCTGATAGGGGAGAAAGCAAAGTGGTGGCTCCGGGGGTCCCGGGCCGATAGGCTCGGGTAGGCAAAAACCCCAACACGGAGCCACCACGATGAAGAGAACGTACGAGGTAAGGGATCGGGCGGACAAGCGCGCGATCAGGGAGTTCCTGAAGCGGGAGGGGCAGTTTCTGCTTCCGATGCTTGAGTTCGTGGAGCAGACGGAGGTCGTGATCGACGAAGTCATCCAGGTGATGGGACGAGCGACGATCGAAGCGGTGCTGGAGATGAGCGCCGAGGGTGTGGCAGGCGTGAAGCAGGCAGGTCGGTCACGAGCGGAAGACGACACGGTGTGGTATGGCCGGCAGGGTGGTGTGGTTTACCTGTCGGACCGGAAGGTGCGTGTGGAGCGGCCACGGCTCAGGCGCCGGGGCGCCGGGGAGGGTGGCGAGGTCGAGGTGCCGGCGTACGCAGCGATGCGGAGACCGGGCGCTGTGGCGGATCGGATGCTCGAGGTCCTGATAGCGGGGGTGAGCACGCGCAAGTACGGCCGTGTGATCGGTGAGATGGCCGACACGGTCGGGGTGAGCAAGTCGGCGGTGAGCCGTGAGACGGTCGAGGCCTCGGAGCGCGTGCTGAAGGAGCTGATGGAGCGCCGGCTGGATGCGTGGGACCTGCTGGTGATCTACCTGGACGGGATCCAGATGGGCTCGCACCACGTGCTTGCTGCGGTAGGCGTGGACTCAGACGGAAAGAAGCACGTGCTGGGCGTGAGGGAAGGAGCGAGTGAGAACGCCGAGGTGACCAGCGCGCTCCTAGAGGATCTGGTCGAGCGCGGCCTGGACCCGGGCAGGCGGCGGCTGTTCGTGATCGATGGCTCGAAAGCGCTCAGGAAGGCGATCGAGAAGGTGTTCGGCCAACGTCACCCCATCCAGCGCTGCCGCAACCACAAGCTCCGCAACGTGCTGGGTCATCTGCCGAAGGATCAGCATCCTCAGGTGAAGGCGGCGTTCCGGGCGGCGATGAAGCTGGACGCGAAGCAGGGCGAGCAGAAGCTCGAGCAGCTCGCCCGATGGCTCGAGCGCGACCACCCCTCGGCCTCGGCTAGCCTACGCGAAGGCCTCAGCGAGATGTTCACGATCAACCGGCTCGGCCTCCCGCCGCGGCTGAGGAAGTGCCTGGGCTCGACCAACCTGATCGACAGCACCCACTCGGGCGTAAGACAGAAGACCCGCAGGGTGACCAACTGGAAGAACGGAGCGATGGCCTTGCGCTGGGCTGCGGCCTCGTTCGTGGAGACCGAGAAGAGCTACCGGAGGATCATCGGCTACGACCAGCTCTGGATGCTCAGGGCCCACCTCGACGACCATGAACCGGTTGCCGAAATGAGAAAGGCAGGCTAACAAGGAGACTCTCCGGAGCCACCACCTTCAACTGTCAGCGGGACACCATCGACCCGCAGGTGGGGTTCGTCCAGGTCTGTCAGGCTTACTACAACCAGCGCCGATCCTTCACTGCGCGGGGCGCGACGGAACAGACTTACGCCTTCTATGGCCCCACCCAGATGGGGCTTTACGGCCACGGCGCGACCGTGGCCATCGGTGCGAACTGCACGTTCCGCAGAGACGCCCTTGCCTCCATCGGGGGGCACGGGATCGGCCTGGCGGAAGACCTGGTCACCTCCATCCGGCTGCACGGCGCGGGGTGGCGCTCCGTCTACGTGCCGGAGGTCGTGAGCCGAGGACTGGTGCCCGAGGACTTGGGATCGTTCTACCATCAACAGATCAAATGGGCCCGAGGGGTCTACGAGGTGCTGTTCTCGGAGCTTCCACTCGCCTTCCGCGGGCTGGGCTGGCGGCAGCGCTTCTCGTACCTGACCATCGGCACCTACTACCTGTTCGGGCTCACGACCCTCATGTATCTGGTGATCCCCTACATATACCTCTGGACCGGCGTCCAGCCCGCCTCCATGCCCTTCGAGGAGTTTATCACCGTCGGGGGTCCGGTGGCCCTCCTCGGTATCGCGATCTACCTGTACGTGCAGCGCTGGCTCTGCCACCCGGAGAGGGAGCGCGGACTCCACTGGCGGGGGCTCTCCCTCAAGGTCGCGTGTTGGCCCGTGTACCTGCTCGGCACCGTACTGGGGGTTGCCCGGGCCGAGGTCCCCTACATCCCCACCGCCAAGGAGGCAAGGAAGGGTCGGTTCCTGCACCTCGCTTGGTCTCACCTGGCGCTGGCAGCCGTGTATGGCATCACGCTCGCATGGACCGTGTACCGGCGCTTGGTGCTCACCCCGGAGGCTGCTCTTTTCCTTACGAGCGAGGCGGTCTGGGGTATGGTGGCTTTCGCTTCCCTGGCCATGCTGCTGGCCAGCGGCGGGATCCGGGCCGCATGGGAGGCCCGACGACCGCCGGCGGGCACGCCCTGGGACGTCGTGGATGTCGCGGCGTTGGAGGCCGGATCAGAAGCTCATGAGGACCGGGATGCTCCGTCCTCGCCGCCTCACAAGGAAACGGGCTCATGAAGCGCACACAGCGGATCGTGTTGACGGCTCTGGCCGCAGCAGCGAGCGTCGCGGTGGTCCTGGGGCTCGTCGTCCTGGGCTCGGCGTCTCGAGGTCCGCTCTCGGCCCTCTTCGGGCGCATCGGGACCGGCGTGAGCGGCGTCGAGAGCGGGATCGTCCGGACATTCCGGGGGCCAGGACGCTCGGCTGAGCTCGCTTGGCTGGGGGAGCTCCGGCGCCACCCCGATTCGCTGCGCCATCCCGATACTTTGCTGCTCGGGGTATACGAGATGGTGTCCCGCTGACAGTTGAAGGTGGTGGCTCCGGAGAGTCTCCTTGTTAGCCTGCCTTTCTCATTTCGGCAACCGGTTCATGGTCGTCGAGGTGGGCCCTGAGCATCCAGAGCTGGTCGTAGCCGATGATCCTCCGGTAGCTCTTCTCGGTCTCCACGAACGAGGCCGCAGCCCAGCGCAAGGCCGTCGCTCCGTTCTTCCAGTTGGTCACCCTGCGGGTCTTCTGTCTTACGCCCGAGTGGGTGCTGTCGATCAGGTTGGTCGAGCCCAGGCACTTCCTCAGCCGCGGCGGGAGGCCGAGCCGGTTGATCGTGAACATCTCGCTGAGGCCTTCGCGTAGGCTGGCCGAGGCCGAGGGGTGGTCGCGCTCGAGCCATCGGGCGAGCTGCTCGAGCTTCTGCTCGCCCTGCTTCGCGTCCAGCTTCATCGCCGCCCGGAACACCGCCTTCACCTGAGGATGCTGATCCTTCGGCAGATGACCCAGCACGTTGCGGAGCTTGTGGTTGCGGCAGCGCTGGATGGGGTGACGTTGGCCGAACACCTTCTCGATCGCCTTCCTGAGCGCTTTCGAGCCATCGATCACGAACAGCCGCCGCCTGCCCGGGTCCAGGCCGCGCTCGACCAGATCCTCTAGGAGCGCGCTGGTCACCTCGGCGTTCTCACTCGCTCCTTCCCTCACGCCCAGCACGTGCTTCTTTCCGTCTGAGTCCACGCCTACCGCAGCAAGCACGTGGTGCGAGCCCATCTGGATCCCGTCCAGGTAGATCACCAGCAGGTCCCACGCATCCAGCCGGCGCTCCATCAGCTCCTTCAGCACGCGCTCCGAGGCCTCGACCGTCTCACGGCTCACCGCCGACTTGCTCACCCCGACCGTGTCGGCCATCTCACCGATCACACGGCCGTACTTGCGCGTGCTCACCCCCGCCATCAGGACCTCGAGCATCCGATCCGCCACAGCGCCCGGTCTCCGCATCGCTGCGTACGCCGGCACCTCGACCTCGCCACCCTCCCCGGCGCCCCGGCGCCTGAGCCGTGGCCGCTCCACACGCACCTTCCGGTCCGACAGGTAAACCACACCACCCTGCCGGCCATACCACACCGTGTCGTCTTCCGCTCGTGACCGACCTGCCTGCTTCACGCCTGCCACACCCTCGGCGCTCATCTCCAGCACCGCTTCGATCGTCGCTCGTCCCATCACCTGGATGACTTCGTCGATCACGACCTCCGTCTGCTCCACGAGCTCAAGCATCGGAAGCAGAAACTGCCCCTCCCGCTTCAGGAACTCCCTGATCGCGCGCTTGTCCGCCCGATCCCTTACCTCGTACGTTCTCTTCATCGTGGTGGCTCCGTGTTGGGGTTTTTGCCTACCCGAGCCTATCGGCCCGGGACCCCCGGAGCCACCACTTTTCTTTCTCCCCTATCAGGAACCTTCAACTACGGTTGGGACAGCTTCGTATACGACGAAGGGATCGCCCGCACGCTCGAAGACGTGATCGCCCTGGAGCGTGCGCTGGGCGTCGGCTTCGCCTTGGTCCAGACGTACTGGGCGTGGGGTGACGAGGGCGACCCGGCCTTCCCGGAGCGGATCCTCGACGCCGTCCACGACCTCGGCTCCATCCCGGTGATCACCTGGGAGCCCTGGCTCACGACCTTCGAGAGCCGGTTGCATCCCGAGCTGCCGCTGCGGAACGTGCGGGACCGGAACGGGCTGGCTTCCATCGCGCGGGGAGACTACGACTTCTACGTCGACGCTTGGGCCCGCGGGGCGGCGCGTTTCGAGAAGCCGCTTCTGGTGCGCTTCGCCCATGAGATGAATGACCCGTACCGGTATCCCTGGGGCCCCCAGAACAATGAGCCCCAGGACTTCATCGCGGCATGGCGGCGTGTGGTGGACCGGTTCCGAGCCGCGGGGGCGACAAACGTTCTCTGGGTCTGGTCGCCTCACGTCGCATACGCCGGCTACGAGGTCTACTGGCCCGGAGACGACTACGTGGACTGGGTCGCGACCGGGGCGCTCAACTATGGGACCGTAGCCTACTGGTCGCAGTGGTGGAGCTTCCAGGAGATCTTCGGGCAGCACTACGACTTCCTGGAGGGGTTCGGCAAGCCGATCATGGTGGCGGAGTTCGGCTCGCTGACCGTGGGCGGTGACCGAGCCGCCTGGTACGGCGAGGCTCTCGGTGACTTCCGGGACCGTTATCCCGCGGTACACGCCCTTCTGTTCTTCCACGTGGAGGGAGACGCCACCGTGACCCGACAAGCCTTGGACTGGTCCTTCCTGGACGAGCCCGCCGTGGTCGACGCGGTCCGAGAGACACTGGCGTCACCCCGTGCTCCCGACTGGGGGAAGCTGTCCCAACCGTAGTTGAAGGTTCCTGATAGGGGAGAAAGAAAAGTGGTGGCTCCGGGGGTCCCGGGCCGATAGGCTCGGGTAGGCAAAAACCCCAACACGGAGCCACCACGATGAAGAGAACGTACGAGGTAAGGGATCGGGCGGACAAGCGCGCGATCAGGGGGTTCCTGAAGCGGGAGGGGCAGTTTCTGCTTCCGATGCTTGAGCTCGTGGAGCAGACGGAGGTCGTGATCGACGAAGTCATCCAGGTGATGGGACGAGCGACGATCGAAGCGGTGCTGGAGATGAGCGCCGAGGGTGTGGCAGGCGTGAAGCAGGCAGGTCGGTCACGAGCGGAAGACGACACGGTGTGGTATGGCCGGCAGGGTGGTGTGGTTTACCTGTCGGACCGGAAGGTGCGTGTGGAGCGGCCACGGCTCAGGCGCCGGGGCGCCGGGGAGGGTGGCGAGGTCGAGGTGCCGGCGTACGCAGCGATGCGGAGACCGGGCGCTGTGGCGGATCGGATGCTCGAGGTCCTGATGGCGGGGGTGAGCACGCGCAAGTACGGCCGTGTGATCGGTGAGATGGCCGACACGGTCGGGGTGAGCAAGTCGGCGGTGAGCCGTGAGACGGTCGAGGCCTCGGAGCGCGTGCTGAAGGAGCTGATGGAGCGCCGGCTGGATGCGTGGGACCTGCTGGTGATCTACCTGGACGGGATCCAGATGGGCTCGCACCACGTGCTTGCTGCGGTAGGCGTGGACTCAGACGGAAAGAAGCACGTGCTGGGCGTGAGGGAAGGAGCGAGTGAGAACGCCGAGGTGACCAGCGCGCTCCTAGAGGATCTGGTCGAGCGCGGCCTGGACCCGGGCAGGCGGCGGCTGTTCGTGATCGATGGCTCGAAAGCGCTCAGGAAGGCGATCGAGAAGGTGTTCGGCCAACGTCACCCCATCCAGCGCTGCCGCAACCACAAGCTCCGCAACGTGCTGGGTCATCTGCCGAAGGATCAGCATCCTCAGGTGAAGGCGGCGTTCCGGGCGGCGATGAAGCTGGACGCGAAGCAGGGCGAGCAGAAGCTCGAGCAGCTCGCCCGATGGCTCGAGCGCGACCACCCCTCGGCCTCGGCTAGCCTACGCGAAGGCCTCAGCGAGATGTTCACGATCAACCGGCTCGGCCTCCCGCCGCGGCTGAGGAAGTGCCTGGGCTCGACCAACCTGATCGACAGCACCCACTCGGGCGTAAGACAGAAGACCCGCAGGGTGACCAACTGGAAGAACGGAGCGATGGCCTTGCGCTGGGCTGCGGCCTCGTTCGTGGAGACCGAGAAGAGCTACCGGAGGATCATCGGCTACGACCAGCTCTGGATGCTCAGGGCCCACCTCGACGACCATGAACCGGTTGCCGAAATGAGAAAGGCAGGCTAACAAGGAGACTCTCCGGAGCCACCACCTTCAACTGTCAGCGGGACACCATCGACTGGGGGGCGAGCGCACGGTAGTTGTTGCGACCTCGCGACCTGGAGCCTCAGGCACAAGCCCTCGTTGCAGGCTCTTCAGAAACGGTCAAAGCCGCAGCTGTCAGGCTCGCTTCGCGAGCCACGCTATCTTAGCGCACCTCTTCGCCGACCACCCGCGGTAGGGCCACGGATCGCTCATGAAACACTTCATCGAATCACGACTCGCCCGAGGCACGGGAGAGCTGTGGGACCTCGGCACGCGCGCCGCGTTTCTCGACGCCGTCGGCGACGGCACGCTGCCCGAGGAGGCCTTCAACCGCTGGCTCGTTCAGGACTACCAGTTCGTGAAGGGCTTCACCGCTTTCGCGGCACTCACGGCCGCAAAAACGCCGAGGCCCGGGCAGAGCGTGCTGATCGCGGGGCTTTCGGCGATCGACCAGGAGCTCGACTGGTTCGAGGAGCATGCCGGGTCGAGGGGCCTCGATCTGGACGTCGATCCCCACCCCGTGTGCCGGCGTTACGTGGACTTCCTGACGAGGGCCGGTTACTCCGAGCCGTTCGAGGTGCTGCTCGCGATCTTTTTCGGGGTCGAAGTGGCGTACACCGTGGCATGGGGTGAGCTGGAGGCCAGGGGGCCCTATGCAGAATTCATCGAGCGCTGGACGCACCCCGAATTCCAGGGCTACGTGCGCAGCCTGCTCGGTCTCGCCGAAGAGCACCGGCATCCGCGGCAGCAGGAGTTGTTCGACGAGGTGATGCGCCACGAGCACGACTTCTGGCGAATGACATGGGAGGGCTAGCCGGGATGACGACCGAACCGTTGCACGCGAGGCTCTGGAGGGAGAACCGGACGCTGGCGGGGCGCTGTCTCGACCATCCGTTCATTCGTGGGATCGGGGACGGCACCCTCGATGAGGAGGCCTTCGAGCGGTACGTGGCACAGGACGCGTTTTTCTTGCGCGCCTTCTTCAACGCATATGCGTTGGCGGCGGTGCGCGCGGGGGAGAGCTGGGAGGTGGTCGATCGGTTGCACCGCCTCATGGGCGGCGTGCTCGAAGAGCTGAAGCTGCACGAGGGCTACGCGGAGAGCTTGAACATCGATCTGGACGAGCTGCGACCGCTCCCGGCCACGAGTGCCTACACCGATTTCCTGCTGAGGACTGCATGGACGGCCGGTGCGGGGGAGATCATGGCGGCGATGACACCGTGCATGCGGCTCTATGCGTTCCTGGGCCAGGAGCTGGCGAAGAAAGGTCAGTCACAAAGTCCGTACAAGGAGTGGATCGAGACGTACTCGAGCGCCGACTTCGAGGAGCTCGCGGCCGGCCTGGAGTTGCTGCTGGACGAGCTGGCCGACGAGACCACGGAGGTCGTGCTGGCCTACCGCTACGCGCTTCGTTGCGAATACGATTTCTTCTCCGCGCCTTTAGCAGGTCGCTGAAGAAGGGGAGCGCGCCGCGGTGGGGTGCGCCCCGAGCTAGGCGCTAGGAGCAGGCCACCTCCACGCGTCGGTTCAGCGAGCGTCCGGTGTCGTCGTTGTTGGACGCGATCGGCTCTGCCTCACCCATCCCCACGGCCCTGAGGCGGCCAGCTTCGACGCCCCGGCGGACGAGATCGTCGACCACCGACTGGGCACGACGCTCCGAAAGGTCTTTGTTGTACTCCTCGCTGCCTTCGCTCGACGTGTGGCCCTCTATGACGATCTCGGCGCTCTGTGAGCCGCTCAGCCCCTCGAACAGATCGGCGAGGATCGGATCGGACTCGGGTCGCAGCTCGGCCGAGTCGTATTGGAAGCGGACATAGACGGTCGAGCCGCAGCCGAGCTCCGGGTCCGGGATCTCCGAGCAGTCGCTCCGGCTGCCCTCGGGAGCTACCGGGCCACCGTACAGGCCGAAGGGGCCGTTGTTCACACTGGCCGCTCCCCGCAACGCACCCTCTCGGTCCAGGAGCAGGACGTACTGACTCGGGGTTCCGTCCTCGATTCCCAAGCCGCGGGCACGGAGGATGTTGCCGCTTACGGTACCTTCGATCGTTCGGCCCGGCGCGCAGCCGGTCACCGCCGCACCGTTCTGCTTCAGCTCGATCAGCCCGGATGAGCGGTCGACGTCGGGGGGCCGGGCGTCCCAGATGCCGCTGAAGCCCCCCTCGAGGGGCACGGGCTCCTGGACGCCGTTCCCTATGAGCTCACTGAACTGGTAACCCATCTGCTCTGTCCCGTCCTGGATCCCCCCACGAAGGGTCAGCTTGACGAATCGGACCGGCATTTGCCCGACCACGTCGAGATCCGTCACTTCGCCACGTGTCCGATGCGTCTGGAGCGTGGCCTCGGCCAGAACCTGATAGGGACCGTCGGCGGTCTCCGCAGAGCCAGACACGGTGACTTCGCGGAAGAACGTCACATACGCGGGCGGTTCCACCGTGACTTCGGGAACCGCCAAACGCTGGAAGGTCGTGAGGGCCGGCAGCTCGTAGACCAGCACCAGCTGGCCGTCGGGAGCGGCGTTCGTGAGCATGGTCCGCGGTGTACTGAGGCCGTCGTAGGTCTCGAACGCGGGAGTTCGACGGGCCTCCCTCGGCAGAGCTGAAACCGACCGACGCGAGCCACGCTCCTTCGGCATGGCTGAGGTAGTCGGGTCGCGCGCGTCCGTCTTGCGGCCGCAGCGGAGTGGGGGTGCAGAGGACCGCCGACAAGAGCAGTAGGCCGAAAGAGAGAGTGTGTCGCATGGTCGGTGAACGGTTAGGGTCAATCCCAGCTGTGTGCTCGCGGCGTGCTCCAGCTTGAGGAACCCACCGTGCCGGTGATGTACGCCGTCCGCGAGAGTTTGTCACGTGCGCCCACGTCCGGGCGGCCAACGCCGTAGGGGCCCTGTTATCGCGCGTCCACTGCGAGACGAATGAAGGACAGGATCGCGCCCCCGGGGGTCGGCATGGGGCAAGACCCACCCACGTATTTGAAACCCGGCGACGTCGTCCGGCTCGGAATCGCAGGCCTGGGCGAACAGCGCCAGGAGGTCCGGGCCAGCACCCCGTCATAGTGGTGGCCCCCCGGGCTCGGACGGCAAGGCCCCGAAACAGCTGGATGCGGGTAGCGGATGACGGCCGTACCGGTGGGGAACGTGGCGGCGTTGTTGGGAATCGCGTACGTCACGTGGTCCACCGCGGCCGCCTCGATCCCTCCAGCCAGTGGCTTGAGCGTAAACGGCGCGTCCGAGTCGTCGGGCTCGGGCTCGATGGAGATTACGGCGACACCGCCCGCCAGGTCGGTGGGGAAGACCAGACCCGTCGGCGCGTTCCCGAGGAAGTCCTCGCCGGGGAAGGGCGGGCCCGCCATCATGCCGCTGAATGGGTCGGCGAGGTCTGCGGCGGCGACATCGGTGAAGCGTCCCGTGGTCACTGGCGTGCCGCCGATCACTGCCCAGCCTTCGTAGGCCCAGCCGCCGGGTAACGTCGGCAGGCTCAGGCCCGTGGTGGGTGCACCCGTCGCGAGCGACAGAAACCAGATGCCGCTGTTTTCGTTGTTCATCGCGCCGTCTGTAGGCGTCGCGAGGATGAAATCTCCGTTCGCCGTCGAGAAGTCGTTGCCGAGCGCTGCGCCGTCTCCCACGCTCAAGGTGGCAGTCCCGGCCGCCACCGACCCCGCCAGCACGTGCGTCTGGGCCGGTGCATCATCTGTGTCGCCTGATGGCTCGATCGTGATCACGATCGCCGTTGCAGCTTCGAGGTTGGTGCCCGTGTCGAATTCACCGTTCGCGATCGCGGAGCCCGAGGTCGTCACCAGGTTGCCCGTAGCGTCGACGTTGAACTTACCGGTCGTCACGGCGGCTCCACCGACGATTGCCCAGCCCTCGTAGTGATATCCGTTGGCCAATGGCTCCAGCCCTTGGAAGGTCAGCTCGAGAATCTCGATCTGTGGCTCCATCGGGTCGTCGTCCCCGCAGGCCGCGAGGCCGACGAGGGCCGCGCCAATCAACAGAACAGAGCTTCGGCTCACGGTGTTCCTCCTTTTAGGTTGATTCGGTGGCGCGGCAGACGCACGCTCACCCGTCGACTCCTGGTGCATTCCTCGTGCCCGATCGAGCCTCGCGGCGCCCGAGCTCCTCGCGCCCTTGCTGTGAGTAAGGTCTCAGCCGCGGGGGTTCCCTGCGCCTTCGGTTTCGGGAGCGTTCCATGAAACGCCCCTGAAACGACCCTCGACCTTCTGCGAAACGGAGCGATGACTCGGCCGGATCACCTGGCGTCGCTCAATCCTCAGGACGACATTGCCCCTATGTCCGGCCCCAAAAACAGCCTGCCGCTCGGGGGCGTGCTCGTGGGCGGGCGTAGTCGCCGTTTCGGTTCAGACAAGGCCAGCGCTCGTGTCGGTGGCCGGTCGATGGCCGCGTGGGCGGTCCGCACGCCGCGAGAGGTGAGTGACCCGGTCGTGCTCCTGGGCGGCGATGGGAGGCTGGCTAGGCGGATGGCCCTTCCCTGGCGCGAGGACCCACGGCCCGGTTGCGGTCCGCTGGCCGGAGTGGCGGCTGGACTGCGCTGGGCCGAGGAGTTGGAGCGCCCCGGAATGCTGGTCCTGGCGTGCGATCTTCCGCTCGTGACGCCGTCGCTCATGAGGACGATCCTCGCCGCGGCCGCGCCCGGCCTCGACGCGGTGGTCCTGCGGGTGGACACGCAGGGCGTGCAGCCGCTCTGTGCCTGGTACGGCACGACTTCTCTAGCGACCGTCGAGGCTCGTCTGGAGAACGGCGAGCACTCGATGCGTGGCTTGCTCGCCCGCCTGCGTGTGAGAGAGCTCGGCGAGGACGGGGCCACCGCGCCCGTCGGGCCGCTCCTGCTCAACGTGAACACGCGGGAGCAACTGAGGGTGGCCGAGCGACGCAGCGCCGGAAAGCCATGACCCCCCGCTCGCGTCCCAAGCTCATCGACCCCGCCAACTGGGCGAGCCTCAAGCCGTTCGGCATCGGGGAGCAACGGCCGAACAATTATTGGGAGATTGCGCGGGCGATCGGCGAGAACCGCGACAACCTCGCCTACGCATGGCGCATCCTCAGGCAGGGCACGTGCGACGGCTGCTCGCTCGGCACGATGGGCCTTCGCGATTGGACCCTCGACGAGACGCATCTCTGCAACATCCGGCTTCGTCTGCTCCGCCTGAACACGATGGGCGGGCTCGACGCGGAGGGCCTGTCCGACGTCGCGCCGCTGAGGGAGCTGAGCGGCGCCGAGCTCCGGCAGCGAGGGCGGCTTCCTCACCCGATGATCCGGCGAAGGGGCGAGGCGGGCTTCTCCCGCCTCGGTTGGGACGAGGCGCTCGACCTGGTCGCCGGGCGTATCCGTTCCAGCGCGCCCGACCGGCTGGGCTTCTACATGACGAGCCGCGGCCAGTCGAACGAGAACTATTACGCGGCGCAGAAGGCGGTGCGCGCGATGGGGACCAACTCGATCGACAACGCCGCCCGCATCTGCCACTCGCCGAGCACGTTCGGGTTGAAGAGCTCTCTCGGAGTGGCAGCGACGACGTGCTCGTACAGCGACTGGATCGGCAGCGACCTGGTCGTCTTCATCGGCACCAACGTCGCCAACAACCAGCCCGTCTCGATGAAGTACCTCTACAAGGCGAAGAAGGCCGGCACGAGGGTCGTGGTCGTCAACAGCTACCGCGAGCCGGGGATGGAGCGGTACTGGGTACCGTCCAACGTGGAGAGCGCCCTCTTCGGCACCAAGATCGCGGACCGGTTCTTTCTCGTGAACGTCGGCGGCGACATCGGACTGCTCAACGGCACCCTCAAGTGTATGATCGAGCGCGGGTTGGTGGACCGCGACTTCATCGAGCGGCATTGCGCGGGCTTCGACGCCTTGTCGGAGAGCCTTGCGCAGCAGAGCTGGGAGGAGCTGGAGGCGCTCTCAGGTGTCGGGCGGGCGGACATGGAGGAGCTCGCGAAGATCGTGGGCGAGGCCGGCTCCGCCGTCTTCGTCTGGTCGATGGGGATCACGCAGCACGAGTGCGGCGAGGACAACGTCCGGGCGATCGTGAACCTCGGGCTCAGCCGCGGCTTCGTCGGCCGCGAGAAGTGCGGCCTCATGCCGATCCGTGGCCATTCGGGGGTCCAGGGGGGAGCCGAGATGGGCGCTTACTCGACCGCGCTCCCCGGAGGGCTTCCGCTGAGCGCCGAGAGCGCCGCGAACTTCAGCGAGCGCTGGGGCTTCGATGTCGCGGCCGACGCGGGCCTCACCGCGCCGGAGATGATCGACGACGCCCACGACGGCCGGCTGGACGTGCTCGTCAGCTCGGGCGGCAACTTTCTCGAGGTTCTGCCGGACCCGGAGTACAGCGAGACGGCCCTCGCGCGTATCCCACTCCGCGTGCACGTCGACATCGTGCTGTCGAGCCAGATGCTCGTCGATCCTGCGGAGACCGTCGTGCTGCTGCCCGCCCAGGCGCGCTACGAGATGGTCGGTGGCGTGACCGAGACCACGACGGAGCGCAGGGTCGTCTTCAGCCCGGAGATCGAGGGCCCTCGCATCGCGGAAGCCCGGCCCGAGTGGGAGATCTTCTGTGAGCTGGCTGCTCGCGCCGTCCCCGAAGTCGCCGACGAGGTGCGCTTCTCCGGCACCCCCGAGATCCGGAGGGAGATCAGCGAGGCGGTCCCGTTCTACAGCGGCATCGAGAGACTCGAGAAGTACGGGGATCAGTTCCAGTATGGCGGCCCGCTACTATGCGCGGGCTGGCGCTTCCCCACTCCGGACGGCAAGGCACACTTCTCCGTGGTGGAGCCGCCGAAAATGGAGTTGCCCGAAGGGCACTTCATGGTCACAAGCCGGCGGGGCAAGCAGTTCAACACCATGGTCCACGACTCGAGGGACAGCCTCACCGGCGCCGTGCGCGAGGCGATCCTGATCAGCCGAGCCGACGCCGACCGGCTCGCCATCCGGAACGGCGACGGGCTTCTGTTGCGTAACCGGCTCGGTGAATTCCGCGGGCGGGCGAGGATCGCCCCGGTCACGCCAGGGAGCCTGCAGGTACACTGGCCCGAGGGGCAGGTGCTCCTCGACCGGACCCGCCGCTCTCCCCAAGCGGGCATCCCCGACTACAACGCGGCCGTAACCCTGGAGAAGGCGGGATGAGCGGGCGCGTTGGCAGCAAGACCAGGGCGCAGGTCCGTCGTGTGGAGGGCGAGACCTCGCGCGACCGCGTCGACCAGTTGGCCACCGAAGAGCCGCTCGAGATACGGCTCGCGGCGGGGGGAGCGAGCCAGACGCTCGCCATCACCATGCGCACGCCCGGCGCCGATTTCGAGTTGGCGGCCGGCTTCCTGCACGGCGAGGGGATCCTCACGGGCAGAGGCGACCTCCGTCGTATCCGCTACTGCACCGATCCCGAGACCGATGCGGCCCAGCAGTACAACGTCGTGAGCGTCGAGCTGGCCGCGCCCGAGCTGCCCGAGCTTCGCGGGCTCGACCGGCACTTCTTCACCAGCAGCGCCTGCGGCGTGTGCGGCAAGGCCAGCCTCGAGTCGCTGGAAGCGTCCGGGTGCACGCCGCTGCCGGCGGGTCCCGAGGTCGGGGCCGAGCTCCTGCACCGGCTGCCCGAGCGCCTTCGGGAAGCGCAGGGCCTGTTCGCGTCGACCGGCGGGCTCCACGCGGCCGGGCTCTTCACCGCGGAAGGCGACCTCGTCTGCCTCCGCGAGGACGTGGGGCGACACAACGCGGTCGACAAGGCCGTCGGCTGGGCGCTTTTGGAAGGCCGCCTGCCGCTGCACGAGAACATCCTGCTGGTGAGCGGCAGGTCCAGTTACGAGATCATGCAGAAGGCGCTTGTCGCCGGAGCCCCCATCGTGTGTGCCGTCTCTGCGCCGTCCAGCTTAGCGGTCGAGGTGGCATCGACGTTCGGCATGACTCTCGTGGGCTTCCTCCGCGACGAGCGCTTCAACGTGTACGCAGGTGGCGAGCGGATCTCGGCCCCCGCTCGCCTGAGCTGCCCCACCTCGAGCGGGGGCCGGTGAGGCGCAGCCGGACGCTCGCTGCGCTCAGCCTGCGGCGCTACCGGCCGCCCGTTCTTCCTCGGCCCATGCGACCCGGCTTGCAGGCCGTCCTCGGGAGCCCGATCGGTCCCCGCCGCGTCAGGCCACGTTGGCCTCGAGCTCATAATGGGCCGCTGCCAGTCGAGCGATCGGCACACGGAACGGCGAGCAACTGACATAATCCAGTCCGATCGAGCCAAAGAAATCGATCGACCGTGGATCGGCGCCGTGTTCTCCGCAGACGCCGATCTTGATCTCGGGATCGACACCGCGGGCGAGCTCGACGGCCATCGTGATCAGGTGCCCGACACCCTCCCGGTCCAAGGTCTGAAATGGGTCGTCGGGATAGATCTTTCGATCGACGCAGCGGGGCAGGAACCGACCGGCGTCGTCCCTGCTCAGCCCGTACGTCGTCTGCGTCAAGTCGTTCGTGCCGAAAGAAAGAAAATCGGCGTGTCTCGCGATCTTGTCGGCGACGATCGCGGCCCTGGGCAACTCGATCATCGTGCCTACCAGATAGGCGAGATCGATGCCGTTCTCACGGATCACCTGATCGGCGATTTCTCGAACGAGCTTGGCCTGATCCCTGAACTCTTCCTCCGACGCGACGAAGGGGATCATGACTTCGGGCGAAACGGTCCTTCCGAGACCCTTGACGTCACAAGCCGCCTCGAAGATGGCGCGCACCTGCATGTGGATCACCTCCGGGAAGAGGATTCCGAGACGGCACCCCCGAAGGCCCAACATCGGGTTCACTTCGGTCAGCTGGTCGATGCGTCTCATCAGCTGACGCTTTTCGGCCAACTCGTCGAGGAGCACGTTCATCTTGCTGGGAGTCGCGTGGCGCGCGCTGAATTTCATCTCGGTCATTTCCTCCACGAGGTCGATCCGACTCGGGAGGAACTCGTGCAGCGGCGGATCGATCAACCGGATGGTCAGAGGAAGGCCGTCCATCGCCTCGAACAGCTCGGTGAAGTCCTGCTTCTGAAAGGGTAGAAGCTTCGCGAGTGCCTTTTCCCGGTTGCCCAAGCCGCTCGCCAAGATCATCTCGCGCATCACCTCGAGGCGATCCTCGTCGAAGAACATGTGCTCCGTTCGGCATAGACCGATGCCTTACGCCCCGAACTGTCGGGCAACGGTCGCGTCGTGCGCGGTGTCGGCGTTTCCACGGACTTCCAGTTTCCTGAAGGCGTCTGCCCAAGACATCAGAACGTCGAAATCCTCGTCGGTGTCGCGCTGAATCGTCGGTGCTCTTCCTCGGAACACTCGGCCTGTCGTGCCGTCGATCGTGATCAACTCGCCTTTCGGAATCACGACATCACCGACGCTGAACTCTTGATGTCCGTAATCGATGGCTAGGGATGTCGCCCCTACGATGCAGGGCTTGCCCATGCCGCGAGCGACCACGCCCGCGTGGCTCGTCATTCCGCCACGCTCGGTCAGGATCGCGCTCGCAGAGGCCATCCCGTGGAAATCATCGGGCCTGGTCTCACGACGGACCAGGATCACTTCCTCGCCCTGGCGGGCCATCTCTTCAGCCTCATCGGGAAAGAAGACGACTCTCCCGTGGGCCGCTCCGGGGCTCGCCGGCAACCCCTGCGCAAGCACCGTGAGATCCACCGATGAGTCGATCATCGGATGAAGTAACTGGTCGATCTGTTGCGGTGAGATCCGCAACAGTGCGGTTCGCCGATCGATGACATCTTCCGAGACCATGGCGACGGCGATTCGCACGGCCGCCGCGCCAGTGCGCTTTCCCGTGCGTGTCTGGAGAATGAACAGGCGTTCCCGCTCGATCGTGAACTCTATGTCCTGCATGTCGTGATAGTGCCGCTCGAGCCGGGACGCGATGTCGGTGAGCTGCTCATAGATCGCGGGCAGCTGGGTCTGCAACTCGGAGATGGATGTGGGTGTGCGGATCCCCGCGACTACGTCCTCGCCCTGGGCGTTGAGGAGGTATTCGCCGCAAAGGCTCTTTGCGCCGGTTGCAGGATCACGCGTGAAGCAGACGCCGGTTCCGCTGGTGGCACCCAGATTGCCGAATACCATGGCCTGGACGCTCACGGCGGTCCCCAGGTCTTCGGGAATGCGATGGACGCGGCGGTAGTCCACGGCCCGCTTTCCCATCCAGGAATCGAAGATGGCGGCAATCGCCATCCTCAATTGCTCTTCTGGCGCCTCAGGGAACTCCTGCCGGCCTTCGAGAGCGATGATTCGCTTGAACACGGCGACGAGCTCGCGGAGCTCGTCGGCCCGTAGGTCCGAATCGGCCCGATTGCCATGCTTGAAGCGATCCATTCATCACGCGCTCGAACCGGTCGCGGGCCACGCCGAGAACGATCTGGCCGAACAGCGAGACGAAGCGGCGGTAAGAGTCCCATGCGAAGCGCTCGTCGCTGGTGTGGGAGGCGAGGCCGACGACCGTCTCGTCATTCAGACCGAGATTCAGAATGGTATCCATCATCCCGGGCATCGAAAGAGGCGCTCCCGAGCGGACCGAAACGAGCAACGGGTCCGTCGCGTCGCCGAAGCGCTTTCCGGACTTCGCTTCGACAGCCGAAAGATTCTCGACGACCTGCTGCCACATGGTGTCCGGATAGACTCCATGATTTGCCAGGTATTCGTTACAGCACTGCGTCGTTACGATGAAGCCGGGAGGAACGGGCAAGCCGATACCCGTCATGTGGGCGAGCGCGGCACCCTTGCCCCCGAACAGCGTCTTCCCTTCTTGCGTGTTCGCATTCTGGCAGTCCTCGAAGAGGTAGGTCCACACCTCCTCGTCAGCGGCTCGAGTCGCTTCCATGGCCTGCTTCTTCCCCTCTGCGGTCGTGTATTCCAGTCTCGCCTTACGCGTGTGCACGCCAGCCGTCGCGCGCGAGCCAGCCTCGCCACGGACGAGGACCGCCGGGACGTACCCCGGCGCGGTGCTTCGTTCCCGTCATCGCGGAGTCCAATGGCCGTCGTTTTACCCCGCACGTCCTTCTCGGCACTGGAACGTCGGATTGAAGTGACCCCCGGAACCTGATCCAGTTATTGTGGGACTCCTTGAGCAGGAGGAGTCATGCAAAAGAGGCGGTTTCGGGAAGAGCAAATCATCGGGATTCTGCAAGAAGTGGAAGCTGGAGCGACGATCCGTGAGATGTGTCGCAGGCACGGGATCGCGGAGACGACGTACTATCGGTGGCGCACGAAGTACGGTGGTATGGACGTGAACGAGGCGCGACGCCTCAAGCATGTCGAGGAGGAGAACCGACGGCTGAAGCGGATCGTGGCCGACCAGGCCTTGAATCTTCAGATCCTGAAGGACTTGTTGGGAAACGGATCGTGACGGCCCGGGAACGGCGCCAGGTCGTCGAGCAGGTGCAAGCCGTGCGAGAGGTTTCAGAACGCAGAGCGATCCGGTACACGGGTTTTCCACGCTCTACGATGCGATATCGCAGCACTCGCGATCCCCAGGAGCTTCTACGAGCTCGCATCGTAGAGTTGGCGCAGGAGCGGCCACGCTGGGGCTACCGGATGATCCACGTGATGCTTCGACGAGAAGGCCGGCTGGTGAACAGGAAACGAGTTCAACGACTCTACAGGGAGGAAGGGCTCGCGGTGCGTTCGAAGGGAAGGAAACGTAGGAGCCAGGCCCCTCGACCGATCCGAGAGGCGTTGAGCGGCCCGAACGAGCGGTGGAGCATGGACTTCGTCTCTGGCACGCTGAGCAACGGCCGCCAATTTCGGTGCCTGACGATCATGGACGAATTCAGTCGCGAGTGCCTGGCGATTCACATCGCGCATTCGATTCCGGCCGCCGGGGTCATCGAGGTGATGGAGTGCCTCAAAGAGTCCAGAGGGTTGCCCGAAGTGATCATCACGGACAACGGCTCCGAGTTCCGCAGCCGTGCGTTCGATTCATGGGCCTACGCTCGAGGCGTGAAGCTCGATTTTATTCAACCGGGCAAGCCCGTCCAGAACGGCTTCATCGAGAGCTTCAACGGAACACTCCGGGGCGAGTGCTTGAACCTGCACTGGTTCCTCTCGATCCACGACGCGAAACGTTCGATCGAGCAATGGAGAGCTGACTACAACGAAGT
Organism: Longimicrobiales bacterium; assembly: GCA_965249195.1. GTDB lineage: Bacteria > Gemmatimonadota > Gemmatimonadetes > Longimicrobiales > Gaopeijiaceae > CBDFLM01. The sequence continues at coordinate 236,018 of CBDFLM010000010.1, forward strand.
TCGTCCCCATAGCTCCTTGGGCTTTCTGACTCCCGAGGAGTTTATGGATATTCATTCACCGAGCGAAGAGAACCTCGCTCCCAAAAATATCTCGGAAGTCCCATGATTTTTGGATCAACTTCGGGGGTCACTTCAGGATGACAGCGTCCGGCCACTCGGGTCTGCGATCCGCGGGCGTCCTAGTGTGGTCATGCAGAAGCCCTGTGGCGTTTGCACGGTGCTGCACGTAACGTCGGCAGCCGAGGTGGCCCGCGTGGTGTAGCTGCGATCAACAGGGGGGTAACGGATGTCGAATCAGTCCGAAGGGAGCTACTTCAAGGGCGCGGTGTCGCTGCTCGCGGGCACGATCCCCCTGCTCGCCGTGAACATGGCGATCTACGCGGGTTTTTTCCTCGCCGCCCTCTTGTGGTTCGGGATCTGGGGCGGACTGGGACTGTTCCTGGCGCGCTTCGCCGAGATCGCCGGCGCGATCTGCTTTCTGATCGCGCTAGGGACGGGCGGGTGGGCGTGGCGGATGGCCCGACGCTACCTGCTTTACCTCGTCAAGGGCGCCCACATCGCGGCCATGAGCGAGATCCTGAGCGGAAGGACCGTGCCCAAGGGGCCGGGTCAGGTCGCTTACGCGCGCGGCATCATGGAGGAGTATTTCAAGGACGTATCGCAGCTCTTCATCCTCGACACTCTCGTGAAGGGGGCGGTGAAGTCGCTGACCGGGACGGTGGTGAGCCTTACGAATATCATTCCACTTCCGGGCGACTTCCGTAGGCTGATCAACCTGATCCAACTCATCGTCAACCGGTCGCTCTCCTTCGTCGACGAGGCGATCCTCTCCTACGCCGTCTCGCGCCGTGAGACCAACGTCTGGAAGAGCGCCGCGGACGGGGTCGTGCTCTACGGCCAGAAGTACAAGCCCATCCTCATGACCACCGTCAAGGTCTGGGTACCGGGGAAGATCTTCAGTGTCGTGGTCTTCGTCGCGTTCGTAGGGTTGGCCCTAACCCTCGCCCTGACCGGCAACAGCCTCATCGTGTTCTTCGGCTTTCTGCTGGCGTTGGCCGCCGCACGCCTGGTTGAGCTCGCGCTCTACGAGCCCTTCGCGCTTGCCTACACGATGGTGACCTTCCATCGGGAAACCGACGGCGTTGAGCCCGACCCCGAGTGGAAGGCGCGGATCGAGGGCATGAGCGGCAAGTTTCGGGAGCTGACGGGAAAGGCGCGCTCCTTCGCAGGCAGTCGGCGAGAGACGACGCCCGGCGGCGGAAACACGGAGGCGGTGCAACCCTGAGAGCACGTCACCGGGCCCTCCAAGGTGGGGGGCGCTTCCCGCACCCTCCGCCTCATGGTGGCCGGCACCTGTGCGTGTCAGTCCGTCGGGGCGGCCGCTCGAGGCTCCTCTAGCCCACGGCGCTATCCGCGGTCGCCTTGCGCACGGCCGGAGCCACCTCGGTTCCGAGCAGCTCGATCGCGCGCACGACCTGGGCGTGGGGCATGGGGCCCACGGTCAGCTGAATCAGGAAGCGGTCATGCGCGAAGAGCTCGTGCTGGTGCAGGATCTTGTCGATGATCTGCTGCGGGCTCCCGACGAAGAGGGCCCCATCGAGGCCGCGCTCTGCCTCGAAATGGTGCCGGGTGGTCGGCGGCCAACCCCGCTCCCGGCCGATTCGGGTCATGGTGTCGGCGAAGGGTGGAAAAGCTAGATCCGCCGCGGCCTGCGAGTCCTCGGCGACGAAACCGTGGGAGGCGATGCCGAGCGGGATATCGGACGGGTCGTGTCCCGCCCGCCGCGCGGTCTCACGGTAGAGCTCGACCACCGGGATCAAGCGGGCGGCGGCGGCGCCGATGATCGCCAGCGATACAGGCAGCCTCAATGCTCCCGCCCGCACTACCGACGGCGGGGTGCCGCCGACGGCGATCCATACCGGGATCGGGTCCTGGACGGGGCGAGGGTATACGGGCCGTTCGTCGATGGCCGGACGGTGCCGACCCGACCACGTTACCCGCTCCGACTCCCGAACGCGCAGAAGGAGCTCCAGCTTCTCCGTAAACAGCTCGTCGTAGTCGCTCAGGTCCTGGCCGAATAACGGGAAAGACTCGACGAACGAGCCCCTGCCGGCCATGATCTCGGCGCGCCCGTCCGAAAGCTGGTCCAGCGTCGCGAAGTCCTGGAAGACCCGAACCGGATCGTCGGAGCTGAGCACCGAAACCGCGCTCGACAGCCGGATGCGCTGCGTGCGCGCCGCGGCCGCCGCCAGGACGATGGCGGGCGCCGAGACGGCATAGTCGGCACGGTGGTGCTCGCCCACGCCGAAGACGTCGAGACCCACCTGGTCGGCCACTTCGATCTCCTCCAGGAGGTCCTTCAGCCGCTGGCCGACCTCGAGCTGCCGGCTGGTCGCGGGATCGAAGCGCGTCTCGGCGAACGTATAGATTCCGATTTCCATAGTCGTGAACAAGATCGCTGCAGAGGACCCTGCCGGCTATCCGACGAAGTCACATTGCTTGCTCGCGACACGGGCGTAGCTTCGAGCGGATGCGTCTCAGGAGTTGGGTCGGTTGCCGAGGCCTCCGGTCTCCACCTGGTCGGCTCGCACGGAGGAGAGACGACTGGAGCGAGGCTTGGGTCCGTTCATCCATCGAACCAGACACATGCCACGAATCGACCTCATCGAGCCCGATCTCGTCACGATTCCTGCCGGAGCTTTTCTCATGGGAAGCGAGACCGGCGCCAAAGACGAAAAGCCGGTACACCCCGTCTGGGTGGACGCCTTCGCGATTGCCAAATATCCGGTGACGCGGCGGGAATATGCGATCTACCTCGAAGCCACTGGCCGTCCGCCGACGAAGTTCTGGGGTGATCCGAGGTTTCAGCTCCCGAACCAGCCTGTGGTGGGTCCGAGCTGGTTCGAGGCCGTCGCCTACTGCGAATGGTTGTCCGAGCAGGCCGGCAAACACCACCGTTTGCCCACGGAAGCTGAGAGGGAAAAAGCTGCCCGCGGCGGGCTGGAAGGGTGCGACTATCCTTGGGGCAACGAGCCACCGGACGATTTGCGCGGAGAAAACCCGCCGCTGCAAGAGGTGGGGACAGAGGGCCCCAACGGTTACGGACTTTACAACATGTCGGTCGGCGTGCACGAATGGTGCTCGGATCGTTACGAAGCAAACTACTATGAGTCGTCGCCGAAGAAGAATCCGAAGGGATCTTCCGTCGGCGAACGTCGTGCAGCACGTGGAGGGGCCTGGCGGCATGCCGTCCGGTATTCCCGCTGTGCGTCCCGGAGCAGCCTCGGCCCGGACAGGCAGTTCAACGATTTTGGCTTTCGTTGCGCTCTGACGGTGTGACTGCTTGCGATGAGCTCCTAGGCGGTCGGGATCTGCTTCGCGTGGTGCCGCGTGTGGAGGGCGGTGAAGCGCATGTAGTCCGAAAGCGACACGGCGCCGAATACGGAGCTCTTCACCATGCCCTCGGCGTGGGCGCAGGCGGTGCAGGCCTCCTGAAACTTCTGGTGCGCTGAGTCCAACCGCTCACGCGCTGCTGCCGGGGTCTCGGGGCCGCTCGGGGGATCGAACGCCTTGAAGGTCTTCGCCTTGGGGAAATCCCCGGTCTTAACGGCTTTCTTGAAGACCATCCCTCTTAGAATCGGTCGCAGGAAGAACGGAAAGTTGGGGAACTTCGCGGGCCGCTGGTCCACCAGGTGGGCGGCCTCTTCCAGGACGATCGCCACGTGCTCGGTAACCTGTTGCGGCGACCACTTTCCCGGCGCGCGGGGCGTGGTCCAGTTCGATTCGGCGGCCTCGGCGTTGGCGATCAGCTCGTCCAGCGCCGCTCGGGAATCGGTTACTTGCGCCGTGATGTCCATCGTCGCCCTCCCCGTCTGTATGTCGTGCCCCCGACCTCGGGAGCCTGCCTCCTTTCTTACGCTGCTACCGCCCTCATGACAACCGCCAGGCCCCACCCGACCACCGCCGTGACGATGTGCCGGGTTCGGTCGCCCGCGTGATCCAGAATCAGGAGGCATTCGCTAGCTACGATCAGAGAAGGCGGGCTTCCGGCTATACCGCGAGCCGTGGGCACGAACCCAGCGCCAAACGGGTCAGGGCTCGCGTGGCTTGCCTCGGCACCCTGGCGGCCGGATGTTGGCACCATGGCTGGACCCTCCGACACGGTGAAACTCGCGGACGCGATAGCCGAGTACTGGGAGTCGAAGTTGGCGCCGGTGAAAGACCCTAGGCAGGCGCCGGTCGAGGAAGGCCGGATGCTCGTGACTTCGAGGTGCAGCGCCTGTGTGGCTACGCCCCTGGCGCTCATTTGAGCGGACGGAAGATCGTGTGGGTGCTGCTCAAGGAGTACTCCGGCCGGTTCGAGGCCGATCTCGACCTGGGACTGCTCGAGGGCTTGGAAATTCCAGTGGTCGTCCAGGGCCCGCCGAGCGGAATCTTCGGGCCCGGGTTCGCGGGGCCGACCGCCGTGGGCGTGCGCGTGCTCGTGCGGCAAGAAGACCTCGACAAGGCCCGTGAGACGGTAGGGATCGGCTGAGCTGCACGGCATGAGGTCAACCACCTGGACATCCGGCGCCTGCGCATGCCCCGCCTCTACGACCTGACCTGGGAGAGGCCGCCCGGAACGACTACGGCGTGGTTCTGAGCCCCGGAGGAGGCGCGCGATGATCGACGTCTGGACGGCCGTACTGGGGCAGCTCCTGCTGGCCCTGGTAATCGTTGCACGAGCCCTGCGGGAGAACCGGCGTGACCGGGCCATGCGCGACGAAGGACAGACCCACCCTCCCACCGACCGCCAGCCCGATGGGTGAGGGCAACGGACTCTTCCTGGCCTGGTTCATCGTCTACCTGGCCGCGGTCTTAGGCATCGGCGTGTGGGGCTGGCGGCAGATCCGCTCCCGGGCCGACTTCGCCACCGCCGACCGCTCACTCGGGCTGGTGCTGGGCGTGGGAACCATGTTCGCATCTTTCATGAGCGCCCTCACGGTGATCGGCGGCGTGGGGTACGCCTCCCAGTTCGGGTGGGCGTTCATGACGCTCTTCTCCCTGGGCTCCGTGTGTGGGATGGGGTTCCTCTCGGTGACGGCCCCCATCTGGCAGAGGTCCGGGGTCAACTCGGTTTCGGAGCTCATGGGGCTTCGCTACGACTCGGACCTCCTCAGAGCGCTCATGTCCGGGGTGATCGTCTTCACGTACGCGATCATCCTGGTCGCGCAGCTCTTCGGCGTGGGGTTCATCATCGAGGTCCCGATGTGGCTCGGGATCCTGGCGGTGGGTTGGCTGTTCGTGGTCTACACGATGTTGGGGGGGATGGTCGCGCTGGCCCGCACCGACCTCTTCCAGGCCTTCGTCATGACGGCGGGCGTGCTCATCATGCTCTTTGCTCTGGCCCGGCGCCTGGCGTCGGACCCGGGGACGTCCTTCACGGACGCCGGTGGGCACATGACTATCTTCGCCGGGCAGACGCCGGACCCGGTGGGCGTCGTGGCCCTTGCCCTGGTCTTCGGGCTGGGGGTGGCGATCCACCCGTACTACGTGCAGCGCATCCTGTCGGCGAAGGACGTGGCGACGGCGCGGCTCATCCCGGCCCTCAACGCAGTCCTGCTGGTCGTCTTCTACGTCGTGATCTCCGCGGTGGGGATCATGGGCTTCCTCTACCTGCCGGAGCAGGTGGGGGACGCCATGGCGCCCGCGATCATCGTGGAGCTCATCGGCGGGACGCTGGGGGCGGTCGCCATGGTGGCGATCCTGGCCGGGGTCCAGTCCACCACCGACTCCCTCCTCCACATCGTGGGCGTCTACGTCTCCCAGGACATCTTCGAGCCCTACTTCGCCCGGCGGGAGCTGGACGAGGCCGAGAGGCTGCGCTGGATGCGGACCTTCACCGGCATCTTCGGCTTCCTGATCGTGGGCGTGGCCACGCTGCAGGTGCTGATCGGGGAGATCGCCCTCATCGCCGTGGTGGGCGCCTACGCCTGGGGCATCCTGGGCGGCTCGCTCTTCGTGCCCATCGCGGCGGGGCTGTTCTGGAGACGAGCCACGCGGGCCGGCGCCATGGCCGCCCTGGTCCTGGGCTTCGTTGGCGGAGTGGGCGGGGGCGAGCCGGATCGGGCCGGGCTCCTCCCCTTCCACCCGATCTTCCTGGCGGTGGGGCTTTCCCTTGCCGCCATGGTGGGGGTGAGCCTGATCACCCCGCCTGTGGCCCGGGAGCGGCTGGCGCGGATCTTCGGGGAGGCGTGAGGGCGCGGACCCCAGCCATGCGCAGCGGCCGGGCCGCCACCCGGCTCGCCACTGCCATCTTGGTTTAGCCCGAAGAAGACTGCTCGAGTGCGTCGAGCGCAATGCTACTTGATCTTGCCACGGCCGCTCGGCACTGTGCTGACGTGGCCGCTGGCGGCCGTGCGGAATGATCTCCTGTCCCGGAGAGGTATCATGCGCTCCATCCGGATCTTCGCAGCTATCTCGGGCCTGAGCCTGATTCCTTCTCTCGCGTCCAGCGCGAAGGCGCAAGATGCCCCACCCGACGGAGTGTACGTCATCTTCGACGGCTCCGGGTCCATGTGGGGGCAATTGGCCGACGGATCGTACAAGATCCACGTGGCCAAGGCTGTGCTCTCCGAGTTTGCGGGCAGAGACTTCGGTGGCTCCGAACTGGCGTTGAGGGCCTATGGTCACCGCCGCGAGGGCGACTGCAGCGATACCGAGCTCGTGGCCGACTTCGGTCCGGCCGGCACGGTTGCGGAGCGGATTCGCGCGTTCATGCAGACCGTGAATCCTCTCGGGCGCACGCCGATCACGAGAAGTCTCCGCGCTGCGCTGGTCGACTTTGGGGACCGCACGGGCGAGATCATCCTCATCAGCGATGGCATCGAGACGTGCGACCCCGATCCGTGCGAGCTCATGTCCCAGTGGCAGCAGGATCGGGTGGACATCCGAGTACACGTGGTCGGCTTCGGTCTCCAGGAGGAAGATCGGGCCTCCCTGCAGTGCATCTCGGAAACCAGCGGAGGCGAGTACCGAGACGCCCAAAGTGCCAACGATTTGGAGACGGGGCTAGCCGATATTTACGACCGCACCGTCCCCTCTTCTGTCACAGTCATCGGACTCGACCCGGACGGAGCCCGGGTGCGGGTAGAAGGGACGCTCCTCCAGGACGGACAGGCGCGGTTCGAGGTGGACAGCGAGGGTCGTCACGACGTGGACCCCGGAACCTACGCGCTGGTGGCCGGCGTCCAGACCTCGAACGGTGAACTCTTCGAGCCCGTCGAGGTTTCCGATGTCGTGGTGAGAGACGTGGGCGAGACTACGGTCGAAGTGAGGGTGACGCTCCCGCCGACTGTCTGGGCGCGCTTCACGGTTGGCGCGGACGACGAGAGGGGCTCGGGGATCACCGCATATCAGGACGGAGAAGAGGCGTTCGGTTTTCGCTGGATAGACACAGTCTATGCGATGCCGGGCACGTACGAGTTCCGGGCCGCCCCGAATCGGGACAACGAGCTCAGTGTGACGCAGAGCGTTCCCCCGGGTGAGAGGACGGAGGTCCTCTTCGATATGGTCCAGACAGTTCGCGCCGTTTTTGCGGCCATGGCGTCGGGCTCAGGTATCGTCTTCAGGGAGAATTTCGAGCTATGGCAGGACGGGGAGCAGAAATACCAGGTCCATAGAGTCAACGGCGCGCAGGTCATTCCGGGTAGGTACACGCTACGCATGGTGTCGGACCTCTTCATCCGGGAGCGGCCAGACGTGGTGATCACCACCCAGGAACAGCAAAGCTTCAGCTTCGAAGTCCCGATGGGTCATGTGACGCTGAGATACTTCGAAGCTAATGGGACGCAGGCGCCCGACAAGCGGGCTTTTGTGAGCCCAGCGGGGGAAAACCGACGCGTGTATGTGTCGTCGGGCTGCCCGAAAGTGAATCCTAAGCCTGACGGGCGGCTCAGGGTGCCGCTAGATTGCATCAGTGATTCTGCACTTGACGCAATTAGATAGGGGTGTTACTATTCATGTATGGAATCCCTAACGCCTTTTCTGACAGCGGTTTCGGCCACTCGGTCTAGCTCTTTTTTCAGCCGTTTGCCGAAGACCTTTTCGGCTATCTTCACGTCATCCATATCCACCTTCGGAAGCTTCTGCCTTTTCTTAGGAGTTTGATTCATGGACATCGTCTCCCTACTGGATCGTTTCGCTAACGAGGACACCTGCCGTAAGCACCTGGAGGCGCTGCGTTGGCCCAGTGGTGTAGCGTGCACCCGGTTCGGCGATATGGACGTGAGCCCGATCAAAGGCAGGGGCCAGTGGCACTGCATCGGATGCGGCTACCATTTCAGCGTCAAGTCCGGCACGATCATGCATGACTCGCACCTGCCGCTCCGTAAGTGGTTTGCCGCTATCTATCTTCTCTGCCAGTCCAAGAAGGGCATGAGCGCCCACCAATTGCACCGGACAATCGGAGTAGCCTACCGGACGGCTTGGTACCTCTGCCACCGCATCCGCGAGGCGATGGGCAACGATCCGCTGTCCGGCCCCACCTTGATCGGCGTCGTCGAAGTGGACGAAACCCTGGTCGGCGGCAAGGCCAAAGGCAAGGGCCGCGCCTACAAGGGCAACAAGACGTGGGTCGCCGGGGCCATCCAGCGGGGCGGAAATGTCCGTATCGAGCGCATCCCTGACGTGACGCGTAAGACCCTTCATGCCTTCATCGCCAGAGCCGTCAGAGACGAAGCCGAAGCGATCTACACCGATGATCTCAAGTCTTACATCGGGATCGCTGACGACGACACCCGCCACGAGACCGTGAACCACAGTGCCGAGGAATGGGTGATCGGCGACGTGCATACCAACAGCATCGAAGGCGTGTGGAGCCTGTTCAAGCGTTCCATCGTCGGGTCGTTCCACAAGATGAGCGCCAAGCATATGGACCGCTACCTGGAAGAGCTGGAGTGGCGGTTCAACAACCGGGACAACCCCCATATCTTCCGCGACACCCTGGCCCGCATCGTGAACACCGATCCGCTCACTTACCGGGAGCTGGTGGCCTAGGCTGGCATCAGTCCCCCCCGCTCCTGAACCCCGGGTGTATCCCGAGTTCACGCAGCATCCGGTCATAGAGTTCTGCCCACGACTTGGCGGGCTTCTCTTCCTTCTCCTTCGCCGATTGACGCCCGTTCCCCTCCATGGTACGTTTTCTAACGTTGCAGGACGCACCGCGCCCCTGTAGCCCGTTGCGCTAACAGCGAACAACTGTTTTCGGAGCGCCCGACCGGATGGTCGGGCGCTTTCTTGTATCAGGAAATCTACACGATCCCGCGGGCCCAGGCTACCTAGCCGCTTCCCCAGTGACACTACCTGCAAGAAAGTCATGGTGTGATGCGAAAGCCTCTCGTGACACCCACGAATATTAGAGCTAGCACGATTACAACGCCGATACCGGCGATCACAAATCCTGACCACTCTCTTTGCAGGAATTCTTGACGGTCCTGCTTGCGGTTCCGGTCCAACTTTTCCAGTTCGAATAGCTGATCGGTTGTGAAGGCGCTAGCCTTGTCGTCCGGTGCCCTTTCTACGGCAGGAACGCTCCCGGTAGCCGTCCGGCGCGTCCACTCCATAGCGATAAAGAGGATGACGCCGTAGCCTATACCCTTCCACACGGCTGGAATGTCACCCCAGAAAGCCTCGAAGCCAGTCACAGATCCTGCTCCGATGAGGCTGGCCGCAAGGCTTTGCATCCACTCCAAGTCGCGGAGCGCCCGATATAACCTTCGCATGACCCCACGCTAGCGGCGTCCCCCAATTGCGTCAAGTGCAGAATCACCGGACTATTCGGTGATCGGCTGGCCTGACCCAGCAGTGTACGGCGGGCCCGTTCCGTTCGCGATTCGGGTTGGCGAGGACATCGTGGTAGACCTCAGGCCGCGCTAGGTGGGGACGTCCATGTCCGAAGGTCCCACTGTTCGCCTGAAATGCCGCACTCGAAGACCGACGAAAATCCAGCGCATGGAGATACACGATGTGGAAACGCCGCCGCGAGCTAGCGGCGAGCCCACCAGGTTCGACGACATGGGTCTACATCGGCGACGACGCTGAAGATTGGTTCGGACACGATGTCGCCTGCCGGCGTTCGCCCAGCCGGAGTCGCCGCCCACCCCTCGCATGTCACGGTCGACACTCACCGTGCACGGCGAGAGGCCCCAACGAGCCGCGGAACTCCCCGGGTCGCTCGGGGGTCCATGAGTCTCCGTATACGCCCTGTTGCTACACACCCGCCGCACGGGGCTGACCCGCAACCGGAGGAAGATCGAGTGGTCCGGACCGCCTGGATAGTCATCGCAATCGGGCTTCTTTTGCCTGTCGCGACTCCCGCTGTCGGGCAGTCGCGGGTTTTCCGGTCCGCCTTCCACGACTACCGCGTGGTCACGGTGGCCGACGGCCTGGAGCACCCTTGGTCCGTCGCATTCCTTCCCGGCGGCGACATGCTCGTCACGGAGCGGCCGGGCCGACTCCGTATCGTCCGGGACGGAACGCTCCTCCCGGATCCGGTCCCAGGAATTCCCACCGTACTCGCCCAGGGTCAAGGCGGGCTTCTCGACGTGGTCCCTCATCCCGAATTCGGGTCCAACCGGCTGATCTACCTGAGCTTCTCGAAGCCCATCGGTGACGGGTCGGAGGCGACCACCGCCGTGGTGCGCGCCCGCTTCGAGAACGACCGGCTCAGCGACGTGGAGGAGATCTTCGAAGCCGTCTCACGGGGCCGCGGCCATTATGGCTCGCGGCTCGCGTTCGACCGGGACGGCTACCTCTTCGTAACCGTGGGAGACCGTCAGGCGCCCTCCACCGGAGACCTGGAGGCCCACCCCGCCCAGGATCTCTCGAACCACCACGGCACCACGATCCGGCTCCACGACGACGGCCGCGTTCCGACGGACAACCCCTTCGTGGGCCACGCCGACGCACGTCCTGAGATCTGGAGCTACGGGCACCGGAACCTCCAGGGCCTCGCGATCCACCCCGAGACGGGAGATGTCTGGATCACCGAGCACGGACCGCAGGGAGGCGATGAGCTCAACCTGGTTCGGCCGGGGGCGAATTACGGCTGGCCGGTGATCGGGTACGGCGTCAACTATCGGACGGGCTTGGCGATTCACGAGGGAACGCAGCGGGAAGGGATGGAGCCGCCAGTCCACTTCTGGGTGCCGTCCGTCGCGACCTCGGGCCTTCTGGTCTACACCGGGGACCGTTTTCCGGAGTGGCGGGGAAATCTGTTCGCCGGGGGCCTGGTCGGGCAGCAACTCGCACGCCTCACCATGCGCGGGCAAACCGTCGAGATCGAGGAGACGTTGGTCCACGGGCTGGGCCGCGTGCGAGACGTCCGCCAGGGACCGGACGGCCTTATCTATCTGGCCATCGACGACCGCGAGGGCGGCCTGACCCCCATCGTGCGGCTCGAGCCGGTGGTCGGCGGCTAAGTTTCTTCGGGGGTGAGCGCCACGAGCGCGTGGGCCAGGCTGATTAAGCTCGAGGGCTTGGAGGGAGTCAGTCGTCGCAAGAAGTGGCGCACGACGAAGCGGGCGAAGGCCGCCAGGCCCGCTCCCGATCTGATCGAGCGAGGCTTCGCAGTGAGGCGTTAGGGCTCCTGGCGGACCTCGTGGAGAGCTGGGTGTGGTCGATCATCCACCGCCCAGAGCTCCGCCGTCCTGCACGGCGGCGGGCCCCAAGATGATGCCCTCACCATTGACGATCTCGATGCGGGTGCCGAAGGGCTCCGAAAGAGCCTGGAGCAGCTCCAGGATGCGCTGAACGTCCGCGCCCGTCGCCGCCATCGGCCGACCCCGCTGCGGCCGATCCAGGCCGTAGCCGAGCATCGTCGGCACCAGCCGGATTCGGTACAGCTCTCCGCCCCGGAACTCGGTGAGCGCAACCGCCCCGTCCCACCAGAACGCCTCCGCCGGCCGGCCGCCCCCGCTGTTCGCCTCCCGGGTGTCGTAGAAGTCGGAGGGGAGGGCCTCGAACCCCAGCCCCTCCCGCTCGTAGTTGTCGTAGGGCTGGAAGGGCGGGGTCTCGTTCTGGAAGACGAAGTCGTCCAGCGAATAGAAGATCGGCTTCCCCTGGTGGATCTCGATCCCCCTCAGCACGTGCGGTCCGTGGCCGTAGAAGGCGTCCGCGCCGGCCTCGATCGCGGCGCGCGCGAACGTGACCAGTGCGTCCGCGGGCGTCCAGAGGTCGCTTCCCTTGCCGTCGTGGGTATGGCTGGTTACGACCACCCAGTTCGCCTGGCGCTTCGCGTCCCGGACCGTGGCCAGGAGGCCTTCGAGATCTCCCTGATGCGGGGTGGTGATGGTCTCGTAGCGGTCGCCCGGCTGGAACTCGGCGTCGATGCCGCCGACCTGCTCGCGCACCTCCTCGAGCTGTTCGTAGGCCTCGCGCGGGACGATGTGCGTTGTCTCGAGCCGCATGGGGGCGAGCCCGGGACGGCCGCCGATGTCAGGCCGCTGGTGGCCGGCCCGCATGTGATCGGCGAAGGTCGAGGAGACCGAGATCAGCGCAACGCGGCCGTCGCGCGTCTCCAGGTAGGCCGGGGCTCGGGCGAGCGCCAGGTTCTCGCCCACGCCCGCGTACTTGATCCCTGCCGCCTCCAGCGCTCTGCGCGTCGATCGCATGCCGCCGGCGCCGTAGTCCATCGCGTGGTTGTTGGCTCCGCTCAGCATGTCGAAGCCCATCCAGGCCAGCTCCTGTGCAAGATCGGGATGGCCCGCCATGTAGGTGCTCCCGGTCTCGGCCGCCGGAACGATGTCGGGCCCGTAGTCGTGCAGGAGCATCTCCATGTTGCCGAAGGCGACCGTCTGTTCGCGGAGCAGGTCGCGGAGCATCAGGAACTCGGGCTCGTCGTAGACAGACAGGGAACGGGTGATGATCATGTCCCCGACCATCCCCATCGTGATGTTGCCGTCCCCGTCGCGGTGGGCGGTCTGGGCCTGAGCGGCCGTGGCGGGCACCAGAAGCAGAAGCACGACAAGCGCTGACGTGGGTAGAACGCGGGAGATCTGGTGTCGGACACTCGACAGGGGGAGCTGGCACATCGTACGTCTCCTTCCGGAGTGGGCGTCGAGTCGCGCGCGCGGGCAGCCTGGCATGAAAGAGCTTGGGGGCCTGCAGGCTGAGCCGCCAGCCCTTTACCTGGCCAGAAGGAAGACCACCGCTGCAAGAGCCGCAGCGACGCTGATTCTCGTCCAAGACATCGGGTTCCCTTTCGGGGCGCCTGGCGTCCGCGTCCAAGCGAGAATGGTGCCGCAGGCTGAGCTGCCTACGGTGCCCCGGAGGTTCTTCGACAGTGATCGAGAGACGCGATCAGCCTGGTGGCGCGCGCCGCTGCGCTCTCGATCGTCCAATTCCCGTCCTGCACATGGAGCAGTTGGGACAAGTCAGTTCCCTAACCTTCCCCCCGTTTCGCATCGACACGATGGCTTCCGCTCGGCATAACCCAACGCTAGGTTATAGCAGGTTCGGTGGTGAAGGTATACGAGGGAGGTGGTTTTCAGGTGTACGTGCGGAGTGGAGGAGGCTCCATGGCTGAAGCGACGCCCGACCACGTGGCCACGGTCGACTTCGACCGGCACAACGAGGTCGCGATCCGGGGAGCGGGCGCGGCGGATCGGATCGAGCCGCGCGCGAACGCGGTGATGTACGACCCCGGCCGCGAACTCATCCTCGTGGAGCTGCGCAGTGGACACGTCTTCGGCTTTCCCCCGGGGCTCGTCGCGGGGCTGCGTGGCGCGGGCGAAGAGCAGCTCTGGCAGGGGCGCATCTCGCCGAGCGGCGACGGACTCCACTGGGACGACCTGGAGGTGAATGTATCGTTGACGGGCCTCGTCGCTCAGGCGTTGAACCTTCGCGAATGGGCGCCTCGCATCATGGGGCAGATGCGCAGCGAGGCGAAGGCCAGGGCCGCCCGGAGAAACGGGATGAAGGGTGGACGCCCACGCGGAGGAAGCACCTCGTAGAAGTCGATTCGACAGTCGCGTCGCCGCTCGAGTTGACGCGAAATCTCCAACACAGTGAGTCTGAAGAGTGCCTACCAGTGGGCGGACACCGAGACAATGCTCCGGGTCGTACTCGAAGCCGGTGACCGCCCTCATCGTGCACACCCCGGTGAGGGGGTGGAGCAGTCGAGCTAGCCCGAATTATAGCCGAATCGCTGTCCTTCCCTCGCGTCAACTGGACGCCCTCGAGGGGGAGGAGCTTCGGCTTGGCCATCGGTAGCACCCCCCCCCCCCCGGGGTCATGCGGTAGCATAGCGGGAAGGAGGAGCACCATGCCGACGAACGTGGGGCCGCTCTACCGCGAGGCTGAGGCCCGCTTCCGCGTCGCCGTGACGAGGGAAGAGAAGCTGGCCGGTCTGCAAGAGATGCTTCGACTCGCCCCCAAGCACAAGGGCACGGAGAAGCTTTGCGCGGATCTCCGCTCACGAATCTCGAAACTGAAGCAAGAGCCGCGGAAGAAGCGGGCGTCGCGGGGCCCGAGCCACAAGATCCCTCGTGAGGGAGCCGGACAGGTCGTTCTGGTCGGCCCGCCCAACTCCGGGAAGTCCACCTTGGTGGCAGCGTTGACCCACGCGAGACCGGAAGTGGCTTCGTACCCCATGACGACCTTGAAGCCCGTGCCCGGCATGATGGCGTTTGAGGACATCGCCTTCCAGCTCCTAGACCTCCCACCCCTCTGCCAAGAGCACGTCGAGCCCTGGGTGTACGACCTTATTCGCGGCGCCGACCTCGCCTGGCTCGTGCTCTCCATCGAACGACCCTTGGCGGGGTTCGAAGAGACAGAGGAGCTCCTGCAGGGGAAGGCCATCGAACTCCTACCGTGGGGAGTTCCAGGTCCGGACGATCCCAGGCCCGGATGGACCTACATGAGCACGCTCATGGTGGTCACGGGCATGGACCGGCCCGGCGCCGTCGGCGATCTCGAGGCTTTCGAGGCTCTGGAGGAGCGTTCTTGGCCGAAGGTGTCGGTGTCCGGTGTCACCCGGGCCGGCTTCGACGACCTGGGGCGGATCACCTTCGACGCTTTGGGGATCATGCGCGTGTACAGCAAGGAGCCGGGTAAGAACGCCGACCTGGCCCAGCCGTTCACCCTTCGTCGCGGCGCCACCGTAGGCGAACTGGCCGCCAGAATTCACAAGGAGATCGCCGTCGACCTGAAGTATGCGCGCGTCTGGGGCCCGAGCGCCCACGACGGCCAGTCGGTGCGCCGTGGGCACGTGTTGGCCGAGGGAGACGTCGTGGAGATCCACCGGTGACGGGCATTCCTTCAGGCAAGCGGAGCACGAATATGAGAGACTCTAGCTCCATACTGTGTCTAATGCTCTGCCTGGCGGGGTGCGCGGGGCAGGCAGATCCGGCCCAGCGCCTGGCCGAAGCCTTCCTCGCACGGGAGTCCATCGGCGTCGTCCGGCCGGACATGACGCTCGATGCGGCCTACGCTCTCCAGAACGCCTACGTCGAGCACTTGTCGGCGACGCTCGGGGGGGGGGGTGGTCGGGTACAAGGCGGGCCTGACGAGCCCGGCGACGCAGGAACGGTTCGGCGTGGCGCATCCGCTGTACGGCGTGTTGCTGGAGGAGATGCTGCTCCCCTCCGGCAGCGCCGTCCCGGCCGGCTTCGGGGCGCGCCGCTCTACGAAGGCGACCTCATCGCGCGGGTCGGCAGCGACGCCATCAACCGGGCCGAGACCGACGACGAACTCCTGGCCGCGCTGGATGCGGTGGTGCCTTTCCTCGAACTGCCCGACCTCATGTATACGCCGGAGGCCGCGCTGGACGGCCCGGCGATCGTGTCGATCAATGTCGGGGGGCGGCTGGGCATCGTGGGCGAGCCGGTTCCGCTCCCCGACAGCGCCGCCTATGCGTGGCTCGCCGGTATCCACGTTGAAGTGTCCGATGTCGGGGGGCAGGTGCTCGCCGAGGGTGGGAGCGATGCGCTGCTGGGCCATCCGCTGAACGTCGTGCGCTGGCTGCGGGATGCGCTCCGCGAGGCCGGCAAGCCGCTGGAGCCCGGCATGCTCCTCTCGCTCGACAGCGTCACCGCCCTTGTATGACGACGAATAGGTAGTTTTGTTGGGTACACAGGGTCGGTAGCCCGTCCCGCCTAGGGTCCTAGAGACCGATTGTTAGCGTGGGCGCCGTCCCTTCTAGATCGTGATGAGTCCGAACAGTTGTTGGGGCCGAGGGAGCCCGGATCTGCAAGGTAGGACGATGCACGATCATCCTCCCGAGTCTGGAGAGAGGGATGTCTGAGGCCGAGGCGTACGTAGGGATCGATGTCTCAAAGGCGGAGCTCGAGGTGGCGGTAGAAGACGAGGGGTGGACGGTCTCGAACGACGAATCTGGGATCGAAGTGCTTGTTGAGCAGCTGTGCGAGCGTCCGGTTGAGCTAGTCGTTCTGGAAGCGACCGGCGGGTACGAGATGCCGGCGGCGGCGGCACTCGCCGAAGCGGGGATCCCGGTGGTGGTAGCGAACCCGCGGCAGGTGCGCGACTTCGCACGGGCAACGGGCCAGCTCGCCAAGACGGACCGGATCGACGCGAGGGTATTGGCGCTGTTCGGCGAGCGGGTGCGGCCAGAGGTGCGGGTGCTGCCGGACGAGGACACCCAGCAGTTAACGGCCCTTCTGGCCCGTCGTCGTCAACTGCTCGAGATGATGGTCGCGGAGAAGAACCGGCTGAAGATGGCGTCCACCACGGTGGCGAAGGACATCGGCGAGCACATCGAGTGGCTCAAGCGCAAGCTGAAGTCCGTGGACTCGGAACTCGAGCGTCGCATCAAGGCGAGTCCGGTGTGGCGCGCGAAGGAGGATCTGCTGCGGAGCGTACCGGGGATCGGTCCGGTCGTCTCACGCACGCTGATCGGAGAGCTCCCCGAGCTCGGGCAGCTGAACCGGCAACAGATCGCTGCGCTTGCCGGCGTCGCCCCTCTGAACCGGGACTCGGGTACGTTGAGAGGTAAGCGAATGGTCTGGGGAGGCCGTCGTTCCGTACGCGTGGCGTTGTACATGGCGGCCCTGACCGCTAGTCAGCGTAATCCCGCGATCCGCGTCTTCTACCAGCGGCTCACAGAACGTGGCAAGCCTCCGAAAGTCGCCCTCACCGCCTGCATGCGTAAGTTGCTTGTGATCGCCAACGCTATGGTTCGAGACGGCGTATCCTGGGACCCCACCCACGCTTCAGAGCTTGAGTTCGCACACAGTTGCTAATGACTCCTCAGGCCGGACAGGACCTCACCGTCCGCTATTACGGCCTACGCAGCGACGGCCCGGTAGAGCTAACGGTCGCGTTCCAGTGACGGTATCCCCTCGCTCACGCTCGGGGTTCTGAGTGAGGGATGGCTCATCATCGACCGCTCGGTGCCAGAGACCGATACGTATTCCTGCTTGTCATCGCTGAGCACGAAGCGCGGCTCGTAGACGACCTGGTTGTAGCCGGCCGGGACGACGATCTCCGGCAGTCCGAGCACCGCCGTGACGGCCTGCGTGGCGCCGCTGGCCCCCTCGGCCCCGTACGGTGGGCTCGCTGGCGTGGCCGGAGGTACGGGGGCTCCGTCCTCCGTGACCAGTCGGGTGCACATGTTGTTGTACGCCCGGGCACGGTCGATGTACGCCTGGACCACGCCGGTGCACATGATCGTCCCTGCGGCGATGGCTTCGTGGATGGCGGTAATGGTCGCCTCCACCAGCTGGAACTCCTGACTGGCTCCAGGTTCGGCATCCGACGACGGGACAGCACAGGCGATCACCACCAGGCACAGAACGGCCAGCGTGCCGGCGGCTGGGCTAGTCCGGGCTCCAGCTCGTCTCACAGGTCTCATCCAGGGCTCCTGGAACGTATGGGCGCTCCGAGGACGGCCTCGTCGTCAGGGAGCGGCGGTTTCACCACCCCGACCACCGAAGCGCCCTTCTCGCTCGCACTCCATCGATGCGCGTCCTGCCTTGCCTCCCGCCGTAAGATGGCCTTTGTATTGCCTATCCCTACCGTCGGGCTGGGAAGTGACCGGCTGGCCCAAGATCGCGACCCGGCGCGGTGAGATCGTCTACGAAGGTGGAAATATCGTTGGCAAGGCCGGAAGCGGAACACTGCTGGAGCGAAAGAAATGGAGCAACCCCACGCTGCCGTAATCTTGCCGGTGCTCGCGATCGCCGCGTTGCTCGTCGCGGTGCCCACGGAGCCGGCCTATCGGCATGCGTCGATCGAAGTCGACGGCGTCGCCGCCCATTACATCGAGGCGGGGGAAGGCGAGCCCCTCGTCCTGATCCACGGCGGGCTCGCGTGGTCTTCGGGCGAGGCGAACTGCGGGGTCGTGATGGCCCCATTGAGCGAGCACTTTCACGTCATCGCTCCCGACGTGATCGGTTTCGGCCGCACGGCGCCCCGCGGTCCTCGAGACTACTCGGGCGCGGCCCAGGGAGACTTCCTCATCGACTTTCTCGAAGCGCTCGACGTCGGGCCCGTCCATCTGGGCGGCAACTCGCACGGGGGCTTTCTCGTCCAATACATCGCTCACAAACGCCCGGATCTCGTGCGGCGACTCATCATTACGAACTCTCTCAACGGCACGGTTCCGATCCCTCCGCTCCCGGAAGGCGCGAGCTTCATTTACGCGCCCAGTGGGCATCAGTACGGGGCGAAGACGAAAGACGAGATCCGGATGATGCTTCTGGATTACTACCAGCATCGTGATCTGGTGACGGACGAGCGCGTCGAGCTCGTCGACGACAACTACCAGCGAAACTGGGCGTACGCCCACGCGCGGGGCAGCGCGGTCTCGTTTTCGGTCGAGGCGTTGAACGACAACTTGAGCTATGACGGCCGGCACATCTCCGACCTCGCGAAAGATCTCGAAATGCCGGTGTTGCTCATGTGGAGCGAGCCCGGCTCGAAGATCGAATGGGGGCTGTCGCATTTCTTCGCGGTCCCCGGCGCCGAGATGCACATCCTTCCGTTCTCCGGCCATCATCTGTTTACCGATCAGAGCGAGCGCTGGGCACGAGTGGTTTCCGACTGGCTCAGGGATGAGCCGGCACGGCGCCCCGGGTAGACGGACTCACACAGAAACTCACACACAGCTTTGGCCCAGTTGTCAGAAGATGGGCCACAACCGGGGGGCGTCGTGGACCTGAACCGCCCCGGGATCATCGGAGACCGATTGATTTGAGTGTCTCCAGCTTTGCTGGAGTGTGCAGTTCACGGTAGTAGACCTCCTCGAACTCGGCCGGTGGGACAAGGCCGATCGGCTTGAGCAGGCGGTGGTTGTTGAACCACCAGACCCACTCGAGGGTGGCGAGCTCGATGTCTTCGAGCCGGGACCACGGACCGTGGTGGTAGACGAGCTCGGTCTTGTAGAGCCCGATGATCGTCTCGGCCAGCGCGTTGTCGTAGGAGTCGCCGCGGCTCCCGACCGAGGGCTCGTGCCGGCGAGCGCGAGCCGCTCAGTGTAGCGAATAGACAGATATTGAACGCCGCGGTTCGAGTGATGAACTGGGCGCTCGCCCTCGTCTCCCAGCCGCTCGCTGATCGCCTGCTCCAGGGCATCCAGGGCCAGGTCGCTCCTCAACGAGCTCGAGATCTGCCAGCCGACGATCCGCCGAGCGAACGCATCGATGATGAACGCCACGTAGGCGAACGTGCGCCCGGTCCGTACGTATGTCAGATCCGACACCCACAGCTCGTTGGGACGCGACGCCGTGAAGTCGCGGTCCACCAGGTCCAGCGGGCGCTCGGTGCCGTCGGCCGCATGCGTCGTCACCTTGAAGCTGCGGCCTCGCACCACCCCTCTCAGCCCCAGTTCGGTCATCAGACGGGCCACCGTGCAGCGGGCGACCCGGATGCCTTCCCGGTTCAGCTGCGTCCAGACCTGCTCCGCACCGTAAACCTGGAAGTTCTGGTCCCAGACCCTGCGGACCAGAGGACGTAGCAGCTCGTCGCGCTGCGCCCGAGCCGAGCGTAGCGAGGGGTCGGCCTCTCTGGCCTTGTGCCAGTAGTAGGTCGACGGAGCGATCGGCAGCACCCGGCAGATCGGCTCGACTCCGTACTCGGCCTTATGGTCGTCGATGAACGCCACCATCAGCGGGGTCAGCGGTCGAGCTCCGCCTGTGCGAAATACGCCGATGCCTTGCGTAGGATCTCGTTCGCCCGCTTCAGCTCCCGAACCTCACGCTCCAGGTCCTTGAGCCGCTGACGCTCGTCCGTCCTCAGCCCTGGCCGCTTCCCGCTATCGCGTTCAGCCCTCCGTACCCAACTCCGAAGCGTCTCCGGCGTACAGCCGATCTTGCCTGCGATCGACACGATCGCCGCCCACTGCGACGCGTGCTCCAACTCGTGATCGAAGACCAGCCGAACGGCTCTCTCCCGCGTCTCCACGGAATACTTCTTCGCCCTTGTCATGACCCCATCCTCTCAAGGGTTTGAAGTGACCCCCGGAACCTGATCCAGTTATTGTGGGACTCCTTGAGCAGGAGGAGTCATGCAAAAGAGGCGGTTTCGGGAAGAGCAAATCATCGGGATTCTGCAAGAAGTGGAAGCTGGAGCGACGATCCGTGAGATGTGTCGCAGGCACGGGATCGCGGAGACGACGTACTATCGGTGGCGCACGAAGTACGGTGGTATGGACGTGAACGAGGCGCGACGCCTCAAGCAGGTCGAGGAGGAGAACCGACGGCTGAAGCGGATCGTGGCCGACCAGGCCTTGAATCTTCAGATCCTGAAGGACTTGTTGGGAAACGGATCGTGACGGCCCGGGAACGGCGCCAGGTCGTCGAGCAGGTGCAAGCCGTGCGAGAGGTTTCAGAACGCAGAGCGATCCGGTACACGGGTTTTCCACGCTCTACGATGCGATATCGCAGCACTCGCGATCCCCAGGAGCTTCTACGAGCTCGCATCGTAGAGTTGGCGCAGGAGCGGCCACGCTGGGGCTACCGGATGATCCACGTGATGCTTCGACGAGAAGGCCGGCTGGTGAACAGGAAACGAGTTCAACGACTCTACAGGGAGGAAGGGCTCGCGGTGCGTTCGAAGGGAAGGAAACGTAGGAGCCAGGCCCCTCGACCGATCCGAGAGGCGTTGAGCGGCCCGAACGAGCGGTGGAGCATGGACTTCGTCTCTGACACGCTGAGCAACGGCCGCCAATTTCGGTGCCTGACGATCATGGACGAATTCAGTCGCGAGTGCCTGGCGATTCACATCGCGCATTCGATTCCGGCCGCCGGGGTCATCGAGGTGATGGAGTGCCTCAAAGAGTCCAGAGGGTTGCCCGAAGTGATCATCACGGACAACGGCTCCGAGTTCCGCAGCCGTGCGTTCGATTCATGGGCCTACGCTCGAGGCGTGAAGCTCGATTTTATTCAACCGGGCAAGCCCGTCCAGAACGGCTTCATCGAGAGCTTCAACGGAACACTCCGGGGCGAGTGCTTGAACCTGCACTGGTTCCTCTCGATCCACGACGCGAAACGTTCGATCGAGCAATGGAGAGCTGACTACAACGAAGTTCGTCCCCATAGCTCCTTGGGCTTTCTGACTCCCGAGGAGTTTATGGATATTCATTCACCGAGCGAAGAGAACCTCGCTCCCAAAAATATCTCGGAAGTCCCATGATTTTTGGATCAACTTCGGGGGTCACTTCAGGTTGGGGTCTCCGACAATCCCGGTGCGGTTCAGGACTGCTTCTTCGGCACCTTGAGTCCTTCCTGCCTCCAGATCCGCTCCACCCGCTTGTGGTTCACCACCCAGCCCTTCGTCCTCAGCATCCCCGTCACCATCCGGTAGCCGTAACGTCCAAACCTGCGGGCCACTTTCACGACGTCCTCTCTCAGCGCCTCTTCGTCCGCACTTCTCTTGCTCCTACGGCGCTGCGTCGTGCGGCCCTGGCCCAAGACCCTGCACGCTCTCCTCTCGCTCACCCCGAGCCGCTGACGAACTTCTGCCACGCATCGCCTCCGCCGCTCGGGGCTCAGAAGTTTCCCTTGGCCGCCTCCCACAGGATCAGCTTGTCCAGGGTCAAATCGGCCACCGCTCGCTTCAGGAGCTGGTTCTCCTTCTCGAGCTCTTTCAGCCGCCTCGCCTGGCTCGTCTTCATCCCTCCGTACTCCCGCCGCCACCGGTAGTAGGTCTGCTCGCTCACGCCCAGCTCCCGGCACACCTCCTTGATCCTCTTCCCGTTCGCGATCCCCACCTCGGCCTTCCGCAGGGCGTTGATGATCTGGCCCGTAGACACGTTCTTGCGCGCTGCCATGATGACCTCCTCCTGGTCTCGACCCGGCCAAATCCTAACACTGGACCTGGTCTCGTTTCAGGGGGCTAGGTCATCGTAATCTTTGCTCAACTCCTGGAGGAGGGCCTTCATATCTTGGCCGATCCAGGGTTCGTGTTGGCCTAATGGCCCGGGCTCAAACATGGCAGTGAAGGAGGAAAGAACGTCGCGGTGGAGCGACGTCAGGAGGTCCGGAATCAACCGATGAATGAGCAGAAGAAACTCGGCTCGCGCCTCGTCTCGGGCCTCCTTGTTTTTTGGGAGGTGCCAATCACCGTGCATCGTGAAGACCTCTCTGCCGGAGTCAGCGTGCAGGGGTGATCACCCCTTGTGATGAGCATACGTGACTTCAGATTCAACGGATGGGGTGCGAGCGCAACATGAAACGGGGAGATTTCCGTGCGTCGATGGGTGACCGGGGGCCCGCGAAGCGGGCAAGCGCGGGGCTCACTTCGAGGCGACCGAGGACCATGGGCGTGGTGAAAGTTTTGGCGGGTGACTTAATGGTGACTTAAAATCCATATAACGCTGTAAGTTGTTGTAGGGGCCATAGCTCAGTTGGGAGAGCGCCTGCTTTGCAAGCAGGAGGTCGCCGGTTCGATTCCGGCTGGCTCCACTGATGTAAGTAGTTGGTATATTTGAATTTACAGAACACTAAAAATAGTGCGAGGCGATCAGAATTCGTCTTTAGGGAGCATATAGGGCACGCGGGCGTGAAGTGACCCCCGGAACCTGATCCAGTTATTGTGGGACTCCTTGAGCAGGAGGAGTCATGCAAAAGAGGCGGTTTCGGGAAGAGCAAATCATCGGGATTCTGCAAGAAGTGGAAGCTGGAGCGACGATCCGTGAGATGTGTCGCAGGCACGGGATCGCGGAGACGACGTACTATCGGTGGCGCACGAAGTACGGTGGTATGGACGTGAACGAGGCGCGACGCCTCAAGCAGGTCGAGGAGGAGAACCGACGGCTGAAGCGGATCGTGGCCGACCAGGCCTTGAATCTTCAGATCCTGAAGGACTTGTTGGGAAACGGATCGTGACGGCCCGGGAACGGCGCCAGGTCGTCGAGCAGGTGCAAGCCGTGCGAGAGGTTTCAGAACGCAGAGCGATCCGGTACACGGGTTTTCCACGCTCTACGATGCGATATCGCAGCACTCGCGATCCCCAGGAGCTTCTACGAGCTCGCATCGTAGAGTTGGCGCAGGAGCGGCCACGCTGGGGCTACCGGATGATCCACGTGATGCTTCGACGAGAAGGCCGGCTGGTGAACAGGAAACGAGTTCAACGACTCTACAGGGAGGAAGGGCTCGCGGTGCGTTCGAAGGGAAGGAAACGTAGGAGCCAGGCCCCTCGACCGATCCGAGAGGCGTTGAGCGGCCCGAACGAGCGGTGGAGCATGGACTTCGTCTCTGACACGCTGAGCAACGGCCGCCAATTTCGGTGCCTGACGATCATGGACGAATTCAGTCGCGAGTGCCTGGCGATTCACATCGCGCATTCGATTCCGGCCGCCGGGGTCATCGAGGTGATGGAGTGCCTCAAAGAGTCCAGAGGGTTGCCCGAAGTGATCATCACGGACAACGGCTCCGAGTTCCGCAGCCGTGCGTTCGATTCATGGGCCTACGCTCGAGGCGTGAAGCTCGATTTTATTCAACCGGGCAAGCCCGTCCAGAACGGCTTCATCGAGAGCTTCAACGGAACACTCCGGGGCGAGTGCTTGAACCTGCACTGGTTCCTCTCGATCCACGACGCGAAACGTTCGATCGAGCAATGGAGAGCTGACTACAACGAAGTTCGTCCCCATAGCTCCTTGGGCTTTCTGACTCCCGAGGAGTTTATGGATATTCATTCACCGAGCGAAGAGAACCTCGCTCCCAAAAATATCTCGGAAGTCCCATGATTTTTGGATCAACTTCGGGGGTCACTTCAAGGCCTCCACCATCATCTCGTCCACTTCTTCACTCCTGCGCCGGTAGCGGCCCATCACGTCGGCGGGCGAGCCGCCTTCCCGGCTGCGCGGCACCATCACGTCGATCTGACCCAAGTGATTTGACCCCCTAAAACGAGACCGAGTCCAGTTTTAGAATTTGGACGGGTCGAGACATGGAAAAGGAGGTCAGGATGGCAGCGCCAAAGAAGCTGAGCGCGGGACAAATCATCAACCAACTGTGCAGGTCGGAAGTGGCCCTGGCGAACGGGAAGAGGGTCAAGCAAGTGTGCCGGGAGCTGGGGGTGAGCGAGCAAACGTACTACCGGTGGCGCAAAGAGTACGGGGGAATGAAGGTGAGCCAGGCGAAGCGGCTCAAGGAGCTCGAGAAGCAAAGCCAGCGACTGAAGCAGGCGGTGGCGGATCTGACGGAGGCAGGGCCCCCGAGCTTCGCGTAGAACCGGACGGCGACGACGCCCTGGCCGGCTACGGCCGGGGAGTGCCCCGCCTCGAAGCGGGCCGCCAGGTATTCGGCGAGGGTGGCGTCGTCGAGCGAGCGCCCGGCGAGCCAGTCCCGGAGGCGGCGTAGCGCACCCTCGTAGGCTCGCCTGGTGTTCGCGCTGATCGAAGCGGCGCCGAGCTCGCGAGCCCGTCTCCCAGACGGCCAGGGCCCCCTGCCGACCACGAAGCCATGGGCGCCCCGATATGGGGTGTGGCGTTGAACGAGGCGCTCGCGACCTTGTGGGGCTGTTGGCCACCGACGCGTGGCCGCGAGATCAAGTGCTGCGACAAGCCCAGAAACCAGGGCGGCGGGGTGAATTGGTCGCACTCGGGGTCTCTATCCTTTGCGCAACGGGGGATGTCTCTCCATATCATTGCCGTAAGAGAATACGGTAAAACATGTTACGGAAACGGTATAGCGGAGGCGGAGGGACTCGAACCCCCATGCGCTTGCGCGCGCCGCATTTCGAGTGCGGTGCCTTACCAGTTAGGACTACGCCTCCCAAATCGGGGCGCCCGGATTCGAACCGGGGACCTCTGCGACCCGAACGCAGCGCTCTACCGGACTGAGCCACGCCCCGCAGCCCGGGCTCCATAGAGCCGGACCGGATCCATTCACGGACGGGGTGGGATTCGAACCCACGCGGGCTTGCACCCACACGATTTCCAATCGTGCGCCTTAAGCCGCTCGGCCACCCGTCCAGTCGCCCGCCCCGGGCGGTCGAGTCGCGCCCTTTCCCGGAGGGAAACGGAGGGGGTGGGATTCGAACCCACGCGGGCGTTTCCACCCAACGCCTTAGCAGGGCGCCGCCTTTAGCCACTCGGCCACCCCTCCATTCACTTCACCAAGTAGCCCCGCCAGGGCTCGAACCTGGAATCTTCTGATCCAGAGTCAGACGTGTTGCCTATTCCACCACGGGGCTGATGGCTCACCAGCTCAAACCTCCCCCGGCGTTGCCGCCGGGACGGACTCTGGATCCGTCTCTGCCGAGGAAGAGCCACCTGTCGGACTTGAACCGACGACCCCGTCATTACGAGTGACGTGCTCTACCAGCTGAGCTAAGGTGGCGCGAGAACCGAGTGGAGCCGAGGGGAGTCGAACCCCTGACCTCAGCATTGCGAACGCTGCGCTCTCCCAACTGAGCTACGGCCCCCGGACCCTGTCTCTGGTGATGGGCGCGAGAGGACTCGAACCTCTGGCCTCTACGATGTCAACGTAGCGCTCTAACCAACTGAGCTACGCGCCCGTTTGTCCGCCTGTGGTCGGCGACAACGCCTCGCCTGACCGTTTCATGCCGGCGCCTGGCGCTGTCTCACCAGTGCGCCCGGGAGGACTCGAACCCCCAGCCTCTTGATCCGTAGTCAAACGCTCTATCCAATTGAGCTACGGGCGCGAAGTGCCCACGACAGGACTCGAACCTGTACGCCCTTTCGAGCACTGGTCCCTCAAACCAGCCTGTCTACCAATTCCAGCACGTGGGCGACCAGACGGAGCCCGGGCAGCCGGCCACTGAAAACGGCCGGACCTCCCGGGCCTACGGCCCCTGATCGGGAACCGCAGTGCTCGGGGAGGGACTCGAACCCTCACGGGGTTGCCCCCACAGGATCCTGAATCCTGCGCGTCTGCCAATTCCGCCACCCGAGCCCGGCGCCGTCAATCGGCGACGCCAGTGGAGCCGAGGGGAGTCGAACCCCTGACCTCTTGAATGCCATTCAAGCGCTCTCCCAACTGAGCTACGGCCCCGGCACCGTGCATCTCGCCAGCGAAGATCCGGAGCCACCAGAGGGCACCGTTCGTCGGGAGACGAGACCACCCAACCTGTCGTCTTTCAATCAGCGTCCAGCGGGGCTGACGGGACTCGAACCCGCGGCCTCCGGTGTGACAGACCGGCACTCTAACCAACTGAGCTACAGCCCCTATGCTGCCGTCCTACCCGATCCCGAATACTCGAGCGCCCCCACGGGGAATCGAACCCCGGCCGCCACCTTGAAAGAGTGGAGTCCTAGCCGTTAGACGATGGGGGCTAGAGCGCCCAACAGGCCCGGAGGGAATCGAACCCCCAACCGCCGGTTTTGGAGACCGGTGCTCTACCAATTGAGCTACGGACCTATGGTCTTCGCCAACCTCTCCTCCGCCACCGAGCCAGCACTCCTCCTCCCGCGACCAGTGGCCAGGGGCGGAATCGAACCGCCGACACCGCGATTTTCAGTCGCGTGCTCTACCAACTGAGCTACCTGGCCCCCAAACGACGACCCGCCCGACCGGGAACCGGTACGGGCGGGGAGCTTCGGGCCTCCGGTCGAGCCTACCGGAGTTCTCCCGCCCGTTTCCACGGGCTAGACCAAGCGTCCGACGTCGCCCAACCGCGTGCGAGCCAGGCGTCCGAGCTACGGACGCCGCGAGTCGCTTCGATGTTGAACGGTTCGCCCACGTCGTCTCCTCGTGCAGGGCCGCCGGGGGCATGAGTATCTCGACCGACTCGACCCCTCAAACGCGCCAAACGCCGCCAATCGGCGGCGCTCGATCGAAGTAGCGGGGGCGGGATTCGAACCCGCGACCTTCGGGTTATGAGCCCGACGAGCTACCAGACTGCTCCACCCCGCAACAGGGCCCAAGTATACCCAGCCCCGGAAGGCAGTGTCAACCCTGTAACAGCGCGCTGCGCAGCGCATCGGAACCCGCCTCAACGGCGGGAAAACCCGCAGTTGGCGGCACTTTCCGAGACCCCACGATCCGTGGCCGAGCTAAGCCACCGCACCGCCCCTCATCCGCATCTCTCAGTGTTGAAGACGAGCAGGCACCATTCACGTAGTTCGTGCTGCGGCCGGCCCTGGCAACCTTAGCGGCAGGGCAATCGTCCAAGGGGATCAGGGAGGGGTTCAGAGGACGGGCATGGGGGGGATTGATTTTGGTGCCACCGCAGAGATCCAGTCCCGCTGCCGGCACGGGGGCCACGCTCCAGACCGACCCGGACGAGGGCGCCTTTGCTCGTCGCCTACGGCCGGGGCGCTCCCAGTCTCGTCGGTGCTTTGGAACGCAGGGGCATCGCCGTCGTCTGCGTTGCGGGATTCGATGCGGCGCTACCCCGGGCCCGCCGCCTGCGCCCGGATCTCGTGCTCGTCGGCGAGGAGCGCCGACCGAGTCGTCTCGCGCAACGAGCTTCTACGGGAGGTCTGGAGGTTCGAGGACGTGACGTCGTCCGTTCTCGACACGACGATACACCGGTTGCGCAGGAAGCTCGAGAAACACATCGGACGTCCGGGGCGGCTCGAGGAAGCTGTCCCAACCGTAGTTGAAGGTTCCTGATAGGGGAGAAAGAAAAGTGGTGGCTCCGGGGGTCCCGGGCCGATAGGCTCGGGTAGGCAAAAACCCCAACACGGAGCCACCACGATGAAGAGAACGTACGAGGTAAGGGATCGGGCGGACAAGCGCGCGATCAGGGAGTTCCTGAAGCGGGAGGGGCAGTTTCTGCTTCCGTTGCTTGAGTTCGTGGAGCAGACGGAGGTCGTGATCGACGAAGTCATCCAGGTGATGGGACGAGCGACGATCGAAGCGGTGCTGGAGATGAGCGCCGAGGGTGTGGCAGGCGTGAAGCAGGCAGGTCGGTCACGAGCGGAAGACGACACGGTGTGGTATGGCCGGCAGGGTGGTGTGGTTTACCTGTCGGACCGGAAGGTGCGTGTGGAGCGGCCACGGCTCAGGCGCCGGGGCGCCGGGGAGGGTGGCGAGGTCGAGGTGCCGGCGTACGCAGCGATGCGGAGACCGGGCGCTGTGGCGGATCGGATGCTCGAGGTCCTGATAGCGGGGGTGAGCACGCGCAAGTACGGCCGTGTGATCGGTGAGATGGCCGACACGGTCGGGGTGAGCAAGTCGGCGGTGAGCCGTGAGACGGTCGAGGCCTCGGAGCGCGTGCTGAAGGAGCTGATGGAGCGCCGGCTGGATGCGTGGGACCTGCTGGTGATCTACCTGGACGGGATCCAGATGGGCTCGCACCACGTGCTTGCTGCGGTAGGCGTGGACTCAGACGGAAAGAAGCACGTGCTGGGCGTGAGGGAAGGAGCGAGTGAGAACGCCGAGGTGACCAGCGCGCTCCTAGAGGATCTGGTCGAGCGCGGCCTGGACCCGGGCAGGCGGCGGCTGTTCGTGATCGATGGCTCGAAAGCGCTCAGGAAGGCGATCGAGAAGGTGTTCGGCCAACGTCACCCCATCCAGCGCTGCCGCAACCACAAGCTCCGCAACGTGCTGGGTCATCTGCCGAAGGATCAGCATCCTCAGGTGAAGGCGGCGTTCCGGGCGGCGATGAAGCTGGACGCGAAGCAGGGCGAGCAGAAGCTCGAGCAGCTCGCCCGATGGCTCGAGCGCGACCACCCCTCGGCCTCGGCTAGCCTACGCGAAGGCCTCAGCGAGATGTTCACGATCAACCGGCTCGGCCTCCCGCCGCGGCTGAGGAAGTGCCTGGGCTCGACCAACCTGATCGACAGCACCCACTCGGGCGTAAGACAGAAGACCCGCAGGGTGACCAACTGGAAGAACGGAGCGATGGCCTTGCGCTGGGCTGCGGCCTCGTTCGTGGAGACCGAGAAGAGCTACCGGAGGATCATCGGCTACGACCAGCTCTGGATGCTCAGGGCCCACCTCGACGACCATGAACCGGTTGCCGAAATGAGAAAGGCAGGCTAACAAGGAGACTCTCCGGAGCCACCACCTTCAACTGTCAGCGGGACACCATCTGAGGGGGTGCAGGCCGAAGCTGGCGCCCTCATGTACATGGAACATGGCGTGAAGATGGACACCGGGACCGGAGGTGGGCCGCTCGTGGGACTCAAGCGGATCCTCAGGGGTGAGTCCTTCTTCATCACCACGTTCACGTTCGAGGGTATCGGCAAGGGACGTGTGGCATTCGGTGCACCTTATCCGGGCAGAGTAGTGCCACTGAGGCTGCGCCAGTTCGGAGGTGAGTTCCTCTGTCAGAAGGATTCCTTCCTGTGCGCAGCACAGGGCGTGAAGATCGAGGTCGCTTTCACCAGACGGCTGGGGGTCGGCCTCCTAGGGCGCGAGGGATTGATCCTTCAGCGGCTGACCGGAAACGGGCTTGCATTCTTGCACGCGGGAGGTGCTTTGATCCAGAAGCGCCTAGCGCCCGGCGCCACTCTGGACGTCGATACGGGCTGTATCGTAGGGATGTCACCCGAGGTGGAATACGACATCCGGCTGATGGGTGGATTCAAGAACGCGCTGCTCGGGGGGGACGGGATCTTCCTCGCCACGCTTCGAGGTCCCGGAACCGTGTTCCTGCAGAGCCTCCCCTTCGCCCGACTCGCCGATCGCCTCGGTCAGGCCGCGCGGAGCATCAAGCGTACCGCACCGGGTTGAGCGAGCGCACCACCGGTAGGAAGCTCTCCTGCGCGTCGCGCTCCGTCGCGCGACTCGCTACCATTCGACGAGCTGAGTACGAATGCGCCGACACCATACCGGAGCGCACCCATGAAGCGCGTCGCCCTCACCCTTGCCGCTGTGACTCTCGTCTCGGTCGTATCGAGCTGCTCCGGAGGCTCGGGCGACGGGGCGTCTACCGCGGCGGCCGACAGCCTGACCCGCCGCCCAAAGGACAGCATCATCAGCACGCTCCCGATACCGGGCGCGGGCGCCGTCGGTCGAGCGCTCCAGGCCGCCGATTCCGCCGCCGCCCGCGCCGCGGCACACGACTCGCTTCTCGGTGGGGGGCCCTGAGGCGGACCTCGTCTGTAAAGCCGGGGAGGGTCGTTGAGCGACGAGCGGGCTCGCGTTCGCTTCGGTCTCGGTCTCGGAGCGATCGCCTTCGCGTTGTTTCTCCTTCCCTGGCTGCTCAACGTCGTTCGCGGTGGCGCGGAGGGTGTCGGAGTCGATCCTGCCCGAGACGGTAGTGAGCTTCGCTTCATCGTGAGGTTCCCGCCGACGCTCGAGAGCGGACCGGTTGACGGCCGCCTCGTGTTGGTCGTCTCGAGGGACGTCGAAGGGGAGCCGCGCTTCCAGGTCGGTCCCGCAGTCGACGATCAGCAGGTCTTCGGCTTGGACGTCGAAGGGTGGCGTGCGGGCGACTTGGTGGAGATCACCGACACGGTCTTCGGTTTCCCCCTCCGGTCGTTGGCCATGCTGCCTCCGGGAGACTACTGGGTCCAAGGCATGCTGAACCGGTACGAGACCGTCCGGCTACCGTCCGGGCCGGTGGTAAGCCTTCCTGTCGATCGCGGTCCCGGGCGAGCCTGGGAGCGACGGCCCGGGAGCCTCGTGAGCCCTCCCGTGCGGGTGCACCTGGATCCGCGCTCCGACGACATCGTTCGGGTAGAGCTCAGTCGCCGCATCCCCGACGCGCCCGCCGTGGATGAGACACCCTACCTGAGGCAAGTGCGCATGCGCAGCGAGCTTCTCTCGGAGTTCTGGGGAAGGGAGGTCCGTCACGAGGCTGTCGTTCTTCTTCCCCGCGCGTGGAGCGACCATCCCGATGCGCGTTTTCCTGTCGTCGTCTACCTCGGTCAGGGTGGCGACGCACGGGCGGAGCTCCTAGCGTTCCGCGCTGATTCAGTCGGTTCCCGCCCCTCCGACACTCGGCTGCTCGGCTCCGACCGAGCTCTCGCGGCCCGCGGCCATGAGCTCCACACGCGATGGACCCGTGGCGAGATGCCGGCGGTGATCGTGGTTGCGCCGGGGACCGACGGTCCCCGCTATGGGCCGTACGCGGGGGTGAGCTCCGCCAACGCGGGACCACTCGCGGATGCCCTACTTGACGAGCTCATTCCGGAAGTCGAGGCCCGCTACAGGGGTATGGGCCAATCCTGGGCGCGCGGCACCTACGGCGGTTGGGATGGTGGGTGGGCGGCGTTGGCGATGCAGATTCTGCACCCCGGCCACTTCAACGGTGCGTGGGTCGTCTGCCCCGACCCGGTCGACTTCCGCGCTCTGGGCGGCGTGAATCTGATGACGGACGCGAACGCCTATCGCCCGAGCGGGGCCTCGACCGGCACACCTCGCCCGGGAGGGGCCGATCGGGCGGGTCCGCAAGCGAGCTCCCTGGAGCACGACAACCACTTCGAGCTGATCTTCGGCTCGAGGGGACGCTCCGGTGGCACCTGGGACGCGCGTCAGGCGAACTTCTCGCCGCGGGGAGATGACGGATATCCTCGGCCCATCTGGGACAAGGTCACGGGCGAGATCGACGCCGGCGTCGCGTCGTACTGGCGGGACCACTACGACCTGGGGCACATCCTGCAGCGCGACTGGAGCGAGCTCGCTCCGAGGCTCGCCGGGAAGCTGCACCTGTTCGTCGGCCGTGTCGCGGACGATGATCGGCTCGAATCGCTGCGCCTTCTCGAGGCCTTCTTGGAGACCGCCGAGCCCCACTACGAGGGGGTGGTGGTCGACCGAGGCCGGATGGAGCACTGCTCGCGGAACGGTGTTCCAGGGGTTCCCATGCTGGATGGGGCGCTCGTCCGGAGCATGCTCGAACAGTTCGAACGCGCAGCTCCCCGTGGAGTCGATGTCAGGCCGTGGCGAAGCTGAGCAAGCTCCAGAGCGCCTGCCATCATCCGTCCTCGCCAGACTCCACCGGCGCTTTCGCTCAGCTCACCGGCCGCGTATTGCTCTCCAGCTTCACGGCCCAGAGCCCCGAGTTCGTGTCCGAGAAGAAAACGTGTCCCTTGAACGGCATGGCGCTCCAGACCATCGTCGCGTTCGGGACGTATCCCGCGGGATCGGCCGACTTGAAGACTGCGATCTCGCGGCCCTGTGTGTAGAGGTTGCCCATGAGCTCGCCCGAAACGTCGACCATGCGGACGCCGCCCTCGTAATAGGCTTGGTAGAGGATGTCGTCCTCCACCCAGATGTTGTGAGTCCCGTACTCCGGCATCTCGTAGCGAGCCACCATCCGGGGGCTGTCCGGATCAGTGAAGTCCACGACCTGGATGTAGCCTCGCGTCGTGAGCGGGATGCCGCCCAAACCGGTTTCGGGGTCATACTGCGCGGCGTAGGATCCCATGCTGCCGGGATAACCGGCCCAGGCCAGTCCCCGGCGGCTCATGATCTCGTCCCCGGAGAACAGGTAGAACCTTCCCGTCGATTGCTGCACATAGGGAAAAACCGCGTGTGTCCTACCCTCGGGGATGGGATAGGTGTTGATGAGAACTGGATTCTCCGGGCTGCCGCCCCAGCGCCCGTTGCCGACGTCGACGGCCACGATCCCGTTCTCCCACTCGGCTGAGTAGGCGATGCCGTCGTGGACCCAAACGTCGTGCACGCGACTGTCGGGGTGGTCGTACTCTCCGACGATATGTGGTTGATAGATGTCGGCGACATCGATGATCACGTACTTGTCACCAGCGGACAGTGCGAAGACATGCGAATCGGTCGGGAAGGCGTTGTGGACGCCTCCGGTAAGTCGGTCCGAAACCTCAGCCGAGACCGTGGGGTGGGCGGGATCGGCCAGATCCAGGATGACGACCCCGTTACGCCGGTTCGACGCTCCCTCGCGTGTGAGGGTGGCGTAACGCCCGTCGGGTGACACCTTGACGTCGTTGACGGCCCTGGCGTCGACCTGCACCGAGTCGGTCTTGACGATATTGGACGGGTCGCTCACGTCGAACATGAACGCGTGTCCGTCGGCGACCTTGGAGCCGGTGAGGGCGTAGTCGCGACCATCGACGCCCTCGAAGACCCAGAAGTCGGTCGTGCGCATCGTGCTCTGCCGTCCGACCCCCACCACGTCCAGCGCCCGTACGGCCTCTCGCTCACTCACGCGGATTCGCGCCCTCGACGAGAGGGGTCCAGCCGAGGCGACGACGGTGTGCACGCCGGGCAGATCGGCCACGAAGCGGCCATCCATGACCTGGCCGCCCGCAGGCGTGCCGAGCATTCCCTCGTTGGGCGTGAAGACGTGCGACCACTCGATCGCCATGTCCTCTATGGGGTCACCGACCCCACTCACAGCTACGGCGCTGAACTCCAGAACATCGCCCGTGCGGGCGTCCGTGGCGCCCCCTTCGAGGCGCAGCTCCACGGCCGGAAATGCTGCGACGGCCACCTCGGTCGTCGCCTCCACCAGCCCTCGCGTTGCTTGCAACGTGGCCACGAGTCGTGCGGTGCCCGGAGCGATTCCGGTCACGTGGCCCGTGGCATCGATGGAGGCGATCTGTGGATCGCGGGAAGTGATCAGGATCGCTGCGTCGGGTCTTTCCGAATCGTCCGCGTGGAGGGCGCGCGCGCCATACCGCACCGTCGTCCCGACGTAGAGAGCGCTGCTGTCCAAGGGCCAGAGCTCGACCCGGGCCACCATGGGCCAAGAAACCACCGTGGGAATCCGCAGCGTCGCTGGCTCACCCCGTGCGCCGGCGGGGAGGACCACCGTGGCTATGAGCTGGTACTCGCCCGCCACCAGTCCCTCCACTTCGCCGTGGTCTACACGAACCTGGCTCCGAGGCCCTGCGAGGCGCACGGGCGCGTCCACGACGCCACCGGCGGCGTCGTACGCGATGATCTCCAGAGGGACGGTCTCCCCGACCGCGAGGCTCAGGCTCGACGGACGCGCCTCTAGCCGGACGACGAGCCGAGCGTCGTCGCCAGGCTGCTGCGCGGCAGTTCCGGGAGAGAGCAGTGCGACCGCCAGGAACGGGGCTGAAAGGTGGATTCTGGTCCTCATACTGGCCTCCGGTGCGTGTGTCCTTGGCTGAGAACGTACGGGCGCCAGCGGTGGCAGAGAAGAGTCAGACGAGCAGCGAGGAAGACGAGACGGCTCGCCTTGGTGATCGCCGGCACGGCCGTATATTGACGGGCGTGAACGCTGCCTCGGCCGCCGGCGCCCTGCGCCGTGGGACGAAGTCGCACGGGTTCGGGGTCGGGCGTTTTCTCACTGGACCAGGACCACTTCCATCGAGACCTCGAGCACGCCCCTTCACGGTCGCCTCCCGGCGCCGGGCCGGGCGTCGTTGGGGCAACGGATCGTCACGGTCGACGCCGACGTCGAGGGCGCAAGTCCGGCCCGCTTTCTTCGGCTCGGTGAGGGAGAAGGGCGCGGATTCTGGGCGCGTGGCGCGCGCTGGGCTGCACATTTCGGAGTTGCTGCGCGGGTCGAGGTCGGTGAACGGACGCAACGGCACGGCAGCCGCTACCAGCAGCTTCGCGAACAAGTTGCGCGTTTGAAGGCAGTCACGAAACTGCCCGATCGGATCGGTCGAGAGAGTGAACGGGCGCGGCCGCTCCGGTTCTTCGGCGGCCTCTCCTTCCGGGAAGACCACCATCCGTCGGGCTTTTGGGAGAGCTTCCCACCGGCTCTGTTTATACTTCCGACGGCGGAGCTGGTTGGCGACGGGACCGGAGTCGTGCGGCTGCGTATCCGCTCCCTAGTGCCGGCAAATGCCGACGCCGATCCGGTGCGCGACGCCCTGGAGCGTCAGCTGGCCGACACGCTCGCGTCGCTCACCGCGCCGATGGAGCTTCCCCGGCCCGACGTGCGCGCGCGGGCACAGCGGTCCGAGATGGGGCGCGTAACATGGGACGACGCGGTCGCAGAAGCATTGCGCGCCATCCGAGTGCAGCGCTTCTCCAAGGTCGTGCTTGCGCGCACGCTGGACGTTACGACTTCGGAGGCGCTCGACCCGGTCGATGTGGTGGATCACCTTTGGCGAGAGAACCCCGGCACCCACGTCTTTCTTTTCGAGCCGCACCCCGGGCGACCGTTGCTGGGCGCGGCTCCGGAGACCATCGCCACCCTGCGGGGGGGCCTGTTCCATGCAACCGCGGTTGCGGGCTCCATCGCGCGAGGCGCATCCGAGGAAGAGCAACAGGAGCTCGCGCGGTCGCTGCTGGCGAGCCACAAGGACCGCCAGGAACACGAGATCGCGCTGCACGACATGCTCGAGCGACTCCAGGCGCTGGCCGACGGCGTGCAAGCGCAGGGAGAGCCCCACGTGCTGACCCTCGCGCGCATCCAACACTTGGAGACCGAGATCCGAGCGAGGGTCAACGGGCGCGGTGTGCTGGATGTTCTCGAGGCGCTCCATCCGACGCCGGCGGTTTGCGGGCTTCCGCGCGACGCCGCGCTCGAGTTCCTACGGGGCGAGGAATCGTTCGACCGAGGCTGGTACTCTGGGCCGGTCGGGTTCTTCGACGAGGACGGGAATGGCGTCTTCGCGCCTGCTCTCCGCACGGCGGTCGGTCACGGCCGCACCTGGAGGCTCTTCGCCGGTGCCGGCATCGTGAGCGGCTCCACCCCCGACCTCGAGTGGGCGGAGACGGGCATCAAGTTCGAGCCCGTGCTCCGGGCGCTCGAGGCGAGCGGTGCGTCTCTCGGGGAAGGGGGCGGCCCACGCGAAGGCGACCCGCAGGCCTGGCGACCATGACGGATCCAGCCGCGACCACCATCTGGGCGCGGGCGTTCATCGATGAGCTCGCCAGAGGCGGAGTCAATGAGGTGTGCATGGCACCCGGATCGCGGTCCACACCCTTGGTCATGGCCGCGGCACGAGACGACCGGCTGCGGGTCCACGTGCTCCTGGACGAACGGTGCGCGGGCTTCTTCGCTCTGGGGCTGGGGAAGGCCACGGGTCGGCCCGCGGCGGTCGTGACCACCTCGGGCACCGCGGCGGCGAACCTATTGCCAGCGGTGGTGGAGGCGAACCACGCCGAGGTTCCACTCCTCTTGCTCACGGCGGATCGGCCGCCGCACCTCCGGGACTCGGACGCCCATCAGGCGACCGACCAAGTCGGTCTCTATGGCCGACATGCCCTGGACTTCTTCGACGTAGCCCCACCCTCGCTCGACGCTGCGGCGCTTCGTCACCTCAGGACGCTGGCCTCACGCGCCGTCGCAACGGCGACCGGTGCCCCCGCCGGCCCGGTGCACCTGAACTTCCCGTTTCGAAAGCCGTTGGAGCCGCTTGCACCGCGTGCCGAGACTGCCCAACATCTCTCGCAGGAGAGCAGGTTGGGGTACGCCGGGAGGGAAGGGAAGCGCCCCTTCGTTCGAGTGTCCCGCGTACAATACGGTCTGACGTCCGAGGTGCTCACGGAGCTGAGCGAGGCCGTAGGGGCCGCCCGTCGAGGGGTCGTAGTGGCGGGTCCGACGAACGCTCCCGAGCGTTTGGGAGAGGCGACTCTGCGCTTCTCGGCAGCTACGGGATTCCCGGTCCTCGCCGACCCACTCTCGGGCGCTCGCTTCCGTCCCTCGCTTGGCGCCACCGTGGTCGGGGGCTACGACCTCGCCCTCGCGAGCCCGGATCTACGAGACCACCTCGAGCCGGACCTGGTCCTGCGCGTGGGCTGGAGCGCGACGTCGGCGAACCTACTCAACTGGTTGGCCGACATGGACGCCGCGACACACATCGTCGTAGACGGCGGCGTTCGCTGGAAGGACCACCTCGCCGTCGCGGACACATACGTGCGGGCTGACCCGGCCCTCGTCCTGGAACGGCTCGCAGAGCGATTCGTCGGCGGGCCTCGTGAGGGGGGAGAGGCTGAGTGGAGGCAGCGGTGGGAGCGGGTGGAGCGGGAGACGTGGCGGGTTGTCGGAGAGGCGCTGGACGCCCCTTTTTTCGAGGGCCACGTGCTCGCCGCGGTCGCTGCCGAGATGCCCGAGCATGCGACGCTCTTCGTGGCCTCGAGCATGCCGGTTCGTGACCTGGACGCTTTCGGCGCGCCTCGAGCACGTCGGTTGGAGGTGCTAGGGAACCGCGGCGTGAACGGTATCGACGGCTTGGTGTCCAGCGCCCTCGGTGTCGCGGCGGCCCGCGCCGGACCGGTGGTGGCCGTCCTGGGAGACATCGCCTTCCTTCACGACGCCGGTGGCCTGCTCGCCACGCGCGAGCCAGGCGCCGACGTGATCTTCCTCGTTGTCCACAACGACGGGGGCGGAATCTTCCACCGGCTACCGATTCGTGAGCACGAACCCGAGTTCACGACCTATTTCGCGGCGCCGCACGGACTCGATCTGGCGCAC
Source organism: Longimicrobiales bacterium (assembly GCA_965249195.1). Lineage (GTDB taxonomy): Bacteria > Gemmatimonadota > Gemmatimonadetes > Longimicrobiales > Gaopeijiaceae > CBDFLM01. Next base: position 273,689 of record CBDFLM010000010.1, read on the forward strand.
CATGCGGAGCTGCACTCGCTTCCCTTCGTGCGCGTTCGCGACTACAAGGGCGTATGCGAGGCTCTGCGAGAGGCGTTGAGCGCCGGCGGCAGTAGGATGATCGAGGTAGTCAGCGATCGCGACGAGAACCGGCGCCTCCACCTGGCCGCGGAGGCTGCCGTGCGCGAAGCGCTCTCGAAGCAGAGGCCGTGAGGGAGTGATCGAATGAGCGAGCCTGCCTGGAGGTCCGTAGCGGAATTCGAGGACATCACCTACAAGAAGGCGGACGGGGTCGCACGAATCGCGTTCAACCGCCCGGAGGTGCGCAACGCGTTCCGCCCGGAAACGCTCCTGGAGCTGCAGTCTGCGTTCCGTGACGCGGGGGAAGATCCGGATGTCGGTGTCGTGCTCCTCACCGGGGAGGGTCCTGCCGCCGACGGCGTTTACGCGTTCTGCTCCGGGGGCGATCAGAGAGTCCGAGGCGACGCCGGTTACGTCGGTGGCGACGGGATGCCCCGACTCAACGTACTCGAGCTTCAGCGCTACATGCGCAGCATGCCGAAGCCGGTGATCGCCCTGGTCGCGGGTTACGCCATCGGGGGCGGTCACGTGCTCCACGTGATCTGTGACCTGACGCTTGCCGCCGAAAACGCCGTGTTCGGGCAGACCGGACCGAAGGTCGGGAGCTTCGACGGCGGGTTCGGCTCGTCGTTCCTCGCTTCTATCGTGGGCCAGAAGAAGGCCAGGGAGATCTGGTACCTGTGTCGCCAATACGACGCGCGGGAGGCCCTCGAAATGGGCCTCGTGAACGCCGTCGTTCCCCTAGAGGAGCTGGAAGCCGAGGGCTGGCGCTGGGCGCAGGAGATCCTGGAGAAGAGTCCGCTGGCGATCCGGCTGCTAAAGAGCGCCTTCAACGCCGCCCTCGACGGACAGGCCGGACTCCAGGAGCTGGCGGGAAACGCGACGCTGCTCTTCTACATGACCGAGCAGGCCGCCGAGGCCAAGAACGCTTTTCTTCAGAAAAGAAAGCCGGACTTCCGTCAGTATCCCTGGCTCCCTTGGTGAGGCGCCGAGAGCCGTGGTCTCCTTCGCTGCGCCGCGGGTGTCCCGCGCTTCGTCGTGGATCATGGCGGCCCGGCCCAAGACGCTCCCCGCCGCCGCGGCGCCGGTGCTCATAGGATGTGGACTGGCGCTCCACAGGGACGTCTTCTCCGCCTTACCGGCCGCGGCGGCGATGGTGGGGGCGCTTCTCATTCAGATCGCCACAAACCTCGCCAACGATTACGGTGACTTCAGGCGTGGCATCGATACGGCCGAGCGCGTAGGCCCGACCCGCGTGACGCACTCCGGTCTTCTCTCCGCCGAGACGGTGCGGCGGGGAATGCTGGTCACCCTCGGCGCTGCCGGTGCGGTGGGCGTGTACCTCGTGTGGGTCGCGGGTTGGCCGGTCGCCATAATCGGCATCGCGGCTCTCGCGTCCGCGGTTGGCTACACGCTCGGGCCGTTCCCTCTGGCGCATCACGGCCTGGGTGACGTGTTCGTATTCGTCTTCTTCGGACTCGTCGCGGTTGCGGGGACCTATTACGTGCAGGCACACGACCTGACCGCCGAATCTCTACTGGCGGGGGCCGGCGTGGGCGCGCTCTCTACCGCGATCCTCGTTGTGAACAATCTCCGGGACATCCCCACGGATGCGCTAGCGGGGAAGAGGACCCTGGCCGTGCGTATTGGTCGCCGCGGAAGCCAGGCGGAGTACACGCTCCTGCTGATCGTGGCCGCGTGTGTCCCGTTGGCCGGTGTCGGTTTCTTCGCTTGGCCGCCGAGCGTTCTGCTCGCGCTCTTGGCGCTCCTGACGGCCCTCTCGCCGCTTCGCCGGGTGCTCACCTTCGACGCGCCCCTCGAGCTCCTCCCCGCCCTGGGGCAGACCGCCAGAGCGGTGGCCGTCTACGGCCTGCTGATGCTTCTTGGGTTCGCATGGCAGCCCTGAGGGCGGCCATGCGCTCACGGCGCCTCCGCTCGGTGGCGACCGGTTCGTGCCGAGGTCGGGCGCGCGGGTGAGTATGGATGTCCTGCACGAAGTTGCGCGTCGAGTCCCGGAGCGTTTGGCTCTCGACGACGGGCTCCGCACGTGGAGCTATGGAGAGCTCGACCGGCGCGTGAACGCCATCGCCGCGGCGCTCGAGCGTCGGGGAGCCAGCTTTGGCGCGCGGGTCGCGGTTCTACTGCCTTCCGTGGGGTCGGCCGTGGCGCTCACACACGCGATTCCGCGCGTGGGGGCCGTGGTCGTTCCGCTGAGTCCGAGGCTGGGCGCTCGCGAGCTGGCGGGTGCCCTGCGAGCCCTCGACATCACCTTGGTCGTGTGCGACGCGACCACCACCGCCCTCGCCGCGACAGCCATCGACGAGACCGGGAGGTTGGCTGAAGCGGTGGACTTCCAGGCGCTGACTGATAGCCCCGCCACAGGCGCCGAAACGGACGAAACGCGCCTCGGCCGCGACGGTGGGCGGGAACACGACGAGTGGGCAGTTTTGTGGACGTCGGGCACGGCTGGAAGGCCCCGCGGCGTTTCCCTGACGGTTGCCAATCTCCGAGCGAGCGCGACCGCGTGCGGTCGGCGGCTGGGGCTGCAGACCGACGACCGCTGGTACCTCTCACTCTCGCTTGCCCACGTCGGGGGCCTGGCTCTCGTCACCCGCGCCGCGCTCCTCGGATCTGCCGTGGTCGCCCGGGGTCCGTTCTCAGTCGAGGCCTTCCGGACGCTCACCAGCTCGGCGACGGTGAGCCACGTCTCGCTCGTGCCCACCATGCTCGCTCACGTGCTCGACGCGGGAGTGGAGGCGTCGCCTGAGCTCCGCTGTGTACTCGTGGGTGGCGCTCGCACGCCGCTCGCCCTCGTCGAACGAGCCCAGGCGGCCGGTTTCCCCGTGGCCCTCACCTACGGTCTCACCGAAGCCACTTCTCAGGTCGCGACGGCCGCGCCGGGTGCGGTCCCGGACGTCCCAGACACCGTTGGCGAGCCCCTCCCGGGCGTGGAGGTCCGCATCAGCGACAGTGGAGAGATTCTCGTGCGAGGGCCGACGATTGCGGCAACCTACGTAGGTTCTCCCGAGCCCCTGGTCGACGCCCAAGGATGGCTCCACACGGGCGATCTCGGAGCAATCGATGCCCGCGGTTCTCTGCGTGTGACGGGGCGCATCGGGGACCGCATCATCAGCGGAGGGAGCAATGTCGACCCACTCGAGGTCGAAGAGGTGCTGCGCGCGCACCCCGCCGTCGCCGACGCGGCCGTCACCGGCGTCCCGGACGAGGAATGGGGGGAGCTGGTGGTCGCGGCGGTAGTCCGTCGGACGGACTCGACCCTCGACTCCGAGGATTTGACCGACCACATTCGTGCCCATCTGGGCGGCGCCAAGATCCCCCGGCAGGTGCGCTTCATCAACGCGGTGCCCAGAAACCCAAACGGGAAGATCGACCGGGGCGGGTTGAGGGTGCTCTTCGTCGCGGGCGCCGTCGCGCGCGGCCCCGACGAACACGGGGGCTGAGTCGGGCCACGTCCGCGCGGGCGTTTACGGGACGGTCCCCGCGCATGCATCAGCGTCCCGTCGGTCATACGTTTCAGCCTTGGGGCGGGCGAAGTCGCCGTGGAGCGCGCCGTCCAGCTCCGCTCGTCCTCCCTCGGGGACGGGATCGGCTGGGCTCGTCCGCGCGGTCTCGTGGCTCCGACCTTCAGCGGGGACGGGGGCGGCATGGGACGCACCCGAGGTCGTGGAGCTCGTCACGATCGAATGCTGGACGGGACGGCGCGATCGCGACAACATTTCAGACGGCCCCGGATCGAGACGGGCCTTCGAGAGTCGAGGTGGACCATGCCCCCGTACCGAGAAAGAGACCGGTGCCGACAACGCCGTAGTGCGTGGTCTTCAGCAGCCCTGATCCCGCTGATGGCCGCGTGCGCGGTCCTGGGCTATCCCTCACCCGCGCCTCCCACACCCGTCGCCGTCGAAGTGGCGACCGGAGCTGGCGGGTCGGCGGGCTCGCTGAGCGGCGACTCGTACGAGGTGCGAGGGGAGCGCTACTACATCTTGGCGAGCGGTGATGGCTACCGGGAGCGCGGTCTGGCATCGTGGTATGGCCGCGAGTTCGCGGGCCGACCGACGTCGAGCGGTGAGATCTTCGATCCAGACGCGCTCACTGCAGCGCATAGGACGTTGCCCTTTTCGACGCTGGTCGAGGTGGTGAACCTGGCGAATCAGCGGAGCGTCGTGGTACGCGTCAACGATCGCGGGCCGTTCGAAGATCCGGACGAGCGCATCATCGACGTGTCGCGTGCCACGGCCGACGCGCTGGGGATGATCGGCCCGGGTGTGGTTCGCGTGGAGGTGCGTGCGCTTCCCGCACGGTCGGCACCCCTCGGGTCGAGTCGCTGATGGCCGCAGGCCGCGCGACCATGGACGCCTTGGGCGAGCTCGCGCGGCGGGGCCTGCTGAAGGACGTTACGGACGGGACCGCGGAGCACCTCGGTGGGGGATCTCGCGTCTGCTACGCCGGTTTCGATCCGACCGCTGCCAGCCTCCACGTGGGGCATCTGCTGCCGATCATGGGTCTGGTTCAAGTCCAGCGCCTCGGACACCATCCGATCGCCCTCGTGGGGGGTGGAACGGGGCTCATCGGCGACCCCTCGGGACGAACCGCCGAGCGCGCCCTACTCACTCGGGAGCAGGTGCGTGAGCACGCGCGGACGATCCGCGTCCAACTCGAACACTTCTTGGACTTCGACGTGAGCGCGAACCCAGCCCGGGTGCGGGACAATCTGGACTGGTTGGACGAAATCGGCTTGGTCGGGTTCCTGAGGGATACTGGAAAGCACTTCTCGATCAACGCGATGATGCGAAAGGAATCCGTGCGTAGACGCCTCGAAGACGAAGAGGCGGGGATCAGCTACACCGAGTTCAGCTACCTGCTTTTGCAGGCGTACGATTTCCTTGAGCTCCACCGGCGCGAGGGTTGCACTGTGCAGCTCGGGGGCTCGGATCAGTGGGGGAACATCACTGCCGGCATCGACCTCATCCGGCGTGCGACCGGAGCGGATGCGTTCGGTTTCACCGTACCGCTCCTGACGACCGCGTCCGGTACGAAGTTCGGGAAGACCGAGGCTGGTGCGGTGTGGCTCGACCCCGAGCAGACCTCGCCCTACCGCTTCTACCAGTTCTGGATCAATGTCGAGGACGACGACGTCATCTCCTACCTGCGGGCGATCACACTGCTCTCGAGCGAGGAGATCAGCGAGCTGGCTGGAGCGACACGGGTGGAGCCCCAGCGGAGGACGGCGCAGCGCAATCTCGCCGAAGACATTACCAGGCGCGTCCACGGGGAGGACGGCCTTGCGAGGGCTCGAAGGGCGACCGATGCCCTGTTCGGAGGAGAGCTGGAGGGGCTCGGGGCGACCGACATCGAGGAGGTCTTCACGGATGTCCCATCCAGCGAGGTCTCACGAGACGATCTGAGTGGCGACGGAATGCCGCTCGTGCAGCTCTTGGCCGACGCCGGCGTGACGACGTCGCGCGGCGACGCGCGACGGTCGATCGAAGGCGGAGGGATCTACATGAACAATCGACGCGTGGTCGACGTCGATGCACGGGTCCGCGCGGATCAGGCCATCGAGGGCCGTTTTCTGGTGCTTCGGAAAGGGAAGAAACGGTACCATCTGACGCGGGTGACCGGGTAACTCCATAGTCACGTCCGAAAAAGAAGGCGCCCCTCACGCTAGCGTGAGGGGCGCCTCGCCCTTCGGAGGATTACCGTGACTCAGAAGACCTTTTGCCAGGCCACGGAGAATCCGGAATCGCGCGCGAGCCAGGGCCCGTCGAGCTGCTCATGGACCGTGAAGTCGAGCTCGATCGAGAGGCGGTGGCCCTCCCAGCGTCCATCGGGCATGTACAGGTTCAGACCCACGGGGAGGTTGACCGTTTCCCCGCCGTAGGAGAGCGCTACTTCGCCGGGATCGCGGAACGGGTCGAGCGTGGGGTCCTCCCCTTCGATGGCACCGAACCCTACCGCGCTCGCTCCGGCCGATAGCGAGAAGTAGCGGTTGAGGTTGTAGGAGACCCACGCGTTCGCCGTGACGCTGTTGCCCGGCTTCCAATCCCCACGCTCCACCACATAGATCGTCCCCTGGAGCTGGGCCCCGATGGTCCCCACTTCGTTCTGCATTTTCACGGTGCCGCCCGGACGGATCCCGAGGCCGCCCCCGCCGATCTGCATGTCATAGGGGGCGGTACCCGTGCGGAAGCCAGGCGCGTTGGCGTCCTGGCTTACCGACCCGACGGGGATGATCAGGCCCAACTGCACGTGTCCGCGATTCCCTCCGCTCTCGTAGACGTTGTACAGCAGCTCCACGTCGATGTCGCTGATGCCCTCGGTGTCGACCTGGAAGAACTCGTCGGTCTCGGTGAGCGCCAAACGATCCTTCAGGAGGAAACTGGCACCGCCGGTGAACGTGAGGTTGTCGCTGACACCGAATGCGACCCGCACGCTATTAGGCTTCGGTCGTCAGCTCCAGAGGTACCTGCGTGAAGAAGCCGAAAAGGCTCAGCGGGTCGAGGAGCTGGGAGTCGAATCGGATCCCTTGGAGATCCGACTTCTGGTGCATGAGCGTCAGCTCCACCTCTCCGCTAGCGAGTGTGCTGCCACCCATGATGCCGATCGGCGTCACCCCGTCGGGCCGATCGGCCGTCCACATGTGCTCCTGAGCTCCGGCCGGCACCGCCGCGAAAACCACGGCCGCGGCTACGAGCAGGCTTCGAGCGCGCATCGATGTCCTCCAGTAGGAGTCGGGTTCGGGCAGACGCCGCGCTCCAGCCCGCCGAGGTCGGAGCGCGCCAGGGTCCACCAAGGATAGGGCCAAACGCCTGAAAAAAACAAGTGTTTCCAACGAGCATAGGTCCTTGTGAAGGCCTTCTGGGTCGCTGAGGCCTCTGTACGACGTAGATTATGGCCCCGGCCGGTGTCGCTGCGCAATCGGCTAATACCACTCCGTCTTCACCAACTTGGCCGTTCGTGCGCCTCAGGCCGAGCTCGATCCAACCGGAGCGTCGAGCACTGCGTCCGGGATCCCGAAGGCGTCGACGAGCGGCACGGCGTATTCGGCTACCTCGGCGCACAGCTCGTCGACGAACCTTCGAATCGCACGAGACTTGATCGGTTCAAAATAGCCGCTTTCGAGGAACCACGCCCGTTCGCGCTCGAAGCGGGAGAGCGCGTAGAGGTCCGAGAGCGTGCGAAGGGCCTCGGACAGACCCGGCACGGGCGCACGCGCGACAGCTTCCCGAAACGCGCCGGCCGCGAGGCGCTCCACGTGAGCCCGAGCCAGGGCGATGAGGTGGGTCTGGCAGTCGTTCATGGCGTGGAAGGAATCGACCCCGTCGTCGATTCTCGCTTTCAGACGCCCGGCGACCGACCGGAGGAGGCGCTCCTCCCGGTAGCGGAAAGCCGATGCTTGGAAGTCGGGGTCGCGCAGGTGTTCTTCCTCGGTCCGGCGGGTGGTGACCGGGTTGAGCTCGGCGAGCCGTGTGCCGGCTCGCTCGGTGAGGACCCGTAGGAGACCGCGCAGGGTCAGCTCACCCATCTCCTCTCGATACTCGGCCAGAAGCGCCTTGGCCACGAGCTGCAGCAGGACCGGGTTGTTGCCCTCGAACGTGGTGAACACGTCGGTGTCGGCCTTGAGCGCGGCGAAGCGGTTCGCTGCCAAGTACCCTTGTCCCCCACACGCCTCACGGCACGCCTGCAGGGTCTCGACGCAGTGCCTCGACGCGACGGCCTTCAGTCCCGCTGCCCGGGCCTCCACGTCGCGCCTGTCCCGACTGCCTGCGGTACCGGAGCGGGCAGAGTCGTAGCGGTCCACGAGGTCGCGGAGGGCGAAATGCAGGGCGTAGTTCGCGGCGAGCCTCGGAAGGAGCTGGCGACGATGGAACTGATAGGTGAGGAGGGTGACCTCCGGCCCGCCGGAAGGCCCGAACTGCCTCCGCTTGCTCCCGTACCGTACCGCGATGGTGAGGCCGGTCTTGGCGGCGCTCAGCGAAGCAGCGGCGATGCTGATGCGACCTGCCACGAGTGTGCCGAGCATCGTGAAGAATCGGCGCCCCGGGCTCGGAATCGGGCTGGTGTAGGTGCCCGCGGCGGTGACGCGGCCGAAGCGGTCGAGGAGGTTCTCACGTGGGATCCGCACGCCGTCGAACGAGATACGGCCGTTGTCGACCCCGTTCAGGCCCTCCTTCAGCCCGCAGTCCTCGATATGTATGCCGGTCAGAACGCGGCCCTGGTCGTCCCGCAGGGGTACGAGAAAGGCGTGGACCCCATGGCTCTCCCCGGCCACCTCGAGCTGCGCGAACAAGACCGAGAGACGCGCGTCCTCGGCAGCGCCTCCGATGTAGTCCTTGCGAGCGCCGAGGGTGGGGGTGTCCACGACGAACGTTTGTCCGTCCGCGTCCCAGCGCACGACGGTTTCGATGCTGCGAACGTTGGAGCCGTGCCCCGTCTCGGTCATTCCGTAGCAACCTGGAACTTCTAGACGGGCGACGCCCGGCAGGTAGCGCGCGTGGTGCCGGCCCGAGCCGAGATGAAGGATGGCTCCGCCGAAGAGCCCGAACTGCACTCCATACTTGATGACGACGGATAGGTCCCCGAAGGCCAACGTCTCGAAGACCGCGACGGACTTCGCAGGGTCGTTCGCACCGCCGTGCTCTACGGGATATGCGAGACCGCCCCAGCCCCTGGCAGCCAAAACGTGCAATGCATCCCTGACGCGGCGCCGGTGCTCGGTCACGTCGAGGCCCGGTGGAATGCGTAGCTGCTCTTCGGCCAGTGCTGCCAGGACTTCCCGCCGAAGCTCGGTGTGGGGTCGGTCGAGATAGTCCCGCAGGGAGGGCACGTCGAGGACAGGCGGGCTCGGCGCGATTGGTGCGTCGGGAGCCGGTCGACCGAGAAGCTCACGAGCGGTCTCGCTGGCGACGACGCCGAGCCCCCTCTCCAGCTCCTCCAGGGCGGCGAGCCCGGGAGCATCCTCGGCGACGCTCGACGCGCCTCCGCTGCTCCGGGAAAGCTGTAGACCGAGCGCCACGAGCGAGTTCGACCCCTCCCCGGTGACGGCGGCACCGAGCTCCTCCGCACGGTCACGCAAGTTGGCCAGGGCCTCTGGAGAGGGAGGCGCGGCGGGATCGAGCCAGGCCCGCAGCAGCGCGCACGCGTCCCGGTCGAGTCCGCCCCCCTCGATCACGCGCTCACGGATGTCTTCGAGCTCGGGGTCGGCCAGCACGCCGTCGCTCCACGCGGCATACACGAGAGGCAGCAGGCGTAAAAGGTCCGGCCGGTCAGGCGGCCACTCCACGTCCGTCGGCTCTGGTGGAGCCGCGGCCCCTCCGGTCCCAGTCGGTGGCTTGCTCAAATCTCCTCCTCGAGCGGTGGCTGGAGGGACGCCGTTGGGCGACGCGCTCTTGCGGTTGGCAACATCGCCTCCGCCGCCGTCACCCGCCACCGTTTGGGGCGCTCCCTTGACCACCCCCGGCGGAGCGCGCACCATCTTCCGCTCACGCGCGCACGCCGTGAGGAACCGCGCGCCGGGCGCACTGGCGTTCATGCGCCAGTTCAGAATCAACCTCGGTCGGAGCCAAGAGCCATGACCCCAGCCCTTGTAGGCGTCATCATGGGGTCACGCTCGGACTGGGAGACGATGTCGGAGGCGGTCGAGGTGCTCCGGTCGCTCGGTGTCGCCCACGAGGTCCGCGTGGTCTCCGCTCACCGGACACCGGATCTGCTCTACGAGTTCGCGTCGACGGCGGAGGAGCGGGGGCTCGAGGTCATCATCGCGGGAGCAGGAGGCGCGGCGCATCTGCCTGGGATGGTGGCTTCGAAGACCATGCTCCCTGTGCTAGGCGTGCCCGTACGATCCAGTGCGCTGAGCGGCCTCGACTCGCTTCTCTCGATCGTCCAGATGCCCAGAGGCGTGCCTGTGGGAACGCTCGCCATCGGGGGCTCGGGAGCGATGAACGCAGCTCTGATGGCGGCTCAGATCCTGGGCGTCTCCCGTCCGGAGGTCAGGGACGAGGTCCGGAAGTGGCGCGAGGAGCGCACGCGCGCGGTTCTGGACAACCCCGACCCGACGAAGTGAGGGTCGGGGTCCTTGGCGGCGGCCAGCTGGGCCGCATGCTCGCACTCGCGGGCAGGCCGCTGGGACTTCGTTTCCGGTTTCTCGAGCCGAGCTCGGACCCTCCGGTCGCCGAGCTGGGCGAGGTCATCAGAGCGAGCTACGACGACCACGCCGCGCTCGAGGGATTCGCCTCCGGGCTCGACGTCGTCACATGCGAGTTCGAAAACGTTCCAGACGCTACCGCGCGATGGCTCGAGGGGAGGCTGCCCGTCCACCCGTCGGCGGACGCGCTTGGGGTGGCCCGCGATCGGCTGAGCGAGAAGCAGGCGTTCCAGGCGCTGGGTATCCCCACGGCCTCGCACCAGGTGGTGGACGATCGTGACGACCTGGACGCGGCCTTGGAGAGCTTCGGCTTCCCGGCAGTCTTGAAGACGAGGCGGTTGGGGTACGACGGGAAGGGTCAGGCGGTCCTGCGCGATGCCGGCGACGTCGATGCCGGCTGGGCACGCCTTTCCGGGCGGCCACTGATCGCAGAGCGCTTCGTGCCGTTCGAGCGGGAGATGTCGATCGTCGGAGTGCGCGACCGGACGGGGCGCACGTCCTTTTACCCCCTCGTGGAGAACGAGCACCGCGAGGGGATCCTTCGGCTCACACTGGCGCCCGCGCCACGCGTGTCCGCTGCCCTCCAGGCGAGCGCCGAGGAGATGGCGTCGGCGCTCATGGACGACCTGGGGTACATCGGCGTGCTGGCGCTGGAGCTCTTCGACCTCGGGGGCGAGCTGTGGGCGAACGAGCTCGCTCCGCGCGTCCACAACTCGGGACACTGGACTCTCGACGGGGCGTGGTGCAGCCAGTTCGAAAACCATCTGAGAGCCGTTTGTGGATTCCCGCTGGGCCCGACTGGGGCACGAGGCCACTCCGCGATGCTGAATCTCATCGGGCAAGCGCCTCCGGTGGAGCGCCTGCTCAGCACCCCGGGCGTGCGCGCCCATCTCTATGAGAAATTGCCTCGCACGGGCAGGAAGGTCGGGCACGTGAACGTGCTTGGCCCCGATCCCGAGACGGTAGCGGCCTCCCTGGCGCGGGTCGAGACGTTGCTGGCGGAGGCATGACCCTGGACGTATTGTGACAGCAGTCCGCGGCAACGGCGCCGCTCCGGGGATCAGCCGGGGCGGCGTCACTTTCTCAGCAGCTCCCCTTCATCCTGACCCCCGCGATGTTGGACGAGATTCGCTCCCGTATCGAGGACGAGATCGAAGAGCTCGCCCACGAGCTCACCGTGCTCCTTCCGCGTGTCATCGAGAAGGCGGTCGAGCACGGCGACCTGAGGGAGAACGCCGACTACCACTCCGCCCTGGAGCGGCAGCTATTCGTGCGGGTTCGCATCGGCCACCTCCAGAAGCGCGCGTCGGAGCTGTCGAAGATCGACGTGAACGACATGCCGCACGACAGGGTCGGCTTCGGCTCCCGTGTACGGCTCCACGATCACTTTCTCGAGGAGGAGGTCAGCTTCACGATCGTGGCGGGCGACTTCATGGACCTCGACGCCGGTCACGTCTCGCTGGCCTCTCCCATCGGCCGCGGTCTCCTGGGCGCGCGTGAAAAGGACGAGGTCGGGATTCGGCTCCCCGCCGGGGAGCGCCGATTTACGGTGCTCGAGGTCGTGACCCTGCCTCGCCAGCTGGGGATGGGAGGGAAAGAAGAGGGCTGAGCGGATCAGGTGGCGTCAGCCAGCTTGCCCACGCGCCCCATCCACGCGCGAAGATCGCGCATCTCCTCGAGGTTGATACCGTGTCCCATGGGGTAGTCGCGCGCCTCGAGGTCCGCTCCGAGGCTTCGCAGGCGGTGGCGCCCCTTCTCGGCCAGCGCGTGCGGGATCGCTGGGTCAGCCGTGCCGTGTCCCCAGAAGATGGGTGCCGTGCGCGCCGTGCTCTCATTCACCGGGACGCTCGGGTCGTCGACCAGGAAGCTCGAGAGGTTGAATACTCCTCGTACGCTTCCCGGGTGACTCAAGGCGTACGAGAGCGCGACGCACCCGCCCTGTGAAAAACCCCCGAGGAAGACGGGACCGGGTCGGACAGGTGACTCATCGGCCAGCGAGCCCATGAACCCATCGAGTGCATCGAGGCTCCCAACGAGCGTCTCGCTATCCACCGTGTCGCTCGCCACGTAGCGGTACCAGGCCCAGCCCGGGCCGTATCCCCATGGCGCGGCCGGGTAGGGGGCCCGAGGCGCCACGCTCACCGTTCCAGGTGGCATCTCCGAGGCGAGGGCGAGGAGATCTCCGGGGCCGGAGCCGCGCCCATGGAGAAGAACGGCCACGGGCGAGCCGTCGGTCGCGTCGGACGGAACATGGCGCTCGAATTCCAGCATGGGCTCTCCGTTCGGCTGCCGACTCAAGCAAGGCTGCGTCGGAAGCGCCGCGTCGCGAGAGCCAGGCCGCCGCTCGCCATACCCGTCAGCACGGTGAACTGCAACCACAGCTCGGCGGGACCGGCCCCCTTGAGGAAGATTCCGCGGACGATCTCGAGGAAGTGTCGCAGAGGATTCGCGAGCGTGAGAACCTGGAACGGGCGAGGCATGGTCTCGATCGGATACAGGAAACCAGAGAGGATGATCGCGGGAAGCACGAACAGGAACATCCCCAGAAACGCTTCCTGCTGCGTGGCCGAGACCGTGGAGATCAGAAGCCCGAGCGAGAGGCCGGCGAGGATAAAGAGCAGGGCCGCGAAGAGCAGTGCTATGGGTGATCCACGAAGCGGGATGTCGAACCAGAGCAGTGCGACGGCCGTGACCAACGAGAGTTGCAGAAGCGCGATGCCAGCTACGGGCAGGGTCTTGCCGAGCATCAGCTCACCGGGCGAGAGCGGTGATACGAGGAGCTGCTCCAGCGTGCCCATCTCGCGCTCCCGCACCACCGCCATGGCCGTGAGCAGCAGATTCATGAGGAGCACGATGACACCGATCACTGCAGGTACGTTGTAGGCGCGGCTCTCCAGAGGGGCGTTGAACCATGCCCGCGAGCGCACGTCGATGCCCTGGGGCGCGGCTCCCGCGGCGTCTGCCGTTCGCGCGGCGTGGTCCGCGACGATGCGAAGGGCGTATCCTTGCGCCACCGTGGCGGTATTCGAGTTCGAGCCGTCGAGGATGACCTGTACAGCGGGTGACCGTGCGGCTGCGACGTCGCGTCCGTATCCCGCCGGTATCACCAGCCCCAGCTTCGCAACCCCGCGGTCCAGAGCGCGACCCATCTGGGAATCGTCCTGCGAACGCCCCGTGATCCGGAAATAGTCCGACGCGGTGAACGCGTCGAGGAGGAGGCGCGACGACGCGGTACGGTCGTGGTCGACTACGAAGGTCGACATGCGACGTACGTCCGTGTTGACTGCGTAGCCGAAGAGTATGAGCTGGATGACGGGAGCCACGAAGATGACGCGCTTGGTCTTGGGGTCGCGGAACAACTGTCGCAGTTCCTTACGCACCAGCGAAAACACCCGGAACACCGACGAGCTCACGCTTCCAATTCCTTCCTGAACGCGCGAGTCGCGAGCCCCAGGCCGACGGTCGCGAAGAGCAGCATGAAGACCGCCTGCGGCCAGAGTGCTTCGACGCCGACCCCCTTCAGGAAGATGCCCCGGGTGACGACGATGTAGTAGCGCGCCGGGACGGCGTAGGTGACGGCCTGCAGCACCGCCGGCATGCTCGCGATGTCGAAGAGAAACCCGGAGAGCAGGACGGCGGGCAGATAGGTCGCCACCATGGCGATCTGCGTGGCAAGGACCTGCGACTTGACCGCGGCAGAGATGAAGATGCCGAGACCGAGCGCTCCCACGAGGAAGAGAAGCGTGAGTACGGCGAGGAGGAGCACGCTCCCGTTGAGTGGGGTCGCGAACAGGATCATCCCCGCAACCACGGTGACGGCGACGTCAACGGCTCCGATGAGCACGTAGGGAAGCAACTTGCCCAGCACCACCTCTAGCCGGCCAACCGGTGTTGCCGCGAGCTGTTCCATGGTGCCGCGCTCCCACTCTCGCGCGATCGTCAGCGCGGTGAGCATCGCGGCGATGATGGACATGATGACGGCCACGAGGCCCGGCACGATCATGTTCCGGCTCTCAAGGGTGGGGTTGTACCACACCCGTGGCTCTACCCGCATGGGCGGAGAGATCCGCCGCCCGCGGCCAGGTCGCGGGCGAAGCCGTCCGGTATGACGAGCCCGGCAATGGCTGTCCCGCGGGTGAGACGGTCCGCGACCTGCGCATCGGAAGACAAGTACTCAACGACGGAGAAGTATCCGGTAGCCTCGAGGGACTCTACGAGCGATCTACTCGTTGGAGATTGGTCGCGGTCGAGAACGGCGAGCGGAAGGTTATCCACGTCCCAAGTGATGGCGTATCCGAAGAGGACGAGCAGGAGGAGGGGCAGGATGAACGCCAGCACCATGCTTCGGTTGTCACGCCTGAGCTGGATCCACTCCTTGCGCGCGATTGCGAGGAAACGAGTGGCGTCCAAACTCACCCTCGCTGCCGAACGAGGGCCACGAAGACGTCCTCCAGGGAAGCACGCACGCGCTCGATGCCCGCGACGGAACGCCCCGCAGCGGCGAGGTGGGTCTCGATGGATCTCCGGCCGCGCGCCTCGTCGTCGACAACCACGTGAAGCGTCCGTCCGAACATGGCAGCCTCCACGACGTGCGGGGCGCCCCTGAGCGCCTGAACCGCTCTGGGCGCGTCATCGGTCCTGACCTCGAGGATCGGCTCGTTCATTCCGCTGCGCAGCGCTGCCGGCGTGTCCATGGCGATCAGGCGTCCCGAGCTCATCAGTGCCAGGCGGTGGCAGTACTCGGCCTCCTCCATGTAGTGCGTGCTGACGAAGACGGTCGTGCCGCCCGCCGAGAGCTCGTCGATGAGGTCCCAGAAACGTCGGCGGGCGAGCGGATCGACGCCCGACGTAGGCTCGTCGAGGAAGAGGATCGGCGGTTGGTGGATGACAGCGCACCCGAGCGCGAGCCTCTGCTTCCACCCGAGCGGCAATGACCCCGTCAAGCGCTCCTCGGCGTCCGCGAGCTCGGCCATGTCCAGAACCCACCGGCGGCGCTCCTCGAAGCGGGTTCCACGAACTCCGTACAGTCCGGCGAACAGCCGCACGTTTTCGGCGACCGTGAGGTCCGGATAGAGTGAGAAGCGCTGCGACATGTAGCCGATCCGTTCCTTGATCGCGGCGCGCTCGGTCGTGATGTCGCTCCCCGCCACCCGCCCCCTTCCGGAGGTCGGACTCAACAGCCCGGTCAGCATCTTGATTGTGGTGGTCTTGCCGGCTCCGTTGGGGCCGAGGAAGCCGAAGATCTCTCCCTGGGAAACGGTGAGGCTGACCCGCTCGACGGCTACGAAGTCACCGAACGAGCGCGACAGATCTTCCACGACCACGGGGTGGTCCCGGGACTCGCGCAGGGCGGAAAGCGCGCTCTCAATCACGGTGTCCTCCCCGGCCTCGCCCCGAAGCGACCCGGTCGATGAACACGTCCTCGAGCGAAGGATCCACACGGCGAGCGTCGCTCACTTCGAGGCCTGCCGAAGCCAAGCGCTGCTGCACGGCGCTCCAGTTCGCACCCTCGTTGAGGAGTACGTGTAACTCGTCACCGAAGAGCACTGCGCTTCGTACGTCCGGGTCGGTTCGCAGCGTGTCGCGGGCAGCACGCGTATCGTGCGTGCGCATTTCGATGAGCGTCCCGGTGAGGGACCCCTGCAGGCTGGCAGGCTCGTCGAGGGCCATCACCCGCCCCCCGTCGAGGAGGGCAACCCGATCACAGCGCTCCGCCTCGTCCAGGTAGGACGTCGAAAGGACGACCGTGACGCCCTCCGCCACCATCTGGTGCAGGATCAGCCACAGCTCGCGCCGTGAGATCGGATCCACTCCGAACGTCGGCTCGTCGAGCAGGAGGAGCCGCGGTTGGTGCACGAGCGCGCAGGAGAGCGAGAGCTTCTGCTTCATCCCGCCCGAGAGGGCGCCGGCAAGGCGGTCCTCGAACGCTCCCAGACGGCTGAAACCGTACAGCCGATCGAGCCGCGCCGGGCGCTCCGATCGCGGAACCCCGTAGAGGTCGGCGTAGAAGTCCAGGTTCTCGGCTACCGTTAGGTCCTCGTATAGTCCAAAGCGCTGTGACATGTAGGCGATGTGCGGCTTCACGTCCTCCGGGCTCTCGCACACGCTCACCCCGGCCACGAGGGCATCTCCCGAGGAAGGGCGCAGCACACCCGCGATCATGCGCAGCGTCGTCGTCTTGCCGGCCCCGTCCGGACCGACCAGACTGAAGAGCTCTCCGGGTTTGACGTCGAACGTGAGCGCGTCCACCGCGAGGAGCGGGCCGAAGCTCCGCGAAAGGCCGCGCAGGAAGAGATCGGCGCCCGCGCCGGTGCCCTCCGGCATCGGGGCAGAAGCGGTGGGAGCCACCTTCGGGTCGTTCAACGGATGACGGTAGGTTCGCCGACGTTCGGCTCGGCCGACCCGCCGAGAATCACGTCCGCGGGCAAACCCGGCTTCAGATCGAAGGCCGGGTCTCCGGTCAGACGCACCTTCACCGGGTAGACCAGGCGCGTCCGCTCCTCGGGCGTCTGGACGTTGCGTGGGGTGAACTCGGCTTCGCTGCCGATAAAGACCACGACCCCCGCGTATCGGCGATCGGGGTAAGTGTCGGCGCGCACCTCGGCAGCCTGCCCGATGGACAGCCGCCCGACCTGCGCCGCGGGCACGTAGATGCGTACCCACCGGTCGTTGGGGTTCTGCAGCGTGAGCACTGGAGCGCCGGGTGCGGTCGTCTCGCCCGGCTCCCTGTGACGGAGCGTGATCCGCCCGTCGAAGGGGGCCTTGAGGACAGTCTTGCTCAGCGCCGCTTCGGCACGTGCGAGGTTCGCCCGGGCCTGCTCGACCATGGCGACTTGGGCCTCGACGGTTTCGGTTGACGGTCCTTCCCTGGCCAGCTCGAGTGCCTGCTCGGCCTGGATCCGCGATGAGCGCGCTACCTCGGCCGCTGTCTCCAACCGGTCCAGCGCCTGCCGGCTCAATGCTCCGCCCTCGAACAGACGGCGCGCGCGATCGGCTTCGGTGAAGGCATCGCTCTCCCGCCGGCGGGCGGCCTGCAGCGCCGCCTCAGCGGCCGCCAGCTCCTGTCTTCTGGTTCCGCGCCGCAACTCCCTGAGGCGCGCTTCGGCGGCTCCGACCCGAGCTACGGAAGCTGCGACCCCGGCGTCCAGCTCGGCCTGCTCCAGCACCGCGAGCACCGACCCAGCGGTCACCACATCTCCCTCGCCGACCGACAGACTCTGAATGCGGCCTGGAAGCTCGAAACCGAGATCGGCCTCGGTTGCCTCCACGGTTCCCGAGGCCGTCAGGACACCAACGGTGGTCCGGGGCTCGCACCCGTAAAACAAGGTTGGCGTGGTCAACACCACCGCGACCGTCCAGACCTTCTTCGCGTGTCTCATCGCGCCACCCCCAGCTCGTGGACGATCCAGTCTCGGTCGAGCACGCCCCTCGCGGCGGCGAGTCGGACGGCGCTCGAGACGACCTGGTGTCGTGCGTCCGCGTGTCCTGCACGGGCCGCGAAGAGTCCAGCTTGGGCCTGAAGAAAGTCACGCTGCACGCCCGAACCGGCCTCCAGCGACAGGGCCTCGATGCGGGAGACCTCCTCCCACTGGGCCACCGACGCCGCGAGCGCTTCGGCTCGCGCGCCTGCTGCCGCCAGCTCGGTCGCTGCAGCGTCTACGGAGGCTCCGACCTGGAGCCGCGTGTTGCGAAGCTCCTCTTCGGCCACCCGGAGAGCTGCCTCGGCGCTCGTGATCCGGCCCCGTCGAGCGCCACCGGTGAAGACCGGCCAGCTGATACGGAGCCCGGCCTTCCACTCGGCGACAAAGTCGCCGGAGGTGCTCCCGAAGTCGAGAAGCGCGGCGGTGGCCTCGATGCGGGGCACCCGGAGGGCGCGCGATTCCTCGACGTCGAATCGTGCCGCCTCCGCGGCCCTCCCGGCGCGCTCGATGGCCGGCGTCCGGTCCGGGCCTAGGAGCTCCGATGGGCTCCCAGGGAACTCGTCGGCACCGGTGGGTCCGGAGACCTCCTCGAGGGGTCGCCGCATCAACGCGCTGATCTCGATGCCCGTGGCTCGCGCCAAGTTCCTGAGGGCAAGCCCCGCACGTGCAGTCGCCGTTGCCGCCGCGGCCTTGGCGTCTTGGAGCGCTGCCTCGGCACGGAGCACCTCGACGCGCGCTGCGGCTCCCTCGGCCAGGAAGCGCATGGATCGGCCCCTCTCGGCCCCGAGGTCCACCTCGCGCTGCCGCGCGGCGTGGTCCACCTCGCGAGCGGTGAGGACGCCCACGTATGCAGCCACGACGGTCTGAATGACTTCCAGCTCAGCCGCGGCGAGTCCGGCCCGGCTGGCGCCGGCGGCCGCTTCTGCGGCGCCAAGCCGGGCCCTGCGGCCACCACCGTCGAAGAGCGTGTACTCCAGACCCAGCCCGATCTGTACGAGCCCGCGGTCGAACTGAGGTGGGCTCGTGGGATCGAACCCGTGCAGGGGGGCTACGACCATCGGTTCCTGAAATCGCGTCAGGGTCAGAGAGGAATTGAGCCTGGGCAGGCGTTGCGCCGCCGCGATGTCGCGTCGCGCCTCCGTCCCCGACATGCGGGCCCGGGCTGATCCCGCCAACGGATGATGAGACAGCGCCGCATCGACGGCTTCTCGCAGCGTGAGCGTCGGTTGTGCAGCAGCCGAGAGCGGGAGGAGTGGTCCGATCGTGAGCGCTGAGCAGGCGACTGCCCCGCGGATGGCTCCGCGCCACCGGACTGGAGGCTTGTGCGAGTGACGCGGTTGCAGTCGGGCGCCGGGGCCGGGGACGGATTCTACGATCATGGTTCGACCTCCTCGCCGGTCAGACCGGAGCGGACGAAGGCGGCTGCATGGCCCAAGACGATGGGTCGAGTCTCGGGATCGCGGGGATCGATCCCCGCGACCTCCCGCAGGAGCGGGGCGATGAGCGTTAGAAAAACCGGCTGGGAGACGGTGCTCACGGCCATGAGGAGCGGGTGCCCGCGCCGGAATTCACCGCGCGTCTGCCCCTCGACGACGAGCCCACCGAGTGCTCCGGCCACCTTACGAATGATATCGACGACCTCAGCGGGCGGCTTCTTACCGGCCGCGACCTCCTGAAGGAGGAGAGCCGGTAGGTCGGGGTGCTCTCCGAGGTGCTCGAAGTAAGCCTCGACCACCGCGTCGATCCGCTCCGTCGCCGACCCCAGACCCCGGGCGGCATTGGAGGCCCGCAGCGCGAGCGGCCTCAGCTCGTGCTCCAGCACGGCGCCGTAGAGCCCGCGCTTCGAACCAAAGTGATACGTGACCGCGCCCAGGTTCGCGCCTGCCTCGCGGGTAATCGCCCGCACCGAGGTGCCATCGAACCCACGACGAGCGAACAGCTTTCGCCCTGCGTCGATAAGCGCCGCCGCCGTTCCTGTCCGCTGCAGTGCACCGAGTGCTCGCCGGGCCATTGGACGGGCCGCCGTTGGGGTGATGTCATTCATACGTTTGTATGAATGACGAATCGATCAATCATTCGCAAGGGGCCCGCCGCAGGAACTCGCCCACCTGTCCAGGGGTCTTCTGCTCGGTACGCAACTACGCCGCGCGGCAATCCTTGGGGAACAGCACCACGCCGCGCCGACTCGAGATGGAGCTCGCTGATGTCGGAGGTGAAGATCACCGTGACCGAAAACGGCTCCTACAAGGTCGAGGGAGACGTTGCTCTATACGACCACGACGGCAACGCGATCGAGACCAGAGCCGGCAAGCCCTATTGGCTCTGTCGCTGCGGCCATTCACAGAACAAGCCCTTCTGCGACTCCAGCCACCGCAAGGTCGGCTTCGACGGTTTGTTTCCCGAGTCGCGGTAGGGCCACTCATTCGGCGCGCCGCTTCTTCCTCAAAGCCCCGGAGGCACACCCATGGTCCGCACGCCTTCGACGATGATCGCCCTAGGCCGGGAGGCGCCCCACTTCACCCTGCCCGATGCCACGGGCCACCTCGTTTCGCTCGATGATTTTTCCGACGCGCCTGCCCTTCTGCTGGCATTCATCTGCAATCACTGCCCATACGTGAAGCATCTGGCCGACGAGTTCGCGGCATTCGCCCGTGAGTATCAGGCGCGCGGGCTTGCTGTGGTGGCGATCAACGCCAACGACGCGGAGGCCTACCCGGAGGACCGTCCCGAAGCCATGGCGCAAGAGGCAGAGAGGAGGGGGTACACGTTTCCTTATCTCTTCGACGAGGGCCAGGAAGTCGCGAAGGCGTACGAGGCCGCGTGCACGCCCGACTTCTTCCTGTACGACGGAGCCCGTCGCCTCGCATACCGGGGCCAGTTCGACCGGAGCCGGCCTTCCACGGGCGTTCCAGTAACAGGCGCCGATCTTCGCGCCGCGACCGACGCGGTCCTCGTGGGCGAGAGTCCGTCGGCCCGGCAGGTGCCGAGCATGGGATGCAACATCAAATGGAGAGCGGGGAACTCGCCCGCCTACCTCGGCTGAGCCAGACGCGACGAGGGCGCCGCGGGTGGAATGCACCCGCGACGCCCTCTTTCATCGCTCATCCAACCCGGCGCGAAGGCCGCCTGGCTGGACCATGCTGATCGTTTCGTCTCGGCCAATACTCCTATCGGAGTGTTAGGCGCCGAAGCGGCGATCGCTTGCCCGTGCCAGGTTGGACGGTGTACTCGGACTATACAAGGGATCACCTCCTTTTCTCGAGTCGACTTTGGGCCTGATGTGGAGAAGCTAAGGCCGCGGGCTCCCCAGTTGCAAGGTTCTCGTGCCCCGAGTGCGATTCGTGCGCTGGAAGGTGCGCGCGAGCGCGTGGGTCAAGCGTCGCGGTACGCTCTTCGGAAGAGAAAAGCGCTGAGCAGAAGCGCCGCTACGATCCAGAGCCCTCCCCAGATGACGGTCGGGACGCCCGTCAGCTCCGCCAGCATGCGGGCATCCGAGCGCAGCTCGGGCCGGTCCAGAATGTCGCTCTTGATGTCCAGCACGGCGTAGAGGCAGCTCGTGAGCCCGAGCGTCAGTAGGATCCGGCGGTTCCACACGTCCGCCAGCGAGCGGCCGGAGAGAAGGAGTGCCGAGCCGAATGCCAGCCCGAACACGATTCCGAACGGGCTCCGGATGTACATTGCGGTCAAGCCCAGAACGAGGGCACCCACGGCGAGAGTCACGAATCTCGCTGGGGGCCTCCTTGCCTGTGCGGCTAGGACGAGGAGGGCGCCCCAGACGAGGCTGCCGACATAGCCCGCGGAGAGCGTCACGAAGGCGATGCCTCCACGGCCGATCGTGGCACCGCCCTGGTTGGGGTCGAGCGTGATCCGATCTACGCTGCCACCGGTCACCCAGAACGCCACCGCGTGGCTCCACTCGTGGAGCAGCACCACGAAGACTTTCAGCGGATAGACGACGGGGCTCTCCCAGAGAAACCAAAGAACGCCGAAGTAGAGGGCAAATCCGGCGAGGAACGCGAGCCTGCGCTTGGTCAGGGTGGTCATGCCCACCCTACGTGCGAGGGAGGCGTTCTGTTCCCGGCTGTGCCGGAGCCGCCCCTCTCTTGCGGGCGCGACACTCCGACGCCAGTGCTCGAGCCGACGCTC
>CBDFLM010000011.1:0-297517 GCA_965249195.1 Longimicrobiales bacterium
GAGCCTCGAGCACGGCATCTACGTGGACGCGAACGACAACGTGTGGCTCGGGGGTGGAGGGCGAAGCGACGCGCACGTCCTGAAGTTCTCCCGCGAGGGCGAGTTCTTGATGCAGATCGGACGTCAAGGCATGAACGTGGGGAGCAACGACACCGACAACCTAGGCGGTGCGGCGAACATCTTCGTCGACGAGGCGGCACGCGAGGTCTACGTGGCCGACGGATACGTGAATCACCGCGTCATCGTCTTCGACGCCGAGACAGGGGCCTATAAGCGCCACTGGGGAGCCTACGGCCACGAGCCCGACGACGGGGTACTTCGAGGAGGCCGGTGAGCACCTTCCACCGCCGTTCAGCGGGGCGGTGCAGCACGAATACGCACCAAGCCAATACGATCCGGATGGGGATGGTGTCCCGCTGACAGTTGAAGGTGGTGGCTCCGGAGAGTCTCCTTGTTAGCCTGCCTTTCTCATTTCGGCAACCGGTTCATGGTCGTCGAGGTGGGCCCTGAGCATCCAGAGCTGGTCGTAGCCGATGATCCTCCGGTAGCTCTTCTCGGTCTCCACCGAACGAGGCCGCAGCCCAGCGCAAGGCCATCGCTCCGTTCTTCCAGTTGGTCACCCTGCGGGTCTTCTGTCTTACGCCCGAGTGGGTGCTGTCGATCAGGTTGGTCGAGCCCAGGCACTTCCTTAGCCGCGGCGGGAGGCCGAGCCGGTTGATCGTGAACATCTCGCTGAGGCCTTCGCGTAGGCTAGCCGAGGCCGAGGGGTGATCGCGCTCGAGCCATCGGGCGAGCTGCTCGAGCTTCTGCTCGCCCTGCTTCGCGTCCAGCTTCATCGCCGCCCGGAACGCCGCCTTCACCTGAGGATGCTGATCCTTCGGCAGATGACCCAGCACGTTGCGGAGCTTGTGGTTGCGGCAGCGCTGGATGGGGTGACGTTGGCCGAACACCTTCTCGATCGCCTTCCTGAGCGCTTTCGAGCCATCGATCACGAACAGCCGCCGCCTGCCCGGGTCCAGGCCGCGCTCGACCAGATCCTCTAGGAGCGCGCTGGTCACCTCGGCGTTCTCACTCGCTCCTTCCCTCACGCCCAGCACGTGCTTCTTTCCGTCTGAGTCCACGCCTACCGCAGCAAGCACGTGGTGCGAGCCCATCTGGATCCCGTCCAGGTAGATCACCAGCAGGTCCCACGCATCCAGCCGGCGCTCCATCAGCTCCTTCAGCACGCGCTCCTAGGCCTCGACCGTCTCACGGCTCACCGCCGACTTGCTCACCCCGACCGTGTCGGCCATCTCACCGATCACACGGCCGTACTTGCGCGTGCTCACCCCCGCCATCAGGACCTCGAGCATCCGATCCGCCACAGCGCCCGGTCTCCGCATCGCTGCGTACGCCGGCACCCCGGCGCCTGAGCCGTGGCCGCTCCACACGCACCTTCCGGTCCGACAGGTAAACCACACCACCCTGCCGGCCATACCACACCGTGTCGTCTTCCGCTCGTGACCGACCTGCCTGCTTCACGCCTGCCACACCCTCGGCGCTCATCTCCAGCACCGCTTCGATCGTCGCTCGTCCCATCACCTGGATGACTTCGTCGATCACGACCTCCGTCTGCTCCACGAGCTCAAGCATCGGAAGCAGAAACTGCCCCTCCCGCTTCAGGAACTCCCTGATCGCGCGCTTGTCCGCCCGATCCCTTACCTCGTACGTTCTCTTCATCGTGGTGGCTCCGTGTTGGGGTTTTTGCCTACCCGAGCCTATCGGCCCGGGACCCCCGGAGCCACCACTTTTCTTTCTCCCCTATCAGGAACCTTCAACTACGGTTGGGACAGCTTCTGGATGTCTGGATGGGCCCCCGCCGCCGCAGTTCCGGATCGTGCACTCCGTGCGCATCTCGGATGACGGGCTCGTATACGTGAGCGACCGTACCAACGACCGCCTCCAGGTCTTCCGGAAGGACGGCACCTTCGTGCAGGAGGCGTTCATCGCCAGGCACACCCTCGGCAGCGGCTCGGTGTGGGACGTCGGCTTTTCCACAGACCCGGCGCAGAGGTTCATGTTCGTTCCCGACGGCACCAATCAACGAGTCCGCATTCTCCTCAGGGAATCCCTCGAGGTCGTCGGTACGTTCGGGAGCGCGGGGCGATGGGCCGGCCAGTTCTACGGTGCGCACAACCTCGCCGTAGATTCGCAGGGCAGCCTGTTCATCACCGAGACCTACGAGGGTAAGCGCGTCCAGAAATTCGTGGACGTGACCGCATCGCACTGAGTCAGGTCTTCATTTCGGCGGCGTTGAGGGTGAGCCTCGACTGCGCGAGAGCGGGGGTCGGTCCGAGAAGGAGCGCGAGGGCGATGAGCGCGCCTGGCGTCAGCTTGGCTTCCGTAATCAGCCCAGGTCGTCCCGAAGTGTCCACACAGCGGCGATTTCTCTGTCGCCACATCGCGCCCAGCGTATATATTGCGAAGAGGGCCGGCTAACACCACGAGGAGCCGGCCTCGGACGATCAATGCGCATGTCGAGGGAGGGCGCCTTGACGGAGGCTCATTGCTACGGTGCTGACGCTGAGGTGGTCGCGTACGTCTTGTCCAGTGGCTGCCTCGAAGCAGCTCGGCGAAGACGTGCCGTCGCCTGGCACGGAGTCCGGTTTTCCCGTGCGGCCGGCATCGCCGGTGAGCTGCGATCATGACTCCGAAGACCAGCGACGGCCCTCGACGTAGCCGCTGGCTTCGACCGGCCCTTCCAACCGGCAGTGCCACTCACGTCGTTGTGGGCAGCGAAGGCCTCAAGGTCTGCGCCGACTGCGGCTGGATCGGTGGTCCGCGCAGCCGACTCAAGGGAAGCATCGGCTTCGAGGTCCTGTACTGGCTGTTGTTCTTGGTTCCCGGCGTCATCTACTCAATATGGCGCCTCACGACTCGTCGCGATGTGTGCGCCGCTTGTGAGAGCGACGCGATTGTTTCGCTCGATTCGCCGGAGGGGGGTGAGATCCTGGAGAAGCGCTTCCGATCGAGCCACCGGTCGTTTCGTGAGGGCGAATGTCGGACCTGTGGGAGCCCTCTCAGGCCGCACGCCGCGGTGTGCCCCGGGTGCTTCGCGGCGAAGTGGACTCCTCGATGAAACGCGTCTCAGACGCCCCAGGGGCTCCTCCATTGCATCGCTGAGGGGGGGGTCGATCCACGTCGTCCCTCGCGCCGCCAGGTGCGAAGGTCAAACGCGCTCCTGCGCCGGGAGCCGCAGGAAGAGGCCGGCATCGTGGCACGGAGGCTCACGGAATACGCAGCCGTGAATCCCGAGCGGAGGGGCGCCCGTTGGGTGCTGGCTGTCGAGTACGACCTGGAGGTAGCCCGAGCCCGTTTCGCAACCACCATTGATACCGTCGGCGAGGACGGTGGTGTCGTCGATCGCAAAACCGCACCCGAAAAAGCCCCTCAGCGCACGGAGCGCTCCAGGTGCTCGTAGACGTCCTCGGCCAGGTCCTGGGCGAGCTCTTGGATTGCCTCCTCCTCGACCGCGCGGCGTTCGGCCCTCGACACGGCAGGGTCGAAAAGACGCCGTTCCGACCTGCTGAGGTCCAACGCCGAGAGATCGCCTTCGTACAACCCGCGCTCGAAGCGCTCGGAAGCGGACGCCCGCACCGATCGCTCCGTGATCTGCCAGCCGCGATCGTCGACGATGGCGTAGCTCGCGCGCACGTCGTAGCTGAGGCGGCCGCGCTCTTCGGTCCAGCGCGCCGGCAGGCCGGTTTCCAGGCGCGCCTCGTGGACCTCGCGGCGCAGGTCCGTTTCCTCGACCGCGACCTCGTGGAGGTCGATGACGACACCGAGGTCGGCCCCCAGGTCTCGCACCACAGCGCCGACGTCTCCGTCGCGGAGCTGCGCCCCGTCGACGGCGAGTCTGCGCATGGAGCGGCGCACGGGAGCGCCGTCGAGAACCTCGATGAAGAGCGGCGAGCTGTCCCAGAACTCCACTTCGAGGAGGTCGCTCAGCTCCAGGGCGAACTCCCGTGGGGCGCTACCACTGACGGTGGCGGTGAGCACCGCGACCAGCAAGGTGCCCAAATCCAGGGCTTCCTGCTTGATCGCAGCGATGCGGACCTCCTGCTGCGCCGTCGCTCCTTCCGCTGCAGCGCGGGTCGCGAGGTCGAACGCGGACCTGTACCGTTGCCTATCGAGCTCCTCGGTCGCCCACGAGATGAGCGCATCGCGCTGGAGGTCGCGCGCCTCCTGAAAGCGACGGGGGCTGGGATCGTAAAGGGCGAGGACACGGCCGTAGGCATCGACGGCGGCGTCCCAACGCCCCAGGCGCTCATCGCGAACGGCCTCGCCGATGGCAGCTTCGATCGCGCCGTCGAACGTCGCTCGCCTCCTGTCCCCGTAGTCCTCCGGTAACGGGAGAGACAGCCCTACTTCCGCTGCCCGAGCGATGAGCTCGTCGACGTCGATGAGAGGACGGGCGCCAGCCTCCGGAGACCCGCCCGCGAGTTGAGCGCCGGCCTGCTCGAGGGCCGCCTCGACGGCCCGACGCCCCGCGATCTCGAGCGTTTCGCGGGCACTGCCGAGCTCCGGATCCTTGTCGAGGGCGTCGACGTAGCGGAAGGCGGCCTCCAGATAGCGGCCCTCGGACTCGAGCGCCAGGCCGTCCTCGAAGCGGTCCGCGGCGCTCGCGCAGCCGGTGAGGCAGACGACGACGGCTGAGAGGGCTGCCCGGATGTCGGGTGTGCGGATCACGTGCTCGGAAGCGGCCTCAGCCGCTCGGGACCATGAGCAAACGGCGCTCGGAGAGGACACGCTGATCATTCGTCAGGAGCCGGACCACCGCGTAGGTCTCAGCCTCCTCGGTCTCGAGCGTGACCTGGACCATCTCCGGCTCGAGCTTGTAGGCCGCCCCGGTGATGAAGTCGATGGCGAAGCCCACGATCCACCCGATGAGGAGGTTGCCCCAGATCCAACCGTTCGTCCCCTTGGTGAGCACCACGTCCTGCGTCTCGTATCCCTCCAGCGAGATCCGGACTTGGTACTCGTTCTTTCTGGGGAGCCTTTCGGTGCCTGGGGTCCGTCCGTCGATCTGGAAGCCCGACGAGGAACGCACCTGGTACGAGGCAGGGGAGGGTGTGGACTGGATCGAGACCGCCTGACTCGAGCCGCCCCCCACGATGGAGGCGCATCCTGTGAGGCAAAGGCCCGAGAGCAGAGCCCAAACCGTCTTCCGCATTGCACGCATTGAACCTCCCTGAAGCGCTTCCCGTCGACCGAATCCCAGCTCTGCCGAGAGAATGTCCTTCGAGAAGCGGGTTCGCAACCTGCGGCGAGACGTCGGGTGGTGAAAAGGCCATGCGCGCCGTCTGCAGAATTGGGACTCACTTGACACGAGGCTCGACGGATACGGAAAGTGATGGCTCGATCCCCCCGAGGCCGTTCCGGCTTGCCCCTACCTCCCTGCACCCCTTAGCCCGGACCGCTCGGCTGCGTCACACCATCGTCACGAGCTGTTCCATGCTGTTCAACGAGAAGCGGGCCGAAGCGATCCTGGCGCGTGACGGAGTCGAAGCTCTGGTCGCCACGTCACCAGACAACGTGATGTACGGCACCGACTACGAGTGTGTCTCCCACTGGGGCAACAAGGGGTTCCAGGTCTATTCGGTCTTCACCCCGGAGCGCCATCCGCGTGCGACGCTAGTGGCTCCGAGCCTGGAGCTGGAGGCCTTGGTCGACGGCGAGGTCTGGGTGGAGGACCTCGTCCTCTTCAGCCTCTTCCCCCGCGGTCCCGCCGACCCGGCTCACATGGATGCGGTCGGGAGGGCAGGGAAGGCCGTCATGGACCGCGCTCCCACCGTCGAGACGGCCCTGGACGGACTGATCATGGCCATCGAGTCCCGGGGCCTGGAGAGAGGCCGCCTCGCCGTGGACGAGACGGGCATTACACCTTTTCTGTTCGAGCAGCTCGCGGCTCGCCTTCCCGGAGCCGAGATCGTTCCGGGCAACGCCCTCTGGTGGGAGATTCGCATGGTCAAGACGCCGGAGGAGGTGCGCCGCCTTCGGGAGGCCTCGCGCATCACCGAGGCCGCGGTCCGGGCGGCGTATCGTCTTGCCCGGCCCGGAGCCACGGAGAGGGACGTAGTGCACGAATATCACCGCCACGTCGCCGAGTTGGACGGGCGCCCCACGTTCATGCTTCTGGGGAGCGGGAGCCGGAGTGGGCACCCGCACCCGCTGGTGTCCGACAAGGTCATCGAGGAAGGCGACGTCGTGCGCCACGACGTGGGTTGCACGTTCGAGTATTATCACGCCGACACCGCGCGCGCGGTCGTGATGGGAACGCCCACTCCGGAGCAGCGCGATATCTGGGGCGCGCTTCGGAGCGGCGTGGAGGAGGCCCTGTACGCGCCCCTGATCCCCTATTACGAATTCCGACCCCGACACCCCTCCATGACGGGCTGGCAGGACTGGCTCCGGGAGAAGGGGATGGATTTCGAGGAATGACCTCTACCCCGAGCTGACCTCAGTCTGCGCGATCGTGCGCGGCTCAGTTTCCTCCGGCCGTGCTCAAGTACAGAGCGTTGAACAGGAGCTTGTACGTGCCCCGCGGCTGCATGCGAAGCTCGGGCCGGATCGCGAACAGCACCACGCGGCCGGAGCCGACGCTCACCTCGATGACGGGGGACTTCCCCTCGAGCAGCGACTCGCCCAACGCCATGCCGCTGAGCAGGAGTTTGCCGGACGGGAACGTCGCCACCGGCGTCGCGTGTGCCCCAGCCGGCGTGAGGACCTGGCCGCGGTTGAACATGCCCGAGAACTCCTCGGGCATGCCGTAAGCGATCGGGTGCTCCGTATCGGCCTCGATTCGAAGATAGGAGCCCGGCACGACGAACTCCTCTTCGGGGGGAGTGCCGTCTTCGGCTTCGATGGGGCGGCCGAACATGCTCACCGTCAGTCCGGAGAGGCGCTCCACCGGGAGCTGGAACTGGTCGATGGCAAAATCAGTGGACTGCCCGAGGGTGACGATCGTGCCGCCGTCCTGCAGGAATTGCTCGAGGGCCTCTACGCCGGTCGCCCCGATTCCGCCGGTCATCTCGGGCGGATAGGTGCCTTCGGCGTAACCGTTGAGGAGCTGACTCGGAGTCCGGTAGGCCGGAAGGATGATGGCGTCGAAGCGGCTGTGCAGGTCACCGCCGCGGATGTCTTCGTCCACCACGAACTCGTAGGGGATTCCGTACTCGGGGAAGAGAAGTCGTGCGGAGCCGTAGCCGTTCCGTCCTCCCACGTAGGGCCGATACATGGCCACGCGAGGTAGGCTGAGCGGGGTGCTCGATACCATGGCCGCGTCGCTGGCGGTGAAGCTGAGCCCCAGATCCGTAGCGAGTGTCTCGAGCTGCGCGTGGACCCCGGAACCGGCCGACACGACGATCGTTCCGGCCGGCCAATCTCGGCCCTCGACTTCGAAGGACGCGTCGGCCCAGGCCACCTCGACGCCGGCCGCCAAGAGCTCGCTCATGGCCTTGAGCGCGGCGTTTTCCCTGTACGGCAGCAGGTAGACCCCGCTGTCGGTCATGCCGGCGACGGCCCCTCCCACGGCCGGAAACTCCTCGACCCGCGACAGATCGGCCTCGAACTCCTCCTCGACGGCCACGACCGAGACGCCCATCGCGTAGGGGTAGGAGAAGGCGACGACGTCGTAGGGCGCGCGGACCGGGCACGTGTCGCAGGCTCGGACCTCGGGGTAGACCTGAGGCTCGAGCATCGCCTTCGCGAAGTTGCCGAACGGTTGACGGAGCAGGACGACGTAGGTGCCCGCAGGATAGGAGTTGCCGTCGGCCGTGAACGGAGCCGACGCACGGTGCACCTCGACCTCGCCATAATCGAGCATCCACAGCATCTCGCGCATCGTCGAGGGGTCGTGCTGCTCCGGCGGAACCAGATACGCGTAGGGTGCGCCGGCTCCCTCGAGCGCGTCGCTCACGGCGATGTGCTTGGCCCGCAGATAACGCCCGCGGTTCTTCGAGAGGTGTCCGACCTCCGCTTCGAGCGCGGCGGCGATGTAGGGAAGGATCTGCTTGTTGCCCCACTCGCCCCCGTACCACACCAGCGGGAAGTTCGAGGAAGGGACCCTCACGTCGACGCCCCCCTCCGGACCCAGGTCCTCGTAGTTCCAGTGCGTCGGGGCGGATAGCCTCGGGGCGGACGACTCAGTGAGGATCCGCAGGGTGTGATGGTGCTGGGCGTAGCCCCGCGCGGGGTTCCAGAGGTCGTACTGCGAGTTGAAGGCCACGCCCGGCAGGCCGCGCTCGACCACGTGGCCGGTCATGGCCATGCCCATCTCGCCCTGGAGGTGCCAGATCAGCGGATGGATGTTGGGCTCCACCGGGCCGATGAACGGCGGCGTCCAGAAGCGCACACCCGGCCGAGGCTGATTGCCCATCGTGTGGATGTCGTGGATGGCGTTCACCTGCCACCGCTGCATGACCTCGATGACGGCGCGCGCCTCGACCATCGAGTACGTGTACCAGTCGCGGTTGATCTCACCGTTGAAGCTCGACAGCTCGGGGATGTCGCTGCCCTGCCACTCCGTGCCCCTGGTCTTCTCGACCCAGTCGTGGACGAAGTCCAGCCCGTCCGGGTTCATCGTCGCCATGAACAACAGCACGGTGTCGTCCATCCAGCCACCGATCTGCTCCGACTGCTCCGTCGCCACGCGATGCAGGAAGTCGATCTGGGCCAGCCAGGCCGCCGTGTGCGCCGCCTCGGCGACGAAGAAGAGCATCGCTGGCCGGCCGTCGCGCACGAGCGATTCGAGCTCGTCGGCCGCGCCTCGTCTGGGATCGGCGAGCTTGGCCTGGATCTCACGCAGCTCCTCGGCGCGGGCCAGGTTCTGTGGCGAGGAGACCGTCGCCAGAATGATCGGACGGCCTTCGCTCGATTGCGCGACCACCTCAAACTGCACCCGCTCCGAGGTCTCGCCCAGGTGCTCGAAGTAGCCCGCGATCTGGCTCCAGTTCGGGACCCGAGGATCGTCCCCGAGGGTGTACCCGAAGAACTGGGCCGGGGTCTGGCTCGTCTGCGCCCAACCGGGCGCTGCCAGTACGGTGAGGAGCAGGGTCGATACCAGGGACGTGCTTCGCCGAACGTTCACGTGACCTTCCAGTTCGAGATCGGTCGAGTGCGAGACTGGTATACGTACCGGCGCAGTCGCCGGGCGGCAAGCGAGTCCACCGAGGGTGGACCCCGCGTCTGAACTGCCGCACCCGGACTCATCCCTCTGGCCCTGGCGTCACCACCGTCCCGGTCACGCTGTAGAAAGTGTTGGCGCCCATCACGCACGGGATGGGCCCGATCTCCAGTGTCCCCGTCATCTCCCAGTTGTTCGGGTTCAGGGTTCCCTGGATCTGCCATCCGGTGTTGCACGTCTGCGTGAACGGCGGGTCGGGGGGGATGTCGAACGTGGCCGTGATCGGGCCGGTGCCGATGGCGTGGCAGTTGTGCTCGGTGTCGATACCGCCGCTCATCATCGGCGGAAGCGGGCCCCCCATGTCGTCCACGTAGGCGCGCCCCTCTTGGTCGATCCACATCATGAACATCTGGATCGTCCCGATGACGTCGCCGATGTAGTTGTCCTGGTTGGAGGGGTCGAAGTCCAACGAGATCTGGAAGCTCGAAGGTCTTCTTCTCGCAGGGCCAGCCGTCGAGGCCGTCTCGGAACGCCGGACCGTTGGGGTCGGGCGTGACCCCCGTGGCGAGGATGAAGTCGGCGCCTCCGAAGCCTCCGAGTCCGGGCCCCAATCCGTCGCCTCCGTGGCCTCCGTCACCCGTGGCGGGCGCGATCGACACCGCGCCGTTCATCCCTGCCTCCTCTCCCCCATCGCCGCCGAGCCCGTTCGCGCCGAACGCGTCGCCTCCGTCGCCTCCGGGCTTGTAGTCGGGCATGACGCAGTCGGACCAGCCATTTCCACCCATGCCTCCGCTGACGGAGAGGGCGCCGCCGTCCCCGCCCACCGCGTCCATCGTTCCTCCGTCGGCGCCGGGGGGATGCTCTTCGTTGCCGTCGCCTCCCTTGCCGGCGTTGGCGGTGGCGTTTCCGCCCTTCCCTCCGTCGCCTCCGGTGATCGTGATCAGTCCCGCTCCAGCCACTGCCCCCTTGGCCCTGAGCTGGGCCTCGAGGGAGTTGCCGCCCGTTCCGCCCGTCGCGGTCGCGTCGCCGCCGTCCTCCGCCTCGGGGCCGATCGCTTCCTGTCCGGCGCTCACGTTGGCCGTCGGGCCATTGGCATCGTGTCCGTCCGTCGCGTTCGCCTCCGCCACGCCGCCGGCTCCGCCGTTGCCGGCCTCGATCGTCAGCGTGCCCGCCCCGATGGTGATGCCTCCCTGGGCCTTGACCTCCAAGCCTCCGGGCTCACCGCCATTCCCGAAGCTGTCCCAACCGTAGTTGAAGGTTCCTGATAGGGGAGAAAGCAAAGTGGTGGCTCCGGGGGTCCCGGGCCGATAGGCTCGGGTAGGCAAAAACCCCAACACGGAGCCACCACGATGAAGAGAACGTACGAGGTAAGGGATCGGGCGGACAAGCGCGCGATCAGGGAGTTCCTGAAGCGGGAGGGGCAGTTTCTGCTTCCGATGCTTGAGTTCGTGGAGCAGACGGAGGTCGTGATCGACGAAGTCATCCAGGTGATGGGACGAGCGACGATCGAAGCGGTGCTGGAGATGAGCGCCGAGGGTGTGGCAGGCGTGAAGCAGGCAGGTCGGTCACGAGCGGAAGACGACACGGTGTGGTATGGCCGGCAGGGTAGTGTGGTTTACCTGTCGGACCGGAAGGTGCGTGTGGAGCGGCCACGGCTCAGGCGCCGGGGCGCCGGGGAGGGTGGCGAGGTCGAGGTGCCGGCGTACGCAGCGATGCGGAGACCGGGCGCTGTGGCGGATCGGATGCTCGAGGTCCTGATAGCGGGGGTGAGCACGCGGAAGTACGGCCGTGTGATCGGTGAGATGGCCGACACGGTCGGGGTGAGCAAGTCGGCGGTGAGCCGTGAGACGGTCGAGGCCTCGGAGCGCGTGCTGAAGGAGCTGATGGAGCGCCGGCTGGATGCGTGGGACCTGCTGGTGATCTACCTGGACGGGATCCAGATGGGCTCGCACCACGTGCTTGCTGCGGTAGGCGTGGACTCAGACGGAAAGAAGCACGTGCTGGGCGTGAGGGAAGGAGCGAGTGAGAACGCCGAGGTGACCAGCGCGCTCCTAGAGGATCTGGTCGAGCGCGGCCTGGACCCGGGCAGGCGGCGGCTGTTCGTGATCGATGGCTCGAAAGCGCTCAGGAAGGCGATCGAGAAGGTGTTCGGCCAACGTCACCCCATCCAGCGCTGCCGCAACCACAAGCTCCGCAACGTGCTGGGTCATCTGCCGAAGGATCAGCATCCTCAGGTGAAGGCGGCGTTCCGGGCGGCGATGAAGCTGGACGCGAAGCAGGGCGAGCAGAAGCTCGAGCAGCTCGCCCGATGGCTCGAGCGCGACCACCCCTCGGCCTCGGCTAGCCTACGCGAAGGCCTCAGCGAGATGTTCACGATCAACCGGCTCGGCCTCCCGCCGCGGCTGAGGAAGTGCCTGGGCTCGACCAACCTGATCGACAGCACCCACTCGGGCGTAAGACAGAAGACCCGCAGGGTGACCAACTGGAAGAACGGAGCGATGGCCTTGCGCTGGGCTGCGGCCTCGTTCGTGGAGACCGAGAAGAGCTACCGGAGGATCATCGGCTACGACCAGCTCTGGATGCTCAGGGCCCACCTCGACGACCATGAACCGGTTGCCGAAATGAGAAAGGCAGGCTAACAAGGAGACTCTCCGGAGCCACCACCTTCAACTGTCAGCGGGACACCATCCCATTCCCTGCGGTCGCGGTGGCCGATCCCCCGGTACCGGCGCCGTTGGCCGTGGCGGTGCCGCCGTGACCGAGCTTGATGATGGTCCCTCCGTTGCCGCCGAAGACGATGTTCCCGGTCGAGAGGATCTTGAGCTTCCCTCCGTTCGTGCCGTTTTCGCCGGTTGCCTCGGTAAGGAGGTCTTCGGAGGCGCCAGCGGCTCCGTTCTGCCCGGAGATCGTGGTGGGCTCGCTGTTTTTCGGGTTGCCGCCCAGGTTGAGGTTCCCGCGGCAGCGGGGCCGCCACGTGCGGCCGTCCGCCGGCATGCCGGCGTCGGGATCCGGAGGCGCGTTGGGCGGTGTGGGCGTGAACGTGCCGCCCTTCACGTCGCACGAGTGGTTTTGCGCCGCGGAGCCGAGCGGCGGCGCGAGCGGCGGCGCGACGTCGTCGAAGTCCGAGTCGGTCAGGAAGGGGTCGTTCTGGATGACGACGTCACCGGACGAAGTGATCGTGGCGCCGTCCAGGTCCAGGACGCCGTTTCCGTAGATCTCCAGGTTCTGCGTGTCGCCGCCGGGGTCCACGGCGCACTCGTTGCCGATCGTGCCCGTGATGGTGACGTCGGCGGCCCCGTTGATCGTGATGGCGTCGCAGTCCCCGGCGAGGGTGCCGTCGATCTGGACGTTGCCCGAAGCGTTGATGGTCAGGGGTCCCGTCACGGTCAGCGTCACGCCGGCGGGGACGGTCACCGTGCCCGCGTCGATCGTCCCTTCCACGTCCTGATCGGCCGCGGGCTCGAAATCGGGCAGCACGAGGATCACGGTAACCGTAGCGCTGCCACTCGCCGAGCCGCTGGTGGCGGTGATCATGGCTTCACCCACGGCCACGCCCGAGACGAGTCCCGCTTCGTCGACCGTCGCGATCGCCTCGGCCGAGGAGCTCCAATCGACGTCGGCATCCGCGATCTCGTTGTCGTTGGAGTCCGTCACGGTGGCGTCGAGCTTGAGTGTCTTGTCTACCTCGACGTTGCCATCAGCGGGAGCGACTACAACGTTTGCCGCCACCTGCTGCACGGTGATATCGGCCGTGCCTTCTAAGCCCTCTTACGTGGCCGTGATGGTGGCCTCGCCGTTGGCCTGGGCCGTCACGAGCCCGTCCTCGTCGACCGTGGCGACGTCCTCGTCGTCGCTCGCCCAATCGGGGTCCCCGCTGGCCGGCAGGGCGTTCCCGAACGCGTCCATGGGCTGGGCCGTGAGCTCCTGGGAGGCGCCCAAAGCATCGAGCGTCGCGCTGGCCGGAGTGACGCCGAGCGCGGCAAACGGTCCAGGATCGGCTTGCGCCGTGAAGGTGACCGGCGTAACCCCCGAGACGGTCGCTGTCACCGTCTGGGCGCCGGCCGTCGGACCCACAGTCCATTGCGTCTGTGCGACACCGCTCTGGTCCGTCGTGGAACTGGCTGCGCTCACCGAGCCGCCGCCCGACGTGATGTTCCACGCCACCTGGACGCCCGGCGCCGGAGCGCCGGCCTGGTTCGTGACGATCACCTGCAGCGCCGCGGCGATGAGCTCGCCGACCGTACCCGAGACGTTCTGGCTCCCCACTGATGTCACGCCCGCGGGGCTGTCGGTGGGGCCCGTCCCGTCCCCGTCGCCTCCGCACCCGGAAACGACGAGCAAAGTGCGACCACGAGGGGCAAGGAATAGCGTCCGGTCGGCTGAACCATGGAAGTAGCTTCCCGTTCCGTGTGGGTGGAAGCGAGGTCGTCCGCGCTCCTCACGAACAATTCACGCCCAGAACTCGATCACGCAATGGTGCACCGACAACGCTGCAGAAACGATCGCGGGGGCACGCGACGACCGCGCTTTCCGAGATGCCGGACGCGTCCGATTCGGGCACGCTCCGAGCCCGTCGAAGCGGCCACGGGAAAGACCTGATTCGCGCTGGCTCCGGCCGGTCGCCTCGCATACGTTTGGGAACGATGCCGACCATGACGCTGGTGCTGGGCCGACGCACGCTGGAGGTGCGCGACTTCGACCAGCCCCTGATCCGGGTGGGGCGCTTGGGCGAGATGGACATCGTGATCGACAACGATTCGGTGTCCCGTCTCCACGTCGAGCTCGTGAAGACGCCCCACGGGTGGGTGGCAAGGGACGCCGGCTCGGCGAACGGCACCTACGTGAACGGTGAAAGAATTTCGACCGATCGGCTGTTACGGCCCGGCGACGAGATCTCCATCGGCAAGTTCTCACTGTTCTTCGACCGCGTGGTCGGTGAGTCCGAGCGGACCAGGGGCGGAAAACAGTCGCCGCGTCCCACGTCCACGTCCCAAGGGCTGGTCGGGGGCACGATGTACATTCGACCCGCGGACGTGCAGCGCCTGGTGGAATCGTCCGCTCGCAAGAGGCGTGCACACCTGACCTGGAGCGTCGGAAGCGACAGCGGCACCCACGACCTCCGGAGGAAGGCGCGGTGCTCATCGGCTGCAGCGCGCTGTGCGATCTGCGCGTCCGCAAAGGTCCCCGGCACCATCTGTTGCTGTCCAGGGCCGGAGAGACGTGGGAGGCGCGCAACCTCTCCTTTTGGCACGAGATGAGGGTGGGCGGGAAAACCGCGCGGCGGGCGCGGCTCGTAAACGGAGACGTTGTCCGGCTCGGTGCGATCGAGGTGACGTTCGCGGACGAGCTCGAGTGATCCTGGGGATCTGAGCGGGGAGGAGCACCGTCATGGAAACGATGAGCTTGAGCACGATCGTCCTTGGCGTCGTCATCGGCGGCCTCGTCCTCTACATGCTGATCAAGTCGGGTCTGGCCGCGCTCATCATGGTGTTCACGGTCACGGCGGCGCTCACGGCGGCGGTCGAGGCGCTGGTCTTGATCGGCCTCCAACTGCTCTTGCCGGCCCTCAGCAACACTCCGCTCTTCGAGCGCCTCGGGTTCTGGGCGCTCGTTCTCCCGGTGGTGGTCGGCCTCATCGCCGCCTACAACCTGTGGAGGGAGATGCGCTGACTCGGAGCGCGGGGAGTGGCAAAAGCACGGGATCGGGCCTTCTTCATACGAGCGAGATCGTGCCCGGTGGCTCGACGCCACCGCGCTGGATTGCATTCCTCCCCGGGGTCTACGGGGCCGGCCGGAACTGGACTACGGTCGCCCGGGCGGCCATGGCCCGGAGCCCGGACTGGGGAGGGCTGCTGGTGGATCTTCGGCAGCACGGCCGCTCTCAGGGCTTCTCGCCGCCGCACGACATGCGTTCCACCGCCGGCGATCTGCGGAGAACGATCGAAGCGGAGCGGAAGGCGGTAAGCGCCGTTCTCGGCCATTCCTTCGGGGGCAAGGTCGCCCTCGTCTATGCGGTCGAGCCGGATGTACCGCTCGAGCAGGTCTGGGTCGTGGACTCCACGCCCGACGCCCGCCCTCCCGGCGGCAGCGCCTGGGAGATGCTGGGAGTCCTGCGGCGCGTCAGAGGTCCGTTTCGGCGTCGCGCCGACGCCGTCGAAGCGCTCGCGAAGGACGGGCTGTCGCCGCCGCTCGCACAGTGGATGGCGACCAATCTGCAATCGGACGAGGAGAGCCTCTACCGATGGCGAATCTCGCCCGACGACATGGAGGCCCTACTCGTGTCTTTCTTCAGAACGGACGCTTGGGAGGTGGTCGAAGCTCCCCGTCCCGGCAGCTCCTTCCACTTCGTCAAGGCCGAAGAGTCCAGCGTGCTGACGGAGCAGGCCTGTCGGCGGATCGAGGCTGCCGGCGCCGCGAGCGGGCGCGTGCACCTTCACAGGGTCAGGGGTGGCCACTGGCTGAACGCCGACAATCCGTCCGCACTGGTCGAGCTGCTGGCCTCCCATCTCTGAAACCGGATTCGCTCCGCGTTCTTACGGTGTGCCGGTCCGGCTCGGGTCCAGAACCTCGCGCAGGCTTCTCGCCATGGCCTTCGGGATCTCGTGGAAAAGGCCTCCTCTCCGCACCTGCCCCCGACCGATCACTCGGCCGTCGAGGCGAAGAGCGACAAAGCCCCCGGGAAGCTGCGTCGCATCCGGGGCCCGACCCTCGAGGAGGTCGATCAGTAGCTCGGGCGTGAGGTCGGCGACCCTGGCTCCGACGTCGTAGTCGAGCCAGCGGAGAAAGTCGTTGGTCGGTCTCAGCCGACCACCAGGGCCCGGCCCCATGGCGCGGATTCCGACGCAGACGAGCCGCCAGTGCTGTTTGGCGTCGCCGGCCGTTTCGGCCCAGGCGTCCAAAGGCCAGTCGGCGCAAGTGTGCATCCAGACGCTTTCCCCGCGGATGAGCCAACGCATCGACTCGAGTCGGAGTGGGTTCACGCCCCAATCGTGCTTGAGCGTCGTGAGGGTTTCCTCGAGCCGGCCACGCTCATTACCGCCGCCGACACCGTCGTCCCGAAACACTGCGGGGGGCGTGCCCCATGAGGCTCCCGTCGGTGTCGCCGAGCGGCTGGGACCGGGTGCTTCGTGTCGCCGGAGACGGGCCATGAAGAGCCCTCCGGAGTCGAAATGGTGGGGGTAGAGGCGCCAGGCGAGCTCCAGCGCGGCGTCGAAGCGCTGGTCCTCGAAACGCGTGAGGCCCGAAGCATGCGGGAGGTCGAGGTCGATCGGCACCATGGAGACCTGTCCGTCTTCGAGCACGCGCGATACTACGGCCTCGTTCTCCTCGGGTGCGTACGTACAGGTTACGTAAAGCACCGTTCCGCCGGGTTTGACGAGACGGATGGCGCGCCGAAGGAGCCGTTCCTGCACACCGCTGATGTGCGCCCTGAACGATGCAGAGGGAGCCCGGAGAGGGCGCGCGCGGCGGCGCGCGTTCCCTTCGGCCGAGCACGGGGCGTCGACGAGCACCCGATCGAACAGGACCCCTTCGGGGAAGCGCTCGCCGTCGCAGGACAGCACCATGACGCTCGCGTGCCCCATCCGGTAGAGGTTGCCCAGGAGGCCGCGGATGCGCTTCTCTGCGCGGTCCGAAGCGACGAGGGTGCCCTCGCCGGCCATGAGCTCCGCCAAGTGAGTGGTCTTGCCCCCTGGCGCCGCGCAAAGGTCGAGAACGCGCTCCCCGGGACGGGGCCCGAGCGCTCGCGAGGCAACGCCCGTGACCGCTTGCTGGAGATAGAAGTGGCCCAGCCAGTGCTCGAGCGTACGCGACACGGGATATGGCCCATCGTGCACTCTGAAGAAGCCATCCAGGCCGGAAACCGGCACGAGGGTGAAGCCGCGAGTCTCGAGCGCCTGGCGCAGCGCGGCGGGGTCGATCCGAGAGCCACGAATGCGCAGCGCCGCGGGCTCCGGCCTCCCCATGACACTTACGAAGCCGTCCCAATCCGGGATGACAGCTCGATAACGGTCTAGCGAACTCCCAGGTCCTTTCACCACCCCCTGGCGCTCACCCGTCCTGGGTAACGCGACGTCCCCCGGCTCGCACCAGAGCGGACGGGCCGTACCCCTGGCTGATCCAGCCTCGTCGGCCATCCGGCGCCACGACGTAGTCGTAGCCCCCGAACGTCCCGAGCACGGGGAGCGCAGTGCCCGCCTCCACGCCGCCGAGGACGGGTGCGCTCATGCTGGGCCCCGCCTGGACACTCGCGGAAACCTCCACGACGAGCTCCGCCAGGTGGGTCAGAGGCTCCGCCACGCTCGCCCGCAGGTAGCCGCCCGACCCGTCCGGAAGCTGGACGCGGTACCAGGATCCTGCTCCCGCCATCACGCGGAAGGGCGTGTGTCGTCCTACTTCAGTCTCCAGGTCCGCGGCGCCGGAAGGTGAGGACCGCACCTCGGCCGTTTCGCCCTCCCGGACCCGCATCCAAGACCCCACGGCGGTCAAGCGAGCGGTTTCGCGCGGCAGGCTCTGTCGTGGCAGGCGGATCCACGGCATCGGATCGGTCGCCCTGCGTGCGTAGATGCCGAAGTGCAGGTGAGGTGGCGTCGTGCGTGCGTTGCCCGTGTTGCCCACGAAACCGACCGTGTCTCCGGCGCTCACGTGCTGCCCGGGGCGAACGTACTGACGATCGAGGTGCGCATAGTAGATGCGCGCGTTCCGGCGCTCGTCACTGAGCCACACGACCCTCCCTCCCACCGCCGTGTTCTGAACGCGTGACACGACGGCGTCGGACGCTGCGAGCGCGGGAGTACCGCGCTGGGCGAGAATGTCCACGCCGCGATGCCGCCGCCGTCCACCTTCGCGTGAGTCGCCGAAAACGCTCATGACGGCGTTGTGGTCGAGACCCTCCACAGGGAATGAGAACGCCAGGTCCAAGGAAAGGGTCACGCGGTAACGCCCCCCGCGCAGCAGCTCGGGCTGGAGACGAAGGACGTAATCTCCGCCCCGATTGGGCTCGAAGACCAGGTCTTGGCTTGGGCGGTCACTGCTGATCACGGGCCTGAGCGGGTCGCGTGAGTCCTCTGGGACCCGGAACAGGTCGACGAACACGCGTAGCGAGTCGGCGGCATCCACGTCGAGGCGAACCGTAAGGACCTGTCCCCGTGCCAGCGAAAGACGATAACCGAGCGCCGTCGGCTCCTCGGGAGGGATGTAGCCCTCCTCTCGAAAGGGAAGGGGGACCGTTGGAGGGGAGACCACCGCGTCGTGCGCGACTCGCGTCCAGTCGCGGCCGATGGCCGTCGTCAAGAGCCCCGCCGAGGCGATCGTTTGGAGGTAGGACTCGTGAGGCGTGAGGTCACGGAAGCGGTCCGTCATCTGCTCGACCTCTTCGCACCCGGCTGTGGCGAGCAGGGTCGCCAAGAGGCGCATGCCGTAACGGCGCGTCGCTTTGGCCATCCCGACCCCCTTGCTCGCCTAATCTTCGTTCGTCCAGCCGGCGCGCCCGGCGACCGCACTGTTACGCTCTCTCCGGGACGCGGGTTCCTGCCGGCTCCGCTACCGGCTCCTTCGCGCGGCCATTAGCTTTCCTGCGTCGCTCCCACTGCTGCCGTCCTCCGCTCGGCGGTGTCACTCTCGAAGGACTTCGCCGCCTTGGTCCGAATCGCTGAAATCCGTGCCGGCAGCATCGCCGAAGAGCTCCAGCTCGAGATCGGCACGCGGGTGATTCGCGTCAACGGACAAGCCGTCCGCGACGGAATCGACCTCACGTTCCTGACAGCCGACCTCGATCTCGTGTTGGAAACGCTCGGCCCTTCGGGCGAGCCGGCGGTCTACGAATTCGGCCGGGAGCCGGGGGAGTCGCTGGGCATCGTGCCCGCGCCGGACAAGGTCCGCGAATGCGCCAACGAGTGCGTGTTTTGCTTCATCGAAGGCAATCCGCCGGGTGCCCGCGACGCGCTCTGGCTTCGTGACGACGACTTCCGCCTTTCCTTCACGTACGGTAGCTACGTTACGCTCACGAACCTGGGCCCTCGAGGCCTGCAGAGGCTGGTCGACCAGCGCGTCAGTCCCCTGTACGTGAGCGTTCACGCGACCGAGCCCGAGGTGCGGGTGCGTCTCCTCGTGAACCCGCGAGCGGGGCGTGTGATGGAGGATCTCCGCTTCCTCACGAGCCACCAGCTCGAGGTACATACGCAGGTCGTGCTGTGCCCAGGATGGAACGACGGCGGCCATCTCGACCGGACGATTCGAGACCTCTGGTCGCTGGGCGCCGGCGTGCGCACGCTGTCCGTCGTCCCGGTCGGGCTGACGCGATACAATCTGGGTCGCCCCGTGCGCCTCTTGACGGCCGAGGAGGCAGGGGCAGCGCTGGCGCAGGTAGAGGCGGCGCGGGTGCTCTCGCTCGGGGACCGGGGCCACGGTTGGTGCTATGCGGCCGACGAGCTGTTCCTGATCGCCGAGCGCGACGTACCCGATCCCTCGTACTACGACGACTGGAGCCTGCTGGAGAACGGCGTTGGCGCGCTGAGGCGGTTCTTCACCGACTTCGACGAGGGCCTCGAGAGCCTCCCCCCTCTTGCGGGCCGGCGGCTGAAGTTGGTCACCGGCGCCTCCATGGCCCCTTTCCTGCGCGCTCGCGTCCCGTCCCTCGCGCGCGCCACGGGAGCCGAGGTCGTCGTCGTGGATGTCAAAAACCGCTATTTCGGCGAAACCGTCACAGTCGCGGGCTTACTCGGGGGGGGCGACATCGCCGATGCGCTGGGCGAACCCCGACCGGACGACCTCGTGCTCCTTTCGCAAGAGAGCCTCAACGCGGACGGGCTCTTCATAGACGGCACCTCCTACGAGGCGCTCGCTTCCTCGCAGTCCCCCGCACGGCTCGTGACGGGGACGGAAGTAACGGCCGCACTCCGCTCACTTTGATGCGGCCGTGCAGCACCGAGCGCAAACAGCGCCCGCGCGCCCGGGGCCCAGCGTGAGCGTAGCGTTGCCCATCGTGGCCGTGGTGGGGCGTCCCAACGTGGGAAAGTCGACCCTCTTCAACCGAGTGATCGGACGAAGACTCGCCATCGTGGACGGTCAGCCTGGAGTCACCCGCGACCGGAACTTCGCGGCGGCCGACTGGGCGGGACGAGCCTTCCTGATCGTCGATACCGGCGGCGTCGTGGAGGGGAGCGACGAGCCCCTCGACCGGGCGGTGCGTGAGCAGGCCCTCGCGGCGGTCCAGGAGGCCGACCTCGTCGTTTTCCTCGTCGACGGGCGCGAGGGGGTGCACCCGCTCGACCAGAAGCTGGCCGACGTGCTACGCACGGGCGTCACGCCCGTTCTGCTCGTCGTCAACAAGCTCGACAACCTCCCGGCCGAGGTCGCACAGCACGAGTTCTGGGAGCTCGGGCTCGGCGATCCACATCCGGTGAGCTCCATATCGGGAAAAGGCTCGGGTGACCTCCTCGACCAGATCGTGGACCGGTTGCCGGAGGTTCCCTCCCAGAGCCCCGCTGCCGACGTCGTC
The DNA here is from genome assembly GCA_965249195.1 of Longimicrobiales bacterium. Lineage (GTDB taxonomy): Bacteria > Gemmatimonadota > Gemmatimonadetes > Longimicrobiales > Gaopeijiaceae > CBDFLM01. Next base: position 20,661 of record CBDFLM010000011.1, read on the forward strand.
CGTGTGGCCGTCGTCGGGCGCCCCAACGTGGGTAAGTCGAGCTTCGTGAACCGCGTTCTGGGGAGCGAGAGGGCGGTCGTCGGCGAGGAGGCGGGCACGACCCGAGACCCGGTGGATTCACCCCTGCGCTATCGAGGGCGCACCATAGTCTTCGTGGACACGGCCGGTCTCAGAAGACAGTCACGCGTCCGTGACTCGATCGAGTACTACAGCGCCTTACGCACGGCCCAAGTCGTCCGGCAAGCCGACGTCTGCATCGTGCTGGTGGATGGGACCGAGCCCATCCACGTCCAGGACCTCAAGGTGATCGAGCGGGCCTGGGAGGCTGGGGCCGGCGTGATCGTCGCGGTGAACAAGTGGGACCTCGTGGAGAAGGACTCTCACACTGCGCCCGCGATCGAGAAGTCGATCCGCACCCGAGCTCGTACGCTCGAGTGGCTCCCGATCGTGTTCGTGTCCGCGCTCACCGGGCAGCGCGCGCGCAAGACGCTCGACCTCGCGCTCGAAGTGCAGGAGCAGCGCATGCGCCGCATCGAGACCCACGAGGTGAACGCCGTACTCCGCGATCTGGTAGCACGCCAGCCACCTCCTCACGCGCGGGGCCGGCAGGTTCGCATCCGCTACGGAACACAGGTAGCCGTCGCGCCTCCCACGTTCGTCCTGTTCGCCAACTTCCCGAAGTCGGTGCCCGAACACTACATTCGCTACATCCACAACAGCTTCCGGGATCGCTGGGGGTTTCCGGGCGCTCCGCTTCGCATCCGCCTTAGGCCCAGCTCGAAGAAGCCGCCTCGCAAGTGACCCCGTTTCTGCTGATCCCCCTCGCCTACGTCGTCGGAGCGACCCCGACGAGTCACTGGGTAGCGACGGGCATCTGCGGCGTCGACCTGAGGCGTCATGGAAGCGGTAACCTGGGCGCGACGAACGTCTTTCGCGTGCTGGGATGGGGCGCGGCCCTGCCAGTCCTGATCGTTGACGTCTTCAAGGGATGGCTCCCGACGTGGCTCTTTCCACGCCTCGACGCGCCTGATGCGACCGCGGCCTGGGCCTTGGCCTACGGGAGCGCGGCCATCCTAGGACACGTCTTCTCGTTTTGGGTGGGGTTCCGGGGCGGAAAGGGTGTGGCTACCAGCGCAGGTGTTCTCGCAGCGCTCGCTCCGTGGGCCCTGCTGAGTGGGTCGGCCGTTTGGCTGATCGCCGTAGTGACGACGCGAATCGTCTCTGTGGGGTCTCTTCTCGCGGCGGTGACCGTGCCCCTGGTCGTCGCACTCACGCGCGGCGGAGAGGGGGGTCTGCTCGCTTTCACCGGAGGGCTCGCGGTGTTCGTGATCTGGGCCCACAGGGCCAACATCAAGCGGCTGCTCGCAGGCGAGGAGAATCGGTTCTCAGGCGGTGACTCCGAAGGCAGCGAGACGGTTCGTTGAGCGACCGGCGCGTAGGCATTGTGGGCGCCGGGAGCTGGGGCACGGCGCTGGCCGCGGTGCTGGCCGACAATGGTCACGAGGTGCGGCTCTGGTCCTACGAGGCGACGGTCGCACGTCAGATCCAGGAGAAGCACGAGAACGTCGCGTATCTCTCCGGCGTCCGGCTGCCGGACTGCGTTCAGGCATCGACCGACTTACACCGCACGGTAGCTGACGCCGACATCGTGGTGTCCGTGAGCCCTTCCCAATTCGTGCGGTCGGTGATGCGCGAGGCGGCGCCCCAGATCGGTTCTGGCGCGGTCGTTGTGAGCGCCTCGAAGGGGATCGAGATCACCTCACTCAAGCTCATGGACGAGGTCCTCGTGGAGGCGCTCGGCGAGTCGGTACAGGAAAGGCTGTGCGTGATATCCGGACCGAGCTTCGCTTCCGAGGTCGCCCGCCAGGCGCCCACCGCGCTGGTGGCGGCCAGCGGCTCACCGGAGCTGGCGGAAGTCGTACAACGGCTCCTGCAGAACCGCTACATGCGCATCTACACCAGCGACGACGTGGTCGGCGTCGAATTGGGAGGTGCGCTGAAGAACGTCATCGCGCTCGCCGCTGGCATGGCGGCGGGGCTGGGGTTCGGTCACAACACCCAGGCCGCACTGATCACGCGTGGGTTGGCCGAAATGAGTCGACTGGGCGTATCTCTCGGCGCTAAGGCCGCGACCTTCGCTGGTTTGGCCGGAATGGGCGATCTTGTCCTGACGTGCACGGGTGAGTTGAGCCGAAACAGGACCGTCGGGTACCGCCGGGGGCGGGGAGAGAGCCTCGACAGCATTTTGGGGGACATGCACGACGTGGCCGAAGGCGTAGAAACGGCTCGGGCGGTGCACGACCTCGCCGGAAGCCGGGCAGTGGAGATGCCCATCAGCGAGGAGGTGTACCTCATCCTCGTCGAGGGGAAGGACCCCGGTGAAGCGCTGCGCAGCCTCATGGCTCGGGACCCGAAGCCCGAGCACTGGTGACCACATGGGAGACGCCATGGAAGAGCCCATCGCGAAAAAGGAGTATTACAGCATCGGTGAGGCCTGTGATCTAGTCGGTCTCAAACCCCATGTGCTGCGATACTGGGAGAGTCAGTTCGAAGTTCTCCATCCGGGTAAGAACCGGGCCGGAAACCGAGTGTTTCGGCCCAAGGACATCGAGTTGATCCTGCTCGTCAAGCACCTTCTCTACGATGAGAAGTACACGATCCAGGGGGCACGGCAGAAGCTGCTGGACATGAGAAGCGCCGGGGAGCTCGCCGAGGAGCGGCAGGTGGTGCTCGATCCGGAATTCCTCACGGGAATGAAGACGGAGCTCAAGCGGCTCCACGACCTCCTCGCGACGCCCCCGTCCTCCGCACCGGAAGCCTAAAGCAAGCCGCTTTCGCCGGCATGCCCTCCATGAGAATTCTCTGCACCAACGACGACGGTTTTCTAGCCACGGGACTGCAGGTCCTTGCCGAAGCCGCGCGGCCCCTCGGAGAGGTCACCGTCGTGGCCCCGGACCGGGAGCAGAGCGCCGCCAGCAACTCCCTGACCCTTCACCATCCGTTGCGCGCCCGCCGCACGACCGATGGCACGTTTGTCGTGGACGGGACTCCTACCGACTGCGTGATCTTGGCCGTGGCCGAGCTCATGGACCGAAAGCCCGACATCTGCCTGTCCGGGATCAACCACGGCTCCAACATGGGGGAGGACGTGCTCTACTCCGGGACCGTGGCCGCAGCCATGGAGGCAACCGTGCTCGGCATCCCGGCCGTCGCTCTCTCCTATGCCGGAGACCGCTTCGAAGAGCTCGAGGGTTGGCAGCCCGTCGTGGAGCGGCTACTCCGCGGGATCGTGTCGCAGAGCTCTTTTCCGAGCGACACGCTCCTCAGCATCAACCTGCCACCCGTCGACCCAGCGGACGTGCGCGGCGTGAGGGTAACCTCGCTCGGGCGCCGACGATTCAGCGACTCCCTCACCCACGCCGAGGACCCGTCCGGACGGCCGTATTTCTGGATCGGCGGTGGGGTGACGGCGTGGCAGGGATCGGAAGAGTCGGACTTCCGTGCGCTCGAGGAGGGGTACATCTCCGTCACGCCGCTACACCTCGATCTTACCAACTACACGTTTCTCGGGGAGATCAGAGGGTGGAACCTGAGCCACTAGACAACCCCAGGTTCGTCGGTTATCGGCGCCGCCTGATCGAGGAGATCCGCGCTCGTGGCATCGAGGACCTCGAGATCCTCCGGCTGTTCGACCGTGTACCCCGCCACTTGTTCGTGCCCCAGGGCGTATGGAACCGCGCGTACGAGGACGCTCCCGTCCCCATCGGGTTCGGGCAGACCGCGTCCCAACCCTCGCTGCAGGCGCTCTACCTCGACCTCGCCAAGCCCGAGCCCGAGGACGTCGTGTTGGAGCTCGGCACCGGGAGCGGGTTCTTCACTGCGCTCCTGGCCCTGATGGTGGACCGTGTGTACTCGGTCGAGCGTGTCCGTGCACTCTCACACCGCGCCCGTCGCGCTTTGGACCAGCTCAGGCTGAACAACGTGGCCCTCCTCGCCGGAGACGGCACCATCGGCTGGCGGAAGTTCGCGCCTTACAGCCTGATCATCGTGTCCGCTGCGTCCCCGGCCGTGCCCTCAACACTCGTTGATCAGCTGGCCGATCCCGGGCGCATGCTCATCCCTGTCGGCACGCGTGAGCGGCAGGAGCTGCTCATGGTTCGCCACGAGCATGACGTGGTTCACGAGGAAGACCTGGACGTGCAGTGCACGTTCGTTCCGTTGCTCGGCAGGTTCGGGTGGACGGTCGAGGGTGAGGGCGAAGGCGGGTGAGCGATGAGTCCGAGCTGGGAGGCCATGTGGTCCGACCAGGGGCTCTGCGGAGGCTCTACGACTGGGTCCTGCATTGGGCCCACACCCCCTACGGCATGCCGGCCCTGGTCCTGCTGGCACTGGCCGAGAGCTCGTTCTTTCCGATTCCACCGGACCCGCTACTCATGGCGCTCTGTCTGGGGGCCCCGAACAAGTCGCTGCGGTTCGGAGCCGCCGCGACCGTAGCATCGGTGGCGGGCGGCCTGGTCGGATATGGCATCGGGGCGCTCGGGTGGCAGACGCTCGGGGTGTTCTTCTTCGAGTGGGTCCCGGGCATTACTCCCGAGGCGTTCGAAGGGGTCAGGCTCCACTACGAGCGCTGGGACTTTTGGGCCATTTTCGTCGCTGGTCTAACCCCCATCCCGTACAAGGTCTTCACGATCTCCGCGGGTGTCTTCGGCATCGGACTCCCGGCCTTCATCGTGGGCAGCGTCGCCGGGCGAGGGCTTCGATTCTTCGCCGTGGCCGCACTGATCTCGCGCTTCGGTCAGCCCGTGAGCCGCTTCATAGACCGCTACTTCAACGTGCTCACGTGGGCATTCGCAGCCGCCCTCGTGCTCGGCTTTGTCGTGGTGGAAATGCTGCTCTGAGGGCGCGCCACGTCGTTTCGCCGCCATCGCGCAGGACCTATTATCCTGTAGGTAACGACCCCGAGCCGACGGGAGTCAGCCCATGAGCGACGAGAAGAAGGACAGCGAAGGGCCCGCACGCTTCATCGAACCGGAGGCGCCAGGCCTCGGGGACGGTGACGTCGAAAGCCGTGACACGTCAGGAAGTCTGCCGCCTCCGGCCTTTCCTCCCGGAGCGCGCAGCCGACAGACCAGGCGCACCGTCCTCAGCGGGTCGACGGACGACGAGGGTGAAGTGCCGCCCGACGCGTTCATCTCTCCCGACGACCCGATGCCGGGATCGGAGCTGGATGACGCCTTCATCGACCCGGACGCGCCCATCGTGCGCACGGCACCGCCCACCAAGCCCGACGACTACGAAGCCGTGCTCGGTGCGGACCACGCCCGTGCCATGGATCTGGGCGAGGTGGTCGTCACGGGGATGGGCGACGATGCTCACCTGCGGGCAGAGACGGGAGTGGGGGAGGTGCCGCAGGACCCATTCGTCGCCGATCTGCTCGCGAAGCTCGACCGCCTCGCGAATGCCATCCGGTCGAGGGGCGAGGCGGGTCTCCGGGCGACACCGGAGATGACGCGATTCGAGGTCACTCTGCGCGGCTATTGTGTAGGCTATCTGGCCGGCCTCCGCGAGGAGCCCGACTTCTAGCGGATCCGTCTGGTTGCTAGCTTTTCCAGCGGTCCCCGTAGCTCAGGCGGATAGAGCACCGGTTTCCTAAACCGGGTGTCGCAGGTTCGAGTCCTGCCGGGGACGTTCTACGGCACGGCTCGCCGACCAAGAAAGACCCACTCATCGAGGTCGAGCCATGCGCCTTCTCCCTCTCCTGATGCTTCTGCCGTTATTGGTTGCGGCGGAAGTCGACGGCCAGGAACCCGTCCACTATACGATCTCGTTCGCCAACCGAGCGCACCACGAGGCCGAGATCACGATCTCCTTCACGAATCTGGACGACCGACCACTCCAGCTCAGGATGAGTCGTACCTCACCGGGTCGGTACGCGCTGCACGAGTTCGCGAAGAACGTCTACAACTTCCGGGCCACCGGCGAAGGCGCTCGCAGCGTGACGGTCTCGCGTCCCGACAACCACCAGTGGGACGTCGCAGGGCACGGGGGCGCGGTAACCGTTTCGTACACGCTTTACGGCGACCACGCCGATGGCACGTACGTCGGGATCGACCGTACGCACGGACACCTCAACATGCCGGCGACCTTCATGTGGGCGCGCGGCACCGAACAACGCCCCATCGAGCTGCGTGTCAGGGTCCCCGAGGGCAGCGGCTGGCGCGTGGCTACCCAGTTGGCGCCGACGGCCGACCCGTTCAGGTTCGAGGCCCCCAACCTGCAGTATTTCCTCGACAGCCCGACGGAAGTGTCGGACTTCTGGGAGCGTACGTGGGAGCTCGAGGGTCAGACGATTCGGGTCGCGTTGCATCACGAGGGCGCCGAGGCGCTTGCCGGGGCTTACTCCGTGGCCGTTGCAGCGATCGTAGAGGCGGCGAGGGACGTGTACGGTGAGCTCCCGGACTTCGACTATGGGCAATACACGTTCCTGGCGTGCTATCTGCCGTGGGTCGACGGCGACGGAATGGAGCACCGCAATTCCACGGTCCTGACGAGCACCGGTTCGCTCGCTCGCAACATGACCAGTCTGCTGGGCACGGTCGCACACGAGTTCTTCCACGCGTGGAACGTAGAGCGGATCCGTCCAGCGGCGCTCGAGCCGTTCGATTTCGAGACCGCGAACATGTCTGGCGAGCTCTGGTTCGCCGAAGGCTTCACGAGCTATATGGACGACGTGCTTCTGTGGCGGGGCGGCATCATCGACGACGCCACGTTCGCGAGGCGCATGGGGGGGATCACGAACACGGTGACCAACGCGCCCGGCCGCCAGTTCTTCTCTCCCGTGGAGATGAGCCGGCAGGCCCCTCTCATCGACGCCGCGACGTCGGTCGATCCCAGCAACCGCAACAATACGTTCCTGTCGTACTACACGTGGGGCTCCGCTATCGGGATGGCGCTCGACTTGAGCCTGCGCACTCGATATCGCGGAGTGACGCTAGACGACGTGATGCGCGAGATGTGGCGTAGACACGGATTGACTGGGGTGCCGTACGAGGTCCCCGACCTCGAGGCCGCTCTCGCAGTCGTCACCGACGATCCGGGCTTCGCGCGGGAGTTCTTCGATCTCTACATACGTGGGCGTGAGGCACCCGACTTCCCGACCCTGCTCGGGGCGGCTGGCATTCGGTTGGCTCGCGCCTTTCCGAGCCGGACATGGCTGGGGTCCGGGCTCCAGGAGAGTGACGGTGGCCTGATCATGACACAGACGCCAACGCTGGACTCGCCGCTGTACCGGGCCGGGCTCGACCGCGGAGATCGCCTGATCGACGTTGGAGGGGAGGCTCTCACGTCCAATCAGGCGTTGACCGACTACCTCCAGAGCCATGAAGCGGGTGAGGTCGTCTCAGTGCGCTTCGAGAGTCGCGGCCGCACATACGAGACACAGATGACTTTGGACCCTGATCCCACGCTGCTGGGCGAGCTGGAAGCTCGCGCTACCGAGCTCGAGGTCTTCCGGCTGTGGAAGGCAGGGTCAGGGCGATAGGCCGGGGGGCTGGTGCGCCCGGCCGCTCACGTCTCGACTGCACTTAGCGCCCCGCCCGGTGGCACCATCTGGACGCGCAGCGGCTCGCTGACCGAGCCCGCGTAGATGCTGCGGTGCGGGAAGGGGATCTCGAGAGAAGAACGACTGGATCTGAGGCGGGTCAGCGGATCCCCGTGTCGAAGTGCAGCGTGACGGTCGTGAACATTCCGCGGACCACGACCACCTCGACATCCTGGGCAACTGGAAAGGGGTCACCCTCTGGCGGATCGAGCACGTACGTTCCGGGCTCCAGACCCACCCGGAAGCGACGTCGGGGCCCGTCCGGAACCGACCTACCTCCCTCAGCCCGTCGTCGAGAACTCGTACCTCCGCCACGTACGGCTCGTCCGGACACGGATCGTCTTCGCTCTGCACGGGACAGAGGGGACCCCGCAACGCGATGCCTTCGACACCGTGCGCCGCGTCGGGACCGAGCAGAGACGAGCTGGCTCCGCAGGCTGCCAGCAGCAAAGTGACTATGATAAGGAGCGTTCGAACGATCAACCGATGGTATTTCCGCGCGAAGGTCCGCTGTGCGAATCGCGCCTCCTTCCATGGGCGCGTTCATAAGGGGCAACGAGTCGAGAACCCGAAGCGTGACGGAGGCGAGCGTCTCCGCAACGTACCTCCTCGGACCGCGAAATGACGCTGGACGAGTCTCGTGGGCAGGGCGAAGGTAGGGATCGCTCCGAGGTCCCGGACCCAACAGGTTCCCCTGGGCCTAGCCCGGAAGAGGCGGAGCCGGAGGGAGCCGCGGCGGGCGAGGCGCCGCCTGGCGGGGCCGCGGGCAAGCCGCCCACCCGCCGTCGCTGGCTGCGATGGGCCTGGCGCTCGAGCGCCGCGATCATCGCGATCGTGGCTCTCCTGACACCCCTCGTGGTTTGGGAAGCCCGCACGTCCGGGCTCCAGGCTTGGCTCATCGCGCCGATCGCCGCAGAGCTCGATTACACCGTGGGGGCCGGACCCAGTCCGAACATTCATTTCCCCTCACAAGGCCCGCTCGATCGTCGCCTGGGCTACACCCGCATTCCGGAGTTCTTCCGAGCCCTGGCGCCTCGAGGGTTCGACCTCGTCGAACAGGCCCGGATGTCGAGTCGTCAACTCGAGCTCCTCGAACAAGGGGTGTTCACGATCTACCCCGAGAAGCTCCAAGGGGGGCTTTACCTCAGGGACCGGCGCGGTGACCCGCTTCACGCCGCGCCAAATCCGGCGCGCGTGTATGAAACGTTCGATTCCATCCCCGAGCTCCTGCTGTACAGCCTGTTGTTCATCGAAAGCCGAGATCTGCTCGATCCGAGGTATCCCAATCGCAATCCGGCGGTGGAGTGGGACCGCTTCGTGCGGAGCGCATTCGAGCTGGTATTGAGCCGGCTAGGGAGCGAACGGAACGTGCCCGGCGGCAGCACGTTGGCCACGCAGCTGGAGAAGTTCCGGCACGCTCCCGAAGGTCTCACTGCGTCTCCGAGGGCGAAGCTGTTGCAGATGGCCTCAGCGTCGCTCCGGGCCTACCTCGAGGGCCCGGAGACACTGGATGCGCAGCGCCGGATCATCCTCGCGTATGTCAATTCCGTCCCTCTCGCGGCGCAACGGGGCCACGGCGAGGTGACGGGGACGGCCGACGGCCTGTGGGCTTGGTACGGCACCGACTTCGACACCGCCAACAGCCTGGTCAGGAACCATGCGGCGACCGACGCCGATGTCGGCGCCCGCGCGCGCGTCTTTCGGCAGGTTCTGAGCCTGCTTATCGCTCAGCGAAGACCGTCCTACTATCTGAGCCAGGACGCGGGTCGGCGTGATCTCGCCGAGCTCGTGTCGCAGTACCTGCGTCTGCTCGCTCGAGAGGGAGTGATCACCGCAGAGCTGACGGTGCAGGCCCTGCACGTCGACATCGATGTTCTGGATCGTGCCCCGCCGCTGCCACCGCCTTCCTTCGTGAGCCACAAGGCCGCGGACCAGGTGCGCACGCATCTGCTGGGCCTTCTCCAGGTGCCTTCGCTGTATGATCTGGACCGCTTCGACATGAGCGCGAGATCTACGCTAGACGTGACGTGGCGCCACGCGGTCAGCGAGGTGCTTCTGAGCATGTCCGACCCGGTCTTCCTTCGCGATCACGGGTTTGCCTCAGCGCGCCTGCTTGCGCGCGGGGACCCCGGCCTCGTGGTGTACGCGTTCACCTTGCTCGAGCGCACGCCGGTCGGCAACGTCGTGCGGGTGCAGACGGACACGTACGACGGGCCGCTGAACGTCAGCCAGTCGGCGCGCCTGGAACTCGGCCCTACGGCCAAGCTGCGCACTTTGGTGACGTATCTCGAGGTCGTCGAGGAGCTACACTCCCGCCTTTCCGGCCTCCCCGTGGATTCGCTACGCGGGATGAGTGTGCCTGCGCAGGACCGACTGACGCGTTGGGTGGTGGACCACCTCGTACGGAGTCGCGGCGCCGACCTCACGGCCACCCTACAGGCTGCCATGGAGCGCACGTACTCGGCGAGCCCGGCCGAGCGCTTCGCCACCGGCGGCGGCGTGCAGACCTTCTCCAATTTCGACGCCCGCAACAACGGCCGCGTGATGTCGGTCGGGGCCGCGTTTCAACAGTCGGTGAACCTCGTCTCGATTCGAACGATGCGCGACATCGTGCAGTACCACGTCTACCGGGACCCGGAGACCACCGAGCGAATCTTCGGCAACGCGGACGACCCCGTGCGGGAGGAGTACCTGAGCCGCTTCGCCGATGACGAGGGGCGTCGCTTCTTGCGACGGTTCTACGCCAAGTACGAGGGTCGCCCAGCGCCGGAGCTGCTGGACCTTCTCGTGTCCGAACGGAGCCTCTCGCCGCAGCGGGTTGCATGGGCGTTCCGGACCGTCGCCCCGGAGGCGACCGTGGAGCGCTTCGAGGAGTTTCTGCTTACGCACACGCCCTTCGACGCTCTCTCGCCTGGCACGGTCGAGGACCTCTACGTCCGCTCCGATCCAGCGCCGCACCCGATCCAGGATCTCGGCTACCTGGCGCGGATCCACCCACTGGAGCTCTGGCTCGTCGCTTACCTAATGGAGCACCCCGGCGCGGGCCTGAGCGAGGTTCTCGCAGAGAGCACTCAGGTCCGCCAGGACGTGTACCAGTGGCTCTTTCGCACTCGCCGACGTACCGCCCAGGACAGCCGCATCCGAACCATGCTCGAGCTGGAGGCGTTCGACGCGATCCTCGCACGCTGGCGGCGAGTCGGATATCCCTTCCAGAACATCGTCCCCTCGTACGGGACGGCGATCGGCAGCTCCGGAGACCGTCCGCTTGCGCTCGCAGAGCTCCTCGGGATCATCGTCAACGACGGCGTGCGTTATCCGGTCGTGCTGATCGAGGAGATCGTCTTCGGTGAGGGCACGCCCTTCGAGACCCGTTTCCGCAACAGGCCGGCGGAAGGCTCGCGCGTGATGTCCAGCGAGGTCGCGGTCGCCCTCCGCGAGGCCTTGATCGACGTGGTGGCGAACGGGACGGGACGGCGCGCTCTCGGTTCGTTCACCGGCCCGGACGGGCAGCCGCTCGTGATCGGTGGCAAAACGGGGACCGGCGATAATCGTTATCGCGTGTATGCGCCCGGTGGACGCCTACTCGAGACCAGAGTAGTCAATCGCACGGCCACGTTCGCGTTCTTCGCGGGCGATCGCTACTTCGGGGTCGTCACCGACTACGTTCCCGGACCCGACGATCCCGTTGCAGTCGGCGAAGGGTCCGGTCCGGATTCGGACGATGCGGCCGGCCGTCCACCGCCCCTTTGACCGGCCGGGCGCTGCGAGCGGGGCCGAGGTCGGCAAGCCTCGCGCTCGCCACCGCGATGGGCCAGATTCGTGCGTAATCTCACCGGGAGGCCGAGGCCGAATTGGATCCCGCACCCAGCCCATTCCCCCTGCGCGTCGGCGCTATCGACGTCGGCACCAACGCGATCCGCTTCGTGGCAGCGGAGTTCGTCGACCCCCTGCACTGGGTGGGCCTCGACGAGCAGCGTCTCCCCATCCGACTCGGCCACAACGCCTTCCTGACCGGATACATCGACGCCCACAACATGGACACGGTGGTGGAGGCGATGGCCTCGCTGCGTCGCTCCATCGACAGCTTCGGGCTCTCCAGGTACCGCGCCGTCGCGACGAGCGCCGTCCGCGAGAGCCGAAACGGCGGGGAGTTGGTCGATCGCATCCGCCGTGAGTCGGGGATCCGACTCGAGACGATTACCGGTAGCGAGGAATCGCGCCTCGTGTGGCTCGCGGCCCGAAGTCGCGTCGAGCTCGGCGAGGCCGAGTGGATGTTGGCCGATCTAGGCGGTGGCAGCCTAGAGGTGGCGCTCGTCTCGGAGGAGGGGATCCACTGGATCGAATCCCACACCATGGGCACCGTGCGCATCCTGGAGGATCTGGGTGGCACGGACGCCGACCCGGAACGGTTTCAGCGGCTCGTCGCGGAGTACGCTCAGACCTTGCGGATGCCGCGACGCGAGGGCCGAGACCCCCCAGCCGGTCTGATCGCGACCGGGGGCAACATAGAAGCCCTCGCGACTTTGGCCGGCACCATTCCCGACTCGCGCGGCGTGAGTCGGCTCAAGCTCGAGACGCTCAGGGATTGGATCAGGGTCCTCTCCGACATCTCGGTTGAGCAGCGCGTCGACCGCTTTCAGCTCCGGGAGGACCGGGCCGACGTCATCTTGCCAGCGGCGCTCATCTACGAGCGTGTCGCCGTGATCGCTGGCGTCGACGAGATCATCGTTCCACACGTCGGGGTCGAGGACGGGGTGCTGCTCGATGTGGTCGCGGACCTCGTGGGGCCCAGCGTGCACGCCTCCCGTCTGGAGGAGCAGGCCCTTCACGGCGCACTCGCACTCGGTCGCAGGTTCCACTTCGACGAGGCGCACGGGAGGCACGTCGCACGGCTGGCGCTCTCGTTGTTCGACCAGCTCGAGGAGCTGCACGGCCTGGGCAAGAAGGAGCGCAGGATCCTACTAGGTGCTGCCGTCCTGCACGACGTGGGGCAGTTCATCTCCTTCCGGAAGCACCACAAGCACTCGCTCTACCTGATCAACAACTCGGAGGTCCCGAATTTCTCTCCGCGCGAGATCCCGCTGGTCGCGCTCGTCGCCCGCTATCATCGACGGGCGGAGCCCAAGGAGGAGCATTTCCTGTTCGGGGCGTTGAGGGAGAAGGACAAGGCTCGAGTCCGCAAACTCGCAGCCCTACTGAGGGTCGCCGATGCCCTGGACCGAGAGCACCTCCAGCGGGTGCAGGGGGTGCGGGCCACGATCGAGGGGCGTGAGCTGCTACTCGAGGTCGACGGGCGAGGCGATCTGCTTCTAGAGCAGTGGGCGCTTCGCAAGAAGGGTCGCATGTGTGAGTCCGTTTTCGGACTCGCCGTCACGCTCGTGGGCACCGAAGCTGCGCTCGGGCCCCGCGTGATCTAAGGCGAACTCGATCCCCTCGCGGGTTCGTTTGCGCCTCCACGACCTCGCGGATCATCGCTGGAATGCGCTTGAAGGTCTCGAGCGGCGTGTCGTAGGTCACGCCGACGTTGAATACGACCCGTCTCTCGTTCATCCGCTTGAAGTTGCGAAGCCTGCTGTTCAGCAAATCGGAGTTAGAGAAGACCAGCTGCTCCCCCGAAAGGGCACGGATTCGGGTCGTCTTGAGGCCCACGTGCTCGATGGTCCCCATGAAATCGCCGACTATGACCAAATCGCCGATGACGAAGGGCTTGTCGAGGACGATCGAGAGGGACGCGAAGAGGTCGCCGAGGACGTTTTGGAGCGCGAGCGCGACTGCGATCCCTCCGATCCCGAGGGACGCGACGAACGCGGTGATGTCGACGACGCCCGCGCAGCGCGGCCCCCCTTCGCTCAGTCCTCGGGCCGCTCACCCGGCGGAGCCATCTTGACGATGCCGGGGCTGAAGCGGGCGAGCCCTTCGACGAGATCGGCCTGGGCCGCCATCACCTCATCGATGTCCTTGTAGACCATCGGTACCTCGTCGAGCCCGGCCGAGAGGAGCGTGACGCCCCGCTCCGCCAAGTGCCTGCGCACGTCCGACCACCGGAAGGTCTTCTTCGCTTTCGTACGGCTCATCACGCGTCCCGCACCGTGTGCTGCCGAATTCAACGAGTCGGGGTTGCCCAGTCCTCGGACGACGTAGGTAGGGCTCGCCATCGAGCCGGGGATGATGCCGAGCACTCCTAAGCCCGCCGGCGTGGCTCCTTTGCGGTGCACGATGAGGTTCTCGCCGTCGTGCTCCTCCTTCCATGCGAAGTTGTGGTGGTTCTCGAGGTCGAGAACGACCTCAGCTCCCAAGTGACGGGCGATGTGCCGGTGGATGCACGCGTGATTCGCCGCAGCGTAGCGTCCCATCAGCGTCATGGCCTTCCAATACTCCTGGCCCTCCTCCGATTCGAGGTCCAACCAGGAGAGATGGGTCAGCTCCCTGGGCAGCTCGGGATGCTGCGCCATCGCTATTCTGCTGTAGTGGCTCGCGATCGTGGCTCCGGCGCCGCGACTTCCGCTGTGACTCAACAGAGCCAGATACGATCCCGGAGCCACCTCCAACTCATCGTTTTCGATGTCCAGGACTCCGAACTCGACGAAATGATTCCCGCTTCCCGAGCTGCCGAGCTGAGCCCATGCCTTGTCCTTCAGGCGACGAGTGAGAGGCGTGGACGACCAGTCGGCGTCCATGACGTCGTGGTCGCGGCGCTTTCGAAAGCTGGCGCCGATCCCGAAAGCCGTCCCGCGCTCGATGGCGCGCGTGAGCCGGTGCGGGTCGCGCCGGAGCGTCGAGGACGGGAGATCGAGGACCGACATCTTCATCCGGCACGCAATGTCGACGCCGACGGCGTAGGGGATGACCGCGTCACGTGTGGCCAGCACGCCCCCGATGGGGAGCCCGTATCCCAGGTGCGCATCCGGCATCAGGGCGCCCCTGACCGCTACCGGCAGCTCGCAGGCGTTCTTCAGCTGCTGTACTGACTGGGGTTCGAGATCGCCCCATTGACGGTACGGAGCAGGCTCTGAGCGCGGCACGTAGCTATCCTGGGCGCGCGCCTTCTCGGCGAGGGTGCGCGCGAGCTCGCCGAACGCCGGGTGGTCCATGAAACGGGCGGGATCCACCACGAGCGCCTTGAAATGCTCGCGGATCGTTCGGACCTCCAGGCCACTCTTGCGTGCCTTCCTGATGGTCGCCAGCGCCACCTTCATGGCGGACCCGGGCGGAATGCCGAGGTCCTTCAGCTCCCTGGACTTCATGTTCGCTCCCCCGGGCTCGGCCTCTTCAAGGCGAGGAACCGGCCACTTCGACTTTGCACGTTCCATACTCCTTTCGGGACGTATCGATGCGGACGTCCATGAATGCGCCCACGACCTCGGCATTGGTCGCGCAGTGTGGCGTTACCGTGGTCGCGCTGAAGCTGCCCCTACCGGCAACGGCCATCGGGATCAGCAGCTGATCCGCGAGGTGCCGGCCAACCGGCGCTCCCGAGTCGAGGTACTCGCGCACCTCGTCGACGACCCTCGACGCCACCGTTTCGGCGCTGACGCCTCGCTTGCCGAACCCCGTGAAGAGCTCGGTGATGTTGTCCGACTCGATCTCGAGCGTGAGCGTGTTGCCCGGGCCGTCCGCGTGACGCACCTCTTCGATCTCCAGGCATCGCTCGGGCCAGGCGAGCAAACCGTACACGATCGCCAGCTCCCGCTCGGGAATGTGCCTCGGCAGGTTCGAGATGCGTGCGACCGCCCGGCGGCCGCGGACCTCGCCCCTCTCGAGTAGATCGATCGGAAGGAGTCGCCCTGTGGGCTCGACGGAGACCTCGAGCCTACCACCTCCCGCCGGGTAGAAGCCGGGCCGCACGAGCCTCGCCTTTACGTGCGCGCCCATCCGCTCCAGCAGCGGAAGGAACACCCGATCGAAGAAATCGAAGGGTGGCGCGAAAGGGCTGTGCGTCCCGCCCTCCAGGACCAGCTCGGAGGGTTCATCGGCCAACAGCAGGGGCAGAAGGATCGTCTGCAGCACCAGCGTCGTGCTTCCGGCCGTGCCCACCGAAAACCGGTAGGAGCCTCCGCGGGCCGAGCCGGGGCGGAAAGTCAGGTCACGGCCACCCAGCTCCGCTCCGTCGACATGAGCTCCACTGATCTCCGCGGCCGCAGCGACCGCGGTGAGGTGCTGCGCACGGAGGCCCGGCCTTGGGCGGCCGGCACGAATTCGTGTGATATGGAAGGGAACTTCCGTCAGGAGCGAGAGGGTGAGTGACGAGCGGACGATCTGACCGCCACCTTCACCCATCGAGCCGTCGATCTGGATCACGGGGCGTCCGCTTGCGACGGCACCGCCCCCGTGCACATCGACGCCGCTGGGCGTCTGCGACTCATGACGCCGAGTTCCGGATCTGACGGGCGAAGAACCGAACGGTCTCGTGGTAGTTCTCGACGGCGATGCGCTCGTCGACGCCGTGCAGGCGCTCGAGGTCCTCGTTCGTCATGCGCATGGGGATGAAGCGAAACGTGTCGTCGGCGATCCGGTCGTAGTGGCGCGAGTCCGTCGTGACCGTCGCGAGCCCAGGAGCCACTACAGCGCCCGGGAATACCTCGCGAATCGTCCGGTGTAACGTCCGGAAGGCCGCCGACTCGGTGTCGGAGACATCGGTCGGCTCGCCCCACACGCCGCTCGCCTCGATCGAGACGGTTTCATCGCCCACCGCGCTCCTCACGTGCTCCAGCAGTTCGCCGCTGTTGTGGCCGGGCACGACCCTGAAGTTCACCACCGCCGAAGCGCTCGTGGGCATGACGTTTCTGCCGACCCCCCCCCTTCGATCATGGTCGGTGCGATCGTGGTGCGCATGAGCGCGTTCAGGGATGGGCTCCCGGCGAACTGACGCTCGATCAGCCCGCCGAAGGGCCCAGTCTTGAGCACTACGGTTGCGACCACGACCAAGACGAGCAGGGCCGCCACGAGTGCGATACGGCTCAGCAGGCTCATCGCTCGTCCCTCCTCCGAGCAGTTCCCGGTCGCTCGTTGCTCCGATCCGGTCCCTCCGTCGACCTATGGGCGCCGCCCCCGGCCGCACGGCTCCGGGATCCTTTCGAGCCGTGCGGCCCCGCGATGCCTCTTACGCCGCAACCCGTATGGGAGGCCATCAAACAGCCTCCCTGAAGACGAAGTGCAGTCCCCCGACCACAACCACCGCGAAGACGGCCGGCTGGAACGTCGCCAGGGCACCCTGCATCACCACGTACAGGAGCCCGCTCGCGAGCGCGGACAAGTAGAGCACGAACGACAGCGCCCGCTTGCTGCCCGACACGTGCAGCGACCCCTCGAGCGACGCCAGGCTCACACCGCTCCCGGCGACTACCTGCAAGAGCCACTCGTCGGCCCCCGGAATCAACAGGGCCGTTCCCGGCAGCTCGCCCACGAGCACGAACGTGAGGACCGTCACCGGAAGAACCGCAGCCACAGCCAGCCTCCACGGCATCAGGCCACAAGCCCCGTGCTCCTCGAACAGCGTCTTCATTCTCCACAGGATAACAGCGAAGACGCCCAGGATCACCAGCGGGTAGGCGATGTAGGTGAAGGCCACCCGCAAGACGTTGAAAACCCCTTCGGTGAACATGACGGCCCCTCCAGTCGTGGGGATCGGTTGTCGGCGAGCCGCTCCCGCCTCGAATCCCGTGACCGATCAAGGAGCAACCGACGTGCCACCGCGCGATGAAATGTCTATCTATTTATAGGACAGGGGGTTAAAAGAATCCCTTTGGGGTTGGCTACACGTGTCATCGATCCTCGAGTTGCCATCAATTGTCTAGAGGTGTACATAAAATGCATAACGGGAGGCTGACATGGCTTTGCTTACATCCGAAGAGCGGGCATCCCTGCAGGTCGTCTCAGAGATCGCCTACTGCAATCCTTTCTTGCCGGAAAGGGTCGAGCTCGAGCGCCAGTTGCTGGGCTCGGACTTCAAGAAGGAGGAGCCCGTCCAGAGCCTCAACGTTGCCGATCCCGTGGTGCGGACCTGGAACTACACGAAGATCGGCCAGCGCCTCGAGGTATCGGTGCCCGGCCTTCGAGAGCGTCTCGCCTCCGGCGCCGGAGCCTCTGAGCGTGACCTGATCCTTTACCGGGACGCGGCGCTGTCACTGCTCTACCGGCGCCACCTGGACAGTTTCAACGCGGTCATCGAGGCCGTTGACGATCAGGACCGGCGGCGCGGAGCTCGCACTTGCTACCAGCGATTCGTCCGCGATTGGCGGCACTTTCTGGATGTACCGGAGGTCACGATCCCCGCTCGGTTCCACCCAGACCATGTCTTCGCCACCCTGTTTCAGATCCAGCGTGCATTCTACCACATCTTCCATTTCATCGTCGGCACCTCGATGGTCGCCGCTCGACTACGTTCGGCCGTCTGGCAGTCGATCTTCACGCACGACCTGAGGCGTTACGGACGGACGCTCTTCGAGAGGATGAATGACGTAACGACGCTGATCACGGGTCCCTCTGGAACAGGAAAGGAGCTCGTCGCTCGAGCCATCGGACTCTCCGGCTACATCCCCTTCGACGCGAAGAAGTCGACGTTCGCCGAGGACTTCGCTCTCTCCTTTCATCCGATCAACCTCTCCGCACTACCGTCGGCCCTGGTCGAGTCCGAGCTGTTCGGGCACCGGCGGGGCGCGTTTACGGGAGCCGTCACCGACAGACTCGGCTGGCTCGAGGCTTGTCGACCCGGAGGCAGCGTCTTCCTCGACGAGATCGGCGACTTGGACCCGGCCATCCAGGTCAAGCTCCTACGCGTGCTGCAGACGCGCACGTTCCAGCCGCTCGGCGACACCACAGACCGAACATTCGCAGGCAGGATACTCGCGGCGACCAATCGCGATCTGGACGCAGCGTTGCACGATGGCAGCTTCCGAGAGGGCTTCTACTATCGGCTCTGCTCGGACGTCGTCACGACTCCGTCGTTGAGCGACCAGCTCGAGGAGGCGCCTTCAGTTCTCGGTGAGCTCCTCCTGTTCATCGCCCGGCGGGTCGTCGGTGAGGACGCCGAGGAATTCGCGGCCGAGGTCGAGGCTTGGATCGTGCAGAACCTGGGGCGGGATTACCCTTGGCCCGGCAACATTCGCGAGCTCGAGCAGTGCGTGCGGAACGTCCTCATCCGGAAGGAGTATCGCCCGCCTCGACCCCGTTCGCGGCCTGCCCGAGAGGCGTTCGCCCGCGCCGCGAGCGCGGGGGCTCTCACGGCCGACGAGCTCATGCGACGCTACTGCACGCTCGTGTACGCTCAGACCGGCAACTACCAGGAGGCCGCCCGCCGACTCCAGCTCGACCGGCGCACGGTCAAGAGCAAGATCGACGAGCGGCTGCTCGCCCAGCTGAGCGAGGCCCGTTAGGGGGTCTTCGGACTATTTGACCTACCCTTCACCGCCCTTCGGCACAGACCGGACCGCCCGCGCGCTCCTCGCGGAGCGCGACTACATGCTCTTCTTGTTCCTGCGCGCCTCGGGTGTGCTGGGCACGGTCGTCCAGAGCGTGACGATGGGCTGGCAGGTCTACGACCTTGCGCGCGCAGAACATGGCGTCGCCGAGTCGGCACTCTACGTCGGGCTGTTGGGCCTCGCGACCTTCATTCCGCTCTTCTTTCTGGCGTTGCCCGCGGGAGTGGTCGCCGACCGCTACCCCCGTCGCAACGTGCTCATCGCCTGCTTCGTGGGTGAGGCCGCCTGTGCAGGGGCCCTCGTGGCCGCCGGGGTGCTCGGCGGGCTGACGGTGCCCGTTTTGCTGAGTGTCGCCGTCGCGTTCGGCGTGGCGCGGGCGTTTCGCGCCCCGGCGGGCGTCGCGCTCGCCCCGATGCTGGTGCCGTTGCCATTGCTTCCTCGCGCCATCGCCTGGAACTCGCTGGCGTTCCAGCTCGGAAGGATCGGCGGTCCGGCGCTCGCGGGGTTCCTGGTCGGACGGTGGTCATCGGTGCACTCCTACGGCGTCTCACTCTCACTTTACGTGATCGCTTTCGTGGGGCTCTCCTTCATTTCCAAACCCACAACGCCCCAGACGAATCCGGGATCGCGCCTCGCGCAGGTCAAGGAAGGTCTCTCCTACATTCGCAACCAGCGCGTCGTCCTGGGGGCCATCTCGCTCGATCTGGTCGCGGTGCTCCTCGGCGGGGCGACAGCCCTGCTACCCGTCTTTGCGCGGGACATCCTCCAGGTGGGCCCGGAAGGGTTCGGGCTGCTGCGCTCCGCGCCGGCGGTCGGAGCCGCGGTAGTGGCCATCGCGCTTGCGAGCCGGCCCATCTGCAGGCATGCGGGGCGCGCGATGTTCGCGGGCGTGGCGGTATTCGGCGTGGCGACGATCGTGTTCGGGCTCTCCACGTCCTTTGGACTCTCACTCGCCGCGCTCGCGATCCTCGGGGGCGCGGACATGGTCTCCGTTTACGTTCGACAGACGCTCATCCAGATCGTGACGCCGGACGCGATGCGGGGCCGGGTGGCGTCGGTGTCCTTTCTGTTCATCGGGGCCTCCAACGAGCTCGGCGAGTTCGAGAGCGGTGTTACAGCGCGGCTCTTCGGTCCGGTCTTGGCAACCGTGTTGGGTGGAGCAGCATCGTTGGCGGTGACGGGACTCTGGTACCGGTACTTCCCGTCTCTGAGAAACGTCGACCGGTTGGAGTAGCAGGGATCGGGCGGGAGGCGGTGCGCCGCCGGGGCGGCTGCGCGCGCGCCACGACGAACGTAGAATGATCGCGAAGGCCCGAGGCCCTTCTGGCCCCGGGGCGTCAGCGCAGATCCACACCCCTCCGACGGAGGTTTCGAAATGGTTCGCCCGAGATATCAGCGTCATCTGCTCGCGGTCGCAGCGACGGCCCTACTGGCGGCGCCCCTCAGCGCTCAGGCGCCCGCGCCTCCCGTCGATCACCCCGGGGTGCAGGCGGCGCTCACGGCGATCGAGTCCTGGAACGACTGGACCCTGGAGCAGCAGATCGAGCTCACCGAGATCGAGGCGCCGCCCTTCATGGAACAGACCCGGGCCGAGGACTTCGCGCGCCGGCTGCGTGACTTGGGCTTCGAGCGTGTTCGCATCGACGCCGAAGGGAACGTGATCGCCGAGAGGCCGGGGAGCGGAGACGGCCCAGTCATCGTGCTCTCCGGTCACCTCGACACCGTGTTCCCCGCCGGCACCGACGTCCGCGTGCGTCGCGATGGCAACCGGCTCACGGCGCCCGGGATCTCCGACGACGGGCGTGGGCTCGCCGTCGTCTTGGCGGTGGCGAGAGCCTTCCAGGAAGCTGAGCTCGAGACCGAGGGGACGATCCTGTTCGTGGGCACCGTCGGTGAGGAAGGGCAGGGGAACCTGAGCGGCGTCCGCCATCTCTTCGGGGAGGAGCTCGCTGGGGAGGTCGACTACTTCATCTCGGTCGACGGGTCCGGCTTCGGGACGACGATCGCCGCGGTCGGGAGCAACCGCTACCGCGTGTTTTTCAAGGGACCGGGCGGCCACAGCTACGGAGCGTTCGGCTCACCCAACCCGGCGCACGCCATGGGACGGGCGATCGCCGCCATCAGCGACGTCCAGGTGCCAACGAGCCCCAAGACGACCTTCAACGTAGGCATCGTGAGCGGAGGCACGTCGGTGAACTCGATCCCCTTCGAGGTCTCGATGGACCTCGACATGCGCTCGGAGGAGCCGGGGCCCCTGGCGGAGCTCGACGCCGAAGTGCGCGCGCTGATCGAGGCCGCGCTCGACGCGGAGCACGCCCGCTGGCCTCTGTCCGACGTCCGGCTCACGGTCGAGTACGATACGATCGGCATACGCCCCGCCGGCTCGCAGCCCGAGGACGCGCCGATCGTCCTGGCGGCCGTCGCGTCGGCCGAAGCACTCGGCCTCCAAACACCTATGAACGCCTCGAGCACGGACTCCAATATTCCGATCAGCCTGGGCATCCCCTCCATCACCATCGACGGCGGCGGCCGCTCCGGAAGCTCGCATGCACCGGAGGAGTGGTACGAGGAGATGCCCGACGCCTACAAGGGGCCGCAATGGGCGGCGCTCATCACGGCCACCCTGGCGGGCGTCAAGTAAGGCGGCGCCGTCTTCAACTGGGGAACGAGCCCTCGCTCGATGATCGTGGGACTCGGGTGGGCCGTGGCGTGCGAAGCTAGTGCGTGAGCGCGTAGATCAGGTAGTTGATGCCGATCTCGTAGGCTTCGTTGGTCGGATCGACGGGGAAGTAGCCTCGGTCCGACCACTCCCAGAGGTCGCCGATGTCGGCGCCTGCACCCGCAATGGCGAGCATGCGCCTGCGCTTGTCGTTTTCGCGCAGCCCGCCCGCCTCTTCTTCCGTCGTGCGCCACTCGTCTGGCTCCGAGACGTAGGCGATGGGGAAGGCGTGAAGCCGCGGGTCCTCGAAGGTCAGGATGTTGCCACCGTCCGGCACCAGTCGCGCGTCCACCTTCGTGAACTCGGCCACGATCCTCGAGAAGTTCCGCTCGGCGTCCGGGTAGTCGTGCGCCCACCCGGCGCCGTACCCCCCGAAGCGGCCGAAACGACCATACCCGCTGGTGCGTATGCGCACGAAGGTCCAGGAGCCGTCGTAGGGGTGGATCGGGTCCTGGGGCCGGAGCGTCGAGGGCGAGACCTCGGCGGCGGCGACCCGAACTCGTGTGGAAGTCGCTTCGGCGTCGCCGCCGGACGTGGGCCCCGTGAGGCCGAGCGTCGCTAGAGCCAATGCCGTGAACCGGGCGACTGCGGGCGTCGACGACGGCGCCATGTGAGGCGTGATCGCGTCAGACATACATGACGATACGGCCGGCGCGGTGGCGGAGGGAAGCGCGGCGTACGAGAATCCCAACATTCTGAGGACCCCGGATGAACCCCGACCCGTCGCCCGACATGCCCGCGCCATCCGACCGCACGGCCGACGAGCGCGCCTACTGGCGCCACAACGTCCGCTACGTCGGCGTCCTTCTCGTCATCTGGTTCGTCGTGTCTTACGGCGCGGGCATCCCGCTGGTCGAGCCCCTGAACTCCGTGCGCGTCCCCGGGACAGGGTTCCCACTGGGCTTCTGGTTCGCCCAGCAGGGCTCGATCTACGTGTTCGTGGTGCTGATCTTCGTCTACGTCTGGCTCATGAACCGTTTGGATAGACGCTACGAGCTGGATGAGCTCGAGGAGGAGGGGAGCGAACCATGAACGTCCAGGCGTGGACGTTCCTGCTGGTCACCCTTTCCTTCGCGCTCTACATAGGGGTCGCGCTCTGGTCCCGGGCGCGCTCCACGCGCGACTTCTACGTGGCGGGAACGGGGGTTTCCCCCCTGGCCAACGGGATGGCGACGGCCGCCGATTGGATGTCGGCCGCCTCGTTCATATCGATGGCGGGGCTCATCGCGTTCCGGGGCTACGATGGGTCGGTCTACCTGATGGGGTGGACCGGCGGATACGTGCTGCTTGCTCTGCTGCTCGCTCCCTACCTACGCAAATTCGGCGCGTTTACGGTGCCTGACTTCGTCGGGGACCGTTACTACTCGCAGACCGCACGCATGGTGGCGGTCGTGTGTGCGATCTTCGTGTCGTTCACGTACGTGGCGGGCCAGATGCGCGGCGTCGGAATCGTGTTCGGGCGCTTCCTGGAGGTCCCGGTGGAGGTCGGCGTGCTCATCGGCATGGCGATCGTCTTCTTCTACGCCGTGATCGGAGGAATGAAAGGCATAACGTACACCCAGGTCGCCCAGTACTGCGTCCTGATCTTCGCCTACATGGTGCCCGCCATCTTTCTGTCGCTGCTCATCACCGGGCACGCCCTCCCGCAGCTGGGCTTCGGCGGGGTGGACCAGGCGAGTGGCGTCCACCTCCTGGACCGGCTGAACGGGCTCCATTCCGAGCTCGGCTTCGCCGCCTACACCGACGGCAGCAAGACCACGATCGACGTGTTCTTCATCACCGCCGCGCTCATGGTGGGGACTGCGGGCTTGCCCCACGTCATCATCCGCTTCTACACGGTCCCCCGCGTCCGCGACGCCCGCCTGAGCGCTGGCTGGGCGCTCCTCTTCATCGCGGTACTGTACACGACCGCACCGGCCGTGGCTGCCTTCGCTCGCACGAATCTCCTCGCGACCGTCACCGACCTTCCCTACGCGGAGGCGCCCGAGTGGTTCAAGACCTGGGAGTCGACGGGCCTCATCGTCTTCGAGGACCGGAACCAGGACGGGCTCATCCAGTTCGTCGGGCCCGAGGCCCGCTCGGACGACGGGACTCCGCTCGCGAACGAGCTTTCGATCGACCAGGACATCATGGTGCTCGCCAACCCCGAGATCGCGGGTCTACCCGACTGGGTGGTGGGGCTGGTAGCGGCGGGGGGGGCTCGCGGCCGCACTCTCGACGGCCGCGGGTCTGCTCCTCGTCGTCTCCACCGCCGTGAGCCACGACCTGCTCAAGCGTGGCTTCCGCAAGGACATCTCGGAGCGCGGTGAGCTCGTCGCAGCGCGCGTCGCGGCCGGAGCAGCCGTCGTTGTGGCCGGATACCTGGGCATCGATCCACCCGGGTTCGTGGCCGAGGTGGTCGCGTTCGCGTTCGGCCTGGCCGCGTCGTCCTTCTTCCCGGTCATTATGTTGGGAATCTTCTACAAGCGGATGAACCGGGAGGGTGCGGTGGCGGGGATGATCTGCGGGATCTCCGTGACGGCCGCCTACATCGTCTGGTTCAAGTTCGTGAACCCAGGAGCGAACACCCCGGAGAACTGGTGGTTCGGCATCTCCCCGGAGGGGATCGGCGCGCTCGGCATGCTCGTGAACTTCGCGGTCGCGCTCGTGGTGTCGCAGTTCACGCCGCCGCCACCGCCCGCGGTCCAGCACATGGTCGATCTGATCCGTGTCCCCAGGGGGGCCGGGCCCGCGCACGAGATCCAAGCCTGACGAGGGTCATCCCAGTAGCGCCGGCATCACGCCCCAGAGCAAGGTCCAGCGCCCCTCGTCGTCGCGCTTGAGACACACCACTCCGGCGTTCGAAAACGAGACGACACCTCGATCGCGGTCGCCGGTGAGGAGGACGGAGGCGAGTCGGGCAGGTGCGGAAGGTGACCGACGAGCATGACCGGCTCCGTGGACCCCGCAAGCTGGGCCGCCCACACGGCCGGGTCGTCGAGCGGACCCAGACCTTCAGCCTCATCCACGTCGGTTTCGTCGAAGGCCCGGGCCAGTGCTTGCGCCGTTTGCCGCGCCCGGGTCTTCCCGCTATGGCGGATCCTTACGCCGGCGGGCCGAGCGGTCCGGGAGAGGAAGCGCGCCATCGCCTCCGTCTCGGTGCGGCCCTCAGCGGTCAGAGGCCGCGCCGGGTCCTGGTCTTCGGAGCTGGCCTTTCCGTGCTGCATCAGGTAGAGCCTCATGTGACCTCCTCCTTCGAGCCCGGGCGCTCACCGGGGGCGGGCGGGATCCGCCTCGAAACCGAATCTTCCCGGGAGGACGGGCTTGGCGCGAACGTCCGTCCAGGCGGGGCGCAACGCTCCAGCGCTCTCGAGCCCTCGCTACGGCCACGATCAGATTGTTGAGCCGCGCGAGATCGCGCGAGCGCAGCCGGATCGGCCATCCCCGAGCCTCGTACCTGGCGGTCTGCATTGGCGGCCTGGTACGTTGGCGGTTCCGGCTCGCAGGTGTACGCGCCTGCCCTGGGAGCCTCTGCGCCCACGGGAGCGCTCGAGTGGACGATCACAAAGCGGCACGTTGTCCGGGAGATGGGCCGGGTGAGGCCTCGGAGGGGCTCACGCGTCGTGGGAAGCAGCCGGATTCCCGTTCGGTCTTCAGGTCCGCCCGACTGACGCGCCGCGAGATACTGCGACGTCTCAGTGCGACGGCGTTGTTCGGAGCTACCGGGATCGGGGCGTGCGGTGGCGACGTCGATGACCTCGCTGCCGAGACGACGAAGGACCGGGCCGGAGACCCGTCGCCTCAGGGGGACGCGAGTCCGCTGGATCGCCTGGGTGTGTGCAGCTCTACACCCTTCGGGAGGAGATGAGGGGAGCGTCGCGGCGACCTTGGCGCGGGTCGCCGAGATCGGCTACCACGAGGTCGAGTTCGCAGGGTACTTCGGACACGCGCCGGCCGAGATCCGACGCGCCTTGGACGCCGCGGGCCTCGAGGCCCCTTCCGCACACGTGTCGGTCGACGCGCTCACCGACGATTGGGCCGCTACGGTGCAGCGTGCGGGGGAGATCGGGCACCGGTACCTGGTGGTCCCGTCTCTTCCCGAGCGCATGAGGCGGACCCTGGACGACTGGTGGCGAACCGCAGAGCTGTTCAACCGTGCAGCTCGGACAGCCGCCGATGCCGGGATCCGCTTCGCATACCACAACCACGATGTGGAGTTCGTCCCGATGGAGGGCCGCATCCCGCTGGACGCCCTCTGCGAGGCGACGGACCCTGACCTCGTGCAGATCGAGCTCGACGTCTTTTGGATCGTGCACGGCGGCGGGGATCCGTTGGCCTTCTTCAGTCGTTGGCCGGGCCGCGTGCCCATGGTCCACCTGAAGGACCGGACGAGCGAGGGCCGCATGGTGGACGTCGGAGCCGGCGCAATCGACTGGCGCGCCATCGTTGCACGCCGCGCGGAGGCCGGCATCCGCCACTACTTCGTCGAGCACGACCAGCCCACCGACCCGTACGCGTCGGTGGCGGCGAGCCATGCGTATCTAAGTGCGCTCGACGTCTGAGGGCGCACCTTCACCGGTGCGCGGCGTTTCGCTGCCTCGACGGCCGAAACCGAAAGCTGTGCGGACCTGGGCGCTCTCATACGGGGCGGACTACGCGGAGGACACATGCAAGAAGGCATCGGATACGAATACGACGTCGTCATCGTAGGCTCGGGCGCGGGCGGCGGCATGGCGGCGTACGCTCTGACTCGCGCGGGAGCGCGAGTTCTGGTGCTGGAGGCGGGCGGCCCGTGGGACAACCGCACGGACTCGGCGATGCTGACGTGGCCCTACGAGACCGACCGGCGCGGCGCCCTGATCCCCACCCGTCACTTCGGGGAGTTCGACGCGTGCATCGGCGGATGGTCGCTCGAGGGCGAGCCGTACACGAACGCGCCGGGCTCCGACTTCCGCTGGTGGCGAGCCCGAATGGTCGGAGGCCGCACCAACCACTGGGGGCGGATCTCGTTGCGGTTCGGGCCCGACGACTTCCGCAGGGGAGAGCTGGACGGCCTGTCGCCCAACTGGCCCATCCGCTATGAGGACATCGCGCCGTACTACGACCGGCTGGACCGGCTGGTGGGACTTTTCGGGAGCGTGGAGAATCTCCCCAACCAACCCGACGGGATCTTCCTGCCGCCCCCCCGTCCGAGGGCGTACGAGCTCATGGTCATGGACGCGGCGCGGCGTCTCGACGTCACCTGCGTGCCGGCGCGGCTATCGATCATCACGAGGCCGCACAACGGCCGGCAAGCGTGCCACTACTGCGGCCATTGCAGCCGGGGGTGCTCCGTCAACGCCACGTTCTCCAGCACGAACGTACTGCTGCCGCCGGCCCAGGAGACCGGCAACCTGACCCTCCAGACGGGAGCGATGGTGCGCGAGGTGACCATCGACGCCACTGGTCGCGCTACCGGTGTCTCGTATGTCGACAAGCTCAGAGGGGAGGACCGGCATGTCCGGGCCCGCGTGGTTCTCCTGGCGGCGAGTGCGCTCGAGTCGGTGCGAATCCTCTTCAATTCCCGCTCGTCCCTCTTCCCGGAAGGGCTCGCAAACTCCAGCGGCCATCTCGGGCGTTGGATCACCGACACCACCGGGACGGGTGTAAGCGGCTACGTCCCGAATCTCGCCGGTCGCATGCGCTACAACGAGGACGGGGTGGGAGGTGGGCACGTGTACATGCCCTGGTGGCTCGACAATCGCCGCCTCGACTTCCCGCGCGGCTACCATATCGAGGTCGGGGGCGGCTATGGTCAACCCCGCGCCGGCTTCATGGGCGGCATCCACCGCTACCCGGTGGGTGGTGGATGGGGGGCGGAGCTCAAGCAGGGCTATCGAGACTGGTTCGGCAGCGTCGTCGGGTTCAGCGGCCGCGGCGAGATGATCCCTAACGAAGGATCCTACTGCGAGCCAGACCCGGAAGTAACGGACCAGTGGGGCATCCCCGTACTCCGTTTTCACTGGCAGTGGACGGACCACGAGTACCACCAGGTACGGCACATGCAGGAGACTTTCCGGGCGCTGCTCGATGAGATGGGCGGCGAGCCGTTCTCGCCCATGCCGACGAGAGAGCAGGGGTACGGGATCGCGCCGGGGGGGCTCATCATCCACGAGCTCGGGGGCGCGCGCATGGGCGACGACCCGGCCGAGAACGTGCTGAACCGCTGGTGTCAGGCCCACGAAGTCCGGAACCTGTTCGTCGTGGACGGAGCGCCCTTCGTCTCGCAGGCCGACAAGAACCCGACTTGGACGATCATGGCCCTGGCCTGGCGCACGTCGGACCACATCACAACACGCATGAACGAGGGAAGTCTGTGAGCGAGCGACGCAGCGAACAGAGCAGGAGGTCGGGCGACGGAGGGTCGATGGAGCGCCGGGAGGCCATCAAGGTGATGGGCGCCGGGGTCCTGAGCGTCGGCGGGCTGAGCACCGGGTACGCGGTCCCCGCCCCGCTCCTCGAACGTTTCCTGCGTAGCTTCGCCGAGGCACCCTACCAAGAGCGCTTTTTCAGCGCTCGGTCGTTGGAAACCGTTCGCGTGCTGGCCGACATGATCATTCCGCGGGACGGGCGTTCCGGGAGCGCTACCGAAGCGGGCACGGTGGAGTTCATGGACTTCATGCTGAGCGAGTCCGACGAGGACGTCCAAGAGCAGTGGCGAGCCGGCCTCGCTTGGCTCGACGCCGAGGTCTGGCAGCGCTTCGGGGTCGCCCGCTTCGTGGACGCCACCGAAGCTCAGCGCGGCGAGGTGCTGGACATGGTCGCGTGGCCCGAGCGCGCGGAGCCTCGACACGAAGAGCAGGTGGTGTGGTTCAACCGGGTCCGGGACCTGGTCGGGTCGGGCTTCTTCTCCAGCAGGATGGGCGTCGATGACCTCGGCTACGTGGGCGGCGTCGTCAATCCGGTTTGGGAAGGCGCACCCGAGGAGGCGCTCGACGAGCTCGGGCTCTCCTACGACGCGTGGGACCGCCGCTACGAGGAGGGAGCGTGAACGCTCCCGAGCGGCTCGGTGTCGGTTTCGTCGGGAGCGGCTTCAACACCAAGTTCCATATCCGCGCTTGGCAGGGTGTACGGGACGCCGACGTTGTGGGGGTGTGGAGCCCGAATCCGGTCAACGCCAGCGCCGCAGCCGAGCTCGCCCGCGAGCTCGACGTCGGCGACGCGCGAGCGTTCAACTCCATCCGCGAGATGGTGGCCGACCCCGCCGTCCACGCCGTGTGGCTGTGCGGCCCCAACCACGCTCGCGTCGAAAACGTCCGTGAGATCGTGGAGACCCTGGCCTCCGGAGAGGGCGAGCTGTTGGGAATCGCCTGCGAGAAGCCGCTGGCTCGCAACGTTGCGGAGGCGGAGGAAGTCCTGCGGCTCGTCGAGGAAGCCCAGCTCCAGCACGGATACCTCGAGAACCAGGTTTTCGCGCCGCAGGTCGAAACAGGCCGGGCGCTGCTGTGGGCGCGTGGTGCCTCGCTCACCGGGCGGCCCTACCTCGCCCGCGCCGCCGAGGAGCACTCCGGACCGCACGAGCCTTGGTTCTGGCAGGGGGAGCTGCAGGGCGGGGGCGTCCTCAACGACATGATGTGTCATTCGGCGCTCGTGGTCCGGCATCTGCTCACCGAGCCGGGCAGGCCCCTGTCGAGCGTGGAGCCGCGACGTATCACGGGGCACATCGCCTCACTCAAATGGACCCGCCCCGAGTACATTGAACAGCTCGGTGCGATGATGCCCGGAGTGGACTACGCGGCGGCGCCGGCTGAGGACTTCGCCAGCTTGATGATCGAGTTCGAGACGGAGGATGGGTATACGGTCATCGGGGAGGCGACGACGTCGTGGAGCTTCGTGGGCGCCGGCCTCCGTCTTTCTGCTGAGCTGCTCGGGCCCGAGTATTCGCTCTCCTGGAACTCCCTCGACTCCGGCCTGAAGCTCTTCTTCAGCAGGCACGTCAGAGGCAGCGAGGGCGAGGACCTGGTGGAGAAGCAAAACGCGGAGACGGGCGTCATGCCCGTTGTGGCCGACGAAGGGTCTGCGTACGGCTACACGGCGGAGGACCGCCACTTCGTGCGGGCGTTCCTGGGCTACGAGCAGCCGTTGCTGACGTTCGACGACGGCCTGGACGTGGTACGGGTACTGATGGCTGCCTACGCGAGCGCCGAGGAGGGGAAGACGCTCGCGTTTCCGCCTCCGGGCCTGGACTCGTTTCGCCCGCAGGTGGCTCGGGGAGCGTGGAAACCACCGGGTTGACGGGGTTCTTCCGGCCGCTGTGGGCGCAGCCGCTCCGAGCTGACATCCGGAGCAGCGCGCAAGCTCTTCCGATGGCGATGCCGTCCTAGCCCGTCAGGCTCCAGCCGTCGCGATAGGGGGGGTCGATCAGCTCGGGCGGCACGTCGCTGAGAATGCTGCCCGTGCCAGGATCGATGTCCAGGCTGGTTTGCAACCGCTGCGCGATACACCCGAGCAGAATCATCTCCGTGAACCGCGCCGCGTACGTCGCGAAATCGCTGCCCGATTTCTGGCCAGCCTTGATGGCCGTGAGCCACTCCCCATAGACCCCGCTGGTGCGGGGATAGCGCTCTTCCAGAGGGCTCTCCTTCACCTGACGCATGATGTCGGTGTCCAGAAGTCGCGGGTTCTGGGAGTACACGCCAGCAACCATCTTGCCATCCTCGCCGATCCACAGCTGTCCGCCGTCCGTCGCGAAGGGCCATGGCACGTTCTGGGGCCACTCTGGCGGGCGTTGAGGCACGAGCGCGCCGTCACGCCACACGATCGTCAGGGCAGGTCGAGCTCCCCTGGCGGGGTAGCTGTAGACGACGCGGGAGCTTTGAGGCGCCGTCTCGGTGAAGACGCGGCTGCACTCGGCCTCGATGCGGGTCGGGTAGCCGAGGTCGAGGATCCAGTACGCCGCGTCCATCATGTGGCAGGCCATGTCCCCCAGCGCGCCGGTTCCGAAATCCCACCACCCCCGCCAGCGGAAGGGAGCGTATGCCGGGCTGTAAGGACGCTCGAGCGCCGGGCCCAACCACAGGTCCCAGTCCAACGTCACGGGCGGCTCGTGCAGCTCGGTGGGACGGGGCAGCCCTTGAGGCCAGATGGGCCGGTTCGTCCAGAGGTGTACCTCGCGCACTTGGCCGATGAGGCCGGCCTCCACCCACTCACGCATGACACGCACGTCCGTCATCGCGTGTCCCTGGTTCCCCATCTGAGTGATCTGGGCGGGTCGGCGCTCGGCCTCCTCCCGGATCGCCCTCGCCTCGGCCATGGTCCGCACGAGCGGCTTCTGCGTGTAGACGTGCTTGCCCGCGCGGAGGGCAGCCAGTGCGATCACGGCGTGTGTGTGGTCCGGGGTGGAAACGGTCACGGCGTCGACAGCCGTCTCCTGCGTCAAGAGCTCCCGGAAGTCCCTGTAACGGCGAGCGTCGGGGTGCAGCACGAATGAGTTCTCGGCGGCCACGTCGTCCACGTCGCAAAGCGCCACGACCGTCGCACCTGCGTCGGTGACGCCGCGTACGTCGTTGTGGCCCATCCCCCCGACGCCGATGCAGGCCACGTTCAGGCCCGCTCCTTCCGCTTCCTGTCCTCTGCGCAGCACGCGGGCCGGCACGACGCTGAGGGCTCCGGCGGCTGCCGTGCCCTGCACGAACTCCCGACGCGACATGCCTTCGCCCGGCATCTCCATCACTTTCTCCCCCTCATCGTGTATGCTGTCCTCGCCTCTCGAGGACGTGGGTGACCGGTGACCCGCCTCTCGACCGCCGTAGCGCGGCGGCGCTTCATGCCGCTTTCGCAAGCGTCGCCGGCTCCGGAACCGAAACCCTCCCCGGCCGGAACAGGAGCCAGAACACGACCGTGATCACGAACGCTGCGATCGCCGGGACCATCCAGATGCTACGCCAGGCGTGCGAGCCGTCCGGCAGCAGGTACAGGTCGACGACCTGTCCGGACGCGAACGCACCGATGAAATAGCCAGCGCCGTTCGTTACGAGGTTCAGGAAGCCCTGGGCGGCCGCGCGGATCTTGGGGCCCGCCATCTCGTCTGTGTAGATCTGGCCGCTTACGAAGAAGAAGTCGTAACACACTCCGTGCAGCAGGATCCCCGCGTACAGGAGCCACATCCCCGATCCAACGTTCCCGTAGCCGAAGGCGACGTAGCGAAGCCCCCACGCCAACATCCCCACGACCATGATGGTCTTGATGCCGAAGCGCACCAGGAGCCAGGGCAGGAGCACCATGAACGCGATCTCGCTCATCTGTCCGAACGTCTGGATGAACGCCGGATCAGGGGCGCCGATCTCGTTCAAGAAGGGGTTGGTGAAGGCGTAGTAGAACTGCAGCGGAATACACAACAGGAATGAACCGATTACGAAGACCAGGAACGCCCGGTCACGCAGCAGTTGGAGCGCGTCCAGGCCCAGCGCATCGCGTAGGCTGAAGGGAGCGCCAGCAGATTTCGGCGGCGTATGGGGCAGAGCGAACGAGTAGATCCCCATCAGCACGGAAGCTCCGGCCGCCAGCCGCATCGGGATCGCCAGGGCGTCGGCCTGGAGGACCTTCCCCACGACCACGCCCGCGACAATCCAGCCGATCGTGC
Source organism: Longimicrobiales bacterium (assembly GCA_965249195.1). Taxonomy (GTDB): domain Bacteria; phylum Gemmatimonadota; class Gemmatimonadetes; order Longimicrobiales; family Gaopeijiaceae; genus CBDFLM01. The sequence goes on from CBDFLM010000011.1 coordinate 52,997, forward strand.
CCAGCACCCGGATCATCGGAAAATCCCGGGCAGGGTTCTCGATGTGGTGGAAGGCAACCGAGTTCGTGAGCGAGAGCGTGGGCATGTAGCATAGCGCGTACAGTATCAGTACCGGGTAGAATGCGGCGAAGTCGGTGCGCGTAGACGCCATCCACATCAGGGCGCCCCCCGTCAGGTGGAGTACCGCCAAAAGTTTCTCTGACGAGAAGAACCGGTCGGCGACTATTCCAAGGAAGAAGGGCGAGATGAGCGCCGCGATCGCGGTCGCTCCGTAGGCGAGCCCCACCTGCCGGCCCGAAAAGCCCAGGGTCTGACCGAGGTAGGTGCCCATCGTCACGAACCAGCTCCCCCAGATGAAGTACTGCAGGAACATCATCGTTGAGAGCCGAAACCGCGTGCCGCTCACCGCAGAGTCCGGATCCGGATGGCCCGGTAGGCCACCCGGTCACCGTAGTTTTGGAGGGCGATGTGACCTACGCGGGCGCGGCCGTAGGGCGGCCACTCGGCGAATTTGCTGGCCGCCACCAGCGCCTCCCAATCTTCAGTCCAGAGGTCGTAATCGACGACCTTGACATCGTTGAGCCAGTGCTCGACGTGGGCGCTGTCCACCAGGATGCGCACGTCGTTCCACTCTCCCGCGGGGCGTACGACGCCCTCCGCAGCCGCGTGCAGGTCGTAGTTCGATCCGGCGGCGGTGAGCCGTGTCAGGCTGGCCGCGTGGCCGGCATCGTCCAGCACCTGCATCTCGGGTCCCGAGTGGAAGCTGAACCCGCCCTCCTCGGTGACCCGGTAAAGGATGCCGCTGTTGCCTCCCGGCGAGACGTTCCACTCCACTCGTAACTCGAAGTCGCCGAACTGCTCCTCGGTGATGATGTCCCCGCCGGGGCCGACTGCCGTGAGAGCGCCGTCGACCACGCCCCATCCGGCGGGCGGCGCAGAGCCTCGGTACGTGCGCCAGCCATCCGTGGTGGCCCCGTCGAAGAGGAGTCGGAAGCCGAGGGCGTGCTCCTCCTCCGAGAGCGGCGCGGCGGGTCCCGGCTGTTCCTGAGCCGGCGCGGAGCACGCTACGCTCGATAGGGCGCAGGCAATAGCGAGCGCTCGTCTCATCGTCTCCTCGCAATACGGGTGGAGGTGGAGTGCGGGTGGGACGAGCTTAAGGATGCCGGGTGGTGGCCATGTCGGCAAGCGAGAGAAGGCTTCTCCGCCTAATCGCGGAGAGCCGCGGGAATCGCCTGAGGACCGTCACGCAACGTAGCGGTGATCGAAGGAGAAGTGCCGGGTAACCGCCCGACGGGCCTGGCGCTGGGGCTGGGTATTGGACTGCGCGTGGGGATGTAAGGCACGGTCGGAGCGAGCCTGGGGCCTGAAGGATTGCTGTCCAGCTGCCGACCCTGCAGGAAACACGTTGGCGGGTAGTGGGTCACTTTGACCCACTACACGTTGGCGTGCCCCTGAGTGACGGGGGCGCGCCAACGGCATCAAAGCGCCATATTGCAACGGTTTCCGGCGAAGCGAGGACCGCAGTCCGGGTCACCCAGGTTACGAAAGGCAACGGCCGTCGTGTTCCGAAGCCGTAACATCGAGGCCCCTCGAGCGGCTCGGGGTGGTCGCGGCCGCCTAGGACGTTGACCACACCCTTCCGTCTGCTCGTCGTCGACGACGACCCGCTCCAGGCCCGTCAGCTCCGTCTTCTGCTGGAGCAGAGGGGACTGGCCCGCGTGGACATGCGCGAGTCGGCCTCGGAGGCGATGGTCGCGCTCGGCCGTGCGCGCTACGACGCGGTGATCACCGACCTCCTCATGGAGGGGACGGACGGAATCGAGCTCACCCGACGCATTCGGGAGGTGGACGGCGCGCTCCCCGTCTTCATCCTCACGGCCGAGCCCACGCTCCCCAGAGCCGTCGAGGGAATTCGCGCAGGAGCCACCGACTTCCTGCCCAAGCCGGCCAACCCCGGTGCCCTTCTGGCACTGGTGGAACGGGCGGTTACGGAGCGCCCCGTGCGCGAGGAAGTCGAGGCGCGTAAGAGAGCTCAGGACGACCCGGACCTCGAGAAGAGAATTATCGGGACGCATCCCAGGATGGACGCGGTACGCCGGCTGGCTGAGCGCTTCGCGAGCATCGCGGGAGCGAGGGTCCTCATCACCGGCGAGTCCGGCACGGGGAAAAGCTTGCTGGCACGCACGATCCACGAGCGCTCTCGCGCACGCGGACGCTTCGTGAGCGTGAATTGTGCGGCCCTACCGGGCGCGCTGCTCGAGTCGGAGCTCTTCGGGCACGAGAAGGGCGCCTTCACCGACGCTCGAGCGCTGAAGCGGGGCCTCATCGAAGTCGCACACGGGGGGACGTTGTTCCTCGACGAGATCGGTGCCATGCCGCTCGAGCTGCAAGCCAAGCTCCTACTGTTCCTCGAGGGCGGTGAGATCCGACGGCTCGGCGGGGAGGCTCCGATCGAGATCGACGTGCGCGTCATCGCCGCTACCAACGTCGATCTGGGTCGTAACGTGCAGCGGAGAGAGTTCCGCGAGGATTTGCTTTACAGGCTCGATGTCGCGGCCGCCGAGATGCCACCGCTCCGCGAGATCCGCGAGGTCATTCCAGAACTGGCCCAGAGGTTCGTGTTGGACGTCAGCGCCCAACAAGGCCGGCCGGCACCTCCGGTCGGCAAGCGTTCGTTCGCGCACCTCATGGAATACGATTGGCCCGGAAACGCACGCGAGCTCCGGAACGCGGTCGAACGCGCGCTCATCCTCCACGACGGCGGTGAGCTCGTGGTCGTGCCTGCCTCGCGGAGCCCGGAGGGGCCGGCCAGCGAGTCCGGCGTCCGGATGCCACACGGAATCTCCCTCGAAGAGGTCGAACGCCGCTACATCGAGGCTGCCCTCGAAGACGACCCCACACGAGAGCTTCGCGAGGTTGCAGAGCGTCTGGAAATCTCACGCAAGACCTTGTGGGAGAAGCGGCGGCGGTACGGTCTCTCGAGGTGACGTCATCCGAGTACCGCGAACATACCCGCGCCCCTCGTTGCGCGGGTAACGAGAAAAGCCTAGCCGAGATACTGCTGGAAAAGCACCATCGCGACGAGCGTGAGACTCACGAGAAGGGCTACGGTAGGCCGTCGCCCCTCCTCGTACGCCTCGGGCAGGAGCTCGACGAGGACCATGAACATCATGGCACCCGCCGCGAAGCCGATGCCGTAAGGGAGCGCGGGACGGAAGGCCTCGACGAACAGGAACGCGGGGACCGCCATCAGGGGCTGGGGAAGGGAGGAAAAGACGCTCCAACCTGCGCAACGAACGACGGAGACGCCCTTGGGCCGCAGCACCGCGCTGATCGCAACCCCCTCCGGGATGTTGTGCACTGCGATGGCGATCGTGATGACCGCTGCGAGGGTGTTCCCGCCCCCGAACGAGACCCCAATCGCTACGCCCTCCGCGAAGGAGTGCAGGGTCATGACCAGTACGATGAGCACCATCTGGCGGGCTTCCGCACCCCGCACGTCCTCGAATTCTACGTCACGGCCTCCCATGAAGCGCTGCGTGACGAGGATGAACACGACGCCCAGGGTCGCCCCCGCGATCGTCTGTGCCTCGCCGTAGTTCGTTCCCTCCGCCACGAGGCCGAAGCTGGCGCCGAGCATGAGCCCGGCCGCGGCGGCGTTCGCCATGGCCACTACACGAGGCGAGATCTGCCGCACGAAGGCGAAGGGAATGGCCCCTAGGCCGGTCGCCAGGGCCGTGATCAGTGAATAGAGCGCCACGAGGAGCGTCTGGGCCGCGAGGGTCATCGTGACAGGCCCCCGAGAAAGACGACGATGCCCATGGCCAGGAGCGTCACGAGAGCGATCGTCGTGTGGCCGGCCTCGCGGTAGCATTCGGGAAGGAGCTCGGCCATGACCAGATAGATGAGGGCGCCGACGGCGAACCCGATCGCCCAGGGGAGGAGGCCGGGTGCCGCGCCCACGACCGCGAACGTGACGACCGCCAACAGGACCTGGGTGGCGTTCGTCATCACGCCGAGCCCCGCTGCCTCGGCGAGCCGGAGACCGCGCGAGCGAAGGATCGCGCTCAACACGGTGGCCTCCGGCACGTTATGCACGGCCATCGCAAGCGCGACGAAGATCCCGAAGGGGATGCCGACCGCCATGGCGGCCCCTATTGCGACGCCCTCGGGTGCCGAGTGTAACGTATTCACCAACACCACTTTATACCCGTATACTTCACTTGATTCATTCAGTTCGTTGAGATCTAGGTCCTCCGTTCCAGCGGCGAAGTGCGTGAACCACACGAAGCCGATGCCCAGCACGGCCCCGAGTGCCCCCCAGAGCGGCACATAGTCCATCCCGACTGCCATGAGGAGGTACGCCGCGCCGAGCATCAACCCCGCCGCGAGCGCGTTGGCCCATCCGACGACGGCGGTGGGTACGCGATCCCGGCTCAGCAGCGGCAGCGGACCGAGTGCCGCGGCTGCTGCAGCCATGGTCGCGTACGACAAGACCACTAGCGTCGGTTCCAACGTCGCTGCGGCTCCGTCGGGGGGGAGATTGCCAATGCGGGCCCCGGCGCAGGCGAGCGGGGCCGCATAGCGGTATCGTGATGTCAGGGGAATCTAGCCGCACTCGAGCCCGACGCGCTCGCGTCGGTCGTATAGGATTTGGGGCATGCAAGTGAGGTCACGAGCTCGCAGGCTTGCGGGATGCCACACGGAGGACGATGATTCAGCTCGTCTCGAGCATTCGGTTCCCTCCCCGAGGAGAGCACATGCGACCCGCCCTTCCCAAGGTTGCAACCATTCTCGTTTTCTTGGCGGCGTGCGGTGGCGAAGCCGAAGACGGCCCCGCGCCCGCAACCGACGCGCCCCCTCCGGCGCCGTCGGCAGCGCTGGAACCTCGCGTGGAGATCGTGTCTCCGTCCGAGGGGGATGCCCTCGACGGGCCCTCCGTCATGGTCACTCTGGCCGCCCATGGGTTCGCCGCCGTTCCCGCAGGCGACACGACACCCGGCTCGGGGCATCATCACCTTTTTCTCGACCGCGACCTCTCCCCGGCCGGTGAGCCCATTCCCGCCGAAGCTGGGCACATCGTCCACATAGGCACCGGAGCGGCTGAATACACCTTCGAAACCGCCGAACCCGGCGAGCACCGCCTGATCGCGGTGGTGGGAGACGCGGTCCACGTTCCCCTGCAGCCGCTGCTGACCGACACGGTGTACTTCGTCGTGCGGTGAGTTGAGCCTGGCGGAAGCGCGTTCCGGAGCTGCGGATCTGGTGCTCCTGGGATTCACATCGGCTCGCCTGCGTCAAAAGAACGTTGAGCTTTTCAGCCGGCGCGCGCCGCTCCGGGACGTGCTATTCGTGTCCGCCGAAGAGCGGATCTTCATCGACTGAGCGCCGTGACCTCCAGGCCGTCCGGCCCTTCCGGAAGCGTTCGACCCGAGGGCCCTCCGCGGGGTCCCCCGTGAGTTCGTCGCGTCCGCCGCTCGTGGCCGTTCTCGTGCTGGGCAGTCTGGGGCTCGCAACGGCGTTCCTCGTGGCGTCGTCGCTCGAGAGGCCGCAGGTGCTGGAGTTCGTTCCGACCCGACCCGACCCGCAGGCGGCAGGTGCGGTGCTCGTGGGCCCACGCGTATACACCGCTGACGCGTCCGATCCCGAGGGTTGGAGCTACTTCGACTTCTCGCGGGGCTCGTTGATCGAGGACCCCGAGCCCGACGGGTGGGATCTCGCATTCCGACGCTACGACATCATCGTCAACGGGGGAGACGGCTTCGCTGGTGAGGGAGGGATACGAAACCTGGGGGCCGTCGAATTCGCGGGCTTAGCCGTGGCTCCGGCAGAGGGATACATCGCGACCGAGGCCGGCCGTGACTCCGTCAACGCGGCCATCGAGACCTGGTACTCCTACGGATTCACGAGCCACCTGTTGACGCCACAACTTCGAGTGTATGCCGTGCGCACCTCCGACGGACGCTACGCCAAGCTCCAGCTGCTCTCCTATTACTGCCCCGGAGCGCTCCCGGGATGTGTGACGTTCCGTTACGTGTACCAGGGCGGTGCCGGGCGGACCCTGGCCGACCCCGTCGGGCCGGGTGCGGACGCGGGACGCGGGACGGGACGCCCGTAGGAGCCGATAAGCTCAGCGAACGACCAGCACCTGATAGCGGTCGACGTCGCCCTGCTCGAAGGTGCCCTGCCGCGCGACCTGCTCGAGGACCACGGAGTAGCTCAGGTCGGCCTTCGTATCGGGTACGGCGAAGGTCAGCACGAGGCCAGTCCGCACGGGTCCAGCGAGCAGGATGCGCTTCGCGCTCGAGGTTCCGGACTCGAACAAGCTTAGTCCGGGCGAGGCCTCCAACGCACCGATGGCCGGACCGGTCAACTGCAACAGGACTCCGGCGTCGTCAGCGCTTGGAGATTGAAACCGCACGTGCAGCGTTCCGGGCGTGGGGTCGACCGGAGTCCCGTCGTTCCCTCCCTCTCCACAAGCTTGTATGAGGTTAGCGGCCAAGAGGAGCCGAAGACCCGTTCCGAAGAGCCGGTAGCGGCCCGTCATCGAGGCGGTCCCCCGCCAGGGCTCGCTGCGCCCGAGGGGTCCGGTGGCGCTGCGCCCAACATGACGGGCGCGGGCCCCGAGGGGGAGGCGCAGCCACTCGGCGCTGCGCCAGCACAGCGCTGTAGCCAGCTTAGCGCGTCGCCCAGGTTGAAGGTGCCATCGGCGTTGCCGAGGCGGTCCAGGACCGCGCGCTGGACGTCGTCGAGCACTTCGCCCTCGAGGAGCTCCCTGACAGCGTCGGAGGCGGCGACCCGCGGGGCCACGGTGAACGTGTCCTCGACGTCGCTCTCGGCTTCGCCCCCCGCCGAACGCACGGTGATCGTGGAAACGTACACGCCCGCGGCGAGGTCCGCCGAGCTCCGCTCCCAACGCAGACGGTCCCCGTCGCCACCGACGTCGTTCAGCAGGGTGAGCCAAGCTGCACCGTCGTGCGCCGCTTCCCACGCGGCGGAACCGGCGCCGAAACCCGTAAAGGATACGGTGGCGGAGTCCGTCGACGTTTCATCGAGCCCAGGCAGCGAGCGCGCGGGGCCGGCAGTCCGGGCCGCTTCGACCGCCAACGGCGGAGAGACACGCAGCGTGTCCACCACCTCGACGGGGTTTCCGACGGTGCGATCCAACCGGACCGTGATCGTGTCCACGTACGTGCCGGCGGCGAGCGGGCCGGGCTGGCGCGTCCAACGCAGCACGTCTCCGTCCGTCCCATCATCGCTCGAAAGGGTCAGCCACGTGGAGCTGCCGTGCTCGGCCGCCCATACCTTCCCATCGGCCGTGGGGCCCCGTACGACGACGGTGATCGAGTCCGCGACAGGGTCGTTCCAGCCCTCGGGCACTTCCACGAGCTCCGGTGAGCCGACGACCTGGAGCGTGTCGGACGGCTCCAGCAAGAACCCGATCGCGACCCTGGCAGGCTCGGCCGCCCCATCGACGGCGACTACGATGCTGTCGCGATGGAGCCCCACGGGGAGCTGGCTGGCATCGACGGACCAGGTCAAGGTCGAGCGACCCATTCCGGTCGCCGTGCCGATTTCCAACCAAGCGCTGCTGGCACCGCTGGCCGTCCAGACCGCTTGGGACCAGCCCGTCCCGTACACTCCGACACGAGCTTCTCCGCTGCGAGTGGGCTCGGCCAGATACACCGTATCTCCCTGTGGAGGAGGTCGCACGGTCACTTCGAGCGGCGCCTGGAGCGGCAAGGAGAACATCCCGCGGCCGTGCGTCGCCGCGACGAGATGACCGGCCCCGGGCTCCACCGCCAGGTCGAACACCGCGACCATGGGAAAGCCGTCGCCGAGCGGCTGCCAGCCCAGCGGCGGCACTCCGGCATAGACGCCGAGGTCGGTGCCGAGGTACACGAATGACGGGTCTCCGGGATCGATCAGCACCGCGTTCACCGGCATGTCGGGGAGGAAGCCCGAGACATCGGACCAGGTCTGCCCGCCGTCATCGGTGAGAAAGACGTGCCCGGAGCCGAATCCGGACACCGTGACGTACGCGACCCGGGCATCGTGAGGATGCACGGCGAAATCGGTGATGACGCGGTTCGGAAGACCCGCGGAAGCGTCGCGCCACGTCTCGCCTCCATCCTCGGTAACGTGGACCGAACCGAGGTTCGTGCCAGCGTAGAGCACCCGGCCGTCCGGGCGCGCGGGCGCAAGCGTGGTCGCGTATCCTCCTGGATTCAACACGGGACTGATGGGCTCCCAAAGGTCACCACCGTCCGACGTGCGATAGACGCGCTCGGTGCCGAAGTAGAGCACCGTGGGCTCGTAGGGGTCCATGACCAACGGTGGGATGAACGCCGCCGACTCGTCGGTATCGATCCCGTTCCTCGAGACGACGAAGCCGCCTCCCGTGGAACGCCGTGGTCCCCCCCCGCCCGAGCTCCATTGAGTCTCCCCATAACGGACGTTCGGCTCCACGGGGTTGATGGCCGTGTAACCGCCGTCGCCGCCCAAGAGGAGCGACCACGCCGGGGTTCCTTTGTACAGGACCGTGCCGTTGTCCTGGGTGCCGCCCATCACGACCGAAGCATCGGTCGGATGCAATGAGATCCCAGCGTAGAACTGCGTCATCGAGAGGTTCGTGTTGAGCGACGTCCAGGTTTCTCCACCGTTGTCGGTGCGGTAGATCCCACCGTCGTTGGTGACCCAGACGCGTAGAGGCTCGTCGGGATCGGGGAGTATGTAGTGCTGATCCACGTGGATCCCGTGCCGGATGCTGTGGAACGACTCGCCGCCGTCGAGTGATCGGAAGAGCCCTACGCCACCGAAGTAGACCCGTTCGGGATCGTCCGGTGCCACGGCCAGGGCCAAGTCGTACCAACACTGCCTTCCGCAGCTCGCGCCGCTCGCGGTGAGCGCCCGCCACTGTCCGCCCCAGTCGTCGGTCCGGAAGATTCCGAGCAGCTCGGACGTCTGCCGGTTGGCCGTAGCGGCGTAGAGGGTCCGGGGCGAAGAGCGCGAGATGGCGAGGTTGACGCGGCCCATGAGTTCGAGCGAAGCCCCGATGTCCAGACTCTCCCAGACGCCGCCACCGTCGGTGGAACGCTCGACGCCTTCGCTGTGCAACGCGATGTAGAGCCTCTGCGGGTTGTCGGGGTCTACGACCAGGTCGGTCACGATGCCAACTCTGGTCGACGACCATGTCTGGCCGCTGTCGTCGGAGACGAAGAACCCCAGGTCCGTGGCCGCGTAGACGCGCGTGCCGCTCGTGGAGCCCGCGGTCACCGGGTCGACCACCACGCGCGATATCTTCGCGCCGCCCCACCCATTGGGCCTGAGGAAGCTCACGGCGTCGAGCCGTTCCCAGCTCGCGCCGCCGTCGGTGGAGCGCAGAACGCCGCAGCCGTAATAGGAGTCGCCCGAGAAGTGCTGCTCGCCGGTGCCGGCATAGATGATCTGCGGATCCACCGGATCCAGGGCGATGCTCCCCATCGCGAGAGAGCATTGGTCGTCGGTGAGTGGAATCCAGCTCTGCCCGCCGTTCGTCGACTTCCACACGCCGGCCTGGGCGCCTCCCACGAAGAGGGTACCGGGCTGGGTCGGGTGGATCGCCACGGTCGAGGCTCGGCCGCTGGAGATCCTGAGCCAGGGGATCTGCTCCGGGCCGAGCGCGTTCCAGCTCGTGCCCAGGGGCGCGGCCGAGGCCGGGGGCGTCCGTAGCGCCGCCAGCTGGACCGCCTGGGCTCTGGCGGCCTGGAGCCGGACGGCGAGCTGCGACGTTCCTGGGTAGGCGCGCTGCTCGATCAGATACTTCCAGCGTGCGGCCGGCCGAGGTTTCGACCGTGACCTCGTAGCGACCGGCGGGCAGGACCATCGGGCGAGGGGATCCTCTCCAAGACAACCGGCCCGAAACGAACGGTGTTGTCCTCCGGGTCGAAAGGACCGCCGAGGATGTGAAGCGTGAGCGGGTATGCTTCTCCGGCCCCTCTCTGCCAACGTACGTGAGACACGGAGCACGCAAAGAATTAGAGTAGGGCGAAGGCAGAGAAAACGAACATGTTGGGACTGCGAGAGAGAATGGAAGAGAATGGTAGTGCCCCTGGAACCGGGGAGGCCAAGCGAAGCGCGGCAGCTCCTGCGGACCCAGAGGTAGTAGATAGGCCGCTACGGCGGCGGTTCAGTCCGTCGTACAAGCTGCGGATCGTCGAAAAAGCGGACCGGTGCACCGAGCCCGGCGAGGTGGGTCAACTCCTGCGGCGAGAGGGCCTGTACTCGTCGCACCTGACGACGTGGCGCAAGGCGGCGCATAGCGGGTCGCTGAAGGCCCTGTCGAAGAAACGCGGCCGCAAGCCGGAGCGAAATCCGCTGGATGAGAAGGTACGCAAGCTGGAGCGGCGAAACGCACGGCTCGAGAATGAGCTCAGGAAGGCACACCTGATCATCGACGTGCAGGGAAAAGTTGCGGGGCTGCTGGGGATAAGCCTAGACGACGGGACAAACTCTTGAAGGCGGCCGACGAGCTGGCTAAGCACGTCGGTGTAAAACCGGCGTGCGCGGCCCTCGAGGTCTCCCGATCGACGTTGTACCGTCGTCGAGGCCCATCAACCGGGCAACAGCAGCCCCGCCCGACGCCCGCCCGGGCATTGAGCGAGACGGAACGAGGCGAGGTCTTCGACACGCTGTGTTCGGAGCGGTTCGTGGACCGCTCACCCGCCGAGGTGGTGGCCACGCTGCTCGACGAAGAGGTCTACCTGTGCAGCGAACGCATGATGTATCGTGTTCTGGCCTCCGAGGTGCCGGTTCAGGAACGCCGGGCGCAGCGCACCCATCCGGAGTACAAGAAGCCCGAGTTGATGGCCACGGCGCCGAACCAGGTGTGGTCCTGGGATATCACGCGGCTGCTCGGGCCGAAGAAGTGGAGCTATTACTACCTCTACGTCATCATGGACATCTACAGCCGCTACGTCGTGGGCTGGATGGTGGCGGACCGGGAGAACTCGGCCCTGGCCGGCCGGTTGATCCAGCAGAGCTGCCTGAAGCATGGCGTCCAGCCCCGGGTCCTGACCCTGCACTCGGATCGGGGAGCTCCAATGACGAGCCAATGCACCGCTCAACTTCTCGCTGACCTCGGCGTGACCCGCTCGTTGAGCCAGCCTCAGATGTCGGATGACAACCCGTTTTCCGAGGCTCAGTTCAAAACCTTGAAGTACCATCCCTCGTTTCCCGGACGGTTCGGGGATCAGGGCCAAGCCAAGACGTTCTGTCGATCGTTCTTCCGCTGGTACAATGCCGAGCACCGCCATGGCGGCATCTCGATGCTAACCCCCGAGCAGATCCACTTCGGGAACGCCGATCAGGTCATTGCCGGCAGGAAATCCGTGCTCCGCGAAGCATGGGCCGCTCATCCCGAACGCTTCGTCAGAGGTGTGCCGAAGCCCAAACCGCTCCCGGAGGCCGTCTTCATCAATCCTCCCATCCCTTCCCTCACCACACAGGACATTGCTCTCTAATTAATCCCGTAGAGTGTCCCATTGTCGTTGACAGGTTCCGGGCCGGCCCCGACGCAGGCTCGAGCGCATCAATGTGGGGCAGAGGTGGCTGCACGGGGACCGGCCCTGCAGGTACGCAGCTGAGGAGCAATACGGCCAGCGCAGCGAGGAGCGGGGCCGTGGGGCGGACCGGTGCGGGCGACGTTCGGGCCATTGCAAGTGGGTCAGAAGAGACGAGCTACGACCAGCCGGAGCGGCACCGGAGTATCCATCGTGACCGTGAGTAGCGCGTCTCCGTCCCCATCGTCCGCAACCAGGTCGTGTATGCGCATCCCGAGGGGACCGATCGGCCCTTTGAACTGCGATGTCTCGAATGGCTTGGAGATGTCGGCCTGGGAGCCGGCGCCGGTCGTCGTCACCGGCCAGGGGTACACCCCAGGCGGCTGGAAGGACTCGACGAAGATGTCGGTCGCCGTAGCGTAGTCGTAGCTGGTGAAGCTCCGCTCCGAGGGTAGTACATCCTCGACATTGAGCATGATCGCCCCGGCGAACTCCTCGAACAGAACCGGGAGCGCCTTGCCCACCACATCCTGGAGGCCCTGGGTGCCACTTTGCGTCAGGGAGTCGGTGAGGCTGCGGAAGAGCTGCGCATCGGCGCCGACGCCCGTAGCAGCATTCCCGTAGGCATCGGCCAGCCAGCGATGAAAATGGGACCCCGAGTCGCGGATGGTAGAGCCGTCCCTCGCTCCGACGGGCGTGACCACGAGGCTGTTGGGCTGGCTGCCCAGGTAGTTCACGGTCCTGAACATCTGCAGGAGCACCCCGAATACTTCGGCGCGACAGCACTCACCCTTGGCGTCGAGGCCAGAGGTGCGGAAGTCGGCGCTGTCGAGGCGCTCGGTGGGCGAGGGGCCCCCCACCGCGAACCACGCTCTCCGTGAGGTGACCTCGTCCGCGAGCTCGGCCCGACCCTCCTCCATCCAGGTCGGATGACCGAGGAAGGAGGGGGAGCCGAGACGGTTCGTGCGGGCCAATCGGTGGAACAGGGAGACGAGGTGGGTCGATTCGTGAGAGAGCACCCCGAGGGCGATGAACCCGTCGTCGTCGATGCTCTCGATGCGCTCGGGATTGAAGTAAAGGACCTCGGCCTCGTCGGAGGCGGGACAGACGTCCCGATCGAAGTAATTCCCCGCCCAGACATACGCGATCACGTTCTCCTCGAAGTCACCGTCGTCGCCGAAGGGATCCGAGGTGACGAAGGCCAGCACCTGGCCGTTTTGGTCCACGTCCGGGATCGCGCCGAAGTACTCCTCCACTGTTTGCCTTCCGTAGGTCCCGAAATAATCCAGCATCATCTGGACGTGCGTGTCCTTTATGCGGCTGCTGGAAGCATCGGCAGAGTCCTGGTAGATGGCTAAAACGGCGTTCTCGCCGAGCAGGATGCCGGTCTGCTCCGACCGTGGGTCGCTGCACGAGGACGCGTTCGGGTCGAAGCTCTGTTTGTCCGGGGCGGACCGGGCGAGCGCTGGTGATGTGGCGCGTACCCCTTCTCGCGACCGCGACCGCAGCAGACCCCGCAGGCCCATGCGCTGGATCAGCCGCTGCTCCCGCTGCCGGAGCCGCTCATGCGCCTGGGACGTTGCCTCCAGGGCGCGTATCGAGCCGGCCAGCCCGGCTCGGACGCCGGACTGCGGTGATACGGGCGCGCGTGGGGAAGGGGACGACGAGGACGGCCCCGCGACCAGGAGCTCTTCAACGCGCAGCGTGATGTCGGTGACGCTGGAGCTACCGGCCGAGTCGAGGCGAACGACGGCCACCCGATAACGCGCCTGCGGAGCCGCAGTCAGCCGCAGACCACAGCCGGGATCCGTCGCCGTCGGATCGCTCACGACGATCTCCCCTGGACCGATCTCGGCGGTCTCGCCGCACGCCGCCGGCAGGACACTCAAGGTCGCGCTGCCGACTACGCCCGACGTCGAGGCCTCGATGTCCGTAACCCCCTGGGAAATCCCGAGCGCGACTCCGTTGTCGTCGATCGTGGCGACCCCGGGGTCCGAGCTGGCCCAGGTGAACTGCACACCCGTCACCTGGCGTCCTCTGCCGTTGAGCGCCGCCGCCTGGAACTGGACCGACGCCAAGCCCACGCGAACCGAGCCGCTCCCCGGGGTGAGAACGACTTCGCTCACGGATTCCAAACCCGTTCCACCGCCATCGCACGCCATGAGGACGCCCAGCAACAACGCGCCATAGGCGGACATCCGCAGCATCGAATTCCCTCGTGGGTGTCCGAACGAGCGCCGAGCGCGGGTCGGCGGGGAAGGGGGCAGTCCCGTCACTTACCTACGACGAGCACGGAAAGTTGCCTCCGCGATGCGGCCCTCGGCGTTGCTCAGGCAAGAACCAGAGGAACCGCCTGCGCCGCGGGCGCTCGGAGCGTGATGGCGGCGGAGTCTGACAGGGGCGTGGGTTCAGGATTGACCTCCACGACCTGTCCGCCGGCCCGCAGCGTGGCGAGGGGAATGGAAGCCGCAGGATGCACCACCGCAGACGTGCCAACGACCAGGCAGACGTCGGCTGACGAGGCGAGGCGGAAGGCTTCGGTAAGGACGTCCGCGTCCAGAGCCTCCCAAAACCACACGACATCGGGACGCACGAGGGCCCCGCAAAGATCGCAGTGGGGCAGGGACCGCTCGTGGCTGGCGTCCACCGGGCCCTCGAGGTGTGCGGTGCGCGAACAGCCGGTGCATCGCACTCGGAACATCGATCCATGCAGCTCAAGAGGACGCTCGCGGTCCGAAAGCGGGCGACCACCAGCCGCCTCGACGGCGGCCGACTCGTGAAGCCCGTCCACGTTCTGAGTTACCACCCGCCAGCCGTCCCGCCTCCGAACCATCCGGGCGATCGCTTCGTGAGCCGCGTTGGGACGGCACGCCGCGACCTTCTCGCGCCGCCAATCGTACCACTCCCAGACGAGCCTGGGATCTCGGCGGAACGCGCTTGGGTTCGCCAACTCTTCGGGGCGGAAGCTCTTCCAGAGGCCGGAGGGCCCACGGAACGTGGGGACGCCCGACCCTGCGCTTACTCCGGCTCCCGTCAGCACCAAGATGTCGCGCGCGGTGGCGATCGCACGTCTTGCCGCACGAACCGCGTCCGCGCTCTCGAGCCCGCCCTTTGAGCTGTCCTGAGTCACGCGCGTTTCAGGCGGCGGGGCGCGTCGATCCGGTGCGCGACGGCGCCGCCGGCGAAGCAGAGGACCCGCCCGTAACCATCCGACGATGCGACCCTGTTGTGGACATTACTCACTCTGTGGAGAAGCCGGTACCCGCACGCGTTCGACGGGGGGGCGGGAAGGTTGGCGCCTCACGGGACGTTGAGGTATGGTCCGACCATGCCGCTGCGCGTCGTGCCCAGGAGGGACCGGAAGCTCAACCGCTTGGTCAAGGCCTCCGAGATCCGATCCCTCCGTCGCGGGGAAGCCCTTTTCTTACCCGGTGAGGCCGCACGAAGCGTTTTTTTGGTTCGCGAGGGCTACTTGCGCCTGATCGAACCCCCCTCAGCCGGAGCGCGGGAACGTACGGTGGCGGTTGCGGGGCCCTGGGAGCTGCTGGGGGAGGAGGGCATGGGGCAGGGCAGTCGACGGTACCGTTGTACCGCTGGAGAGCCCGCGCGGGTGCAGGAGCTGGATGGGCGCGCCGTTTTCCGAGTGCTCAAGTCCACGGAGCGGACATTCGCGGCGCTCATGGATGGGATGACGGTCGATCTCGCTCGGGTCCGCTACCTCGTCACCGGCTCCGGAGGGCCGTCTGCGAGAAGCCGGGTCGCACTCGTGCTGCTGGAGCTCACCCGGCGATGGGGCGAGGCGAGGGGCACCGCGGTACTCCTGCCGCATCGCCTTACGC
This sequence comes from Longimicrobiales bacterium, assembly GCA_965249195.1. Classification (GTDB taxonomy): domain Bacteria; phylum Gemmatimonadota; class Gemmatimonadetes; order Longimicrobiales; family Gaopeijiaceae; genus CBDFLM01. The sequence goes on from CBDFLM010000011.1 coordinate 68,376, forward strand.
ACCAGGTCCTCGCCGACCTCGCCGGAGCGCACCGGTCGACGGTCACCACGACCCTGAACGACTGGCTCTACGACGGGCTCTTGGCAGAAACGGAGGAGGGTCTGATCATGGCGAGACCGAAGCGCCTGGAGCGACTCGCCAACGGGGGAGCGGTGAAGGCCGCCCGGCGTTGACCCGCCATCGCCGGCCAGGTTACCTTTTGCGTCTCACGTAGGTTTAGTACTGGCAACAGGTTGCGAGGCAAATGCCGCCAAAGCACAAGCATCCCCGCAGACGCCCGGGGAGCGAACAGCACGAACCCGACGACGTTTTCGTCGCCAAGGTGTTCGAGTTCTCGACTTGGGCGAGGAAGAACAGCCAGAGCCTCATCCTCGGCACAGTGGCGCTCGCCGTGCTCCTGGCCGGCGGGCTCTACTTTCGCGACTATCGAGGCACCCTGAACGACCAGGCGATCGCCGAGCTCGAGGTGGTACAGCAGGCCGTCGCGATCGGTGAAGTGGACCCGGCCAAGGCGCTGCTTCTTCAGTACCTCGAGCGCTTCGAAAGCACTGTGTACGCCCACGAGGCCCGGCTTCTCCTGGGCCAGATCTATCTGCGGAACCAGGAGACTACTCAAGCCATCGAGTTGCTGCAGCCCGCCAACGGGTTCCTCTCGAGCCCATTGGGTCCACAGCTCGGAAGCCTCCTGGCCAAGGCGTACGAGCAGGCCGACCGGTGGCAGGACGCAGACGCCCAATACATGCGCGTAGCGGACGCAGCGGAGCTGGGGTTTCAGCGCCGAGAGGCCCTCGAAGATGCGGCGCGCGTGCGGGAGCGCCTCGGTGACTACGCCGGCGCCGCCGAGCTCTACGGGCAGATCCTCGACGAGCTCGACGTCGGCAACCCGAATCGGCCGCTGTACGACATGCGCCTCGTGGAAGCCGCTCACAGGAGCCGCTCGTAGGGCGGATCCTACCGCAGTTCAGTTTGCATTTCCTTTCGGCATCTTCTCGACGATCACCCGTACGGCCGATTAGCCGCCCCAAACTACTTCGTATAATAGATATTATGTAAACCTACGCGATCCCGGGACATTCTTCGCAGGCATTCGATGCGAGCCCCTTTCGTTTCGTCTCCTCCCCCCTCGTCACGGACGCTTCTGGCCGAGCATCGCGATGCGCCTCCTGAGGAGCGGGACCCACCGCAGAAGCGCTCGCTCCAGCCACTTAAGTACGGGAACGTGCGATTCCGCATAGTAGGACCGTTCGATGCCGAAACCGGCCTGTTCGAAGAGCTCGCGTAGCCGCTCCATGGACTTGTAGTCCACGTGAGTGGGGTCGGGCTTCAGAACGATCCCGCAGCTCTTGAGGATCTCGAGCAGGTGACCTCGGTGTGGAGTCCACACGCCAAAGCGGCCGCCCGGTCGCAATAGCCTGAATGCTTCCCGAGCCACCGCGGCGGAGCTGGCCGGATAGAGGTGCTCGACGAGGTCCGCGGCAAGTACGTAGTCCCATGCCCCTCCCTCCAGCCCCGTGTACGCCGCGTCCGCACGTATGAAGCGAACGTTTGAAAGGCCCACGGCTTCGAGGCGACGCTCGCACAGTTCGATGCTGCGCTCGCTGAAGTCCACGCCCACGACCTCTCGCACACGCGGTGCGAGGGCGAACGAGAAAGTGCCCCACCCGCACCCGAGGTCCACCACCCTTTCGGACGGACCGGGGGTATAGACGTCTAGCACCCTCGCGACCCTGTAGCGCTGGAAACTGCTCTTGGGGTCGAGGAGATGAGGGGCAGCCTCGAAGTAGCCCGATTCGTCGTAATCGGTGTGGTCGACGGCGTTCATCGGCCGCACTCCAGCCCGTCCGGGTCTGAGCTCATCGCCGTCGGAAAAGCGAGCTGAAGCGGATCTTCCACACCTTCCACACCGCTTCCAGCACGATACGCTTCGACATCTTGGACTCCCCTTCCGATCGCTCCGTGAACACGATCGGGATCTCGATCATCGTGAAACCCCTCCTCCAAGCGCGAAACTTCAGCTCGATCTGGAACATGTACCCGTTCGACTCCACCTTGGAGAGGTCCAGCGATTCCAGAACAATTCTTCTCCAGCAATTGAAGCCACCTGTTAGATCGCGTATCGGAACTCCTGTTATGATACGAGCATAGAGGCTGCCGAAATAGGAAATGAACAGGCGCGCGATAGGCCAGTTCACAACCGCCACGCGTCCCCCTACGTACCGGGAGCCGATGACGGCGTCCGCTTCCTGGGATGCCGCGATGAGCGCCGGTAGCCGGTCCGGAGGATGCGACAGGTCGGCGTCCATCTCGATCAAGAGGTCGTAGCTACGCTCCAGGCCCCAGCCGAAGCCCGCGAGGTAAGCGCGCCCCAGACCACCCTTGCCGGGTCGACGCAGGACGTGGAGGCGTGGCTCGCGCTCCGCCATCTCCGCGGCCAGGTCCCCTGTTCCGTCGGGTGAGTTGTCGTCCACAACGAGAATCTCGATGCCGCGATCCTGGGCCAGAACGAGCGGAACGATCCTCGGCAGGTTCTGGCGCTCATCGTAGGTCGGGACGATGACGAGGTAGCGCTCCCCGGGCCGGTCGGGCACCTGCGTGGGAGCCGGTGCCTCCAACGGCTCACCCATCCTCTTCGGTCGAGACACCGATTCGACGACGCTTCGCCCCTCAGGCATTGGGGTTTCCCGAGACACCGAACCCGTCTCTCGTGGCTGGCGCACGGGCGAGACGGTCGTGCATCATGACGGGCGATCCACGGGGCCGACGTCGGAGCCGAGGAAAAGCAGCGCCGGGACGAGCTCGAGCAGCGTCGTCCAGATGCGGGCCACGACGGCCAAGGTCCCAGCGGATGCGGTGCCTATGGAGGGCCCCAAGAAAGCCATCAGGAAGCCCTCTCGCACACCCAAGCCCGCGGGCGCGAAGATGGCGGCGTAACCGAGCACATACGCGGCCGCGAACGCTGAGCCCATCTTCAAGGGACTGCCACCCATGCCGAAGCTCATCGCCAGTAGCACGAATGCAGCTGCATAGATCATCCACGTGACGAGGTAGAGGCCAAGCCAGCGAAGGACGGCCGCGGTGTCCACGTCGACATAGTGGCGCTCCTGGCGCGCGAGCCGGAACCAGGCGCCCAGAGCCGCGTGCCGTGAGGATGGCAGCAGCAGCGTGGCGAGACCGGCCGCGAGCGCCCCGACGAACCAGACCCGCCAGGGGCCGCCTTCACCTTCGAGGAGCACCCATACGCCCACGGCGCTCGCGCCGGCAAGTGCCATGGCGTGCCCGAGAACGGCCGCTGCGGTCGATACCGCCGCGGGTACCCCGCTTCGTCCGGCGAGGAGCGCCAGCCCCGCGATGGGCCACACTTTCCCCGGCACGTAGCGCCCCAGGCCCGCAACGAAGAAGACCCCGATCGCCCGGCGCCCCTCCAGTTGCGGCCCTCCGAGGTCGAGAACCACCCTGGCCCACGCCATTCCCGCCAACCCATGTCCTGCCAGGAGCCCGAGACACGAAAGAGCCAGGAGCGGCCAACTCGGGGTCCAGGCGGCCGGGTCCAGTGCGCGCAGATCCTCGAGGCTCGGTCCGACCCGCCGCACGATGAGCCACGTGACGAGGACCGTGAGCGCGAGCTGAGCGCCCCCGAAGAGGAGCGCTCGCCCTCGCGCTTCAGGTCTCCGCTCCGACCCTGGCACGCAGCCGGCCTCGTACCAACGATCCCAGGCCGACGCCGAAAACCAGCGTCAGCGACGCGAAGCTGAGCGCGAGGCTCGACCTCAGGACCGGCGAATCGTAGTCGATCTCGACCACGTGCTCGCCCGTCGTGAGCGGGACGGCCTGGAGCGTGTGGTACGCACGCAGGAGCGATGCTTCTTCGCCGTCGACGCGGGCGCGCCACGACGGGAACCAATTGTCCGCGATGACCAGGAGTGCCGGCCGGTCGGTCCGTACCCTCAGGCGTCGCCTGTTGATGCCCCGTTCCTCCCAAACGACTTCCCCCTCCGCCACGTCTCCGCCGAGCTCCAGCGGGGGGTCTTCGGAGAGCACGGCGGTCGTGGCCGGTTCGAAATCGGGATCCAGGATCGTGGCTACAGCCGTCGCATCGCTAGCGAGCACGGCTTGCGCGACGAGACGAGCTCGTGGCAAACCTGGTAGCTCGTAGATCGCTTCGTAGATCTGTCCCCGAACCTGGGTCGAGCTCACCGGCTCCAGGCCCTGGATCGGGCCCAGCTGATAGGTGGGCCAGAGCAGGTAGCGAACGTTGAGAAGCCGATAGACGTTTGGAACCGTGAGGTTCTCCGGCTGGCCACTCCCCCGCATCCCGATGAGCTCCCGGTAGCGCGCCAGATCGTTGGGATGGTGCCCTGCCGCGAGCTCCAGGCCGAATTGGCCCGCGCGCACGTCCTGGCCCCCATTCGCAAAGGACAGGACCCGGAACGGGTCGTCGTCGGCAGCTTTTCGTCGCAGCAGGAACTCGAGATTCGCATCGGGCGCCGACCATGCATCGAAATCGACCGTTTCGATGAACGCGCGGTCTACACGAACGGCGTCCAGAGCCAGGAGGAGGGCGAGTACGGCGACCACACCCGATGGCTTCAAGAGCCCTCTTCGACCTGCCCACAGCGTGCCGGCCGTCGCTGCTGCCATCGTGACGGCGAGCAGGAAGCCCTGGACGATGAATGGTGTGGCTCGGTCCAACGCGAGCGCGGCGCCCGGGTCGATCCCGGCGTATACGGTAGACGTCCAGGCACTCAGGAGCACGCCCGAGGCGGCCATCCCGAACAGCAGCGCCAACGCTCCCACTACGGCCCACGGGTACCGGCGCACCCCCGCCCCGTCGTCGGCCGTTCCGGAAGCGCTCTCCAGCGCGCGGTCTACGCCGAAGGCCGCGAGGGTCGCGGCAGAGAAGCCGAAGAGAAACATGACCACCTGGGGGACCCGGAACAGATCGAGGCCAGGGACCACCTCGTAGAACGCCCGCCACACGGGCGTGTGTTGCCCGAGCGCGTAGAGAAGAGCAACGCTCCCGAGGCCCGCGAAGAACGATCGAAGGCCCCGATCGGGTGCTCCGAAGAAGGAGAGCCCTGAGAGGATCAGCACCACCAAGCCCGCGTACTCATGATTGTCCTTGAAGAAGTTGCGACCCCAGTACGTCCCATCCGCCCACGCCGCACCACCCGCCGCGTTCCCCGCGAACTCGGGCACGATGAGCCCTGCGGCCTCCTCGGGGTGGAGAGACCAGGAGCTCGAGTAGGCCACGTTGTCCTCTTGTCCCGCGCGAGTCGTCGTGGCGGTTCTGCGAGAGTGTTCGGTGACGTACGTCATCGCCGGAACGAGTTGCACGCCGGCGACCCCCGCTCCAACCACGGAAGCGACCAGGAATGCCCCGAGCCGACGTCCGACGGCCCCCACCCTCGAGGGCCCCTCGCCCTTCCAGAGCTGAACCGACCGAAAGAGGGCGTACACGCCCACCGCACCGAACAGATAATAGGCCATCTGGAAGTGCGTAGTGAGCAGCACCAGCCCCACGACGAGTGCGTGTGCCACATACGCTCGTGTCCGACCCGTAGCGAACGTGCGCTCGGTGACCCAGAACAGCAGCGGCGTGAGCGACGCCACGAACAGCTTCCCGTCATGGCCCGGGTGTACGAAGCTGACGAGGACCGGTGCGAAGCCGTAGGCGAGGCCCGCGAGCAACGCCGCCGCGCGCGAACGCCCAAGTGTCCGGACCCAGCCGAACATCAGGAGTCCAGCCAGAAAAACGTGGAGCACGAGCTTCCATCCGAGGGCCCGATAGGGCGCCATGACCAGCAGAAGAAGCGAGGTCGGGTAGAGTGCGTCCCCACCCGCCAGCGATTCCAGGAAGGGCGTTCCCCCCAGTATGATCGGGTTCCAGCGCGGGAACACTCCCGACGCGAGTGCGTCGGCATAGAACGCTCGGGACATGTAGCCGAGCGAGAGCGTGTCGCTGCCGTACAGCATGCGGTCCGAGAAGACGAACTCCCGGAACAAGAAGAGAGTGAGGAGGCCGTAGAGTGCCGGCGGTAGCCAGCCGGGAATGCCTACGAACCCCCCGTCGGCACCTCGCGGTGCCGGTGCGCGACGCCCCGGTCTTTTCCTCCTGGCTCCCTCTACCATCTAGGCTCCCCTTGCCTGCCTCTCGACGAGGTTCCGGTAAATCTCCAGATGCCGTTCCACCAGGCGGTCGTTGCTCCACCGCTCGACGACGCGGGCCCGCGCGCGGTCGCCCACTTGATCGAGATCCGGGCGCTGAAAGAGGAGCACTACGGCATCGGCCAGGGCCCGTGGGTCGCGCGGCTCGAAGAGCGCCCCGACGTCCTCGTCCACGATCTCGGGCAGCCCCCCTACGCGCGATGCGGCGACTGGCAACTCGCACGCCATCGACTCCAGAGCCGCCACGGAGGTCGCCTCCACCAGCGAAGGAAACACCGCGACGTCCCCCGAGCTCAGCAGGCCTGGCATCTCGTCGCGCGCACGAGAGCCCATGAACAGGACACGGTCCTCTACGTCGAGGGCGCGGGCCAACTGTTCCAGCCGCCCTCGCTCCGGACCGTCGCCGACCACCACGGCCTCGACGTCCACGTGCTCACTAATGTAGGGAATAGCTCGGACAGCGAACTCCACGCCGTTCTTCTCGAACAGACGTCTTGGCACGAGCATGCGCTTCCGTCCACCTCGCTCGAGGGTTCCCTCCACCCTTCGGAACCGTCGGGTGTCCACGCCGTTCACGAGCGCCTCGACGGGGTCGCCGGTCAGCTCCCGCGTTACTCGAGCTATCTCGCGCGACGCCGCCAAGCGGTAGTCCGCCGTCCGCACCATCCACCGCAGGAGGGGCCTCCATGCCGGCCGCGACGCTCTTCGCAGAAAGTGCGAGGTGTGAAAGGTGGCCACGAGCTTCGCGCCGCTACGGCGGCGGGCCACAGCGCAGGGCAGGACCGAAGCGAACGCCTGGGCGTGTACCACGTTCGCGTCGCGGGCCACGGACCCCAGGCGGCGGGCGGACAGCACCGAATGCGACGCCCACCCCGCAGCGTTGCGGGCGGGCATGAACGTTCGCCAAACGCGAATGCCGTCGATGCGCTCTTCGGCCGGCGTACCAGACACGGAACGTGACGTAACGACATCGACCTCGTGGCCGCGCTCGACGAGACCGCGGCAGAGGTCGTGGACGTGGCTCTCCAGCCCTCCCACCTCTGGAGGGAAGTACAGGCAGTGCATCGCGATCTTCACGAAGTCGGGCCCGCCCCGCGCGCTTTCCCGCTCACGATGCTTTCCAGTCGCGCGTCCGCCGCCCCACGCCCGTGAGCGTGGAAAGCAGGATGTCCGCGATGCGCTCTCCGGCGTGACCGTCTCCGTAGGGGTTCGGCTGCCGGTGGCCGGTCGCCTGCCCGCTGTCGAGCCATTCGTTGGACATCGTCACGATGCGTTCCGGATCGGTTCCGGCGAGGCGCGCCACTCCGGCTTCCACGCCCTCGGGGCGCTCCGTCACATCACGCAAGACCACCACGGGCGTGCCAAACGTGGGCGCTTCCTCCTGGATGCCGCCGGAGTCGGTGAGCACGAGCGCCGCCTCCTTGAGGGCCATGACGAGATCAGGGTAGGTAAGCGGCTCCGTCAGGCGCACGCGCGGGTGTCGCGAGAACGCCTCTTCGGCCGGGCCTCGCACGTTCGGGTTGGGGTGCACCGGATAAAGCACCACGACGTCGTCGCGAGCGTCGGCCAGCTCACGGACCGCTGCGAAGATCCGCCGGAGGGGCTCGCCGAACGACTCGCGGCGGTGTGCCGTGAGGAGCACCATGCGACGGCCGTCCCCGATCGCTGACGCCAGAACAGCGTCGCGCGGCTCGCCGAGGCGCTTTGCAACGGCCTCGAGGGCGTCTACCACCGTATTGCCCGTCACATGGACATCGGCGGAGTCGATCCCCTCACGTCTCAGGGCAGCGGCAGCGCGCGGCGTCGGCGCGAAGTGGTAGTCCGCCACATGGTCCGCGATTCGCCGGAAGATTTCCTCCGGGTACGGAGCGCGCTTGTCGCCGGTCCGCAGGCCCGCCTCCACATGTCCGACGCGCACGCCTTCGAAGTAGCCGACCAGAGCGCCGAAGCAGACGGTGGCCGTGTCACCCTGGACCAACAGCACATGAGGCCGAAAATCGACCACCACACCACGAATACCGTCGAGGCATTTGTGGGCCACATCGTAGAGGGACTGGCCCTCCGTCATGATCTCGAGGTCGTAGCTGGGCTGCAGCCCGAACGTCTCGAGCGCCTGGTCCACCAGCTCGTCGTGCTGCCCGGTGAGCGCCAGCCGAGTCTCTGCCTCGTCGTGACGCGCGAGGAGCGCGTGCGCCACCGGCGCTATCTTGACAGCTTCCGGACGGGTTCCGACAACGGCCAGGACACGAAGACGCGTGATGGGCTTGGGCAATGGAGAAATCCGGTCGTGGTGGGCCGAGCTCTATCCCTGTCTTCTCAGGGCGTCCACTTCGTCGCGCACCAAGGCGATCATCTCGGCGAGGAACCCGACGCCCAGCAGAACGAAACCGACGGTTTCGAGGAGGATGACGAGATAGAGCAGCGGCCGAAACCCGGTCCCCTCGACGAAGCGGAGGTAGAACGCAACGACGCCCACCGCCAGGCCGAGGCCGATGAGTAGTGCCCCGCTCAGCCCGAAGAGCTGTAACGGCTTGCGCGAGAACAGCAATAGAAACCATACGCTCAGGAGATCGAGGAGGCCTACCACCACATGCGCAGGCCCGCGGAACTTGGACACCCCCGCCCTCCTCGGAAGCAGCTCGATGTCGATCTCACCCACCGACCAGCCTTTCGAGTGAGCGAGGACGACGAAAAAGCGGTGCCAGTCGTGGCGGAGGCTGATCCCCTCCAGGATCTCACGACGAAACGCCTTCATCGAGTTGAGGTCCGAGACGGGGACGTCGAAGATCCGGCGGGAAAGCCGATTGTATATGCTGGAAACGCGCTGTTTGTCGTACGGGCCCACCTTACGCCCGGTGACGACGTCCCACCCCTGTTGGAGCTTCGCCAAGAATCGTGGGAACTCGTCCGGCAGGTGCTGCAGATCGGCGTCGAAGAGAATGAGCCAGGTTCGATCGGTGGCCGCGGCAGCCGTCAGCATCGCTTCCGTCTTCCCCATGTTGGTTCGGTGGCGGAGAACTCGGAGGAGCTCCCACCCACCGCCCTCTCGCTCGACGAGCTCGCCCGTGCCGTCCGTCGAACCGTCGTCCACCAGGAGTACCTCGCCGTGAAGATCGTACGCCGCGAAGGCACGCTGCAGCTCATGGAGGAGGTCCGGGATCATCTCTGCCTCGTTGAAGGCGGGGATGACGACCGCGAAATCGCGCCGCATGGCGTCCGAAAGCGAGGCCGACGCTTCGAGTGGGCTTAGCTTCGCCGTTTCCCGCGACGAGCTCGCCGCAGAGCTCACCCTCGACGTCGCGGTGGCCGGGTCGTCGACGGAGAGTCGATCGTCCGAACCGGTCGCGGGCGCGCCGTAGGGTAAGGAAGGAGTCGAAGTGGATTCACTCGCGTCCGATTGCTGCGAGCGTCCAGGGTCGCGTCGAGGCTTCGGTCGGCTCATGTGGGGGAAGATAAGCCCCCGCATGGCGCGGTGGCACGTGGAAAGGCCGTCGACGACGTACCACACCCCAGATCGAGGCGAGGTTCTGGCGGGGACGGAGGCATTTCTCGCGAGGTTCCGTCAAGTTGGTGCTCACGTCGTCTGACAAGGCCGAGCGCCGGCTGCCTTCGAGCCGACACGAAGGAGCTCTCGGGTTTGGCGCCACCCGGCCTCATGATCGCACTGGAGAGTCATGGACCGCAGGATTCTGATCCTTTCCAATCCCACGTCCGGTTCGTACTCGACGCGGTTCGTCGATCTCGTCCGTAGAGGTATCGAGTCCCACGGCGGACACTCGGAGCTCCAGGCGACGACATCGGTGGAAGACCTGCGTACACGGGCGAAGGCGGCCGTGGGCACGTGGGACGTGGTCGCCGCCTACGGCGGTGACGGAACGATCAACCACGTCGCCGCAGCCGTCCTCGGCTCTCCGATCGGGGTCGGCGTCATCCCGGGCGGTACGGCGAACGTGATGGCCAGGGAGCTGGCCGTTCCGCGACAGCCCTTCGAGGTCGGTGCGATGCTGGCGACGGCCCGACCGTCTTCGGCACCCGTTGGGCTCGTGAACGACCAGGTGTTCCTCATGATGGTCGGCGTCGGTCTCGACGGTGAAGCGGTGCGGCGTGTGAGTCCGACGCTGAAGCGCTTCACCGGCCGCGCCGCATACGGGGTGGCAGCATTCTCAGCGGCATTCGTCGATCGCGGCGTGCGCCTGGAGCTCGACGTGGACGGGCTTCGTTGCAGGCCCGCATGGGCTGTCATCACGCGCATCCGGCGCTACGGAGGCGAGTTCGTCATGGCACCCGCGGCTAGCCCGTGGACCGACACGCTCCAGGTGGTGACGTTCGCCCGACGAGGCCCTCTCGCCCTTGTCCGCCACGTCGCCGCTGCTGCGACCGGATCCATGGCTCACTACCAGGGCGCTGAGATCCTCGAGGGCAGGCGTGTTCTTGTTTCGGGCCCCGAAGGTGCGGCGGTCCAGGTGGACGGAGACCCCTACGTCGGACCACCCCTCGAAATCAGGACATCCGCGCTATCCGTCCACTGGATCGCTCCGCCGCCGATGAGCCGATGAGAAGCTCCAACTGGCATGACGCTCGGTTCCGACTAGAGCGCGCGGATCACCTCGGTGACGGTCCGCCGTGAGGCGTTCCCGAAGATGACCGCGGCTCCCGGAGCCAGCCTTCTCACCTCTTTCTCGACCGATTCTGCGACGTCGGCCGTCCATGACGGATCGAGTACGGCGGCGACCACGGTGCGCTGACCGAGGAGTCGACCCGCGTCGCGCCGTGTGAGGGCGGTAAGAGTCCTGATCCCATGCTCGTTGATCACCCGAGCCAGACCGTCGGCGCTGGGCTGATCGGGAGCGACCACCAGAACCGAGCCCCGAGGCGACACACCCACGTGGTCTGGACGCATGACGCGCTTGAACTCCTCGAGGAGGGTGAGGAGCTCACGGGCGACGCCGTCATCGATCAGGCGACCGTTCTCGAAGTGATCGCCGCCGCGAGGAACCTGCACCTGGAGCGAGGCCAGGGTGTGAGCTCGGTTATGGAGGAGGATCTGCCGAAGATGATCGAGCGCGCGGGCCCCGCCCGATCGGCCGGCCGACGACATGATCGCGACCGGCTTGTGGTTCAAAGGAGAATCCGGCGGACGTGACAGCCAATCGATCGCGTTCTTGATCACTCCGGACACCGAGAAGTTGTATTCGGGCGTCGAGATGATTAGACCGTCCGCAAGCCGTACCCGCTCTCGGAGCGAGTCGACCTCGCGGGGGAAGCCCTCGTCCCGCTCGATGTCCGCGTTGCACAGCGGCAGCGCGGTCATCTCGAGGTGGACGCGCATGTCATCCGGGGCCAACATCTGCGCGGCGCGGAGATGGGACGTGTTGTGGGACCCACGACGCAGGCTCCCGGACAGGGCGACGATGTCAAAGGTTGGGCTCATCTCAACGCGCTTCCCGGGCGGGTGCCCTATACTCGCTTCCGCATTCTCGCCGGTAGGATCCCCAGCTGATCGCGGTACTTCGCCACCGTCCGCCGCGCGATTTTGACACCGTCGGCCCTCAGCAGACCCACGATCGCCTGATCCGTCAGGGGCCTCTTGGTGTTCTCTCCCTCGACGAGCGCCCGGATCTTGTCCTTGACGCCGCGAGCGCTGATGTCTTCGCCCGAGGTGGTGGAGAGGCCGCTGGAGAAGAAGAACTTCAGCGGATATACCCCCCGGGGAGTCTGGACGAATTTCTCGTTGGTCACTCGCGAGATGGTCGACTCGTGCATCTCGATGTGTTCGGCTACCTCCCGCAGCGTCAATGGCTTCAGGTGTTGAACTCCCCTTTCCAGAAAGTCTCGCTGCCGGTCGACGATGAAGGTCATGACCTTGAGCATCGTCTGTCGCCGCTGCTCGATGGCCTGCATCATCCACGTGGCAGAGTTCAGCTTGGCCGAGATGAATTCCTTGTTCGCTCCGCTGAACTTGCTCTTGTCCCGAGCGACCTCGCGGTAGGCACGCGAGATGCGCAGGCGAGGTAAGCTCGTGTCGTTGGCGAACACGTGGTACTCGCCGTCGATCTTTTCCACGATGAGGTCGGGGATGATGTAGAGCTCGGGGTCTGCAGAGTGCCGCAGCCCGGGTTTCGGGTCGAGCTGGCTGATCTCGTCGGCAGCGTCCTGCACCGCCCGTGGGGTAATTCCCATGGCGCGCGCGATATCACTCCAACGGTGGTTGATGAAGTCCTCGAAGTGGTCCAAAACAATTTCGTGGGCCGGTCCGTCCATGCCCCTACGGCGCATCTGAATCAGGATGGACTCCCTCACGTCGCGAGCGGCCACACCCGGCGGGTCGAGACCCTGGATCCGGGCCAACACCGACTCGACTTCCTCGACCACGTACGGGCCGAAAAGCACCTCGATTTCCTCGAGCTCCTGAGCCCGCTCCTCCTCGTCCTCGATCTCTTGTGCCCGCTTCAGAGCGACGGAGCGGACGTCGTCGAGCCAGTGGTTCGCCCCGTCGAGAACCAGTTCCAAATCACAGGAAAGGGTGCCATCGTCGTCGATGTTGCCGATGACCTCTTCGCCTAGACGGGCAGCTCTTTCATCCAGGTCGAGCAGGCGAAGCTGCTCGGCGAGGTGACCCTGGAGATCGAGCACGTCGACCGGCACCGTCTGGCGAAACTCTCTCTGTTCGTACTGCTGCCTGCGCCCGCCCGCGTCGAAGCCCTCCAGAAGAATCTCTTCCCAATCGATCTCGCCGTCGGGCGTCTCACCGTCCTCCTTGAGCTCGACTTCCTCGCCAGCGTCCGCCTCGCTCATTTCCAAGAACGGATTCTCCGCCAACTCCTGCTTGAGGTGCTGTTGGAGATCCAGCAGCGGCATGTAGAGCAGCTCCATCGCCTGGTACAGGCGCGGATTGATCCGCAGTTCCTGTTTCAGGTGCTGGCTCTGGTAGAGCCGCTGCGAGAACGAGCTCATCGGACTCCAGCGCCGTTCCCGTCCGTGCTCGGGAACCGCTTGCGCATACGCTCTGTGAGGATGGGCCCGAGATAGATCTCGGCGACCTCCTCATTCCAGACGAGCTCGGCCACGGAGCCGCTCACGCGGATCCGACCCTCGTACATGATGTACGCCCGGTCGACGATCTCCAGCGTCTGTTCGACATTGTGGTCGGTAATGATGACCCCGATCCCACGGAGCCGAAGGTCGGCGACGATCGTCTGGATGTCGTTGACAGCGATGGGATCGATGCCCGCAAACGGCTCGTCGAGCAGCATGAACTTGGGGCGCTGGACCAGCGCGCGGGTGATCTCCAGGCGCCGCCGCTCGCCGCCGGACAAGGAGTACGCCTTGTGCTTGCGAAGATGCGCGATGGAGAGCTCTCCCAGCAGCTCTTCGAGCCGGTGCTTCCGGTCGGCGCGCGAAAGCTCGAGGGTCTCGAGGATTGCTAGGACGTTCTCCTCGACGGTGAGCTTTCGAAAGATAGAGGGTTCCTGGGACAGGTAGCCGACACCCATGCGAGCGCGCCGGAACATCGGTGTGTTGGTGAGCTCCTTCCCGTCGAGGAATACGCGCCCCTCGTTCGGCGGAATCAGACCGACCATCATGTAGAACGTCGTGGTCTTTCCCGCTCCGTTGGGCCCCAGAAGGCCGACGATCTCGCCTTGGGTCACGGAGATGTCCACGGCGTTCACGACCTTTCGCTTCCTGTAGATCTTGGTCAAACCTGCGGCGCTGAGCCGGCTGCCATCACCTTCGGGAGCAGCCGTCTCCGGGACGCGGATGCGTTGGCCGAGCTGCAACTCCAGTGCCTCGGCGATGCGGTCGAGCTCCACGAGCGCGTCCTCTCGCGCCCCCTCCAGCGCTGACCAGGATTCCGCCGTGACGCTCACCGACTCCCACGCCTCACCGGATGGGTGGCGGACCGCGAGTCCGGCCTCTTCCAGGGGGCGCAAAACGCCGCGCTCCACGAGCGGCCCCCGCTCTTCGGCGTCGCTCGCCAAGAGAGGAGCCCCGCCCCCTCCATGGCGTGCCGCAATGCTTTCGAGCCGATCGCGCAGCGACGCGATCCAGATCCCGCGTTCTGCGGTCCCTCTCTCGTCGGCCCGGTGAAGGAGCTCGCGGAGGCCGATCAGCAAGGCGAGCTGGTCGGGCCCGAGACCGCGGACGAACGCTCGAAAGTCGTCGAGGCCCTTCACCGGATGCGGCCCCACGGTCGCGGCGCGGCCAGCGAGCCCACCCGGTGGGGGGAGCTGGTCCGACCGTCTCGTCCGCCGAGCGCCCCACCCCCCGGTGCGACGCTCGGGTTCGCCGACCCCACGCCCCCAGGCAGCTCTCCGGTTCCAGAAGGCGAGGGGGCGCTGGTGTCCCTGCTCCCGCGCTCGTCGTCGCCAGGCTCTGCTTCTCCGCTTCCCGAGCCAGGCTCGAGGTGTATGCCTCGCACCTGTCCGACGACCTCCATCGTTTGCACCTCGCCCTCGGCGAGGACGATCGTGATCGAGTCACCCACGACGTAGTGAATCGCCGGCTTGGGGCGCACGGAGCCCGGCGCCGTCGCCATCGAGTCGGCCGGCGTCCCGCCCCGCGCACCTGTGGTGTCGGACGCAACCATGCGGTAGAGCGTGGCGGCGTTGATTTTCGCGACGAGCCGCTCGAGCGCGTATTCCTCGCGCTCGTCCTCGGCACGAGCAGGAGCCTCCGGACGCTGCGACTCGTCAGGCTCAACGGGCAGGAACGTCGCGATCACCGTGTCGCCGTCGATCCAATCGCGCCGTGCGATATCGGGTGTGCTCTCGGTGTTGAGCGAATCACGCGCCGTCGAAACGGCGTGCGCCCGGCCGGCGGCGAATACCGTATGGAGCACCTCGAGAGGAGCGAGAACGTCCAGGGAATCGGCCGTCACTTCGAAGCCGCGCGCCAGAGCTACGGGCCGTCGTGAAGTATCCCCCGACGACGCGCCGGGCGAATCTCCTGGGGGTGGGACGGAAACGGGAGCCGGCGGCTGCGCCGGGACGAAAGCGGGGGGCGCAGCCTCGGGGTCCGTGACCATGGCGGGAGGAGACGCTCTTGGAGCCGCGAGGGGGTCGAAGGCGACGAGCCTGTCCAGGAGTCCGTCGGTCAGAAGTACGTGGATCAACGGCGCCCGTATGGACAGGTCCTCCCCCGTGAGGACGGCGTCGTCGCGCCCGAGCACGAAGCGAACCTGGTCATCCGGAAGGTCCACGACGATGTTGCTCGCCGTGAGGTCGTACGCCTCTGCCTCTAAGCGGGCGTTCCCGCTCAGGATGAGCCGGCTCGACGCACCGTTGTATTCCACGGTGTCAGCGGACGCGTCGAGCTCTGCTCGACTCAATTCTACGGTGCCGTACGCTCGAAACTCGTCGCCTCCGCGGATGAAGATTCGATCGGCGTCGACGATATACGGCTCGCGCGGGCCGGACGCGGAGCTAGAGTCCGGTGACGAGCGTGGCTGCAGCACCGCGTGCGGCCTTCCCCCCGTCACGGTGAGCTGCTCGATGGGTCGCGTCTGGGAGGGGCGTAGGTACTCCAGACGCTCCCCGCTCACGCTGGTACTGTCGGATCGGCGAAGCAGTCGCACTGAATCCCGCGCGTCGATGCGGCCCACGTTTTGGAAGTACTGAACCCGTTCGGCGTCCAAGCGGGTCTCGGGGTCATCCAGGCGGACGGTTCCCAAGAACTCGTACAGCGAGGACGCGTCGTAGAAAACGGCGCTGTCGGCCACGACGGAGACTCCATCCGAGCAGCGGAGCCGCGGTGTCCCGACGTACGTGACGGTGGTGCTGCCGAAGTTTCGGTAGACGAGATCGCCTGAACCTTCGAGCCACACGCAATCCGCCTGCGCAGACGCCTCCCCTCGCCCAATCACCGCGGCCGAGATCAGTAGGCCGCCGATCGCCCCCGCCCGAACGCTCCTCACCCGCCACCCCCTCCCCCGTCGCTCGAGTCCGGTGGTGGAACCCGGCCGATGTCGGCAGCACCTCGAATGCTACAGATCCTGACGTTCCGAAACTCGAGGTCGCTGTCGAAGCAGCTGCCGCGGGTGACTCGGTTGGCCTCGCGAAAGGTCGTGGCCGAGTCGCTCCAGATACGTCCAGCCCCAGGATCGTAGTGCAGCTCGGTGCTCTCGATGCGGCGAGAGCCGTCTATGATCGTGAGCACGACCTCCCCCCATGCGACCATCTCCTCCGAGCGTTGTTGAAGGCGACCCGAGTCTGCTACGATGTGTGCTCGCGGGCTCCCGTTCTCGGTATAGGTGGTCATGTCGAGGGTGTACATGCGCACCACGCTCGAGTCGCGGAAGAGGTAGGCGGAATCCGCCGTGACCTCGCCGCTTCGGATGCCATCGTGCGTCAGGTACTCCTCGAGCCCGTAGATGATCTGGTCCGCGCCCACCTCGGCGACGATTCCTTCCATAAGGGCGATCTCCTGAGGCTCACTGCACGCTCCTACGACTGCAAGGGCCAGAAAGGTTTGTGTGAGCAGAGTTAGCCGATCTCGGTTCATAGCTTACTCATACCGCATCCGCCTTCATAAGATCATGGAGGTGAACCAGACCCAACAGGCGTCGCTCGGAATCCACCACGGGTAGCGCCATGATCCCGGCCTCTTCCATGCGGTGGACCGCCGCGGAGGCGAGTTCCTCCGGACGGGCCAGGCGGGGTCGGCGAGTCATCCCTTCCGACACGGTGCAGTGTGCCCATCGGTCGTCGCGCTCCATGAGCCGCGTCAGGTCGCCGGCGGTCACGACGCCCACGACGCGTCCCTCTCCGTCGACGACGGGGACCGTGCCCCTCATCTCGGCAATCGGCACGACGCTCTCGCGCATCTTGGCCGCCTCGCCGAGCAACGGATAGCCTTCGGAAATCATCACGTCGATCACCTTGAGCGTCAGCTTGCGACCGAGCGCGCCGCCAGGGTGTAAGAGGGCGAAGTCTTCCTCGCTGAAATCCTTGAGTTGGAGCACGACGACGGCCATGGCATCGCCGAGGGCCATCGCGGCCGCAGTCGAGGCGGTGGGCGCGAGGTCCATTGGACAAGCCTCCTCCGCGACGCTGGCATCGAGCGCGAACCGCGCCACCCGGGCTAGAGACGACCCCTGGCCCCCGGTGATGGCGACGATGGGCACGCCGAGGCGGAGCAGATAATCCACCAGGCCAGTGAGCTCCGAGGTCTCGCCACTTCTGGACACCAGGAGAGCCACGTCATTGCGGCCCACGATGCCCAGGTCTCCATGTAATCCTTCGATCGGGTGGATAAAGTTCGCTGGCGTGCCCGTAGAAGTCAGCGTCGCTGCGATTTTGCGCGCGACGATACCGCTCTTGCCGATGCCGGAGACGATGATCCGGCCGCGGGCGTCCGCGACGAGCTCGCACGCCCCCACGAAATCGTCGCCCAGACGCGGCGCCAACGCGGTCACCCCGCGTGCTTCCACCTCGAGGACCCGGCGGCCTTCAGCGATCAGAGCATCGCGGTCACGATGCCGAGCTTCACGTACTCCCTCCTCGTGCGAATCCCCTGGACCGGGAGACCTCGCAGACGCCTTCCCGGAGGTGCGCTCGAACTCGGCGGCCGGTGGTCGCGGCGCGCTCATCTCAGTCTCCGCCCCTGGCCTCTACGTAGTCGTCGACGAGCCTCTCCCAATCGCCGCGGGCGCTCAAGAGTGCGCGGCAGAACTCGCGCGCTGCTCCATGTCCGCCCGGTGAGCTCGTGCTCCAGGCCGCGCGCCGCGCGATCTCCGGTTGCGCGTCGGCAACCGCCACCGGGAGCCCCACGCGCACGAAGACGGGAAGATCCGGAATGTCGTCGGCAACCATCGCGACCTCGTCCCAGCCCACTCCGTGACGCTCCAGGAGAGCTTCGACGAGGGGCACTTTGTGCGCGCCCCCGTCCTGAAGGCATTCCTCCACGCCGAGCTCGGCGGCGCGGGCGGCGGTCGCTTCCGAGAGACGCCCGGAGACGAAAGCGACCTGGATCCCCGCCCACATGAGCATCTTGATACCGAGACCGTCCGTTATGTCGAAGCGCTTGAGCTCGATCTCGGCGCCAGCCGCCGTCCGCCCGAGGAGCACACCCGCGTCGGTCAGTACGCCGTCGACGTCGAACACGACGAGCCGGACCCGTCGAGCGACCTCGGCGGGGATCTCGTCGGATCGGATGGCCGCAGCCCTCACGACACCTCCTCCGCAGTCGCCAGGGACGAGCGCAGCGCGACGACCTGCTCCAAAAGAGCGCGCGCGCTACGCAGAGGGAGCATGGTGCCTCCGTCGGACGGAGCGCGCTCCGGATCGGGGTGGGTCTCCAGGAAGAGTCCGTCGCAGCCAGCAGCCACGGCCCCCCGCACCAGCGCCGGTACATGCTCGGGATCACCTCCGCTGGATCCGGCATCACGGCCAGGTCTTTGGACTGCGTGGGTGCCGTCGAAGAGGACTCGAACCCCGCACGCGGCACGGAGGCGCGCGAAGGACCGCATGTCCACCACCAGATCCCCGTACCCAAACGCGGTGCCGCGCTCGGTAACGAGGACTTCGGCCGCGCCGGCGGACCGGGCCTTATCCACGGCGGCGGCCATCTCTTCCGGCGCCATCCACTGCCCCTTCTTGAGGTTGACGACCAGGCCCGTCGCGCCCGCGGCCACGACGAGGTCGGTCTGGCGGCAAAGGAAGGCTGGGACCTGAAGGACGTCGACGACGTCGGCAACCTTGATCGCCTGGTGCGGCTCGTGGACGTCGGTCAGCAGTGGGAGTCCGGTCTCACCGGCGACACTTCGTAGCAGCTCGAGCCCGCTGGCCATGCCCGGCCCCCGGGGTGAGGCGAGCTTCGAACGGTTGGCTTTATCGAAAGAGGCCTTGAAGATCACGGGCAACGAGAGCTCGAGCCCCAGGGTGGCCAGTGCTCTGGCGACCTCGAGGTTCAGCGCGTCGTCTTCGAGTACGCAGGGTCCGGCGACGAGCGAGAAGCGACTGAACATGGCACCCGTGTCAGTCGGCCGCCCCCACGGCGTGACCCTCGCGAGCTTCTTCCTGCCGAGTGCTCGCGAATGTCTTCGCCGCGGCAATGAAGGAGGCGAACAGCGGCGCGGGTCGTGTAGGACGGCTCTTCAGCTCGGGGTGGAACTGGCAAGCGACGAACCACGGGTGGTGCGGCAGCTCGATTACCTCCACGAGTCCTCCTTCCGGAGAGACGCCGGCGATCACCAAGCCGCCCTCCTCCAGCATCGTACGATACTGGTTGTTGAACTCGAATCGGTGGCGGTGCCTCTCGCTGATCTCCCGGCTCCCGTAGATTCGCTCCGCACGTGAGCCCTCGCGCAGGCTGGCGGGATAGGCTCCCAAGCGCATGGTGCCGCCCTTCGTCGTCACCTGGAGCTGAGAGTCCATCAGACAGATGACCGGGTCGGGTGAGTCCGCGGAGAACTCGTACGAGTGACTCTCCAGGAGCCCGCAGACGTTGCGTGCGAACTCGATGACCGCGCACTGGAGGCCGAGGCAGATCCCAAAGAACGGCAATCCGTTCTCACGAGCCCAACGGATGGCCAGCAGCATCCCCTCGACGCCCCGTTGCCCGAAACCACCCGGAATGAGAAGGCCGTCGAAGTCACGCAGAACGTCAGTCCCGATCCCCTTCTCGAACTGCTCCGAGTCCAGCCATTCGATGTGCACCCTCACGTCGCTGGCAATTCCCCCGTGTATCAGCGCCTCGTGTACCGATTTGTAGGAGTCGACCAGATTGGTGTACTTCCCGACCACCGCGATGCGCACCGATCCGCTTCCCGGGTGCTTGATGCGCTCGACCACGGACTTCCACGCCTCATGGTCCGGCGGCCCCGTCTCCAAGTCGAGAACTCGAAGGATGACCTGGTCGAGTCCCTGCCGATGGAACCCGAGTGGAACTTCGTAGATCGTTTCCGCGTCGGTGGCCTCGATGACGCCCTCGAGAGGGACGTTGGTGAACAAGGCGATCTTCCGACGGATCTCCTCGTCCAGGTGATGCTCCGAACGGCAAATGAGAAGATCGGGCTGGATCCCGATCTCCATGAGCTCGCGCACCGAGTGCTGCGTCGGTTTGGTCTTGAGCTCCCCCGCAGCGGCGATGTACGGAACCAGGGTCAGGTGGACGAACATTGCGTTCTTGCGACCCACGTCCTGACGGAATTGACGAATGGCCTCGAGGAACGGCAGGCTTTCGATGTCGCCGACCGTCCCTCCGATCTCCGTGATGACCACGTCGTGCCCGGGAGCCAGGCGCCGCACGTAGGCCTTGATCTCGTCGGTGATGTGCGGGATGACCTGAACGGTCGACCCGAGGTAGTCACCGCGGCGCTCCTTGGAGATGACGTTCTGGTAGATCCGCCCCGTCGTGACATTGTTGTCCTGAGAGAGCGAAGCGTCGATGAAACGCTCGTAATGACCGAGGTCCAGGTCGGTCTCGGCTCCGTCGTCGGTGACGAAAACCTCCCCGTGCTGGAACGGGGATAGCGTGCCGGGATCGACGTTGATGTATGGATCGAACTTCTGGAGCGTTACGCGAAGTCCGCGATCCTTCAGCAACCGCCCCATAGAGGCGGCAGCGATCCCCTTCCCCAGCGACGAGACTACACCGCCGGTGACGAAGATGTACTTGGTGCTCCTTTCAGACTCCTTCATGACCCTCGTTCGGCGTACGGAGGCGCGTGCCCCATCTCCATGAGCGTCCGTTCTGTACGGACGGCGTCTGCGGGCGTGTCCACGCCCGGGTCGGCTGCGCCCACGACGCCCACGCCGATGCGCAGCCCCGCTTCGAGAGGACGCAGCTGCTCCAGCATCTCCAACTTCTCCAACGTCGAGGGAGCGAGGGCGACCCACTGCGCCAGAGCCTCGGGAGTGTAGGCGTAGATACCGATATGTCGCAGAAAAGGCTCTCGCTCGAGGCTTTCGGACAAGGGCTTCTCGCCGCGCTGGTGGGGGATCGCAGCGCGCGAGAAGTAGAGCGCCCGTCCCCCTGCGGCGCGTGCCACCTTCACGACGGAGAAGTCGTGTCGCGCCTCGTGTGTCATGATGGGGGTGGCGCAGGTGCCTACGTCCCACCCCTCGTTTCCCACGAGCTCGATGGCGGCCTCGAGGTGACGCTCCCTGAGGAGCGGCTCATCGCCTTGGATGTTCGCGATCACGTTGAAGTCCCTGTACTCCCTGCGGGCAGCGACCTCGGCGACCCGATCGGTGCCGGACGGGTGCTCCGGCGAGGTCATCTCGACCGGCGCCCCGAGGGCTCGGCACACCTCCGCGACCTGCTCGGAGTCAGTCGCCACGACGGCGTGATTCAGCGCGGTCATGCCCTCGACGCGGCGCCAGACCCACTCGATCAGAGGCCTGCCCAAGAGGGGGTAGAGGGGCTTGTTGGGGAGACGAGTGGAGGCGAGCCGGGCCGGGACGATACCCAGCACCCTGCGGCTCAAGGCAACCTTCCGGGGGCCCGGGCGCGTGATCTTGCTGCAATTTTCACGCCACGAAAGGTATCCGAACCCAGGGGCAAGGGTCAACCCACCCGTCGAAGCCAGGGCGGACGCAGCGGCCCTCGAATGCCCGAGGACTTCCGAACCCGGACGCTAGAGCCGAAGAAAGTTCCGTAAGAGAGCTTTTCCGTGCTCACTGAACAGCGATTCGGGGTGGAACTGTACGCCCCAGAGCGGCAGCTCGCGGTGCCGGACAGCCTGAACCTCACCGCCGTCTGCCTCGTCCGTGCTCCAGGCAACGGTCTCCAGCACGTCGGGCAGAGCGGCGGCGTCCGTCACGAGCGAATGGTATCGCGCGACGGTGAACGGTGACGGGATCCCGCGGAAGATGCCCTCGCCCGTGTGGCGCACCGGGCCCGTCTTGCCGTGCATGATCCGGCTCGCACGCACCGTACGTCCTCCGAACGCCTCGCCCAGAGCCTGGTGGCCGAGGCAGACGCCGAGCATCGGGATTCCTTCCCTTCCTAGCCTCTGGAACGCCTCTACGCTGATCCCGGCTTCGGCTGGAGTGCAGGGACCCGGCGAGACCACGACCCGCTCCGGTCCACTCTTGATGAGGGCGTCCACGGAGGCCTCGTCGTTCCTGACGACCCTGGGCCGGGCGCCCAGGTCCCCCAGGAACTGCACGAGGTTGAACGTGAAGCTATCGTAGTTGTCGATGACGAGGAGCATGGCCCAATCTAGGGCGTGGCGATGCCACTGTGCGAGACTGTGACGGCCAGCGCCCTGTGGATCCCCACGCACCGCACCGGGTAGGGTCGCTGGCCACGTCGGTAAGGAGCGACCGCGTTGTTCACCCGCTGTCTCGTTTGCCAGAGCCCCTTCCCCGAGAACGAGGTTCTCGAGCACTTTCCGCGGGGAGAGCGGGTGGCGTTCGACGCCGCGCGGGGTCGGCTCTGGGCCGTCTGCCGATCTTGCCGGCGCTGGACGCCCGCTCCCATGGAGGAACGTTGGGAGGCACTCGAGGAGCTCGAGAGGCTCACGCGGGACCGGGCACGGCTCCTCTCGCAAACCGATAACATCTCGCTCTTTCGCAGTGGGCCCCTCGAGATCATAAAGGTGGGCCGCGCCAACCTCACCGAGGAGGCGTGGTGGCGATACGGGAGAGAACTCAAGGCGCGCCGCGAGAAGTTCAACAAGGTCACCTTGGCCGGGACCGTCGCTGCCGGCGCGGTGATGGTGGGAGGCTGGGCGACGGGTGGGGCGAGCTTCATCGGCATGTGGTTTCTCTGGGGAAACGCACCTCAGGTCTTCACCGATGGAGCGCGTTGGCTCCGCTTCGGCAGCACTGCCTGGCGCGGGCGCGGGCGCTGCGGGCGGTGCGGATTCGTTTTCCGTTCTCTGCGTTTCCGGGACCGCGGAAGCCTCTATCTGTTGCCTGGACAGCGATCAGGTGAGGCCGGACTCTCCTATCGCTGTCCGAGTTGTGGCCACCTCCGCGGCGGGGGGCTTCAACTCGGAGGTACAGACGCGGAGAGAACGCTCCGTCGGGTGCTTGCGTATGAACATTTCGACGGTGCCTCCGAGAGGCGGGTCAGGAATGCGACGCGGCTCATCCTCGAGGCGGGCTCTCCCGAGGACTTGACTCGCATCTTGGTCAAGGACGGCAGGCGGCTGGGCGACATCCAGCGCACCGGCGCCATTGCGCTCGAAATCGCAGCGAACGAGCAGGCAGAGCAGCGCCTTCTGGAGCTCGAGCTTGCGGAACTGGAGCTCCAATGGCGCGAGGAGGAAGAGCTCGCGGCGATCGTGGACGACGAGCTCACGCCCATGCCGCTTCTGGAAAGCCTCCGACTCAAAGTGACAGGTCGCACTTGACGAGACGACGGACGTCGACGCACCCACTCGCCCTCGTCGTCGTGGCTGCGTCTCTCGTGAACGGATGCGTTGCGGAGCAACCCGCCGCAGGGCCCCGGTCCCGACCGCTCCTGGTTGTTTCGATCTTCCCTTTGGGCGATCTCGCTGCGCGCCTGGCGGCCGACGCGGTTAGGGTCGAAGTGCTCCTGCCGTCGCGAGCATCACCTGCGACCTTCGAGCTCACACCGCGAGCGGCAGCCAGCCTCGGTCGCGCCGAAGCCTACCTCCTCGTCGGTGCGGGGCTGGACGAGTGGGCAGAGGCGCTCGTCCCGGTGAGCCGAGGTACGGTCGTTCACCTCGCCGACTCCGTGCAGCCCGGGACGAGCCACGGGACTGATCGGGACGGAGGCCCCGATCCGCACATCTGGCTCGATCCAGTGCTCGTCAGAGACCGAATCCTGCCAATAATCACGGAACTCCTCGTGAGGATCGCACCGCAGGAGGGCGCAGCGGTGCGGGCCCGGAGCGCCGCGTTGACCGATTCGCTTACGGCCCTGCACGAGCTCGCCGAGACCGCGCTGAGCGCGACGGCTACGCGCTCGTTCGTCTCGACGCACGCCGCGTGGGCCCATCTCGCCGCGCGCTACGACCTCTACGAGATCGGGAGCGTGCACGACAGCCCTGGCCACGAGCCGTCGGCCCGGGCTCTCGCACGGCTTGTGGATACGGCCAGAGTGGTAGGCGTGCAGGCGGTTCTTGCCGAACCCCAACTCGGACAAGCCGCCGCAAGTGCTCTCGCGACCGAGCTGGGCGTTGACGTCTATGTTCTGGATCCGCTCGGAGGACCGAGCGTGGATGGTCGGGCCAGCTATCTTGATCTCATGCGATTCAACGTGGCTCAGCTCCAACGGGCATTGGGTGCCTCCAAGGCGACCGGTCGATGACCGCAGCGAGTTCGGAGTCGCCAAACACATCGATCCTCGCGTCGGCTTCCGCCGGCCAAAGCGCGGCGAGTCCGGAGGAGAGTCTCGCACCCGCCATCTCGCTCGAGGCGGTCGACCTATCGTACCGCGGACGGGTCGCGCTCGAGGCCGTGTCCTTCGACGTCCCGCAGGGTTCGTTCACCGCCCTCATCGGCCCGAATGGGGCCGGCAAAACCACCATCTTGAGGATCCTGCTCGGGCTCCTCGAGCCGGACGGCGGGGCGGTCACCCTCTTCGGACATCCTTCGAACGGTTCCCGTGTGGCCATCGGATACGTGCCCCAGCGCATGCAGATTCCCGCCGGGTTTCCACTTACCGTGCACGAAGCCGTGCTGATGGGACGTTACGGCGAGCTCCGACCAGGACGAAAACCTGGACGCCAGGACCACATCCTCGTGCGCTCCGCGCTGGATCGCGTTGGTCTCGCGCACCTCGAGCGCGAGCGTTTCGTCGAGCTGTCCAGCGGGCAACAACAAAGGGCCCTCATCGCCCGGGCTCTGGCCGGGGCGCCGCGACTTCTACTCCTCGATGAGCCCACGGCAGAACTCGATCCGGCCGCACAAGCCCGCTTCTATGCGCTCGTTTGTGATCTCCAGCACGGGGAGGGGCTCACGCTCCTCTGCGCTTCTCACGACCTCGAAGTCGTGTCGGCTCACGCCGACCGCGTTGTGCTCATCGACCGCACGGTCCGGGCCGTGGGCACGCCGACCGAGGTCCTCGGCAGCGAGGCATCGAAGCAGGCGTACGCGTTCCCTCCACCCCACGAGCATGAACCGGAGTCGGCGTGATGGACCTGCTGGCCTACGGCTTCGGCCAGCGAGCCGTTTTCACGGGGCTCCTCCTCGGCGCCACGTGCTCCTTTCTCGCGTTCTTCGTCGTTCTCCGGCGATTGGCGTTCGTGGGCGTGGGCATCAGCCATGCCGCGCTCGGGGGCGTCGCGCTGGGCGTCGTGCTCGGTCTTCCCCCGGTTCTTTCAGCCGCCGTCTTCTCTGTGGTGGTAGCCTGGGCCGTCGGCTGGATCGGGGGTAGCGGGCGGGTCTCGGAGGACACGGCCATCGGGATATTCTTTCCGGCGGCGATGGCCCTGGGCGTGGCGCTCATGAGCCTCTCTCCGGGATATCGGCAGGACCTGGTGGGCTACCTGTTCGGCAACATCCTCTCCGTCCGAGTCGAGGACGTCTGGCTGGTCACCGCGCTCTGCACAGTGTCGGTGAGCCTCCTCGCTTTCTTCTTCAAGGAGCTTCTCTTCTGGTGCGTCGACGAAGAGGGCGCCCGAGCGGCAGGCCTACCGACCCGGTTTCTGCGCTACCTGCTACTCACCGTTCTTGCCGTGACGATCGTGGCTGCGATCCGTCTCGTGGGGATCGTGCTCGTGTCGGCCTTTTTGGTCATACCGGCGGCGACAGGACAGGCCGTCGCAGGGTCGGTAAGGAGCATGCTGGCTTGGTCGTTGGTCTCGGCGGTGGTCGCCGTGATGGGCGGGCTTTGGCTCTCTTGGCTCTGGGATCTTCCTTCGGGCGCCGCGATCGTCTTGGTGGCGGCCGCGTTGTTCTTCGCGGCGCTCGCCCTACCGGTTCGTAGGCCACCACACACTCGCGGCGCACGTGCGGTGACGCCTGCTCCGTGAGCTCGGGCGAAGCGGACGAGCTCAGTAGTCGACCGGCCTCAGGTAGAACTCACCAATAGCGGTCGACGAAAGCACCGCGACCGTGGGAAGCTCCCGCTTCCAGTGGGTCGACGAGAGCCGTCGCCATACCAGTGCGACCTCGGCTTCTTCGAAGCCCCACCGGACGAGGTCATCCGCGCTGTAGCCGCGCAGTAGCCAGTACAGGATCGGGTCCGCCCTGTGATACGCGATACCGAGCTCGTCCTCGTCGTGGACCCCTCGAACGAGGTCGGCGGAGGCTGGCTTCTCGACGATCTCGTCGGGAACCCCGAGGTGGACTGCCAAAGCCCACACCTGGGTCTTGAACAGGTCGCCGAGGGGGTTGATGGGGGGCGAATCATCGGCGTGCCAGGTGAAGTAGCCAAGCAGGCGCTCGCTCTTGTTCCCTGTTCCGAGCGGCAACGCATGAAGCACAGCAGAGCGGTCGAAGAGCACCACTCCGCGCGTGCGAGCCATGAGGTTGCCCTTGCGAAGGGGCGTGATGTCCGGATCGTAGGCCACGACGAAGGCGTCCACCTGCTCGGAGATGTCGATCGTGTCGAGGTGGGCGCCCGTGGCCTGCGCGACCCGCTCGGCGTGCTCCAAACTCTCGCTGCTCGACGTGCTGTATGGAAGGCGGAAGGCGTGTACGTTGTGTGCGCCCACCGCGCGCACGGCCAGATAGAGGGACACACTAGAGTCGACTCCTCCCGACACCCCGAGGACGACGCGCTCGAATCCCCGCCTCTCCACCTCCTCGCGGATGAAGCGCACGAGCGTACGCTCGACGAGCCCGACGTCGAGATCCAGGACCGACGTGTCGTCCGGGTCAGGGCCCGATCCGTCCCCTGCGATGTGCCCGCCCAGAGAGACAGCCCCTTCCCTGACCGGCGGGTCGTTTTGCGCGCCGACCACCGTTCGCTTCTCCGCCCGATCCAAGCAGGCTTGGAGGTGCGGCAGCATGTTGCGAAGGTCCTCCAACAACGGCGACTCGAACCGTGCCCGCTCCAAGTCTCCCGGGTGCAGCACTGCAGTAGTCACGGACTCCTCGAACAGAGGACCACGAGCGAGAACACTGCCGTCCGGGCCCACCGCGACCGACCCGCCAGGGAAGATCTTGCCACCCTCCGAGCCGACGAGCTGACTCACCGCAACGAAGACGCCGTGCTCCACGGCAACCCCTGGCGCGAGCCGATCCCAACGCTCGAGGTTCCCTGGCCGTCCACCCTTGCCGGCTCGAAAGTCGCGCGCCGGCGACGCACTCACGACGAGGATCAGCTCGGCGCCATCGACTGCGAGTATCGCGGCTGGAAGGGAGTGCCACATCTCCTCGCAGATGAGGATCCCGAAGCGACCGAGGCGCGTGTCGTACGCCTTCAAGTCACGTCCTGCGTCCACGAAGCGGGCCTCGTCGAAGACACCGTACGTGGGCAAAAACATCTTGCGGTGCACGTGCACGCACTGGTAGCGCGGCCCGTCGGGAGCGAAGTGGGCCGCGCTGTTGAACAGCCCATGCCCGGCGCGCTCGTAGAATCCCAGGACGACGTCGGGATGGTCCCCGGTCGCCCTTCCGAGGCCGTCCCCCACTTCATCCACGTGGCGCGCGGCTTCTGCCACCCCACCCTCGAGGAAATAGCCAGAGAGGCATGCCTCGGGAAAGACGACCAGATCGTGGACTCCAGCGGATGCTTCCATGAGCTCGCGAACACGCCTCAGGTTCTCCGCCACGTCCGGCTTGTGGGGCGCGAGCTGGGCGAGCCCGACTCTCAGGTCTCGTCTTTCAGTTCGATGTGCCAAGTGGGCTCCGCGATCGGGAGAGGAATCGAGCCAGGCTTCCGACGGGGCCCAGCTTCGCGCTTGGCCGTGTTGGTCGTCGGCGGGGCTTACCGCTGCGGGCACGAGGCGACCCGCCAAAAAAAGCTAAGGGTTGCCCCCGTGAGGGGGAACGCCGTAACACATTCTCATCGGGAACGCGACTCCGGACGCCGGGGTTAGACTTTTCGGGGACCTAAGAACTCAACACGCGGGTGCAGACGATGACGCGGAGCGTTTTCTCCATCCTTTTTCTGGGGCTCCTCACAGTCGTCCCCGTGTCCGCTCAGCAGGTGGGTGGATCCAGCGGAGGGGACGCCGTCACGCTCGAGGGCACCGAGCAGGGCGAGATCTTCATGGGTGCGTTCCGTGAGATCCTGCAGAGGCACCAAGGAGCATTCAGCGACTCCACGCTGTGGGTTCGCGCTTTGGACGGGCTCGTGGAAGGGCTCGACGACCCGTACGCGGAGGTGTTCACACCACGCGAGGTCGAGGCGTTCGAAGAACAGAACACGGGCAACTACTCCGGCATCGGTGTCCAGATCACGGAGCTCAATGATCGTGTCACGGTGACCGCTGTCTTCCATCGCACGCCGGCCGACGAGGCGGGCATGCTGCTGGGCGACGTCATCGTGGGCGTCGACCAGAACGACGCTACGGAATGGACCACCGCGATGGCGTCGGACTCGATCCGCGGAGACACCGGAACCGGGGTCAAGGTGACCGTAGAGCGTGAGGGCTTCTCCCGCCCGATCCCACTCCACCTGACCCGCGCTGAGGTCCACGTGCCGGCCGTGAGGTCGGCCGTGATCCCGGACAGTGAGATCGGGTACCTCACGCTGGATCGCGTCGCTCGTGGCTCCGCCATGGAGGTCGACTCGGTGCTGCGGGGCCCGCTGAGCGGAATCGAAGGACTCGTTTTCGACCTGCGCGGCAACCCTGGCGGCTTCCTGGAAGAATCGCTGATAATCTCTGATTTGTTCCTGGATCGGGGAGACAGATTGGCGAGCCTGAAGAGCCGAGCACTCGGCATGATCGACGAGGTGGAGGAAGAATCCTGGAACGCTCGGTCGCGTCCCCGGATCTCCGATGTGCCCATTGTCGTCTTGGTGAACGGCTATACCGCTTCTGCGGCAGAGATCATCACCGGGGCGCTCCAAGACCACGACCGCGCGTTGGTGCTCGGACAGAGAACGTTCGGGAAGGGCGTCGTTCAGTCTGTCTTGGAGCTGCCGTACGGACACCGTCTACGGATCACCACTGGGTCATGGCACACGCCGCTCGGACGTTCCCTCAACCGGAGCCGTGACAAGGACGGTGCTCCCCTGCCCGAGAACCCGAGCGAGTTTCCGGAGGTCGAGACCCCCGGTGGGCGGACCCTTAGCGCCGGCGGCGGTATCTTCCCCGACATCACCATCCAGAACGACACGCTCACGCTGAGAGAGCGCGAGCTTCTGCTAACCGCCGCCGAGCTCGAGCTCCCACTGTCGCTGAGGCTCGCCGAGTTCGGCTTCGAGCAGGCGCGGGCGCTGGAGGCGCTCGGGGAGCCCGCCCAGCTCCGTGATCTGGAGTTCGAAACGCTGCTGGCCAGCCTCGAGGAGCAAGGTTTACCGACGGAGTTCCTGTCGGACGCCGAGCTGCGTGACTATCTGGCGTGGCGCGCGAACATCCTCGTGGCCGACCGCATGGACGACATGGGCTCCTCCGTTCGCGTGCGTCAGGAGCGTGACCCCGCCCTCGCCGAAGCCCTTCGTCTCCTGCAATCGGCCAACACTCAGGACGACCTGTTCGCCGCCGCTGCCCAGGCCGTGGACCACCCGCCGGGCGTGGGCGTCGACTCGGGCGGTACCCGCTAACGGGAGCACCCACCGAAACGGTCGCAGCACAGGTCACGCAGGTCTCCCGCGCGACGCTGTTCCGGCGGGCCCTGCTGAGAGCCCTTCACCCCCGCGGATGGTACCTGCGATGCACCTCCCTGAGGTACTCCCGGTCCACGTGGGTGTAAATCTGTGTCGTCGAGATATCGGCGTGTCCGAGCAGTTCCTGGACCGATGCCAGGTCCGCCCCACCCTCCAGAAGGTGCGTCGCGAACGTGTGGCGCAGCGTGTGCGGCGAAACGTTACGCTCGATCCCAGCCCGGCGGGCGGCCTCCTTGACGATCTTCCACACGGTCATCCGCGTCAGCGGAGCGCCTCGAGCGTTCAAGAACACCCTTCCCTCCCCCAGACCTCGCTCGATTCGCGGCCGGACTTGCCGCAGGTAGCGCTCCAGCGCTTCGACCGCGGGCGCACCGAACGGCACAAAGCGTTCCTTCGAGCCCTTTCCGAACACGATGCAAACCCGCTCCTCGAGGTCGACGGAGGAGAGATTCAGCCCCACTAGCTCGGACACCCTAACACCGGTGGCGTAGAGCAGCTCGATGATGGATCGGTCTCGCCAGTAGAGCGCGTGATCTGGGTCGGGAGCTTCGAGGAGCCGTTCCGTTTCGGCGGAGGAGAGCACGTGCGGTAGGCGGCGCCACGTCCGCGGAGCCTCGAGGCGATCGGTAGGATCGACCTCCAGCAGGCCCTCGGCCAAGAGGAACCCGAAATACGTCCGCATCGAGGACTGCGCCCGACGGATGGAAGTCGCGGCGAGCCCCGTGTCCTTCAGCTCGTAGACGTACTCGCGCAAGTCGGTGACGCCCACGTCCGCGGGGTGATCCACACCTCGATCCGCCAGAAACTGTCGGAAGCGACGGATGTCAGAGCGGTAGGCGTCTAGCGTGCGGTCGGCGAGCCCACGTTCGAACGCCAAGTAATCGGCAAACTGTTCCAGGAGGAACTGGTCGGGCTTCATCGGGAGTCCCGTCTGGTCTCGAGCCACCACCAGACGAGGACCGCCCCGATCACCAACGCCACGAAGAGGAGTATGCCGCTGACACGCCCGACGGTCGCCACGAGGCCGTCGAGATTGCGACCGGTGAACGCACCTAGCCATACGAGCCCACCGTACCAGAGCGCCGAAGCCGCGACCAGAGGTAGGGCGACTGGAGCCAGCCGCTGGCGCGTGACCCCGGCGAACGCCGGGACGACCGCGCGGAGTCCGGGCAGAAATCGGGTCAGGAAGATCGCAGCGACGCCGAACCGGGTGTAGAAGCGCTGCACTCGCTCCATCTGGCGGGCGGTGAGTATCCAGCGACCGAGCCCATCCTCGAAGAAGGTCGGGCCGTACCTGTAGCCGGCTGCATAGACCGCCAGGGCGGACCCGACGTTACAAGAGCAGGTCACCGCCCAGACCACCCACGCCTCGGTGAGACCACTCGCGGCGAGCAGGCCGCCGAGCAGCACGAATGTGTCGGCCGGTATCGGCGGAATGATATTCTCCAAAGCCGCGCCCACACCGAGTACCGCGTACACCACCGTCGGAGGGAGGCTCTTGAAGAGTTCGAGGATGGCGTCCACGATTGTCACCCCTGCCCGGCACGGCGGCCGGAAGTCCCTGGTCGGAGCGGGCCTTTGCCCCGAGCCACGGCGCTACGACGATCGCATCGAGTCGACGAGCACGACCGCGTAGACGGCGAGCCCCTCCCCGCGACCGACCCAGCCCAACCCATCGTTGGACTTACCCTTAACCGACACGAACTCACCACCGATTCCCATGACGTGTGCAAGGCGCTCCCGCATCACCTCGGCGTGGGGTCCGATGCGAGGCGACTCGCAGACCACCGTGACGTCCGCGTTGACGACTTGGTAGTTCCGTCTCTCCAGAATCTGCAGCGTCTGGCGCAGCAGATCGATGGAGTCGACCCCGGCCCAACGCTCCTCCGATGTAGGGAAGTGCTCACCGATGCTGCCTGCGCCTGCCGCTCCCAGAAGCGCGTCGATGAGCGCGTGGGCCACGGCGTCTCCATCGGAGTGCGCGGCGAGTCCGGCATGGCCCTCGATCGTCACGCCGCCGAGAACGAGCGGGCGAGACTCGTCGAAGCCGTGTGAGTCGTAACCGAGACCGACCCTCACGCGATCACCGCGCCCAAGCGTTCCTACCCCTCCCAGCGCCTGAGAGCGAGGCACACGTTGTGGCCCCCGAACCCGAACGAGTTCGACAAGGCCAGCGACACGGGTCGGTCGACCGCGCCGCCATGCGCGTAGTCGAGGTCACAGGTGGGGTCCGCCTCCTCGAAGTTGATCGTGGGCGGGATCCGGCCGTTCTCGCACACCAACACACAGACCACGGCCTCCAGCCCGCCGGCGCCTCCCAGGAGGTGACCTGTCATCGATTTCGTGGAGCCCACCACCAAATCGTACGCCGCGTCTCCGAATACAGCCTTGATCGCGGCGGTTTCGGTTGTGTCGTTCTGAGGGGTCGATGTCCCGTGCGCGTTTATGTAGTCGACCTCGTGGGGCTGGGCCCCGGCGTGGGCGAGGGCCATCCGCATGGCGTGCTGCGCGCCCACGCCCCCCGGAGCGGGCGACGTGATGTGATAGGCGTCGCCCGACAGCCCGTACCCTACGAGCTCCGCACGTATCTTCGCACCTCGGGCATTGGCGTGGTCCAAGGACTCGAGTATGACCGTCCCGGCACCTTCTCCGATGACGAACCCGTCACGGCGCAGATCGAACGGTCGGCTCGCAGACTCCGGTTCATCGTTGCGGGTGGACATGGCCTTCATCGCGGCGAAGCCTGCGATCGTCAGGGGGGTGATGGCGGCTTCGGTTCCACCCGCGATCACGACCTCGGCGTCACCCCGCTCGATCGTCCGGTACGCGTTACCGATCGCGTGGGCGCTCGACGCGCAAGCCGAGACGGTCGCGTAGTTGGCTCCCTGAGCCCCGTACCGGATCGAGATGAGTCCAGCCGCGATATCGGGGATGTACATCGGCACGAAGAAGGGGCTTACCCTGTTGGGCCCCCGCAAGATGAGAGTTTTGCACTGCGCCTCGAAGGTGGCCATGCCTCCGATGCCGCTCCCGAATATGACGCCGAAACGTTCAGGTGGGACGTCGCCGACCCCGTCCTCGAAGCCCGCCGAGCGCATGGCTTCGTCGGTCGCGGCGAGGGCCAGCTGTGCGAAGCGGTCGAAGCGACGCGCCTCCTTCGGGTCGAGGAACGACGTGGGATCGAAGCCGCTTACCTCGCAAGCGATACGAGTCGAGTAGTCCTCGGTGGCTTCGAAGCGCGTGATGAGTCCACATCCGCTCGTGCCCGACAGGAGGCCGTCCCACATGCTCACAACGTCGTTCCCCACTGGACTCACAGTGCCCAGGCCGGTTACGACGACCCTTCGACCGCTACTTTCGCTTTCGATGGCTCGACCGCTCATGGTTCGATTTGGGCGGTCCCTCAGTCCCCCGACTCGCCGTGCTTGCGCATGTACGCGATGGCGTCGCCGACGGTGCGCATCTGTTCTGCATCCTCATCGGGAATATCGATGTTGAACTCTTCCTCGAAGGCCATGACCAGCTCGACGGTGTCGAGGGAATCGGCGCCGAGGTCTTCCACGAAGGACGCGTCGTCCGTGACCTTCTCCGCCTCCACGCCAAGCTCGTTGGTGATGATCTCCCGCACCTTCGCCTCGACGGCCTCCGACATGATGCCTCCTTCGCATTGGGTATGCTTGTCGCCTTCCGGCGAACCGGGTCGACCGGCGAGGCGCCGGCCGAAGTTGCCGATCCTGCGCTGGTCGGGCCCGCGCGCTCGCGAAGGCGGCTCACATGGCCAATCCTCCGTCCACGGCGAAAACCTGACCGGTAATGTAGCGCGCACCCGGCCCGGCGAGAAACCGGACGAGGGCCGCCACGTCCGAGGGCTCCCCAAGGTATCCGAGCGGGATGCGGCCCTTGAGCTCCTGCTTGGCCTTCTCCCCGAGGCTAGCCGTCATGTTTGATGCGATGAAGCCGGGGGCCACGGCGTTGCAGCGTACATTCCTCGAGGCCAGCTCGCGCGCGACGCTCTTGGTCAAACCGATGAGACCAGCCTTCGAGGCCGCGTAGTTCACCTGACCAGGATTGCCGATCAGCCCAACGACGGAGGTGATGTTGACGATGACTCCCCGTCGGCGTTTCATCATTCCTCTTGCGGTAGCTCTCGTCAAATAGAAGGCGCCCTTCAGGTTGATATCCATGACCTCATTCCATTCATCATCCTTGAGACGGAGCAGCAGGTTGTCCCGAGTGATCCCGGCGTTGTTCACCAAGATCCCCACGGCGCCGAGCTCTCCCTCCACGGCGGCGACGGCGGCCATGACCTCGTCCTTGCGTGAAACGTCGCATGAGATTCCCATGTGACCCTCACCCGGCAACTCGTTCGCTGCAGTTTCGGCACCGTCGCGCCCGCGTGACAGAACGGTGACGCGCGCCCCGCCGCTTGCGAACTCGCGTGCGATCGCTTGACCGATCCCCCGCGAGGCTCCGCTCACAACGGCCACCTCCCCCTGCAGCTCTCGGGCTCCTGCCGATACGCCTTCACGGCGCCCTTCGCTCATGGTCACTCTCCCAGTGCCTCCAGGTCGAACGTGGTGCCCACCGAGATACAGGTCCGACCCGGTGCGTTGCGTCGGTTGAGACCGCAGAGGACCT
This sequence comes from Longimicrobiales bacterium, assembly GCA_965249195.1. Taxonomy (GTDB): domain Bacteria; phylum Gemmatimonadota; class Gemmatimonadetes; order Longimicrobiales; family Gaopeijiaceae; genus CBDFLM01. Next base: position 102,819 of record CBDFLM010000011.1, read on the forward strand.
GACCAGGACCAACCTCGATGAATCGGTCCGCGCCGTGGGCCACCATCGTAGCGACCGACTCCACCCAGCGGACGGGCGACGTAAGCTGCAGCACCAACAACTCGCGGGCCTCCTCTCCGGTTAGGACGGGGCGCGCCGTGACGTTCGAGACCACTGGAAAGGCTGGGTCTCGGAATGGGATCGATGCCAACTGCTCGCTCAGTCCCTCCCGAGCCGGCGCCATGAGCGGCGAGTGGAATGCACCGGACACGCTCAGCTCGACGACCCTTTTGGCCCCGGCCCGCTTCGCCCGCTCCATCCCTTCAGCGACTCCGGGCGCATCCCCGCTGAGGACGACTTGTCCGGGGGAATTGAAGTTCGCCGGCACGCACGTTCCCGATGTGACTGATTCACAGAGGACACCAACGTCGACGTCGTCGAGACCGAGCACCGCCGCCATCGTTCCCTGGCGCCGCTGTCCCGCCTCGAACATGAGCTCGCCGCGAAGGCGCACGGCCCTCAGGCCATCCTCGAACGACAACGTACCGGCCGCTACATGGGCACTGAACTCACCCAGAGAATGGCCCGCGGCGATCGCCGCCTCGCCCAGGGTCTGCCGGCCAACCCTCCAGACCGCCACGGAGTGAGTGAGGATCGCCGGTTGAGCGTTTTTCGTCAGCCGAAGCTCCTGCTCCGTTCCCTCCCACATCAGGGTCGACAGCGACCAGCCCAGCGTTTCGTCCGCTTGAGCGAAGGTCTCGGCTGCCGCCGCGCGCGACTCGGCCAACTCCCGACCCATCCCGATCGTCTGCGTGCCCTGACCCGGGAAAAGGAGAGCGAGACTCACCGCTGAATGGGAAAGGGACGCTCGCGACGCGCACTCACCAGCGAATCGCGGTGGCGCCCCACGTAAAGCCGGAGCCGAACGCGACCGACAGCACGTTCATGCCCGGTTCGAGTATCCCGGTTTCCTGCGCCTCGTCGAGCGCGACGGGAATCGAGGCCGAGCTCATGTTCCCGTAGCGATCGACGTTGACGTACACCTTCTCCAGGGGGATTCCCGCGTACTTGGCCGTGGCCTCGATGATGCGAATGTTGGCTTGGTGAGGGATCAGCAAATCTACGTCCTCTCCGGTGAGACCGGCCCGCTGGAGCGCTAAATCGGCGGCCTCGGCCATCGAACGGACCGCGTGTTTGAACACCTCGCGTCCCGACATGCGAAGGTACTGCCCGCCCGTTTCGAGCACGGCAGCGTCAACCGGCATCGAGATTCCACCCGCAGGACGATAGAGCAGATCGCCCAGACGTCCGTCCGATTGATGGTGATGGGCGAGCACGCCTCGTCGGCCGTTGGTCGCGCGACGAATGATCACCGACCCGGCGCCGTCTCCGAACAGGACGCACGTGCTGCGATCCGTCCAGTCGACGATGGCGCTCATCTTTTCGGTCGAGACTACGAGGGCGATGTCGCCGCGGCCTGAGGCAACGAATCCCTCCGCCGCAACAAGCGCGTAGAGGAAGCCCGAGCAGGCCGCTCCGAGGTCCCACGCCATGGCGTTGGTGGTACCCAGAAGTGCTTGAGTGTCGCATGCGGTGGATGGAAGCAGGCGGTCGGGAGTCGCGGTGGAGACCACGAGAAGGTCCACCTCGCCCTCCTCGACGCCCGCTCGCTCCATGGCCCTGCGCGCGGCCTCGGCTCCCATGTAGGCGGCGGTCATGTCGTCCGGGGCGATCCGGCGCTCCAGGATCCCTGTCCGCTCGCGAATCCATTCGTCGGAGGTGTCGACCATCTTCTCGAGGTCCTGGTTCGTCAGAACGCGATCGGGAAGAAAACGGCCGGTAGATAGGATCTCGACCAGTGGGTCCGGCTGTTTCATAGTTGCTCCACAGCGCTGGCGGGCTCAGCAAGCTCCTTGGCAATGTGCGCTACCATCGATGAGCGCACGGCCTCGGCCGCCTCGCGGACGGCGTTACGGACCGCTTTGGGCGTGGACTCGCCGTGGCAGATGATCGAAACCCCGTTGACGCCGAGGAGTGGCGCGCCCCCGTACTCCGAGTAGTCCAAGACACGGAATATTTCCCTCACGTCGACCTGGACCGCGCTGTTCGCGAGCTCCTGCTCGAGAAGCCCGATGATGAACCCAGCGACGGACTCATAGAACTTGAGTAGCACGTTCCCAACGAAACCGTCGCACACCAGCACGTCGCAGACTCCGGCGATGATGTCGCGACCCTCCACGTTCCCGATGAAGTTCAGCCTCGACTCTGCCAGGAGCCCGTGCGTCTCCAGCGCGAGCTCGTCGCCCTTGCCCGGTTCCTCGCCGATGTTGAGCAGCCCGATACGGGGATCTGCGACACCCATCAGGTCCTGCGCGTAGATGTGCCCGAGGTGGGCGAACTGCACGAGATGATCGGGCTTGCAGTCGATGTTGGCGCCTGCGTCGAGCATCAAAACCGGCGTGCGGGCGGTAGGCAACAGCGTCCCGACTGACGGACGGTGTACGCCCTCCAGAGGCCGTAAAATGAGAAGGGAGGCGGCCATCACGGCACCTGTCGGTCCCGCGCTCACGAAAGCCTCGGCTTCGCCCTCACGCTGGAGTCGGAGACCTACTACGATGGAGGAATCCGGGCGCCTACGGACGACCGAGGAGGGTGGGTCGGACGAGCGCACGCGATCCGGGGCGTGCACCACGCGCAGGCGCCCGGTGGGATAGTCCTCGTAAGCGGCGATCTCGGCCTTGATGGCGTCCCGGTCCCCTACCAGGATCAAGTCGAGGCTGCCGTCCAGCTCCCGGAGAGCCCCAATCGCCCCTGCGACCTCGCTCGCGGGCGCCTGGTCGGTCCCCATTGCATCAAGGGCGATGCGCACCGCGAGACGCCTGCTACAACACGTCTACGTCGAGGATGCTCTTGTCCCTGTAATACCCGCAGTTGGGGCAGACGCGGTGCGGCCTCTTCGGATCCCCACAACGTGCGCAGTCCTGCACGCTCGGATCCTCGGCCTTGTAGTGGGTCCTCCGCTTCCGCTTCCGTTGCCGCGAGATTCGCTTCTTCGGAACAGCCATTTCGCCTCACTCCTTAGGGAGTTGCCGGAGAACCTCCCAACGGGGATCGGGCTCGCCCGGCGCGCATGCACACGTTTCATCGTTCAGGTTCGCCCCACATGCCGGACAGAGCCCCCGGCAATCGGGGTCACACACCGCATACCGGTCGACCGAAAGGATCACTTCCTCTCGCACAGCTACCGCCAGATCGAGGACCGCTGCTCTCTCCGGCATCGGACGCACGTCACCATCGTCGAAGTCGTTAAGGAGATCACTCGAGACGTAGACGAGCGTGAGCTGGGTGTTCAGGTCTCGACGGACGGGCGTGAGGCAACGCCGGCATTCGTACCGGAGCACCCCCTGCGCCCTTCCCCGTACGACGATTTCCCTGCTTCCCGCCTCCTGAGCCCTGAGACGAACAGTGAGTGGCCCTGCGAGGTCGAGGCCGCTCTCTTCCCATACCGGCTCGTCCCCGGGGATCTCGCCGGCGACGTGGACGACCCGCTCACGCGCGAAGCGCGCGAGGTGCAGCTCGAGCATAGTGTGAAAAGCTAGTCCAGACGCCAAATGTGTCAAACCGAGTCGAGGATCACCGGCGAGCGATCGAGCGCCCGCTCCATGGCCTGGTGGGCGCGCGTGGTCAGGGCTCAGCTACGGATCGCGAGCAGCTCGTGGTCGGAGAAGAAAAACGAAATTTCGCGAGGCGCGTTCTCGACGGAATCCGACGCATGAATTGCGTTTCGCTCCTTCGATTCGGCGAACAGCATCCGAACCGTGCCCTCTTCCGCTTCGGTGGGGTCGGTTGCGCCGATCGTCTCACGTAGCTTCGCCACGGCACCGTCGGCCTCTAGAACCATCGGTATGAGGGGCCCAGAGGTCATGAACGCCACCAGCGAGCTGAAGAACGGGCGCTCCCGGTGGACCGCGTAGAACGCTCCCGCCTGCGCCTCGGACAGGCGCGTCATCCTGAGCGCACGACAGCGGAAGCCGGCCTCTTCGAGGTGGACGAGGATCCTACCTGTCTTTCGTGCAACCACCGCATCGGGTTTGATGATCCCCAACGTTCGCTCCATGACCATCGACCTCCCCTCGTCCGTTCTTTTCCCGGAACCGGAAGCGCTCAGGCTCGAGTCGTGTGGTCCGGCTCCTCTTCCTTCCCGAAGAGCTTGCGCAGCACCACATCTCGTGTCAGAAACCCGACGAATTCGCCCTCCCGGACCACCGGGACCTGTTCTACGTCGCGGTTGACCATCACGTTGGCCGCATCGACCAGATTCTGGTCCTCCGACACACACAGGACAGCGCGGGTCATCACCTCCCGCGCCGTACTCTCCGGGGGCGGCTCTTCCCCCGTGGTGTCGCTTTCCCCCACGGGCTTGCGTGAGACGAGGTGACGGAGCGCATCGCCGGCAGTGATGATGCCCAGCACCTCGTAGCTTTCACCCACGACAGGGACCGCGCGCAGCCCCCTTCTTACCATCAGGTCCACGACCTCACGCAGCGGTGTGTCGGGGTAGATCCGGTATCTGAGAGGCGTCACGGCGTGCCCTACGAGCAGGCGGTCCTCGAACTCGATGTCCATGAGATCGATGACGGCCCTCAGCCTTCTCGGCTCTTCCGCGCTCAATACTTCCGTGGCCCGGTCACCCTCCAGGAGCGCGCGTTTCACGGTGGGCACTACGCCATCTCTCAAAGTCCCGAGGGGGTGCGGCGTGAGGAACACGAATACGCACCGCGCCGTGCTCGGGCTCGTGCAGCCCTCTGCGCTCACGGCAAAGTGAGCCGGCGAGACGCCGACGGCCGCCGCCGATGAAGCGAGACTTTCGGCCCTTCCCGCCACAGCGATGATGTCGTCGTTGATCCGGATGACGTCGCCCTCGAACGCCAGATCCCGGGCGAGCTTGCGCCTTTGCTCGACACCGAGGGGTCCTCCTTCTCCGAGGGCATCGATGAGAACGTCGAGGGCATCCCGGAGGTTGCCCGCTTCCATCGGGACGACGATTCGCCGCTCGGTGAGAAGATCGGAAAGCTGCACGGATGTCCTCCACTCGGAGTGGAAGGTCGGAGGCCTCAGGCCCCCAAAGCGGCCTGTACGAGCTCAGCGATCTCTACGGGCCTCCTAGCGACGGCGATCCCGGCCTCCTCGAAGGCCCTCGTTTTCTCCTCCGCGGTACCCGCCGATCCGCTGATGATGGCGCCCGCGTGACCCATGCGGCGACCCGGGGGGGCGGTTTGACCAGCGATGAATCCGACGACCGGCACGTCGACGTGGTCGCTCACCCACGCGGCGGCTTCCTGCTCGTCTGTGCCACCGATCTCACCGATCATGACGATCACCTCTGTCTCGGCGTCCTGCACGAAGGCGCGCAGGCAATCCACGAAGTTGGTCCCGATGAGCGGATCGCCACCGATGCCGACGCAGGTCGTTTGCCCCAGGCCCGCCTGGGTCAGATGGAAGACCGCCTCGTACGTCAGGGTGCCCGAACGCGAGATGAGACCCACGGGACCTGGCGTCACGATCTGTCCCGGGAGGATCCCGACCTTGCATTTCCCGGGCGAGATGAGCCCAGGACAGTTCGGACCCAAAACGCGTGCTCCCAGGTCCCTGACGAAGGCGTGTGCGCGTGCCATGTCCTGGACGGGTACGCCTTCGGTGATCGCCACCACGAGAGTCACGCCTGCATCGGCAGCCTCCATCACCGCACCGGCCGCAAAAGCTGGCGGCACGTAGACGACGGAGGTGTTCGCTCCCGTCTCTCGGACGGCGAGCTCCATCGTATCGAACACAGGGACGCTGGCTCCGTTCGGACCCTCGAAGGTCATTCCGCCCTTGCCGGGCGTGACGCCGGCGACGACCCGAGTGCCGTACTCGATCATCTGGTTCGTGTGGAAAGAGCCGTCGCGCCCGGTTATCCCCTGGACCGCGAGACGTGTGTCTTCATCGATCAGAATAGACATGTGGGTTCTCTCGGTCTCAGCCCCGAATCACGCAGCTCGGGCCCGCGCGACGGCTTCCTGGACGACATCGTCCATGGAGGTGTAGGCGTTGAATCCGGCATCCTCGAGGATGTTCAAGGCCAGCTCCTCGTTCGTTCCCGTCAGTCGAATGACGATCGGAACCGAGATTTCGAGGCGGTCCATCGCCTCTACGATGCCCCTAGCAACGTCGTCGCAGCGCGTGATGCCACCGAAGATGTTGAAGAGGATCACGCTCACGTTCTTGTCACCCGTGATGATCTCCAACGCGGCAACGACCTTGTCTGGATTAGATGAACCGCCGATGTCCAGGAAGTTCGCGGGCTCCCCGCCGTAGTACTTCACCAGGTCCATCGTGGCCATCGCCAGCCCCGCGCCGTTCACGCAGCATCCAACGTTGCCGTCCAGCTTCACGTAGCTGAGCCCTACCTCCCGGGCACGCACTTCCGCGGCTGGCTCGGCGGTGACGTCGCGGTAGACCGCAATCTTCTCACGCCTGAACAGCTCGTTGTCATCGATGCTCATCTTGGCGTCTACCGCCTTGACCTCTCCATCCGGCGTCGCGATCAAGGGGTTGATCTCCGCCATCGACGCACCCGAATCTACGAAAGCACGGTAGAGCTGTCGCAGAATGCGTGAGGCCTGCTTGGCGAGGTCGTGATCCTCATAGAGGAAATCCGCGAGCCAAAAGGCTTGGTGCGGGAGGAGACCGTAGCGCGGATCGACCGAGAGCCTCTTGATCGCGTCGGGCTTGGTGGCGGCCACCTCCTCGATGTCGATCCCCCCCTCGGGGGACACCATGAACGTCGGGGCCTGCGCCTCACGGTCCATGAGCAGGCCCACGTACGCCTCGCTGGCAATGTCTACAGCGGGGGTGACGAGGATCTTGCTCACGACCAGGCCCCGAATCTCCATACCGAGGATGTTGGACGCGTGCTCTCTGGCCTCCTCACCCCCACGCGCGAGTTTCACCCCACCGGCCTTGCCTCGCCCACCCGAGTGCACCTGGGCCTTGACCACGACCGTTCCTCCGAATTCGGACGCGATCGACTGCGCTTCGTCGGGCGTGGTCGCCACTCTCCCGGGCGGCACCGGGATTCCTACGGAGCGGAAGAGCTCCTTCGCTTGATACTCGTGGATGTCCATCTGATCTCGGTCTGAGTGCGGGAAAGGGATCGTGCCGCGCCTCCCTCGGGAAAGCGCGGGCCGTTGGGTTCAACGGCCTTTCGGACGTGAACCGCGAGTGCGGCGGATGAAGGTACCCCGCGGGGGGAGCCGCATCAACGCCCGGTCTCCTCCTCCCCCGGGTGCTGGGAGGACAGGCCGAGCAGCAGCTGTCGAAGCTCTGCCAGCGCCAGGCCGAAGCCCTCCCAGTCTCCCGCACGCAGCCTCTCCTCCACCTCTTCCAGCAGGTCGAGCGCGTTTTGCGGCCACAATCGCACGTCCTCGCTGGTGGGAAAGCCCGTACCGGATGGGATGAGGCCCTCCCTCCGCATCTGGGCCAAGGGGGCACCAGCTAAACTCACGATGGCCTGCTCTAGGGTTTCCTCCATGCTCACACGTGTCCCGTCGCTCACGACGAAGCGGCGGAGCTCGGGGATCGCGTCGGCCTCGGCAGCCAAGAACACGGCCTCCATATACAGAAGTCGTCTTCCGGCAGGAACGACGTGCAGATGCCCCGTCCAGACCCGGCTCCCACCCGTCCGCCACAAGGAAAACTGCTGCGAGATCAGGGGGTCCTGCTCGACGAGCGCCTCCACCTGTCTGGGCCCTGGCGCCTGAGCCTCGACCGGAACGTCGAAGAGGATCAGCTCCGGTGTCCCCTCGTCCGAGAGCCGGGCGGCCAGGATGGCTGTGAGGTTCTGGCGCCCAGCCGGCACGAAGACGGTCGTAAGGTTGAACGTCGACATCGATTCCGACGGCAGGCGATAGATACCGTACTCGGGCTGATAGGGGACGGGACTGGTACTCTGGAGGAGTTCGGTCGGAAGGCCCCACACGTCCTGCTGGCCGTGGAAACGCGGCGCCGTTTCCTGGTGGTACTGCAAAAGGACCGTGGATTGCAGGTTCATGAGCGTGCGGGGATACCTGAGGTGCGCGCGGATCTCAGCGGGCATCTGGTCCAGAGGTCGAAGGAGTCCGGGGAAGGCGAGCCCGTAGGCGTCGCGGAGCGGATCGCGCTCGGGGAGCGCGTAGAAGCGCGACTCTCCGGTCAGCGCGTCGACAGTCACCTTGACGCTGTTTCTCACGTATGAGGCGGCAGCCCGAAACTCGAGGTCGTGCGGCTGTGAGAGTGGGTAGTACCGCGTAGCGGTGAAGCCTTCCAGGATCCAGACGATGCGCCCGTCGGCGATCACCGGGTAAGGTGCGTCCGGGTACCGGAAGAAAGGCGCGATCTCTCGCGCACGTTCGGCCACATGCCTCCGGAACACGAGCCGGCTGGAGTCCGTCACCTCTGCGGCGAAGAGAAGGTTCGCGTCGCGGAAATACCAGGCGAACGCGAGTTTTCGCGCCCATCCGTCGAGCACGATTCCGCTCGGAGAGTCCCTCCCCGGGACGCCTTCCACGCCAGCCAGCGCCGATGCGAGCTCGGCCGTGTTCACCACCGCGTACTGCTGCGGGCGCGACGCGAAGAACACCTGGGGGCGGGTCAGCCTCAAGCTTGGGGGTGCCCCGGGGAGGTTGCCGAACTCGGGTGGAATGGCCGATAGATGCATCGGCGGCCGCCCCTCCGGCGTTCGGTCCCTAACGGCGGCGGCCACAGCACCCATGCCGGCGATGTAACGCCCCCGAAGGTGCACGTTCTGCCAGTTGGGGTCCTCGATTCCGTCCGGCGCGATCTCCCGTACTGAGATTGCCACCGGAACCGGCGTTCCTCCGACCCCGTCCGGATATCGGTCGAAGTGCACGCCCTCGAAGTCGTAGTAGCGGAAGAAGGACTCCAGCGCGCGGAACGTCGTGAGGAGCGTGGAAGGCGTCCACACGGGGAGCCCGGCGAACTGCTCCCTCGCCACCGTCCAAGCAACGGAGTCGGCACCCTCGTACTCGAAAGGGCGGCGCTCGAGGTCGGCGAGTCCGAACCCGCGGCGGGTGAACTCCAGGTTCCACTCGATGAACGGAGCTTCCCGGTCGAGCTCGTTGGGCTGCACCCGGAATCGCTGTACCAGGGAGGGGTAGAACTGAACCCCGACGAGTGTGCCGAGCGCCACGACCCCCAACCCGGCCACGACGGGCACGAGTCGGTTGCGCCACGCGCCGAACTGGACGGCCAGGGCGGCCCCGAGCGTCAGCACGGACATGGCGAGCAGTGCGGGAAGCCTCGCCTCCGAATCGGCGTAGCCGAAGATCCCCTGCACCGCCGATGTCCCGCTCAGGATCAGGAGCTGACGACCGATCAGGAAGCGGCAGGCCACCAGGAGCATGAACGCGCTCACTATTGTGCCGAGGTGGCGCCGAGGCTGATTCCCCATCAGGACGCTCTGACGCCCCCAACTCACTGCACCCGTGGCTGCGTAGCCCCCCAGACAGCAGGTGAGCAGCAGGAACGTGAGCACCATGAGGAAGGTCAGCACTCGCTGCAGGAGGGGCAGGACGAATACGTAGTAACCCACGTCGTGACCCAGGACGGGCTCGACCAGCCCCCACTCAACGCCCTGCAGCGCGACGAGCACAGCCCATGCCATACCCTCCGTCACCGAAGCGCCGAACCACGTGCCCAGAAGCACCGAGGCGGCGCCGATCGACCAGGAGATGTAGCTCTGTGGAAGCTGCTCGCTGATTTCCAGGTTCCCGAACCGGCGCTTGATCTGGATCCCTCCCAGGGTGCGCGCTACGAGCCTAAGGTTGACGACGAGAGTCATCGCGACCACCACGGCAACCAGCAGTCGGATGGCCCACAGCCAGATCAGCCGTCGCAGGAACACGGCCGTGTAGCCCTCGCTCCCGTACCAGAGCAACTCGACGTAGAAGCTCGTCGAGACGCGGCCGAGCACGAGGACGGCGAGGATCACGGCCCCGCTCAGGAGGAGGACTCGGCTCCTTCCTCCACTTCCGATCCTAGGCGATGAGTCCGTCATGGGAACTGTCGACAGCCCTCGCGCTCCAGCGCGATTTCGAGCGGCGTGCGGGAACCGGGGGCGTGCTGCATTCGGCCGACCACCAGCGCTGTGGATGTGCGTCGAGACGGGGAAGGGTGAACGTAGGCGGGCCGTCGAGTAGCCGTCAACGATGGCAGGGGGAAAGAGTCGAAGTCCGATCCCTCGTCAAACTGGGCTTCAATCGGTGACCGGCGCCAATGCAAACCTCAGGGCATCGCCCCGCTCAAGGCGCCACCGACCACTCCGAGTCCCGTCACGCTCGACTGCGCCAGATCCAGAGTGGACGCGGGAAAGACCCCCAGATAGAGCACGACGGCAACCCCGACGACGAGCGCCAAGCGCATGGGTGCCGGAAGCTCCATGTCGGCGTGGCGATCGGCTGTGGTGGGGGCCCTCATCCAGGCGTACCAGGCCACCCTGAGGTAGTAGTAGTACGAGACCAGCGTGGTGAGCACGAGGATGACCGAAAGGGTCCAGAGCCCTGCGTCGACGGCGCCCCGCAGCAGGTAGATCTTCCCGATGAAGCCACCCGTGCCCGGGAACCCCGCGAGTGAGAGCAGGAAGATCGTTAGAAACGCGGCGAGGACCGGCTGTTGCTGGCCCAACCCAGCGTAGTCTTCGATCTGGAGATTCTCCTCACCCTGACGACTCACCGTGATGACGACCGCGAAAGCCCCGACGTTCATGACCGCGTAGACCAGCAGATAAAACAGCAGTCCCGCTGTTGCGACCTCGCTGGCAGCCGTAACCGCAACGAGAAGATAGCCCGCGTGGGCGATGCTCGAGTACGCCAGCATGCGCTTTATGCTGGTCTGGGCGAGCGCGACGAGATTTGCCACCACCATCGTGATCGCGGCTAGCCACCAGAGGATCGGATACCACATCTCATGCACCCCCACGAACCCGGTCGTGAAGACCCTGACGAAAGCCACGAAAGCCGCGGCTTTGACGGCCGCCGACATGAAGGCCGTCACGGGTGAGGGCGCACCCTCGTAGACATCGGGCGTCCACATGTGGAAGGGCACGGCGGCAACCTTGAAACCGAACCCGACGGCCAGAAGGCCCACGCCGAAAGCGAGCAGCCCGTCGTGCGCTGTGCCGCTCGCGACGCTCTCGGCAACGATCTCGAGGTGGGTCGACCCGGTTGCCCCATACGTCAGCGCAATGCCGTAGAGCAGGAAGCCCGTACTGAACGCTCCGAGCAGGAAGTACTTCAGACCCGCTTCGGCGGAACGGCGGTCGCGACGGTTGAACGCTGCAAGCGCGTACACCGAGATCGACATCACCTCCAAGCCCAGGAAAATGATGATCAGGTCACGAGCGCCCACCATGAACATCATTCCAGCCGTAGCGAGAAGCATCAGACCATAGAACTCTCCGGCCTGAAGCCTCTGGCGGTGGACATACGTCATCGAGACTGAGATCCCGAGGGCTGCCGACGCGAGGATCGTCCAGTTGGCGAACAGTCGAAAACGGTCCACCGCCACCGTGCCCGCGCTGCCCAACTCTTCCACGCCGTAGAGCCACCCGTTGGCCAGCGCGGCCACAAGCACACCGGCAAACGCGAGCCAGCCCAGGTTGTCCGGGTGCGCCTTGGGGCCGGCCTCTCCGGTGTCGCGGTGCGGTTCCGAGACACCCGTCAGCAGCACCACCATGCCCCAGACGCAGAGCACGATCTCGGGTAACAACGCCCAGACGTAGTCCAGGTTCGTGGCGAAGTCGAGCGACATGGGCCGGCCTGTTAGCGCTCGGCGAGGGGCGGGGACTGGACCTCGGCGGCAGTCCTCGGAAGGCGGTCTCGAGGACCGGGGACAGCCGTCCCGGAGGCCACGTTCGTCTCCACGAGGGCCGGGGCGGCCGTCCCGACTTGCATGGACGAGATCCGCGGCCCGAGGGGCGGCCTCTCCGCTCCGGGCGCCTGGGCTGCCTCGCCTGGCAGGCCGGTCTGGAGCGTGCCTTCCGAACGCGCTACGAGCTCCAGCACTTCCTGCACGCCGGGCTCCATGCGGCGCAGGAACGGCGCCGGGTGTGCGCCGATCCAAATCATCAGGACCAGGAGCGGAGCGAGAATCGCCATCTCCCTACGGGATAGGTCCTGGACTTCGCGGTTGTCCGCATCCAGTCGGTTGAACCAGATGCGCTGCACCATCGGAAGCATGTAGTAGGCGGCAAAGATCACCCCGGTGGCGGCGAAGCCGGCCACCCACGGATGAGTCTCGAACGTGCCAAGGAGCGCCAGGAACTCACCGACGAAGCCACTCGTACCAGGCAGCCCGATCGAGGCGAACGCGGTAACGACGAAGGCCGTGGCGAACCAGGGAGCCACCCGGCCGAGGCCCCCGAACGACTCTATGAGGCGGGTGTGGCGCCGCTCGTAGAGCATGCCGAGGAGCAGGAACAACGCGCCGGTCGAGATCCCGTGGGAGATCATCATGACCAGGCCGCCTTGGAGGCCGTTCACGGTCAACGCGAAAATCCCGAGCACGACGAAACCCATGTGGGCCACCGACGTGTACGCGACGAGCTTCTTGGCGTCCGGCTGGACCGCGGCTACCCACGCCGCGTAAACGATGCCGATCACGCCCAGCACGAGCATCACCATCACCACCGTCGGGTGCTGGCTCGCATCCGGAAAGAACGGCAGGAGAAACCGCAGGAATCCGTAGGTGCCCATCTTGAGAAGCACCGCGGCAAGCACGACCGAGCCCGGCGTCGGTGCCTCTACGTGGGCGTCGGGGAGCCACGTGTGGAACGGGAAAAGCGGCACCTTGATGGAGAACGCGAGGGCGAAGGCCCCAAAGAGCCAGAGCTGCTGCGTGATCGTGAGCGGCACCCGGAGCATGTCGACCCAGGCGAAGGTCGATATGCCGAGCTCGGCACGTGCCTGAACGTACAGGTAGAGGATCGCGACTAGCATGAGCAGCGAACCGAGTGCGGTGTAGAGGAAGAACTTGACCGCCGCGTAGATACGGCGCTCGCCCCCCCAAACACCCACGATGAAGTACATCGGGATCAGCGTGACTTCGAAGAAGACGTAGAAGAGGAACATGTCGAGGGCCAGGAAGGCCCCTACGACACCCGTCTCCAGCAACAGTATGAGGGCGTAGAACGCCTTCTCGCGCCGAGTGATGTAGTTGAAGGACCCCAAGACGGCGAGGGGCGTGGTTAACGTTGTGAGCATCACCATGAACAGGCTGATGCCGTCCACGCCGAGGGTATAGCCGACCCCCCACGCTCCGATCCACGGGGTCGAGCTCGTGAGCTGAAACCCGCCCTGTGCAGGGTCGTACGCCCACCAAAGCCCCAGACTCAGCACGAAGACCGCGAGCGACACCCGGAAAGCGACACGCTTCGCCCGCTGCGCCGGAAGCGCGAGGACCGCGCCCGCCCCGGCCAGGGGAAGCCAGATGAGAGCGTGGAGCGCCCAGGCATCGTAGCCTACACCTTCGAGGAGCACCCTCATCAGAATGCCACCGCGCCGAGCACGGCCAGGACCCCGAGGGTCAGGACGAACGCGTACATATTGACCGCGCCGGTCTGGAAAAGGCTACCGAGCCATCCGACGAAGCGGGTTGATTCGGCCGCCGCGTTCACGGCCCGGTCGATCACTCTGTTGTCCAAGACCCGCCAGCAGAAGCGCGACGCCGCGAGCACCGGCCGCACGATGGTCCGATCATAGAGCTCGTCGACGTACCATTTGTGATAGAGGATCTTCCCGAGCCCGGTCTGCGGCTCGGCGGACTCGGTCGCGGGGGCGATCCCCTGTCGCTGCACCGTGCGAAACGCCGCGATGAGGACGATCGCCGCCAATGCGGTCGAAATGCCTGCCCAAAGGGCTTCGCCCCCACCGAATGGAGCCGCTTCCGCCAGCTCACCGGCGTGCTCCAGGTGGATGGAGTGGGCCGCGGCGGTGACGGGCTCGAGCCAATGATGGAGCCACTCGCTCATCGGCAGCACCCCGAACAGCCCCGCCGCGGACTCCTGAAGCGCCTCGGGCACGTTGATCCAGCCCCCGAAAACGGACAGGACGGCGAGAACGACGAGGGGCACGGTCATCGTCCCAGGCGCCTCGTGAAGGTGCTCCGCTTCCTCGCGCCCCGTTCGGTTGTCACCGTGGAAGGTCATCACCATGAGCCGCGTCATGTAGAACGCGGTGAGGAGCGCTGCGGCCAACGCCATCAACCAGAAGAGCGTGAACGCGGCTGAGTAGGCGCCGCCTGCCGAGGCCCCCGCTGACCAGATGATCTCGTCCTTCGAGAAAAAGCCAGCGAACGGCCAGATACCGGCGATGGCGAGCGTGGCGATCCACATCGTCACCCATGTGACCGGCATGAACCTTCGCAGTCCGCCCATGTTGCGCATGTCCTGGGCGTCCCAGTCCTTGTGTGTGTGATGGAGCGCGTGGTGCATCGAGTGTATGACCGCTCCCGATCCAAGAAACAGCAACGCTTTGAAGAACGCGTGCGTCACCAGATGGAAGATGCCCGCGGCGTAGGCGCCCACGCCTACCCCCACGAACATGTACCCGAGCTGTGACACCGTGGAGTACGCGAGGACCCGTTTGATATCGTTTTGCTTTAGTGCGATCGTTGCGGCGAAGAGCGCAGTGAGCGCCCCGACGCCTGCAACCAGGAGGCTTCCGAGCGGCGCGAGCGCGAACAGGACCGCGGCGCGCGCCACCAGGTAGACACCTGCAGTGACCATCGTCGCGGCGTGAATCAGCGCGCTCACGGGGGTGGGACCCGCCATTGCGTCCGGTAACCAGACGTAGAGCGGGATTTGTGCGCTCTTCCCGGCTGCGCCCAGCAGAAGGAAGAGTGTGACCGCCGTTACGAGCCCGCCGCCGTACCTCAGGACGGAAGGCGCCTCTGCGAAGATATCGGTGAAAGTGAGCGACCCGAAAGTATTGTACAGCAAAAATATAGCGACTAGAAATCCGAAGTCCCCGATGCGGTTCACGATGAACGCCTTCTTGCCGGCGTCCGCCTTCTCCCGGTCGGCGAACCAAAAGCCTATCAGGAGATAAGAGCACAACCCCACACCCTCCCAACCCACGAAGAGCAGCGGGAAGCTGGCGCCCATGACGAGCACGAGCATGAAGAAGATGAACAGGTTCAGGTACGAGAAGTAGCGTGGGTATCCGGTGTCGTCCTTCATGTAGCCCACGCTGAACACGTGGATGAGGAACCCGACCCCGGTCACCACCAACATCATGACCACCGAGAGTTGGTCGAGTTGGAGCGCGACGGGCACATCCAGGGTGCCGGTCACCATCCAGGTCCAGTACTCCACCACTACGGGATCGTGAAGCTCGACCGCGAACATGCGAGCGAAGTTCACCAGAGCGATGACGAACGCGACGCCGATCACTCCGGGACCTATCAGAGACGGCAACGTATGAGTCGGCGGTCGTCCCTGATCCGGCAGCTCCCATTCCTGGCCGACGCGCACGAGGTCGGCCGACTCCCGCGCATGACTCAAAGCCAGCACGCCGTTGACGAGCGCGCCTAGCAGGGGTAGCAGCACGACCAATCCAGGCAGGAACGGCTCGAAGTCCGCCGCTCCTGCAGCAGCCTCGACGCCCTGGCCCGCTCCTTCGAAGAGCGCAGCCGACAGCGTTGCGAAGAGACCCGATTGGCTGATCAACAGCTCACCACTTGAGGAGGTTGAAGTGGTTCACGTTGACGGTTTCATAGTGCCGAAAGATGGAAATGATGATGGCGAGGCCGACGGCTGCCTCCGCCGCAGCGACCGTCATGACGAAGAACACGAAGACTTGTCCCTCGATCCCGACGGCCCGGGACAGCGCCACGAACGCGAGATTGACGGCGTTCAACTGGAGCTCTATGCAAAGGAACATGATGATCGCGTTGCGGCGCACCATCACGCCGAACGTGCCCACGACGAACAGAATCGCCGAGAGCGTGAGTGCTTCAGTGAGCATCCTCACGCCCTCCGTTTCGCGAGCGCGATGGCCCCGACGATCGCTACCAGAAGAAGGATTCCGGTGATCTCGAAGGCTACGACGTAGTCCGTGAACAGCGGCCGAGCGATAACCCCGACCGCTCCGTATTCGGCCAGCGCCGCATCGATCGCCTCGCCACCCCGGAGCCCGGCGAGTGGACCGGTCCCTGCGTCGCTGAATTGGCGAGCCAGCACCCCGGCCATGACGCCCGAGATCACGAACGCCAGCGTCGCCCACAGCCCGCCCCGGATGTCGGGATGATACTCGTGGCCCAGGTTCAGCAACATGATGACGAAAAGGAAGAGCACCATGATGGCGCCGGCGTACACGATCACCTGTACGGCAGCTAGGAAATGCGCCTCCAGGATCACGAAAATGCCGGCACTCGAGGCGAGGGTCAGGATCATGAACAGCAGGCTCGTGATCGGGTTTCGGCCGGTCACGACGCCCATCGCGCCGCCGATGGCGACGGCTGCGAAGATGTAGAAGACGATATCGGCCACGCGTCGCGACCTACTCGCCCTTGGGGTCGGACGGATCCCACAAAAGCGTAGTGGGGTGATCCTGCTCCATGAGGCGATCGAGATCGTACACGAAGCGCTCCCTCGTGTACTCGGCGTTCTCGAAATGGCGCCCCACGTGGATCGCCTCCACTGGGCACACCTCCTGACACATGCCGCAGAAGATGCAGCGGAACTCGTCGATCTCGTACACGATGGGGTAACGGTTACCGTTGTCGTCCTCGCCCCCCACGAGCCTGATACAGTTGGCCGGACAAACCGTCGGGCAAAGTCCACAGGCGACGCACTTGGGGCGCCCGTCGGAGTGGACCTCCATGCGGTGCGTGCCCCGCCACCGGGGGTGCAGGTCGGGCTGTTCCTCGGGGTACTGCAGCGTCACCTTCTCTGGGTTCACGAGGTGGCGGAAGGTGAGGGCCATCCCCTTGAGCGCGGCGCGCAGGTAGGACGTGCTCTCGGGCTCGGGACGCCTCACGATCTTGACCGTACCTGCCATCTTCAGTCTCCTGCGGTCTCGAGCGCCCTCGGGCGCGAGCGGATCGGGGGAACCACCACGGCAGTGGCTCGCGCGCCAGCACCCGAGAGGATACGGCCCCGATCGAGAGCGAACACGAAGATTCCCGTGCACAGAGCGCTGACCAGTGTCAGAACTGCTCCGTAGCGGAAGCCCCAGGGGAGCCCGATCTGGTCGAGAACCAGCACGGACCCCGCGATGACGACGATGTAGGCGAGCGCGGTCGGAAGCATGATCTTCCAGCCCAGCTGCATCACCTGATCGTAGCGGAATCGCGGCAGGGTCCATCGGACCCAGATGTAGAGCAGTACGAACAGGCCCGTCTTCGCGGCAAATCCCGCCAAGGTGAGGAGCGTCTTCCACAACGCCGGCTCGGCGGGGATCGGGGTACCGTCAGCCTCGAAGCCGCGGATCAGCGCGTCCCCGTGCCAGAAGGCGTCGTCCCATCCTCCGGGTAGGTCCCATCCACCCAGGAAGAGTGTGGCCAACAGCGCCGACTGCGTGATGATGTGTGAGTACTCGGCGATGAAGAACATGCTGAATTTCATCGAGGAGTACTCGGTGTGGTATCCGGTCACCAGCTCCGATTCGGCTTCCGGCATGTCGAAAGGCAGCCGGTTCGTTTCGGCGAAGGCGCTGATGAGGAACAGGATGAACGCGAGCGAAAGTGGCAGCACGAACCAGAATCCGAGCTGCTGCTGCTGCCACACGACCTCCGTGAGCGTGACGTTGCCCGCCAGCAGCAGGACGGCGACGAGCGACAGACCCAGGGCGACCTCGTAGCTCACCATCTGCGCAGACGCGCGTAGACCACCCAGAAACGCGTACTTGTTGTTGGAGGCCCACCCCCCCAGAACGAGCCCATACACGCCGAGCGAGCTCAAGGCGAGAATGTAGAGCACGCCGATGGGGACATCGGCCACGATCATGTCGACGGTGCCGACCGGCGTGGGCAGCGGCGCCGCGAAGGGAATCACCGCGAACGTCACGAGCGCCGGTATGATCGAGAGCATCGGGCCCAGGATGAAGAACCACGACGAGGCTTCGCGGGGGAGCGTCTCCTCCTTGATAAAATTCTTGATCCCGTCCGCGATCGGCTGCAGCAGTCCGAACGGACCGACGCGGTTGGGGCCGTGACGGTCTTGGATCCAGGCACTCACGCGCCGCTCGGCGAGCGTAGTATAGGCCACGGCCACCATCACCACGCTGAAGACCGCGACCGCCTTGATGATGCCCGTGACGACGAACCAGCCCATCGAGAGGTCGTGCACGCTCACCCGCTCCCGCCGGCCGGCGTCGGCTCACGCAGGAGCGCGCCAGCCGATCCGATCCGCTCGTACGTCAAGCCCGAGAACGCATCGTGGACCACACCGAGGTGCTCGAACGCGGAGGCGGCCGTTGTCGTGGCCGGCTCTCCGGTGAGCTCCGCCAGTAGGGCACGGAGAAGCAGCCAAGCCGGGCGCGCCAAACCCGGGGCGCGCAGCGCCGTCCAATACCTTTGTACGCGACCTTGGGCGTTGGTGAAGGTCCCCTCTTCCTCCGCGAAGCTGGTGATCGGCAACACGAAATCGGCCCGCTCCGCCGCCGGGGAGGCCACCTGCCCGAAGTACACGTACAGCGAGGCTTCCGCGCCGAACTCCGCCGGCTGGTCCACCAGCTGGTCGCCGAGCACCAAGATCACGCCGTCGTGGGCAGCTACGTCCTGGAGCCCCCCGGCGCCGTCGTCGTCTCCCACGCGTTCCATTCCGAGCAGGTCTGCGCCGCTGCTGTTCGGTGCCAGGTCTGGGCGCCGAACGAGTGTCGGAAAACCGGGCAGCGTTACCTCATCAGGCGCACGGTTCATACGGTAGACCGCGGACCCACCTCCGACGTGGTCCATCAGGCTCCGCATCGCTCCAAGTGATTCGTTGGACGCGAAGGGCGAGACCACGGCACGGACGTCGGCCGCCCCCTCATCGAGCTGCCGGAGGCGCTCGATGAGGGGCACGAGCGCCTCCCGCCAGGCTGTGGCCCGCGTGCCGTTTCCTCGGCCCACGAGGGGAGCGTCCAACCGCTCGCCTCGGTTCATCCACTCGTAGTTCAAGCGCCCGTAGTCGCACATCCAGAAGCCGTTGACCTCCAGGTTGGTACGGGGCTTGAGCCGTTGGACTTTGTTGTCCCTCGTGTGGAGCTCCACGTTACAGCCCTGGCTACAGTTCGGGCACACGGACGGGGTGTGCTGGAGGTCCCAGGCCCTGTGCTTGTGCAGAAAGTCCTTCGATACGAGCGCGCCTACCGGGCAGATATCCACGATGTTGCCGCTGAAGTGCGTGCCTTCGAGGCCCTCCTCGAAGAAGGCGTCGATGACAGCCCGGCCCCCACGCTCGACGACCGTGATTCGCTCGTCCTGCTCGACCTCGCTCATGAAGCGAACGCAGCGGGTGCACATTACGCAGCGGTCTCCGTAGAAGAGCACGTCCGCACCGAAATCGTCGCGCCCCAGAACACGCTTCGGCTCCCGGCTCCGTCCGTGTCGCCGCCCTTCTTCGTGGACGTGGTCCTGGAGATGGCACTCGCCCGATTGGTCGCAGATGGGACAGTCCAGCGGGTGGTTCGCCAGGTAGAACTCGAGCACCCCGCGGCGCATCCCCAAGGCCTTTTCGCCGGTGGTGTGGACGACCTGGCCGTCTTGCGCCGCGGTCACGCACGACGGCATGAGCTTGGGCGCGCCCTCCACCTCCACGAGGCAGAGGCGGCACATCGCCGGACTGGAGAGGCCGGGGTGGTAACAGTAGTGCGGAACGTCGGTGCCCAGCTGCTCTGCAGCCTGCAGAAGGGTGGTCCCACGCCGCACCGTGACTTCGTGACCGTCGATGGTCAGCGTGACCGTGGCCTCACTCTCTTCAGCCATCGAGCCTCCCGCTCACGCGACGCCCACCCGCTCGCCTCGACGGATCAATGCCAGATACTCGTCGCGGAACTTCTCGATCGAGCTCTGGACGGGTGCGGCCACCGAGTCCGAGAGCACACAGATGGTGGTGCCCGTCATCTGGGTCGTCAGCTCCATGAGGGTGTCGAGGTCCCCTTCCGTACCGCGGCCGTCCTCGATGCGGCGAAGGATGTTGGTGACCCATGTGGACCCCTCACGACAAGGGGTACACTGGCCGCACGACTCGTGGGCATAGAACTGCGCCATGCGTCTGACCTGTTTGACGATGTCGGTCGTCTCGTCCATGACGATTACCGAGGCACAGCCCAGCATGGAGCCGGCCCCCACGACGCCCTCGTAGTCGAGCCCGCAATCGAGACACTCCTCGGCCGAAAGCAGAGGCACCGAGCTCCCGCCAGGAATGATGGCCTTGAGCGCGTTCCCGTCCCGGATTCCGCCGCACACCTCCCCGATGAGCTCCATCAACGGGAAGCCGAGCGGAAGCTCGTAGTTGCCGGGCTTGCGCACGTGTCCGCTCACGCAGAACAGCTTGGTGCCTGGACTCTTCTCGGATCCCCACTGCCGGTACCAGTCCGCTCCGTGCTTCACGATGTGGGGGATGGCGGAGAGTGTCTCGACGTTGTTCACGGTGGTCGGCATCCCGAATACGCCGACCGCGGCCGGAAACGGGGGCTTGACGCGTGGCTCCCCGCGCCTCCCCTCGAGGGAGTTCATGAGCCCCGTTTCCTCTCCGCAGATGTACGCACCCGCGCCGACGTGCACCGTGACGTCGAGGCGCTGGCCCGAACCCAGCGCATCCTCCCCACAGAGTCCCGCCCCGTACGCATCTTCCACCGCCTTGGCGAGCACCGAGTTGGTCTCGAAAAACTCACCGCGGCAGTAGATGTAGGTGTGCTCGGCCCGGATGGCGTATGCGGCGATGAGGCATCCTTCGATGAGCTGGTGTGGATCCCACCGAATGAGCTCACGGTCCTTGAAGGTGCCCGGCTCCGACTCGTCGGCGTTGCAGCAGAGATAGTGGGGCTTCCCCGTATCCTTCGGCATGAAGCTCCACTTGAGGCCGGTCGGGAAGCCCGCTCCACCCCGCCCCCTGAGCCCGGACTGCTTCACGACGTCAATGACTTCGTCCGGGCTCATCCCGAGAGCTTTCTTCAAGCCATCGTAGCGACCCCTCGCCCGGGCTCCGTCGAGCGTTCGCGCCTCGGGGTCGCCGAAATGCTCGCTTATGATGCGGACCTCGCGCTCGGAAACGTATGGGTAGGCCACGCCCCTAGCCCTCCGCTCTCAGGTGGTCGAGCACGGCCGGGACGTCCTCCGGCGTTACGTTCTCGAAATAGCGCGAGTTGATCTGAACGCAGGTCGGGAACCCACAGGCGGCGAGGCACTCGGCTTCGATCACCGTGAACAGGCCGTCCTCGGAGATCTCCCCCGTCTCCGTATCGCTGTAACGAAGAAACGCCGCCATCACGTCGTCCGCACCCGCGAGGTTGCAGGAGATATTCGTGCAAACCTGCACGAGGTAGCGACCCACCGGCCGGCGATTGTACATCGTGTAGAACGTCGTGACGCCTCGCACGTATGCCTCGGGAAGGTCCAGCAGATCCGCGACCTCCGACATCGTCGCGGGTGAGACGTGGCCACGCACTTCCTGCGCCAGGTTCATCACGGGAAGCAGCGCAGCTCGTCGATCGGGATAGCGCGTAAGGATCTTCTCGAAGCGCTGGCGATAGGGTCCATCGAAGAGCGCGCCGTCGGGGTCCTTCTCCTCGAGCATGTAGGGATAGCTCGGCGCCGCGGCCGGATGTCCTCCTTCCAGCGGACGCTCGCCCACGAAATCCGCGCCCCTCACCTGCGCCTCGGTGAGATCGAAGTCGCCCGTGTTGCCGGCCCAGCCTGGATTGTTGAAGGGAACGGGACGAGGCCTGGACCCTCCGCCCACACCCCCGTCAGGGCTCTTCGTCACCGGTCGATTTCGCCGAGCACGATGTCGAGACTGGCATTGATGACGATGAGGTCCGCCACCATGTGCCCTTCGGCGAGCTTCGGAATCACCGAGAGGTTCACGAACGAGGGGGGACGAATGCGCCACCGTACCGGCTTGGTGCCGCCGTCGCTGACGACGTACATCCCGAGCTCGCCCTTCGACCCCTCGACGGAGAAATAGCAGTCCCCGGCCGGTGCCGAAATGCCTTCCATGATGAGCTTGAAATGGTGGATCATCGACTCCATGTCGTTCATGCAGTCCGTCTTGGACGGGAGCGAGACGTTGGCATCGGAGACGTTAATCGGTCCGCCGGGGAGTCGATCCAAAGCCTGGTGAAGGAGCGAGAGGCTCTGACGCATCTCTTCCATCCGGCACAAGTATCGATCGTAACAGTCCCCATGCTCGCCGACGGGCACCTCGAAGTCGTAGGTCTCGTAGTCGTAGTACGGTCGGTCCTTGCGAAGGTCGTATGCCACGCCGGAGGCGCGCAGGTTCGGGCCCGTGAAGCCGTAATTGACGGCATCCTCGGCCGAGATCACCCCGACGTCCTGGGTCCTCCCGAGGTGGATTGCGTTCGTCGTGAGCAGAGCCTCCACCTCGTCGAGGGTACGAGGAAGCTCGTCGACGAAGTGACGGCACTCCTCGGCCCAGCCTTCGGGCAGGTCCGCCATCATCCCACCCACCCGGGTAGCCGACGTCGTAATACGCGCACCGGTGAGCGCTTCGTGCAGCCGGTAGATTTTTTCACGCTCCTGGAACGCGTACAGGAACGGGGTGAAGGCCCCCACATCGATGGCCGTGGTACCGAGCCAGAGCAGATGCGAGAAGATGCGGTCGAGCTCCATGAGCACGACCCGCACCACCTTGCAGCGCTCGGTCACTTCGATCCCCATGAGCTTCTCGACCGCCATCACGTAGGCGCAGTTGTATATGAGCGGCGCGAGGTAGTCCATGCGGTCCGTGAGGGTGACGATCTGATTCCACGTCCTGTACTCGCCCAGCTTCTCGAAAGAGGAGTGGAGGTATCCGATGTGGGGAATGACGCGCACCACCGTTTCGCCGTCGAGCTCGCACACGAGCCGCAGCACTCCGTGGGTGGCGGGGTGTTGGGGGCCGATGTTGATGAGCATGTTCTCCGAGCCGAGATCCGGCTCGGGAACGTCGAGCGGCACGAGTGGCCCGAAAGAAACGCCCTGGCCCGAGGCAGACAGCTCTGGCGTGCGGCCTACGGCGAGCTCAACGGTTCGGCGTTCCATGGCCGGCTAGCCCCCGTCACCGGCTCCGGCGAGCGGATCTGCCTCTGCCCCTTCCTCGAGGTCGCTCGGAAGTTGGGGGTCGCGGCCCATCTCTAGCTCCTCACGGTTGTAGAAGTGCACCGGGTCGCGGTTGAGCGCCCGGCGCGTCTGCTCGGCGCGCGAAAACCGCCCCCGCAACGGGAAGTCCTTCCGCAACGGGTGCCCCTCCGCGTAGTCCTCGGGCATCAGTATGCGCCGAAGGTCGGGATGGCCCCGGAAGGCGACGCCGAACATGTCATAGACCTCCCGCTCGAGCCAGTTCGCTGCCTGCCAGAGGGGGACGACCGAATCGATCTCGAGGGCGCTGAGCGGAAGCTCGCACTTGACCCTCAGCGCGACCCGCCTCGTGATGGACCAGAGCTGGTAGACGATCTCGATCGGGCGACCCTTGCCGAAGTCGACCGCGGTCAGGTCCGCGAGGAGGTCGTAGCTTTGCGCCGGGTCGTCCTTCAACCAGGAAAGCATCTCGAGTGACGTCGACCCGTCGACGAACACGACGTGCTGGTCTCCTGCTGAAACCTCGTGACGTAGCACCCCTTCGCCGAATCGGGCCTCGAGGGCGGTGACGGACGCGTCCTCTGGCGCGACGCCTCCAAGGACCGCAGCAGGAGGAGGAGGCTCGTCGCTCTCGATGGGGCCCACCTCCACCGCGTCCAGGCCCGTGGCTTCGCTCTCCTCCGCCATGATCGAGTCAGGAGGTCTCGTAATCGGGGGCGAGCTCGGGTCGTACGCCAGGTGATCGCTCCTGGAGCGTCGAGTTTCCGAACGGACCGGTGAGCTCCACCACTTCCTCGTCCGTCGCTTCCGGCCGACCGACGCGGAGCGGGTCCTCTCGCCGGAGCACCGCGTGCTCTGCGAGAGTCTCGCCTCGGATCTTCTCCTGGATCATCATCAGCCCGTAGATCAGGCCTTCGGGCCTGGGCGGACAGCCGGGCACGTAGACATCAACCGGTACGATGGTATCGATACCCTGGACCATCGAGTAGACGTCGAAGACACCGCCAGAGCTCGCACACGCGCCCATCGACACGCACCACTTCGGCTGCGGCATCTGATCCCAGATGCGGCGTAACACGGGCGCGAGCTTGTAGGGGACGCGTCCCGCGCAGATGAGCACGTCCGCCTGCCGCGGGCTGAAGGCCATTCGCTCCATGCCGAAGCGCGCGAGGTCGTAGTCCGACGCCGCCGAGGCCATCATCTCGATGGCGCAGCACGCCGTGCCGAAAGGCATCGGCCAAAGTGAGTTGCGCCGTGCCCAGTTTACCACGAAATCCAGCTTGGTGGTGAGGAACGTCGGGCCCCCACTTCCGACGAGGCCTCCCGTTCGGGCGCTCGTGCCCCCGCCCGGCAGGTCGCGATCCTCTAATCCCATTCGAGTCCCCCCTTCTTCCATTCGTAGAGAAGGCCCACCGCAAGCACGACGATGAACATCATAACCGCGACAAACCCGCCCCATCCGAGCGAGCGCATCTCAACCGCCCACGGCACCAGGAAGATCGTCTCGAGGTCGAAGACGATGAAGCTGATGGCGACAAGATAGAACTTGACCGAGAACCGCGCCCGCGTGTCGCCGAGCGGGATCATCCCCGACTCGTACGGCATCTCCTTCTCCGGGGTCGGTCGCCGCGGGTTGAATACATGGGACGCGACCACCATGCCGGCTGCGTTGAGGACGGAGATTCCGAAAAGAACGAGGATCGGGATGTAGGCTTCCCGCACGCTGGCGCACCCACGCTTGTGAAATCGTTCACATTAGCGAACGTCGAAATGTACCCGAGGCCCGAAGAGGGTGTCAAGCGGCGCAACAAGGCCACATTACGGCATCCGTGCCCCACCGGTGAGCCGTCGAACCGGCATCTTGACGGGCTGTTTGCACCCGTGCCGTACGGGAGCCTATCTTGGGCTCGCATACGTGTTCGCCGGGCCGCCGTTCCCGGCCTCCGCCCTCGTTTTCGAGCCCCTTAAACTGCCATTGCATGCCCATCAAGAGCGACAATTGGATCCGCAGGATGAGCGAGGATCACGCCATGATAGAACCGTTCGAGCCGGCGCAGGTCCGCGACGGCAGAATCAGCTACGGTCTATCATCGTACGGCTACGACATCCGCGTCGCCCCGGAGTTCAAAGTCTTCACGAACGTCCACAACGTGGTCGTGGATCCCAAGCGGTTTGACGAACGCTCGTTCGTCGATGTAGCGGCCGATCAGTGCATCATCCCTCCGAACTCCTTCGCGCTGGCGCGGACGGAGGAGTATTTCCGCATCCCGAGGGACGTCCTCGTAATCTGCGTCGGGAAGAGCACGTACGCGCGCTGCGGCATCATCGTCAACGTCACCCCGCTCGAGCCGACCTGGGAAGGCTTCCTCACGCTCGAGATCAGCAACACGACACCGCTACCCGCGAAGATCTACGCCCGCGAGGGAATCGCTCAGCTTCTCTTCTTCCAGGGAGACGAGGAACCCTCGGTCGCCTACGCGGACCGGAAGGGTAAATACCAAGGGCAGCGCGGAGTCACCCTTCCGAAAATGTGAGGTCCAAGTCTGCCGGGCCCAAAGTTCCTGGGCCCTTGGACCGGAGGCTTCGGTTCCGGCACACGAGAAGGACGGCTGGCTGCGGCGGGGACCGCGCCGGGCGATCTGATCAGGCGAGCGCCTGGATCGTGTTCCTTACGTGCTCGGCGCTGGCGTGCAAGGCGCGCCGCTCGTCCTCGCTGAGCTCGACCTCGACGATCTCGAGCAGTCCACCTTCACCGAGCTTACACGGCACGCCCACGAAGAGGCCGTCCAGGCCGTACTCGCCCTCGAGGTGGGCTGCGCAAGGCAGGATCCTACGCTTGTCCCGCACGATCGCTTCGACCATTTGGACGGCCGCCGCCGAGGGCGCGTAATACGCGCTCCCCGTCTTCAGGTGGCCGACGATCTCTGCGCCACCCTTTCGCGTGCGGTCCACAAGCTCTTCGATGCGCTCCCTGTCGATGAGCTGGGTCAGCGGAATGCCGCTCACGCTGGTGTAGCTCACGAGAGGCACCATGGTGTCTCCGTGGCCTCCGAGGACCAGCGCCTGGATGTCCTCGACACTTACGTCCAGCTCCAGAGCGATGAACGAACGGTAGCGAGCCGTGTCGAGGATTCCGGCCATCCCGATCACGCGCTCCCGCGGGAAGCCCGTCGCGTCCTTGCTTACGTAGCACATGACGTCCAAGGGGTTGGAGACCACGATGACGATGGACTCCGGCGCAACCCGAGCGATCTCCGCGGAAACCGATCGGACGATCGCGGCGTTGGTCTTGAGAAGGTCGTCCCGGCTCATGCCGGGCTTGCGGGCGATCCCCGCGGTTACAACGAAGAGGTCCGATCCGCGGGCCGACTCGTAGTCGTTCGCACCGGTGATGCGTGTGTCGAATCCCTCGACGGGAGCGCTTTCCCACTGATCGAGGCTTTTCCCCTGAGGAATGCCTTCGACGATATCGATGAGCACGACCTCACGGGCGAGCTCCTTTTCGGCGAGTCGCTGTGCGCACGTGGCACCCACGTGCCCAGCACCGACCACGGTGATCTTCCTGGCGCTCATTGATTTCTTCGGCTCCTCGGGGCGTGGGGGACGCCCCGCTGCAATTCTGAGGTGGGTGGCGGCGGAACCTACCGGCGAGGTTGAAGCGTGTCAACGCGCGGGAGAGCGCCCATCAGGGGGGACCAACTGCTTCGCCGAAACGGCTGGTCGGCGGCCTCTCAGCCGCCCGTTTGGGAGAGCGCGACCAGCCCGCCGGAGCCTGCCGCGCTGCCCTGCACGAGCTCATGACGCTCGGGCTTGATGCGTAACGTTTCCTCGATCAGCGGCTCGAGTGGAGCGCCCGACCGCAGCGGTCGACGCAGGTCCGTCTGGATCTCACCGAAGAGGCACGGTCTCAGCTGGCCATCCGCGGTGAGCCTCATGCGATTGCAGCGATCGCAGAAGTTGTGGCTCATCGGTGTGATCACGCCGACGGTCCCCGGGGCATCGTTGAAGCGGAAGTACGTGGCGGGCCCGTTCCCAGTCGGCCCCATAGCGGGCTCGATGTCGCCGATCGAGCGCACACGGTCCAACGCTTCGGCGCACGAGACGTAGCTCTCGGCGCTCAGGTCGAGATTGGAACTGGTGGGCATGATCTCGATGAAGCGTACGTGCCAGGGACGCTCCCTGGTGATCGCGGCAAAGGTGGCGATCTCGTCGTCGTTTTGCCCGCGCATCAGAACCACGTTGATCTTGATGGGGTGAAAGCCCATTCGCTCCGCCGCGTCGAGGCCCGCTACGATGCGGTCGAAGCACCCCGGGCGTCGTGCGATGGCGTCCACGCGCTCCGGTCTCAGCGAGTCCAGGGAGACGTTCACGCGGTTCAGCCCGGCGTCCGCGAGCGCCTCCGCGTGCTCCGCTAGGAGCACGGCGTTCGTGGACAGCGAGAGATCTTCGACTCCGTCGACCGCAGCGACCCGCCGGACGAGCTCCGGGAGGTCCTTCCGGACGAGTGGCTCTCCGCCCGTGAACCGCACGCGCTTGAGCCCCATTCCGGCCATGGCTCGGACGATCTCAGTGATCTCTTCATAGGTGAGAAGCTCTTCGCGTCTGAGCCACTCCATGCCGTGCAGCGGCATGCAGTAAACGCACCGGAGATTGCACTTGTCGGTCACGGAGATACGTAGGTACTCGATGCGTCGGCCGAATGCGTCGATCATGCGGGCTCAGCCTCCTCGGAGAGCGTGGCCGCCTCGGCACGCGGATCATGACCGGGCAGCCAGCGCGCACCCCCATCGGCGTACGCCTCCTCCTTCCACACCGGTAGGCGGCGCTTAATCTCTTCGATGACGTGCCGTGAAGCCGCGTAGGCCTGCTCCCGGTGCGGACTGGACGCCGCAATCGCGACACTCACCTCTCCGACATCGAGGACGCCGACGCGGTGCACGACCGCGATCCGGTCCGTCCCGAGGAGGGCGGTGGCCTCCATGGCTATCTCCCTCAGAACCACCTCGGCCATCTCCTCGTATGCTTCGTAGCGAATCCCCGCGACGGGACGCCCGTCATTATGGTCACGAACCGTGCCCATGAAGAGGAGAACTGCCCCGTCCCGACGGTCGCCGACGCGGGCAAGCATATCGTCGGTCCGAATGGGGTCTCGTACGATGACGGAGTGGACCTGGGGCTTCTCCTCCACGGCGCTCACCCTCCGGCTACGGGGGGGATGAATGCCACCTCGTCGCCGGGTGCGAGTCGGGTGGTGCCCCTTGCGTACCCTTGGTTCACTGCGACCGCAGGGTCGGACGGCAGCGCGTCGAAGGGGGGGCCGCGGCGGCGCAGGTGCACCACGAGCTCGGAGACAGTGGAGGCGTCCGGCAGCTCGACAACGACGCGGGACTCGCCGATCAGATCGCGGTACGCGGCGAAGAACAGGCTTTCGATATGCACGTCTGCAACGTTCCGCGCCCGACCGTCGCAGTCAAGCGGTCCCACGTCGGCGCTTCGTCAGCCAGGACCCCCGAGACCGAGCTCCGGCACACTACCGCCCTGCCCTGGACCACTTCGGGTTGGCCCTGGACCGCCGTCCCGGAGCCTCCGGGCTCGGGCCGCCAGGTCCTCGCGCAGAACGTAGTAGAGTACCAGTTGCGCGGGCGTGAGAACCTCGAGTAGTCGCTCCTGCTCGTGCCGGAACAACTCCAGCTCGTCGCTGCGCAGGTCGATCATCTCCTGAAGGATGGAGGGAGCCTCGTCGTCCGGTATGTCCTGTAGCCGGGGCCTCCGTGCCCCTGGGGCCCCCATCCGGATTCGCTGCTGGAGCGCGCGCTGCCTCTCCAGGAGCGCTTGCCGCTCGGCCCGGAAGGAGCTCACCACTTCGACCAAGGATCCAGCCACGTCACCCTGCAGGCCCAGCCGGGAGCGCACGACGTCGTTGAAACGCCGTTGCATGTTGCGCTCCAGCTCGAGCCTGCTCGCACCGCCTCTTCCACGCGGCGGACCGCGCTGCGCC
The DNA here is from genome assembly GCA_965249195.1 of Longimicrobiales bacterium. GTDB lineage: Bacteria > Gemmatimonadota > Gemmatimonadetes > Longimicrobiales > Gaopeijiaceae > CBDFLM01. The sequence goes on from CBDFLM010000011.1 coordinate 132,115, forward strand.
GCCACGGGCGTCGCTAGAGCGATCAGGCACAGGACGACGGTAGCAGCTCGAACGTTCATCCCTCGAACTCCTCGAGGAGACTCGTGAGCTCTTCGTCGGAGAGCTCGTCCAACACCAGAGCACCGGCCACCGCACCCTCTTCGGCCAGCCAGACCGAGGGAGCTCCCTCGAGCGCCGCCAACAGCGGATCCATGTCCTCGACCGCGTTGCCGCGCAACAGCACCGAAGTAGCGCCCAGAACGACGAGAGCCGCCGCGGCCAGCCCCCACGAGGGACGCAGCCAGGGGATTCGTGGCGGCGGCGCAGCGGATGACCCCAGCTCCGATCGAAGAGCCGCACGAACGCGCTCGACCGATCCCGCCGGCGGCTCGAGCCACGCCGCTCGAAGCGCTGCGACGACCTCCAGCTCCGCCTGACACTCTGCGCAGCCCGTCACGTGAGCCTCCAGCCGTCCCTTCTCCGGGGCGGCCAGAACTCCCGCGACATGGTCGGGCAGCAGCCCGCGGGCCGATCCGCACTCGAGTGGCCTCACTTCAACATCTCCCTCAGACGTCTGATTCCGTGATGGTAATTGACTCGCGCGGCTCCCTCGGAGGAGCCGATGAGCTCTCCCACCTCCCTGAAGCTCAGGCCGTCCTGTGTCCTGAGTTGAACCGCAAGTCGTTGTTTCTCAGGAAGCTGCGCCAGCAGCTCAGCGACGCGCTGCGCTTCTTCCTTCGCGGCGGCGACCCCATCGCAAGGGTCGTCTGCGGGTGCGGAGACGTGAGCGGCCGCTTCGAGCGACCGCTCTCCGCGGCGCGCAGCACGTCGTAGAGCACCCTTGGCCTCGTTGGCGGCGATAGCGACGAGCCACGTACGGAAGCGCGACTCTCCGCGGAAACCCCGTAGCGCGCGGAGGGCCTTGAGGTACGCCTCCTGCGCCACGTCCGCCGCGAGGTCGACATCTCCCAAGATTCCCAGTGCGACCCTATAGACGACGCCATGGTGACGCTCGACCAGCTCGTCCAGCGCCTCTCGATCTCCGAGTTTCGCGCGCTCGACCAGCTCTTCATCCGTCACCGGGGCGCTCGGGGGTTCGTCTCCACCGAGATCAGGACGCCCGGGCGTGGTGTATCGTTAAAACCGAAAACCCCCTTGCTGGCGAGGCGGTCCCGTTTCGCGGACCGTCATCGTCGCTCGGGACTAGTCGGACCTCTCCCGCCCAGCCTGCGCGACGCGGTTCCGAAGATGTTTCGAGGGCTTGAACACCGGGATGGTGCGAGCGGGGACGCGCACCGGGTCGCCGGTGCGAGGGTTGCGCGCCATGCGGGTCTTGCGTCGACGGATCTTGAAGGTCCCGAAGCCGCGAATCTCGATGTTCTCCCCGTTGGCCAGCGCGCGCTTGACGGCGCTCAGGAAACCGTCGACCACGAGAGAGCAGTCCTTTTTGGTGATGCCCGGTCCGATGGCCTCGGCGACCTGCTCCACGAGATCCGCCTTCGTCATTCGAGCCTCCATGCTTCGGCGAGGGTTCACAGCCTGCCTCGTTGCGGGCCAGGGTAACCCCCCCATGACGGAGGGTCAAGCTCGTTGAGAGAACGTGGCGTGATCCCCCATCTTCAACGGCAGCACGAGGATGCAGGGTCTACGCGCGCGAGGCTCAGCTGGCGCGTGCCTTCATGGAGCGCATGAAGTCGTCGAAGAGGTAGCGACTGTCGTGGGGCCCCGGCGCCGCCTCCGGATGGTACTGCACCGAGAATACGGGCAGCGAGGTGTGCTCGACCCCTTCCACGGTGCCGTCATAGAGGTTCGTATGGGTGACCCGAAGATCGGGAGCACCTGGAACTTCCCGTCCCTCCGCGCGGACGGCGAACCCGTGATTCTGTGCGGTGATTTCCACGGTTCCGCGGTCCAGGTGCCTGACCGGATGATTCCCCCCGTGGTGGCCGAAAGGGAGCTTGTAGGTGCTGGCCCCGAAGGCCCGACCGATGAGCTGGTGCCCGAGACAGATGCCGAACACGGGAACGCCCTCGTGGGCCACATTTCGGATGGCGTCGACGGCGTGCTGCACCGCCGCCGGATCTCCCGGCCCGTTGGAGACGAACAGACCGTCCGGCCCGGCGGACAGAATGTCCTCCGTCGTCGTCTCGCTCGGAAGTACCGTCACCCGACAGCCGCGCTCAGCGAGTAGTCGAGGCGAATGTGCTTTCAACCCGAGGTCGTAGGCGAGGACGTGGAAGCGCTCCTCACCCACGGCCGGCACCTCGTAGGAGCGCTCCGTGGAGACGTCACACACCAGGTCGAGCCCCTCCATGCGGGGATGGGCGAGAACTAGCTCGAGAAGAGCCGCGTCGGTCAGACCGTCCGACGAGATGCCCCCCCGCATGGCGCCTTCAGAACGTATGTGTCGAGTGAGCGCCCGTGTGTCGATCTCGGCGATCGACACCACTCCGTGCCTGGTGAGATACGCGGCCAGCGACTCCTGTGACCTCCACGAGCTCGGAAGTCGAGCGGCTTCCCTGACGATGAGCCCCTCGACCTTGGGGCCATCCGACTCTTCGTCGTCGGAGTTCACTCCGTAGTTTCCGATGAGCGGGTACGTCATCGTGACGAGCTGGCCGGCGTAGGAGGGGTCGGTAAGAATCTCCTGGTAGCCGGACATCGACGTGTTGAATACGACCTCTCCGAGCGTCGTGCCGGTGGCGCCGAGGGCCACACCGTCGAAGCGCCGTCCGTCTTCGAGAACCAAGATCGCCGGTGCGGACAGAGCTCTACTCCCTTGGAGGACCCGATGGAAGTTAGCGTCCCTCGGCGTGAGCTCCAGGCCGTTCCTCGCTGCCACCGATGGTCACCGTCACAACCCTTCGGGGCGTGGCTGTCAGACCTGGGGAGGATTCTGGACACCATACGGACACGTCACGACGTGTCGTGGAGTGGCGCCGCCCCACGATGGCACCATGGACGCGGCGAGCTCGAACCCCTGGACGTGCGAAGGCTCTCGTGGATCACACGCGATCCACGAGAGCCTTACGCTTGCTGGCGGGACTCTGTCCGTCACTTGGATTCGCCTGCGTGAAGGCGATCGGACCGACTCCCTCCACCCCGAGTTCATCGCGCGGCGGCGACTCGGGGACCTCCGAGCTCGTGGAGGTTTCGAGTGGAGGCCAGCAACCTCTCCACCCAGCTCACCGAGATCCAAGCCTCGGTTCACCGCCCTCGGAACGCCGTCGCGTCCTCGGGCCTCACGTCCCCGTTCATCGTCTGGATACCCTACGGCATCGGTTTCGATGAGCCGCATCGGAAACGTGATCCAGTATGGCATCCCGAAATGCCATGTGCAAGGGTTACGTGCAGGGTGCTCCCGTGTGTTGTGCAATATAGACCAAGGTACTGTTGAACAACTAGTTACAAACTCCGTCTAAAGCATTACATGTTATGGAAAAACTTGTGGGAAACACCCGTCCGGGCTTACCCCTCGGGCACGAGATGAGGTCACGGTTCCTAGCGGTCTTATCTCACCGGGTGTTGCCGCTGCAACACGGCTGCGTGTCCGGGCTCGTCCGAGAGCACGGGAACCCTCCCCAAGGCCCGCGCGATCGCCTCGGCGATCGGCTCTTGCACCCGACCGGTCGAGATCGGCGCCCCCGGCTCCTGCGCGAGCGACGAGATGCGGAGATCGTCGATTCCGCACGGCACGATGGTGTGAAAGTAGCGGAGGTCCGTGCTCACGTTGAGCGCAAATCCGTGAGAAGTGATCCATCCCGACGACACGCGCACTCCGATCGCGGCGATCTTGCCTCCCTTCGTCCACACGCCGGTCTTGCCCGGTACCGAGCTCGACTCGACGCCGAGGGTCGCGAGCGCCTCGATGAGGCCCCGCTCCAGCGTCCGAAGGTACCGGTGGAGGTCTCGCCGCCCCTCCTCCAGGGCGACGATCACGTAGCCGACGAGCTGGCCGGGGCCGTGGTAGGTAACATCACCGCCTCGGCCGCTGCGTTCCAACTCGATCCCGAGGAGGCGGCGCTCGGCATCGCTCGCGAGGACGTGCTCGTTCCGGGCGGACGATCCAAGTGTGATGACATGCGGATGCTCGAGGAGCAGCAACGTATCAGGGGCGTCTCCGGCCCGCCGCCGGTGCACGAGTTCGTCCTGCAACGCCGCGGCCTCGGCATAGGGGACGCTTCCCAGGCGCCGCACCAGCAACGGGGCGAAACCCGAGTCACCCCCCGGGAGCTCTCCCACCGCCGTCTCGACGGCCACGGGATCGCTCACTTCCGCGAAGATCCCCGGTTGACCATGAGCTCCTTCCATGGGGACCGTTTTCTCAAGCGTCGTCGGGGAGGTGTTCGAGCACGTCGCGGAGTTTGGCGAGGAAGCGGGCCGCTTCCGCCCCGTCCACGAGGCGGTGATCGTAGCCCAAAGAGAAGATGGCGCGAGGTCGGATCGCGATCACATCCCCCCCTGTGAGCGGGTCCTCCACGACAACGGGACGTTTGGTGATCGCGCCGGTTCCGAGAATCGCAGCCGTGCCCTTCGGGATGATGGGCATCCCGACGAGCGTCCCCAACACACCTGGATTGGTGACGGTGAAGGTCGCGCCTTGGATTTCATCTGGATTCAGACGTCGCGCACGTGCGCGTTCCGCCAGGTCGATGATCTTCCTTCCGATCCCCAGCAGACTCAGGTCGCCCGCGTCGCGGATGACGGGCACGATGAGTCCGGGGTCCAGATCCACCGCGATGCCGACGTTCACGTTGCCGCGGCGAAGGATGTTGTTGCCGGACACAGTCGCGTTGACGTTCGGAAACTCCGCCAGGAGGCGGGCGCATGCCCAGACGACGAACGCGGTGAAGCTCGCCCCCACTCCCTGCTCCGCCCATCGGGCCTTGTTCTCCCGTCGGATGCGAGCCACGCGTGTGAAATCGATCTCGATGAGCGAATGGACGTGTGGAGCGACTCGCTTGGCGAGGACCATGTGCTCTGCGGTGAGGCGCCGGATCTTATCCATCGGTTCGACGGTGTCGGCCTCACGCACAGGAAACTGCGGATGTTGTACTTGGCCGTAGAAGGCGCCCCACATGTCGAAATCACCTGCCGGAGCCGACGTATCCGTCTTCTGCTCCGGCGCCAGTCCCACCGCCGGGACGCTCTCGACCTCTTCGTGTTCGTCCCTCCCGGAATCAATGAACGTCAAGATGTCCTGTTTGGTCACCCGGCCCGCGTGGCCGCTCCCCTCGAGCTTCGTGATGTCGATGCCGTGTTCCGCAGCGACCTTCCGCACCACGGGCGTCGAGCGCGTTCGCAACCTCTCCTCCAGATCAGCTTCTGCAGGGGGAGGAGGCGCGGTCGCGGTGGACGTCAGTGGCGCCGCCCCTTCGGGCGAAGGGACTTCGGCCGGACTGGGCTCGGACGACGCCGGTTTCTCGGGCCGACCGTCGCCGGGGACCGACAATTCGGTTTCGATGTACGCGACTACGGTCCCCACCTCCACGGTCTCACCCTCGGCGACCTCGATGTGCACGAGCGTGCCGGCCGTCGGGGACGGGATCTCCGCGTCCACCTTGTCCGTGGAGATCTCCAGGATCGGCTCGTCTCGTTCGACCACGTCGCCGATCTGCTTGAGCCACTTGGAGACGGTGCCCTCCGCGATCGACTCGCCCATCTGGGGCATCGGCACCTCTATGCGCGCCACGCGTTCGCTCCCGGGTCGGGTATGACGTTTCGATCGGCGGGCGCCGTGCCGAATGTCTCGACGCGGGCACTCACCGGTTCGTTCAAGCTACCTCGGCCCCACGCTCCTGCAAGCGCAGAGGCGCCGCGGCCTCCGCATCACTAATACCGCGCGAGGTAGCGAACGGCGGTGAGGACATCGGCAACCTGCGGGAGGAAGTACTCTTCCAGCGTACCCGCATAGGGCACAGGCGAGTCGATGGCCGTTACGCGCAGGATGGGACCATCGAGCCACTCGAAGGCCTGCTCATTCACGCGCATTGAGATCTCCCCGGCCATGCTCTCGAGCGCGGTGCCCAGCGGCGAGACGGGGCCAAGCAATGTAGTGGTGGAGCTCCAGGAGCTGTGCCGTATCCAACCCCGCGACACGGGGGTCCGCCATCAGACTCCGCGGGGGTCCCTCCAGGGTGACGGGACGCTTCGGCTCGCGACCCGTGTCCGGTTCAGCTTCCCGGCCCCCCGTCTCCCGCGTCCCCACCGGCGCCTGGGTCGGGAGGAAGCCCCGGAGCCTCGGCATCTCCCACTCCACCGAGCTCGCTTCCCGGCAGGAGCAGTTCCGGAGCAGGCGCCGTTACGGGAACGTCCTGCCGCAGAATCGACTCGGGCTGCTCAGCTCGAGAGGACATGATCGATAGGACCAACGCCAGCACCATGAAGAGGGTCCCCGAAGTCCAGCTCGCCCTCGTGAGCACCGTGGTCGCTTGCCGGCCGCCCAGGATCCCCTCCGTTGCGGCCGCGCCCCCACCCATCGCGGCTAGGCCACCACCCTTTCCGGACTGCAGGAGTATGACGACACTCAGAAAGAGGCCGTCCAATACCAGAATCGCAAGTAGGAATCCGAACATCTGAGGTGGCTTTGCCTTCGTCGCTCCACGCGGCGGCTATGGTGCTTCGTCTTCCAGGTCCCCCGTCCGGAGGCGCATGGAGCCGCTGGAGGCGGCGAGGATGACATCGCAGCAAGGGGGTCCGCACCGGCTGGTAAACGTCGTCCAGGCCAACGGGAGTGTCAATCCCGGTTACGCACCTGGTCTTCGACCGGTTACGCACCTGCTCTTCGAAAGGTTTCTACAGCGCTGCCTCGATGATCCGTGCGAAGGACGCTGGATCCAGACTCGCACCACCGACCAGCACGCCGTCTACGTCGGTGGCCGCGAGGAGGTCCGCTGCGTTCTCAGGTTTTACGCTCCCGCCGTAGAGGATGGGCACACGAGCCGCCCGCGCAGCGCCGCGCAGCTCGGAAAGGCGCTTCCTGAGGGCTCCGTGGGCCTCGGCTGCGTCGATGGGCGTTGCCGTCTCACCGGTCCCGATCGCCCATATCGGCTCGTACGCGAGTAACAGCACAGCGTCGTACGGCGCTCCCGCAACGGCATTGTCGAGCTGCAATAGAATCACTTCTTCGACCCGACCCTCCCGTCGCTCTTGTAAGGTCTCGCCCACACACACGACCGGAGCGAGCGCGTGCAACAGCGCGGCCGTGACCTTCCGCGCGACGTGCTCGTCGGTCTCCCCGAAGACGTGGCGCCGCTCGGAATGGCCGATGAGCGCATACGTCGCGCCCGCCTCGACCGCCATGCCGGCGGAGACCTCACCAGTGAACGCTCCTCTCTCTTCGAAGTGTATGTTCTGCACGCCTACAGAGACCCGCGTGTCTCGAGCCCCGCTCTGCACGGCCGCCGCCAGCGACAGGGCGGGCGGGAAGACGATCACCTCGGGTCCGATCCCCTCGAAGGGCAGAATGAGGTCGCGCATGAACGACCTCGCAGCTGCCGGTCCGTGGTTCATCTTCCAGTTCCCTGCGACGACGATGCGCTCCGGCTCCATTACCGATCCCTTTCGTGAGTCCGGCCATTGCGCGGTGCTCGGCCGGGAGGTGGGTGCAACTCGGGGCGGTTCAGCCCGCTTCGCTGTCCAGGTCGCTGAGCGCCGCCAGGGCGGGCAACTCCCGGCCCGCGAGGAGCTCGAGCGAGGCGCCTCCCCCCGTCGAGATGTGGCTCACACGGTCGGCAACGCCGACAGCGTGCACAGCGGCGACGGAATCGCCGCCCCCCACTACCGTCAAGGCGCCCCGATCCGTCGCCTGCGCTACGGCGTGGGCGAGGGCGTTGGTTCCCGCCCGAAAGGGGTCCATCTCGTACACGCCCATGGGGCCGTTCCACAACACGGTCGCGGCCAGATCGAGCTCCTCGGCAAACGCCCGGGCCGAAGCCGGGCCGATGTCACCGACGCGGGACTCGGGGCTTATCCTCGTCCGCGGCACGTCCTGCGTCGCTGCGTCCTCGATCAGCTCTGAAGCCACGACGCAGTCCACCGGAAGTCGCAGAGTTCCGCCGGCCTCTTCGAGCGTGCGCCGGGCGACGTCGGTCTTGTCCTCCTCGAGGAGGGAGCGACCTACCTCGAGGCCCAGAGCGCTGAAGAAGGTGTTCGCCATCGCTCCACCCACGAGCAGCCGGTCGACCCGCGGGAGAAGGGCCTCGATGACGTCGATCTTTCCCGAGATCTTGGCCCCACCCAACACGGCCACGAAGGGTCGCTTCGGCTCGCGGAGCGCAGTGTCGAGCACGTCCAGCTCGCGCTCGAGAAGAAGGCCCGCCACGGCCCGTCCACCCCGTTCCCGAATGACATGGGCCACACCCGTAGTGGAAGCGTGTCCTCTATGAGCCGCCCCGAAGGCGTCGTTGACGAACAGGTCTGCGAGGCGTCCCAGCTCGGCCGCGAACGCTGGATCCCCCCTGGTCTCGCCGGGGTGAAAACGTGTGTTCTCGAGGAGTAGCACGGACCCCGGCGACAGCGCCGCGGCACGCTCCTCGGCTTTTGCGCCGCTCGTCGTCGGACAGAACTCCACGGGTTGGTCGAGGAGCTGAGCCAACCGCTCCGCAACGGGGTGGAGCGAGAATCTGGGATCCGGCCCACCTCCGGGCCGGCCGAGGTGGGAGATCACCACGACCTGGGCGCCCGCATCGATGAGGCAGCGAAGCGTGGGGAGCGTCGCACGAATCCTCGTGTCGTCCGCGATGCGGCCGTCCCCGTCTGGAGGCACGTTGAGGTCCGCCCGCACGAGGGCTCGGACACCCCGAAGCTCCTCGGCCGACAGATGCGAAAGGGCCAGCTTGTCCATCTCGTCAGCGCCAGAGGAGCTCGAAGTCAGCGCTGCACGGGCTGCGCCAGCCTCGCGCCCACGTAACGGGTCAGATCCACGACTCTGGATGAGTAACCCCACTCGTTGTCATACCAGGCAAGGACCTTCACGAGGCGGCCGTCCACGACGTTCGTGCTCGTGGCGTCGACGATGGAGCTGCAGGGATGCCCCGTGTAGTCGACGGAGACGAGCGGCTCGGCTTCGACAGCCAGGATCCCCTCCAACGCGCCCTCGGCAGCAGCTTGGAAGGCGGCGTTCACCTCATCGGCCGATGTTTCCGCGTCGACCTCTGCGACGAGGTCCACGATCGAGACGTTGGGCGTGGGCACGCGCATAGCCATCCCGTCGAGACGGCCCCGCACCTCCGGGATCACGAGTCCGGTTGCCCTCGCGGCGCCGGTGGTCGTCGGGATTATGGACATGCCCGCCGCCCGGGCGCGCCGGAGGTCCTTGTGCGGCAAGTCGAGGATGTTCTGATCGTTGGTGTAGGAGTGAACGGTCGTCATGAGCCCGCGGCGGAACCCGAATCGGTCCATCAGCACCTTTACGACCGGCGCCAGACAATTGGTGGTACAGCTGGCGTTGGAGATGATGTGGTGCGCGTCGGCCTCGTAGTGGTCCTCGTTCACGCCCAGGACCACGGTCACGTCCTCCCCCTTTGCCGGGGCCGTGATGATGACCTTCCGTGCCCCGGCCTCCAAGTGCTTGGAGGCGCCGTCGCGGTCCCGGAACAGACCCGTCGCCTCGACAACGATGTCGACCCCGAGCTCGCGCCACGGGAGGGCAGACGGATCGCGCTCGCTGAGCACGCGGATCGAGTCGCCGTCGACGACCAGGCTTTCGTGACCGACCTCGACCGTGCCCGGATAGCGGCCGTGGACGGAGTCGTAGCGCAGCAGGTGCGCGAGCGTATCGTTGTCGGTCAGGTCGTTCACCGCGACGAAATCGAGGTCAGCGGCGGCCCCCTTCGCGGCCCGAAGAACGTTACGGCCGATTCGACCGAACCCGTTGATGGCAACTCGGATGGACATGAGTTCGATGCTCCTTGGTTTCGGGTCGCTCGGCGGCCATCACCGTTTCGCGCCCTCGTCCCGCCGGTGTGCGGGGAGCGCCCGGGCGAACGTGACGACCGTAACCCCGCTCGCGCCGACCCGTTCCAGGACCGTCGCGGCCTCACAAGCCGTCGCGCCCGTCGTGAGTACGTCGTCCACCAGGACGACGTGGCGACCCCTCACACGCTCCGCTTCAGACGCGATGAATACGCCACGAACGTTGCTCCTCCGCTCGGCCGGGTGAAGCGCCACCTGGGTTCCACGTTCCCGGCTCCGTTCTAGAGCGGGCACGAGATCGAGCCCGGCGCGACCGGAAAACTCTCGCGCGAGTAGCTCCGCCTGATCGTAACCACGCATTCGACGGCGACGACGGGAGGTCGGCACGTGCACGACCACCACGTCGGCTCCCTTGGCGGCTCGCGGGAGGCGCACGCGCGTCATCGCGTCCACCAAAACCGGTACGGTCTCCTTCCAGCCGTCATACTTGAGCGCGTGAACCAGGCGGTCGGACGGTGCCTCCAGCACGACGGCCGAGCGAGCGAACGTGACAGCGGCTGGCCAGTCTCGGCAGCCTGAGCAGGGCGCTCCGACGTGGCTCGCAGTGCCCGACGGAGCGTCGCACCTGGAGCAGCGCGGCCATGGAGGTTGCCTCATTCGCGATCGGCACCTGGCACAGACGGGCTCCTCCGGACCGTCGACCGGGAGGCGGTCGTCACAGCCGAGGCACCGCGAAGGCAGCAGGAAACCGACCAGGTCGATGAGCCCGCGAGAAACTGAGCTCGGGAAGGTCGACGAGCCGGCCGACGACGCGCGGTCCTCCCAGGACATGGGCGTGGGGCTATTCCCTAACGCGCTCGAGCGCGTCTCGCATCGCGTCCAGAGGTGCCTCTTCCCGCCACCAGCACTCGAACGACGCGGCGCCTTGGTGCACCAACATCTCGCCTCCGTCGAGCGCCCGGACTCCCTGTACCTCGGCGGCTCGAACGAACGCCGTCGCTCTGGGACCGTACACGAGGTCCATCACCGCTCCCGCACGTCCCAGCCGCTCGAGTTGCAAGGGCAGCGGATCATCCGGCTCCAAGCCCAGCCTCGTGGCGTTGACGACCAGGTCGAAATCGCCGCCTTCCACCTGAGCGGGTGCATCGGCGACTCGCACGCGCTCGCCACCGATACGGCGGGCCACCGCCCGCGCTCGCTCGGTGCTCCGGTTCAAGATCAAGACCTCGCGAACGTCGTCGTCGAGGAGCGCTACGAGTGCTGCGCGCGCAGCGCCTCCGGCACCGAGCAAGAGCACGCGACGGTCCGCCGGCGGACCACCGAGAAAGCCTCGCAGGGCTCGCCGGAATCCCTCGACGTCCGTGTTGTCGCCATGTACTCGCCCATTCTCACCCCAGAACGTGTTACACGCTCCGGTGCGTCGAACGGCTTCGCTGGGCTCGTCCAGCACGGCGACGGCTCGCTCCTTGTGTGGAAGCGTGACGTTGCCGCCCCCCCCCCGCGCGTGAGATCCCCTGGACGAACCCCGATAGATCCCTCTGGTGACAATGAAGGGCCACGTAGACGCCATCGACCCCGGAGGCGCCGGAGGCGGCGTTCTGCACCACCGGCGAAAGCGAGTGGGCTACGGGGTCGCCCAACAGAGCGAGTACGCGCGTGCTCGAGGTGATGAGGCGACTCATGGGGAGAGGATGGGTTCCAATCGGTCCAGCGAACTGGCGATCAGCTGGTCGAGGGTCTCGAACGCGCGCTCGTAGGCCTCGTCGTCACCCCCGAAAGGATCCGCCACCCCCCACCCGGAGCCCATCGACTCCTCTCCGTCGGCGAAGGCCGTGAGGAGCGCGGTCTTTTCGTGTCCGCCGAGATCGATCGCCGTCACGACGTGGCCGGGGCCCATCCCGAGGATGAGGTCGGCCCAGCGGACCACTTCGGGTGTGAGGAGACGAGCCGAGTGTGTGGACAGATCGAGCCCGTGACGCCTGGCTGCGCGCACGGCGCCACCGCTGGCCGCGGATCCGGGCGCTGCGTCCGTGCCGGCCGAGCCGACCTCCGCATGCGCCCAACCCAGTTCGGCAAGCGCGCGTATGGCAATCGCTTCAGCCAGAGGACTCCGGCACGTGTTTCCGGTGCACACGAAGAGGAAACGAAAGCTCTCGCCGTCGGACGGGGGGATGATCCTGGCATCCAATGCGGGCGCGCCTACTCGAGACCGGGGATCACACAGCGCAGGCGTCGCACGGGTGTCGACCCCGCACGGCGAACTTGTGCCTCGCTTCGCGCACAATCAACGATTGTCGAGGGAGAACTGGCCGCAAGCGCCCCACCGTCGAGGACCCACATCTCCTCGCCGGCGCCCAGCTCCAGCGCTATGTCGTACACCTCTTCGCCGTTACGGCCCGGCTCGGCTCCCGGGGCGTTGGCACTGGTGGAGGCAAGAGGGCTACCCAGCAACTCTACGAGGCGCTTTGCCAGTGGGTGCGAGCTTCGGCGCACGGCGACCGCTCCGTCCGCGCTCCGCACGCCCTCGGGGAAGGCGCCCAAGGGGTCGGAGAGCAAGAGCGTCACCGCGCCCGGCCAGAACGCACTCGCCAGCTCGCGCGCCTCGGGAGTCCACCTGAGCGAGTCCGCAGCCGAAGCGTCCGGAATCAGGACGAGGAAGGGATGACCGGCTTCCCTTCTCTTGAGCTCCGCCAGCCTCGCGAGCGCCGATGGCTCGAGCCCGCAACCGAAACCGTACACGGTTTCCGTAGGGTAGGCCACGAGTCCGCCGCCACGGACATGTTCGACGACCGGTTGCAATTCGTCGTCGCCGGGAACGGACGCCCGAAAGTCCAGCAACTTGGGTCGACTCGTCACGGTGTGTGCTCAACCCTCCTCGCCCTCTCGAGGAGGAGTTCAGCGAGCGCGACATCTTCCGGACGGGTCACCTTCACGTTTCCCGACCAGCCCTCCACCATCACCACGGTCCCCCCCGCGCGCTCGACCAGGGTTGCGTCGTCGGTCGCGCCGCTATTCGGCCCCGCTACTGCATAGGCTGCGCGGATCATGTCAGCCGGGAAAGCCTGAGGCGTCTGCGCGAGCCAGTAGCGCGCCCGGTCGGGGGTTCCTAGCACCCGCCCCTCGCGGTCCACCTCCTTCAGCGTGTCGACCGCGGGCAAGCCCGATACGGCTCCCCGACCCTCGCGGGCTTGCTCTACGCACCGGTCCAGAGTGGCGGGGAGAGGCAGCGGGCGCACCGCGTCGTGGACGACGATGACACCGACGTCGTCGGGTAACGCCTCGATGGCTGCGCGCACTGATTCGGTGCGTGTGCGACCGCCGGCCACGAGCCCCAACCGAGGATCGAGCGTTCGCAGCCACGCCGGCGGATGTCTCAAGTCCTCCGGCGCCACGGCTACCCGGATCGCGGTGACGTCGTCACGCGCAAGAAACGGCCTCAACGCGTGCACGAGGAGCGGCTCTCCTGCAATCGAGAGGAGTGCCTTCTTGAGCCCGCCCATGCGCGTGCCCCGACCAGCCGCCGGCACGGCAACTCCAACCGACGACGTCCGCGCCCCCAACAGGCCCTCACCGGTTCGCCTCGTCACGGCGAGCCGTGCCTCCCACGAGTTCCCACGCTCGCGCCCACGACCTCACCACCACGGCGCTGCACGGAGTCGAATCGCGTGTATTCCTTGTGGAAGTACAGGGGCACCATGCCGGTCGGTCCATTACGCTGCTTGGAGACGATCAGCTCGGCCTGTCCCTCGATCGTGTCTCCGTTTGCGTCGACCGGCCCAAAGTAGTACTCGGGCCGGTACAGGAACATGACGAGATCGGCGTCCTGCTCGATGCTTCCGCTCTCGCGCAGGTCGGAGAGCTGCGGTCGTCGATCGGTGCGCTGCTCTGGCGCGCGGCTGAGCTGAGAGAGGGCGACCACCGGCACGTCGAGCTCTCTGGACAACGCCTTCAGCCCACGCGAAATCTGACTGACCTCCTGGACCCGGCTCTCATTGCGACCGGTTCCGCTCATGAGCTGCATGTAGTCGATGACGAGAAGCCCCAAATCGGTCTCCGACTTGAGCCTGCGTGCCTTGGCTCGCATCTCCAGGATCGTGATTCCAGGGGAGTCGTCGATCCACAGCGGGGCTGTGTTCAGGTGTCCGGCGGCCGCGGCGAGGCGCTGATATTCGTCCGGTGACAACCGTCCTCTCCGGAGTTTCTGGGCGTCCACTCGTCCCTCCGAGCAGAGAAGACGCTGAACGAGCTGCTCCTTGCTCATCTCCAGGGAGAAGATCGCGGCCGTGACGCTGTGCTCGATCGCGGCTGACTGCGCCACGTTCAGCGCCCACGCGGTCTTCCCCATGGAGGGCCTGCCCGCGATGATGACGAGGTCTCCGCGTTGCAGGCCGGTCGTCATGCGATCGAGGTCGGCGAATCCCGTCGCGACCCCGGTGATCCCGGATGCGGACTGCTGCAGTCGCTCGATGTGCTCGAACGTCGGCCACAATACTTGTTTGATCGGCACGAAGCCGACTCGCTCGTGGCTCTGGGCGACCTCGAAGATCTTTGCCTCTGCCTGGTCGAGGATCTCCTCGACGTCTCGCTCACCCGGGTCGTACACGTCCTGGATGATGCGCGTGGAGGCCTGGATGAGCCGACGCAGGATCGCCCGATCCCGCACGAGCCGTGCGTGGTACTCGACGTTGGCGGCGGTCGGGACGGCGTCGAGTAGCTCGGCCAGGTACTCCATGCCACCGACGGAGTCGAGCTCACCGGTCTTCTTCAGCTCCTCGCTGACCGTGATGACGTCCGCAACGTCGCCGCGCTCGAACAAGCGCACCATGCAGCGGAAGATCCGACGGTGGGCCTCGCGGAAGAACATCGAGTCGTCGACGTGCTCGACCGCGCGCACGACCGCGTCACCGTCGATGAGCATCCCACCGAGTACCGATATCTCGGCCTCGAGGGAATAGGGTGGCTCACGGTCGAATCCCGCGGCCGTGGACGGCGAGACGAGACTCGAGACGGGCTCCGTTGCGCTCAATGTGTTTCCTGCGAGCTGATCGGTATAGGCAGGGCGGGTCCGTACCCCGGGCGGTCCGAACCGTCGCTCAGGAGGGGTCCATAACGCTCCTGAGGAGTTGAAGATCCTCCCACGCCGCGACGCTCCAACCCCTGTTCCGTAACAGGGCAGCAGGGTGGTAGGTGACCACCACCGGCACGCCTTCGTAACTGTACACTTCGCCGCGGAGCTTGCCCAGGGCACGGTCGGTCGAAGTGAGGAGCTTGGAGGCGAACGCGCCGACGGTCAGTACCGCCTCGGGCCGCACGATCTGGAGCTGTCGGCGCAGATAGGACGAGCAGGCCGAGATCTCGTCCGGCTGTGGATCGCGGTTCCCCGGAGGACGGCACTTGATGACGTTGCAGATGTAGACCGATTCCTCTCGGGACAGCCCCACGGAGGACAACATCAGGTCGAGCAGTTTCCCGGCCTGGCCTACGAAAGGGAGCCCCGTCCGGTCTTCGTTCGCCCCGGGTGCCTCTCCTACGACCACCAAGCGGGCACTCGGGTTGCCGTCGGCAAAAACGGCTTGGGTGCGACCTCGATGTAGCCGGCATCGCGTGCACGAGAGCACCTCGTCCCGGAGCACCTGGAGCTCGGGGGGTGCGCTGGACGGTACGTTGGTAGGAAGAGAGGGCCGCATCGATGGCTCGCCGGGCGCGACCGATTCCAGGGCCTCACTGCGACGCATCCCCTCCAGGAAGAGCGCGCCTTGACCCAGCTCTACGCACTGTCTCAGATGACGCGCGAGCTCGTTGCGGGTCACGCCCACAGCCGTGTCAACCTCGCTCGTGAAGGAGCGCCGCGACGCGATCCAGGATCTCCTCCGCCAGGGCGTCCTTCGAAATCAGCGGCAGGGCCTCGGGGTTACCGTCTCGCGTGAGGAGCGTGGCGCGGTTGGTGTCGACACCGAAACTTGAATCATCTGCCGTGGCGTCGTTCGCGACGACGATATCGAACCCCTTCGACTCGAGCTTGCGACGCGCATTCGCGACGAGATCCGATGTCTCCAGCGCGAATCCCACCACGATCGCGCCGACTCCGCGGGCTGAGCGCGTGTCCCGCGCGACGTCCGGGTTAGCCACGAGATCGAGCGTCCAGCCGTCGCCTAGAGTCGAGCGCTTGAGCTTGTCCGCGACGATGTCCCGGGCGCGGTAGTCGGCTACCGCCGCGGCGAAGACGACGACATCCGCGGAGGGAAGAGCCAGTGCGACCGCGTCGAGCATCTGACGAGCCGTCTCGACGCGCCGCACGTCCACGCCGACTGGGTCCGGCAAGGTCGTCGGGCCGGACACCAGAACGACGTGGGAGCCCCTACGCCACGCGGCCGCTGCCACGGCGTGCCCCATGCGACCCGAGGAGCGGTTCCCGACGTATCGGACCGCGTCCAGCGGCTCCTGGGTCGGACCGGATGTGACGAGGACCGTGCGGCCGACGAATACGTCCTGCTCGCCCAGCGCTCTTCCGGCGTGCTCGACGATCTCCCATGGCTCCAACATGCGCCCCGGGCCGTCCCCTTCGCCGGCAGCCAGCGGACCGACGCCCGGCCCCGCGAGGCGGTATCCCAGGCCACGCAGGCGCTCGAGGTTCGCCTGTACCTGAGCGTGCCCGTACATGGCATCGTTCATTGCCGGACACACGAGCACCGGTGCCCGCGTTGCGAGGAGCGTCACGCAGAGGAGGTCGTCGGATCGTCCGGCGGCGGCCCGCGCGATGAAGTCGGCGGTAGCCGGCGCCACGCAGACCAGGTCCGCGTCGCGGCCCAGGTGGATGTGCAGAGCGGCCCCTCCCGATCCCTCGCTTCCCGTGGCGAACAGTTCGTGGTGGACCGGGTGTCCGGTGACTCCCTCGAAGCTGAGCGGCGCCACGAAGCGGCGAGCGCCGTCGGTCATCACCACCTGTACGGTCGCGCCGAGTCGCGTGAGGTCCCGGGCGAGCTGCACCGACTTGTAGGCCGCGATCCCACCTGTGACCCCGAGAACGATGGTGCGGTCTTTCCAGGGGCGCCGCGGTACCAGGTTGGGTGCTCCCTACAGGTCTTCGCGGCGCCGTCGCCCAACCAGACGGAATTCGATCTGCCCGGACGTGAGGGCCTCCAGCGACCTGGTCGTGAGCTTCTTCTCTTCGCCCAGCGGCAACGTCTCCCTGGGCAGGGCGTTCAGCTCGCGGGTGTACTTTGCCGCCACGAGAACACCCAGGTACTTGCTCTGCGTGTTCTCGGCTACTTCGTCGGGCGTGAAGACTCTCATGTCTGCCTCTGCTGTCCTCAGGAGATCTCGGAGAGCAACCTTTCGATCGTACGGTTGAAGTTCGCGGTCCAGCCGCTCAAGTCCAAGACGCGCGAGGCGCGATGCCCTTCCGAGAGGGCGATCTCGCGCACCCGCCGTACGGTTCCCTCGAGATCCTCGTTGAGCACTACGTAGTCGAACTCGTCGGCCACTGCCAGCTCTTCGACTGCGGTTCGCAGCCGCTTCCCCACCTCATCGGACGCCTCGGTTCCCCGGCCCATGAGCCTTTCGACCAGTACGTCGGCTGATGGCGGAAGGATGAAGACGTGCACCGCGTCCGGGACCCTCTCGCGGACCTGTCGAGCACCCTGCACGTCGATGTCCAGCACCATGTGGTCACCGCGCTCTCTGGCAGCCTGCAGAGGTGCAGCCGGTGTTCCGTATAGATTGCCGTGCACTTCCGCCCACTCGCAGAGCTCGCCGCGTTCTGCCATCCGTAGAAAGCTAGCGCGATCGACGAAGTCGTAGTCTACGTGGGGCCGCTCGCTCGGCCGGCGAGGACGCGTGGTCACCGACACCGAAAACACGAAGGTCGTCGAGGAGTCCACCAGAGCTTTGACAACGGACGTCTTCCCGGCACCGGACGGCGCGGACAACACCACGGGGCAAGCGTGATGGGGGAGGGACGTCACTCGACGTTCTCCACTTGTTCGCGCAGCCGCTCGATCTCCTCCTTCATCGAGACGCCGATGTGCGCGATCTCCGTGTCGTTGGCCTTGGCGCCGAGCGTGTTGGCCTCCCGGTGCATCTCTTGAACGACGAATGAGAGTTTCTTGCCCACGGGCTCCGGACCCTCGGAGGTCAGACTTTCTCGGAACAGCTGTAGGTGTGATCCGAACCTGACGATCTCTTCGCTGATGTCCCACTTCTCACTCAGGTAGGCGATCTCCCGAGCGAGTCGTTCCTCGTCCACGTCCTCCTGATCCGCCAGCTCCCGCACTGCCATACGGAGTCGGTCACGTTCCCTCACGAGTCTCTGCGGCGCGAGGTGTTCGACCCGCGTGACGAGCTCCTGGAGGAGCTCGACGCGTTCACTCATGTCCGCCTGCAGACGGCGGCCCTCGGCCTCCCGCGTCGCCACCACGGCAACGGCGGCCTCCTCGATGAGCTCTCGCACCACCTCACGTTCGACCTCGATCTCGGGAAGGGCCTCACCGAGCCGAAAGATCTCCCCGAATCTCGCCACGGACGTGACGTCGGGCTCGCCAGCGAGCTCGAGCTCCGATCCGAGGGTCCTCAAAAGCTCCACGTAGCGGCGGGCCCTCTCGATGTCCAGGACCGGAAGGGAGGCTCTGCCCGCCGCCGTCGCCCGATCGAAATTCACGACGACGTGCACGTGGCCCCGTGCGATGCGAGGACGGAGCCAACGCTGGAACTCGTGCTCCAGGCGATCGAAGCCGACCGGCGTGCGCACGGACGCGTTGAAGAAGCGATGGTTGACGCTCTTGATGGCCACTCTCAGGACGCCGCCCTCCAGCACCCTTTGGGCCTCTCCGTAACCCGTCATACTGCGGATCACGGGAGCCCTCCCAGCACCCCGACAAGAGCACCCGCGTCGTACGGGTGGAGACCAACGCGGTGAGTCCCGTAGCTCAGTTCCACAACTTCCATCGGATTCCGTAGAACCCCCTCGTCGCGGGCAGAACCCGGCCTGGGAAGTTCTGTAGATTCTGGCGAACCATCACGTTTTCCCAGCGGATGAACAGGCTCAGGGACACGATGCGCGCTTGGATGTCGATATACCAGTTCTGATGGAACGGGACGGTGGCGAAGCTCCCCTCCTGCTCGAGCTGGTCGAAGTCGCGAGCGAGTGGCACGCGCATCGGATCATGCCCCCTCACGCCGAGCTCTCCCCAAAGCTCGAAATTCCCGGTGTCGAGGAACACATCGTGGAAACGAATGCCACCGCTGTACAGCCGCGCAGGAAGATATCGGGCCTCCTCGTCCCACGTTTGGTACGTGCCCACGAGGGCGAACCCGTCCACCGGTAGGGGCACTTCAGCCGTCCCCTCCCACCCGGTGCGCTTCCCACCCTCTTCGACTCCTCCGGCTCTGTCCAGCTCGGTGCCCAGGGGCGGCAGGCTGTCAACTTCGAAGGACATCCAGGCGCCACCGATGCGAAACCCACGCCACCGAAAGCTCGCACCCGCACGGAACGTCCTCGCATCGGTCAGGCGGGACGAAGCTTCCGGCTCGGCCGGTGGCTCTTCGCCTTCCGCCGGCTCGGTCGAGGGCTCGGGCTGGCGTGGTGGATAGATCACCGCGCCCCTCCTTCCGTCTTCCCAGGACGCGAACAGCGAGAATCCTGCGACCGTCGTCCACGCGCGGGCCATCGTGGTGGATGCAGCCTCCCCGGCCCAGCTGTCGCTGCTCCACCGGCCGTGCACGCCTCCGTAGCCCAGGGTGGCGCCGGCTTCGAGCTCCAACGACCTCGACGGGAGATCCGGGCCGCCGAAGGTACGAAGGACACCTGAGGCCCATAGATCCGCTCGCTCCCACCCCATCCGCACGCCGTGCTGCGAACGGCTGCGCCGGATGGGGATCAGCTCCGCTGGCCCGTCGCTTTTCAGCGAAGAGCCTGATGTGAACAGCTCGGTGGTGAGCGTCGCGCCGAGACGTGCCCGTGCCCTTACGGTCCAGTCGGTACGGGTCAGCTTGCCCGGGTAGACGTCCACTCCGATCTCTCGGCTCGACCCGCGCAGCTCGGCGAGAACGCCGAACCGTTCGCCCGGCAGCACGCCGTAGCGCAGCCACCACGCCGTGCGGCTTCCCGTCTCCTGTGCGCCGCTTCCGCGGGTGTCCAGCCGCTCCAGCGCAAGCCCGAAGCTCCCTCTGAGCGCGCGGGGCGCGACGAAGGTCCCACGGAAGAGGTTCGTGTCGAGCTCCCCCGTCCCCGCCTCGACGAGCGAAAGTGAGCGCGGGTCCTCCACGCGCAGCGACTCCAGGTGGATCCTGAGCTCCCCCGGTCCCCGCTCTACGTGGATCTCCTCGATCCCCGCGAGGCTCACCAACCCCAAGTCGGCGACCCCTCCATCGAGCGGTAGCAGCTCCATTCCTTCTAGGAAGATCCGAACACGTCCCGCCGCGAGGCCCATGGCGCTCGCTGCCTCCGGAGCGCCGTAATCGCCCCCGCGCAGCGGAATCACTCCCGGAATAGATTCTAGGAGCTCGAGGAGCGTGAGGTCACGGGAACCCATGATCGCGGCCCGGTCGAGCGTCCAAGTGGCAGTCTCCCATCCGAGAGACGGCGCACGAGGCAGGCGGGGCAGGTTTACCACGCGCAGCGTGTCCGCAAGCGTGTCGTCCAGTACCGCGAGGCTGTCTTCGGGGAAAACCACCGGCGGCAGCGTGTCGGCTACCAATGTGTCCGAGGGCTGCTGCGCGCGGACCTCTCGTGGACCTGGCACCAACAGCGCGGTTACCGCACAAGACACCCATGCGAGGCGCCGCCTGGCCGTACGCACAGGCGCCCCGGCCGGGGGCGGCCGGGGCGCCGGGAAACCGTCGAGGGGCGACTTCACGCCGTTCGACTCCGAATCCACTCCACGAGCAAACGGGTGGGAAAGCCGTAGGCACCCTTACGCTGATACGGAAGGGGATCCTGTCCATAGGCCGTTCCCGCGATGTCCAGATGGGCCCAAGGGGTATCCCTGACGAACTCGGCCAGGAACCAGGCAGCGGTGATCGTTCCGCCCGGCCTGCCGCCGATGTTCTTCATGTCAGCGGTCGTGCTGCGAAGCTGCCGCCGGTACTCCTCCCACAGCGGAAAAGGCCAGCAACGCTCCCCCGAGCGCTCTCCGGCTTTGCGCATCTCCTCTACGAGACCGTCGTCGTTGCCCAGCACTGCGGCCGCATGATGACCGAGTCCGACGACCACGGAGCCTGTGAGCGTGGCGCAATCCACCATCGCGGCCGGCGAGAAGCTCGTGACGGCGTAGTCAAGGGCGTCGCACAGGATCAGGCGACCCTCGGCGTCGGTGTTGATCACTTCCACAGTCTTGCCTGCTCGCGTGCGTATGACGTCGCCCGGCTTCAGCGCCTTCCCGGAGAGCAGGTTCTCACTGGCCGGGACGATCCCTACGACGTTCGCGGCCACGCCCATGCGCCCCAGCGCGACCATGGCCCCCAGGACCGCGGCGCCTCCGGACATGTCGAACTTCATGTCCTCCATCCCCTTGGCCGGCTTTATGGAGATCCCGCCCGCGTCGAACGTCAGCCCCTTCCCCACGAGGGCCAGGGGCGGCGCTCCCGGGGCGCCGCCTCGGTGATGCAGGACGATGAGTCGCGCTTCCTCGGCGGAGCCACGAGATACTGCGCGCAGGGCGTGCATCCGCTCCCTCTCCAGATCGTCGGGGCCGAGAACGTCGACGTCCATGCCGATCTCGCTCGCGATCGCCACGGCCTCCTCGGCCAGATGCGTGGGCGTGGCGACGTTTCCGGGGCGCGATTGGAGTGTACGCGCGAAGTTCTCGCCCTCTGCTACCGCTTGGCCCGCGCTGATACCACGCGCCAAGGCGTCAGGATCTCCGACGTCGGCCCAGAGCTCGACGCTCTCGACGGACTTCGGCGGCTGGGCGTCCTCCTCAGGTCCGACCACCGCCTTCATCTCTCGGAAGCTCCAGGCGGCCAGCAACGAACCCTCTGCCGCGGCCTGTCCGAGTCGCTCCGCTCCGATCCCGATCGGGTCGACGAGCCTGAGGGTCAGGCTGGTCGCCGCCACGCGCTCCGCAGCGCGCACGGCCCGGCCTGCGTAACGGCGTAGCTGCTCGTCGTCGAGGCCGTCCGCGGTCCCTAGGCCGAGGAGGAGCACCCGCTCGGGGCCACCGCCCGGATGGCCCGTATAGAGGAGCACGGACTCCCCGCTCCGACCCGACACGTCGCCGGTGGAGACGGCTTGTGCAATGGCTTCGGTGACGCTTGGTCCGAGCTGGGAGGCTGCATCGGGGGGGCCGTCGTCTCCCTCGAAGACGGGAAGAACGACTAGGGACGCGTCGGCCGGCGTCGACTCGGCCCGGCGCACGAGTGCGTTCATGGATTCCTTCGCTTTCCGGTTCTTGAGTCTGCGGCTCTGGTCCGGTTCACATGCCGCGTATGACGGCGTTCCCGAACTCCGAGGTCGACACCGTGGTCGCGTCCTCCATCTGGCGCTCCAGGTCATAGGTCACCGTCTTCGCCGCGATCGCCGCCTCGAGGCCGCGGACGATGGAGTCCGCCCCCTCCTGCCAACCCATGTGCTCCAACATCATCACGGCTGAAAGGATCAGGGAACCGGGGTTCACCTTGTCCATCCCAGCGTATTTGGGTGCCGTGCCGTGGGTGGCCTCGAAGAGGGCCACCTCGTCGCCTACGTTGGCTCCAGGGGCCATTCCCAGCCCCCCGACCTGTGCAGCGCAAGCGTCCGAGAGGTAGTCCCCGTTGAGGTTGGGGGTGGTAAGCACGTCGTACTCGTCCGGGCGGAGAAGCACTTGTTGGAACATCGCGTCGGCGATTCGGTCCTTGATGAGGACCTTGCCCGCCGCGCCCTCTCCTTCCCAGGTCTCGGCCTCGGTCACCGTTTCGCTCCCGAAGCGCTGCCGCGCGACTTCGTAACCCCAGTCACGAAACGCCCCTTCGGTGAACTTCATGATGTTGCCCTTGTGGACCAGCGTCACGGACCCGCGATCCCGCCGAATCGCGTAGCGGATGGACGCCGCCACGTGCCGCTTGGTTCCGAAGGGGCTCATCGGCTTGATGCCGATCCCACTCTTCTCCCTGATTTCGCTGCCGAACTCCTCCACGAGGAACTGCCTCAGCTTTTCCGCTTCGTCGCTGCCGGACGGCCACTCGATCCCGGCGTACACGTCCTCCGTGTTCTCCCGGAAGATGACCACGTCGAGCTTCTCGGGCTCCTTCATCGGGGACGGCACGCCCATGATCCAGCGCACCGGGCGGACGCAGGAGTAGAGGTCGAGCACCTGACGGAGCGTGACGTTGAGTGAGCGGATCCCGCCCCCGACCGGGGTCGTGAGCGGCCCTTTGATCCCGACCTTGAAGTCCCGCAGCGCCCGATACGTCTCCTCCGGAAGCCATTCTCCGGTCCTCACACGCGCCTTCTCGCCCGCGAAGATCTCCATCCACACGATCTCGCGCTGATCACCGTACGCCCCCCGGACGGCTGCATCGACGACACGACGCGTGGCCCGCCATATGTCCGGACCGATGCCGTCGCCCTCGATGAAGGGCAGGATCGGTCTGTCAGGAACATCGAGCTCGCCCCCTTCGACCCTAATGGGCTCGCCGTGGGTCGGAACCTGCGCGTGTGTGTACTCGCTCATCAAATCTCCGCTGGTGGTCTGGTCCCTTGGGCGTGCGACCCGGGTCGACCGTCGGGAGTCGCTCTGCGGTCTCGAAGGGCCGGGGCGCTCATACAGATGTGTGGAGCTCCTCGGGCCACTGTCCGAGCCGGGCCGCAGTATAATGTGAAGCGCCCGGCGGCGGTCGATGGCAGGCTGCGCCCGGAGCGCGCCTGAGAGCGTACTGGCTCGCTCGGGCGCCGGAAGTTAAAGAGGCGGCGATCCGGGGAGCAAGCTGGGCCGGAGATACTGGCGTCGGGACGGGTGGGGCCCAACGTTGCCGTCGAGAGGTGAATCCCCGTGGTCGCCGAGGACAAGAGCACCCGAGGAGGAGGCGAGATGGATAGAGTCGCGGTGGTGACCGGAGGGACCGGGGGCCTGGGGCGCTGGGTGGTCAAGTCCCTGCTGGAGGACGGATTCCACGTGTCCGTACCCTGGATCTCCGAGCCTGAGGCGGCCGAGTTGGACAGTTTCTTAGGGGGCTCACCGCCTCCGCTCGAGCTGACGCCGGCCGACGTGTCCGATGCGGGTCAAGCGGAACGGCACTTCCATGCGCTTCACGAGCGGGCGGGCCGGCTCGACGCGCTCGTCAACCTGGTGGGTGGGTTCGTGATGGGCGGCGTCGAGGAGACCGAGCCCGCGATGTGGGCGCGGATGGTCGAGCTGAACGCCACGACCGCGTTCCTGTGCAGCCGTGCGGCCGTGGGGCCCATGCGGCAGACGGGCGGCGGACGGATCGTGAACATCGTGGCCTTCCCCGCGTTCGACCGGGGTGCGCCCTCGATGAGCGCGTACGCGGCTGCCAAGGCCGCGGTGCTGAACCTCACGTATTCGCTCTCCAAGGAGCTCCAGCGGTCCAGAATCACGGTGAACGCGGTTGCGCCCCAGATCATCGACACGCCCGCGAACCGTCGCGACATGCCCGACGCGGATACGGCGAAGTGGTTGAGTCCGCTGGAGATCGCGGGGGTGATCCGGTTTCTGTTGGGGCGCGACGCGGCCTGCGTGACCGGTGCCCTGCTGCCGTTGACGAAGGGCTGACGGCTTACAGGTTGATCGTCCCGCTGAAGCTCTGCCCGCACATGCTCCCCGACGCCGACCCCGAGAGCTGCTGCGTCTGAACGTTCCCGGTGAAACTCATGGTCAGGTCCACGCCACACGTGCCCGAGCGCCCTTCAGTGCTCCACGCGATCCCGCCCGACTGTGTGGCGTCGATGGTGAAGTTAGCGGTGTCCACGAAGACGATCTCGAGGCTGAACGTGATGTTCGGGTCCCCGTCGAGCGTGAAGGCGAGTCCGGACTCGGCCTGTGCGCGACAACCGTTGTGCGTCAACGTGAAAGCTTCTGTGAAGCTTTCCACGACTCCCTCGACGACGTCAAAGCTCAGCTCTCCCACGAGGTGCACGGTCCCGCCCAATGGGCAGGGGGGCGCGACGTCGACCGAGACCTGAACCTCGACCGCTGCGGGGGCCGCGGCCGGTCCGAGGTTCAGAAGCTCATCGAGGCCCGTGGCAAAGCCGATGGACACGATCTCCGCTAGAACCTCCGCCAGGTCGTCGATCTCCGCGGCCGTAAGCGGGTCGCCACCGGTCGTGGGCGACGTGGAGGAATCGGAGCAAGCGCCCAGGGCAACCGTGAGCAGGGGCAGGATCGAGAGTCTACGAAGCGACGTGTTCATCGTGTCTCCACGGTGATCCGGTGAGATGGTTTTCCGCGCGCGAACCACTATTTCCACGATAGAGAGCCGCCCGCAGGACCGCCAGCTTTTCGGCGCCTCGACGACACCGGTGCCGAGGGACCGATCCCTCACGCCAGACTCTGGCCCGGCAGCAGGGGCGGCGCGGGCGTATCGAGCCAGTCGGAGACGACCCGGAACAGCTCGGCCTCGGCCGCGGTGACCACCTCGTCGGCCGAGATCGAGGTGGCGCACGCGGCGAGCAGGCTCCGCTTGAGGGCAGGCTCGAGTTGGGCGAGCCTGTCCAACGAGGCACCCAGCGAGCGGGGTGTCGGGTCCGTTTCAGTCGAGAGCTCCCCCTCGATGTCGAGGCTCGACAGCGCGGCCTCGAAAGCTCGGCGGGCCTCCTCCTCGTCGCCGTGTCCCACACGGGCCAGGGCGTCGAGCAGAACCCGCACATGCTCGCCCAACCCCGCCAGGCGGGAATAGCGGGCACGGGCGGGGCGACGGCGGCGGAAGTGCACGTCGAGCCGGCGCAGCAGCAGCCCGGCCAAGACCCATTCGGCCGCGTCCAGTCGCTCGTCGGCAGCGAGGAGACGCTCGACGACGGCCCTGAAGCCGCGGTACTCCGACTCGTCCAGCTCCTGCAGGGTGGCGACGATCATGTCTATGAGCGTGAGGCGAGCCTCGCGGGCGACGGCCCCGATCTGGCTTCGAAGCTCGGTGACTGCCTCCAGCATCTGCGCCCCCGCCGAATCACCGATCGTGACGTCCTGAGCGGCCACGCCTGCCGGGTCGTCCGCGGCGAAGAGCGCCAGGGCCAGGGCTCGTGCCCGGAACGGATCGCGGCTCGCTTCGACGATCCTGGGTGGAAGCGACGTGCGGAGCCGGCGGGCGTGGGCCAGGTGCTCGGGTCCTGGATCGCCCAGGCGGTCGAGAAGCGAGGAGTGGCCCGCTCCTTGGTGGTCGGCATGGGACCGGTCCGACGTGAACGCGTCCGTCGCTGTCGCCCGGGCGTCGGGAGACGCGGCTTCGGGGGCACCCATCGCGGCCGCGCCGGCGAGCCCGGCGACCGACTCGAGCCCGGGAGCGGAGGCTTCCTGGTCCCAGGGAGCGATGTAGTCTGCAGCGACGGGGGGATACGCCCCATCGCACGCGGGGTCCACGCGACGGATCCTCTCCTCCAGCGGAGGGTGCGTCGCGCTGGCGCCGCCGAGACGTCTCCCGAGGCGCTTCAGGCCATCCCCGAAGAACATGTGGCTCACCTCCGCCCGTGCCGGGTGCCGGGTGCCGGATGCGCGAGCCCTCGCCGAAGCCCCCGATCTTCTTGAGCGCGCCAGCGATCCCGAGAGGGTTTCGCGTGAATTGGACAGCCGCGGCGTCTGCCAGGAACTCTCGTTGCCGCGACACCGCTGCGCGGATCAGGTTGCCACAGACGGCGCCGATCCATCCGATCGCCCAGAGCGCCGCGCCCACGGCGATGAGGCCGCCCTCGTCGCGACCTCGCCTGCGGCGTCGCCCTCGTCCGCCACCCTCCACCATGAGCCTCCCGATGAGCGCGAGTAGCTCGATGCCGTACACGACGCCGATGAGGCGGAGGTTCAGCCCGACGTCACCGTGGAGGATGTGGCTGAACTCGTGCGCGACGACACCCTGAAGCTCGTCCTGGCTCAGCTTCTCGACCGTACCGCGGGTCACGCCGATCACCGCGTCGGAGGCGTCGTGTCCAGCCGCGAACGCGTTGATCCCGGCCTCCTCGTCGAGCATGTAGACGGCTGGCACGGGCGTCCCCGACGCGATCGCCATCTCTTCGACCACGTTGAGCACGCGACGCTCCAAGAGGTCGGTGCTCGAAGGAAGGACGCGCCGTCCACCGAGCCGGGCCGCGATCGCCCCACCCCCCTTCCCCAACCGCCAGGTCTTCCAGAGGGAGCCGAGCGTGACGAGCGCGAGAACGCCTGCCGTGGTCCAAGTGAAGACGCGTGGCTGCCACCACCCCTGGAACGGCATCTCGGCTCCGACCACGAGCGTGACCAGAGCGAGCAGGTAGACGAGGAGCACGATCGCGGTGAGCGCGAGGAGGAAGAGGAGCACCAGGCGCGTGGTGTTGCGCTTGGCAACCTCCTGGTGCTCGAAGAAGTCCACGGTTGGGCCTCAGGCGGGCGCCCTTCGGAGGGGCCCGGACCACTCCACGTGCACGACGATCGCCGCGATCATGAGCAGCCGTCGCTCACGAGTCGAAGGAGATCTTGGGAGCCTCGCGCTGGGCCTCCTCTTCGATCTCGAAGAGCGCGGCCTCCTTGAAGCCGAAGGCGCCCGAGATCTGATTCTGGGGAAAGCTCTCGCGATAGGTGTTGTACGCCATCACCGAGTCGTTGTAGGCCTGGCGGGCGAAAGAGACCCGGTTCTCCGTGGAGGCGAGCTCCTCCTGGAGCTGCTGCATGTTCTGATTCGCCTTCAGGTCCGGGTAGGCCTCGGCCAGCGCGAAGAGACGACCCATGGCACCGGTGAGCACCTGCTCCGCCCCCATGAGAGAGGCCATGGCCTCTGGGTCGGCGGGGTCCGCCGCAACCTTGATCTCCGCCTTCTGCGCCTGGTTACGGGCATCGATGACGGCCTCGAGGGTCTCGCGTTCGTGCTTCATGTACCCCTTGACCGTCTCGACGAGGTTGGGGATCAAATCGTAGCGGCGCTTCAGCTGAACGTCGATCTGTGCGAATGAGTTCTTGAAGCGCTGCCTGAGTGCGACCAGCCGGTTGTAAATGACCACGGGGA
The DNA here is from genome assembly GCA_965249195.1 of Longimicrobiales bacterium. Classification (GTDB taxonomy): domain Bacteria; phylum Gemmatimonadota; class Gemmatimonadetes; order Longimicrobiales; family Gaopeijiaceae; genus CBDFLM01. Next base: position 160,123 of record CBDFLM010000011.1, read on the forward strand.
CGATGATCAGGACGGCGAGGATTAGCAGTGGAATGAGCGCGCCCATGAATGACTCCTGTTGAGGTTCCCGTGTCAGGATAAGGCCCGAAGCGTGGGAAACCAAAGTCGATCCTCGTCTACGGTAGATGGCGCGAAGATCACCATCACTCCCGACGAAGGATACGATCTGATCACGGACGAGGGGGCGAGATCCTTCACTCTCATCTGTTTCTTGCGACGTCCTCTGTATTCGGTTTATATTTGGTTTCGGTTTATGTTCGCATCCAGCCATGGCCCCGCCCGGGAATCGGGCTTCGGGGATTCTCCAATGTCCGAAACCGACCGGCGTGTCTATGCTCTCGCTGGCCAGCAGACCCCCCGGGGAGGGTCCTACCCTTCCTCCACGGGAGCAGGAAGCCAGACGGCCCTCTGCCTCTGGCTTCCCACGTTCGAGTTGCGTTTGGAGCTCGTCCGATCCCCGGATCTCGACGCGACCTCGGTGGCGCTCCTCTCCTCCGGCGAGAGCGTCCGACGGTCCCTCTGGCAGGTCTCCGAGCGTGCCTTCGAGGCGGGAGTGCGGCCGGGACAGCTCGTCTCCCAGGCCATTTCCCTGTGTCCCTCCCTCACGCTACTGGAGCCCGATCCGGCCCATTACGACGCTGCGGAAGAGGCCATGGTGGAGGCTTTGGCCGGTCTGACCCCCGTGGTGGAGCCCGTGGAGCGGGGACGCGTCTTCCTGGGGATGGACGGCCTGGGTCGCCTGTACGGCTCTCCGACGAACCAGGTGCGGCGGGCGCTCCGCACGCTGCTTCGGGTCTTTCCCGCTCCTTTAGTCGCTGCCACCCGGGCGGGATGGGCGACGGGCAAGTTCGGCGCCTGGGTGGCGGCAGCGAGCGCACGTCCGGGAGAGCCGAAGGTGATCCCCACGACGGAGCTCACTTCGTTTCTCGCGAGCTGTCCGGTCACGGCGCTGCCCGTGAGCGAAGAGATGGTTCAGCGTCTCGAGCGTCTGAAGATCTCCACGCTCGGAGAGCTCTCCGTCCTGCCGGCGTCGGCTCTGGCGGGACAGTTCGGAGATGAAGGCACATCGGCACTGGCATGGGCCACCGCGCGGCGCATCGACCCCGTGCGTCCCGTCCACCGGCCCGAGCCCGTTCGGGTCTCGTTGGACTTCCCGATGCCGGTGACACAGGCAGACATTCTGCACAGCGGCTTGGACCGTCTTCTGGAACGCGCTCTTTCGAGACCGGCCATGCGGGGCCGTAGCGTCTTGGGGATTCGTCTGGGAGGTCACCTCGAAGGCGGGAGGTCCTGGTCCGTCGACGTCGTCTTGAGGGAACCGACCGCAGGGCGAGAAGCCATCGCTTTTCCCCTACGCTCTCGCATGGTCCTTTCGCCACCTCCACGTGCCCTGGAGACCCTCACTCTGGAAATCTTCCAGTTCGGTCCTCCTACGACCCAGGTCGATCTCTTCGACCGATCGGAAGAAAGCGGACGCAGCGCTGCGGGTCTGGAGCTGGCGGAAGGCGCAGTTCCCAAAGCCTTACGAAAAGCCATGAAGGAGCTAAAGCTAAAATTAGGATGCTCACCACTTTACCGGGTCGTCGAAATAGATCCTTGGTCCCGCATTCCCGAGCGGCGCCACGCACTCATGGAGTTCGATCCATGAAGCTTTGCCCCAAGCCCGATGCCGAGCAGCCGGTCACGCGATGAAACGAAGTGACCCCAAGCAGGCCGGCCAACCCTCGAGTGAGACGTCGCGCCGCCTCCGACCCTTGAATGAGCCCAGAGCGATCGCAGTCTCGGCCGATGAATTGGGGGCTCCGGAGTCGGTGAGCGTCGGTCGCAAGCATCAACGTGTGGACGAGATCCGGGAGATCTGGCGGATCGACGACGAGTGGTGGCGGCGTCCGGTCTCCCGCCTCTACTACGCGGTCGTGCTGCACGACGGCCGCTCCATGACCCTGTATCGGGATCTGGCGAAAGGCGGATGGTTCATCCAGGCGTGAGCGCGCCCACCCCCAATCCGGCATTTCCATTTCCTGCCCCATGGATTTCATTAGGAGCACGCGCACCCGTTAGCGCGGGCTCCGGTCCGCAGCTGCCCACACCTTCTCCCGCTCCCCGCCTCGTGACCGACGCATCCGCTCCCTCACCGCTCGTGGTCGCTCTCGCTCCCATCGACGGTAGACGCAGCCGCTACCGAATCACGCTCGACGACGATTCCACCCTCGACATCGCCGCAGAGGTTCTCGCTCGCGACACCCTCGGTGTGGGCGATCCCCTCGACCGGGGTGACCGGGCCCGGCTCGTCGACGCCGACCTGCGCTGGCGAATCCGGGAGGCTGCCTTGAACCTCCTGGCGGTCCGGCCACGGGCGCGCGGAGAGCTCGCGCGACGCCTGCTCGGGCGTGGCTTCTCGGGCGACGCGCTCGACGCCACGCTCGACCAGTTGCAGGCGCAGAGCTTGTTGGACGACTCGGCGTTCTCGCGCTCCTTCGTGCGTGACCGGTTGCGGCTGAAGCCCAAAGGACGTCGTAGACTGTTGCAGGAGCTGCGCGAGAAGGGAGTCGTGGCCGAGATCGCCGAGGCGGCCATCGAGGGCGTCTTCGCCGAGGAAGAGGTCAACGAGGAACAGCTCGCGGCTGATGCAGCCCTGGCGTGGCTGCGGCGGCAGTCCTCGACCGTGCGGAGTGGGCTGGCCGCCTCGGGCCACGGGTCGGGCCCCGTGCAGGGCCGACGACGAGCGCTCACGCGCCTGCGGGCTCACCTCGCGCGCCGTGGTTTCGCCGGTCGGGTCCAGGTGGCGGCGCTCGACGCGGCAGTCGAGGCAGCTCGCTCGGGGAACGCTTGAGGCGAGTACGTGGAGCGGCGCCCAAGCGTGCACGTCTCACGTGACGAAAGAACGCGGAGGGCGAACGTGCGGCTTCCGATTCTCCGTCACCGACGGCGTCTTCCTCGCCCTGCTGGCACTGGCCGGCTGGGCGCTTCGAGGCCCGCTCGGGCCCACGGTCGGCGTCTTCGTGGTCGTTCCCGTACATTTCCTGCTGTTCTGCGACGTCTTCCGCGTGCGCAGGAGCTACGAGCTGCTCTGGACGGCCGTGTTCCTGGCCGCCGTCGTCGTCTCGATCTCCTCGGAGGACATCGACTGGTGGATCGTGATGGGGATCATCGCGCCGCTGACGCTGGTCTTGTTGATCGCCGAGATGCGCAGTCCGCGTTACCACGGGATCTTGTGCCGGCGCATCAACGCGAAGCACATCGACGCCTGGCTCGCCGGCGAGGCGGTGGAGGACCGAGGGGTTTGACGCCACCTCGCTGGAGCTCGTTCGTGCGGAGGTCCATGAATCGCCCCGTCGGGATCGCCGCTTGCCTCACTGCCGTGCTCGCGGCGGCGTGCACGGACTCGACTGCCCCCGAGTCCGGCCTGGTCCTGACGCTGTCCGCAGGCCCGATCGTAACCTTGAACGCCCTCGGCGACACCGTGCGCCTCGAGGTCACTGCGCAGAACGAGGCGGGCGACCCTGTCGAGCCGCCTTCTCTCACGTGGTTCTCGAGCGACTCCAGAACGGCCACAGTCGAGGACGGGCTCGTGACCGCGGTCGGCGAGGGGCCCGCCGTCGTCACGGCACGCGCTGGGGACGCCACGGCGAAGGTGACCGTGGAGGTCGATTTTGCCCTCGGGTTGAGCGGCGCATTCGAGCTCGTCGGGTCCGGCCGCTTCCTCGATCACGCGACGTCCGACCTATGGGTCGCGGGCGATCACGCCTACACGGGAACCACGGTGGCGTCGGGATGCATCCCGACCGTCCCCTCGACGCCCTGCGGCAACGTCCTCGTGACCTGGGACGTGAGCGACCCCGGCCAGCCGACGCTCGTGGACACGCTCAAGCTGAGCGCGGCGGTCGTGAACGACGTCAAGGTGAGCGCGGACGGGAGCTTCGCCGTGGCCACGCACGAGGGGGACATCGCGGGGATGAACGGGATCACCCTCCTCGACCTCTCAGACCCCTCCCGTCCGAGCGTCCTGGCACGCTACACCGACGGCCTCGAGCCCGGAGTGCACAACGTCTGGATCGAGCGCATCAACGCCCGCGACTACGTGTTCGCCGCCGTGGACGGCGCCGCGCCGAATCGCGGCATCCACGTCCTGGACGTAACGAACCGGCAGGCCCCCGTAGAGGTTGCCCGCTATTGCAGGGGCTCGTCGTTCGCGCACGACGTCTACGTGCGGGATGGACTCGCCTTCGTGTCACACTGGGACGCCGGGCTGATCATCCTGGACGTCGGCAACGGGATGAGGGGAGGGAGGCCGGACGACCCGATCGAGGTCTCGAGGATCGTCACGCGAGGCGGCGCGGTGCACAACGCGTGGTACTGGCCTGAGCGCGACTACGTATTCGTAGGCCAGGAGGAGTTCCAATCGCAGCCCGTCGACTCGCTCGGCGTCGTCCACGTCGTGGACGTCCGCGACCTCACGAACCCAAGCGAGGTGGCAACCATCTTCACGGCCGGGACCCCGCCCCACAACTTCTGGCTGGACAAGTCGCGGGGCGTGCTGTTCGTGGCCTGGTACACCGCCGGGCTCCGCGCCATCGACGTGAACGGAACCCTCGAGGGCCGTCTCGAGGAGCAAGAACGGGTGCTGGCGTTCGAGACCCCCTCCGGTCCGCGCGGCAGCGCGAGCATGTGGGCGCCCCAGCTTCATGACGGGCTGGTCTTCGCCTCCGACATCCGTCATGGCCTCTGGGTGTACCGGTTCGAGCTCGACTGACGGCCGCCTGCACCCGTTGCGCTCTAACTCCGTCGCGCTCCCACCCCCTTGCGCTCCCACGCCCTTTTGCGCTCTCCCCCCTTGCCCCTGGAGGTCCCGGGCCGCGACGTTTGCCGCGCCAATCTCTGACTCGCCTCGAGCCCGACCGAGCCACGCGCTGCGCGCTCCCCGACTCCTCGTCTTCTTCGTGTGCGCTGGCCCACTCCAGGCGTGCATGGAGCCGGCCGAACCTGCCCTCATCGCGCTCGAATGCGAAGGGACGGGAGTGGCGGCTCCCGGTGAGCCCCTGGAGGTCAGGATTGTGCTGGACTCGGTCCCGGAGGAAGCGGGAGGCCGCGTCCTGATCAGGGTCGACGCGCTTCGGGACGGCTCGATCGTGATCCGCGGTCCCGACCCGACAGCGGCGGCCGTGGCGCTGGCAGTAACTCCCGCGGGCCGGTTCCAGGGGTGCATCACGTCGGGAGCTACGACCGTGCGGCTCCAGGCGGCGGCCCACCATCTGAGCAAGGCGTGGCTGCGCGTAACTGCGGACCGCGTGACGCGGGTGCGGCTCGAGCACGCCCTGGGCTCCGAGCTCGAGACGGTCGAGGCCGTCGTGCCGCCGGGAGAGTCCGGTGTGGCAACCTGGCAGACCGGCGGGTGAGCGACCCGCCTTCCACCCGTTCGGAGCGGCACTCCACGCGCGCCGCGTGGCTCCTCGCGGTCGGCTGGGCGATCACGCTGGCTCTCCTCGGCGTACTGTGGGTGCAGAGCCCCTTCCTCGGCCACTGGATCTCTCTCGCGCTCTACACCCTCGCCGCAGCGCCGCTCTTCGTCTGGAGCGCCCGATGGCTTCGCTCGGTGACGTCTCTGCCCCTCGGCCGTGGTCTGGTCATGTCCGTCCTAACCTGTTGGGCCGTAATGCTGTGGCTCGTGTAGCGCGATGTGGGGCGCGAGATGGCTCTGGACGGCCTGATCCTGCGTCGGGAGAGCCTCGAGGCGACGGGCAAGGTCCTCAACTGGCTACCGCTGTCGTTCGGACTCCTCGTCGGCCTCGCGATGCTCGCGGCAGCGCTGGAGGCACGCTACCGACTCGCCCATCCCGAGAGGTACGCGGGCGGGTAAGGGCGCGAATCGGCCTCGAGCCCGGCGCAATCGTGCGGCCGCCTCGGGTCAGGTGCTCGGGTCGGAGAGTGTGTTCACCATGCCGCAGGGATACCGTGTCAACCTGGGTGGCAACTTCTACAACGTCGCGTTGGACGACCAACGGTTCTTGATGGCCCGCCCCTACGCAGGCGACGCCGAAGGGTCCGCGACCGAGGTGATCGTGGTGGAAAACTTCTTCGAGGTGTTGAGGGAGCGGGTGGGGGGCTGAGACCACCGGCCATCATCAAAGCCCCGCATCACGGACCCGCCGCAGCGTCTCGATCGTGTCCGCCTCGATGGGGTCCTTGTCCGGCCGGTAGCCTCTGAGGCGCGCAAAGCGCAGAGCGACCCCCCCGGGATAGCGGGGGCTCGACTGCACGCCGTCGAAGGCGATCTCGACCACGGCCTCGGGGCGCACGCGAACGACGTGGCGCTGTCGTTCCATGGCGAGGCCGAGCAGGTGTTCCGTCTGCCAGGCCAGCACCTCGTCGGTCATGCCCTTGAAGGTCTTGCCTACCATGACGAGCTCACCCGGAGTGTCTCCGCGCGCGCCCAGGTGCAGGTTGCTGAGCCATCCCTTCCGGCGGCCGTGGCCCCACTCGGCCGCGAGCACCACGAGGTCGGCCGTGTGGGTCGGCTTGATCTTGAGCCACGCGCGGCCCCGCCTTCCGGCAGCGTAGGGCGCCGTGAGCTCTTTGGCGACGAGGCCCTCGTGACCGGCCGCGCGCGCGGCCGCGAGAAAGCCACGCGCCGTGTCGACGTCGTCGGTCACGAGGCGGGGGACGAGTTGATCCTGAGGAACGGCGTCGACGAGGACGGCCACGCGGTCGCTCATCGGCAGGTCGATGAGCGACTCGCCCTCCAGGTACAGGCAGTCGAAGAAGAATACATGGAGCGGGACCCGCCGCACCGCCGCGGCCACGTCTCGCACGCGTGTGAAGCGGCGCATCGTCTCCTGGAACGGCCGCGGACGGCCGTCCTCGCGGAGGGCCAGCGCCTCCCCGTCCAGCACGATCGACGTCACGGGCAACGCACGCACGCGCTCCGCCACGTCGGGCAAAGCCTCGGTCTCGTCGCGGAGCTTGCGGGTGTAGACGCGCACCAGCTCGCCGTCCTTGTGCACTTGCACTCGCGCGCCGTCCAGCTTGTACTCGAGGGCCGGCCGCACTATGCGCTCGAGCGCGTCCGCGACGCCGGCCGCGGGGGAGGCGAGCATGGGCTTCAGGGGCCGAAACAGCCGCACGCCTTCGCCGGCGAGGACTCCCCCCTCCCCCGAGAGCGCCTCCCGCCCCACGAGACCCGCGTCGCCCCGGACCATGACTGCCCGCCGAACGGCTCCCGGGTCGAGGCTCGACGCGCGCGCCAGTGCCTCGAGAACGAGATCCTCCTGCGCGCCCTGTCTGAGCTCGCCCGCGAGGAGGTGCGCGAGGAAGCTCTGCTCACGGTCTGTCGCGGCCGCGAAGAGAGTCCCCAAGAGATGCGTTTTGCGAGCGCGCGAGCCCGGGCCGTGCTCGGCGGCGAGGTCGCGCAAAGTCGAGGCGAGGTCGCCCAGGGTCAGGGTCGACCGGTCGGCCGGATCCGCCGGCAGCACCTCCCGTAGCACCGCCGGGCCCACCCCTACGCGACCCCCTGGCAGCCGGCCCGAGAGGAGCGCCACGCAGACCGGGGCGTCCTCGGGCGAAATGGCCGCCAACGTCCTCGAGATGCGCTCGATCTTCGCCGTGCGCCCACTCATCGACCTCACGTCGGCCCATGTGTCGGCGATGGTGGCGAGCCGCGCCGCATCGCGATCGCGGGCCATGGCGGCGGTCTCCGCGCGCCCTGGAGCCAAGGGCTTGCCGGGCCCAGGCGCCGCCTCCGCCTCGGGTCGCCCGGAACCCTCGCTCAACGAGGCTGGCCGGCGTAGCTCCGCACGCCGGGTGGGATCCGGCGACGGACGAGCGCGAGCGCCGCCTGCGGGTCGATCGGAGTCGCGCCGTTTCCGAGCACCCTCACGTCTCCGTTCTCGCGCACGAGCGCCGGAACGCCCGCGCGGTACCCGATCCGCACCCTGGCCGATACGGCGATGCGCTCGCCAGCCGTGATGACACCCGTGAGGTTCAGGGGGTCGGCGGCGCTCACGACCAGCAGGTCCTCCGAGGGATCCTCGCGGCGCACCTTCCGCAGCATGGGCACCGCCTCGGGGAGCGCGAACTGCTCTCCCGTGAAGCGCTCCACGAAGCGTCCGCCCCGGACCTCCCCCCACGCCTCGAGGCGCCGGTACACGAGAACGAGATCGCGCCATGGCGGCGCCAGCGGCTCGCGGTCGAGCAGGCGGCGGAAGACCACGCCGTAGCGCCTCAGCAGCGCGCGCGCGAACGCCTCCGCCTCCGACCGCTCCCAAGGACGTCCGAGCGGGCGGGGCGCGCTTCCGTCCGTGTCGGGCGCCGGTGCCGAGCCGTCCGGCAACAGCGACCACCGCCCGGCCGTGTGGACGCCCCAGGGCCCGCGCCGCTTGGCGCGTCGGGGCGACCCGGACCCCGAGCCCGAGAGCGACGGCCGGCGCTCCGACGGCGTCAGCAAGGCCCGGAGTCCGGAGAACCCGTCGGAGGTCATCCACCCCAGCGCCACGAGCTCGCCCACGGCCCGCTCCGTGCTCGTGGCGAGGAGCCCCGATCCCGCGACGAGGTCGTCGAAGAACGAGGCACCGCGCGCGCGCGCTATCGCCAAGACGGCGTGGGCCTCCTCGCTCAACGCCCCCTCCGGCGGGACCGCCGCGAGCGCCAGCCAGTCGCGCCGGTGCTCCCGGAGGAAGATCGCCACGGGCGTGTTGCGGAGGGGCCCTACCCGCCGGGCCCTTTCCCCTTCGGGCGGCGGCGAGAGCCGCCCCCACGCAGCGCGGCCTGCCAGGCACAGCCCGTCGAGCATGGAGGGGTCGTAGTCCGCCACGCGGGAGGCGAGGACATCGGTATCCCAGGAGACGGCCGGGACCTCGTATCCGTCGAGCTGACGGAGGACCGCCGCCAGGCCCTCCGGGCCTTCGAGCTGCCGCCCCACCTCGACGTGCTGCCAGCGAAACAGGAAGCGCATGAAGGTGGCCGGGGCAACGGGCTGGATCTCGGCCCGGAGCCGATCGAGCGTGTAGCGGTGGATGCGCGCAAGAAGCCTGCGCTCGCACCATTCTTCGCCGTCGCGGGAGGGCGTGAAGGTGCCCCTCAGGACCACGCCTTCGGCCTCCAGAGCGAGTAGCACCTGCTCCACTTGCGGACCGGCCGCGCCGAGGCTCGCCTCCAGCTCACCGGCGCTCACCGGCCCCAGGATCTCGAGGCGGCTGCGCAGGAGCTCCTTGAGGGCCTCCCCCGGGGTCTCCGGCACCGCCCCGACCGGCTCGATCGAGGGGGTCAGGTCCACACGCACCTGCTCGCCCAGGGTGAGTTCGAGCTCACCGAGTCGCTCCGCGGCGACCCAGAGCTCTCGAGAAGGGGCCACCGGCCGGGACGACCGTCCGACTTCCGCCGCCGACTCACCCGACCCAGGCTCCTGCGCTTGGCCCGCCCGGAAGACGGGCGGACTCGCCCGGTACCACACCCTCGCCGCACGCCCCACCTCCGCCAGCTCGCCCAGCAGAGTCGGCCAGGCCTCCGTGCGTTCACCCTCCTCCGCGATGAGGAAGCCCGAGGTGAGCAGCGCGTCGTGGAGCTCGTCGGGCGTCTCGGCAGTGGGCCAAGCCTCCTCGCGGACCTTGTCGATCGCGGCCTGGTCGAGCTCCCCAAGCTCCTTGGCGGCCGAGGGTTCCAGTGCGCGCCTCGTGTACACGGCCCGTGCGCGGCGCTCTTCCAGTGGGGCGTCGTCGAGGAATGCGTACGGGCGCGCGTTCAGGATCTCCGCCGCGAGCGCCGATGGCTCCGGCGTGTCCCGGCTCACCAACCTCAGCTCGCCGGCGCGGATGCGGCCCAGCAGCTCCTCGAGCCGCTCGACGTCCATGGCCTCATGGAGGCAGTCGTCCACCGCCTGGCGCACGAGTGGATGGTCCGGCACTTCGCGGTCGCCGGCGACGTTTTCCAGGCACGCCGCCGCGTCGGGGAAGACCGCGGCGAGGAGGTCTTCGGCCTCCATGCGCTGGATCGGCGCCGGAGTCTTACGGCCGTTCCGCCAGCGCAGAAGCGCCAGCGAAAGTGTCGCCGCCCACCGCCAGCGGGTCTGGAACATCGGGCTGTCGAGCAGCGCCTGGACCAGCACCTCGCGCACCGTCTCCGGCGCCAGGTAACGGAATACGTCGTCCAGCGGGAAGGAGTGTTGGGGGCCGAGCGAAAGCAGGATCGCCTCTTCCGTGGCCGCGGCCTGCAGCTCGAAGTTGAACTGGCGGCAGAAGCGCTTGCGCAGGGCGAGCCCCCAGGCGCGGTTGACCCGGCTCCCGAAGGGCGCGTGCAGGATGAGCTGCATGCCCCCCGCCTCGTCGAAGAAGCGCTCGAGCACGAGCGTATCCAGCGTCGGCAGCGCCCCCAGGATGCGCTTGCCGTCGGCGAGGTACGTCACGAGCTGGAACGCGGCCGACTCGCCGACGCCGTCCTCCAGCGCGAGGCGGCGAGCGACGGCCTCCTCCCCGCCGGCGTCCTCGAGCTCCGCGTCAATCTCGCCTCGCAGCGCCGCCACCTCGGCGCAGAGCTCGTCGCTGCGGCTCGGTGCCTCACCGAGCCAGAACGGGATCGACGGCCGCTCACCGCTCGCGTCCTCGACGCGCACCGCGCCCTCCTGGACGCGCAGGATGCGCCACGACGCGTTCCCGAGCTGGAAGACGTCGCCGGCCATGCTCTCCACGGCGAAATCCTCGTTGACGGTCCCGAGGAAGAGGCCGGCCGGCTCCAGGATGACGCGGTAGTCCGCGGTGTCCGGGATCGCGCCGCCGGCCGTGATGGCCGCGAGCCGGGCCCCTTTTCGCCCCCTCACGCGTCCGTTGACCCCGTCGTGGTGCACCAGACCTCGGCGGCGACCGCGCCGGGTCGTGAACCCGCGGGCCGCCATCTCGACCACGGCGTCGAAGTCGGCCCGCGGAAGCTCACGGTACGGCCACGCCCGGCGCAGGCGGCCGTAGAGCGCCGCCTCGTCCCAGTCTTCGGCGGCGGACTCGGCGACGACCTGCTGGGCCAGCACGTCCAGCGGGCCGGGCGGGATGCGCAGGCGATCCAGCCTTCCCTTCCCGACCGCGCGCATGAGCGCGGCGCATTCGACCAGGTCGTCCCGGCTGAGCGGGAAGAGCCGTCCGCGCGGGGTACCGCCCACCGTGTGACCCGAACGGCCGACGCGCTGTAGGAACGCGGAGATGCGGTGCGGCGAGCCGAGTTGGCAGACCAGGTCGACGTGGCCGATGTCGATGCCGAGCTCGAGCGACGCCGTCGCCACCAGCACCCGTAGGTCGCCGCTCGACAGCCGTCGCTCGGCGTCCAGCCTCGTCTCGCGGGAGAGGCTGCCGTGGTGGGCGGCGACGGCGTCCTCCCCTAGCCGCGGGCTCAGGTTGTGCGCCACCCGCTCGGCGAGGCGGCGCGTGTTGACGAAGACGAGCGTCGTCCGGTGCTGGCCCGCGAGCTCGGCCAGTCGGTCGTAGATCTCCTCCCAAACCTCGCCCGAGAGGACCGTCTCGAGCGGTGAGCGCGGCACCTCCAACGCGAGCTCCAGTGTCCGCAGATGGCCCTCGTCGACGACGGAGCAGTCCGCGGAGCCCGTCGGATCGACGCCGCCGGCGCCTACCAGGAAGCGCGCGACGTCCTCGATGGGCGTCTGGGTCGCCGAAAGGCCCACCCGCTGGACCTCGCGGCCGGCGATGTGGTCGAGCCGCTCGAGCGAGAGCGCCAGATGCGCCCCGCGCCGCGACTCGATCACAGCGTGGATCTCGTCGACGATCACCGTACGGACCGTCCGCAGCATCGCCCGGCTACGCTCGGCGGTGAGCAGCAGGTACAGAGACTCCGGTGTGGTCACGAGCACGTGCGGCGGGCGGCGGATCATTGCCTGGCGCTCGCGCTGGGGGGTGTCTCCGCTGCGCACCGCGGCGGTGATGCGTACCTCGGGGAGCCCCATCTCCGACGCCGCAAGCCGGATCCCCCGCCGCGGCTCGGCGAGGTTGCGGTGCACGTCCGCCGAGAGCGCCTTCAGCGGCGACACGTAGACCACCCGCGTCTCGTCGGGGAGTCCGTCCTCGTCGGCTTCGCACCGCCGCAGCCCCTCCTGCAGTAGCTCGTCCAGAGCCGAGAGGAACGCAGCGAGCGTTTTTCCGGAGCCGGTCGGCGCGGCCACGAGCGTGTGGCGCCCTTCCCGGATCGCGGGCCAGCCGCGGACCTGCGCGGGTGTCGGCATCTCGAACGTGGACTGGAACCACGCGCGCACGGCGGGATGGAAGCCGGCGAGAGCCGGGGGGCTGGTGGCGGATGCGCTCACGTCGAGCCTGCGGAGGTGCATGGAGACGCAATCGAGTCGTAGCTCACGCTACCCTCGGAGCAAAGCACGGTTTCGACGGGCATCGAGGTCTATGTCGCTCACGGTTTGCCCTTCGGCTTTGTTCGGTATATATTCGGGACACTACCCGAAAATAACCCGAAGACCGTGCCATGTCATCCTCCGCCGGCTACGTCGAGCTCCACACCCACTCGGGCTTCTCCTTCCTCGACGGCGCCTCGCACCCCGAGGAGCTCGTGCAGCGCGCGAAGGAGCTCGGTTACGGCGCCCTCGCCCTGACCGATCACAATGGCCTCTACGGCTCGATGGAGTTCGCGCAGGAGGCGAGGCTGGCTGAGCTGCAACCGATCACGGGAGCCGAGCTGACGCTGCGGAGCTGCTTCGAGGACGTGTCTCCCGAGGACGAGCCGGAGGAGGGATGGCACGTGACGCTGCTGGCCGAAACGCAGAAGGGCTACGCCAACCTCTGCCGCCTGCTCACCCGGTCCCACATGGAGAGCCCCCGCGAGGACCCCCGGCTGCCTCTGCAGGCACTGCTGGATCCGGCCCGAACCGAGGGGCTCGTGCTGCTCACCGGCTGCCGCAGGAGCCCGCTGCTGGCCACGCTGGAACGGAGCCGGACCGACGCGGAGGGCATGCTGCGGGGGCTCCTCGGCGCTTTCGGCCCCGGGAACGTGTTCGTAGAGCTGCAGAGCAACCGCGTGAAGGGGGACGGCGTCAGGGGGAAGGCCCTGGGACGGTTGGCCGACCGCCTAGGGCTACCGGTGGTTGCCACGGGAAACGTCCATTACCACAGGGCGAGCCGGCACCGCCTCCAGGACGTGCTCTCGGCCATTCGTCACCGCTCCACGCTGGACGGCTCCCACGCCGTGCGCCGTCCCAACGCCTGCTTCCACCTGGCGAGCCCCAAAGAGATGGCGCACCGCTTCCGGGAGCGACCGGACGCGCTCACCAACACCCTCCTCATCGCCGACCGCTGCACCGACTTCGACCTCACCCGTGACATGGGCTACGAGTTTCCGGATTTCGAGGGGAGCCAGCGCGGGGGCGCCCTGGAAACGCTGGCAGCGGTGTGTCTGGCCGAGCTGGCCCACAAGTACGAGCCGGGAAGCCCGCAGGAGCGCGAAGCAGAGGAAAGGCTGCATCAGGAGCTCCGGCTCGTGGACCTTCACGGCTTGGCGGGATTCTTCCTCGTCTACCGAGACATCATGAACCTGGCCCGAGAGGTCGCGAGAGACGTGCGGGGCGACGCCGCGAGGGCTCGGGCCAACCTTCCACCCGGGCGTGGCCGGGGCTCCTCCGTGTCGTCGATCATCTGCTACCTCATCGGCCTCTCCAACGTGGACCCGGTGAAAGCCGACCTCTTCCTGGGACGCTTCCTCAACGAGGCGCTCCGGAGCGTCCCCGACATCGACCTCGACTTCGCCCGTGACATCCGCGAGGAGCTGATCCTGCGCGTCTACGAGAAGTACGGCCACGAGCACGTGGGTCTGGTCTGCACGTTTCCCACCTACCGCCTGCGCTCGGCGGTACGCGAGGTGGGCAAGGCCCTGGACCTCCCGCAGGGTGACCTGGAGAAGCTCGCCGCGCTGGGAGAGCGCCACTCGGCGACCGGGCTGCGCGAAGAGATGGAGCGGATCCCGGAGCTGCGCGAGCGGTCGAGGGCGCCGTCGTGGGAGGCGCTGGCGGCGCTGGGGGAGGAGATCGCCGGCCTGCCGCGTCACGTCTCCCAGCACGTCGGCGGGATGATCATCTCCACCCGTCCCCTGGTGGAGCTGGTCCCCCTGGAGCCCGCGGCGATGGAGGGGCGCGTGCTGTGCCAGTGGGACAAGGACTCCTGCGACGACGCGGGCTTCATCAAGATCGATTTCCTCGCCCTGGGCATGCTCTCCCTGGTGGAGGAGGCCGTCGACCTCATCGCCGACCGGCACGGCAGCCCCCCCGACCTGTCGCGCATCGACCTCAAGGACGAAGCCGTCTACGACCGCATCTGCTCGGGCGACACCGTCGGCCTCTTCCAGGTGGAGAGCCGGGCCCAGATCCAGATGGTGCGGCGCGTGCGGCCGCGCACGCTCGAGGACCTGGCGGTCCAGGTAGCCATCGTACGTCCGGGCCCCATCGTGGGTGGCGCTGTGAACCCCTACGTGAGCCGGCGCGAGCAGCTGCGCGAGGATCCCGGTTATCGCGTCCCCTACGACCACCCGCTCCTGGAGGAGGCGCTCTCAGAGACGCTTGGTGTGATCATCTTCCAGGACCAGGTGCTCAAGGTCTGTCAGGCGCTGGCGGGCTTCAGCGACGGACAGGGCGAGAGCCTGAGGCGGGCGATGAGCCGCAAGCGCTCCCACGAGGCCATGAGCGCCCACTGGGAAGCCTTTCGGGAGGGCGCAGCCGCGAAGGGAGTCGACGAGGAGACGACCCGCACGGTCTTCGCCCAGGTCGTGGCGTTCAGCGAGTTCGGCTTCCCCAAGTCCCACGCCGCCGCCTTCGGGCTCCTCGCCTATCAGTCGGCCTGGCTCCGCCACTACTACCCCACCGAGTACTACGTCGCCCTCTTCAACAACCAGCCCATGGGCTTCTATTCCCTCGACGCGCTGGGCCGCGACGGGCGCAGGAACGGCGTCGGAGTGCTGCTGCCACACGTGAACCGGAGCCGCGTGAGGTGCAGCGCGGAGGGCGACGACCTGCGAGTGGGGCTGGGCTTCGTGCGGGGCTGGGGCACCGACATCGCGGAACGGGTCGTCGAGCAGCGGGAGCGAGGAGGACCGTACCGGTCCCTGGCCGACTTCCTACGCCGTACGCCGGCAGCGCTCAAACGCCCTGCGGTCGAGAACCTGATCTGGGTGGGAGGCATGAACGACTTCGGCCTCACCCGTCGGGAGCTGTTGTGGCAGGCGGGGCTGTGGCTCGGGCCGGAGAGCGGTCCGCAGCGGCGCGGGCGCGTGCGGGGCGGCAGGGACGACCATCCGCAGACCGAGCTCACCCTCGAGGACCCCTATGCGAGCCTGCGCTTCCCGGACCTGGAGGCCGACGAACGACTGGTTGCGGAGTACCGCATGCTGCACTTCTCCACCGAGCTGCACCCGCTCTCGCTTCTCGGCGCGCAGCTTCCCGCCGACCGCGTGACCTCGGACCGCTTCGCGGACCTTCCCCAACACGCCACCGTTCGCGTGGCCGGGATCGTCGTCGCCCGACAAAGGCCTTCGACCGCTAAAGGCTATGTA
This sequence comes from Longimicrobiales bacterium, assembly GCA_965249195.1. Taxonomy (GTDB): domain Bacteria; phylum Gemmatimonadota; class Gemmatimonadetes; order Longimicrobiales; family Gaopeijiaceae; genus CBDFLM01. The sequence goes on from CBDFLM010000011.1 coordinate 175,651, forward strand.
TTTATCCTTATGGAAGATGAGGCCGGTCCCATCAACGTGATCGTGAAGCCCATGATCTATGAGCGGGACCGCACGACCGTACGCCTGGAGTCCTTCGTCCTGGTGAAGGGACGGCTCCAGAAAGACGGTGCCACGATGAACGTCATCGCCTGGGAGGTGGCGCCCCTCAGGTCCGACGCTCGCCGCGCGATGGCGACGCTACGCTCCGAGCTTCCCGGGACCTTGGAGTACTGGGGCAGCGGCTCCGGAGGCATGAGCGCCTACCGCTATCTCACGGCGCTGAGACAGTCCCCGCCCGGTGTGAAGAGCTTCGGATGAAGCACCCCGTCCCTATCCCAGGATCGGGCGGATGCGCCAGATGTCCCAGTTACCCGATGCGTCGGAGCCGAAGTAGATGAAGCCGTCCGAGGACCACGCAGGCCCCTGCTCGTTGCTGTCCCCCGAGGTGAGTTGCGTCTGCTCCGTGCCGTCGGCCCGCACGAGGTAGACGTGCTCGCGGCCATCCTGGTTGGACACGTAGGTCAGGTACTCGCCGTCGGGGGACCAATCCGGCGAGTGGTTGTTGGCCTCTGCGGCCGTGAGCTGGGTCACCTGAGCGCCTCGCCCCACGTCCATGATGAAGATCTGCCACCACCCGCGATCCCTCCAGTGGTATGCGATCCTCGTCCCGTCGGGCGACCAGCGGGGCATGAGACCTTGCCCGTAGACCGTGACGTTCGAGCTCCCTTCCTCGATGGTCGCGATGACCGTATCGCCACGCATCATCGCATTGAGCGCGATGAGTGTCCCGTTCGCGCTCACGTCCGGATGTTGTTCGGAGTCCCCGGTCGTAGAGCTGGTCAGGAACGTCATGCCGCCTCCGCCTCCCGCGGCCACCGACCGCACGATGCGCAACTGGCCCGTCCGGCCCGAGTCGTACGCGAAGAAACGGTTGTCCGGATACCAGCTGGCCATGCTCGCGGCCTCATCCGTCACCAGGGTCCTGGCCGGTGAGCCCACGACCATACGTATGATGGCGAAGCGCTGGTTCCCGAGGCGCGCGTCGTCGCGCTGGTTGAAGAGCAGCATGGATCCGTCGGGCGAGGGAGCCGGCCAGTACTCGGGCAGGTCGTCGCTGGTGATCCTAGTCAGCTCCGCCGCTGCCGACGTGACAGCGGGGCGGCGGGGCGGCGCGCCCCCGGTGGGGCGGTTGCGCACGCGTACGCTACGAGCAGCGCGGCGGCGCCGAGAAACCATCTCGAACGAAGCGATCGTCCGCGTGACATGGCTGGACTTTCCCCCTTCGAAACCGTACAAGCTTCTGGGCCTCCTGCCCGGGAGCCCGTGCGGCAAGATACTCCGCGGCCGTCGGAAGGCAAAGCCGGCACGCCCGCACGAGCGTGAGCCTCCGTCCACCTTCAAAAAAGGGGGCGATACCCGGCCCCACGTAGGGCACACGAAAGGAGCACACATGAGAAAGCTCACGCCGATCATCGTCGTAGATTCCCTCGAGGACGCCCTGCCGTTCTGGACCGACCGGCTTGCGTTCGAGGTCACCGTCACGGTCCCTCACGAGGACCGCCTCGGTTTCGCGATCCTCGAGAGGGGTGACGTCCAGATCATGTACCAAAGCCGGGACAGCGTGGCAGCCGACCTCCCGCCGCTGGCCGACGAGGTGGCGGGGCAGACCGCGGTTCTGTTCGTGGAGGTCGACGCCCTCGATGAGCTGGACGCGGCAGGAGACGCGCTGGAGGGCGCCGACGTGATCGTGCCCCGCCGAAGCACCTTCTACGGAATGGACGAGATCTTCGTACGCGCCCCCTGCGGCACCGTCGTAGGCTTCGCCGCGAGGTCGTCTTCCTGAGGGCGGCCGACCGCAGAGCTTTCGCCGCAGACCTTGCGCGGTGGCCCGCTCTCGCGAAAGCCTTTCGACCCGCTCACTCTCGCACATTCCGCCACAGCCATGCCATGATCGCGACCGACGCCGCAAGCCGCCGTGGGGTGCGCATAGGACGCATGCCACTTTGCCGGCAGCCGACTCGCGTAATGCCCCCTCGGACCGGCCCCCTCCTCGCGCTCGTTGTCCTCCTGGTAGGGTGCTCCGCTTCTCCGGACGATCGGGCCCGGGAGGGCGCTCCGGAGCTGCGCCTCAGCGTCCACGTGTCCCCCACCCCGGCGACCGTGGGGCCCAACGGCATCCTGATCGAGCTCACGGACTCGCTCGGGATCCCCCTCGAGGACGCCGCCATCACCCTATCGGCGCGCCTCGACGGAGGAGGGGCGGTGGCGCGCGACGTCGCGGAGACGGGGCGGCGAGGCGGCTACGTCGTGAACGGCATGTCGTTCCCGGCGGCCGGCGAATGGGTCCTCCGGGTCCGAGCGGAGCTTCCCGACGGCCGCTGGGTCGAGATCATCGAGCCGATTCGGGTTCTGGCTCCGCCGGTCAGGCCATGAGGTCTTCGAGTGGCTGGCTCCCGTCATCCATCGGCCGCTCTCGGGCCCCATTTCGACGGATTACCTGAGCCTCACCCTGTCGAACCCGTCCCACTGCGACATATCCGACAGAATGACGACGTCTCCGGGTTGCAGTCCTTCCCTGACCTCGATCTCGTTCACGGAGCTCGCACCGAGGAACACGGTGGCGCGCTCGGCGAACGCCCCTTCCTCCACGATCTTGAACATGCTGATCCGCTGGTTCTGTTGACCGAACGTGGGACGCGAGACGTAGACGATGTCGTCCAGACGCTCGATCACGACGTTCCCGTCGACGCTTAGGTCCGGACGTGCGCTCGGGGGCAGCTCTTGCGGCAGCGCCACGTCGATGGTGACGGTGCCGTTGCGGACGGCCGGATCGATGCGCGAGACGCGCCCCTCGATCGTGTCGGTACGAGTGTCGATGAGCGCTACCTGGTCCACCACGATCTCTTGTGCCTGTGTCTGCGAGATGCGGACCTCGGCCTTGAGGCGGCCCAGGTCCACGACACGAGCCAGCTGCTGACCCGACTGCACCCACTGCCCCTCCTGGAGTGGAATGTCTAGCGGGGCGAGCAGGCCCTGGACCCCCACCGACACGTCCAGCGACGCGAGCCGGTCCCGGTTGAAGCGCACGAGCGCCTCGAGCCGCTCGATCTGCTGCTCCTGTGCCTCGATCTGCTCGAGCTCCGAGTCGGAGAGCACTGTCTGGCGTTGCTCCTCGATTTCCATACGCGTCCGGAGCTCTTCCATCTGCTCCCGGCTCCGGTCGAGGGCCGCCTGGGCAACCAGCTCCGGGTTCGTTTCGTAGAGCTGTCGGTTGGTCTCGAAGAGTCGCTCGGCGTCGAGGGATTGCGTACGTACCTGAGCAACCGTGGACGCTTGCGTGAGCTCCTGCGTCTTCAGGCTAGCACGCAGCTGGGCCAATGCAGCGGCCGCCTGTGCCAGCTGCTGCTGTGCCGTCAGAAGTTGCATGTCCACGTCGGGATTCGACATGCGCATGATTACGTCACCGTCCTGCACGGCCGTACCGGGGAGGGAGATGATCTGTTCGATGCGCCCCGCGGTCACAGCGGTGATCCAACGAGCTTGCTCGGGGACCAGGTTTCCCGGCCCGCGCACCTGACGGACCATCGTTCCCCGCTGCACGGTGTCCATCCACGTCGTCGCGCGCTCGACGGTCGGCGGCGCCGACGGCAGCGAGCGGACGCCGAACGTCACGAGGGCGAGAGCAGTCACCACGAGGGTGCCTACGATCGCACGCTTCCGCTTCCTCGGCTTCGGGTCGCGTATGATGTCCACGCAATCACCTCGTCTAACTCACGGAGACCGCGGGAGTCCTCTGGCTGTGATCTCGAATTCTAACAGCATTCGAGCGCCCGGCCTCAGCCTCCCGGGTCGAGATCTTCATCGCCGGGCCGAAGCGCACGGCCCGAGGCCGCCTCGAGCGCCACGAGCGCCTGGTGGAATTGATACACCGCGTTCAGATAGTCGCGCTCCGCCGTGGACATCGAGGTCTCCGCGTCGAGCAGCTCGATGATGTCCGCCGCACCCAACGCGTAGCGCTGCGTCGCGAGCGTCAGCCGCTCCTGGGCCACCTCTCGGTTACGCTCCTCGATCTCGACGACCCGGCGTGCCGACTCCAACCCGTCGAAGCTCTCCGTCACCCGTGTACGGAGACGAAGCACCTCGGCCTGCCTGGCAAGCTCCGCATCCCGCGCGGTGGCTTCCGCCTGCTCGACTTGGCGCTCGCGGGCGAAGCCGTTGAAGACGGGTATCGAGACCGCAAACTGACAGAAAAGGGCGACTTGGTGAAGTCGAAAGGGAAGACGTCGTTCTGAGCCAGGATCGAGGCCTCTTCGTCGAGGGACAGCGTGGGGCTGCCACACTCGGCGGGAGTCCCCGGGAAGGAAACGCCCAGCTGACCCTCCACCGCCTGCCACTGCACGCAGTCCTCGAACGAGGACTCGCGGCGAGCTCGCTCCTGTCCGATCAGGTGACCCCGATTCAGAGCTTCGTTCGTGCTACCCCGGAAGCCGGTCGAGACGGAAAACGTCGGGAAGTAACCGCTTCGAGCTCGTCGGAGGTTCGCGCGGCCCGCGCGTTCCTGAGCAGCCGCAGCCTCGAGGGCCGGGTGACGTGCCAGGGCGTATCCGATCAGCTCTTCTAGGCTCCAGGGCGGGTCGAAGATGTCGAACGTGCTGACGAGCTCGAGGCCGTCCTCGAAGGAAAGCCCGAGCTGCTCCATCAAACGAAGCTCCTCCGCGCGTTGGAGCTGCTCGGCTTGGATCAGCCCCACCTCCGCCCGCCCCGCGTCGACCTCGGTCTGCTTGGCATCGATGCCCGGCACCGCTCCCACGCGCACCTGCACCTCGACGAGGTCGAGGTTACGCCGGGCGCGATCGAGCTGCCTCGTCGCAACCTCGACGCCGTCCCGGGCCCGTAGAGTGGTCATGTACTGGAGGGTCACCTGCGAATCCAGAGTGAACGCGGCCGCGGCGATGCGCGCGGGCGCTGGGGATCCCGAACAGCGTCGAGCCGTTCAAGCTCCAACCGACGTTCAGCGAGTAGCTCGAAGAGAACCAATCCGTGTTCTGGATGAAGTCCACACCCGTGCCGAGACGCTGCACACCGGCGTCGGTGTGGGCGAACCCCCCCGAGGCGTTGGCTCCCGGCAAGAAGGCCGCATACGCCTCTCGTACCTCCCAGTCCGCTGGACCCTGATCGTTTCGTTGGCTCAAGAACGTCGGGTTGTTGGTCCGCGCGAGATCGATGGCTTCGGCCAAAGTCAGCCGCCGTGGGCTGTCCTGAGCCGGGAGCGACGTCACGCCGAAAGCCAGGAGCTGCAGTGTCAGAAGCGCAACCCCCATGGATGTCCTCGCGGTTGCCGCGATCTCGATTCGGCCGCGCTTCTCGCTCATTCCCCCTCCCCCGACGAGATGATGAATCCGCCCCAGAGCAGGTCCAGGCCAGGCACCAGCACACCGGCCTCGCCTCGTGAATACAAAATACATCATGGGGTCGGGTGATCGCATGCGGGACCCCTGCGTCCCCTAACCGAACACTCCGGAGGGTGCACCCGAGCGGGGCGAAAGCCCGCATGACCCAGCGATCGCCCCGCAGCCGGAAAGGCTGCCGAAGTGTGTGGCGGCGCTCATCACTGCGCTAAGATTGAGTGCGACCGGGCCGCTGGACCCCGGTCCCCCTCAGCGCCGAACGGGCGGAGACGATGAGCGTCGAGCACACCCTTCCGGTCGAACCACTGGCCCGACACCTCGGCGGCGAGCGTCTCGCGCAAGATGTGCCACTCGCCCCTTTCACCACGTTTCGCATCGGCGGACCCGCCGACCTGTTCTACCGCGCCAAGACCGCAGACGAGCTCGTGCGCGCCATGCAGGTGGCGCGCGATCTCGGCGTGCCGACGTTGCTGTTGGGCCGTGGGGCCAACATCCTGGTGGGTGACCGCGGCTTCCGCGGCCTCGTCGTCCGCAGCGAGGTGGGGGGCATCCGGTTCCTTGACAACGTGCGCGTGCGGGCGGGCTCGGGCGTTGAGACGTTTCCCGACCTGATCGAAGAGACGGTCTCGCGCGGCCTGGGAGGGTTACACCACTACGTCGGAATCCCCAGTACGGTAGGCGGAGCCCTCTGGCAGAACCTCCACTTTCTCTCGCCGTCGCCGGAGCGCGAGCGCACCTGCTTCATCGAGGAGGTGCTGGAGCGTGCGGAGATCTTCACAGCCGAAGGGGCGCGCGTCACCGTCGATGCGGACTACTTCGAGTTCGGCTACGACTACTCGGTACTCCACGAACGCGACGACGTGGTTCTCACGGCGGATTTCGTCCTCGATCCTACGCCCGTCGAGGAGCTACGACGTGTGGTCCGGGAGAACCTGGAGTGGCGCGATGAGCGACATCCGGACTTGTGGCTGTACCCCTGCGTGGGGTCCATCTTTCGCAAGATCGACGGCATCGGCGCCGGGCGCCTGATCGACGAATGCGGACTCAAGGGACACGTTCACCCGCACGGACGAGCCAGGATCTTTCCCCGGCACGCGAACATCATCGTGAACCTGGGCGGCGCCCGCGCGACGGACGTGCGCGAACTGATCGACCTCGCACGCGACACCGTCGCGCGCGAGACCGGCCTCCAGCTCGTGCCGGAGATCACGTTCGTCGGGGAGTTCTGATCGGGCCGAGGCCCGTCGGATGGTTCGGAAGGCACCACGCGACGTATGCACTGAGGAGGCTCTCAGCCTCAGGCTTCCGCATCGATGACCAGGCGTTGCAGATCCTCGGAGAAGCGCCGCGCGACGCGGAGCAAGAGGAGCAACGCCACTACGCCCAGACCGACCGCGAGTCCCCACCAGAGTCCGACGGGGCCTGCGCCGAGACCGAAGCCGACCACGAGACTGACGGGGAGTCCCACGAGCCAGAACCCCGCAACGTGCAGCACCATCGGCATACGGGTGTCACCGATACCGCGCAGCAGCGACGTCGCGACCACCTGGAGCCCGTCGAACACCTGGAAGACCCCGGCGATCGGGATGAGGAGGGCCGCGAGCGTGACGACCTCTAGCTGGTCGCTGTAGATCGTGGCCAACCAAGTGGGCGCGCCGAGGAAGAGCGCCGCGGTGAGCAGCATGAATGTTGCCCCGACGACCAGACCAGCTCCGGCCGAACGGCGCGCTCCCTCGGGATCCCTGCGACCCACGGCCCGGCCCACGAGGATCGAGCTCGCCTGGGCGACGCCGAGTGGAACCATGAAGGTCAGGGAGGCCAGGTTGATGGCCACCTGGTGGGAAGCCATCGCGAGTGTGCCGAGCCAGCCCATGAGTACGCCGATCACCGCGAACGCGCCGTATTCCAGCTCGAGTTGGACACCGATGGGAAGGCCGACGGCCAGCATCCGCCGCAGTGGCTCAGGCTGTAGCACGTCCGACCGCAACGGACGGACGTAGCTCCGGAGGGTCGGCCACGTGGCCGCTATTACCATGCCACACATCAAGAAGCGGCTGAGGCTCGAAGCCCATCCCGCCCCGACCCCTCCAAGCGCTGGAACCCCGAGGTTGCCGTACACGAGTACCCAATTGAAGAGAACGTTGGCGAGATTGGCGACCACGACGGTGACGACGATGGGGGCGATGCGTCCCAAAGCTTGCAGGGTCTGCCGCAGGACGATGTAGAGGTAAAACGGGAAGACGCCCGGCACCGCTGCCAACGCGTAGCCCGACGCGACGGGCACGACGTCCTCCGGCTGGCGAAAGGCCACGAGTACCTGCTCGACCGGGACGAAGAGGGCGGCCGTCACGACCCCGAGTCCGAGAGAGATGAGCGCGCCTCTCTGCACGCCTCTCGCGATGGCCTCCGGATCGCCCGCCCCCACGGCCTGGGAGATGATGGGATCCAGCGCGAGGAGCACGCCCAGCCCGAAGATCGACGCCGCATAAAAGTAGAGGTTGCCCAAGGCAACGCCCGCGAGGTCGCGGGCTGACACGTGTCCGACCATGACCGTGTCCACGACGCCGAGCAGCATCATGCCCACCTGCACCACGACGATGGGAAGCGCGAGACGGTAGAGCTCCGCCAGCTCCCGACCACCCGGCCTCATCCCACGGATAAGCTCCGCTCCCAACGCCCCTCCTCGAACCCCGACCCCGGGCAGGGCCGGCCTGGCGCTCGATCTAGCGCTACGCCCGATGGACCAAGGTGCTGACTAAGCTTCCGAGTGGGCGTCGGGCAGACCCATCGCGGCTGCCTGAGCGGGCGTAAGCGGTCTCCTTCCGGCGAATCCTCCGTCGAGCTCGTGCCACGCTTGCACCCGGGGCTCGCCACTGCGCCAGCAGAGCAGCACCCAGCGGTCCTCGTAGGTCGTCGGAAAGTCGAAGAGACCATGCGCGAGCGCGCCCTGCGGAAAGCGAATGCCGCGGCCGATGATCTCTCGACGTACCATATCGTCGATCCGCTCCGCTGCGGCGTGAGCTTCACGGGATCGGTCTAGATACTCGGCGTGGTCCGGGTTGCCGGGCTCCTCGACCTTCTGACCCCAGAGCACGTCGAGGACTTGAAGCTTGTCGCGCTGCAGCCGGACGTCGGCCATCGCCTCCCGGATCGCAGCGAGGACCTCCTCCAGCAGCGGCAGCAGGTCATTGGCTTGGGCGACCGTGAACGCTCGTTCCCAGCTCACTCCCTCGATGGCACCCTCCCTGATCGGCGACCCTCCACAGGCGGCGACCGGCCAAGACCCCGCTCGCCCGCTGAAGATCCGGCAGGTGCGGCGCGCACGCGTTGCTCCCGACGCCCCCGCCGCCGATCATGCGAGGGGGACCGGGCCGACCACGCCCCGCCGCGCCTCGTAGACCAGGTAGGGGAGGATGACAGGTGACACGATCAAACGCATCGGCGCGCGAGTTGCTGCTACGCCTGTGGCGCCGCCTCGCGCCGCTTCCAGGCGGTCGCTGGCTCTTCAGCCGTTGGCTGGGATGGATGATTCCCTACACGGGCTCCGTGCGCGCCCTCATCCTCGACCTCGAGCCCGGCCACGCACGTCTCCGGGTGACCGACAGGCGCAAGGTCCGTAACCATCTGGGATCGGTCCACGCCATCGCGATCGCCAACGCCGGAGAGCTCGCCACCGGACTCGCGCTCAACGTGGGCCTGTCTCGGCACACTCGAGGGATCGTGACGCGCATCTCGGTGGATTACTTGAAGAAAGCGCGCGGACGCTTGACCGTGCGCTGCGCGTGCGTGGTGCCATCCGCCAGCACGAGCATCGATCACGACGTGCGTGCGGACGTCTTCGACGCCGCCGGCGATTGCGTCGCCATCGTCACGGCCCGCTGGCGCCTTGGTCCCGTGCCCCGGGCGGAAGGCGAGGCTACGTGACGCTGGCCACTGGGCTCACCCGGGACGCCGGCTGCTCGATCCCCGTGATCTGCGGAGCCATGTACCCGTGCTCCAACCCGGAGCTCGTCGCGGCGGCGTCGGACGCGGGCGCGATCGGGATCGTCCAGCCGATCTCGATGACCTACGTGCATGGGTACGCCCTGAGGGACGGTCTCGCACTGATCCGCCGGCTCACCTCGAAGTCCGTGGGAATGAATGCCCTCATCGAGGACTCCTCCAAGGTTTATCGGCGTCGCATGGAAAAGTGGATCGACCTCGCCCTCGCGGAGGGGGTTCGCTTCTTCGTTACCTCCCTTGGGAAACCGTCGTGGGTCGTCGACCGGGTCCACGCGGTCGGCGGCAAGGTCTACCACGACGTGACGGAGCGGAGATGGGCGCTGAAAGGAATGGAGAGCGGCGTCGACGGGTTCATCGCCGTAAACGCCCGGGCGGGCGGCCACGCCGGAACGCGGAGCGCCGCGGAGCTCTTCGACGAGATCGCCGATCTCGACCTCCCCGTGGTCTGTGCGGGGGGCATCGCGACGCCGTCGGACTTCGTCGCTGCGCTCCGGATGGGCTACGCCGGTGTGCAGATGGGCACGCGCTTCATCGCGACGACGGAGTGCACGGCGAGCGACGCGTACAAGCGCGCCATCGTCGAAGCACGAGAAGAGGACATCGTGCATACCGAGCGGCTCACCGGCGTGCCCGTCGCGGTAATCGAGAACGACCACGTGCGGCGCGTCGGTACGCGCGCCGGCCCCATCGCCCGCCGCATGCTCCGGTGGCGTCGCACCAAGAAGCTCATGCGCACTCTCTACGGCCTCCGATCGATCCGCCGCCTCGGTCGTGACTCCCTCGAAGAGGACCGGAAGAGCGAGTACTGGCAGGCCGGGAAGTCCGTAGCCGGGATTGATGAGGTGCAGCCGGTCGGGAGCATCCTCGCTGCATTCCGAGAGGCAGCGAACCTAGCGCTCAAAGGTGGGTGATGACCGCCATCGAAGCCAAAGGGTCAGGAACGTTCGTCGCGGCTTGGGACCCGCCCATATTGCCACGCGAGGGCAACCGCCAGGACGAAGCCGAGGCTCAGCATCGCGACCAGGAGCACCATGAAGAGCACGGGAAAGGCCATCCTCCGGAGCGAAGCGCCCGCGAGGATGATAACCAGCCAACTGAAGCCCCCATAGAGCACGGTGGCGATCGCGGTTCTGACCACTCGTCGACCCAGACGCATCGGGGCGCGACCCGGAGGGATACCCGCCGGGCGCATCTGCGGGGGCAGGTTCATTCAGCGCTCTGCTTCCGCGCTCTCCTCGGGCGCCGGCGAGACCATGATTCGGGCCAGCGACTGCACCTCGGAGAGCCGCCACAGAACCCATAGGAGGCGCCCGGACAACAGCGAATAGAGGCCGGCGCCGAGGAGCGTCACAGCGGGCGCATCACCAAGAGGGCGTGCGAGGGGCCGTAGGCCCTCGAACGCGAGAACGTAAAAAGCGAACGCGTACGCGATGAGAACGCAGAGCGGCGTGAGGAGCGCCTCGGCTCTCCCCGCTCGTCCGAGGGCGCGGCGCACCGCTGCGAGGCCCTGAAAGAGCATGGCGCCGGCGGTGGCCACCGCGCCGACCGCGACCAGCCGATGATCGGACCCTCCCCCGCCCTGCCGCATGACGCCCACGAGACCGAAAGCGAAGAGGACGGCGAGCGGCACGAATCCGCGGCCCAATCGCCGCGCGGCCAGAGTCTGTACGCCCGATCCCACGACCCGCCGGGCGTCTACGGCGTCCCCGTCCGAAGGTCCGGTCATGATCCAACCTAGCATCGCACGCGACGCGGCGCCGGGTGAGGGGCGAGCGACCTCAAGACCTCCCGCAGCCGCGCTTACGACGCGACTCCCGCCGCAACCTCCGGGCCCGACGCTCCCCGCTCTCTACTCGGCCTGCGGGCGGAGGGACGCCCCACCCAGCGGCAAGCGTCGCCTGAACGCGCCGACGGGTTCGGGCTCCAGAGGGGGCAAGTCCGCCGGGGCCTCCTCGGGTACGCGCTCCGGCGTCTTTGATCGATCGCCTGGGCGGCCGGCGTTCGTAAAGTGCTTGGCGAAGAAGTCAACGATGTCGTCGATCAACGAGTACAACACAGGAACGAGGACCAGCGTCAGGAACGTCGCGAACAGGATCCCCGCAATGACCGCGATCGCCATCGGTCCCCACCACGCCGCCTGATCGCCGCCCCAGAAAAGCTCGGGGTTGAGCGACTCGTAGAGGCCGAAGAAATCGAAGTTGAGGCCGATCGCGAGCGGAACCAGACCCAGGGCCGTGGTCATCGCGGTGAGCACGACCGGGCGGAAACGGGTCTTCCCGCCTTGCACCAGGGCTTCGCGCCGGCTCAGCGCGTCGCGCGTCCGGAGAATATCAACGTAGTCGATAAGCACGATCGCGTTGTTGGCGACGATGCCGGCGAGCGAGATCACGCCCACGCCCGTCATGATGATCCCGAACGGCATGCGAAAGATCATGAGGCCGAGCAGGACTCCGACCGTGGACATCAGGACGGAGGTGAGGATGATGAAAGGCTTCACCACCGAGTTGAACTGGCTCACCAGGATGAAGCCGATCAGCAGCAGTGCGGTGAGGAACGCACCGCCCAGAAACGCCTGCGCCTCGGCCTGGTCCTGGTTCTGCCCGGTGTACTGGACCTCGTATCCGGGCGACAGCTCGACCTCGGCGAATTCGGCCAGCGCGGCCTGGACCTCGAAAAGGACGGCGTTGGAGTTGAGGCCGGCGGCCACGTCGGCCGTCAGCGTGGCCATGCGTTTCTGGTCCTTCCGGCGGATCGAGCCATACCCCTCACCGACCTCCCACGAGGCTACCGATAAGAGGGGTATCTGTCGGCCGCCGTCCGCCATGACGCTGGGCTCGCGTAGGTTCTCGAGTTCGTGCCGGTACTCGGGGGCGAGCCGCACGATGATGTCGTACTCGTCGTTACCGGTGCGGTACTTTCCGGCTTCGATGCCATTGATCGCGCCCCGGATCGCCATGCCGACGTCGGCCGTAGAGAGATCGTAGAGCGCCGCCCGCTCACGATCGACGCTCACCGACAGCTCCGGCCGACCCTGGTCGAGGTCGCTCTCGAGCCCCACGAGCTTCGGGTAGACGGACGAGTTCTCCAGAATCTCGATTGCGCGATCGCTCAACCGCTCCAGGACGTCGGGGTCCTCGCCGACGATCTCGATGCTGACGGGCGGGCCGGTGGCCGCTCCCTCCTGCATCTGCTCGACGGTCACCTCACCCCCGGTGATCTGGGTGCCCACGTTCTCTTGCATCCATGCCAGCGTCTCGAACGCGTCGAACTCGCGGTTCTGGAAGTCGATGAGGGTCACCGCGAGGCGGCTCGCGTCGGGGCCCCCGGGGCCGCCCTGACCCATCATGGACGAAGCGCCACCCGAGCCGCCGCTGCCGGTCATCGCCACCACGGACTCCCAGTCCGTCCGGCCCGGAACTCCCGTCATCTCCCCCTCGAGACGCCGGGCGATCTGGTCGGTGGCGTCGGCGCGGGTCCCGACGGGCATCTCGACGTCCACCCACACCTGCTTCGGCGGGATGTCCTCGGGGAAGTACTCGATGCCGGCGTTGAAGCGTCCGAAGACCATCATGGTGAGCACCAGGGCAGCGCCCGAACCGGCGATCACGACGAGCCGGTGGTTGAGTGCCCAGCGCAGGCTTCGCTCATACCAACGCAGGTTCAAGGGGACGATGATCTCCTGGAAGTGCCGAGCAGTCCGGTCGAGCACGAAACGGTAGAGGCCCCACGCGAAGAGCGCCGTCAACACCAACAGGACGGCCGTCAGCGGATTGCGGGAGGCGGTCACCAACAGGAACAGCGCGCCCACACCGACGAGGGTCCAACGAGCCGCGGGACGCATCCGCACCTTCTCCTCGTCCCCCACCTTCATGAACATCGAGCAGAGGGTGGGGATGATGACGAGCGCCATGAACAGCGAGCTCGACAGCGTGACGATGAGCGTGATGGGCAGGTAGCCCATGAACTCGCCCACCATGCCTGGCCAGAAGAGGAGCGGGGCGAACGCCGCCAGCGTCGTCAGGGTCGCCGCGATCACCGGGACGGCCACCTCACCAGTCGCCTTCTTGGCCGCCAGGTCTCTCGGCCATCCCTCCTCCATGTAGCGGTAGATGTTCTCCACCACGACGATGGCGTTGTCCACCAACATCCCCAACGCGAGGATGAGGCTGAATAGCACTACCATGTTCATGGAGACGCCTAAGAACTTCAGCACGATGAAGCTGAGGAGCATCGATCCGGGGATGGAGATCGCCACGTAGACCGAGGTCCCCAGCCCCAGGAAGAAGAGCAGCACGCCCACGATCAGCAGGAGCCCGCTCACGATGTTGTTCTCGAGGCTGGAGACCATCACGTCGATGTCTTCGGACAGGTCCGAGGTCACCTTGATGACCGTCGACGGAGGGAAGAGCGCCTCCATTTCGGCGATCGCCGCCTTCACCTGGTCGGACGTCTCGATGATGTTCTCGCCCGAGCGTTTGATGACGTCCAACGTCACCACGGGGTTGCCGTCCAGCCGGGCGAAGCTAGCGCGCTCCGCGAACCCGAAGTCCACTGACGCGATGTCGCGCACGTAGATCGGGTTCCCGCCCTTCGTCGCCACCACGAAGTCCTCGATGACGGTGGGGTTGTCGATCTCGCCGTCGACGCGCACCAGGTACTTCGAGCTGCCCACGTCGATCGAGCCCCCGGGAGTGTTTACGTTCTCGAAGGCGATGGCGTCGATGAAGTCTCCGATGGCGAGCCCGTAGAACTGGAGCTTGCGGAGATCCACGTCCACCAAGACCTCCCGCTCGAGGCCGCCCCGCAGGTCGACCCGCAGCACCTGGGGAATCTGCTCCAAGCGATCCTGGAGCTCCTCCCCGAGATCCTTGAGGCGAACCAGCCCGTACTCCCCGGACAGGTTCACCTGGAGGATCGGAACCTGCGTGAAGTCGAACTCCAGGATCATCGGCTCCTCGGCCTCCGACGGGAGCTCGGGTTTGGCGAGGTCGACACGCTCACGCACCTGATCGAGGGCGTCCTCTATCTCGATCGACGTTTCGAACTCGGCTAAAACGCTCGAATAGCCTTCCACCGACGTCGACGTGAGCTGTTTGAGCTCGGCGATCTGGCTCAGCTCGTCCTCGATGAGACGCGTGACGAGGCTCTCCATGTCCGCCGGTGAGACACCCGGATACATGGTGTTGACCACGATCATCGGGATCTCGATCTCGGGGAACGACTCCTTGGGCGTCGTGCCGTAGGAGAACACGCCCATGATCGTGATGATGAACGCGAGCACCACCGTGCTCGTGCGGTGGTCCACGGCGAACGACGTGGGAGCGAACTCCTTGAAACGGGCCAGAAAGCCCCGATCTCTCAATTGGTCGGGCGTCACGTCGCTGCTGCTCGCCGCGGCGGCGTCGTTTCGCTGCCTCATCTCTCCTCCACGACTCTCACTCGGTCTCCATGGGCCACGATCTGTTGCCCTACCACGACCAACCGGTCGCCCGGCGCCAGTCCCTCCGTCACCACCGCCAGATTGCGCTGGGACGGACCCAGTGTAACGGGCTTGGCTTGCGCCGAGGCGTCATCTCCCTCGCCCAGCACGACGAAGGCGACGTATCCCTCCTCGACCCGCACCAGTGCTTCCTGGGGCACGACGATCGTCTGCTCGACGACACGCCTCACGACGCCCAGGGTCGCGAGCATCTGAGGCTTGATGGCGCCCCCGAGGTTCGCCAATGTGAACTCGACGAGGAACGTGCAGCTCTGAGGGTTCACCGTCGATGCCACGTATGCGATACGTCCGTCGAACACCTGATCTTCCAGTACGTCGAACGTGACCGAAGCGCGCGCGCCGGGGGCCACGTCGGCCGCGTAACGCTCAGGAACGGGCGCAACGATCTTCAAGGGGTCCAGCACGACACGGGCTACGGGTGTACCTGAGCTCACCATCGAGCCCACCTCGACGAAACGATCCTCCAAAACACCCTCGAAGGGGGCGCGGATCGTCGTTCTGGCCAGTCGCTGTTGCAGGGCCGCGAGGCCTGCCGAAGCCTGCTCCGAGGCGTAACGCGCCTCGAGATAGGCCAGCTCGGATCCCACCCGATCCTCTTCGTAGAGGCGGCGGCGGCGCTCCCATGTTTCTTGCGCGAGAGACGCTCTCGCGCGCGCCTCCTCCACCTGACTCACCAGAATGCGATCGTCGATCTTCGCCACGGGCTACCCCTCCGTGAGGGCCGCTCCCCTCTCCGCCAGCAGCTCGCGGATTACGCCACTCTCCTCCGCCGCCATGGTCACGTCATGGCTCGCGAGAACCGTACCGGTGAGGCGGATCATCTCCGTGAAGTCCTCGACTTCGATCGCCGTCGTCTCGACGTTGATCACGCGCCCGGCCGGCGCGACGCTCTCCTCTCCCGTGCCGTCCTCCGCCTCGGCGGACCCGCAACCCGTAGCCACCAGCAGAACCATCACGGACCACGCGATCGCAAACCGGCTGCCACCTAAGCCCATCCGCACTCCCGCCGCCTCTTCGTCCGCGCTGATGTCATCGCAGAAATGAGCACTCGTCGATCCAATCATCGGGATTCACCGCCTCCGTCCAGCTCCGTTGGGGGGTACGACGGCTCGCCTCCGACCTCCGGAAGGGGCACGTCCGGGTCGCCGAGGGGAACGCGGCCGGTGGCTGCGTCGAGCTGAGCGCGGGCGACGAGATAGTCGTAAACGGCCTGGGCGTAGTTGAACTCACTTCCCCTGAGCGCGACCTCGGCGTCGGTAAGCTCGATCCGGCCTCCCGGCCCCTCACGGAATTGGACGCGCGCAATCTCGAATCCTCGGTTCGCCTGTCTCACTGCCATGTTCTGCGCTCGAGCGCGTGCGCGCGCCTCGTTCGCCTGTTCCGCTACCGTCATCACTTCGCTTTCCGCCTGGTTCTTCGCGAAGCTCGACTGCGGATGGTGTCCCGCTGACAGTTGAAGGTGGTGGCTCCGGAGAGTCTCCTTGTTAGCCTGCCTTTCTCATTTCGGCAACCGGTTCATGGTCGTCGAGGTGGGCCCTGAGCATCCAGAGCTGGTCGTAGCCGATGATCCTCCGGTAGCTCTTCTCGGTCTCCACGAACGAGGCCGCAGCCCAGCGCAAGGCCATCGCTCCGTTCTTCCAGTTGGTCACCCTGCGGGTCTTCTGTCTTACGCCCGAGTGGGTGCTGTCGATCAGGTTGGTCGAGCCCAGGCACTTCCTCAGCCGCGGCGGGAGGCCGAGCCGGTTGATCGTGAACATCTCGCTGAGGCCTTCGCGTAGGCTAGCCGAGGCCGAGGGGTGGTCGCGCTCGAGCCATCGGGCGAGCTGCTCGAGCTTCTGCTCGCCCTGCTTCGCGTCCAGCTTCATCGCCGCCCGGAACGCCGCCTTCACCTGAGGATGCTGATCCTTCGGCAGATGACCCAGCACGTTGCGGAGCTTGTGGTTGCGGCAGCGCTGGATGGGGTGACGTTGGCCGAACACCTTCTCGATCGCCTTCCTGAGCGCTTTCGAGCCATCGATCACGAACAGCCGCCGCCTGCCCGGGTCCAGGCCGCGCTCGACCAGATCCTCTAGGAGCGCGCTGGTCACCTCGGCGTTCTCACTCGCTCCTTCCCTCACGCCCAGCACGTGCTTCTTTCCGTCTGAGTCCACGCCTACCGCAGCAAGCACGTGGTGCGAGCCCATCTGGATCCCGTCCAGGTAGATCACCAGCAGGTCCCACGCATCCAGCCGGCGCTCCATCAGCTCCTTCAGCACGCGCTCCGAGGCCTCGACCGTCTCACGGCTCACCGCCGACTTGCTCACCCCGACCGTGTCGGCCATCTCACCGATCACACGGCCGTACTTGCGCGTGCTCACCCCCGCTATCAGGACCTCGAGCATCCGATCCGCCACAGCGCCCGGTCTCCGCATCGCTGCGTACGCCGGCACCTCGACCTCGCCACCCTCCCCGGCGCCCCGGCGCCTGAGCCGTGGCCGCTCCACACGCACCTTCCGGTCCGACAGGTAAACCACACCACCCTGCCGGCCATACCACACCGTGTCGTCTTCCGCTCGTGACCGACCTGCCTGCTTCACGCCTGCCACACCCTCGGCGCTCATCTCCAGCACCGCTTCGATCGTCGCTCGTCCCATCACCTGGATGACTTCGTCGATCACGACCTCCGTCTGCTCCACGAGCTCAAGCATCGGAAGCAGAAACTGCCCCTCCCGCTTCAGGAACTCCCTGATCGCGCGCTTGTCCGCCCGATCCCTTACCTCGTACGTTCTCTTCATCGTGGTGGCTCCGTGTTGGGGTTTTTGCCTACCCGAGCCTATCGGCCCGGGACCCCCGGAGCCACCACTTTTCTTTCTCCCCTATCAGGAACCTTCAACTACGGTTGGGACAGCTTCCGACTGCGTGCGCGCCGCACGTAGCAGGGCCTCCTTCTGGCCGATCCTGGCGTGGCGCCTGAAGCCCTGGAAGACCGGGAGCGTCACCTGGACCCCGACGGTGCGCGAGCATGCTCGTGGATGGCCGAAGAACTCCGGTCCTCCGTTCTGTGATGCGCTGATTCCATAGGTGCCGAGCAGCGATACCTCGGGAAGGTACTCGGCTTGCTCGACTCGGAGCTCGGCGAAGCGAAGTTCTTCCGCCAGCTCGAGCTGCCGAATGTCGGTGCGATTGCCGATTGCCAGGTCGAGCAAATCGACCAGGGGCTCTCCCTCCCCGGGTAGCTCCGTGCCCGCTACCGCAAGGATTTCACGATTGGCTGGAGTGTTGGCCGCAAGGTCGTCCAAATCCATCGTCGCCAACGACCCCACCACCCCTACGCCTTCCGGCCGCTCGAGATTCAGCTCGACGGCCAGCTGCCGGCCTGCCTGCCTCTGCGTGTTCATCGCCCTCAGCAAGTTCGGCTCGAGGTTGGCGAGCTCCACCTCCAACCGCAGAACGTCGTACTACGACGATAGACCGGCACGGAACAGCGCACGCGTCTCCTCGAGGGTCTCCCGCACGCGACGCACGGAGTTCTCGGTGAGACGGACCTGCTCCTGCGCGAGCAGAGCCTGATAATACGCCGTGCGAACCCGCGTAACGACGGTCTGGACCTCGCCGCGAAGCACCTCCTCCTGCAAGGACTCGAAGCGTCCAGCCGCACCGACGCCGATGAATACCGCGGCCCGGAAAAGCGGCTGCTCCACGACCAGCGTCGACTGCCAGAGGTTGTCGGCGCCGAACTGTACGGCGATCTGGTCGTCCGGAGATGCCCCCGGATCGAAGAACTGGGCCGGCAAGAAATTGACCGCGGCCGACAGGTTCCGCGTGTAATTCGTGTTGAAGTCGACGCTGGGATAGACGCTTCCCCATGCCTCGCTCACCCGCCCCTCGGCCTCCTGCAGCTGGTAGCGGGCGGTCTCGATCTGGGGGTTCTGCCCTATCGCGGAGCGCAAGGCCCGGGAAAGTGTGAGCGAGACTCCGCTCTCACCCGGGGTACGAGCTTGGCTCGCGCCGGGTCGTGGCGCCAATCCGCCCGCGAGAACCGCACAGGCGGTGACGGCGATATGAAGCTTGCTGCGATTCGTACGCGCGCGGCACGGCGCCCGCTTGACCTCGATATCCTTCACGTCCCGCACCTCTCTACTCCGTGGTTTGTCTCGTTTCAGGCGCACCGGTCGGGGTCAGACCGTGACCGAAGCGGCCCGCTCCTCATCTCGGTGGCGACCCCCCGCATCATCCGACGCGACGAGAGCACGTAGAGCCTGCGGAATTCGGGCTCGCCGACCCTGAGCATGCCCCGCAGGTAGAGCGCTATCAGACCATGGCTGTGGGCCCACATGGTGGTGGCCACTCTGCGCGGGTCACCCACGCGAAGGATGCCGGCATCCATGCACTCTCGGACCCGGTCGTGCCAGAACTGACCGATCGCGCAGATCTGGTCCGCGAGCACCTTCGGCAACTCCTCCCAACCCATGTGATCGGGTGCCACGTAGAGGACGTCGTAGAGTCGGGGGCTCTCCAGGGCGAACTCGAGATAGCCCTGGTCCGCCAGGAGGAACCGCTCTTCCGCAGTGCCTCCCTCGAGCGCCCGATACAGGTGGCGCGAGAAGCGGCGATATGCTTCGTGAACGACGTCCTGGAGCACCTCCTCCTTGCTACCGTAGTGTCGATAGAGCGCGGGGGCGGTGACGCCGACCGCCTTCGCCAGTCGGCGCATGGAAAAACCTTCCAGACCGTCCAGCAGGAAGAGCTCGCAGGCGCAGGAGAGGATGTGCTCGCGTGGTTCGGACATAGGTGAACAGTGTAAACTAGAGGCCCGTCGGGGTCAACCCGAACTCACCCGAAAAGTGCCATTGTGCCTGACAGACACGTTTGATAACGACATTTAGTGAAGGAAAGTGCGTTCGTCGAGGGGAGTAGGAACGAGGCTCCCTTGGCGCGGACCGCGATAGGGCCCCGCCCTACCCCCCGGGATCCAGGTAGAGATCCCACCGAGTCTGTTCGGAGCCCGTAAGCCCACGCGCGACGTTCAGACGAATCACTTCGCCCACGAGGCCGAGCCCGAGCCCCACCGCGACGAGCGCCTCGTCGGCGTCGAATCCCTCCAAGCCACCTCCTGCCCACCCGGCGTCCGCGAACGCTTCCACCGTGATGGCGGGCAGGACGCCCTGCAGGGCGAGTCGCCCAACCACCACCGACGGACCCACGAGCGTGGACGAGTCGAATCCCCTCACGGATGCCGCCCCGCCGAGGAACCAGTTTCTTTGCGGGGGGAGCTCGCCCCAGCTCTCGCCCCCGCGTACTTGTGCCCGGACGCGGAGCTGGTTCGGTAGAAGGGGCAGCGTAGCGTCGAGGAGCACGCCCACTCGTAGGTAATCGAGGTCGCCCACCGCTCCGAGGACGTGTGTCTGTACGCTCCAACCGGACGCCTGTGGGTCCGGTTTGCGTCGGAGGCGCCAGAATATCTCGGCCCCGAGCTCGTCGCCCTCCGCCGCCTCTACGTTCTGCGGGAAACGCCATGATCGGTCCCCTGCGTTGACGACCGTGAAGTCGATGTGTTTGTCGGTCTCACGATGACGCTCCGCAAACACCCGCACCTCCCACCAAGGTGGCCCACCGGGGGGTGCGGAGACGGATGCTGCCGCCCCGATGGCGGTGTAGTACTCACCGTCGTCGCGCCCGAAGAGCAGCGAGGTCACGCTGTTCCCGGGGCCGAGGTGGCCCGCTCCGCGGTGGACCGAGCGAAGCTCGTGATACACCCCGAGGGAAAGCGTGCGACCGAGCCCGTACTGTCGCACGGCCAGACTCGCCTTCAGCTGCATGTCGGCGAGCCCGAGGAACGGCTCGAGCTCGACGTTCAGGGGCCCCAGCGGACTCCACAGACGCGCCTGAGACGCGCCTGCACGCGTGCGCCGACGGCTGGACCTTCGACCCGGTTGTAACGGAAGAGGTCGATGCGCTCATGGGGCAACGTGAGCAGGATCACCGGCCGCCCGCCTCGGGTTGGTTGGCGGGCCAGCGCAGGGGTCGGCGAAGACCGCGAGAGCTCTTCCGGACCGCCCGACTGCACGGGCGTGAACAGCGCGGCGCCCGCCAGCACCATCCATGGGATCGCTGGAACCATCCGACCCCTTCCGGTCGTGGACGATCATGTGGAGAGTCTCCTTGAGGCGTGGACGCCCCCGGGCTCCGGACAGAACATAAGACCGCTCGTCGCACTGCGCCCCCGGCGTCGTGGGAGGATGGACCGGCTTCGCCCCTCCATGGCACCCCGCCTCGATCGTGAGAGCGGACCCGCGATGCGCCTCCGCGAGGATCGGTGGTCGCTGAACGAGCGAGGCGAGCGCCCCTACGACCCGACCCCCGATCGATTCGCTGGGGTCGGCGCCATCGGTCGACCCGCTTCCTGGCGGCCACCGAGCTCCCGGTGAACCACGGTTTCGATGGGGGCGATGCTCGATCCGAATCCGTATAGCGTGCGGATGACGCGACCCTCGCGATCAACGATGACCGTGTAGGGCAGTCCCCGGTAGTGATAGCGGGCCCTTTGCCGGCCGCGCCCGGCGAGGATCGGATAGGCCACGCCACCCAACTCCTCGATAAAGGCGAGCGCGTCCGCAGCGACTACGTCCTCGTTGACACCGACGACGGTCACTCCTTGCGTGCGCAGCTCACGAGCCATTCGATCGAGGAGCGGCATCTCGTGCCGGCAGGGCGCACACCAGCTCGCCTAAAAATTGACCACCACGACGTCGCCATGGAGGTCTGCGAGGGCGAGGGGGTCGCCCTCCCCCAAGGCCGGAAGGTCGAACGGTGGAAACGCGACGCGTTGAGCGGAACCCGTTCGGGCCAGGGCCGACGCGGCCGGGGTCGCCCACACGTTCCCAGCCGAATCGAGATAGACGGCGGCGTCGCGTGGCACGGTGCCCGCTCTGAGAAGGGTGCCGTCGTCCTCGAAGACGAGGACGCGGTCTCGATGAGTGCCCTCGTTCGGTGCCAGGACGTAGAGCCGATCATCCGGTCCGACGACCATCGCCTGCTGAACGAGGGTGAACCTCGGTACGAGGCCAGTGCCGTCGTACCCGAACCGGGGCTCGTCGACGGGCGCATCCGGAATCCAGCGACTCGTCCAGCGAAGCGTCCCGTCGGGCGCATACCGATGCAGCTCGGGCCTCACCGCAGACGCGAAGTAGACGTCGCCTTCGTTCGACACGTCGGACCAGCCCGAGTTCAGCAGGCTCCCGAGGAGCGGCTCCCTGCCGCGCATCGCCTCGCCGACCGGTCGTGCTTCCCCGTCGACCCACATCCACAGCAAAGGGGCGCCCGGCGGAAGCGGACGCAGCGGGATGTCGAGGATGCTCCGGCTCGACGACACCCGGCCGCGCGCGCCGGACGGCGAACCCTTGCCCCCCGTGTCGACCCAGCGGCTCGCAGCGGCTCGCTCGAAAACCAGACCGGCCCCGTCGGCCTCGAACGCAGCTAGCCCGTTCTCCCAGGCCGCGACGAATGAAGGGCGCTCCAGGCGCCGTTCGTCGGTGGGCCCACCCTGCAACACCGTATCCACGACACCGTACGCGTCGAACACGACCACTCGACCCCCGTCCGAGTCGGGCCAGGCGCTACGCCCGTCCGCCAAGAGGGTTGCGGCGCGGCCGCTGAGAAACGAGAGCCGCGCCCGTCGATCGGGGGTCGTCTCGTGGACCGACAGGATCTCAGCGGGATCGTGATTGGTGACCGAGCGCACGCCGGCTTCTACGGTGATCTCGCGGGGGGGGGGGGGCGTGCGCCGACCAGCGGCCTTCCAGGGGGGCCGGGCGCGCTGTCCGCGCACCCGGCCAGCGTGACGAGCGCAGCCCAAGCAACTCTCGGGCCCGGAGCCAGGCCCCGTCGGCGGTCCGTCGAGACCACTGCCCGTATCCGGGCTGCGCGTCGAGACCTGCCTACATCGTGACGCTTTCGATCACGATGGAGTTCATGCCAGCGCGCTCGATCACCTTGCCACGCACCGTTACGGTGTGCTCCGCGTGAGGCCTGAGCATGGAGTTCGCGCTGCTTCCGGGCATGCCCGCGCTCACGGGGAGGTAAAACGTGCCGTCTTCGGACAGCAGTCCAAGCGGGATGCCCATGTCGGCGCACACCTGCGCGCATTCCCGGTGACCTTCGCCGCTCAGATCGAAAACGAGCTTGCAGGAAAGGTCGACGACCTGGGCGGTGAACTCGACGTCTTCGCTCGCAGCCATCTCGGGCATCTGCGCTGCTGCCTGGCTTGCGCCGAGCGCCAGCGCCACGAGGGCGAACGTCATGAGAATCATCTTTTGCATCGTGTTGTCTCCTGGGGTTGGTGATAGGGATGGTTCGATCATTCGGACCCGCCGGAGTGAGCGTGCGCGGCGTCCGGGGCGGACTCGACGTGTCCGCCTACCTCGTGTGGGTGAGACCCTTGCGACGAGCTGACCTCGGATTCAACGGCGCCGTGTTGGTGTCCCCCTGCAGCGCCCGGTCCCACGTCCAGGGAGAACGCTGCTGCGTCGGCTCCGAAATCCAAATTGAAGTATGCGATCCATTGGCCCTCCATCGGGATCTCGGCGTCCACCACCCAGTCGTCGCCACGGCGCACGGCCGGGAATCGCACGACCCCGTGCGCGGGCATCGTCGGAGAGACCACGTCGAGGGTCGGAGTCGCACCCCCCTCGTCGCCGGGCAGTTCCTCGATCGTGAAGCGGACGGGGCCGGCCACGACCGGGAACGGATCGACGCTCAGGGTGATCCGCGCGCCCCCGCTCGACTCGCGGGTCCAGCGACCGACGGGTGGACTCGGCGCCGTCACCGACCCGCCCGGGCCCGGCGGCACCCGATCGACGACCGAGCTCTGGCCATCCTCTGCGGGGACGCAGGACGCCACGCAGGCGGTCAGCAGGAGACCGCGCACGAGACGACGAGTTGCTACTGGTCGGTTAGGGACAGGGCTCTCCACGTCCCCCCCGAATCCAGCGCCGCAGGTGGAAGTTCCCGGCCCGTAAACGGCGCCGGGCCTTGGTGCTGCTCGAGGCCCATGGTGCTCACGTAGGCCCGTCCACCACGACCGAATGCGGCTGGAAGTGCTGCCACGCGAACCAGAAGGAGACGTACGCCTCGGGCACACCGTCGAGGGCGCGGCCTTCGAAGGGGCCGTCCACCCCACGGCCGGCTAGTTCCCAGGTGGATCCCGTTTGATCATCCACGATGGAGCCGTTGCGCACGTCGAAGGTGAGCGCTGCCCCGTCGATTTCGGCGCGGTACGCGATCGCCGCTTCCCCATCACCACGCTCGTAGAAGATGGCGACGGATCCGAGCGTGGGGATGACCTCGTTGATGACCGAAAGGCTCCCTTGAGCTTCCAGCGTGCCGAACGGATAGGCAATGCCGCTCGTCTCGCCGAGACGGATCCCGAGCACGCGCTCCTTGATGGGCCGGCTACGATCGACGTCCATCGGAAACAGGAGCCCCTCGTTGGTCAGCTCGTCGTAACTACCGTAAGGGTATACGCCGTAGGGGAGGTCGAAGCCGGTCTCGTCGCTCATGACCCTCGTGTGCGGATACAGCTCCTGCCAGCGCCCCCAGCTCATCTCGCGGACCGGGATCATCTCCGGCATGTCGTCGATGAAGTCTCCGCATTTTCCCGATACGCTCATTTGCGGGCCGAACAGAGCGCCGGTCTGCCTGTCGAACATGACCAGGTTGTTGGCGAACAGAAGTCCGGAGACGGCGAACTCCAGCAGCTCCCCCGAGACCCGTGAGTTCCACGCGAGGCCCGAGCCCGTGAGAGGGCAGAAGCTCACGGTGACGCGAGTGCCGTCGATGAACTCATCGTTCACGATCTCGTGCCACCAGAGGATGTCGTGTGGATACGCGCGGGCGTCGGAGTCGACGACGACGCCGAGAACGCGGTCGTCGTCTCGCAGATAGGCCGCTTCCGGATGGGTCGCTTCCACCATGTCGGGGAGCGTGAGCGCGTAGATCCCGTCCGGCCCCGGGCCCCCGGGCACGAGAGGTTCATTGCGGAGCTCGCAGATCGATTCGGAGCCTCCGCTTGAAGGCGGGTCTGGATCGGTGATCGATCCGGGCTCCGCACCGCCGCACGCCGCCAGACCGGCGCACAACACGGCCGGCACGAACCCGGCCGTCGTGGCAGGCCTGGTCGCGGACCTAGGCTTCATGGTTTCCTCCTTCCGCACGCCCGAGCGCGCCGTTCGGCTCGAGTGCGACCCTGTGGCCGACCGTGGGTCGTGGCCACGCTCCCGGGCGCGCCTCGGCCGTCATTGCTACAAACGTATCAGGGCACGAAACGGTTCCTCAGACCCTCGAGAGCTGGGCTAGCGCACGTCGATGTCCGGGGTGAGAAGCTGGTTGAAGCTGTACACGAACCTGAGGGGCGATCCTCGCAGAAGCGGGCCCGACACGTCGAACTCGAGCTCTCCGTCGAGAAAGACTTGCATGCGGAAGGTGAGCAGATCCTTCTGCAGTGCCCTGCCCTCAGCGAAAATGCGTTGCTCCGCACCGAGAGCATAGACCGTGTCGAAGGGCAAGGTGCGAAAGAGCGTGTCCGACGTCGCGAGGTCGACCTGCGTTCGGCCATTCGGTCGAATCCGTGCGACGAACCGTGTGGCAGCCACCACCCGCACGGAGGCGCCAACGTCACCGTCGAGGACCAGGCGAGCCTCTCGCGGTGCCGGGTCCTCGAAGAGCGCGCAGCCGCCCGCTACCAGGACAACCATCGCGACGAGCGTCGGGACGAGAGCCCCGAGGGAAGGCTCGATCCGTCCGGTCCGCTTCGCTGGACGCGTGCTCACCCCCGCGACGCGGAAGTCACGACCCGGGCGACACACTCGATCTCGACCCCCACGCCCTTCGGGAGACGGCCCGCTTCTATCGTGGCGCGCGCGGGGCGGTGGTCGCCGAAACGAAGTGCATATACTCCGTTCATCTCGGTGAAATCGCTGATGTCGCCAAGGAACACGGTCGTCTTGACTACCGTCGCCAGCGACGCTCCCGCCGCTTCCAACACGGCTGCGAGGTTGTCGAGCACGCGGTGAGTCTGCTCGCCGATGCCGCCCTCCGAGACCGCGCCGGTGGACGGGTCGAGCGGGATCTGGCCCGAGCAGAAGACCCAACCGTCGCTGACGGTGGCTTGTGAGTACGGCCCGATCGCCTCCGGCGCGTGCTCGGTATGTACAATCTCGATCCCGCTCATTTCGACTTCCTCCCAAGGTGTAGGCCCGCCCACCGGTCGGCCGTTACCGGCCCGCGGAATCGAAGCTCCGGAACTGTGTCAGGATGTCGTTGGGCGATACCGTCGCGACCCCGGTCTTGCCGACCTCGATTGCGGCCGCATGGTTGGCGAGAATAGCGGCTTCGACAACCGTGGCTCCAGCGGCCAGGGCCGTTCCCACCACGGCGGTGACCGTGTCGCCCGCCCCGGAGACGTCGTAGACTGAGCGGGCGACCGTAGGCACCCGCACGTACTCTCCGGCCTCGGTGGCGAGGGCGGCTCCTCGTTCGCCGAGTGTCAGAAGAAGGTTGTGGCATCCCAGTCGCAGTCTCGTGTCTTCCATCCACCGGCCGTCATCGGCGTGGACACGGTCACTGAGAGCGTCTGCGAGCTCCTTTTCGTTGGGCTTGAAGACGGTGACGCCTGCATAACGGAAGAAGCGGAGCCGCTTCGGGTCCACCAGCGAGGCAATGCCCCGAGACGCGGCGACGCCGAGCGCAGCGTCGATGACGTCCGGCACGAGAACGCCCTTGTTGTAGTCCTCCATCACGACGATCTGTGCGGTGGCACCGAGCTTCTCGACCGTCCGCGCCAGCCTGGAAGCGACGCCGTCCGAAACGTCCGCGTCGACCTCGCGGTCCACACGCACGACCTGTTGGCGGCGGGCCAAGACACGCGTCTTCACGGTGGTGGGCCGTCCATCGTCGACAACGAGTCCTTCGGTGCGTACCCCAGCGTCCCGGAGGGCGGCCTGCAAGAGGTCACCCCCGGCGTCGGACCCGATGCAGCCTACGACGTGGCAGGTCGCGCCGAGAGCGACCGCGTTGGCCGCCACGTTCCCGGCGCCCCCAACCGCGTCGGATTCGCCATCCACGCGAACGACCGGGACCGGCGCCTCGGGAGAGATGCGCTCTACCGACCCTGTTACGTAGCGGTCCAGCATGACGTCGCCCACGACGAGGACGTGGACGCCCACCATACGGCCCAACAGCTCCTCGGCGCGCTCGAACGAAAGCCTGTTCACGCCACGAACGGTCCCCTTCCCCGAGCCTCGAGCGGCCAGATCTCCGCGGTTGCCCCATCCAGCGCCATCAGATGATCCTGGAGGTTCACGGACACGCAGACGTGATTGGGGACGATACGGACGCGTTCGCCGATGCGCGGGCGCCACGAGGTGGTCGACAAGTCCAGGATTCCGTGCTCCTCGGAGAGACCGACGAGCCGAACCTCGGGCCGGTCGAGAAGGACCCCGTAGCTTTCGTCGCCTGCACGCCCCTCCTTCGACAAGGCCTTCGACCCGGCATCGACCACCGCCCGCCCGGCTACCGCCGAGCTGACGACCGTCGCCAGAACCGTGTATGCGAGGTCGTTCGTGGTCGCCACGCCAACCGCGACGCCCTCGCGATCGTAGAAGATACTGCTCCCGGAGCGGACCTCCGTGAGTGCCGGGATCTCGTGGCTGCGGCGCAGAGTCGGGGTCGATCCACCGCTCACGACCGCAGGAGCGAGCCCTGCGGTGTCCAGAGCTGCGCGAGCCTCCGAGACGAGCTGCGCGAGCGCCACGATCGCGGCCCCCTGATCGGCAGTCGGCATCCGGATGTGTCCGGGGTAGAACATGATTCCCTGGTAGCGGACGCCTTCCAGCTCCCTTGCGGCTCGCGCCAGGCGCACCAGGGCTTCCAGGCTCTGTACGCCGACGCGCCCGAGCCCCACGTCGAGCTCTATGAGCACCCCCACCTCCCGCCTCGCCGCGACGGCGGCGGCAGCTAGGCCCTTCAGGACCTCGACGGAGTCCAGCCCAACGCTCAATCGAACGTGACTGGGAAGGGCCATGAGCCGCGCGAGCTTCGAGTCCCCGACCGGGGGATAGGCCAAGAGCAGGTCGTCGCACACCTGTGCCATCACCTCGGCCTCGCGCGGAGTCGCGACCGTGAGTCCGCGCGCACCCGCCCGCAGTTGCACTTCCGCAACGCGCGTGCTCTTGTGCGTCTTGATGTGGGGGCGCCAAGAGAGGCCGTACCTGTCACAGTACGCCCCCACCTTCTCGGCGTTGGCCCGAACGCGTCGGACATCGATCACGCCGATAGGGGTGTCGATGGACTCAGGGGGCACGCGCGACACGTCGGTCCATGGGTCCGCCACGCGTTACTCTTCGGCAGTGACGGGAGGTGCGGCTCGGAGCACCTCGGGAATCACCCTTCGAGAGCCCTTCTGATGGCCTCCTCGAATTCGGCGTCCCCATCCGGGATCGGGCCCAAGCGCTTCCACGTGATGATACCCTCGGAGTCGACCAGGTAGGTGGCAGGCAGGCCCAGGACGGCGAAGACGTCCAGCGCCGCCATCGTAGGGTCGTGCAGAATCAGGTAGGAGACGCCGAACTCCTCCACGAACTCCTCCACGTCCGTCCGGGCGTTCCGCGTGTCCACGCTGAGCCCCACGACCTGTAGCCCGTCGGAGCGGAATCGTTCGAAGATGCTCTGGAGGTAAGGGGTCTCGGTACGGCAGGGCGCGCACCACGTCGCCCAGAGGTTCAGGACGACCGGCCGGCCCTGCAGGCTGGCGAGCGACACAGTGTCCCCCTCGAGGCTCGGCGCCCGGAAGTCAGGCACCGGGTTCCCGGGATCGGGGCGTGCGGCTTCGTCGAACCCGGAGGGCACGCACGCGCACGCCAGCGCCGTTGCCGCCCCGACCGCCAGCCACTTCGAGGTCCTCGTCATCAGCCCACTCCTTGAGTCCTCAGCCGGACCGCTCTTACCCGCGACCGGCCGGAGAGTACGTCGGTCCAGGCGAATATCAGCGACCCGTCCACGAGCCCGACCATCTGCGGAAAGCCGCTGGCCCGGTCCGACGACGACGCAGAGAGCGTGATCGCCGAGCCCCGCGTGCCGTCGGGTTTCACATGGCGCGTTCTGACCTCGGCTCCGCCTTGACCGGTCCGCTCCAACCAGGTGACCTGAGCCCCTTCACGCGAGAGCTCCACGTCGACCCGCCCGGCGGGGTTCCCGTCGTCGACCACGACCGGCGCACCGAAGGTGGCACCTCCGTCGCTGGAGAAAGCGAGCTTCGCGACGGGAACGTCGCCCGCCCCGGTGAACCACGCCAGCGCGACCAGCTCGTCGCGAGCCGCCACGGCGGGCCCGTTTACGGGGCAGACCGTCATATGCCAGCCGTCGTCGTGAACGGGCACGGCTTCGGTCCAATGGCCGTCCGCGAGGCGAACGACGCTGATGTCACGGATTTCATCCTCGGTTCGGTCCCGATAGGCGACAACCACGCCTCGCCCGGTCGTCGCGGCGTCCGTCTGACAGCAGTCGCAGATGCGGCCGTCGACCCCGATCTCGGCTCCAGGCGCGCCGCTCGCACTCACTTGACGGAAGCGGAGCGTCATCTCACTCGTGGCCGGCGATCCGTCCCGCTCCGCGTAGTTGCGCCCGTCGAGCCAGACGAGCCCCCACCCTCCCTCGCCCGTGCGGAACATGCTGACGAAGCCGTGCTCGGTGGCAGTCCCGTCCTCGTGCGGCGTCCACGGGGCGCTCCAGGTGACGCCGTCGTCGCTCGAAGTCGCGATCCTGACCCCGTAGTCGTAGCCGCCGGCGGCGCCCCGCTGCAGCCAGTGCGCCGCGAGGATTCCGTGGCCGACGCTCTCGACGGAAGGGAAATCAGCCCAGTTCACGAACAGGTCGGAGCGAGCCACCACCGTCACCGGGGACGACCACCCTGCTTCGCCGAAGCGGGACATCTTGAGCGCGTGGAGGTCGCCCTGTTGGGGCTCCAGCCAGCTGAGGATCGCACCGTCCTCCGAAATGGACAGATGCGGCTCTCCGCTGCCCTCACCGGTGGGCGGCGCGAGGTCCTCGATCCCGAGAGGCGAGCCTGCCTCCTCACCCGACTCCCCGAAACACCCGCAAACCACGAGAAAGCCAGCGAACACCGGCAGGACGCGCACGCGCCCACGAGGGTACCACCGACTGGCGAAACGCACGAATACCCCTTCTCTTTCGAGCGGCAGGGTTCTTGCTCCGGCCATGCCACCATGGGACCCCGCCGACCGGAGCGGGGACCGAGAATTCTCTGACAACCGTTCCCGGGACGCAAGCTGGGCGAAACAAGCGCGTCCCCCGCGGTGTTGATCTACTATAGCCGCCGGCGGCGGCGTGTCCGACGGAGTCGCTCGAGCCGGACTCGTGGAGCGAACGAAAGAGTACGACATGCGGTCCAGAACGACTGGCGGATGGCACTGCCAGCGAGAAGGACCTCGAACTCAGAGGCGGTCATCATGGTCGTAAACCGGGACGGATTCGAGCGCTCCGCGACGCCGCGGGTGGCCAGGGCCCTCGCTGGTGCGCTCGCCCTCGTGACGCTGGCGATAGCGGCAGGTCCAGCATCGGCCCAGTTCGGGCGCAACAAAGTCCAATACGACGACTTCGAGTTCCAGGTACTGAAGACCGCCAACTTCGACATCCACTACTACCCCGAGGAAGCGCGGGCGACCGAGGACCTCGCTCGTATGAGCGAGCGGTGGTACGAGCGCTTCGCGCGGACCTTCCAACACGAGTTCGAGCGCTCCAAGCCGCTCATCGTCTACGCCGACCACCCAGACTTCCAGCAGACGAACACCCTGCAAGGGTTCATCGGCGAGTCGACGGGCGGAGTCACGGAGTCCCTCAAGAACCGAGTCATCATGCCGATGACCGGGTCGTACTGGGACACTGATCACGTGCTCGGCCACGAACTCGTGCACGCCTTTCAGTACAACATCGCGCAATCGAGGAGAGGGGGTGGGCTGCAAGGGCTGAGTTCGCTTCCACTTTGGCTGATCGAGGGCATGGCCGAGTATCTCTCCGTCGGGCGGGAGGACGCATCGACGGCGATGTGGCTCCGTGACGCCGTCGCGCGCGACGACTTCCCGACCATCGAGCAGATGACTCGGGAGTCCAGGTTCTTCCCGTATCGTTTCGGGCAGGCCCTTTGGGCGTACATCGGAGGCACGTACGGCGACGACGCCATCGTCCAGATCTTCCGCCGAGCTTTGCGCATCGGTTTCGCACCTGCCCTGGGCCAGGTCCTCGGGATCCCGCACGACACTCTGTCGGTCGAGTGGCGCCGCAGAGTCGAGTCGGCCTACGGACCGCTGCTCGAGGGTCGGCTCGCGGCCGAGGAGGCAGGAGACGTCATCCTGGCGCCGAGCACGGGATCGGGCACGATGAACCTTTCACCGAGCCTGAGTCCGGACGGCCGCTTCTTGGCCTTCCTTTCCGAAAAGGACCTGTTCTCCATCGATCTCTTCCTTGCAGACGCCGTCACCGGCCGGATCATCCGGAAGCTGACGAGCGCCAACGCCAACCCGCACTTCGACGCGCTTCGTTACGTGGAGACGTCCGGGGCTTGGTCGCCGGACGGGGAACGGTTCGCCTTCGTCGTATTCGCCGGGGGGGACAACGAGCTGGTTATCGTCGAGACGGAGGACGGGGACATCGTCGAGCGCATTCGGCCCGAAGGGCTCGGTGCCATGAATAACCCCGCATGGTCACCCGACGGACGCTACATCGCTTTCACGGGGATCGAGGGAGGCATCAGCGACCTGTTCGTCTACGACCTGGAGGCGGGCCTGATGTCTCGCCTGACCCAGGATCGAAACGCCGACTTCCACCCGACCTGGTCCCCGGACGGCACCACGATCGCTTTTGCGTCCGACCGTGGAGCCGAAACGGATTTCGGTGATCTCGTCTACAGCAAGTTCCAGCTGAGCCTGATCGACGTGGAGACGAGAGACATCGAGGTCCTCGAGGTCTTCGGCAACGTGCGCCACTCGAACCCGCAATACTCGCCAGACGGATTGAGCCTTTACTTCCTCTCCGACCAGGACGGCTTCAGCGACGTCTACCGATTGGAGCTCGCGAGCGGGGACGTCGAGCGAATCACCACCGTCCAGACGGGCGTGAGCGGCGTGACCCCCGCGGCCCCGGCCATGTCGGTCGCCGCACGCACCGGCGAGGTGGCCTTCAGCGTCTTCACCGGGTTCGAGTTTCACGTCGTGCGCCTGCCCGCGGACCCCGAAGGCGTAGCCATGGCCCGCGTCGCCGACGCAGCCGAGCAGCCCGGTCGGCTCCTGCCACCCACACACCCCGACCGGTTCAGCCGTGTCGCCGACTATCTCGCCGACGCGCAAACGGGGCTCCAGCCCGACGGAACGTACCAGGCGGTCGAGGGTGCCGCGTACGAGCCGTCGCTCCAGCTCGACTTCGTCGGCCAGCCGACGTTCGGGGCCGGGGCCGATCAGTTCGGGACGTATATCGGCGGCGGCGCGTCGGCCTATTTCAGTGACATGCTGGGCGATCGCATCTTGGGCGTCGCCGTCCAGGCTCAGGGCACGGTCAAGGACATCGGGGGCCAGGCGTTCTACGCCAACCTTTCAGACCGGTGGAACTGGGCCGTATCGGGCGGTCGGATCCCCTACATGACGATTCTGACGCGTTTCAGCACGGACGAGAACCAACGCGAGTTTCTCGGGCAGGTGAGGCGACGCGTGTTCGTCACCAGCGCCGAGGGTCAGGTCTCCTATCCGTTCTCCACGACGCGTAGGATGGAGTTCGGCCTCGGCGCGGTTCGCTACTCGTTCGACGTCGAGGAGGACCGCCTCTACCTCGATCAGTTCAATCGCGTGATCGACTTCGAACAAGTCGGCTCCGATCAAGATCCGACGCTCGCCGCGCTCGAGCTCGACCCGCTGAGCCTCGCCAACGCGTCGGTGGGCTACGTGGGCGACAACTCCTTCTTCGGGTTCACCTCGCCGATCCAGGGCGGCCGCTTCCGTTTCTCCGTGGAAGGCACGCTGGGTAGCGAGAATTTCCTGACCGCCGTGGCCGATTGGAGGCGGTACTACCACCCGAACCGGAACCTCACCGTCGCGTTGCGCGGGCTCCACTTCGGGCGGTACGGGGGCATCGCCAGCAACTCGATCCAGCCCCTTTTCCTCGGTTACGAAAGCTTCGTCCGCGGCTACGCCTGGGAGAGCTTCCGCACAGAGTCGGAGTGCGGGCAGACCGCAAACAGGTTAAACCAACCCGGGTTGACGTTCGAAACGGGCTGCCCGGCCCTCGACCGGCTTTACGGACACAGGCTCGCTGTGGCGAACTTCGAGCTGCGGGTGCCACTCGTCGGGACCGAGCAGTTCGGCATCATCAACTTCCCGTTCATGCCCACCGAGCTCGTGGCGTTCGCCGACGCGGGACTCGCGTGGGACGACACGCGCGAGGCTCGGCTCGAGTTCAGCCGATCCTCGACGGACCGCGTGCCCGTCTTCAGCGCGGGTGTGTCGGCACGCTTCAACATCTTGGGCTTCATGATTCTGGAGGCATACTACGTCAACCCCTTCCAAAGGCCGGACAAGGGGCCGCACTGGGGCTTCCAACTCGCACCCGGATGGTAGGCGTCGGAGCGTTGATCTTCGCGAACGGGAGGGGCCGGCGTCGGGAGGGGCCGGCCCCTCGCCGCGTTCGGCGATTTCGCATCAGAAGATCGAGAGACGGATGTATCGGCCAGGGTTCTCCCTGAGGTCCTCCACGAGTAACGCTACCCCCTCAGCGGCGCGGTTGAGGTTCACGTAGAGAGAATCGTCCTGCGTGAGCAGGCCTAAGGTACCTTCCCCTCGCTCGACCCCAGCGATGATCTGGCTCATGGTCGCCACGAGGTCGTCGAGAACCGCGCTCGTGCTGTTCAACTGCAGGAGTATGGAGTCCGCGCGCGCCATCGCGCGAGCGACGTCGGGGCCCGCAGCGGCGGCGCTCTCGAGCCCGCCGGCAGACCGGTTCAGGCTGGCTGTCAGCTGCTGGATGTCGTCGCGTTGCTCGCTGGCGATCCCTCGGATCTCGGCGATCAGGCCCCGTGCGTCCGTCACGGTTCCCTGAACCGCAGTCAGGCTAGGGTCGTCGAGAAGCGCTTTCAGCTGCTCGAGCACGTCGGCGGCGGTCGTGCCCAGGGCTTCGGCAGTCTCGAGAATGCCTCCGGTGTCACCGATACTCGGAATCGTATCCCATGGCTCGGCCATGTCGCTCGATGAGCCGGCCACCACGTCCAGGGTTCGGCCTCCGAACACGCCTTGGCCGACGAGGCGCGTGTAGGAGTCACTCGGAATCTCCCAGTCACCCTCGATCTCCATGCGCGTCTGCACCGCGCCGTCCCGGCCCATCTCGAAGCCGTGAATGCGTCCGATGTTCACGCCCCTCATCTGGACGGGATCTCCCCTGCGGATGCCGCCGGCATTCTCCATCCGGGTTACCAGCAGGTAGCGACCTCGGAGCGTGGCGGGATCGGTAAGCAGAAAGAGCACCCAGACGACAGCGACGATACCCGTCACCACGAAGACTCCGACTCTTATCTCACGTCGCCCCTTGACCTGTGGGATCGCCGAGGTCAGCTCCGCGTCGGTTGGCTCCCTTCGCCCTCGTCCCGCGGGGCCATCGTCTGTCATTTCGGTCCTTGCTTGCGGCGAGTCTTATCGCTGGAAGGAGAAGGCTTCAAATCGTCGAGCCCACGATTTGCAGGTCGAGTGCGGCCTCGGCGGCTGCCCTGGAAACGAAGGCCTGGACCACGGGATCGGTTTCGTTGCGAAACTCGTCCGGTGTTCCGCAGAAGCGGAGGACGCCTTGCTCCAGCATCGCTACGCGGTCGCAGATCTCGAGTCCGCCCTCGATGTCGTGGGTTACCAGGACCGAGGTCACGTTGAGCTCTTGCGAAAGGCGCACGATGAGTCGCTCCACGGCGGCCGTGTTCACCGGATCCAGACCGGTCGTCGGCTCGTCCCAGAGCAGGGTCCCAGGGCGACCGACGATGGCGCGCGCGATGCCTACACGCTTCTTCATCCCTCCGGAGAGCTCGGCGGGTAATTTGGCCAGGACGTGCTTGGACTCGAGGTTCACGAGATCGACGGCCTGCCAGATGCGCACATCCCGATCACGGTCGCTCATCCGCTTGAGTGATTCCTCGGGGATGCCCATGCACACGTTCCCGTGGACCGTGAGGGAGTCGAAGAGGGCCGCGTGTTGGAATACGTACCCCACCTTCTGACGGATGCGATCCAAGACGTCTGGAGGGGAGTGGTAAACCGAGTCCCCGTCCACCCGTACGTCCCCCCGATCGACCGCAATGAGGCCGATAGTCGTTTTGAGCAGCACGCTCTTCCCGGCTCCTGAAGGGCCGAAGAGGGCGAACATCTCACCGCGCTCGATGGTGAGATCCACTCCCGTGAGGACCGGGTGATCGAACGCCTTGTGCACGTCTCGGTACTCGATCACGCAGCCGAGCCCTTCGTGAGGCAATCCTTGTGAGGAAACGGCAGCGTCATGCTCAGTTCAACATCAGCGGAGGGAAGAGGGCGTCAAGGATGAGGATGGTCAGTGTCATGAACATTACCGCGGCGGTGGTCGTCTTTCCCACACCTTCCGCGCCCCCGCGAGTCTGGAAGCCCATGTGCACCGAAATCAGGGGTATAGCGAACCCGAACACAAGCGCCTTGGTAAGCGAGTAGAGCAGATCCCAGTTGTGCCAGAAGAGCCCAGCGCCGTACAAGAACGCTTCGCGGCCGAGGCCGACGGTCACGTCGGCGGCGATCATGCCTGCCACGAGACCGATGAAGTCCGCAATCGCGACCAGAATCGGCATCACGATGACGCCCGCCACGACTCGAGGAGCCCCGAGGACCGCGATCGGGTCCCGCCCCAGAGCGCTGAACGCGTCGATCTGCTCCGAGACCTTCATGGTCCCGAGCTCCGCGGTGATTCTCGCGCCCACACGTCCCACGAGCACTATGGCCGTCAGAACGGGTCCCATTTCCAGGATCACGGTTTCCGCGACGAGGCTCCCGAGCACGTAGAGCGGCACCGAGCCCGTGAACTGATAGCCACCCTGTTGGCTGGTGACGATTCCGGCCAGAGAGCCCACCACGACGACGATGGGGACGCTTTGGATCCCCATCACGTAGACCTGGTTCAGGACCTCACGAAACGAGACGCGGAGCCGGACGAGCGCGACCGTAATGGCCCAGGTCAGTCCGCCGAGCTGCCCGGCGTGCCGGAACACCGTCTCCGACGCTCGCCCGATACGGCCCAGCAAACGCCAGGCGGAAGGGAGGGCCACCGATACTCCTTCTGGCTTCACCCTCGGACGGTGCTCCGGTCGGCAACGGGAGACGGCAGGCGCGAAGGGCCCTCTTCAACCGCTCGGGATGGTCAGCGGCGGGGCGCAGAAGCTTGTGCGGACTAGACACGAAAATCAACCCGAACCGACCGTGAAGTCTCGGTCCGTCACGACTCCCGCGAGCTCGGGACCCTAACCCGGTGGCTCCATCCTCCAGAACGTGATCCCGCTGGCTTGCTGGCCCACCTCGACGTCGGCGACGCGGCGGAAGTCGCGGAGATCGAAGACGTCGACCTTGCCGGGTTCTGCCCCAACGCCCTCTACGCTGACGAACGCGTACCGGGAGTCCGGCGTGATCACGACTCCGTGTGGGATCGTCGTCGACGAGGACGTGACGCCGACGCTCGCCCCCGTCTCGAGATCGAAGAGTTCGACGGCGTCACTCGCTTTCAGCGTCGCGATCAGGTGTCGCCCGTCCGGAGAAGCGTCCAGGTTGTAAGGACCGGGTCGGCTGGTCTGCAGCGTGCGAGTGACGCGCCAGTCCACGACGTCGACCTCCAGGATCCAGTCGCCACGGTTGCACGCTACGTAGATCCTCCTGCCGTCCACGGACGGCTCCGCCCAGGTGGGTGAGCAAGTAGGAGCATCGCCGCCGTATAACATGTCCCTGGTTCCGGTCATCTCCGGCTCGACCCAGGGGCCCTCCACACCCCTCCGCACTGAGAACTGCCGTGACACCTCGAACGTCCGCGTGTCGATCTCGACGAGACGATCGTCCATCATGCAATTCGAGTAGGCGTACGTCCCCGAGGGGCCGAGCCGCATTCCATGCGGCATCACGCAGGTCTCTATCTGCTGCACTTCGACCAGGTCCGGCGTGTAGACCACCGAAACCGTCGAGGGCACAGGCTCCCCGTGAAGGTTGAAGTTCACTACCAGTGCGTAGAGCCCGTCCGGGGTCAGGTCGAGGGTGGCGGGAAAGAACCCCAGCAGGATGGGCTCCGCGACCAGCGTGTCCGGGCCCGCCTCGTATTTCCAGAGCTTTCCGTCCGGAATCCCGTGCCCCGTCGTCATGTAGACGAAGCGGCCGTTGGGCGAAGTGATGAACCCGTGCGGTCCCTCGGTCTCGACGGACATCTCCCCGACTGGGACGGTCCGCTCGACCGAGGCACCTCCCGGTCCGAAGCGGACGCGGTGCATGAGGTCGGCCGACTCGGCACCCACGTAGACGTAGTACGTGGCGTCGGCACCGGATCGGGCCGGTGCATCAGTCTGCACGCCGGGGCCGCCCGCACCGCTGCAGCCCAGCGCGGCAGTGGCCACCGCAAGCCCGAGCATCGTTCCGAGCTTGTTCACGAAGCGGGCCCCGCTGTTACGACGAATCGCACAGTCTCACTCTAACCTCAATGACCGAGACCGACGTGGCCCCGCACCTGCGAAGTGTACCGTCCAGGCCGGGGGCGCGCCAACGAAAGCCCCCGGGCCGAACCTCGCCCCAGAGGGGGAAGCCAAGCCCCCGCGGGCAGCCTGAGCGCCAAACGAAACCGGAGGCCGGGGAGAGTGTACCGGCTCGGCCCGCATCCGTGGGCCCGCGAGTCGCCGAAGAACCGAAAGGAGACGCACATGGCAGTCCGCACGGGCAACGCCGAGTGGAATGGGGATCTACGCAGTGGGACAGGCACGCTTCGGAGCGAGACCGGAGCGGTCGAGGGGCGCTACTCGTTCTCTTCGCGCTTCGAAGAAGGCTCCGGTACGAATCCGGAGGAGCTGATCGCGGCAGCGCACGCGGGCTGCTTCTCGATGGCTTTGTCGAACATCCTCGCCCAGGCCGGCCAGACGCCCGAGACCGTCCGTACCACCGCGCGCGTGCACCTCGGCACGAAGGACGGGGCGGCGGCGATCACGCTGATCGAGCTCATCTGCCGGGCGAGCGTCCCCGGGATCGACGAAGCGACCTTCCAGGAGAAGGCAGCAGAGGCCAAGGTGGGCTGCCCGGTCTCCAAAGCCCTCGCCGCCGTGGACATCGAGTTGGAGGCTACGCTCGAGAGCTGATCGGCATTTTCCGTTGCGGGGCAAGTCGACGGGCTTGTCGTCTTCCCCGGGGGCCCTGATCTTGCCGATATGATGGCCACGCTCGCCTGGGTCCTGACCGCAACCCTGGGCATCTCTTTTTGCTGCTCAATCCTCGAGGCCGTGCTCCTGTCGGTGAACCCCTCCTACGTCGGGGTCCTCAAGGAGCGCGACCCTCGAGCCGCGTCATGGATGGAATCGATGCAGCAGCAGATCGATGAGCCCATCGCGGCCATCCTCACTTTGAACACCATCGCGAACACGGCCGGCGCCACCGTCGCCGGTGGGCTCGCCCGGCAGGTGTTCGGAAGTGTGTGGATCGGGTTGTTCTCGGCGGCGCTAACACTCGCTGTCCTTCTCTTCAGCGAAATCGTCCCCAAGACGCTCGGCGCGACCTTTTGGCAGCCTCTGTCTCGACCCGCGACTTACGTGCTCAAGCTGATGATCGTAGGACTCAAACCCGTCCTGGTGCTCCTTTCGGTCTTCACCCGACTCATCAGTGCCCGGGGGGCCCAGCAGGCCACTATCACCCGCGCTGAGCTCGAGATCCTCGCCGAGATCGGCCGCCGCGAGGGAACGATCGACGAGGCCGAGTGGCGGGTCGTGTCCAACGTGATGAAACTGGACGAAGTGAGCGTGGGCGAGGTCATGACCCCTCGCACCGACATGGTCGCGGTCAGCGTGAACGAGAGCGTCGCGGAGGCCAAGAGGCTGATGCTCGACGAGGGTCACCTGCGGCTGCCCGTGTACGAGGACAGCCTGGACCAGATCGTGGGAATCCTGATCGCCCGTGACCTGTGGCGCGCCGACCACGAGGGTGGGCCTGACCTACGCGAGATCATGCGGCCAGCGCATTATGCGCCCGCGAGCAAGCCCGTGGAGGACCTCATCCCCGAGATGCGACGGTTGCGCAACAAGATGGTGATCGTGGTGGACGAGTTCGGTGGCACCGCGGGGCTCGTCACGCTCGAGGACCTCATAGAGGAGATCATCGGAGAGATCCAGGACGAGCACGAGGGCGACGAGCCCAAGGACTTCGCAAAGCTGGAGGACGGTCGCTGGCGCGTCTGGGGCGGCGTGCCCGTCAGGGAAGTAAACGGCCGACTCGGCCTCGCGCTCCCCGAAGGCGTTCACGACACGATCGGCGGATACTTATTCGGTTCACTGAGCCGGGTCGGCACGGTGGGCGATGAGGTGGACGTACCCGAAGGGCGCTTTCGGATCGCCAAGATGCGTGGGCGGCGCATCGAGTACGCGGTCTTCGAGCGGCCGGCCGAGCCGGCAGTGAAAGAGGCATAGGCAGACCGGCACGTCGTCCGCGTGGCGGCACGGGCCGGGCGGTGGAGGAGTGGCTGTCCAACCGCCACACCTTCTATGTAGCGCCTTTGCTCGCTTACTACGCCGCGGCCCGGCTCACCGGCGTCCACCCGAAGGTGGGAACGAGCCTACCGAGCCTCCTGGGCCTCCGCATCGTTCCGGATCTGGTGCTCGCCTTCGTCGTAGGGAGGTTCGCCTGGATCGGGCTTTTCAGGGCCCGCTCCTTCCGAGCGCTCCGAGAGGAGCTGCACGACGACCTCTTTACGCGCGACACGGCCGAGCGGCTCCTGGGCATTCCGCTCTTCGTTTTCGGCACTGTGCTGGCTTTCGACGTCTACGGGGCCTTCAAGCAGGCGATCCCGAGGATCGTACCGTACCGCTGGGACGCGCCGCTGGCCCGCATCGACTGGCTCCTACACTTCGGAAGGGACCCCTGGACACTCACGGGGTGGATTCCGACCGACTCGGTCGCGTTTGCCTTGATCGAAAAAGCCTACGCCGCTTGGTTCATGAGCCTGATTCTGACCGTTCTCATCGTCGCAACGTGGGCGCCGCTCAGGGTCCGCGCACGATTCTTCATCGCCATGACCGTCACGCTCATGGTCGGTGGCACGCTGGCGGCGATTCTGTTCGCGTCCGGCGGACCCGTCTACTTCACCGAGTTCACCAGCGATCCGGAGCGGTTTGCTAGCTTACTCGGGTATGTTGCCGGCAGCGGCGCCCGCGAGGGCCAAGAGATCCTCTGGGAGGCATTCGCCACGGGCTCGGACAAACTGTACGGCGGGATCTCGGCGATGCCCAGCATGCACGTCGCCATGGTCGTGCTGATGGCCCTCGCCTCTTACGCCTGGTGTCGGGCCGGCGGCGTGGTGGTTGCGGGGTACGGGGCCTTGATCCTGGTCGGCTCGGTGCACCTGGGGTGGCACTACGCCGTCGATGGCTACGCCTCGATCCTCCTGGCAGCCGCCGCGTGGGCACTCTCGGGTCGTCTGGTCGGCCGGCGGCCTCAGGCCGCCGATTCCGGCGCGGACTCCCCGGAGACGGAACCAGTCGCCGCGGCCTCCGCGGCCTTCTCCCGACGTTCCTCTTCCCAGAACGACAGGGCGAGTAGGACGGCACCGCAGGAGATGGCCATGTCCGCCACGTTGAAGATCGGGAAATCCCAGAAGATCAGGTCGATCGGACCGATGAAATCAACCACGCCCCGGCTCCAGCGGAGTCTGTCGTAGAGGTTCCCCACGGCGCCCGAAACCACCAGCGTCAGCGAGACGATCCTGAGGTAGTCGTGTCTGCCTGCCTGCCGCAACAGCATGCCTAGGATCACGAGCGCGACGATCGTGACGGGGACGAAAAACCAACGTGAGTCGTCCCCGACGCTGATCCCGAAGGCGGCTCCCTTGTTGAAGGCCAGGGTCAGCGGCACGAGACCGCCGAACAGCTCGCTCGGCCGGCCCGCCAGCGACAACAGGGCCCAGCGCTTCGTGAACACGTCCAAAACGATGATCGCCGGGAACATCGTCCCGAAGACTGCCAGTTTGGTCCTCACTCCGACTCCCGCGGTGCCCTTGCTTCCAATCCTACGGCGGCAGCAATCTCGACGCGCGTCGCCGATCCCGCCAGTCGACGGGGACGGCTGCGACGACCCAAGGGCGGGCGAGGACGATAACTTGACGCGCGAGGCTTGACCGCCGGCGTCTTCCACCGGCAAGAAGTCCCCGAACGCGACCAACCTGTGGCATCCATGCACCAGGGGCATTCCACAAGAAAGGGCGGAGGATTATTCTTAACTCACAGTCCAATAACGACTAACTGCTCTCGCCCCCGGCACGGGCACGATTCGTGCGGCCTTTCCTGGGAGCGGGTTCGCCGGCGCGCGAGCCACACTTCGTGCCCACTCCATTCCTGGCACCGGACTCCAACAAGCCATGTCGCTACGCAGCAAGATAATCTGGCTCTTCTGCGGCTTCTCCGTCGTTCCGATCCTCATCGTCGCGGCGTTCTCCTACTGGCAGGTAAACCAGCACGTGACGGAGGTCTTGGGTCCGGATACGACGAGCCTTTTGCTTCCGGCGCTCAAGAGCCTGCACATCACGTACTGGTTGTTCGTGATCGGGCTCGCAGGCTCCACAGTATTGGCCTTCTCCGTTTTCCTGCGAGGTGTCACGGCGAATCCGGAGGCGCTGATCCGCGCCTCCGAGAAGATCGGCGACGGTGACCTGAACCCATGGCTTCCCCCGCCTTCGGACGGGGAGGTAGGTCGCCTGAATCTGGCGATTTCGCGCATGCTCGAGCGTCTCCGGACCATGGTGGACCAGGTCGACATGTCGGGCCGGCTCGCGGTCGTCGGCCAGCTCTCCTCCTACTTGGCTCACGAGATCCGGACCCCGCTGAGCTCGACCCGCATGAACCTCCAGCGGCTGCAACGGTGGTCGCGACACGGCAGAATACCTCCGATCTGCCGGGAACCGGTGGAGATCAGTCTCAAGGAGGTCGATCGACTCACTACCGCCGTGACGGGAATTCTGGCGCTCATGAAACCCAAGGAGTCTCCGCGGGAGCCCATCGGCATTCACGAAGCCGTGGAACACACTCTGGAGGTGTTGAAGCTCGAGATGCGACGCTGCACCATCGAGCCGAGGTTGGAGCTCGACGCCCCCTCGGACCGGGTTCTCGGACGGCCCGGTCAGATCAAGGGCGTGATCCTCAACCTGATGCTCAATGCGGTCGAAGCCCAACCGCGTGGTGGATTCGTCCAGGTGCGATCCCGGCTGGTTCCTGGCGGCAATAGAGGAGGACCCATGATCGAGCTGCGGGTCCTCGACGGCGGCCCCGGCGTACCTCCCGAGATCAGGGGACACATCTTCGACCCGTTCTTCACGACGAAGGAAAGCGGCTCGGGGATCGGGCTGGCGTTGACGGCTCAGTCCGTACGTGAGAACGGCGGAGAGGTCCTGCTTGCGGAGCGGGTGCCGGGGCAGGGAGCAGAGTTCGTCGTGCGGCTCCCGCTGGCTCCTGTTGCGAGGGACGACACCGAGTCGGACCGGCCCTCGCTGGCCCTTCCCTGGTCGTCGAGCCCCGCGAGCCCCCGAGAATCTCTCTCACTGGGGGCTCTCAAAGCCCTCGGTGACGAACCGACTGATTCGATGCGACAACCCAACCTCGGAGAGGTCCATTGAGGATGCCACGTATCCTGATCGTCGACGACGATCCTTCGATCCGTCGGACGCTCCAAGCTCATTTTGCTGAGCTGGGGTTCGAGGTACTCGATGCGTCGAGCGCCGAGGCGGCATTGAACGGACTTTCGTCGTTCGACCCCGACGTAGTGCTGACCGATATCCAGCTCACAGGCATGACGGGGCTGGATCTTCTCGCCCGCACGCGCGAGCGCATGCCGGGCGTGGATGTGATCGTCTTCACCGGGTACGCGGGCGTCCAGGGCGCGATCGACGCGATCAAGGGAGGCGCCTACGACTATCTCTCGAAGCCTCTCGACCTTGATCAGGTCGAGGAGGTCGTCCAACGTTGCGTTAGCGACCGGCAGGGCAGAAGCGACCCCGATGGAGGGGAGGTCACGGAGGTGCCCCTCTCTCCCGCCGACGGCCTCGTGGGAAGACATCCCGCGATGCTCGAAGTGTTCAAGACGATCGGGGCGGTGTCCGACTCGAAGCTGTCCCAACCGTAGTTGAAGGTTCCTGATAGGGGAGAAAGAAAAGGGGATTATATACGAAAGTGCCGGAATCCCTTGCGCGTTTCGGCACTCTCCTGTAGATTGATTGCATGGCAAAGGCACCCGGGAAGTCGCATCGAGAAGGGATCACGCTCAAGGGACTGCTCAAGCAGTTCCCCGATGACGCGACCGCAGAGCGGTGGTTCATCGTTCAGCGTTGGCCGGAGGGCGTGTGCTGCCCGCACTGTGGGAGTGTGAGCGTCCAGACAGGGGCGAAGCACAAGACCATGCCTTTCCGGTGCCGAGAGAAGGGGTGCGCGAAGCGGTTCAGCACGAAGACCGGCACGGTCATGGAGGGCTCGAAGATCGGTTATCAGGACTGGATTCTTGCCATGTTTCTCTTGACGACCAGCCTGAAGGGCGTGTCCAGCATGAAGCTGCACCGCGATCTCGGGATCACACAGAAGACCGCGTGGTTCCTCGCCCACAGGATTCGCGCCGCGCTGTCTGAGAACAAGACGGGCTTCACGGGTCCGGTGGAGATTGATGAGACCTACATGGGCGGCAAGCGTAAGAACATGAGCAATGCCAAGCGCAGGGAACTGGCGGACACAGGCCGAGGTGCGGTGGGCAAGACGGCAGTGGTCGGGGCGAAGGACCGGGCGACGAAACAGGTGGCGGCTCAGGTGGTGGCACGCACGGACAGGGAGACGCTTCAGGGGTTCATCAAGCACGTTGCGGTGGACGGGTCCGTCTTCTACACCGACGA
Source organism: Longimicrobiales bacterium (assembly GCA_965249195.1). Classification (GTDB taxonomy): domain Bacteria; phylum Gemmatimonadota; class Gemmatimonadetes; order Longimicrobiales; family Gaopeijiaceae; genus CBDFLM01. The sequence continues at coordinate 219,742 of CBDFLM010000011.1, forward strand.
AGCCAGCGCCTACGAAGGACTGCCGAACCACGAGACCGTGAAGCACAGCATCGGGGAGTACGTCAGGGGCCAAGCCCACACCAACGGGGTCGAGTCCTTCTGGTCGATGCTCAAGCGGGCGCACACCGGGACCTTCCACAAGATGTCGCCGAAGCACCTTCAGCGGTATGTAGACGAGTTTTCCGGGCGCCACAACGTCCGGGATCACGACACGATTGACCAGCTTGCCGCGTTCTGCCACGGTGCGGAGAGCAAGCGTCTACGCTACACGGATCTCATCGAAGACAACGGGCTGCCGTCGGGTGCGCGGTAGCGCATGGGACGCCCGAACTTCCCCACGCGGGGCCTGTAACTCAAAGAAGGGCGAGCGAACGATGGAAGCGTTGATCGCCGACCTGCTAGCTGCACAGATCCGACCCGATACACCCTACCGGAGAACCAGATGAGCGATGACCCCAAAGAGGTCGAGGTACCTGACCCCTCCTACCAGCCGACAGCCGCCGAGCTACGCGAGGACCTGCGCGTGAACGCTACTTTCGAGGAAGCGGCGAAGTCCGTGGTCCAGCCAGTGAAGGTACGCTACGTCAAGCCGAAGAAGGGTGGCGGCTGATCAGCTTGACACGCACGACAGCGCCTGTAACTTTTGGGCTGTAGGGCGGGGGGCCAGCCCCGAACAGGTAGGCGAGGCGCTCTTGCGCTATAGGGCCAGCCCGGCAAATCCCACCCTTGACCGGGGAGAAGAGCCATGAGTCTGAATACTGCCAACGAGTACGACTACCGGAGAGATCGGGATGCCTATCTTCTGAGAAAGGATGGTCTGGAGAGCGAGCACCACGGGAAGACCGCGCTCCTTCACGACGGCGAGGTCGTCTCCGTGGAAGAGAGCGACTCGGCCGCCTTCGAGAAGGGATGTGAGGAATTCGGTCTTGGTTACTTCTCGACTGAGAACATCGGGTTTGGGGAGATCAAGCTCGGTGCCGTGGGAATTGGGCTTTAGAGGGTTGCCCACTACCGCTGGCACCATCGAAGAAAGGCAAATTACTCTCATTGTGCTGGTGGCGCCTCTCGGGATAGCCGAAGGGAGCGCCGAGGCTCATGCAAGTATCAGCTCATTCCGTGCGCTGTTGGATACCGGTGCCCAGGGAACGCTGATCTCCCCGAACGTTGTAGCCAAGGTGGGACTGGTGCCCACTGGCTTCAAGGAAATTGTCCCGGCCAGCGGCGAAACGATTACTGTGCTGAAATACAGGGCCGGGATCGGTATACCGATTTCCGAGGGTGCGGGAAGAGATATTAGAGGGGCAGATCTCGATGTTGCAGAACTGCCATACCAGCCCCCAGACTACGATGTCTTGCTCGGCATGGATTTTCTCATGAATCTTCACGTGACCATATATACGGTGGCAAGTTCGTGTTGAGCACCTAGACCACCAAGTCCCGGTACATGAGCCGCCCGACCATGTTCGGGAAGGTCAATCGTCGGGCTGAGCCCGGTCATGGTCAGAGGGGCCAGCAGATGAGTCACCCTCTGTTTCTTCTTCTGCATCGCCCGCGTTCGGATCGTTGAACAGTCCGAGCTTGGCGCCGAGCCGGTAGTCGCCTTGTAGGGCCAGGGTAAAGGCCAGGTTGCTTTCCCTTTCTTTTGGCGTGAGGTCTTGAACATTCTTGAGACCTGTGGGCTCGCTGAATCTTGACATTACGCCTCCTCGGTGGTGGGTCCCCTGCGCCTCCCCAACCATTATACCGCGTTTCGGCACTTTCGTATATAATCCCCAAAGAAAAGTGGTGGCTCCGGGGGTCCCGGGCCGATAGGCTCGGGTAGGCAAAAACCCCAACACGGAGCCACCACGATGAAGAGAACGTACGAGGTAAGGGATCGGGCGGACAAGCGCGCGATCAGGGAGTTCCTGAAGCGGGAGGGGCAGTTTCTGCTTCCGATGCTTGAGTTCGTGGAGCAGACGGAGGTCGTGATCGACGAAGTCATCCAGGTGATGGGACGAGCGACGATCGAAGCGGTGCTGGAGATGAGCGCCGAGGGTGTGGCAGGCGTGAAGCAGGCAGGTCGGTCACGAGCGGAAGACGACACGGTGTGGTATGGCCGGCAGGGTGGTGTGGTTTACCTGTCGGACCGGAAGGTGCGTGTGGAGCGGCCACGGCTCAGGCGCCGGGGCGCCGGGGAGGGTGGCGAGGTCGAGGTGCCGGCGTACGCAGCGATGCGGAGACCGGGCGCTGTGGCGGATCGGATGCTCGAGGTCCTGATGGCGGGGGTGAGCACGCGCAAGTACGGCCGTGTGATCGGTGAGATGGCCGACACGGTCGGGGTGAGCAAGTCGGCGGTGAGCCGTGAGACGGTCGAGGCCTAGGAGCGCGTGCTGAAGGAGCTGATGGAGCGCCGGCTGGATGCGTGGGACCTGCTGGTGATCTACCTGGACGGGATCCAGATGGGCTCGCACCACGTGCTTGCTGCGGTAGGCGTGGACTCAGACGGAAAGAAGCACGTGCTGGGCGTGAGGGAAGGAGCGAGTGAGAACGCCGAGGTGACCAGCGCGCTCCTAGAGGATCTGGTCGAGCGCGGCCTGGACCCGGGCAGGCGGCGGCTGTTCGTGATCGATGGCTCGAAAGCGCTCAGGAAGGCGATCGAGAAGGTGTTCGGCCAACGTCACCCCATCCAGCGCTGCCGCAACCACAAGCTCCGCAACGTGCTGGGTCATCTGCCGAAGGATCAGCATCCTCAGGTGAAGGCGGCGTTCCGGGCGGCGATGAAGCTGGACGCGAAGCAGGGCGAGCAGAAGCTCGAGCAGCTCGCCCGATGGCTCGAGCGCGACCACCCCTCGGCCTCGGCTAGCCTACGCGAAGGCCTCAGCGAGATGTTCACGATCAACCGGCTCGGCCTCCCGCCGCGGCTGAGGAAGTGCCTGGGCTCGACCAACCTGATCGACAGCACCCACTCGGGCGTAAGACAGAAGACCCGCAGGGTGACCAACTGGAAGAACGGAGCGATGGCCTTGCGCTGGGCTGCGGCCTCGTTCGTGGAGACCGAGAAGAGCTACCGGAGGATCATCGGCTACGACCAGCTCTGGATGCTCAGGGCCCACCTCGACGACCATGAACCGGTTGCCGAAATGAGAAAGGCAGGCTAACAAGGAGACTCTCCGGAGCCACCACCTTCAACTGTCAGCGGGACACCATCCGGGATGGCCATGTGGGTGCTCTGGCTCGGCACGTTGGCTGGGGCCGGGTGGTGCGCAGCACGACTCGCTGGTCGGATGTCCGCCGTCCTCGCGATCGGCCTTCTAGCCCTTCATTCTACATTCGTCGAACGGGGGATCGAGGTTCGGCCCGACCCACTGCTCGCATTCTTCACCGTGCTCGCGCTCGCTTGCGAGCTCGGTAGCTGGACACGATGACATCGCTTCTTCGCTCAGGCGCTCTTGCTCAGCCTGGCGTTTCTGACCACGCAGAAGGCCGCATTCATCGGTCTGTTCTTCGTGATCCGGTGGTCGGTGGCCGCGCTCCGCGAGCGACGCGCGGGGCTTCTGATCGAGCCCTGCCTCGTCGCTGCCGTACCCGTACTCTTCACGGTCGGCTGGCTATGGCGCGTCCAGGCCCTCGACGCGTGGATCGGGTACAATGTGATCGATGCGGTCGCGCACGTGGCGCGGCGAGCCGAGCAGGGAGGCTCGTTCTCGCCTCTATTCTTTCTCCTCCTCGAGGGACAACGGAATGTCCTGTTCACCGTGGCGGTGTTGGTCGGGCTCCCGCGCTTGGCCTTCCTCTCCGGGAGTGGAGGCGACGCCGAGGTGGCACGCTCGCGGTTCCTGGTCGGGCTGGCCAGGGTGGGCGTCGCGACGCTGTGGCTGAACCCGTTTCCCTACCCTTACCTGCACGTCACGGTTTTGCCGTTGCTCGCCATTGTCGCGGCGGTCTCGCTTGCCCGAGGGCTCCCGCGCGGCACCTCGACCGGGCGAGTGATGGTACCGCTCATTCTCCTCCTCGCCGTGACGACGTCCGGACCGCGCCTGTGGGAGAAGGCTCATTCGTCGAACGCCCACCAGCTGGAACACCTGAGGTTGGTGACTCAGGTCACCGCTCCTGAGGACCCGGTGTTCGATCTCGTCGGACTCTATTTCCGGCCCGACGCCTACGATCCACCCACCATGACCGGCACCCATATCGCACGCTACCGGCTCGGCGGTTTTCCGCCCATCGTCCCGCAGCTTCGTGAGCGCACTCTGGCGGCTGCCATCATGAACTATCGGACGGCTTGGCTGCCCACGGCCGAGCAGGATTTCCTGGCAGCCCACCTTACGCACTTCGACGGCAACGTGTTCGTACTGGGCGTTGAGATTCGAGACCCTTCCCCTGGGGAACAACAAACGTTCGAGGTCCTTCGCACCAAGTCGTTCCGGTGGGAAGGCGACGCGGTTGCTCGTCGACGGGGTGCCGTTCGAGTCGGGCATATTGTCCGCTGGACCCCACGACCTCACGACGGAGAAGGCGGGCGTGGTGGGCAGGTTGCTACTCGATGTACCCCGACCTGCCGAGCCACTCGGGCCGCCCCAGACCCTCTTCGTCAACTTCGATTGAGGGGCCGCGAGCGATGCCCGCGCTGCTGCGACTGGCCGTCGCGCCTGCCGGGTCCGACCTTCCACGCTCTCGCTACGCAGCAGGATTTCTGCTTCGCCGCCTAGTGTCCTAACGCGATGGCTCTCGCTCCGTCATCACGACCCGTTACACCGACCGGGAGCGAGGGACCGCTGCCGACGCGCATCGTGGGCAGCGGCCGACGGAAGCGCCATAGAAGGAGGAGCGAAGCCGCCAGTCCCATCAGCGCCAGCGGGTACGACCACAATGGAGGACGCCACTGCGTCGGGTCGATCCAACCCATGCGCGCCGGGATCACAGCGACTGCATTGTTCAGGGCGTGCCAGACCATCGCGGGGTAGACCGACCCCGTCATGAGCACTACCGCAGCAAGCACCACGCCCATATAGGCGGTGGGGAGGATCCTGAACACCGCGACGTGAAAGAGCCCGAACACAGCGCCCACGACCAGGCACTTGGTCCACGGGCGAAGCCGCTGGACCAGCCCATTCAGCAGTAGACCCCGGAACGCGAGCTCCTCGAACAGTGCGGGCATGAGCGCGCCGAAGAAGAGCAACTGCCAGAGCGGCAGCTGATCGGCGGTGAACACCTCGGCGAAGCCCTCGATAATCCGGTCCGGCACCGGAAAGACGTACGCGTTGACGAAGCTAGCCAGGCCGATCCCGACCACGTAGGCGCTGGGTGCCCCTATGAGGACCGCTAGCCAAGCGGTGTGGGGAGGAAGGTCGCAGTGCGAGCGCGGACCGCACCGGAAGCCGGTAGCGCCACAGAATCAGAACGGCACTCCCGAACAAGATCCCGACGAGGTTCAGGGTGACCTGCCCCCGCAAGCCCAACGCATCCGCCAGCCAGTTGCTCGCCAGGAAGAGGACTACCCAGAACACGCCGAATCAGCCCAGCACGTGGCGAGGAAAGATCGCGGGTCCACGCACGAGATCGGCCTCGTCGAGCTCGGCGGACGTGATCAGCCGCTCCGTGGACAAGGTGCGCAACGTGACGCGCTCGGAGATCCAAGCGGCGACACCGGTGGAGAAGAAGGCAAACGTCAGAAACAACAAGTCGTACTCGCCCGTCATGACCTCCCGCACCGCCATTCCGATTCCAGCCACGGGCACGAAGGCGATGGCCGAGCGCAGGTCCATGCCGGGAAGGAAACTCACGCCCGTGAGCGCGACGAACACGAGCAGAAGCGGAAAGAAGTAGATCTGGTACTCCCGGTAGGTCTTCGCGTATCCTGACAGCAACAAGAGGCTGCTGGCCACGAGAATCGTGAGCGGTAGCAGCAGCACGAACAGCAACAGCAGGTCGACCAGCGAGAGCGATACCTGGAAGAACGCGGGGAGCTCGAAAAGGTCGAGGACGACGTAGAAGAGCAGATTCAGGATGTTGACCACGCCTATGGCGAGGCCGACGATGATGATCGTCAGCTCCTTCGACTCGACGATTTCGGACCGGCGAGCGGCGGTCGTGAGCAGGGTTTCGAGCGTCCCGCGCTCTTTCTCGCCGGAAATTGCGTCTGCCGCGACGATCGAACCGCCCGTCAGCATGAGGAAGATCAGGAACGGGGCCACCAGGCGGCCGAGAACGGCCCCGCGCTCCTCCGCTTCCGTAGCGGTGTTGAGAAGTTCGATCTCACCGACGCGGTCCAGCGCAACCTCGAACCCGGCCGCGATATAGATACTGTCCCGTCGGGCCGAGCGGACCTCGCGGAGCCGCTCCTGCAGCCGCCCTGCCGCACGGCTGGAAAAGTCGCTGGGGGCTCGATAGTGGAGCCGGATGACCGGAGCTTCCGTCTCCCAGCGTATGGTCTCGACCGAATCGGGCGGCACCCCGGCTTCCCGGCGCTTGCGGACGTCGTCCTGCAGCATTCGACGAATTTCCGTGGCGGACAGGGCTTCGACGAGAACGTCGAGATCGCCAAGCAGAAGCGCTGAGTCAGCGTCCTCAACCACCCTCTCCTCGAATTGGACACGTCCCTGCTCGTCCGCTGCGGAGTCGGGGTCTATGGTTGCCGCGGCGGACACCAAGGGTCTGGCCCAAGAGGCGAGCGAGCCCTTCAGCGCGTACTCGTAGGTCGCCTCCTCGAGCCTGCGCTCCTCGCTCTGCTCAACCGAACGCATCACGAAGATGAGAGCAGGAAACAGGAAGAGAGGCGCGACCACAGCGATAAGGATCGTCCGGCGGTCGCGCAGCAACATCTTGAGCTCGAACCTGAGGAGCGTCCACAACGCGCGAGGTGGCGCCCGCCCCGTCACAGCTCCGCCTTGCCGTCTCCGCCGGCAGCGCCCCTACCCCCCGGGACGACCCGAGGGGCGGCCGAGCTCGGTCGGAAGAGGATGAGACGCTCGCGTGCGAAGCGGAAGAAGCTCCCGTCGTGGGATCCGATGAGGAAGTCCTCGAAGCGAAGGATCGCGCGGGCGAGCAGGAGGCAGCCCACCACGAGCAGGAGCTGAACGACCAGCGTCGCTCCGATGAGTGGCCAGAGAAACACGCCGCTCAAGGCGTCGCGCGTCATCATCGCCACATTGGCCACCGGTATCGCGGCCAGAACGGGCGTGAGCGTCTGATCAGTCTGCTGCCCCAGGAGGACGGGGAGCAGCGCCATCCAGTAGATGGGTGCCACCATGGCCTGGCCGTCCCTGAAGGTCCGGGCGAAGGAAGCCAGGATCATCATCGCGGCTCCGAAGAAGAGCGCCAAGCCGACCGCTCCCGCCATCATCACCGGTAAAGCCATCAGCGGCACCTCGAAGGATACACTGGCGCCCCGGGCGGCCAAGATCGGCCGCATGACAGCGCCGATCGATGCGAAAATCGCGACCACGTTGAGCAGCCCAGCCAGGATCCCCACGGTGGAGACGTAGAGGTACTTTCCGACGATGATGCTCATGCGAGAAGCCGCGGCGCTCATCAGGGTCTCCCAGGTGGAGCGCTCCCTCTCGCCGGCAGTGGAGTCGATGGCGGGCATGAAGCATCCCAGCGCGACCATGATCACGAGGAAAAGGGGCACCAGACGCCCCAGGATCACCGCGCCCATCTGCCGCTCGCTGGCCACGTTGCTCAGCGTGATCCCGAACTGCTGGCCGGTTTCGGGATCGATCCCGAGCACCCGGCCTCGATCCGTGAGCCAGTCACGCCGGTAGTCCTCCACGATCTCCATGACCTCGCCGCGCGCCGCCGAGCTCCGCTGAATACTGCGGTCGTAGTGGATGCGGGTCCGGAAGTTACCCGGCACCCGGCCGGCCTCGTCCGACGCCGGCAGTACTTCGACGACGGCGTCGAGGCGTCCTTCCCCGAGAAGGGCCAGGGCGGCGTGAAGGTCCATCGGATGGCGCACTTCCAGGTCGTCCGCCCTGCGCAGGCCATCGAGGACCCCCCGGTGCTCGCTGGGCAGCGCCGCAAGCCCGATACGTGGGGTGTAACCCTCGGAGACTCCTTCGGCGAACGCGAGGGCGCTGAACGCCAGCCACAGCAGACCCGGGTACAGGAAGATCGGAAGCAGGACGGAGTTCACCACGATGCTCGGCTCCCGGAACGCGCTCCGCATCTCCCGCGCGTACACGAGCCGCACTTCGCGCCAATTCATCGGCCCACGATGGCCCCAGGCGAGGCAGCGACCAAGGTCTCGTTCCGTGCCGGCATCGCACCAGGGTGGTCCAGGTGACAGGGTGCTGCAAGGGTTGTCCCCTACCCTATTCGAGGCCCGAGGCGAGGGCCGAGAGCGGGAAGCCGCTCAGGCCTGGAAGAACCGTACCCGGAAGCTACCTTCGTCGGACTGCGCGCGCCGCAGCGCCATGGTCGCCCGCAGCAAGAGGTCGGCAGGGCCGACGTCCTCGTTGGTGTTGGGAGCGTACAGCCCCGCTCTCAGCCGAAATTCGTCCCGAGCGGCAGCTGTGGGGACAGCTTCGGCTCTCGCCATTCGGATCGACTCGAAAACGCGATCCGCCAAGCGCAGCCCCCCGTCCTCGTCCGTGTCCGAGGCGACGATCGCGAACTCCCCTGCTCCGAGCGTGGCGACGGCATCGGACACCCTGGTGACCGACTGAAGGGCTGCCGCAACCCCCCGGACGATGTCTCTCAGGTGTTCACTCGCCTCGGGCCCGTCCCCGGCGCGGGGTCCCTCAAGTGACTCTGGTCCGAACACCAGGCACACAAGGGGGCGTCGAGAGCGCACTGCCTCGGCCCTGGCCTCGCGAGTGCGTTGGAGCAAGCCTCGAACGTTGTAGAAGCCCGTTTCGGGGTCCGCGAGGGCCGAGTCCCGGAGTCGGTCGGCCGCTCGCTTCGCGGCGACGAATGTCTCCATCCGCAAGATCAGCTCGCCAGCATCGAGGGGGTGTCGGAGAACGTCCCACGCGCCCGCGGCCAGGGCGGCGAGTCGTTGGGCTCGAGGTAGGGGCGACGTACTCATCAAGACGACGGGTGTGGCGGCGTGAATCGCGGCCGTGGCGCCAAGAGCATGGATCACATCGATACCGTGGCCATCGTCGAGTCGCACATCAACGACGACGAAATCGGGGCTCACCTTCGCAGCCAGCTCGACGGCCTCGGCGCCTGTGACGGCCTTGATGGTGAGATATCCCCTCGGCTTCAGCAAGCTCTCGAGGGATCGTGAAACCCATTCGTCGTCGACTGCCAGAAGGACCAGCGCAGAGGAGTGGGAGCCCGTACCGCCGCGTTCGTCGGCCGTCCGGTGGTTCGGCTGGTCGGATCCCATCAGCGGACCTCCCGGTTGCGCCACCGCCTCGAGCGGACCGCCGCAGAGGACGACGCGAGCAATGGGCTCGAGACATGAATGGAGGCGTTTCTCACGTAAAGCGCCGACGCGCAAGGACCATGCCGCCCGCTCGCGCTCCAGGGCAGGGTCGAACGTCGCGGGGCGGAGTGATAAGATTGTCGAAGGGGAACCAGATGGCGTTTCACTTCGAGTCTCCTAGTGTGTTGACGGAATCCGTCGCTACACGATGACTTGGTAAACTAATGTTTCCGTGGCCAATCGTCTCCTCGCCGACGCTCGACGTCTTGATTGATCGGGCGCAGAGCTGTGGCGCTGGAGCCACACCTGCGTTGTCCTCCCGCGCGCCGGGTGTCTCTTGACGCCCCCGGTCCGTAACGACGAGGTGAAGAGAGGGGCTGCGGGCGGTGCGACGCCGCAGCGCGACCGTGGTGCCTCCCTAGCGGGTCGCAACCTCATCGAGCTCGACCCGCGCCAGCGCGCCACCATCGACATTCTGGTCGTCGATGACGAGCCCACGCTGCGACGCAGTTGCGCGTCGATACTGTCCAATCAGGGCTTTCCGGTCACCGAATGCGGTCGGGGCGACGAGGCGCTTCGGATGGTGAAGCGGGGCCTCTACGACATCGTCGTGGTCGATCTGTTCATGTCCCAGGTCTCTGGCCGCGAGATCCTCGGGGCTACGCTGGAAACGAACCCGGACACGATCGTCATCGTGATCACGGGCCATCCCGGCGTCGAGTCGAGCGTCGAAGTCCTGCGAGAGGGCGCCTGGGACTACCTCCCCAAGCCCTTCTCCGCCACGCACTTCGACATTCTCATCGGCCGCGCAGCACACGCCGTCATCGTCGCTCGGGAGAGTCGCAAGGCGCTCGATCTGAGCGCCGCCAGGCGTGACGAGGGGTTCGATCTCCTCGGCAGAAGCTCTGTCATTGGTGACGTCGTCGAGCTGGTGAAACGCGTTGCGCGCACGGATGCGTCGGTCTTCATCACCGGAGAGAGTGGCGCCGGAAAGGAAGTGGTCGCGCAGCTCATTCACCAGAACAGTCGCAGGAGCAGCCGGGAGATGATCCCGCTGAACTGTGCCGCCATCCCGGAGACCCTCGTCGAGTCGGAGATGTTTGGTCACGTGGAGGGCGCCTTCACAGGAGCTGTGCGGGAGAAGCAGGGTCTTCTCGAAGCAGCCAATGGGGGCACGCTCTTCCTCGATGAGATCAGCGACCTTCCGCTCACGGTCCAGGCTAAGCTCCTCAGGGTGCTTCAAGACGGGGTCGTTCGTCGAGTCGGGTCGGTCAAGACCGACGCGGTCGTCAACGTCCCTGTTGAGAGCCGCGGCAGACAGGCTCTCCACGCGTCTCGTCGAGGCGCTGCCCTCGTCTGGTGATCCAGGCCACCAGGCGGTCCTCGCAGAGCTGAAGAAGGTGGTGCGGCGTGTCGACGCGATTCTTTCGGGCATGGGCGTCGATGACGCGATCTCGCACGACGACCGCCCCACACTTCATACGCGATTGCTTCAGGAGCTTCGGTCCGAGCTCATGCGGCCTACGGGGGACGAGGCGACAGCCATCGCAACTCTGAAGGTCGCGTGGGCGCTGGAGGCGGCCCTCGGGGCGGTTGTGGGCGAGGACCCCGACGATTTGAGAGCGCGCATGGTCCAGTTTGACGCTCTGGAGCTGCTCGTCGAGATCGCCCACGATCTGCGCTCACCCCTCGCATCCATCCTGTTCCTTGCCGAGGCCCTTCGCGACGGTTTCAGCGGCGAGATCAACGCAGTTCAGAGAAGCCAGCTCGGGTTGATCCACGCCGCAGCTTTGGCGCTGGGCTCGACGACCTCCGACATCGTGGACCTAGCCGGGCGCCGACCCCAGCACACCGAAATCGAGCGCCAGTCCTACTTCCTCTCCGAGGTCTTCGGCCAGGTCGAGAGATTGGTGAGGCCGCTCGCCGAGGAGATGGGGCTGCAGCTACGCATCCGCGTACCGGAGTCCGACCGTTCACACGGCGACCCTGCCGCGGTGGGACGGGTGCTGTTGAACCTCGTGACGAACGCGCTGAAATTTACCGAGCGCGGCTTCGTCGAGATGGGGGTTCGGCGCCTTTCCTCGGACCGGGAAGAGTTCTACGTGCAGGACACCGGACGGGGCATATCGGAGGAGCGACAGGCAGTCCTATTCCAACCCTTCAGGAGTATGCCGCAGGGGGAGGGACATCTTTTTTCCGGAAGCGGCGTTGGGCTGTCGATCGCACGGCGGATCGTTCGCTCCATGGGCTCCGAGCTCGAGCTCGAGACGTCTCCGGCGGACGGAACGCGGTTTTCCTTCGTACTGTAAGGGGCCGGCACAGGATCGCTGAGACCGGGCATCGATTCAAGTGCTCCTTCTCATGGCACTCGCGTTCTGTTCAGCGTTGTGAGCAGCTCAGCGGGGCGGTCGTAGCTCGCCGCCACGCCGCTCGTCATGCCGGTCCGATCACCGCGTCACGGACGTCGACGACGTATGCCAGACCGTGGAGACGACGCCGGACGGCGGGTCGGCGAGCGCGGGTACGGCGACGGAGGCCACCCTCTCGAAATCATTCGTCCCGGCGACGATCGGTCCGGGGAGCGTTACCACGCTCGAGTTCACGATCTCCAACCCCGGGGTGGCAGTCGGCAACCTGGCATTTACCGATGCCCTGCCCGCCGGGGTCAGCATCGCCACCCCCGCGAACACCACTAGCACGTGCGGGGGGACGCTCAGCGCCCCCAACGGCGGCCCCGCCATCAGCCTGAGTGGGGGCGGCGTCGCTGCGGCGGGGTCGTGCACCATCACGGTCGACGTCACCGGCGGCACGGTGGGCGTTCACACCAACCTCACAGGTGACCTGACCGCGGACGCCGGCAACAGCGGCACCGCCACCGACGACCTGACCGTCGACGCGGGCCTGCCCGGCTTCACCAAGAGCTTCGCGCCGTCGACCGTTCCGTTCGGCGGCCGCAGCACCTTGACCTTCACCATCGACAACAGCGCCAACGGGTCGGACCTCGGTACTCTGTAGTTCACCGACGCGCTGCCGCCCGGGATGGTGGTGGCCGCTCCGTCGAATGCGGTGACGGACTGCGAGAACCCGACGCTGGGGTCGACACTCACGGCCGTGCCCGGAGCATCGATCGTTTCCCTCTTTGCAAATGGACTTTTGTCGAGTTTTCCGACGCTCGCCGCTGGGGCGACTTGCACCGTTGCGGTCGACGTGATTGGCGGGGCTATCGGCTCGTTGGGTAACACGACGGACGAGCTCCTGGAGCCTGACGCTTCTCTCAATCAAATATCGAGCGGCAAAGCCGCCGCCGTGCTGGAGGTGACCGGCGGCACCGATCTGCTGACGCTCGCCAAGGAGTTCACCGACGACCCGGTCGCGCCGGGCGGCAGCGTGACGCTCGAGTTCACCGTCACCAACATGAGCCGCGACGATGCGGCGACGAACATTACGTTTACGGACGATCTGGAAGCGGCGCTCAGCGGCCTTACGCCGACGCTGCCGTCGACCCCCGACCCTGCGTGCGGCGCCGGCTCGAGCCTGAGCTTCGATACGGGGGTCCTGACCCTCGCCGGCGGCAACCTGCCGGCGGAAAGCTCCTGCACGTTCAGCGTCTCGCTGGGCGTCCCCGGCACCGCCGCCGCCGGGACTTACACCAACACCACAGGTGCGGTCAGCGGCGACGTCGGCGGATCGCCGTCGACGGGCAACGCGGCCGGGGACAACCTCTATGTCGTCAGCGCCCCGCTCCTCACCAAGGAGTTCACGGACGATCCCGTATCGCCCGGATCCAGCGTGACGCTCGAGTTCACGCTCACGAACACCGACGAGTCCTTTTCCCTCTCCGACATCGCCTTCGAGGACGTCTTCGACGTCGTGTTGTTCGACGCGTCCTCGGTGCCCGCGGACGGATTCTGCGGTGGCGGATCGACGGCCGTCTTCACGCCCCTCGTCGATCCGCCCCCCCCAGTTCGGTTATACCCGCGAGCCTTACGGTCTCGGGCGCAAGCCTGGACCCGAGCGAGTCATGCACGTTCGCCGTCATGCTCGACGTGGCGCCGGACGCGCCGAGCGGCGTGTACCCCAACACGACGAGTTCCATCACCGGCACGCTATCCGGGAACGCGGTCGAAGGTCCGCCGGCGTCGGACGATCTCTCGATCGTCGCGCCGCCCGACCTGCAGAAGTCGTTCAGTGGCCCGGTCGCACCGGGTGGCACGGTCACTCTTGAGTTCACGCTCGACCACAGCGAGAACGCGCCGAGCGAGGCCACCGGAATCGGATTCACCGACGATCTCGACGCCGTGCTGAGCGGTCTTACGGCCACCGGCCTACCCCTGGAGGACATCTGCGGGTCGGGGACGCTGACCGGACTGACCCCAACGACGGAGGAGGACACCTTCCTGACCTTCCAGGGCGGCAGGCTCGCCTCCGGCACGTCGTGCACCTTCAGCGTCGATCTAGCGGTCCCGTTAGGGGCGACGACGGGGGACTACACCAACACGACGAGTGACGTCTTGGCGACCGTAGGCGTGCTAGGCGTCGTCACGGGCCGCCCGGCTGTTGCTGATCTCGAGGTGGCCGAGCTGGTGCTGCTGACCAAGGAGTTCACGGACGATCCGGTCTTGCCGGGCCAGATCGTGACGCTGCGCTTCACTCTGGACAATCCCGGCTCCAGCGATATTGCTGCCTACGCCTTCACGGACGACTTGACCGAAATGGAGCTGACCGGGCTACTGGTGGCCAGCGTACCGGGCGCCGTTTGCACGGATTTGAGCGTGACGGGCACCGGTACCGGCTTGATCAGCGTGGACGGCGGACTGTTGACGGGAGGGTCCTCATGCAGCTTCGAGGTCACCATCCAGGTACCGTCAGGTGCCCAGACTGGCGACTTTCCCAACACAACCAGCGTGGTCTTCGACCACCCAACCGCCCCGTCGACCGTTCTGGCCGATCCGGGCGCGGACGACCTGCTCGTGGCGGTCCCCCTCGCGCTCACCAAGGAGTTCCTCGACGATCCGGTGGAGCCCGGGGATCAGGTGAAGCTCCGATTCACCATCAGCAACGCCGATCCCGATAATGGGGCAACGGCGCTGGCTTTCACGGACGACCTCGACGCTGCTCTGGAAGCTCTGGCGCTTTCCACGGTGGACGTGGACGCGTGTGGCGGTACCCTGAGCGGGACAACCGAGCTGGGCTATGCCTCTGGCACGCTCGCTGCCGCGAGCTCTTGCGTGATCGAAGTCACTCTGGACGTGCCGGCTGCCTCGCTGGCCGGATCCTACGTGAACACAACGAGCGATCTGACCGGGACGATCAACAGCAACGCGCTCATCGCCGGGCCGGCGTCGGACGATCTCGTGCTCGACACGCCGTTCGGCGATCATGACAACGACGGCGACGGGATCGAGAATGGCCTGGATCCGGATGACGACAACGATGGACAGTCCGGCCTGGACGAGATCGCCTGCGGGTCCGATCCGCTGGACGCCTTGAGCCTGTCGTCCGATGTCGACGGGGACGGTATCCCCGACTGTGTCGACCCCGATGATGACAACGACGGAGTGGACGACGTCGTCGACAACTGTCCGGCGATCGCTAACCCCGGCCAGGAAGACAACGACGGTGACGGTGAGGGCGACGCCTGCGACCCCGACGATTTTGAGCTGCAGGTCCTTCAGATCATCGTCGAACTCGGGGGTCTGTGCGCCGGTTCACCAGATCCTAGTGCTTGCCAAGACAAGGTGGAGGACATTGTCGCCAACGCAAACTCCGCGGCCGAGAAGTTCGCTCAGAATGACAATCAAGGGGCTCTCGGAGAGATTGAGGGCGCGGTGGGTGACCTCGACGCCGCAATCAATGATGGGCTCGTGGACTCCGTGGCAGGCACCGAGCAACTCCAGGCGTTCACGAGCACGTCCCGGCAGGTGGCCGGTGCGGCGATCAACGACGCCATCGCACGCGGTGGCGATTCGGGCAAGATCGCAGATGCGCAAGCATCACTCGCGGAGGGCGATACGCTGCGCGACGACGATAAGTTCGAGGACGCCGTGGCCAAGTACAAGGATGCGACCTCCAGCGCGGAGGGAGCCTGAGGAACAGAGAGGGACCCGTTCGAGGCGGCTCCGGTCCTGCTTGATCGAGGTACGTGAGGCGCGGTCGTCGCTAGGCAAGCGGAGCCCTCATGGCTGAATAGAAGGCCGCCGGCATCGGCCGGGGGCCCTCTTCAGCGCGGCGCGTGGTGCCCTACTAGCTGGCGAAGACCTCGATCAACTGCCTCCCCCCACTCGAACCGCCGCCCGGACTGCGGTTCGAACTCTTTGCGACAGTGGAGGCGGCGGGAGTGAGCCGTAGTCTGTCCAACAAACCGCTCCGCAACGACCTCCTGGGTCACGAAGCGCGAAACCAGCTTACCACCGAAAGCCCCGCCGCGTGGAGCATGCGACGGGGCTGATCGAGTGGAGGCGGCGGGAATTGAACCCGCGTCCGCGAATGGATCCTCCGCCGTTTCTACGTGCGTAGATCGCCGTTTCGTCTCACCCGCGGCCGGCCGGCGATCGGCCGGGTCCGGGGCCAGCCGTCGAATGCTCTCGTCTCAGCGCGGGACGGCGCCGCGTAGAGACCAGCCCGATTCGTCGACGTCTCAGGTGCCGCCTCGGGCGGGCAACTCAAGAGACGGGTGGTAAGCTAAGCTTACGCAGCCATTGCCAGTTCAGTGTTGGCAGTTATAACGTTTCCCGTGTGTTTTTCGAGGCCACGGGACCTCGGCACGCAACCGCGCATTCACCAAACACGTCGAAGCCGTGTCGCCCCCGTTGTGGATCGAACACGAGACCAATCAATCATCGGCCCGTAGCTGTCTACCCGGCCCCTCGCTGGTGGATCCGCCCGTCGCCGCGATTGCCGCCGGACGATCCCATCACCGGCCAGGCTCACGCGGCTGCACGGCTTCCGCGCTGCCCGCGACGGTAGGAGGTCAGCCGCTCCTCGATCTCGGAGAGCGTGCTCGCGCGGTGCAGCTCGGTCCGAAGGCTGCGGCCGTCGGGAAGCCCCTTCGTGTACCATCCCAGGTGCTTCCGGAACTCCAGCACCCCTCGGCGGTCGTCACCCTGGAATTCGATCGCGTGACGGGCGTGCTGCAGGCAGACGCGAAGGCGTTCATCGACCGAAGGTTGGGGCGGAGCGGCAGCGCCTTCGAGTGCCGCCCGCGCCGCGGAGAAGATCCATGGATTCCCATGTGATCCTCGCGCGATCATCACTCCAGCGCACCCCGTCTCGTTCCTCATGCGACAGGCGTCCGGGCCCGTCCGTATGTCGCCGTTACCGACCACGGGAATGTCCAACGCCTCCACCACCGCGGCGATCTCGTTCCAGCGCGCACACCCCGAGTACATGTCGGCCCTGGTCCTGGGGTGAAGGGTCACCATGCTCGCACCGGCCTCACGACAAGCGCGCGCGATGGCCACAGGAGTGCGTGACTGCTCGTCGAACCCGCTTCGGATCTTCACGGTCACGGGCAGAGCCACGGCGTCGTCCACCGCCCTCACGATGCGCTGGACGAGTGGCAGGTCGCGCAGGCATCCGCTTCCGCCGTTCCGCTTGACCACCTTCTTGACCGGGCAACCGAAGTTGAGGTCGATGAAGTCCGGCCCGTAGACCTCTGCCACGAATGCTGCCGCGTCGGCCATCCTAGCCGCCTCGGCCCCGAAAATCTGAATCCCGATCGGCCGTTCGTCGTCTTCGAAGCGGAGATAATCGTGTGTTGCTGGCGACCCACGCAGGACCCCCTCGGCGCTGACGAACTCGGTTTCCACCACGTCCGCGCCAAAACTGCGGCAAAGCCGTCGAAAGGGAGCCTCACTCACGCCCGCCTGAGGAGCGAGAAAGAGCGGAGTCGTGACCGGCTGGGCGAAAACCGTGAGGAGTTTGCTAGGTGCGTACATTGCCTAGGAATGTAAGTGCCTCGCACCCCACTCTGGAACCCTGCCAGTGCCCCCGTCCACGTGCCTTCAAGGCCCTCGGGAAGGGCTGGTTGGGATCGGACTTCACCCGTGTTAGGTTCCTTGCTTCGGTCCGCCCCATCGCGTGGGCGGGCACCGCGTATCGTTGACACGGCTGGATCGAGGGGAAGCTCGATGAGGCTACGGGAGCTCTTCACACCCGAGACCGTCCAGGTCCGTCTGACGTCAGAGACCAAGGACGATCTGATCAAGGAGTTGGTCGCCCTGTTGGATCTGGACTTAAAGGCGAGCGGCATCCTCTTCAAGACGCTCAAGCGGAGAGAGAACCTGGGCTCGACCGGTATCGGCCGGGGGATTGCGATTCCGCACTGCCGCTCTCTCGTCGTCAAGCACCTCCGCCTCGCATACGGCCGTAGGGTGGAGGGGATCGACTTCCGCGCCATCGACGGCGCCCCCGTCTACAACTTCTTCCTGATCGTCGCCCCTCCGCTCGAGGTGTCGAACCAATACCTGCCGGTCCTCGGCAAGATCGCACAGTTCGCCAAGGACCCCGACGTACCGGATCGACTCCACGAAATAGAGACGCCCCGGGAGTTCCTCGAGTTGTTGGAAGAAAAGGCGCGCTAGGCGGCAGTTCCTACTTCGCGACGAACATCCTGCGGGTAGTGCTCGCTCCGTTCACCTCGAGCTGCACGAAATACACACCGGAGGCCACCTCGGAGCCGTTCTGATCGCGACCGTCCCAGTATCCTACGTGACGGCCCGGTTGCCCGTACTCGAGTTGGATCAGCGCTACGTCACCGGCTGGGTGGTTCAACGCCGTGGGCGCGGCCACGAACTGCGTGAGCAGATTGTAGATCCGCATCGACACGACGACGGGCTCGCCAGCAGCGAACAGATCCTCTCCGAGCACGAAGGGGATCCTCGTCTCGGGGTTGGGCGGATTCGGGTAGTTCTGCTGGAGCTCGAACCCGACGACCTCCTGCGGCTGGCCTGGGCCCGGCTCCTGGCCAGACGCACCCACAGCCGGAGCCGACGCGAGCACGAGCAAAAGCAAGACGCGGCCAAGGCGTCTCATTGGAGTTTCTGCACCTTGTCCTGACCGTTTCGTATCGAAGGACCGATCGCGCTCCTGTGCGCCGAGAGTACGGACTACCGCATTGTCACAATTGCGAATCGTTCCAGTGCCGTCAAGAGAGTAAGCGATCGCGGGCACCCTATGAGACTCGTTCGGTCCCACGTGCGGTTGCTCTGCCCGGCGTCAGATCGGAGGAACCTCTCTCGAGCCGCCGGTCCGTACCGTCACACCCGAAAGGTCGAGGTAGGTAAGGAGCGGAATGAGGTGCTTGCGCGTCACGGGGAGAACCTCTCTGAAATCCGAGGGGCCTAGAGCACTCCTGCCGCCTAGCCGCAAGCGCACCTGCTCCACCGCTCCCCTGAGGACGGCGGACCAAATGAAGAGCTCGGGACCCAGCCGCTTGAGGGTGCCGTCCGATTCTCTCAGGAGCAGAAGGGGCCAAAGCTCGGGGAGCCGCCGCAGAGAGTCTGGAAGCTCCGGCACGGACGGCGGCGCGAGGCCCGAGTCCCGATAGACCGCGTCGAGCGCCTCCAGCGCCGCGACCTGAGGCTCGGTGGGCGTCGGGACGAAGCCCGTTCGGCGTACGAGGCCCGCGCGAACCTGAAGTTGCCCGGTGGCCTCGAGCCTTCTCAGGAGTGCGTCAGCCAGATCGGGATGAGCTTGTCGGGGAAGCTCGCTCCTCAGGGTGTCCACGGCCATCCCCGTCCGTAACGGCTCCCTCTCGTGGAATTGCTCGACCGCCTCGACGAGCCGCTCGACGTGCTCGCTCAATAGAGAAGCGTCCAGAATGGAACCCGAAATGCGCAGCAGCCCATGCGCCGCATTGCCTTCGCCTACCTCGGGAACGGCGCCGACAATCTCATCGACCAGGTCCTTGGGCAGACCCGTGGTCACCGGTAGGATGGAAGCTGGCTCTCCAGCCAGGCCGGCGAGCCGAGCCCTAGCCGCCAGCGCCGCTTCCCCGCCCCGCACCACGGCTGCGAGCAGCTCGCGGACGAGCGGCGCCAGTCGCTTACGCTTATCGGCCACCGGCTCGGCCACGACGCCGCCGCCGAACGTGGTCACGGGGGAATAGGAGCGGAGGACGAACCGTTCCCGTGCCCGAACGACGACCGGAGCTTCCAGGCGAAGTTGCGCCCACCCCGATTCCCCGGGCGGCAGAGCGTCCTCCTCCAACAGTACCGCGCGCGCCATCACTTCTGAGGTCCCGGCGTGCAGTCTGACCCTCTGTCCTCTTTCGAGCATCCACGGCGAGCCCGGGAGTACGCTCACCAGCGCCGTGAGCATCGACGTCTCCGCCCACGCATCGTCGGCGACGAGGGTCTGACCACGTGCCAGAGTCTCCCGACCGACCGAGGGGCCGGAGATAGCCACGGCGACGCGCTGGCCAGCCGACACCTCGTGCACCGCTCGGCCGTGAACTTCCAGTCCGCGAACTCGACCACGGACGTTTCCCGGGAGGATCCTGACCCTCTCGCCTACGCTCATACGGCCCGTCCAGAGCGTGCCCGTGACAACCGTTCCGGTTCCCCTGATGGTGAACACCCGATCGATGGGAAGCCGGGCGAGGTCGGCTACCTCCTCGCGGTCGAGGCCGCGGGCGGCGCGACGGAGCTCTTCGATCAGCTCGGCGATGCCCTGTGCGGTCCGGGACGATGTCGGCACCATAGGCGCGCCCTCGTAAGGGGTGGATTGGAGGAGCTCCGTGACCTCGCCGGTCACGAGCTCGAGCCACTCGTCCTCTACGAGGTCGGCCTTACTGAGCGCCACCACCAAGCGCTCGACACCGAGCAGGGTCACGATCGCGAGGTGTTCCCTCGTCTGAGGCATCACGCCTTCGTCGGCCGCGATGACGAGCAGGACCATGTCCATCCCAGTGGCACCCGCCAGCATGTTGCGGATGAAACCCTCGTGGCCCGGCACGTCGACGACACCGAGTTGGGTCTCGTCATCTGCGAGCTCCGCGAACCCGAGGTCGATGGTGATGCCACGTTCCTTCTCCTCCTGCAAACGGTCCGTGTCCACGCCTGTGAGCGCGCGGACCAGCTCGGTCTTGCCGTGGTCTATGTGACCGGCCGTACCCAGGATCAGCCTAGGCACGGGCCTCACTCAGGATTCGGCGCAAGAAGGCAACGGAGTCCAAAGGTCTCGATCCGGAGACGTGATAAGTCACGAAATCCCCGAAGAGCTGGAGGTGGGCGGCGACTCTCGCGATATCTTCGGGCACCTCGCCTCTGGCGAGGGCCCGCAGCTGTTCCCTGGCGCGGGGCCCGACCCGGGGCCCTGGGTTTCCGCCTGCGCACGCATCGCAGCGCACACCACCCGATCCGAAGTCGAACACGCCGACTTCTCGGGCTCGGAGGGTACGGCCACATTCGACGCAGGCTTCCAACGCCGGCTGGTACCCCATCAGTCCGACCAACCACCAGGCTGCGGCCAGGACGTACGGCACAACCTCCTTCCCCTCGGTGATCGCCAGACGCTGCAGAGCCCCATCGAGCGCTTCGAACAGCTCGACGTTCGCCTCCTCCCCGCTGTGCCGAAGGACGAGCTCCGCGACCAGGCCCGCGCCTCCCAGATGGAGCGCGCTGCGTCCGATCCGCCCGCGCAGGTCGAGTGGAGTAAACTCTTTGAGATTATGGAGATCGCGTCCTGTCTTGACGTAGACCGTCAAGTAACCGCGGGCATACGTCGTGAAGGGTGATCCCGCCCTTCGCTGACGCGCCGAGATCCCGCGCGCGACCACACCCGCGATGCCGAGGTCGCGCGTGAAGAACCGAAGAATCCGGCTGGTCTCGCCGAACGGATAGGAGCGGAGGAGTACGGCGGGCGTGGAGACGAGTGCCAACGGGACCGCCGCTCTCAGCTCAGCTCGCGCGTGCGGCGCAGCAGCGCTTCTCGCCGGCCAGCCAGCTCACGCCGCTCTCGAGGGGTGGTCGACTCGGCTTCCAGCCTTTCGTCGAGTCGGGCGATGTACAGGAGCAGCCGTTGACGTCGCTCGCGCACGGTCCTCGGAGTCACGACGGCGGCCCCCACGAGGTCCTCTGCCTGGGAACGCGGTGAACGGCGTACGGCCCAGACCCCCGCCCCTGCGAGGAGCAGCCCCAGCAGCACCGAAAGCCACTCGATCGGAATGTCCTTCGGCTCCTCGCCGGGTCGAAGGCGGACGACGGCGTCGAGGAGCTGCGTGCCGGCGAAGCGACGGTAGCTGACGCCCGGCTCCATCTCGACACGGCCCATTGCGACGAGGCCGTCGACTTCGAGAGACGGCGCCGGCTCGAGGACTAGCACCTCGAGAGCGTGGGTCAAGCCCGGCAGAGCGAGATCCAGCGGAGGGTCCACCGTATAGCGCACAACGAACTGTCGCGGGCCGGGGGGCAGGGGCGAAACGACCAGGGCAGATCCGCCTGAGAACAGGACCTCGTCCGGCGCGGTATCGGTCGCGCCGGCTTCAAAGTCGGCGGCGCCGCTAGGAAGTGGAAGGCTCGCGACAAACCCCCCATCGCTGGCAACGAGCGTCCGCAGCCCGTCGTTTCTCACCTGCACGAGATCGGTGACGCTCCACTGGCCCGCCCCTGGTTCCACGATGAGATAGCGCATTTCGACCGTGAGGTCCGCTCCACCGGCGGGTGCGGCCAGCGTGTCGTAGATCTCAATGGGGTAGAGGCTGTCGAGCTGCACCGCCGTGTGGATCGCCGGCCCGAAGTAGAGCACACCCTGATGCTCGACCGAAGCGAAGTAGACCTCGCCGCGGCCTCCCGGATCGGGCACGCCCGGAAGGTCGAATTGGAAGTGTCCGTCTGAATCGGCCCTTACCGTGTCGATCTCCCCACCAGATCCGTCCGGGGTGACGCGATGAAGCACCACCTCGCTGGGTGCCGCTCGACCCGCGGATCGGGACACGCGACCCTCCAACTGTGGGCGGGCGACTTCCTGAGCCGCTCCCGGACCATCGAAGGGCACAGCGCCCAGCAGCCAACCCGTGAGGAGCATCGAGGCACGGATGTTTACTGCACGGGCCACACGGCTGCGCTGCCAGGAGGCTTTCACCCCACGCACACTTTCAGGGAGTGAAGCGCCCGAAATCCTCGGGGTTCAAACGCCGGAGATGCTCCTGTAGCTCTTCGGCTCGTATCCCCTCCGACACTGCGGGCCCTTCGTCCGTGCCCACCATCTCGGCGGGTTCCCCTTCAGGCACCTCGAAGGACCCTCGTTCCAAGAGGTTCTCCTCAGCGAATATGCTGGCCTCCACCCGAAGCGCGACGGCGATGGAGTCCGAAGGACGCGCATCCACGGAGATGACCTGCCCGTTCCGCTGAATGATGAGCTCCGCGAAATAGGTGTTCTTCTCGACGCGGGTGATGATCACCTTCTGGAGAACCCCCCCGAGGCCTCCGAGGACTGATACGAGCAGATCGTGGGTGAGAGGACGCGTGAACTCCATGTCCGCGAGCTGCATTGCGATCGCGCTTGCCTCGCCTGGCCCGATCCAAATCGGCAGAACGCGTTCTCCGTCGACTTCCTCGAGAATGACGACGGGCGTGTTGCTCGACCGGTCCAGACCGAGGCTCTGTACTCTCACTTCGACCAGCACGTTGAACCTCGTCGAGGGGGAACCGCCCAGCCGATCTCCGACGCGGGTTTCCCTCAGTACTCCGAAGGCGGCGCGGGGTTCTGCCTGACGGGCCCGACAGTGCGTGGGTGCTCAGTTGTCGACCGCGGTCAGCAGATCGTCGACGCGGTCGGTCCTTTCCCACGGAAACAGCGTTACCGACTCGAGGTCGCCCAGGAGAGACTCGACCGTCTCGCAGCGTCGGCCGAAGTGGCCGTAGGAAGCCGTCGGCGTATAGATGGGCTTACTGAGATCGAGAGCCTCGATGACGGCCCTGGGTTTGAGATCGAAGACGTCGAGGATCGCTCGCGCGATCTCATGGTCCGGCAATCTCCCCGTTCCGAACGTGCTCACTTCGACCGAGACCGGATCGCTGACGCCGATGGCATACGCCACCTGGATCTCGCACCGCCTGGCCAACCCGGCCGCCACCACGTTCTTCGCTGCCCAACGAGCTGCGTAACTCGCCGAGCGGTCCACCTTCGTCGGGTCCTTTCCGCTGAACGCACCACCCCCGTGTCGGCCGGCACCTCCGTAGGTGTCGACAATGATCTTGCGCCCCGTAAGACCTGCATCACCGTGCGGTCCGCCCACCTCGAACTTCCCCGTCGGATTGATGTGGAACCGGCACTCACTGGGATCGAAGAGGGACGCCGGCATGACCGGCGCGACGACCGTCCTGATCACCTCGTCGCGGATGCGATCCTGGCCTACCTCAGGACCGTGTTGGGCACTGACGACGACCGTCTTCACCTTCACAGGCGTGTGTCCGTCGTACTCCATCGTTACCTGGGCTTTTCCGTCGGGGCGAAGCCAGCCGGCCTCCCCGGAGTGACGCACGTCCGCCAGCCTGCGCGTGATGCGATGGGCTAGAAGGATCGGCGCAGGCATGAGCTCCTCCGTCTCATCGCACGCGAAGCCGAACATCATTCCCTGATCTCCCGCCCCACCCGTGTTCACGCCCCGCGCAATGTCGGGTGACTGCTGGTCGATGCACGTTAGAACCGCACAGGTGTTGGCGTCGATCCCCCAGGAGGTCTGGACGTAACCGATCCGCCGCAACGTCCCGCGGGCGACCTCCGGAACGTCGACCCATGTATCGGTGGTGATCTCCCCGGCGACGAAGACCAAGCCGGTCGTGACCAGGGTCTCGCATGCAACGCGCGCGTTTGGGTCGGCGGCGAGGATGTGATCGAGGATCGAATCCGAGATCTGGTCTGCGAGCTTGTCCGGGTGGCCCTCGGTGACCGACTCGGAGGAGAAGAGCTTGGTAGTCATCGACTTACGCCGGGTTCGGGAGCCAAATAGAAGGGCTCGGAAGCTACCGGCTCACTCGGGAATCGACAAGCTCCAGCGGCCCGAGAAGACGGAGAGATCCACCACCTCTCCCAGCGCCTCTGCGAGGACTCGCGTGACCTCCTCCGCGCTGTGCGCGGCCAGCGCCTTTCGCGCCGCCCGGCGGGCATCCTCGATCCTGATCGAGCGAACAAGCTTCTTCGTTTCCGGGAGCGCCGCCCACCCCACCGACAGGGCGCTGATGTCCAGCCCCATGAGTAGGAACGCCCCCAGGGGAGTCGCCGCCATCTCCCCGCAAACGCTGACCTCGATACCGGCAGCGCGTGCGGCGCGGGCAACCTGATGCACCTGTCGCAGCACGGACGGGTGAAACGGATTGTACAAATGCGCGAGCCGGTGGCTGGTGCGGTCGACCGCGAGCGTGTATTGGACGAGGTCGTTGGTGCCTATCGAGAAGAAGTCGCAGTGCCGCGCGAGCTCCGCCGCGTCCAGCGCCGCGGCGGGAGTCTCGACGAGGATGCCAAGCTTGTAGCCGGGGTTGAACGGCACGTTGGAGGACCGCAGCTTCCCCTCCTCTTCCTCGAGAAGCGTACGAACGCGCTGGATCTCGCCGGGCTCGTTCACTAGCGGCACCATGATCCTGACGTCCCCGTGTGCGGTCGCCCGGAGGAGCGCGCGGAGTTGCGTCCTGAAGAGCTCGGGCTCATCGAGCAGGACCCGCACGGCCCGCCAGCCGAGGAACGGGTTCTCCTCGGGGGGCATGTGGAGAAACATCGGGAACTTGTCGCCGCCCAGGTCGAAGGTCCGGATGTAGACCGCGTGCTCCGGAAAGGCCTCGGCGACGGCCCGGTAAGCCTGGTATTGTTCCTCCTCGTCTGGCATGGAGCTCTGCCCGACGACGAGGAACTCCGTACGGAACAGTCCGACACCTTCCGCGCCGTGCTCGTGGGCGGCGACCGCTTCAGTGGGAAGATCGAGGTTCGCGCGCAGTGCCACCGGCTGCCCGTCGGCCGTAACCGAGTCGAGCCGAGAGATGAGGTCGAGCTCCTCTTCCCATGTCATCAGACGCTGGCGCCGCTCGCGGAAAACCTCACGATCGTTCTCGCCGGGCGAGAGGATCACCCGCCCGATGCGCCCGTCGAGGATCACTTCCTCGCCCTCCTCGGCGCGGGCGGACACGTCTCCGAGGCCGACGACCGCGGGGATCTCCAGTGAGCGCGCCAGGATGACCCAGTGCGAGGTCCGGGTCCCCTGGTCTGCCGCGATTCCGCGGATGAGCTCGGCGTCCAGCTGTACGGCCAGGCTCGGGGTCAGGTTGCGCGTGACCAACACCACCTCGCCACCGAAAGCAGCCGGGTCGACCGGGTCCGGTTCCCCCAGAAGGCGGTAGAGCACGCGGATCTGTACGTCTTCGAGGTCGCTGATCTTGTCCAGCACCATCGGGTGAGCCGTTCGACCCCACTTGGTCTGAAGCTCCAGCATCCTCCACTCGAAGGCTCGCTCGGCTGTTAGCCTGTTCTCTCGGATGTATTGAACCGTGCCGTCGACCACTTCGGAATCGTCGAGCATGAGCGCTTGTGGCTCGAAAATTCGAGCCTCCACCGGTCCCAAGAGCTCGCGGGTGGAATCCTGGAGATCGCGCAGGCGCTCCTTCGCCCACTCACGCGCCTCGTGAAAACGCTGGACTTCCCGATCCACCTCTTCCGGCTCGACCATTCGATGGGGCACCGCCGGAACCCCCCACCGCAGAAGGTGCACGCGACCGAGTGCCATTCCCTCCGAGACCGCGAACCCATCGAGGACACGACGCTCGCTCACCTGCCCTCCCGCGTTTCCTGGAACCCGCCCCCGACGAGGCTAGCCAGCGCCGCGAGTGCTTGCTCCGCGTCCGTGCCTTCCGCCCGGATGGTGATCCGGCTTCCGTGCTCGGCTGCGAGCATGAGCACCCCCATGATGCTCTTTCCGTTCACCTCGCGACCGTCCTTCTCCACGACAATGCTGGCGTCGAACGCGCCCGCGAGCTTCACGAACTCCGCGGCCGGGCGCGCGTGCATGCCCATCTCGTTCACGATCCTCACGGACCGTTCGAGGCCGTTGCCACTCACCGGACGGCCTGCGACACCAGGACCATCGCCACGATGCCGACTACGACCGCCGCCGTCGGCCGCCACAGGCGGAGCCCTCCCACTAGACCGGTAGCGAACGACGCCACCGCCAAGACTGACCAACCGATCGCGCTGCCACCGAGCGCCAATTCGGAGGTGAGAAGGACGCCACAGAGGGCCCCCAACAGGACGCTGCCTATGCGGTTGACAACCTCGGTGCGGTGGCTGAGATGGGCCTCTCGGAGCCGTCCACCCACGTGCGAACCGGCGCGATAGCCCGCGAGCAGTCCCCAGGCCCGCAGAGAAACGTGACCCACGTTATACAGTGCGAGGAAGAACAGGACGGCGATGAGGGGACCGAAACCGAGCCAGGCCAGCAGGAGCGCCGCGACGAGCGTCGTGGGCAGCCAGCCCGCCCAGACGAGCGCGTCTCCGACTCCGCCGAGTGGGCCACGAACGGCGGCCTTGAATCGGGCCACCGTCTGCGGATCAGCCCCCTGCTCCTCGAGCCGTGCAACCGCACCCAGCGCAACTCCCGCGAGATACGGATGTGCATTGAAATGGGCCGAGTGTCTGGCGAGCGCCTCTTCGAGCTCCGGCCCGTCGTTTCCGTACACGCGCCTGAGCACCGGAAGCAGCGCGAACGCGAATCCTCCACCGATCATGGACTGGTAGTTCCACGACCCCTGAATGGCGAACGAGCGAAGGAAGGTGGAAAACAGAACCGTCCGTCCGACTCTCAACGTGCCGCGAGAATCGTTCACAGGAGCACGCCTCCGAGAAGCCCGATTACCGCTCCCGCCAGGAACAGGAGCCCTCTTTGTCTTGCGCCTCCGAAGTTCCGCAGGAGGATCCCGGCAGACACCGCCGCTCCAACCATCAAGAGTCCCACGGTATCGGGGCCGCTCAAGGGCCAGAATCTCGCGAGCGGCAAAGCGAAGGACCCGACTGTGACACCCAGGCCCGTTACCAAAGCGCCCCGAAAGAAATCGATGGCCAGGGCTCCCAGGTGCGCTCGTACGACCAGGGAGGGGGTGATGCGCCCCATCGTGGGCTCCGGTACGAACCGACCGTTGACCCCCCGCATCAACGTCAACGTGAACGCACCGACCTGGCCCCAAACGAGTCCAAGGCCAACGCCGAGCGCCAACGCCCCCGGCGACCCGCCCAGTGTGGCCACGGTGGCGGCTACGATCGAGGCAGGAGCCGCCTCCGGAAAGCGCGCACCTCCAACCGGGATCGAAACCAATAGGTAGATCTCCATGATCGCGCCGACGAGGAAACCCGCCGCTGCGTCGCCCAGGAGCCATCCCGTCAGCGTCGATGCGACGAGGGGGCGGGACGACATCGTCTGCCCGAGCGATGTTCCGTCCCAGGCCAGCAGTCCACCGAGCGCCGAAAGCCCCAGTACGTTCGTCACGAGTCGTCCGTCATATCCTGAGGAGTGTCTCCAAGCTGACCTTGGCCGACCCGGGCAGCTCCCGGGCGCTCACTTCCACTCCGCACTGCTCCAGGCGCTTCAACATCTCCCGATCCGCGTCGCCGAGGTACACGTACGACGCAACGCGGGAGCGCCCTTCTGCATGGTGCATCCCTCCCACGTTCACCTTGTCCCCTTCGAGAAGTCCCGACCCGGCGAGCTCGAGCATCGTTCCGACGTCACGGGTCAGGAGCACGCTCCGAGTCTCGTCCGCCTTCCAATCCTGAAGACACTCCAGCGCCTCTGAAGCTCTCGCGAAAACGGCCTCTGCCCCTTCGTTCAATCCGAGTCGATAGAGCTCCTGCTCCCAGTCGCTCTTCGCCAACTCGTCGTCTACGACCACATATCGGGCCGGCATCAACTCGCGCCCCCAGCCGACCACCACCTGTCCGTGGATCAGTCTCTCGTCGATCCGGTAGAGGACGATTCCCATATGGAGGCCGCCAGGAGCGCTAGGTCGAGATAGGACGGGCACCCTGAAAACAATGGATTCCCTGCCTTCCAGTCTCGACCAGACGGGTCAGGAGATCTTCCGTCGGCAGCTCGCGATGGAGGATGAAATCCAGGAGCATTGGCAGGTTGGCGCCGTAAACCACAGCCGTCCCGTCGCGTCGCGACGCGGCCAGCGCCGAGGCGGCACAGCTGCCGCCATGAAGGTCGGTGAAGATAATACCGGGGCGCCCCTCGAGCAGACGCTCGAGCTCCGAAGCCAGCTCCGACGGACCCTTCTCCGCGTTGCTCACGGCCACCAGAGCATCCTCATCGGCGCCCACGATGGCTCGGACGGCGTCGACGACACCATACGCCATCGTCCCGTGAGCCACGACGATTCCCCGCAGACCGGGCGAGGCCATCTCACTCGAAGTCCTGCTCGAGGTATGCGCCGATCGGTCGCATCGAGTCCTGGAGCTTTCGATCGAACGCGGCCGCGGCATCAATTCCCGAGTAACGGAGGAGGTGGTTCATCGCCACTACCTCCGAGATGACGGTGATGTTCTTTCCCGGGTTGAGGGGGATCGTGACGCGGGGGACGGTGACGCCCAGAACTTCGAGATCGTCCTCTTCGAGCCCCGTGCGCGTGTACGTGTGGCTCTCGTCCCAGTGTTCGAGATTCACGATTACCTCGATGCGCTTTTGTTGGCGGATCGCTCGGATCCCGAAGAGCGAGCGAATGTCGATGATCCCGACTCCGCGGATCTCCATGTGATGGCCCTGTAACTCGTGCCCACGCCCGATGAGCACGTGGTTCCCCCTCCGAGCGACGAGCACGAGGTCATCCGCGACGAGCCGGTGTCCGCGCTCAACGAGGTCGAGAACGCACTCGCTCTTGCCGACGCCGCTCGGGCCCATGAAGAGCAGACCCACGCCGTACACGTCGGCCAGCGAACCGTGTAGGCTCGTCCCCGGGGCCAGAGCGGTCTCGAGGAACGGCGTGATGTTCCGGTAGAAGGCCTTCGTCGCGAGTCGGGAGCGGAAGGTCGGCACACCAGTCTTGCGGGCGACGTCCAAGAATAGCTCCGGGACCTCCTGCGCCCTCGTGACGAAGACCGCGGGGACCTCGGTGGTGAAGATCGCGACGAGCCTGGAGCGCGCGACTTCGGTGTCCAGCGTGGCCAAATACGACATCTCGGTTTCACCGAAGACCTGCATCCGGCTGGACGCGAAGCTACCGGTGTAGCCTGCGAGCGCCAGGCCTGGGCTCGTGAGGTCGGGCACCACGACGACCCGGTCGAGCTCCGCGTCGGGTGTGAGGAGCTCCAAGCCGAGCTCATCGCCCCTGGTGTCCGAGAGCAGCCGAACGGTCAGAGTGGCGCGGCCTTCGCGATCGGGGGCCTCCCCCTCCTGCTCGGTCCGATCCTCGCCCTCGGCCTCTTCGACGGAGTGGCTAGTCAGCGACGACCTCCCCTTCGGAGATCGGTCGCCGTGCCTGGTGGTTGCGAACCTGCGAGCGCCGCCGACGAAGCATCTTGGAAAGCCGTTCGACCATCTGATCGGCAGCACGTCTGAAGTCTTCCCCTTCACCCCGGGCCACCACGGGCTCGTCTCGATGGACCGTGAGAATACCCTCGGCTCGGTGCAGCCGCTTCTCGACCTGGAAGATTACCTCCGCGGCCGATAGCCGAGGATCGTACTTCACCAGCTTGCTGACGAGTTGAGAAGTGCGTTCGCGAACCGCATCCGGAACGTCACAGTGGCGGGCAATGAGCTGGACTCTCACGAGCTCCTCCCATGGGGAGTACGGAGGACAGGCTTCGCTACAATTCTACCCGCGGGAGGGTGCGAGGGCCACCCGACGAACCAGCGATTCCCGCAGCTCTCGAGCCGACCCCTCCCAGGTGAAGCGCTCGGCGAACCGGCGTGCCGACTCACCCATCCGGTCCCTGTCGCGAGGGCTCGCGAGGAGCGCCCCCAGGCGCTGAACGAGAGCCGGCACATCTCCGTGAGGCACGAGGTATCCGGTCTCGCCGTCGACGACGGAGTCGCGGAGGCCCGGGGAGTCGCTCGCTACGGTGGGCGTCGCACACGCGGCGGCTTCGAGGTTGGCGATGCCCCAACCCTCCTTCGGGGAGGTGACTACGTGGACCCAGGAGCGCCGGAACAGCTCCACTTTCCTCTCCTCGGAAACGAATCCTAGGAACTGTACCGCACCCCGCAGGGCCATGCGTTTCACGAGGGCCTCGAGCGGTCGCCGACGGTCTCCTGCCCCCACGACCAAGAGCCGTGCCTCCGAGCCTCGGGACCTCAGCACGCTCATGGCGCGAATCGCGAGGTCCACCCGCTTGTAACGCTTCAGACGGCCGACGAAGACAACCGTTGGCTCCTCGAACCGATCGACCTCCGAGTCGGGGCAATACAGCTCCAAGTCGACGCCATTGGTCACGATCTCGATGTCCCCCGCTGAGAAGCCACGACCCACCAGATCCTCCGCCGTGCTGTTCGACACGGCCACGACCGGCACGCCGCGGTAGAGCCGCGGGATCGGCCGTTCGAGGAGCCACGTGGCAGTAGCCACTGGAAGAGAAGCTTCGAGGAACGCAGTCCTTCCGAAGAGGTGGTGCACGAGCAGGACGACCGGAGTCGGCGACCAGCCTGGAGTGAACAGCGGGACTTTGTTGAGGTCCTCGACGACGACATCGAGCTGGAGGCTGCGGAGGTGCCGCATGAAGTAGCGTCGAGCAAGGAACGGGAAGGAGTGTCGGCCCCCGACGCGGTGAACGTCGATCCCATCGAGATCGGCCCGCTGCGCCGCCCCTTGGAAGCCTGAGCAGAGTAGCGTCACCCGGTCTCCCCACTCAGCGAGGCGTCCGAAGATCTCGTGCAGGTGGATCTCCGCCCCCCCCGCCATCGGGTTCTCACGGTCCTGCCAATTAACCACGAGAACGTTCAGGCCCCTGGAACTCGAGTTCTCGGTCACCAGCAGAGCGCCGCACATGGGAAGCACGCCGCAAGGAGCCTCATTGCTGAATCCCGGTGTTCTCCACGGCCTGGTCCGGACCAGAGATCCCGGCTCTGTAAAGCGCGTCGAGCACGCCGTTCACGAAGCGCGTCGATTCGTTCCCGCCGTACTCCTCAGCGAGCCTGATCCCCTCTTGAATGACGACCTTTGGTGGCACGTCGCGGATGTGAATGAGCTCAGCGGTAGCGATCCTGAGAATGCCGCGGTCGATCGAGGCAAGACGGACCAGGCTCCAGTTCTCGAGGGCGTGCTCGATGTGTGCGTCCACCGTGGAGAGATCCCGGTCCAACGCCTCGACTATGCGACGTATGTACGGAACCCTGCGCGATGAGACGCGACGGGATCGCAGCGTCTCGCCGAGCGCCTCCGCCAGACTCCCGCTCCCGATGCTTTCCCAGAGGTAGTGGACCTGAAGTGCCCAAGCGCGGGCACGGTGGCGGTCGATACGATCCCGGTCTGTCGCCAAGCCTGGAAAACCTATCAGCCGAGGCGCTCGAAGAGCTCGACCATCTCCAAAGCAGCGAGCGCGGCCTCGCGTCCCTTCTGGCCACCTCCTGGACGAGCGCGCTCGATGGCCTGTTCGTGTGTGTCGGTCGTGAGCACGCCGAAGGTCACTGGAATCCCGCACTGGCGTGCAGCCGCGCCGAGACCCCGGGCGGTCTCGGCGCTGATGTACTCGAAGTGGGCCGTCTCCCCACGGATCACGCACCCGAGCGCCAACACGGCGTCGTAGCGCCCTGCGACCCCACCCCTCAAGGCAGCCTGCGGAAGCTCCCAAGCGCCGGGAACATGGTGGACGACCACATCCCGAGCGTCGGTCCCGTGCTCCATCAGGCATGCTCGGGCGCTGTCCAGCAGGAGCCCGGTGACCTCCTGGTTGAAACGCGAGACCAGGACGAGAAAGCGACGACCGGAGCCTGAGGATGGTCCGACCGACACCTTCTCCTCGGCCGCAGAGCGCTTCACTGCTCGGCCTCCGCCTGGTCTCGGAGAGCGCTCACAGGATGTGGCCGAGCTTGCTCCGCTTCGTCGCCAGATACCGCTCGTTGTGACGGCCTGGTCGTACCTGCAGGGGCTCTCGGCCGGTGATCTCCAGGTCGTACCCGTCCAGCCCCACGATCTTGCGCGGGTTGTTCGTGAGGAGCCGGATCGAGCCCAAACCGAGGTCGAGCAGGATTTGCGCACCGATGCCATAGTCCCTCAGATCGGGTTTGAACCCGAGAGTCTGGTTCGCCTCGACCGTGTCCTGTCCCTGATCCTGGAGGGAGTAGGCTCTCAATTTGTTTCCAAGCCCGATCCCCCTCCCCTCCTGGCGGAGGTAGACGATGGCACCGCACCCCTCTTGCTGGATCCGCGTCATCGCGGTCGCCAGCTGCTGTCCGCAGTCGCATCGCTCGGAGCCGAACACGTCTCCGGTCAGACATTCCGAATGCATACGGACGAGCACATCGTCGCGGCCCGCGACTTCTCCACACACGAGCGCGAGGTGCTCTCGGGAGTCGATCTCGCTCCGATAGCCGATGACCCCGAACTCACCGAAAGCCGTCGGGAGACGGGCTTCGGCGAT
Organism: Longimicrobiales bacterium; assembly: GCA_965249195.1. Lineage (GTDB taxonomy): Bacteria > Gemmatimonadota > Gemmatimonadetes > Longimicrobiales > Gaopeijiaceae > CBDFLM01. The sequence continues at coordinate 252,647 of CBDFLM010000011.1, forward strand.
CCGTGATACGAGACGCTCCTTCTGAAGCCTGTAGGAGACGAGCTGGGCGACCGTGATGAAGCGGAGGCTGTGCTGCCGCGCGAACATCTCGAGCTCCGGCCGCCGTGCCATCGTGCCGTCCTCTTTGAGGATCTCGCAGATCACGCCAGCGGGAGAGAAACCCGCAAGGCGCGCCAGGTCCACGGCGGCCTCGGTCTGCCCAACCCGGCGGAGCACGCCACCCCGTTTGGCGCGAAGCGGAAAGACGTGACCGGGTCGGCGAAGATCGCTGGCTCGCGAGTCGGGGCTGATGATGAGCTCGACCGTCTTGGCGCGGTCGTGCGCGCTGATCCCCGTCGTAACTCCGAACCGGCGGTGGCCGTCGACCGAGACGGTAAAGGCCGTTCCCTGCGGATCGGTGTTCTCGTCCGTCATGAGGGGCAGCCCGAGCTCGTCGGCCCGTTCCTCGGTGATCGCCACACAGATCAGGCCACGCCCGTGTTTCGTCATGAAGTTCACGACTTCGGGCGTCACCATCTGCGCCGCGCATACGAGGTCTCCCTCGTTCTCACGGTCCTCGTCGTCGGCGACGACGACGAGGCGACCCTCCCGGATGTCCTGCAGCGCGTCTTCAACTCGATCGAAGGGCATGGCTATGCTCGACAAGACGGCAAGGCTGCGCACGTGACCCTCCCGGCACCGGGGGATCAGCGCAACCGCCCTGGCTGACCGTGGCGGTTCGCGAGCATCCTACCCACGTGCTTCCCGATCAGGTCCCCCTCCACGTTCACCGGATCCCCCTCGACGAGGTCGCTCAGGTTCGTGCTCGTCCAGGTGTGCGGGATAATGGCAACCTGGCACACACCCGGCTGAGGAAGCGCGTTCACCGTGAGGCTCACACCGTTCAGCGCGATGGAGCCGTGCAGAACCGTGATCTCGTCGACATCGCGTGGGATGCGTACATCCAGGAGCCGGGAGTCGCCCTCCGTGACGATCTGCACGAGCTCGCCCACGCCGTCGACGTGACCCTGCACGAAGTGCCCGTCGAGCCGGTCCCCCACGAGGAGGGAGCGCTCGAGGTTGACACGGGTCCCTTGGCGGTAGCTCGACGCCACTGTTCTGGACAGCGTCGTACCGATCGCCGTCACGGAGAAGAGCCCGCCCTCCAGCTCCACGACCGTAAGGCAAGCACCGTCGACCGCTATGGAGTGTCCGATTCCGAGGTCTGGCGTGAGCTTTGGCGCGCGGATGGCCAAGGTCCTCGCCTCGTCGCCGTCAGCCAGCGTGACAACCGTCCCGACCGTTTCGATGATTCCAGTGAACATCTACCGGTCGCGGCCCGGAACGAGGTCATAGGTCAGCAACACGTCGCGGCCGAAGGTACGTGGGGCGAGCGAGGGACTCCAACCGGAGAAGCCCATGTCGGCGAACTGGCCGGGAAAGGCGGGGACGCCGTTCTCACCGAACACCGTGGGCGCGACAAACAGGTAGATCCTCCCCAAGCGCCCGTGTCGGAGTAACGAGGAGGCGAGTCGGGATCCACCTTCGCAAAGGAGGGATCGGATCCCCGACTCCTGACACACGTCGAGGACTGCGTCGAGCGACAAACCGCCAGGCGCGGCAGGTACGACGTGGATCGAGGCGCCACTGGCCTCGAGCCGTTCTCGTGCGCTCTCGGGAGCGTCTTCGTGGACGAACACCAGCACCGGTGCTTCCTCATCACCAGTGAAGAGGGACGCCCCGGGGGACAGAGACGCCATGGAGTCCAGCACGATCCGGGCCGGTGTTTTCCGCATGGGTACGGCGGCCCTGACGGTCAGACGCGGATCGTCGACCCGAGCGGTCCCCGCTCCGACGACAATGGCGTCGTGGCCGGCTCGCAGCCGCTGCACCTCGAGCCACGCTTCGGGTCCGGTGATGGGCGTACGCTCTCCCTGGCGACGAGCGATCCGGCCGTCCAGCGTCACCGCCAACTTGAGGGCAACGTACGTCCCCCCACCCAAACGTTCGTGGAAGAATGCGGGGTTCTCGCGGTATGCCACGTCGATGTCCCAAACAGGTCCGACGACGTCTACGCCGGCCAACCGGAGCGCCTGCGCGCCACCGCCGGACTTCTCTCCCATGTCGAGCGATCCGAAGACCACCCGGCGCACACCGGCCGTAGCCAGGGCGGTCGCACACGGAGGCGTCTTTCCCACGTGACTGCATGGCTCGAGGCTCACGTAGGCCACGGCTCCGTGCGCCTGCAATCCGGCGTCTTCCAAGGCTCGCACCTCCGCGTGCGGGCCCCCGAACTCCTCGTGCCATCCCTCGCCCACGACCTCCCCATGCCGAACCAGCACACAACCGACGAGGGGGTTCGGGTGGGCTCTCCCCCAACCTCGGCGACCCAGCTCGGAAGCGTGCGCCAAGAAGTCCTGCTCCACGAGCGTGAGGTCGGACGCTCGCCGGTTCGGTTCCCGCTCTGACACGAGGGGGCCCGGGGTCAGAGCGTCAGCCGAACAGCTGCCGAGAAGAACAGCGAGCCGTCCTCGGAAGCGTACGCTTCGGGTCCGCGACCGGATAACGCGTTGAAACCCTGGGCCCAGCCCCCTTCGGCGGACAGCTGAAGGATGAGCCGGTGGAACGAGAGTCCGCCGAAGAGCAGGACCCGTTCACTGTCCAGGCCGTCCTGTTCAACCTCGACCCGTCCCGTGGACGGACCGGAGGGCGTGGTGCTCAGACGGGCGTCGGACGAATAGCGATCCCAGCCAGCACCGGCCATCACCCCGATCGCGAGAAGGTCCTTTCCGACAACGCCCCGGGCAGACCAGACGGTGGGCCGCACCGTGAACCGGATCACGTCCGATTCATCGAAGCTTCCCGTGCCGAGCTCCCCGACGCTACGGCGTGCCAGCGAGATGCTGACTCCAGGCACGGTGAAGGACTCTCTCATCACTCCGACGCGGACCCCTACGCCCCACGCCCCGGGGTCCCTGTCGAAGCCGGCGTCGTCCGGAATGAAGGATATGCCCGCCGTCGCCAAGAGATCGATCGAAAGAATGCCACCCAGGGCCGGGAGGAGCGAGAAGCCATCGAACAAGCCGATCGCCAGAGAACCGTTCACGCTCTCGACCGTGACCCGTCGCGCCGCCGAGGGATCGGCTGCGTCGAGCCGAGGAGTCTCGAAGCGCGCCACACCGCCCCTCACGCTCACGCCGATGCGCGGTGTGCCACCGAATCGCTTTCCCAGTGTCGTCACGCTTCCGGGGACCGATGCGCCGACGGACAGAACGAGCCCGACTCCGCTCTGGGCGGCTCGTGCGGCCAGCAGGCCTTCACGGCAGCGCTGGATTAGCTCCGCACTCCCGCCAGCACAAGCCAACGCCAGCCCCTCGATGTCCTGGGCGTGCGATGGGGAAGCGTCAACGACGGTGTAGGACGCCGCCAGCATGACTGCCAACCACCATCGAGGCCCGGCGTCATTCATAGCGGATCCCGGAGCCCTCCACGACCTCACCGAGGACCCACGCGCGCTCGCCTGCCCGCTCCAAGCTCTCAACCACCCTGTCCGCCGCCGTCGAAGCCGTCACAAGGACCATCCCCACACCCATGTTGAAGACCCGGTCCATTTCGACTTGCTCCACGTGCCCTGCATCGGCCAGCGTCACGAACACCGGAGGGGGCGTCCAGGAGCCGCGGTCGATCCGAGCCCCGAGGGACTCTCGCAGCACCCTGGGCAGATTGCCCGGGATGCCCCCACCCGTGACGTGGGCCGCAGCGTGGACATCTGCTTCCCGAAGCAGCGGGCCCACGCTCTGCAGATAGCTCCGGTGCACGCGAAGTAGCACGTCGGCCACGGTCTCGCTCGTGCCAGGGAAAGCGTCGAGTGGTCCGAGTCCCATTCGACCGAACAGGATGCGCCGGGCCAGGGTGAATCCGTTGGTGTGGAGGCCGTTGGACGCGACCGCGACCAGCAGGTCGCCTGCACGGACCGACGACCCATCGATCAAGAGCGCTTCGTCGACGATCCCGACCACGAAGCCAGCGAGGTCGTACTCGCCTGAAGCATAGAAGTCCGGCATCTGAGCGGTTTCACCGCCCAGAAGCGCACAGCGATTCGCCCGGCACGCGATCGCCACGCCACTCACCACCTCCGCAACCACGTCTTCGTCCATTTCGCCCGTAGCGAGGTAATCCAGGAAGAAGAGGGGTCGCGCGCCCTGGACGAGTATGTCGTTCACGCAGTGGTTGACGAGGTCCTGACCGACCGTGTCGTGTCGCCCGGTGAGAAACGCAATCTTGAGCTTGGTCCCTACACCGTCCGTGCTCGACACCAGGATCGGACGGTCGAACCCGGACGGGATGGCGTAGAGCCCCCCGAAGGAGCCCAGCTCGGACAGCGTGTGGGCGTCGCGTGTGGAAGCCACGAGCTCGCGGAATCGGCCTTTCGCGCGCTCCGCAGCGTCCAGATCGACGCCCGCGCTCCGGTAATCGATCCCGGCGCGATCATCCATCGCGGAACTCCTCCACGCGTCGCGCAACGTCGAAGCCCGTGATCTCCTTGAGGCGCTCCACGCCGAAGGCCTCGACAGCGTACGACCCGGTAGCCGATCCATACATCACCGCCGTGCGGAGCTGCGACGGTGAGACAGCGCCGCAGTCCGACAGGTAACCGAGGAAACCACCCGCGGACGCATCTCCCGCACCCGTGGGATCGAACACATCTTCGAGCGGATATCCAGGCGCGAAGAACAGCCGATCCGGCCCATAGAGCGCGGCTCCGTGCTCACCCTTCTTCACCAGCACGTACTCGGGGCCGCGCAGCTGGATCCAACGTGTGGCTCGAACCAGGTTCACCTCGCCGGACAGCTCCCGAGCCTCGGCGTCGTTGACAACGAGAACGTCGACTCGCGCGAGGAGCGCCTCCCGGCTACGCTCGATCCAATAGTTCATCGTGTCGCAGGCAACGAACGCGGGCCTGCGTAGCTGATGGAGTACGCCGAGCTGAAGCACCGGATCGATGTTACCGAGGAATACGAATGCAGCGTCGCGGAAGGACTCCGGGATCATTGGAGCGAAGTCCGCGAATACCCCGAGGCGGGTCTCCAGGGTTTCCCTCGACTCGAGGTCGAAGCCGTAGCGAGCCGACCAGAAGAAGCTCTCGCCGGGACGCTGCTCCACCCCCGACAGGTCGACGCCCCGTGCCTCGAGAAAGTCGAGCTCAGACAGCGGGAAGTCCTCTCCGACAACGCCGACCATCATCACGGGCCCGAAGAGCGACGCCGCGGCACCGAAGTATACCGCAGATCCCCCAACGACGCGGTCTGCGCGCCCGAACGGGGTCTCCACCGAGTCCAACGCGACGCTGCCCACGACGAGGGGCGACATGGCGATCGGGAGGGTCAGACTCCCACGGCCTCCGGCTCGCTCGCACGCTCCATGCGCTCGGGCGCCGAGATCCCCAACAAGGCGAGACCGTTCCGGAGCACGATCATCACGGCCCGCGCGAGGAGCAGACGGGCCCGCCGTAAATCAGGGTACGGCACCAGCACGGCGAGCTCGGGGTTGCGGCTGGGATTTCCTGCGTGGTACCAGGAGTTCACTCGCGCCGCGGTCTGCTCGAGATAGTCGCATAGCAGGTGGGGAGCGCGGGAAGCGGCCGCCCGCTCCACGACCGCCGGGAACTCCTGGAGCTGGGTCACGAGATCGCGTTCGGAGGGGTGTCGCAGGAGCTCGAGATTCACACCCTCGGAGACGATCTCACCAGGGTCGACACCGGTCTTGGAGAAGATCGAGTGCATGCGCGCATGGGCGTATTGGATCTTGTAGACCGGGTTCTTCTCCGATTGGTCCAGGGCCACGTCCAGGTCGAAAACGAGGTGCGCCTCGGGACGACGCATCTGGAAGAAGTACCTGACCACGTCTACGCCGACCTCCTCGAAGAGCTCGCGGAGCGTCGTATAGCTCCCGGCACGCTTGGAGAACTTGACTTCCTCGCCACCGCGTTCGACGGTCACCATCTGGTGCAGGACGTATTCAGGGTACCCCTCGGGAAGACCGAGGGCCCGCAGTCCAGCCCGGACACGAGCCACGGTTCCGTGGTGGTCGGCACCTTGGACGTTGATCGCCCGGCGGAAGCCCCGCTCCCACTTCGTCACGTGGTACGCGATGTCCGGAAGGAAGTAGGTAGGGGTACCATCGCTACGCACCATGACGCGGTCCTTCTGGTCGCCGAACTCCGTGGTGCGCAGCCAGGTCGCACCATCGCGTTCGAAAACCAGACCCGTGCGGCGGAGGGCCCCGATCGTGTCCTCGACCTTGCCGTCCTCGTAGAGGGAGGACTCGCGATAGAAGCCGTCGAGCCGGACCCTAAAGTCGTCGAGATCACGCCGGATCTCGGACATGAGTCCACTTGCGGCGAAGCGCCTCAACTCTTCCTGGGATTCCTCCGATTCGTCGCGCAGAAACTGCTCACCTCGCTCTCGGATCAACCCGTCCGCCAGCTCCACGACGTACTGGCCATGGTACCCCCCGGCCGGAACTTCGTCGGGTTCCCCGAGTCTCTGTCGGTAACGGGCCAGGAGAGAGCCGGCCAGCAGCCGCATCTGTCGTCCGGTATCGTTGTAGTAGAACTCCCTGTGCACGGACCAACCCGTCCATTCCAGCAGCGCGCACAGCGCGTCCCCGAGCGCGGCCTGCCGCCCGTGCCCCAGGTGCAGAGGGCCCGTGGGGTTCGCCGAGACCCATTCGACGATGATCCGCTCGCGCTCACCCGTATCGCTCCGACCCCATCGTTCGTCGGCTTCGACGATTCTGCGGAGGCTGCGGGCGAGAGCATCCGAATCCAGCCGGAAGTTGAGGAAGCCCGGGCCGGCCACCTCCACCGAGCTCACGCCTGCAGCGACGCGGTCCATCGACGCCGCCAGGGACTCGGCAATCTCGCGTGGCGGCCGGCGCAGGCGCGATGCGAGCGCCAGCGCGACGTTGGTTGCGAGATCGCCATGAGCGGGGTCCCTCGGTCGCTCGAGCCGCGGTTCCACGTCGGCCGCGCCCATCTCCTCGAGCGCGATGACGAGCGCCGCCCTGATCCGCTCCTCCGGCGACGCGGTCAGTGCTTCAGGCATCAGTCGTCGGTGGGGGGCTTGGCGGCCGCCTGAGAGCCCAGGGATGAGCCGCCATCGCGCTTGGACGCGTCCTTACCCTCACCTGCGTCGGACTTCGACGCTGCATCGCCGGCTCCTGCAGAGCCCGCATCGGACCCGGCTTCAGCCGGCGCTGGCGCCTCGCCAACCTTCTCCGCCTCTGCCTTCTTCCGGTACTCCTCGCTACGGTAGTCCGTTATGTAGAAGCCCTCGCCCCTGAACAGGAAACCCGCGCCTCCGGAGACCACCCGCTCGACGGGCTCGCCGCAGACCGAACATTTGGAGGCCGGCTCGTCGCTCATCTTCTGGAAAAGATCGAACGTGTGCCCCTGGTTGCACCGGTATTCGTACGTCGGCATACGCGCTTGGTCCTCGTTTTCGTGCGCTGGGGCTGTCAGCCAGCCGGAGAGCCGTCTCCTGTCCTGCCGAACCTCTGGAAAGTAATCAGCGGCCTCCGGCCGCGGCACCACCGCCGGAGTATCCGGGATCGAACGTGCCCCATTCTCGGCGGAGGACGTCGCTTATCTCTCCCAGTGTGGCCATGGACTTCACGGCTCGGAGAATGGGCGGCACGACGTTGGAATCTCCCCGGGCAGCTTCCGCGACGGCGTCCAGGGCACGGGCGGTCGCGGCGGCGTCCCGACTGCCTCTGAGCTCGGCGACGCGCCGCTGCTGGCGTCCCTCGAGGTCCGCGTAGTCGGGGCGCACCGCCGCCGCCCGCGTCTCGCTCTCCTCCACGAACTCGTTCACGCCCACGACGACACGCGTCCCTGCCTCGATCTCGAGCTGGACGCTGTACGCGGCGCTCTGAATCTCGCGCTGCATGTAGTCGATCGCCTTGGCGGCACCCCCGAGCTCGTCGATACGCTCGACGTAGGCCCTCGCGCGGGCCTCGATCTCGTCGGTGAGCGACTCCACGAAGTAGCTACCGGCGAGCGGGTCCGCCGTCCTGCCAACGCCGGACTCGTGCGCGAGGATCTGCTGCGTCCGCAGGGCGACGCGCGCGCTCTCCTCCGTGGGCAGTCCCAGCGCTTCGTCGTAGCCGTTGGTGTGGAGGGATTGGGTCCCTCCGAGCACGGCGGCCAAACCCTGGAGCGCTACGCGCACCACGTTGTTGAGCGGCTGTTGCGCGGTCAGCGTGCTCCCACCCGTCTGGACGTGGAACCTGAGCCGCGCCGAACGGTCGCTTGCACCGTGACGTTCACGCATGATGTGGGCCCAGAGGCGCCGGGCAGCGCGAAGCTTTGCGACCTCTTCGAAGAGATCGCTGTGGGACGCGAAGAAGAACGAGAGCCGAGGGGCGAATTCCTCCAGCGCGATCCCGGACGCCAGGGCCCGCGTCACGTATTCGAGTCCGTTGGCGAGCGTAAACGCGATCTCCTGAGGCGCGGTGGCGCCAGCCTCTCGAATGTGGTATCCGGAGATCGAAACGGGATTCCACTTGGGAAGCTCTCGTGCACAGAACGTCAGTAGGTCACTCGAGAGGCGCAGGCTCGGCTCCACCGGATACACGTACGTCCCACGCGCCACGTATTCCTTGAGGATGTCGTTCTGCACGGTTCCCGACAAAACCTCACGAGGCACGCCCCGCTCGTCCGCGACGGCCACGTAAAGGGCGAGGAGAATCGCCGCAGTGGAGTTGATCGTCATCGAGATCGAGACCCGCGCGAGATCGATTCCCCGCAAAAGCAAGCGCATGTCATGCAGAGAGTCGATGGCTACACCCGCCCGGCCGACCTCACCGGATGCCAGCTCCTGGTCGGAGTCCATCCCCATCTGTGTGGGCAAGTCGAACGCGACACTCAACCCCGACTGACCACGCTCCAGGAGGTAGTGGTAGCGACGGTTGGTCTCTTCTGCCGTACCGAAGCCTGCGTACTGCCGCATGGTCCAGAGTCGGCCCCGGTACATCGTCGGGTAGATGCCGCGCGTGAATGGATACCCCCCCGGCTGGCCGAGATCTTCGGTAGGGTCTGACGCCGTGGCCTCGTAGACTTCCGGGACTGCGATGCCGCTGTCGGTCGTGCCTCTGACCGCTTGGTCGTCATGCCCTCGGGATCCTCGTCTCGCGCTGGCGCTCATCCTCCTTCCTCCGGCTGTTCGAAGCCGACGAGCATGTCGTCCTTTTCCACGGCATCACCCGCGCTGACCTCCACGCTCGCGACCCTTCCGTCCGTCTCGGCGCGCAGTTCGTTCTCCATCTTCATCGCCTCGACCACCACGAGGCCCTGCCCTGTCACGACGTCGTCGCCCACTTGGACGTCCACGCGGACGACCAGGCCCGGCATCGGAGCCCGCAGCGGTGCGCCGGCCCGCCTCGTGCTCGAAGGCCCGGCGCTACCACCCGAGGATCTGGCGCCCTCCTCGCCAACGCGCACCTCGAAGCGGAGGCCACCCAGGTGGAGATCCCATCGCCCCCCACCTTCCCCACGCCGTACCACGAGCCGGTGCGAGGACGTCCCAATCGTGAGCGATCGGGAGGGCCCGGCAGGCGGTGAGAGGTCGGCGTCCACGAAAGCCCCCTCGATCCTGACGCCATCCCCGAGAAGCTCCACGAGGAGGGTACGTCCGCGGATGTCGACCAGGTATCGGCGCTCCCCGGAGCCCGCCACCGCGCTCACCCCGTCCACCCGTCTCGTCGTGCGATTTTCGATTCCTCACCCCTTGAAGCGGCCGCACTCGGCTCGGCGGAACTACTCTCCAGGATTGCGAGCGTCTCAACGTGGGCCGTCTGGGGGAACAGGTCGAAGCACTCGACATGCAGGAGCCGAAAGGAGGGGGCGAGTCGCCTGACGTCGCGGGCGAGCGTCGCCGGGTCGCAGCTCACGTAGACGATGCGCTTCACGTCGGCCGCCGAGAGGCGTGCGGCGACCCGCTCATCGAGCCCACGCCGGGGAGGATTGACGACTAAGAGGTCCGCGGGGAGGACCTCTTCCAGCCGCTTTTCGAACGCCCCGCGCACCATGCGAAAACCCTGCGGCGCGCGATCTTCGGCAGCCCTCGCCGCCACGGGGTGAATCTCGATGGCGGTTACATCGGCTCCGTCCTCCGCTAGGCGTCTTCCGAGCGTGCCGAGGCCGCAATAGGCGTCCACCACGCGTTTTCCCCGGACGTCCCCGATGCGCCGCACGAGACCATGGTACATGAGCTCCGCCGCGGTACGGTTGACCTGGACGAAAGCCGACGGACCCGTGCGAACGGTGCGACCGAGCCAAACCTCTTCCGCGGTTCGCGCCCCTGCGAGGAGATAGGGGACTGCCCGCGCGTCCGGGCGGTGCCAAGCGGCGATCAGTGCCGGGACCGCAGAGAGTAGGGCCTCGGGATCACCGCGTCCTATTCCACCTTCGACGAGGAGAAGAACGCCTCCGCTCACGCGGCGCAGGCCCAGCCGGAGTCGCGCTCCACCCGGGAGCCGCTCGGCTCGCGGTCCCCACCCGGCTCGGAGAGCGGTCCACGCCTCCGCGACAGGCGCTTCCGGAAGCAGGCATTCGTGCATGACGTCGATGACCTGCCCTGAATCGCCAAGTGCCCTCAATCCCGCCACGACGCGCCCGTCCGGAAAACGCCGCAGATGGAAGGACATCCGACTTCGGTAGGCGCGCACGACCGGAGAGGGCGAGACTGACGGGAGTTCCACCACCACTCCCGCGATGCGTTGCAGGGCATCGGCGACGACACGGCTCTTCAACGACAACTGGCGAGACTCGTCCAGGTGCTGAAGGGCGCAACCGCCGCACCGGTCGTAAAGCGCGCAGGGCGCCTGACGGCGACCGGGCCCGGCCTCCAGCACCTCGACGAGCTCGCCTTCGGCCCAGCGTGGCTTTCGGCGCGCGAGCTTCACGACGACCCGGTCACCGGGTGCCGTCCGATGGACAAAGACGACCTTGCCGTCTCCGAGACGTCCCACGCCGGCGCCCCCGGCGGCGATCCGTTCGATCCTCACATCGTAGACCGTGTCGGTAGACGATCTCTCGCCGCCTGCGCTGTGACTCAGCGCCCGGGTCTCCAAGGCCAGCCTGCCCTGCGCCACGCGGAAAGGCCCGAACCGACGCGTTCGTCAACCGTTGGTAGCGCACGCAGCTCTGAGCGCTGCTCGTCTTCGAGCAGCGCACCCGCCGCCGCCGCCGCGAGGATCAGATCTTCACCGACTCTCCGTTCCAGCTCCGGGTGCTCTTCGACGTAGCGAGTGGACAGAAAGCCCGCGCGAAAGTCGGGCTCCTCCATCACGCCTTGGTGAAAGGCGGCGCTCGTATCGACCCCCGCGATGATCAATTCATCAAGCGCGCGGCTCATGCGCCGGATCGCTCTCTGCCGATCTGCCGCGTGCACGACCAGCTTCCCCAGGAGTGAGTCGTAGTGCAGGCCCACGTAGGAGCCGGTAGCCACGCCGCCGTCCCACCGCACTCCGGCTCCCGTGGGAAGCTCGAGGTGCTCGATACGACCCGCGCTGGGCAAGAGTCCGCGCGTTGGATCTTCCGCGTTGATGCGACATTCGATCGCGTGACCGCGGACCTCCACCTCGCCCTGAGTGATCGCGAGCGGCTCCCCGGCCGCGATACGGAGCTGCCACTCCACCAGGTCCACACCCGTCACCATTTCCGTGACCGGATGCTCGACCTGGATGCGGGTGTTCATCTCGAGAAAATGAAACTCGCCGGCCTCGTAAAGGAACTCGACGGTGCCGGCGCCCCGGTACCCTACCGCCTCCGCCGCCCTCACGGCGGTCTCGCCCATTGCGGCCTGCTCCTCCGCCGTGAGGCCCGGCGACGGTGCTTCCTCGAGGAGCTTCTGGTGTCGCCTCTGGATCGAGCACTCGCGATCGCCGAGATGGATCACCGTGCCGCGCTCATCGCCGAGGATCTGGATCTCCACGTGCCGCGGGCGATCCATCCGCCGCTCCAGGTAGAGGGATCCGTCTCCGAACGCCGCCCATGCCTCGCGCGCGGCGGCCTCGAACGCTCGCTCGACGCCGGACTCGTTCTCCACGAGGCGCATGCCCCTGCCTCCGCCGCCGGCTACCGCCTTTATCAGCACGGGAAAGCCCAGCTCACTCGCCAGACTACGGGCTTCATCGGCGCTCGTTATCGATCGAGTGCTCCCGGGCACCACGCGCACGCCCGCGGACTCCATCACGCGGCGCGCTTCGGCCTTATCACCCATACGCTCGATCGTCTGGGGTCGAGGACCGACGAAAGCGAGACCGGCATCCTCGACGGCTCGCGCGAAATCGGCGCGCTCAGAGAGGAAGCCGTACCCAGGATGGACCGCGTCGGCGGAGGCCGTGCGAGCGACCTCCAGGATGCGGTCGATGCTGAGGTAGCTCTCCTGGGCGGGGGCTGGCCCGAGGAGATGAGCCTCGTCGGCCTCGAGCACGTGCGGCGCGCCGCGGTCTGCCTCGGAGTAGACCGCTATGGAGCGCACGCCCAGTTCGCGACCAGCGCGAACGACGCGGAGCGCGATCTCGCCTCGATTGGCCACCAACAAGGTCTTGAACAAACGCGCTCCGGCCTCGCACGATTGAACCGGCGAGGCGTCTGATTCTCGGCACCCTCACCGAGTGGCGGACGTTGACCGACCGCACGAAAGTAGGGTGGGCCGAGCCCGACGCGCCAACCCCGACGAGACAGGCTGAAGGTGACCCTTCGTTCTTCGATGGGACGAGCCGCAGGGCCCGGCTACCGACGCTTGCCGGTGACCTCCACGTCGGCACCGTGCCGCAGGACCCGTAAGCTGAGCTGCTCGCCCTCCCGGTAGCTCGAGAGGATCCGGTGGGCATGCCCCACATCATCGACGCCCCGCCCGTCGACGGACACGAGCACGTCACCGGGCTCGAGCCCCATCGTCGAGCCCTCCGCGACCTGGACGACCACGACGCCCTCTGAACCGCCGAAATAGGCGCCCAGGTCTGGATTGAGGTCGACGAACCGAACGCCATCGACGCAATCGCGGCGCAGTGGGTCCCAGACGTTCGACTCAAGCGCACATGGATCGCCACGAACGAGCCCGACCCCGTTGCCGGGGTGAGACCGGAAGACGTCGGGCCAGAAGCTGTCCCGGTCACCGAGGACCGCTCCCCAGCGAACATCGGATGGAACGCCGATGCCGAAGCCGATTCTCTCCTCCGGCTCGACCTCCACCGTCGCGAGCTCGCCGTCGCGGAGGATCTCGAGCTCGAGCGCATCGCCGGCGTCCCACTGACGCGATAGAGCCAGCAAGCGCTGCACAGCGACGTCGCCGTCCTCGTCGAGACGCCGCTCGTCGTCGAGCTCCTCGAGGGGCACGAGCAGGGATTGGCCATCGACCTGCACAATGACGTCGCCGACCCGCAAGCCTGCGGCCCTGGCCGGAGCGTCGTCCAGTATGGAGGTGATCTCGGCCCCATCCAAGTGCTCCTCCACGGAGACGCCGATGCGCGCCCGAGGAACGCCCCTCACGAATTCCGCGGCGACGTCGGGCAGCTCGAAGCAGACGCAGTTCTCGATCGTTCGACCGTCCCCGTCTACGCATTCGCAGTCACGCTCCTGCGCCGGAAGCGGCGCAGCCAGCAGCGACAGCATAGCCAGCGCGCTCAAGGACGTGGATCGCAACGGGAATCGGGGTCGTGCAAGAAGCATCGGCATGGGTACCTCCTCTCGGTCAAACGCAGACGCGCCGTCGCGCCTCCGTCACCACGGGCCGTCCGTGAGCCGCCGCTTTCGGGCCCCCTCACGACCGATGGGATGCGAGACCACCCACCCAGAGTTGCCCCCGGGGAGCCGGCAGGCGCTCTGGAGCTGTCAGAGGGGGATGTTGCCGTGCTTGCGTAACGGGTTCTGGTCGCGCTTGTCGCGCAGCATGTTGAGCGCACTCACCAGCCGGGGGCGCGTCTCGCGCGGGTCGATGACGTCGTCGATGTAGCCACGGCCGGCAGCCACATAGGGGTGAGCGAACTTCTTTCGATACTCGGCCACTCGCGCCTCGGTGGCCGCGGCTTGATCCTCCGCGCCGGCGATCTCTCCCTTGAAGAGGATCTCTACCGCCCCCTGCGGGCCCATGACGGCGATCTGGGCCGTAGGCCACGCCAAATTGATGTCACCCCGGATGTGCTTGGAGCTCATGACGTCGTAGGCTCCACCGTAGGCCTTCCGCGTGATCACGGTCAGCTTGGGGACGGTCGCCTCGCAGAAAGCGTACAAGAGCTTCGCCCCATGGCGGATGATGCCCCCGTGTTCCTGACCCACACCCGGAAGGAAGCCGGGCACATCCTCGAAGACCACGAGGGGAATGTTGAATGCATCGCAGAAACGAACGAAACGCGCGCCCTTGACCGACGAGTCGACGTCGAGAACCCCGGCGAGGAAAGCCGGCTGGTTGGCGACGATCCCGATCGAATGTCCGCCGAGGTGTGCGAATCCGACGATGAGATTTCGAGCGAACTGCGCGTGCACCTCGAAGAACGCCTCGTCGTCCACAACGCTCTCGATGACATCATACATGTCGTACGGCTTATTGGGACTATCAGGTATTACTTCGAGCAATTTGTCATCAGCGCGATCCGAGGGGTCGTCCGTCTCGCGAGACGGTGCCGTCTCGGTGTTGTTCGACGGAAGAAAGGAGAGGAGCTCTTGGACCGCTTCTAGACAGGCAGTTTCGGAATCGAGCGAAAAGTGAGCCACACCTGAGCGCGCGGCGTGCACGTCGGCTCCCCCGAGCCCCTCCATATCCACGTCCTCGTGCGTCACGGTCCTCACCACTTCAGGGCCCGTCACGAACATGTAGCTGATGCCTCGAACCATGAGCACGAAGTCGGTGATGGCCGGCGAGTACACCGCACCACCGGCGCAAGGGCCGAGGACCACGCTTATCTGTGGAATGACGCCACTCGAAAGCGTGTTGCGGAGGAAGATCTCCGCATAGCCCCCGAGACTCACGACCCCCTCCTGGATCCTCGCACCTCCCGAGTCGTTGAGACCCACGATGGGCGCCCCGTTGCGGAGTGCCAACTCCTGGATCTTGACGATCTTCTCCGCGTGAGCCTCCGACAACGAGCCACCGAAGACGGTGAAATCCTGCGAGAAGACGTAGACCGGTCGTCCCCCGACAGCCCCATATCCCGTCACGACACCATCACCGAGGATGCGCCGTTCTTGGAGGCCGAACTCGCTGGACCGGTGAGTTACGAACCGGTCGAGCTCCACGAACGAGTCCCTGTCCAACAGCAGCTCGAGTCGCTCGCGCGCGGAGAGCTTCCCCTTCTCGCGTTGCGCCCTCACTCGCTCCGACCCGCCTCCCGTCATCGCTTGGGCGCGCAGCCCTTCGAGCCGCTCCAGCTCCTCCCGCATTGACACGCGGCTCAGCGAACCGCGCGGTGTGGCGCTTCGAATCGCTTCTGCTGTCGACCGAGCTCGCTTCGTCCCGGCATCTGACCGGCAGTGGCCCCGTACCCAGGGCATGACATGCCGGCGAAGGCACCTTCAGTGGCCGGTCCCCCGGTGGCGGAAGGAGCGATGAGACGCGGGAGCGGGACACTGGTCGCGTCAGCCGACATCGGCACCAAACGACCGTCCTGGACGCACGCGAGATGATGGTCGCGGACGACACGGCCATCGCTGACCGAGAGGGTCCCGGTGGCACCGGGAAAGCCTCGAATCTCCTCGAGCGCACGCGCGACTTCGGCGGCGCTCCGGGCGCCGCTCTGCACGGCCATGAGCATGAGCGAGGCAGCGTCGTAGCCGACCGCGGCAGCGTGGTCGGTGACGCTCCGAGAGAACGTGTCTTCGTAGGCCTGGACGAAGCGCTCGTATCCGGGCGACGGGCCTTCGGGAGCCTGCGGTGTCGCGACCACGACGCCGTTGACGTGGCGCGGCGCGACCTCCCTCAGCGCCTCTTCGCTCGCCCATCCCCTCGTCCCCAGCACCCGGATTCCGAGCGAATCGAGCCCAAAATAGGTGACTTGGGGGGCGAACCCGGGCACATCCGCTGCCGGAATGGGTGCGACGAGAGCCTGGGGCCGGAGGTTGCGCGTGGCGTTCAGCTCCGCCCGGAAGTACGTCGCCCCCTCGGCGTATGCCATCTGCCGAATAACCGAGCCCCCGAGCTCGGTGAACTCCAGCGCGAACCGGTCAGCTTCCTCTTGGGAAACGGGTTGAGTGGAGTGAACGATCACCACCTGCAGCAGTCCCACGCCAGCTGCATATCGGGCGAGCTCGCGCACTGCGCCGGGATCCACCTTCCCGAGTGAATAGACGGACGGAGCGTCTGGAAGCGACGGTGCAGACGGGGAGACCAGGGCCAGACGGCTTCTCCGGACCGCCGCAGCGGCATCGACGGCCTCGCCGAGTAGGGGGCCCACGACACCGACTGCGCCGTCGGACTCGAGCTCCTCCGTGCGTGCCGCCGACGAGCCAGGATCGCCACCGTCGTCCCGAACGTCGATCTCGACGCTCTCCTGCGCCCCCTGCGCGGACACAGCCGCCTGGATGCCCTCTTCGACCGCCAGAGCAAAGCGCCGGAGCGTGGGCGATCCCGACAGAGGCAGCACCGCCCCGATGACCGGTCGGTCGGAACCGGCCTCCGGGGCTCTCCCGTCCGCGATCGCTTGCGCCGCCTCCCGGACCGGGCCGGAGGCACCCGCCTCGAGAGCGGCACGTGCGAACCTGGACGCCTCATCGGACTCACCACCGAGGAGCAGCGTACGGGCGTAGGCCAACATGACCGGCGCGGCGAGTGGCTGGCCTAACGGGGTCGCCTGGAGGACTCTGCCCAGCTCCCGTCCGGGCACCTCGGCGACCAGTTCACCGACGTGTTCCAGGAAGGGCTCACGCTCGTCGTCGGTCATCTCGGGAGGCAGACGGAGCAAGCGATCGAGGGCTCCAACCGGGTCACCGAGGTCCTCGAGCACCTCCGCCTGGAAGGCGCGGACCTCGAGCGCCCGTCGGTCTCCCGGAGGCAGCGCCCGAGCATAGCGCTCCGCCATTGCGTCAGCTTCCTCGGACCGGCCCCGCTCAGCCAGCAGGCTGGCCAGTCGCCATGCCCCGTCACCGGACACCGAAGTGCGCGGGTATCTGTCAACGATGCGAGAGGCTAGAGCGATCCCCTCGTCCACGGCGCCCTGATCGCGGGCGCTCCCCGCCCGCTCGTAAAGCGTCTGAGCATCACGCTCGTCGGCCGGCGAGACGGGTCCGGACTCGAGAAGGATGGGGGCAGATCTGATAGGCGCCGGCGCTGAACCGGAAACCACGCCACCGCAGGCTGCCGCCGCCGAGAGGGCGGCAGCGAGCACAGCCGAGATCGGGGCACTGCGCGCCGACGCTGCCTTTCTCATTGTCGAGGGCCTGCCTCCAACGACGTACCGGCCTGACGCGCCGTCTCGAGCGAGGATGGCCCGAGCCGGACGGAGTCACTCAGGCAACGTACCATCCGTGCCCGGCCGGGTTGGCGCAAGGTCCGTCCGTCTGTCCTAAGACGAGTCCTTTTCGGCGTCTGCCCCCTCGTCCTCGTCGTCCTCGGCCTTCTCTTCGTCGACTTCCTCGCCGGGGGCTTCCTCGCCGTCCTCGACGACAACGTCCTCGTTCTCGTCCCCCTCGACGTCCTCTTCGTCGGCTTTGTCTTCACCCTCTTCGTCGGCTTCGTCGTCTCCCTCCGCGGCCCCGTCACCGTCCTCTTCGTCGTCGGCTTCGTCCTCTCCCTCGCCGGCCCCGTCGCCGTCCTCTTCGACGTCCTCTTCGTCACCCTCTCCAGCGACTTCCGCGTCGGCTTCAGCGTCGTCCTCGGCTTCGCCAGCCTTCTCCTCATCTTCCGCGCTATCGGCCTTTGCGCTGGAATCCGCCTCGTGGTCGTCGCCCAACCCCACGTCTTCTCCTTCGACCTCCTCGTCCTCCAACCTCTTCCACGGGGCGCCACTCGATGGTGTCCCGCTGACAGTTGAAGGTGGTGGCTCCGGAGAGTCTCCTTGTTAGCCTGCCTTTCTCATTTCGGCAACCGGTTCATGGTCGTCGAGGTGGGCCCTGAGCATCCAGAGCTGGTCGTAGCCGATGATCCTCCGGTAGCTCTTCTCGGTCTCCACGAACGAGGCCGCAGCCCAGCGCAAGGCCGTCGCTCCGTTCTTCCAGTTGGTCACCCTGCGGGTCTTCTGTCGTACGCCCGAGTGGGTGCTGTCGATCAGGTTGGTCGAGCCCAGGCACTTCCTCAGCCGCGGCGGGAGGCCGAGCCGGTTGATCGTGAACATCTCGCTGAGGCCTTCGCGTAGGCTAGCCGAGGCCGAGGGGTGGTCGCGCTCGAGCCATCGGGCGAGCTGCTCGAGCTTCTGCTCGCCCTGCTTCGCGTCCAGCTTCATCGCCGCCCGGAACGCCGCCTTCACCTGAGGATGCTGATCCTTCGGCAGATGACCCAGCACGTTGCGGAGCTTGTGGTTGCGGCAGCGCTGGATGGGGTGACGTTGGCCGAACACCTTCTCGATCGCCTTCCTGAGCGCTTTCGAGCCATCGATCACGAACAGCCGCCGCCTGCCCGGGTCCAGGCCGCGCTCGACCAGATCCTCTAGGAGCGCGCTGGTCACCTCGGCGTTCTCACTCGCTCCTTCCCTCACGCCCAGCACGTGCTTCTTTCCGTCTGAGTCCACGCCTACCGCAGCAAGCACGTGGTGCGAGCCCATCTGGATCCCGTCCAGGTAGATCACCAGCAGGTCCCACGCATCCAGCCGGCGCTCCATCAGCTCCTTCAGCACGCGCTCCGAGGCCTCGACCGTCTCACGGCTCACCGCCGACTTGCTCACCCCGACCGTGTCGGCCATCTCACCGATCACACGGCCGTACTTGCGCGTGCTCACCCCCGCCATCAGGACCTCGAGCATCCGATCCGCCACAGCGCCCGGTCTCCGCATCGCTGCGTACGCCGGCACCTCGACCTCGCCACCCTCCCCGGCGCCCCGGCGCCTGAGCCGTGGCCGCTCCACACGCACCTTCCGGTCCGACAGGTAAACCACACCACCCTGCCGGCCATACCACACCGTGTCGTCTTCCGCTCGTGACCGACCTGCCTGCTTCACGCCTGCCACACCCTCGGCGCTCATCTCCAGCACCGCTTCGATCGTCGCTCGTCCCATCACCTGGATGACTTCGTCGATCACGACCTCCGTCTGCTCCACGAACTCAAGCATCGGAAGCAGAAACTGCCCCTCCCGCTTCAGGAACTCCCTGATCGCGCGCTTGTCCGCCCGATCCCTTACCTCGTACGTTCTCTTCATCGTGGTGGCTCCGTGTTGGGGTTTTTGCCTACCCGAGCCTATCGGCCCGGGACCCCCGGAGCCACCACTTTTCTTTCTCCCCTATCAGGAACCTTCAACTACGGTTGGGACAGCTTCGCCAATGGGAGCCCCTCCTCATAGTTGCCAGCCGCGAGGTGCGGCTTTGTCACCGCTATCGTCACCGACCGTCGGCCCCGTCTGACACCGCCGAGACACGAAGTGGACTTAAGTAATTGTGAGGCTGCTTCTTACGCAACGCGCCTGCCAGGACTCGAACCTGGGACCGTCGGCTTAGAAGGCCGATGCTCTTCCAACTGAGCTACAGGCGCTCGATGGTCTGATTCGTTCTACCTACACGGGTTCCGAGCTTCGGTGTTCCCTACCTTGCCCCGTTCACGGTGGGTGAAAACGCTAGTGGTCACAAACGACGCTTCTTCCGGAGCTGCTCACGGTTCTGCTCTGATGGTGTCCCGCTGACAGTTGAAGGTGGTGGCTCCGGAGAGTCTCCTTGTTAGCCTGCCTTTCTCATTTCGGCAACCGGTTCATGGTCGTCGAGGTGGGCCCTGAGCATCCAGAGCTGGTCGTAGCCGATGATCCTCCGGTAGCTCTTCTCGGTCTCCACGAACGAGGCCGCAGCCCAGCGCAAGGCCATCGCTCCGTTCTTCCAGTTGGTCACCCTGCGGGTCTTCTGTCTTACGCCCGAGTGGGTGCTGTCGATCAGGTTGGTCGAGCCCAGGCACTTCCTCAGCCGCGGCGGGAGGCCGAGCCGGTTGATCGTGAACATCTCGCTGAGGCCTTCGCGTAGGCTAGCCGAGGCCGAGGGGTGGTCGCGCTCGAGCCATCGGGCGAGCTGCTCGAGCTTCTGCTCGCCCTGCTTCGCGTCCAGCTTCATCGCCGCCCGGAACGCCGCCTTCACCTGAGGATGCTGATCCTTCGGCAGATGACCCAGCACGTTGCGGAGCTTGTGGTTGCGGCAGCGCTGGATGGGGTGACGTTGGCCGAACACCTTCTCGATCGCCTTCCTGAGCGCTTTCGAGCCATCGATCACGAACAGCCGCCGCCTGCCCGGGTCCAGGCCGCGCTCGACCAGATCCTCTAGGAGCGCGCTGGTCACCTCGGCGTTCTCACTCGCTCCTTCCCTCACGCCCAGCACGTGCTTCTTTCCGTCTGAGTCCACGCCTACCGCAGCAAGCACGTGGTGCGAGCCCATCTGGATCCCGTCCAGGTAGATCACCAGCAGGTCCCACGCATCCAGCCGGCGCTCCATCAGCTCCTTCAGCACGCGCTCCGAGGCCTCGACCGTCTCACGGCTCACCGCCGACTTGCTCACCCCGACCGTGTCGGCCATCTCACCGATCACACGGCCGTACTTGCGCGTGCTCACCCCCGCTATCAGGACCTCGAGCATCCGATCCGCCACAGCGCCCGGTCTCCGCATCGCTGCGTACGCCGGCACCTCGACCTCGCCACCCTCCCCGGCGCCCCGGCGCCTGAGCCGTGGCCGCTCCACACGCACCTTCCGGTCCGACAGGTAAACCACACCACCCTGCCGGCCATACCACACCGTGTCGTCTTCCGCTCGTGACCGACCTGCCTGCTTCACGCCTGCCACACCCTCGGCGCTCATCTCCAGCACCGCTTCGATCGTCGCTCGTCCCATCACCTGGATGACTTCGTCGATCACGACCTCCGTCTGCTCCACGAACTCAAGCATCGGAAGCAGAAACTGCCCCTCCCGCTTCAGGAACTCCCTGATCGCGCGCTTGTCCGCCCGATCCCTTACCTCGTACGTTCTCTTCATCGTGGTGGCTCCGTGTTGGGGTTTTTGCCTACCCGAGCCTATCGGCCCGGGACCCCCGGAGCCACCACTTTTCTTTCTCCCCTATCAGGAACCTTCAACTACGGTTGGGACAGCTTCTCTGCTCCACCCGGTATTCTACTACTTCGTAGCGGTTTCGCCCGATCGACGATGAGTCGCGTTGCGGCGCACGAGGTGTGCCGGAGTATCTCCCCGAGCCGATCTCGCCGGGAACGAGCTCTACACACTCGCTTAGAGCCCCTCGCGGATGCCCGGCTGGATCCCGTGCGCCGAGATCGACGTGGGCTGGGCGGGCCTGGCCGCGAAGCACGCAGGAAACTAGGAACGCTGGATACCGCCCCCCATACCGATGGTCGCCGTCGACGGCGGGCGCTCTCGTTGAAGCCGACGCGCCACGGACTCGGACTCGCGCCATACTCGCAGGATGTTCTCGCCCACCACCTTGCGCAGGTCGGTCTCGCTCCAACCTCGCCTCGAGAGCTCGGCGAGGAGCGCCGGGAAGGTCGAGACGTCCTCTAGCCCTCGAGGCGTGGTGTCGATGCCGTCGAAGTCCGAGCCGATCCCGACGTGGTCGACGCCAGCGAGGGCGACCACGTGTTCGATGTGGTCTGCGACGTCGGCGATGGTCGCGCGCTCGTTCGTCGTAAGGAATGAGTTCACGAAGGTGACCATGACCACGCCACCGTTCTCGGGCAGGCGGCGAAGCACCTGGTCGGGGACGTTGCGCGTGTGGTTACGCAGGCCCCGCGCGTCGGCGTGCGACCAGATCACGGGCGCCTCCGAGATGTCGAGCGCGTCATTCATGGTCTCCGGCGATGTGTGCGAGAGGTCCACGAGCATGCCCATGCGGTTCATCTCGCGTACTACTTCCTCGCCGAACTCGGTGAGCCCCCTATGCCTACCGTCGCCGTCGTGCGAGTCCGCCCAGTCGACGGTGCCGTTGTGCGTGAGCGTCATGTAGCGCACGCCCATCGCGTAGAACGCGCGCAACGCGCCGAGCGAGTTCTCGATCGCGTGTCCGCCTTCCATCCCCAGCATCGAGGCGATCTTGCCGGCGCCGTAGATGCGCTCGATGTCCGAGGCGATAAGCGCGAGCTCGAGCGCCTCCGAATACTTGGCGATGATCTGCAGCGCGATATCGATTTGCTCGAGCTGCACCTTGGCCGCGCCCTCCTCGAGAGCTGAGAACGGGACGTAGACCGACCAGAACTGGCCGCCGACCATGCCCGCGCGCAGCCGTCCGAGGTCGGTATGAAAGGGCGTGCGGCCGCGCAGGTCGTGCTCCGGAGCCTCCACATCGCGAGGCGAGACCTGGCTGCCGCGGATCGCCCACGGGAGGTCGTTGTGGCCGTCGATGAGCGGCGTGGTCGAGAGCACCGCCATCGCCCGCTCGAGGTGGGCGTCCTGGGCCCAGGCGGGAGCCGCAGACAGAGCTACGAAGAACAGGAGCGAAAGCGCACGTCTCATGGTGGGCTCATGGTTCAGGTTTGATCGTGATCGACGGCGAGGCGCCGAAGAGGTCCAACGATCGGCAAGGGGGCGCGAAGCTTGCGAGCCAGCCCCTCGCCACACCCGGGAGCAGGCCGCGCCCTCCGATTCACTTCCTGCTGAGCTACCGGCGCCTCGCGCGCGTCAGCCCTCACCTCTGCGGAACGTGAACCCCCCGTCGACCGTGCCGGTGCAATCGGTCGCTTCGGGCGTCCCCTCGAGGGTGCCGTTCTCCACAACGGTTCCGACCATCACAGCCGTGCCCGGGCACTCTACCTCGTACTCTACGGTCAAGCTCACCCTGCGCTCCGAGAGGGACCCGGCGCCGCGCGCCAAGGTTCCGATGTCGGCGGCCGTCAGGGCCGCATCGAGATCCTCGCCGTCCTGGGCGAGCCTCAAAGTCGCGGGTATCGTCTGGCCGTCGAGGACGAGGGCGCCGTTCCATTCACCTGCCAGATCGATCACCGGGGTCGCTCGACCTACCATCGTACACCCCGCAGCCAAGAGCGCGAGAAGGGTGCTCGACGACAGCAGGCGGTCCCTCACGACCAGGCGCTCCGGATCTCCTCTATGCTCTCGCGCTCGGCCAGGAACACGTCTAGCACCACGGGATCGAAATACTTCGCTCGCTCTTCGCGCATCATCTCGAGGACCTCGCTCACAGGCACCGCCTCACGATAGACGCGCTTCATGGAGAGCGCGTCGAAGAAGTCGGTCACTGCACAGATCCTCCCCTCCAGAGGAATGGCTTCGCCCTGGAGTTTGTGCGGGTATCCCATCCCGTTCCATTTCTCGTGATGCGACTCGGCGATGACCTCGCCCATGAGCAGCACTTCGGACGGTGAGCCCCGAAGGATCCCTGCACCGATCACGGTGTGCCGCTCCATGATGCTTCGCTCTTCGGGCGTGAGTCGTCCAGGCTTCAGCAGGATCTCGTCGCGGATGCCGATCTTGCCGATGTCGTGCATTGGGGCCGCATGCCGCAGCATCTCAACCCGGCGGGGCGCGAGGTTGAGCCTCTTGGCGAGGAACTCGCAGTAGAGGCCAATGCGTTCGATGTGGTCGCCGGTGTCCTGGTCCTTGTACTCGGCCGCCTTCACGAGCCTGCGGATCGTGTCGAGATGCGCAACGTGCGTATGTCGCCTCGCCTCCACGAGCTTGTCCAGGGTCTCACGCAGGTCGTGGCGATGCTCGGCACCGGCGACGCTTCCGCGCTCATTGCGCAGATCGTCGCTCGCGCGTTTCAAGGCGAGGAGAGAGCGTACACGCATGCGCAGCTCCGCGGCGCCGAACGGCTTGTTCAAGAAGTCGCTCACCCCGGCCTCCAGAGCGCGCGCGCGGTGTTCGGGGCTCTCGAGGCCGGTGAGCATGAGAATGGGAACGTGGCGGTGTTCGGGATCCTCTCGCACGTGACGGGCTACGTCGAACCCGTCCATGTTGGGCATCTCCGCGTCGAGAAGGATCAGGTCGGGATCGAGCTCCAGCTTCGCGAGCCCCTCGATGCCGTCCTCGGCCTCCTCGGTCTCGTGGCCCAGCGAATTCAGGAGACGCGTGACAATCTTCCGCATCCGCTCGTTGTCGTCGACGACCAGGACGCGGGCCCGCTCTTTGGATGGGGCGGTTGGCGTGCTTTCTACATTTTCTACCGAAGCGGACTCGGTTTGGCTCATATCTGCTCCTGGCCATCGCGCTCGAGGACGCGTTCCAGGGCCGTGATCAGCTCAGGCGCGAAGCGCTCGCCGGCCTCTGCCAGCGTCGCGAATGCTTCCGCCCGGCTCGCTCCTACCCGATACGGCCGGTCCTCGCGGAGCGCGATCCACGACTCGGCCAGTCCGACGATCTGACCGCGGCGGCTGATCGCCGATCCCTCGAGGCCCAGCGGATATCCGGAGCCATCCGCCCTCTCATGGTGCTCCAGAACGTAACGGGCCGGCTCGCCGAGGTGCTCCAACGGTTCGAGGATGTCGGCGCCCCGTTGACAGTGCAGCTGCAACTCCCGGTATTCCTCGGTGGTGAGCGTATCCGCCTTTTCAACGATCCGATCGGGCACGGCGATCATCCCGATGTCGTGAAGGAGCCCACCCGCCCGCACGATCGTGACCAGTTCCGGCGACATGTCGAGCTCCCGCGAAAGCAGGGCAGCCGCGGACGCCACGCGCTCGCTGTGACCCGAGAAGTGCTCGCGGCGCGCTTCCAGCGCGTTGACGAGGACGGACAGCACGCCGAGCGTGAGCTGCTCGTTTCGGGCGGTCTTTTGTTCCACTTCGACCTTGAGCCAGCCGAACATCTGTCTGCGGAACTCGTGCTCTGCGCGGCGCATCACTGCTCGGCTCACCGACCGCGCCAGGGTCTTGAGCTCGAATGGCTTGGTCAGGTAGTCCACTGCGCCGATCTGTAGCGCTTGCTGGGCAGACGCTTCGTCTCCCATGCCGGTCATCACGATCACCCCGATGGACGGGTCGGTCTCGAGCGCGCGCTCCGCGAGGTCGAGTCCAGACATGACGGGCATGGTCTTGTCCGTGACGAGGACGGCGGGCGGGAGCCCCCGGATCGCCTCCAGAGCCTTCTCCGGGTGCGGGAAGGACTGGATCCGGTATCCCTGCTTGCCCAGGAAGCGGCTCACGGCGTCCAGGACCCGCGTCTCGTCGTCGACCACATAGACGTCGGTCTCCTCGGGCGTCGGCGCTCGAAAGGAGATCTCCGAGGCGTGGCCAGGGGCTGAACCGAACTCGATCTCTGGACTCACTGCGCT
Source organism: Longimicrobiales bacterium (assembly GCA_965249195.1). GTDB lineage: Bacteria > Gemmatimonadota > Gemmatimonadetes > Longimicrobiales > Gaopeijiaceae > CBDFLM01. Next base: position 278,032 of record CBDFLM010000011.1, read on the forward strand.
CGCATTGCCCCATCCCGAGCGGATTCGAACGCTCCTACCGCGGGCGCGCAAGGTAGCAGTATGGAAAAGCGAGCGCCCTCGTCGGGCCGTGTATCCGGCTCGATGAAGCCACCGGACTGTTTGGCGATGCCGTAGACCGTGGCGAGGCCAAGGCCCGTGCCCTTGTCATGTTTGGTCGTGAAGAAGGGCTCGAACACCCGCGCCCTTGTTTTTTCGTCCATACCGTGCCCCGTGTCGCTGATGAACAGGGCAACGTAGGCCCCCGGGCGGGGCGACGCACCATCTCCGGGGTCCTCCTCTACCACGCGGTTCAATGTGCGGATGGTGAGCGTACCGCCGTCGGGCATCGCGTCTCGCGCGTTCACCACCAAGTTGGCAATGATCTGCTCCACCTGACCCGGATCGGCCTTCACCGCACCCAGATCCTCGGCCAGGTCCACGACCATCTCCACGTTCACCGGAACGAGGCGGTGGAGCATTTTCTGGAGTCCGCCAACGATCTCGTTCAGGTCGATTACTTTGGGCTCGAACACCTGCCGCCGCCCGAACGCGAGGAGTTGCTTCGTGAGTGAGGCACTTCTGTCCACCGCGTCTTGAATTTCCTGAAGATCGCTCGCCAACGAGCTGCCCGGGTCGACTTCCGACAGGAGTAGCTCGGTTGTACTCCGGATCACCGTGAGCTGGTTGTTGAAATCATGGGCGGCTCCGCCGGCGAGGCGGCCTAGCGCCTCGAGTTTCTGCGAACCGCGCAGCTGCAGCTCGAGCTCGACCTCACGGGTGACGTCACGGTGGAGGGCCACGTAATTGACGATCGCTCCGTCTCCGTCGCGGACCGGAGCAATCACGGCGTCGGCCTGATAGAGCGACCCGTCCTTTCGTTGGTTCACCAGCCGCCGTTCCCAGGTCGATCCTCGTGAGAGAGCGCCCCACATCTCCGCGTAGAATTCGTCCGGGTGCTCGTCGCTTCTCAGGATTCGAGGGTTCTTCCCAAGGGCCTCCTCGCGCGTGAACTCGGTCACCGTTTCGAACGCGGCATTGGTGTATAGGATGCGGCCCTCGGTATCGGTAATGATGAGCGCTTCGGGCGCTTGGTCCAGCGCCGTGGCGAGCAGATCCCTCGCTGCCTCCGCCTCCTTCCGCTCGGTCACGTCGAAGAGGAAGCCCGTCACGTCCAGGAGCTCGTCCGCCTCGCTGAAGCGGCCGACGGCAGTCCCGATCACGTGTCGCTCTTCGCCGCGCGCGTCGTGAAGAACCCGCTCGTAGTCGCGGATGGCCTGTTCGCTTCGGACGCGGGCGAGAAAGCGCTCGCGGTCCTGGGCCGTGGGGAAGAGTATCGCGAGATCGGACGAAAGTGCATCGGCCACCGAGGCGTGACCAGCCATGGTGGCGAACGCCGGATTGCACGCGAGGAGCTCCCCGGCTGCCGAAACGATGAAGCTGGCCGCGAGGTTCCTCTCGAAGAAGAGCCGGTGCCGCTCCTCGCTCTCTCGAAGCCTTTGCACCGCGGTCCGGCGCTCGGTCACGTCCCGAAAGACCGCCACACCACCCCTCGCTTCGCCCGTGATCTCGAGGAGGATCTCCTCGTCGTCTGTGTGCTCGCCGCGGAGGGCGCGCGAAAGGGGCTGATCCTCTGCGGGAAGAATGCGCTCGGTCGCGTGGCCTCGTGCGCCGGACGTTGCGGGCGGAAGTGTGGTCCCGAGTGGACCCAATCGAGGTCCCAGAAGGCCTTCCGCTGCCCGGTTGAGGAGAAGAAACTCTCCGGACGCGTCCACGACCGCGACGCCCTCCGCCATGCATTCCAGCACAGGTCGGAGCACGCGCGTCCGGTCCTCCAACTCCTCGGCGAGCGCGCGGAGCTCGCGCTCCTGCTGCCTTCGAAGCGTGACGTCGCGGAGTGAGGCGAGCAAGACTTCCTCGCCAGAGAGGCTCGTTCGTGCGAGCCGGGCGCTCACGAACCCCACGCTCCCGTCTCTCCTCGGCACTTCCAGCTCCATTCCGTCCTGTACGTCCGTGAGGTCGAATCGCTCGCCGAGGATGGCGTCGCGTGGGCGATCCAAGATGGTCGCGGCAGCACGGTTCGCGAGGCGGGCAACGCCCTCCCGGTCGAGCACGATGATTCCGTCCGCGCTGTGCTCGATGATCTCCCTCACGCTTGTCTCCGCAGCCCGCGCTTGCTCCGTCTTTCGCTGCAGCTCGAAGACCAGACGGTTACGCTCAACCGCGTACCGCAAAGTTCGCTCGAGGACCCCACGCGTGATCTTGGACTTGACCAGGTAGTCCTGAGCACCCTCCTGCACTGCTTGCATGGCGAGGTTGGGGTCGTCCGCAGCGCTGATGACGAGCACGGGAACATTGGGAGCCGCGGCGGTCGTTCGCCGCAGCGTATCGAGCCCTGCGCTGTCGGGCAGGTGCAGATCGAGGAGTATTACGTCCGGTGGCTCCTCGGAGACCCGCGCGAGGGCCTCGGAAAGGAGGGAGCCGGAGCCACGCGCCACCTCGAACCTCCGGTCCGACGACAGGGCAGCGCGAAACAGGTGAGCATCGCTGGGTTCGTCCTCCACGACGAGGACCCGGATCGGCGAGTCGGACATGGGTCTACTTTCCCGTCAGGGATCTCCGACCTGCCGGCCGATCGCCGATCTCGGCGGGGGACCTTCGGAACTCGCGGGGGGCGGCTGGAACCTCGCGCCGCCAGGACCCTTGTCAATCGAGGAAACCCTGACTCGCTTCTGAGGGGATCCCTTAAGGGGAGCTCGAGTCAGAGAGCCGAAGCGGAAACCACGCCGGGCAGGCCGCGCTCGGACCGATCCGCCCACCGGATCGCGTAATGAGCGAGCCCGAAAGCGTCCTGGAGACCGAGCTTGTGCTTGATGTTGCGCCGGTGGGTCTCGATCGTCTTGACGCTCACCTTCAACTGATCGGCAATCCGTCGCGTCTTGTATCCGAGCCCGATCAATTGGAAGACCTCGAACTCTCTCTCGGTCAAAACGTCGGCGGGGGACAGTGTCGAGCTCTTGGGCCCCAGCACCATTCTGGCCATCATCCGCGCCGCCATCCGGCCGCTCACGAACACCTCACCCGCGAGCGCCGCACGGATGGCCTCCACGATGCGGTCGGCGGCCTCCGCCTTCATGACGTGCGCCACGGCACCCACCTTCAGCGCCCGCTCCGCATGGTACGTTTCCTCGTGCATCGACAGCACGACGACGGGCATGCCCGGCGCGAGCGCGCGGAGCTTGGCGATCAGCTTGAAACCGTTCGTGCCCGGGAGCGCGAGGTCCACGATCGCCAGGTCGATGCCGCCCTGTCGTAAGGCCGAGATCGCCGAGGGCCCATCACCCACCTGGACGGCGACCACGAGATCCGGCTCCTGCCCGACGAGGCGGGCAACGCCCTCTCCGACGATCGGATGGTCGTCAACGATCATGATTTGTATCTGGGTCATCTCGGCCACGTGCCCTAACGCGTGAGGGGAGCCACCCCACCGTCCATCATGCCGACCGTCGCCCTGCTTGTCGAGGACCGAGTCGCTACGACCTCGGCGGAGGAATCGGGGCGCCGGGATTCGAACCCGGGACCTCGTGGACCCAAACCACGCGCGCTACCGGACTGCGCCACGCCCCGTCCCCGCCGTCGCGCGCCCGCCGAAGCGCAACATAACAAGCCTCGCTACAACGCGCGTGATGGCCAAAAAACGATTCGGCGAGTCGACTGCGAGCAGACGCACGCGCGTCAGCCGTCTTCGGGATCGGCCAAACGTCTCAAGTACTCGTAGGGATAGATGCCCGTCTGGTGGCCATCGCTCCATATGAACTGTAGCGCATATCTCCCAACGTAGTGTATGGAAACCGGATAGATGATCTCAGGTATCGTGTCGGGCGAAATCTTACGTCGACCGGTCATCTCTTCCACGCAACCGGCACAGGGACACGCGAGTCGCGTCTCCCGAGGCACATACTCGGTCACGGCGCCGTCTTCCCAGGCGATGCGAAGCCGCTTCCCGTCCTCGGTGGGCTCGATCCGAGCGGGCGTGTAGCGCGAGTCGCTCACGTAGACCCCCACGCGGTCGCCCGAGGAGGGTACGGGCGCGGGCTCAGGTGCGCCCCCAGAGCCCGGAATGCGGCGCCCCGGTGGCTGCGAGCGTTCTTCTCGTCGGCGGTGATCTCTCCGAAGGTACGGCCTAGCACGGGGTCGATGAAGAGCGGGTCGTAGCCGAAACCGCCGTTGCCGCGAGGTGCGTGCGCGATCACTCCCGCCGCCTCTCCGCGGAGGGTAGTGACTCCTCCGTCCCCCTCGTCAAGCGCGACAACGCACACATAACGCGCGGTTCTACTCCTGTCATCGGCCCGCGCGAGCCGCGAAAGCAGGTGCGCGTTGTTGGCGTGGTCCCGTTCGGCGGCGGTCACGTCGTCGCCGAAAGGGGCGAATCTTTTGGATCGCACACCGGGCCGTCCGTCCAAGCCCTCAACCTCGAGCCCGGAATCGTCGGCGGCAGTTGCCAGCCCCGTGAGCGCGCGGAAGTAGCGCGCCTTGGAGTAGGCATTCTCCTCGAAGGACTCATAGGGCTCGAGCTCCTCCTCGCGCAGGTCGTACGCCACGCCGAGGTCGTCGAGACCGACGACCTCCAACCCTTCCGTGGCTGAAAGAATCTCTCGGATCTCGGCGAGCTTGTGCGCGCTGCGCGTAGCGACGAGGAGCTTCACGCCAGCACGGCCGTCTGGGCGGCCACCATCTCCTCGATCCCACGGAACGCCAGCTCGAGGAGTACAGCGAGTTCGTCCCGGTTGAACGGCCTCAGCTCGGCTGTACCCTGGATCTCGACCAGATCACCCCCGTCGGTTGCGACGACGTTCATGTCCACCTGGGCGCTGGAGTCCTCCGAATAGTCGAGGTCCAGGAGCGCAACGCCGTCCACGATTCCGGTGCTCACCGCCGCTACGTGTCCCCTCATCGGAAGGGCCGGGATCTCGCCCTTTTCCACGAGCCTCACGCAGGCTAGAGAAAGCGCGACCCATCCTCCCGTGATGCCCGCCGTGCGCGTCCCACCGTCGGCCTGCAGCACGTCGCAGTCGATCGTTACCGTGCGCGGCCCAAGCGCCGACAGATCCGTCACCGACCGCAAGGAGCGGCCGATGATTCTCTGGATCTCCTGGGTCCTCCCGCGCGGCCCCGCGCGCTCCCGTGGCGTCCGTGTGTGGGTGCTCCGGGGAAGCATGGCGTACTCTGCGGTGACCCACCCGTGCCCGCTGGACTTGCGCCACCGCGGAACCGACTCCTCCACGGACGCAGCGCAAAGCACGCGCGTGTCCCCGAGCGTCACGAGGCAGCTACCCTCTGCATATTCCACGGCGTGACTCTCGAGTGTCAGAGGCCGCAACTCGTCGGGGCCGCGCCCCTCGGCGCGTCGCGGTCCGCTCACGACGCCTCGCCACGGATGCGATCGAGGAGCGACGTCGTGGAGTGGCCGCTGACGTACGGGACGACGGCGACCCGTCCACCGGCGGCTTCGACGGCCTGGCGTCCCACGACCTGCTCGACCGTGTAGTCCCCACCCTTCACGAGCACGTCCGGAAGCAGCGATCCGATGAGCGCCTCCGGCGTGTCTTCACCGAAGACCGTGATAGCGTCGACGTCGCTCAACGCGGCGACCACCCGCGCCCTCGCCTCTTCAGGCACCAGAGGTCGGCCGGCGCCCTTCAGCCGCCGCACCGACGCGTCGCTGTTGAGCCCGACCACCAGAACGTCTCCGAGTGCCCGGGCTTCGCTGAGATACTCTACGTGACCCGCATGCAGCAGATCGAAACAACCGTTGGTGAACACGACCGTCCCCGCGCGTGGCCTGCCGTGGCGCTCGAGGAGCGCCGCGCGGTCCAGGATCTTACCCCTCTGCCCTGCAGAAGCGCTCAAGGAATCGGGTCCTGAGCCCACGCGTGAGGAGCGTCGTTCAAGGGCCGAGCGCCCGCAGCGTGCTCGTCCAGGATCGACCCAGCACCGCGCCGCCGCAGCAGCGCCGCCAACCGGGCCCCCAGGGCCTCGGGATTGTCCGCGCGGCCGGAGAGATCCCCGCGCACGACGCGGCGTCCGTCGATGCTGGCCACGAGTCCCCACAGCCTGACTCCGCCCTCGTGCCACAAGCCCAACGCTCCGACCGGGAGGCTGCAACCACCTCCCAGGCGCGCGAGAAACGTCCGCTCCGCCCTCACCGCTCTCGTGGTCGCCCGGTCTTCGAGCGGGCGCAGCAGCTCCTCTAGCTCGACGGCGTCGCTTCGCGTCACGATCGCCAAGGCGCCCTGGCCAGGGGCCGGCAGCCACGACGTGCGCTCCATCCACTCCCCCGCTCGACGGGAAAGGCCCAGACGTCGGAGCGCGGCAGCAGCCATGACGAGCGCGCCGTAGCGTCCTTCTTCCAGCTTCCTTAGGCGCGTGTCCACGTTGCCACGGATGTCGGCCACTGCGACGTCCGGCCGGAACGCGCGCAGGAGCGCCTGCCGCCGCAACGAGCTCGTGCCAACGATCGTGCCGGAAGGGAGGCCAGTGAGCGTCGTCGCGGTACCTTCAGGCCCGACCAGGGCGTCGCGCGGGTCTTCCCTCTTGGGAATGCACGCGATGCGCAGCCCGGAGGGCTGGTCGGTGGGAAGGTCCTTGAGTGAGTGGACCGCCAGGTCGACCCTGCCATCGAGCAGCGCCTCGTCGAGCTCTGCAGTGAAGACCCCCTTCCCACCGATGCTGGGGAGGGGCGCGTTCAGCTCCCGGTCTCCGAGAGTGCGTATCACCTCAAGCGCAACGTGGGCTCCGCTCACCCGTTGCAGCACCGCTGCAACGCCACGGCTCTGTTCCATAGCCAACACCGAGCCACGCGTGCCGAGCCGGAGTGATCCGTCGATCCGAGGCATGGTCGGCCGTTTACCAGTTCGACTGAGCGCCGTCAACGATGCGCTGGACCAGGAGCTCGAGGGCGAGAACCTTGCCGACCTCTTCCGTTTCGCTCGTCTCCAGGTACTGGCCCTCGGCCCGGACGCCGGCACTCTCCCACAGGATCGTGTTCTCCGCCACGTCCACGATCTCCACCGCAACCGAGATCGCGACCTGACGCTGCAGCACTTCGGCCCGGTCCCCTGTCGCACCGGGCCGGTAGTTAGGGGCCGTCACCTGGTACGAGACGATGCGTCCCTGCACGATCGCGTCGGCGAGCTCGGCACCCGCCTCACGCACGCCCAACGACCCGGGCAGGTCGTTGAGGAGGACGTCGTGGAGCTCTTGGGTGAGCTCGAGCCTCGTGGTCTCGTTCTCGAACGGGATGATCGCGATGGTTTCGATGTAGTCGGGAAAGCTTCCGGCCGTGAAGCTGTACATACAGCCGGCTGCGGCGAGGGTGGCGACGGCCGACCCCACCGCGCTCAGCGCTATGCGTAGCTCAGCGGCTGGGAAACCAGATGTCCGGCGGGTAAGGCTCCACATACTCGATGGATTGTCGGGTGAGCTTCAGTTCTCGGAATGCGCCGAGGTTGCGATAGGTGGCCTCGGCAGGGTAACGGCTGTCCGACGCCGACGATACGCTGACCCGCTGCACGACGTGCCCGCCGTCGAGCAGTTCGACATTGACGACCCGTCCGCTGTCGATCTCGTACTGGAGCTCCTGTCCGTTGTCGTACAGGTAGCGCAGGTCGAGGCCGCCTTCGAGGCGGCGCTGCGCACCCACCATTGCGGCAGCGCGCCCCGGCCGAAACACGCCGAGAACGCTCCACAGAAGGTGCGACGGCGGAATGATCCCGTCCGGCACATCTGGCGGAATGCGGAGGTCGTCGTCCACGAGAGCAGCGCGCGCTATCGTCTGCCCGTTGCCCATGAAGAGATCGAGGCGGGCTCGGTATGGGGGTTCGATGCGCGCAACCCCTCGGCCGGAGACTCGCACTCCCTGTTCGTTGAGGCTCCAGTCGAAGTAGATACGGGCGGGCACCTCGACACGCGTGCCGAGCTCGAGACGGGTCGCGAGCTCTTCACTATCCACCGCCGGAGGAGGGGGAGGCGGAGGAGGTCGGCTCGAGCACGCGACCAGAGCCACCAGGAGAGCCCCCAGTTCCGCCGCGCGCCACATTCGCAGGCGGCCCGAAGGGCGACCGCCGCCGATTGTCCGGCGCGTTCTGAGAACCTCTAGCAAGCCGATCATCTGACCAGTGCGCTCCTCGTCAGCGCCCCCCAACGAGCATACGCCCCGCGCACCGGGGGAGGCCGAACCGGGGTCGCGAGTGCCGTACCCCGCCGGGGAGCTCGGCGGTCCATGGCGCGAACGGAGCCGGCGCCGTTGTCGGGCGAGGGGCGAGGCCGGCACCCTTTCTGCGCAGCTCCTGGTACGTGCTAACTTGCGCGCATGTCGGACGCGCCGGTCTTCGTTGTGAGCGACATTCACCTGGGAGCGGTACCTCCCGCGCGTGAACGAGCCTTCGTACGGTGGCTCGAGCACACGGGCGGGGAGGCCAGCGAGCTGATCATCAACGGCGACCTCTTCGATTTCTGGTTCGAGTACGAATGGGCAATCCCGCGTGGGCACACACGCGTTCTCGCCGCCCTCGCCGCGCTCGTAGACGGCGGTGTCCCCGTACGCTTCTTCGGCGGCAACCACGACTGGTGGGGCGGCTCGTTCTTGGAGGAGGAAATCGGGCTCGTGCTTCATCGCGAGCCGGCCGTCCTGGACGTAGCGGGACGGCGAGCCTTCGTTGCCCACGGCGACGGGCTCGGCCGGGGCGACCTGGGCTACCGGATCCTGAAGCGTACGCTACGCAGCCGCTTCACCCGTTGGAGCTTTCGATGGCTCCACCCGGACCTCGGCGCCCGGCTCGCGCGGAGCGTCTCCGGCACGGGACGGCGGCTCGACGATGCGACCGAGTCGGCGAAGCGACGCGCCCGCATCCTCGAAGCGTGGGCAACGGAAAAGATGTGCGCCGAACCGGAGCTCGACCTAGTCCTTCTCGGTCACGCCCACGTTCCACAGATCCTGGAGGTCGAGGATGGACGCTTCTATGTGAACGCCGGCGACTGGGTCGATCACCGTTCGTACGTTGTGCTAGCGTGGGGTGAGAGCCCTCGCCTGCTCGAGTGGGAGCCCAGCTGACGTCGCTTCACCGAACGGGGACACTCAATCCCACTTCCACTCCGCCTTCGGCCGCGCGGATCTCCATCTCGATCGGTTCTGGAAAGTCACGCAGGTGGGTCGATACGAAGGCGTCGGCGCCGCTCAGGAAGACCATGAAGAGGCCAAACGCGAGCCAATCCTCGAACTGCTGGCCGCGAGCGCGGACTAGGCCCTCCGACGCTGACACAGCGGCGTCGGCATCCTGGGCTATCTCGACCTCGGCTCGATCGGTCACCCCTTGCGCTGCGAGCGCCGCCGCGACCTCGGACCGCCTCAAGTCGCGGGCGTCCTTCGCCGATCGCAGCCGTGCCCTGGTGCGGATGAGCGTCCACACCGTGCTCGTCTGCGCCGCGAAGTAGAAGGCTCCTCGACCATAGGACCCGATGGAAGCGTGGCCCCAACCGGGTAGCAGGACGGCACGCAGAAAGGCCCTGCCCGGCGATACGCCGACGAGGACGGCCGAATCGGCAGCGGCTGGGTCCTCGACCGCCATCGTGTCGGTATCGACCTGGCCCTGCAGGGAGAGGGGAGAGGTCGCGAACGCGAGAACGGTAACGAGCGCACGCGCCAACCCCGGTCTCGATCGCGCCAGCCGGGCTTGATGACCGAAATCCGCCAGCTTCGCCCCGTACCGTTCGGTGGATTGGAGTGTGCTATCGAATGGACCGGTGGAAGCGTACACCGGGCGCGAGCGCACGGGTCCCGCCCCCCCCCTTCTCTCTCCGGCACGCACCCGACGATCGTTTCCTGCCCGAGCGGCGGTCTGCTCGGGCGCAACCCCACCGGAACAGAAGACGGGCCACCCGCGATGGATGACCCGTGCGTGCCTTCAAACGGCCAGAAGCCGTTGCGGCAGTAGATGGCGGGAGCGTGTGAGAATCGAACTCACCAACCCGGGTTTTAACCGGGCCAGCCGGTTTTGAAGACCGGTGGAGCCACCAGGCCCCCTCCGCCCCCGGTGGGACCTCGCCTCGCAAAGGCGAGGCGAGGATCCGCCCGGAAGCTACCGACGACCCGAATGCGCGCAACCGGGTGGGTTCAGCGTCCGGGCCCTGCGTCCTTCGGGCCGCCCTGGCTGCTCGCCGGAACGGAGCACAGCACGTAGCTTTGCCGCCCTTCGAGACGCTGCGTGCGCACGGCGGCCCCTCCGCTCATCGGCTGCGGCGCGCGCGGGACACGGCGGTCCCCACCTCCGGAGCGCATAGGCCTTGAGCACGACCACGGCGACCGAACGGATTTCATCGAAGGCCACCTTCTTCGGCCATCCGCGGGGGCTCTCGACCCTCTTCTTCACCGAGATGTGGGAGCGGTTCTCCTACTACGGGATGCGGGCGCTGCTCATCCTCTACATGACGACGGCCACTGTCGGGGCCAACCCGGGGATGGGGCTCGATGTCGCGACGGCGGGAGCCATCTACGGCCTGTACACGAGCCTGGTCTACATCCTCGCGCTCCCGGGCGGGTGGGTAGCGGACAACCTCTGGGGGCAACGTAAGGCCGTCTTCGTGGGCGGCTGCATCATCGCCGCCGGGCACTTCAGCATGGCCGTGCCCTCCGACGTCACGTTCTTTCTCGGGCTCGGACTCATCATCATCGGGACCGGCCTGCTGAAGCCCAACGTGAGCACCGTCGTGGGGGAGCTCTACCCGGAGGGCGGCGCACGACGCGACGCCGGCTTCTCCGTCTTCTACATGGGGATCAACATCGGCGCTTTCATGGGGCCGCTGATCACGGGGTTCCTGGGAGAAGGCTATCACTGGCACTGGGGCTTTTCCGCGGCCGGCGTGGGGATGGTGCTCGGCCTCATCCAGTACAAGAAGGGCGCCACCTACCTCGGAGAAGCGGGACTCTTGAAGACGAGCGACACCCCGGAGGTCGTCGCTCACAAGACACGCATCTTCTTTGGGGGGTTCTTCGCCCTCGTGGGCGCGATCCTGGCGTTCGGCTTCCTCGTCTCTACCCAGGTGATCCCGCTCACGCTCACCGAGATCGCGCGCTACCTCGGCTACAGCGTGCTGGTCCTGGTTGCGATCTACTTCGTGTATCTGTGGACCGCGGGTGGACACACCTCGGAGGAGAACAAGCGGCTCGGCGTCATTTTCTGGCTTTTCCTGCTGGTCGCGGTCTTCTGGTCCGGGTTCGAGCAGGCGGGCTCATCGCTCAACCTCTTCGCGGCGCAGCTTACGGAGCGAGACGTGCTCGGGTGGGAGATGCCGGCTTCGTTCCTGCAGTCGGTCAACCCGATCCTCATCATCCTGATGGCGCCGCTGTTCGGGGCGCTGTGGGTCTGGCTCGAGAAGCGAAACGCGGACCCCTCCATTCCTGTAAAGGCGGCGCTCGGGCTGCTCGGCCTCGCGATGGGGTTCTTCGTGCTTTCGTGGGGCGCGGCCAATGCGACCCCCGGGAACCTGGTCTCGCCCTCGTGGCTCGTCGTCACCTACTTCCTGCACACCTGCGGGGAGCTCGCCATCTCGCCGGTGGGCCTGTCGGCGATCACCAAGCTCTCTCCGACGAATCGTGTCGGTCAGATGATGGGCATCTGGTTCGTCGGGGCCGCGCTCGGCAACCTCTTCGCCGGCCTGGTTGCCGGCATGCTGGAATCGCTCGCGCCCTTCGCGCTGTTCCGCACCGTCGCGATGACCATTGGCGGTGTCGGGCTGGTCGCGCTGCTCGCGAGCCCTGCGGTGAAGCGGCTCCAGAAGGGAGTGGTCTGACGCGGGAGGTTCGCTTCGATCGTCGCCCTTGTCGAGGGCCTTGGCGTTGGGCGCCGTCCGCTCGTGCGGAGGCGCCGGTGGCGTGTGGGCGCCCGGCCGGAGGCGACGTCATCTACTATCCGGACGTGACGGTCTCGTATGGCCCCGAACGCGGCGGTCCGCGCCGCTCAGGCGTCCTTGAAGAAGACCTTCCCGTGCCACGAGTCCCTCGCCGGCCGCTCCCACTCCCCTGCCCGCAGCTGCGCTGCCCGCGTGACGGTGCCGTCGAAGACGATCGTCTCCGGACCTACCCTCCCGCTTCCCGCCAGACCGCGGAATCCCGCCCGATCGACGCTCTCGACTTGCCCGTCGTGTCGATACCAGACCGGGCTGCCGTCGATCAGGCTCGTGCCGAGCCGCTCCTCGAATCCCTTCAGGACCCTGACCATGGCGTCGATCGAGCACCCCGACGGTGGCGCAGTTCGCTCGTCCACACCCACCAGGAGGAACCGGCCGTAGCGCCACTCCCGGCCGCACGTCAGTGGAGAGCCGTGCGCCGCCCACGTGTCCAGGTAGTCGTCGACGGTCGAGAGTAGCTCCGACTCCTCGCTCGGCGAGAGCGTACGTCCTGCGCCGAAGACCCACACGCGGGCGTCGTCCGGAAGTGTATCGAAAGCGACCTTGGGCATGATGGAGTCCTCAGTCGGCGGCGCCGTGCGCCCCCGGATTGGAGGGGGCCTTCGTGGGCCTGGCCTCGAGCCGGTCGCGCGAGTCGAGAAGCACGTTCTCCGGAATGGTGTCTGAGCGCGTCACGGCGTCCTGAGCGGGCGAGCCAGGGGGCTTCAGCATGTCGCTCTCCACCATCTGCGGCGGGGACTTGTCGAGAAGCACTGCGATCCAGCGCAGATCGGGCGTGTTCTCGAGCACGATCCTGAGCACCATCGTGAGGGGCACCGAGAGCAGCGCTCCCACCGGACCCCACAGCCAGCCCCAGAAGAGCAGGGAGAGGACCACCACGAGCGTGGACAGGCCGAGGCGTCGACCCAGCAGGCTGGGCTCGATCAGGTTCCCGAACACGGTATTGATGGCGAGATAGCCGACGCCCACGACCACGAGCGGTCCCCATCCGAAGAGGAGCAGCGCGATGACCATCGCGGGCACCGCGGCGATGATAGAGCCGATCGTGGGAACGTAGTTGAGCACGAACGCCACCATCCCGAGGAGCACGGGGAAGTCGAGATTCATGGCCCAACACAACAGACCGGCGCACAGGCCCGTAGCGAGGCTCACCAAGGTCTTGATCCCGAGGTACGCCTGCACCTCGCCGATGGTCTTCGTCATCCGCTCACCGCTGCGGCGCTCGCGGCCGAGGATCGCCTGGAACTTGTAGGGAAAGACCGTAGCCTCCGCCAAGATGAAGATCATGACCAGGGTCACGAGGAACACCACCGACAAAAACGACGCCGCGATCCCCAGCGTGCTCCCCAGGTAGTCGAAAAGCACCTCCGCGTTGAACAAGTTCTCGGTAATGTACTCGCTGACCGGGACGCCCCTGTCCACGAGCCACTCCGTCCAGTCGTCCCTCAGATCGGTGATGGCAGTGCGGTACCGCGGGAGCTTCTCGGTGAGGTCGCCGACGGAGTTGGCGCCGAGCGTGATGACGCCGCCGAACGCCAGCACGTCCACCATCACGGTCAGCAAGATCGCCATCGGCGCGGAGATGCCATATCTGCGCAGCCCGAACATGATGGGCATGCTGACGACGGCCAGGAACAGAGCGAGGGAGAACGGGACCAGGATGGGCGCGGCGGCCTTGAGCCCTGCGACCACGACGACCAGACTCGCGAGCATCAGGAGGAACCGAGCTCCCGGAGTCTGCTCCATGCGGTCCATGATCATCGTTATGACGCGTCGACTGGAAAGATTTGGGTGGGTGCACCTTCCCTCCACCCTGTCCCACTCTTCAATATATCAAACGATCATGTCCGTCGATGCCCCCACACCGGATCCTGCGGTCCCCGAGACCGACCAGGAGCTCCTCTCCCAGTGCCGCGTGGAGACCTTCCGCGCCGGCGGTAAGGGGGGACAACATCAGAACACCACCGATTCCGGCGTGCGGTTGGTCCACCTCCCCACGGGCGTGCGGTCGACCTCGAGGAGCGCGCGCAGCCAACACCGCAACAAAGCTCAGGCACTGGCTCGCTTGCGCCGCAAGCTGCTGAAACGGCAGGAACGTCCGGCCCCGCGGATCGAGACGCGCGTGCCAGAGCGCCAGAAGCGGCGCCGGCTCGAGGAGAAGCGCCGCCAAAGCCGTCTCAAGAAGATGCGGAAGCGTCCGCCTGATCCGGACGAGTAGACCGCCCTCAGGATACCACGACTTCCGGCTCACAACCGGCGGGATCGCCCACCAGTCTTAGAACCAGAGCCGTCGCGTCGTCTCCCACCTCGATCAGCCAGATTTCCCACGCCAACGCCGCGACGCGCCCAGGCTCGACGTGTCTGCGTAGCGCTTCACACAACAGGCTGGCGGCCCTGGGCAGCTCTTCTCGCTCGGCAGCCACGCGGGCGAGGATCAGCGGGATCTCAGGCCCCGCCCTGTTGAGATCGTCGTAGACCCGAAAGTTGGTCTGATGGTGCGCCGCGAGCGCCGCAGCGTCGGGGCTCATCCACGGTGATAGTACGTTCCAGGCGTCGTCCCATTTCTCCCTCGCGACCAGCACCCTCGCGACATTCAGCGCCACCAGCGGCGAATCCGGCACCAGCCGGGACGCCTCCCTCACCCTCGCCTCCGCGTCGTCGTGCTGTCCTTGGGGCACGGCCACGAGGTTCGCGTAGAGCATCAACCGATTCGCACGCTGCATGCGGTCGATGCGATCCTCGGGGATGAGATAGAGGCTCCTCAGCAGAGCGAAGGGATCGTCGTGTCTGCCGGCGTGCACGGACGCGGTCCACCCGAGTGCCAGCGCGGCCGTCGAGGTCAGCGCCACGATCGCCCGTCTCCCTCCGGGTCCGCGGGCCCTGGAATACAGGCGCACAAGCCCGAGCGCGACGAGCGCGACCACCGCGACGCTCGGAAGATAGATCCAGCGCTCCTGCGTGAGCAGCAGATCGGTGTCCACCGTCCCCCCGATGTTGTCCACCTTGAGGAGCGGCGAGAACGAGACCATGAAGAACGCGGCCCAAAACGCGATCCGTGGGCTCCGCCGCCACAGCAGCGCCGCCAGCGCGAGCGCCCCTACCACCCATAGTGCCAGATACGTGAGCGGGTCGGCGAGAGGCCGGCTCACGAAATCGAAGAGTTGAGGGTTCAGCTCCGGGTAGCTCGGATAGAGCGGCAGGATCAATCGTGAGAGGTGCACCGGGATCGTCTTGAGCGCGGCCAGCAGGAGAACCGCGCGGGAGTGCGCCTCCGTGTATCCCATGCTCGCCGGGTCCAGGTCGAGGACCACGAAGCGCCAGAGGACGTACGCCCCACCCGCTACCCACATGGGCACGGTCCAGAGAAGGCGCCGCAGCGGTGTGCCGTCCCTGACGTGCCGCAGCGCGACCAGAAGACCGAGGGTCGCTGGAAGAGTGATCCCCATTTCCTTGCTGAGGACCGAGAGCAGGTAGAGAAGCGTCACCCCAGCGAGCGCGAGCGGCGGCGCCCGCGCGTCGTCGGACCGCCGTAGAGCCCGGTCGAAAACGAGCATCGCGAGCAGATAGAAAGCAGCGAAGAGCACGTCGGCGCGTGCAGCCGCCTCCGTAGCCGCGAACGCATGAACCGGGTGCACGACGAAGAGGAGCCCGGCGACCATGCCCACCACGCCCCCTGCCAGCGCACCGACGAGCATCGCCACCAGGAAGGCGTTGACGCCGTGAAGCACGACCTCGGTGACGTTGTACGGCAGGTCGTTGGTTCCGGCCCACCGGTATTCCAGCCAGAAAGCCATGTTCGTTATCGGTCGGTAATACCCCGACAGATACGGGGCACCGTGTGTCATGGCGCCGGCGAAATAATCCGCGGTCCAGAAGCGGGCTATCCCAGCCGGCTCGGTGACCCAGGCGTTACGGTAGGCCAGGAAGCCAGCGTCGCTCGTGAGTGGTGCGGTCAGGCGCCTCCCGTAGACGAAGCCCGAGATGAGGATGAACGAGAGGACGAGAGCTACGCGACCACGTCGACTCCGCGTCCAGCCCGACAGGGAGCGCAGGCCTTCTGCGTCTTCGTACGAATCAACAGGCCCCGCAGCGCTTTGCTCGAGTGGGGATCGCATACCCTTCGAGTATAGTGCCCGCTGGGCGGATCGGTCGACACGGCTCGATGACGAAGCACCTAACCCACGACGACCTTCGCCACGCCTCCGATGAGAGCCGAGGCCCCTATCGCCACCCTCCAGTCTGGACCTGGTCGTGCAAGGCTCTCCAGAAGCATTACGGTCGTGAGGACCGCCATCCAGGCGAGATTCATCACGCCCGCGACGAAGGCGAGCGACATGAGCGCCCAGCAGCAGCCGAGACAGAAGATCCCGTGGACCATTCCCATGGTGAAGGCGCCGCGGGGCCCGTTGCGCCAGCGTGTCAAGAAGTAAGTGAGCGGGTTTCGGCAGTGCCTCAGACACGCCACTTTGGCGGGCGTCAGCTGGTAGAATCCGGCTCCGGCGAGAAGCAGTCCCCCGGCCCGTCCCGAGAGCGAGAAGTTACCCGCGAGAAGCCCCGCATCGCGCAGCACCAACTGCGTCGCACCGGCGGCCGTGCTGAAGACACCCCACACGCAAAAGTAGCCCGAGGCGAAGAGCAAGAGCCTGGGCGTCACACCGGCGAAGCTCGGCCGGTTTCGCCCGGCTCCCACGGACGCCCCCTCGCTGGCGCTCGCCGAGGCAGGCGGGTGCATATGGGCAAAGGCTCGAAACCAGGGAAGCGCCACCGGCAGCATCATGACCGTCATCATCACGTGCCACATGGCCACGCTCGAGAGGAACGCGACGACGACCGGCCACGCCGAGCTGGAAGCGAGGCTCATGCCCGATCCACCTGCCACTCGAACCTCGAGTGGAGCGCGTGGCTTCCCTCGGTGCCGAGCGATATGTGGCCGTCGTCGTAGCTGGTCGAGCCGCGAGCGATCACCTGATCCGGCGCGTGGATCTGGTTGAAGATGTTCCGGAAGCTCACCGGCCGATCGCGGTCGCGGCCTCGGATGTTCTCGACCCGGGCATCGAGGACGCCCTCGATGAAGACCCTCTTGAGGCTGCCCAGGTCGTCGATCCGGATCGGCAGAACGCGCGTAGGGAGGCGCCGACCGACGAACCGGTCGAGAACGGCCCAGGGCCCTCCGGCTCGTCCGCAGAGGATCGCCTCCAAGGCCTCCCGTTGCGGCTCTTCGGACGCCGCGTCGAGGATGATCCCCTCCGTCCAGTCGCCCTCGACCATCCTCTGGGGCGCCTCGTAAAGGACCACCGCCACCGCCCGGTCCAATGTGACCGCTCCGTAGGCACCCTCGTCCACCCGGATGGCCCAATAACCGACGCAAGGATCGTACGTACAGGCCTGACTAAAGTGCACGTGACCCGGGCAGACGAGCTGGCATGTGCAGTTCTCGAACAGCAGACCTCGGGCCCACCACGCGGGGCTATCGTGCTGCACGGTTCCTCCAGGACTCATGAGCCGCCCGTCGGCCGTTCCCGTCGCTGCGTGCTGGATCGTCCGTCGCTACGCCACATCGGCCTAGGCGGCCCAGCCGTGGGTCGTCGTGGGCGCGTCAGCTGCGGCTGACGCCCGGGTTCTGCACTCGGAAGAACAACGCCGCGACCACGCCGCCCAGGGTCGGCACCACGAGGTAGATCCAGAGGTCCACC
This sequence comes from Longimicrobiales bacterium, assembly GCA_965249195.1. GTDB lineage: Bacteria > Gemmatimonadota > Gemmatimonadetes > Longimicrobiales > Gaopeijiaceae > CBDFLM01. The sequence goes on from CBDFLM010000011.1 coordinate 295,686, forward strand.
AGGCTCCCCTGCCCGAGGACCGTGTCGAGCAGAATCGGGCCCAAGCCGACCGCAGGGTTGAACGCGCCCCCCGACACGGGTCCGGCCGCGAACGCCCCGGCGGCGACGGTGAATCCGATGGCCAGCCCGTAGTGTTGCCCTCGGTAGCGGGGTGCGTGGCCACGTTCAGGACGACGAGCGCGAGCGCGAAGGTGAAGAGGAACTCCAAGATCGCGACCCCCGCGAGGGAAGCGTCGGGCGCAGGCGCTGGTGCGAACGTCGATCCCGTCGCGACGAACACGGCGACACCGGCGAGCAAGGCTCCGAAGATCTGCGCGCCGATGTAGGGGACCAGCTCCCTCGCCTCCAGCTGTCCTCGCAAGAGCACGGCGACGCTCACGGCGGGATTGTAGTGAGCGCCGGACACGTGCCCGCCCATGTAGACCATGACCATGAGGGTCGCGCCGATCGTGATCGGCGCGAAGGCTCCCGCACCCCCAACGGCGGTGAGACCGATGGTGAGCACGAGAAAGAAGGTGCCGACAGCCTCTGTCAGGTAGCGTTCCACGGTGCGACTCCAGAAGGGGGTGGCGAGAAGAGCGGAAGCCTACGCACGGTCCTCGGACGCGTGCAAGTGGCCGATCCCGAGTCCGCCCGGAGCCGACCGGCGAGAGGCATCCGCAGCGGATTGCTCGGCCGGGCGGGTAGCCGGCATCTTGAGGCACGCGGTTGCGCACCCTATCTAGCGCTGCGCCAACCTTGCCGGGCGTCGCTCCCTGGAGAGTCTCTCGCGTGGATTCTGATCTGCGAATCGAATTCAACCGGCCAGACCGCGTCTACGGGCAGGGCGAGACCATCCGGGGTCATGTGATCGTCGGCGGTGACAAGGGCTCGCGCTGCCGCTCGGTGAAGCTCAGAAGCTTCTGGCGCGCCCGGGGGAAGGGAACGAGCGACACCGGCGGCACGACCGACGTGACGCTCCACCAAGGGGCCCTCGAGGGCATGAGCCCGTACGAGATCCCCTTCGAGATCGTCGCACCTCACGGGCCCTTCACGTACGCCGGCAAGACCCTCCAGGTCGAACACCACGTGAGCATTCACGTGGACTATTCTCGCGCCGTCGACTCCGAGATCACCGAGGCGTTCACGCTTGCGCCAGGGATCTTCGTCGAGCCACCCGATCAGGCGCTCTTCTCTCTCGCGCGCGCGAAGGGTCGCAAGGGATTCGGCTGTCGCCGGGTCGCTGGCCTCTTCCTGTTGGGCGCGGGCTTCGTGAGCCTCCCCTTCGGCCTGCCCCTGATGCTTCTGGGGGCCTTCGTGATCTTTCCCGGACTATGGTGGGCGCTCTCGTCCGCACGACTCGGAACGGTGCGGGCGCACGTGGAAGGAAAGGTAGGCTCGCCGGCCACGCCCCTTCCCGTGGAGGTGCACCTCAAGCCTCGCAAGCCCGCGGAGATCAGGGCGGTGACGGCGGTGCTGCGGGCGCGCGAGATCACCTTCTCCGGGAGCGGATCACCACAGCGTAGGCACGAGCACGAGGTCTTCTCGGAGCGCTTTGTCATCTCCGGGCCAGCCTCGCTTCCGGCCGGGAAGGAGACGCGCTTGCGCGCGGACGTGCGCCTTCCGGACACCGAGGCCCATAGCTTCGCGTCGAAGCACAACGCGCTCCTTTGGCAACTGAGCGTGGAGGTCGACGTTCCAGCATGGCCGGACTGGCGTAGGGACTTCCCGTTGGTGCTCTGGCCAGCGCGAGCGCGATCCCTCGAACCGGGCCGGGGTGTCGGCCCACCGGCCCCGTTGCCACGGATGGGTGGTGCCAGGGCCGAGCTCCTCAGTGTGCTCGAAGGCCGGCG
>CBDFLM010000012.1:0-42500 GCA_965249195.1 Longimicrobiales bacterium
ACTCCTATCCGACGCCCGGACCGCCCCATGCGACGACCACATTGCCCTCCGGATCGAACGCGAGCACGGCAGGCGCCGAAGCCCACTCGGAGCGCAGCTCGTTCGGCTGCAGTGTCGAAGGACGGTGGACGATCCAAACGTGTTCCCTGGAGTCGACTGCGACTCCGGCGCCGGCCCCCATGATCCATTGGTTGGGGAGCGGCTTCGGCCACCACGGGTCCACCTCGAACTGTGGCACGTCCCCAGCTCCCGCCGTTTGCGCCTGCGGCATGCATGAGCACGCCAGATGGTGTCCCACTGACAGTTGAAGGTGGTGGCTCCGGAGAGTCTCCTTGTTAGCCTGCCTTTCTCATTTCGGCAACCGGTTCATGGTCGTCGAGGTGGGCCCTGAGCATCCAGAGCTGGTCGTAGCCGATGATCCTCCGGTAGCTCTTCTCGGTCTCCACGAACGAGGCCGCAGCCCAGCGCAAGGCCATCGCTCCGTTCTTCCAGTTGGTCACCCTGCGGGTCTTCTGTCTTACGCCCGAGTGGGTGCTGTCGATCAGGTTGGTCGAGCCCAGGCACTTCCTCAGCCGCGGCGGGAGGCCGAGCCGGTTGATCGTGAACATCTCGCTGAGGCCTTCGCGTAGGCTGGCCGAGGCCGAGGGGTGGTCGCGCTCGAGCCATCGGGCGAGCTGCTCGAGCTTCTGCTCGCCCTGCTTCGCGTCCAGCTTCATCGCCGCCCGGAACACCGCCTTCACCTGAGGATGCTGATCCTTCGGCAGATGACCCAGCACGTTGCGGAGCTTGTGGTTGCGGCAGCGCTGGATGGGGTGACGTTGGCCGAACACCTTCTCGATCGCCTTCCTGAGCGCTTTCGAGCCATCGATCACGAACAGCCGCCGCCTGCCCGGGTCCAGGCCGCGCTCGACCAGATCCTCTAGGAGCGCGCTGGTCACCTCGGCGTTCTCACTCGCTCCTTCCCTCACGCCCAGCACGTGCTTCTTTCCGTCTGAGTCCACGCCTACCGCAGCAAGCACGTGGTGCGAGCCCATCTGGATCCCGTCCAGGTAGATCACCAGCAGGTCCCACGCATCCAGCCGGCGCTCCATCAGCTCCTTCAGCACGCGCTCCGAGGCCTCGACCGTCTCACGGCTCACCGCCGACTTGCTCACCCCGACCGTGTCGGCCATCTCACCGATCACACGGCCGTACTTGCGCGTGCTCACCCCCGCCATCAGGACCTCGAGCATCCGATCCGCCACAGCGCCCGGTCTCCGCATCGCTGCGTACGCCGGCACCTCGACCTCGCCACCCTCCCCGGCGCCCCGGCGCCTGAGCCGTGGCCGCTCCACACGCACCTTCCGGTCCGACAGGTAAACCACACCACCCTGCCGGCCATACCACACCGTGTCGTCTTCCGCTCGTGACCGACCTGCCTGCTTCACGCCTGCCACACCCTCGGCGCTCATCTCCAGCACCGCTTCGATCGTCGCTCGTCCCATCACCTGGATGACTTCGTCGATCACGACCTCCGTCTGCTCCACGAGCTCAAGCATCGGAAGCAGAAACTGCCCCTCCCGCTTCAGGAACTCCCTGATCGCGCGCTTGTCCGCCCGATCCCTTACCTCGTACGTTCTCTTCATCGTGGTGGCTCCGTGTTGGGGTTTTTGCCTACCCGAGCCTATCGGCCCGGGACCCCCGGAGCCACCACTTTGCTTTCTCCCCTATCAGGAACCTTCAACTACGGTTGGGATAGCTTCGCACGCCACGATCGTCGCCGCGAGAAGGAGCGTCACCCTGCAGACTCTCACGGGCGACGGGGTTCGCCGGTCATGACCCTGACGTTGCAGAATCTGGCGTTACCGACCTCGTAAGGATCACACGAACGTCGGTGGTCCTCACCGGTGGCAGCCCACCCCTCGTCGCCTCCTGGGCCGTCTCGATCGGCTCCTGGCCAACCTGAGCCGCGAAGGCCTCTCGATCCTCGGTGCCCGAGGCGGCGCCGCCGGCGCCCCCGAGCAGTGACCGTAGTGCGTGCCGTCTGTTCACCATATCTCTCCCGCGTTGATCTACGCCACGACACGAGTACACCTACATCTATGACCCACTCGATCGAGGTGCAACCGAACCCAGTGGGTGCACGAGCGGAGCTTCAGGAGAGCGTTTTTTGCCGGCAGGGATAGGCGTCAGACACGAATCAGCGACGAACACGCCGGGCCATCCCGTCGCAATGGTTGAGGCGCGCAAGGGACACGCCAGTCGCGACCAGCGGAGGGTCCGCCACGGCTGCCTCCCGCGCGCACTCGTCCGGCTGTCTGGTGTTCGAGTCGGGCGCAAGCCGACGAGGGGGAAGCTCCGTTCTGGCTTCAGCTCTGTGAGATCCTCGAAACGTAGATGATGGAAGGGGAGCGCGCGGGCGGACTCGAAACCCTGCCCTTCCCTTCCTCGCGAGGTGAGGATGAGCACATTCAGACACCATCTGAGGGAGTTGGTGAACGCCATGAAAGCGCTCACATGAGCCAAGACGCCGAGGACCGAGCTTCCACCCCGGCTCATAGCGACGGGGGCTAGCGCCCCGGCCTCACCTGCCGCAGATCGAACACGTCGAACTTCTCGGCCAGGCCAGCAGGTAGGGCGACCGGCGGATACCGCTCATCCAGGTAGGCCCGAAACGGCTCGAAGCCCTCGTCCCAGACCTTGGGGAACACGAGCCCGGTCGCGGGGCCGGGCCAGGGCTGCACATCGAAGTCAAACACGAGTTCGGCGGACTCACCCTGAAGCCGACGCTCGAACTCGTCGATGGTCCACACGCGGATGCGCAGCGCACGGTCGCCGTAGAACCACAATTGAGCCTCGCCCTCACCCCCCACAAGCATCGCCACGTCAGCGCGGTCGGGGGCGGCGGCCTGAATGGCCCGCCCGAGGTCCATGGGCGAGTATGGTTCGTCGCGCTCGAGCGGATAGAGGTCCCGGTAGGTGGACCGTCCAGTCCAAGCCGCGAAGAGCGCCACGAGGAGCGCCACCGCCCAGCCCGCCGCCCGGCCCGACCAGCGGCAACCGACCACGCCAAGTGCCCGTTCGATCAGCAGCGCGCCGCTGACGGCGACGCCCGGCGTGAGCGGGGACCACCACCACTCGTGATCGTACATGGCCTTGGCGCCGATCACCATGTGAAGGGCACCCCAGGCGAGGAGGATGCGCGCCACGGTCCCACCGCCTTCGCTCCCCCGCCTCCGGAAAGCAAACAACACGATCCACAGGCCCGAGGCGGCGAGCAGCGGCAGCGTGTGGAACCGGCGGTTGAAAGCCGCGGCGGCCGAAAGCCACTGGCCCAGCGTGAACGGGGTGACACCGATGGCACTTCGGCGGCTCAACAGCGGCACCATCCAGTCCCACGCCGATCCGGTGGCGAGCGCGATGTAGGCGTAAAGCGCCGCGAACTCCACGCTCGCCACGACGCAGAACACCACGATCCAGCCCCATTCGTTGCCGGGACGCGTCCAAACGAAGTGGCAGAGCAGGACGGGGACCATGATGTAGGCGGGCCAGTCGCACACCCCGGCCAGCGCGAACGCCAACACCAGGGGAACGAGCGTGGCGACGGCCGGCTCGCGGTGGAACGGCATGTAGGCCGTCAGCACGAGCAGAACGCAGAAGAGGAGCGGCAACCCGACGACCTCCGCAAAGCCTCCGAAGTAGAGCGTCATGGGTGAGGCCGCGAAGAGCGCCGCGCTCAGAAGAGCGACGCGAGGCGTGCCCCAGCGTGACAGCAGCCGGTACACGAGGTAAATCGCCGCCACGGTGAGGAGCGAGAACGGGAGACGGGTTTGCCACTCCCCCACCCCGAACAGCGAGTAGAACGGCACGATGAGGAGCGGGACGAGCGGGGGGTGGTCGGGATAGAAGACGAGGGGAGCGGAGGACGCGTCGCCCACGGTCAGGACGGGCATGCCCCACGTCCGCACCCAGTCGAAACGGAGGTAGTTGCGCGCCAGAACGGCGTAGAGGGAGCCGGAACCTTCGGCGTCGTACTGGAACGGGCGGGCGACGACCAGGAGGCGAAAGATCACTGCGTAGAGCAGCACGAGAGAGAGCAATGCCCCCTGCTTTCCGATCCGGCTCGGACTGCCCATGGCGCCGTTGCGGGGAAAGGCATGCGCACGCGAGCCCTCACCGACCAGCTCAGCTCTTCTTCTTGCCCCTCTTGGGCTTCCGAACGGTAGCTCGCGGGCCGTGATTCGCACCAGCTCCCTTAGCCACTCTGAATCCTCGAGGCCCTATCCTATCCAACGTCCCCCGCCCGTTGCCCCTCGCTCTCCCCTGGCTCGCTTGCCCCAAACACGCATTACGCTAGTGTTGTGGGCTAACGTTCATGATGTTGGCACTCACCGACGAAGAATGCCAACGAACCGCCGGCGAGTGACCGGAGACCCAAGCAAGAAGGAGAAAACCGCGTATGGCCACTTCTGCGGCGATCAAGATCGAGCCTCTCGCGGACCGTGTCGTCGTGAAGCCCCTGGAGGACACCGAGAGCATGCGTGGGGGGCTGTACATCCCCGACACGGCCAAGGAAAAGCCCCAGCAGGGAGAAATCGTGGCGATCGGACCGGGGAAGGTGAACGACGAGGGCAACCGCATCGAGCCCGAGGTCGAAGTGGGCGACAAGGTGCTCTACGGGAAGTACAGCGGGACGGAGGTCCGGTTGGATGGGGAGGAATACCTGATTCTGCGGGAATCCGACGTGCTCGCGATCTTCAAGTGAATTAGCGTCTTCGAGCGTTCTCAAGCAGTAGCGCACGAAGGGCTCAAACTCGAATACCAGGAGACAAAGCTATGGCAGCAAAGGAGCTCGATTTCGACGTTGAGGCGCGCAACCGTCTCAAGGCCGGTGTCGACAAGCTCGCCCACGCCGTGATGGTCACGCTCGGCCCGAAGGGCCGCAACGTGGTCATCGACCGAAAGTTCGGCTCGCCCACCGTGACGAAGGATGGGGTCTCGGTGGCCAAGGAGATCGAGCTGGAGGATCCGGTCGAGAACATGGGCGCGCAGATGGTGAAGGAGGTCGCCACCAAGACGTCCGACGTCGCCGGTGACGGGACGACCACAGCGACGTTGCTCGCACAGACCATTTTCGGACAGGGGCTTAAGAACGTCACCGCCGGCACCAACCCGATGGGGATCCGCCGCGGTATCGACAAGGCGGTCGAGCAGGTCGTCCAGCAGCTCGAGTCCGTTTCGATGGCGACGAAAGGCAAGAAGGAGATCGCCCAGGTCGGCTCCATCAGCGCCAACAACAACCACGAGGTCGGCGACCTGATCGCGGACGCGATGGAGAAGGTCGGCAAGGACGGAGTCATCACGGTCGAGGAGGCCCGGGGCCTGGAGACCACGCTCGAGACAGTCGAGGGCATGCAGTTCGACCGCGGCTACCTGTCGCCTTACTTCGTCACCGATCCCGAGAGGATGGAGGTCGTTCTCGAGGATGCGATGATTCTCATCCACGACAAGAAGGTGTCGTCGATGAAGGACCTCCTCCCCATCCTCGAGAAGGTCGCGCAGCTGGGCAAGCCGCTCCTGATCATCGCCGAGGACGTGGAAGGCGAGGCGCTCGCGACGCTGGTCGTGAACAAGCTCCGCGGCACCCTGAAGGTGTGCGCAGTGAAGGCGCCCGGGTTCGGAGACCGCCGCAAGCAGATGCTCGAGGACATCGCGGTCCTCACCGGCGGGCAGGTCGTGTCGGAGGAGGTCGGCTTCAAGCTCGAGAACGCGGTCGTGGGTGATCTGGGCCAGGCGAAGCGCATCGTCGTCGACAAGGACAACACGACGCTCGTCGACGGGTCGGGCGAGAAGGAGAAGATCAGGGGCCGCATCGACGAGCTCAAAGTCGCGATCGACAAGTCGACGTCCGACTACGACCGCGAGAAGCTCCAGGAGCGGCTCGCGAAGCTGTCCGGTGGCGTCGCGGTGATCAACGTCGGGGCCGCGACCGAGACCGAGATGAAGGAGAAGAAGGCCCTCGTGGAGGACGCCCTGCACGCCACGAGAGCAGCCGTCGAGGAGGGCATCGTCCCAGGCGGGGGCGTGGCGCTTCTGCGCGCGCAGGCCGCGCTCGCCAACTTCAAGGTCGACCGGGAAGACGAGCGGGTGGGCGTCGCCATCCTTCTCAAATCCCTCGAGTACCCGCTGCGTCAGATCTCACAGAACGCCGGCGCCGAGGGGTCGATCGTGGTCGAAAAGGTACGGTCGAGCAAGAAGAAGAACTTCGGGTACAACGCCCAGACCGACACCTACGAGGACCTGGTCGAGGCGGGCGTCATCGACCCGACCAAGGTCGTGCGCACCGCTCTTCAGAACGCCGCCTCCATCGCGGGGCTGATGCTCACCACCGAGGCCGTGGTCGTGGAGAAGCACGAGGAGGACAAGGGTGGCGCTCCCGGGATGCCGGGCGGTGGCATGGGAGGAATGTACTAACGCGTTGATGTACTAACGCGTTATCGACGGCGCACTGAGCGACGTCGCAAACACGGGCACGGGTTCGCGCATTTCCCTTAGGCACGGGAGCGAACCCGCGCCCGTGCCTCTTTTATAGATGACACAACGAGACTACGCTTCTCTGCCAGCGTCGCAAAGGACCCGCCGGTCGCGCTCGCTGAGATTTTGTTGGACCGTGTTCGGGGTAGCCGCAGGGGTTGGCCTGCATCCACCGCCGATCGCCGCACAGACCAATTCTCTCGGGCCCGTTGGAGGGATTCCAATGAAAAAGCGAGCGATGCCAAGCTGGTTGCCGTTCATTATCGGCTCCCTTCTTCTCCCATTGGGCTGCGGCGACTCGACCGGGCCGGCGTTTGCTACCCTCGATGTCAGTCCGACAACGGCGACCCTAACGGCTATCGGCGAAACGGTCCGCTTTACCGCCGTTAGCCGGGACTCAGAGGGCAACGTAACCGGCGCGGGGATCGCCTGGTCGTCCTCCCACCCGCAGGTGGCGAGCGTGGACGAGTTCAGCGGTCTGGCCACCGCAAGTGTCAAACGGCACCGCCACCATCCGCGCTGTCATCCCGGCGTTTATTGGCTGCGCGACAGGGGGGTGCGAGGCGTCCGCTATGTTGACCGTCACTTTCACCCTAGGTGGCCCGCGAGCCTGAAAAGTGCTACAAGGTCAAAGCCATGTGGCGCTGTCGTTTACCCCTAAGCGGGCGACCGGACTCGAACCGGCGACCCTCAGCTTGGGAAGCTGATGCTCTACCAACTGAGCTACGCCCGCGAACCGAGGCAGAATGTACCGGGCCTGCCTCCACGGTCAACCGCGCGACCGACCCACTGCTGCGCCTGAACACGACGCGGGCGGCCGCGTCCTGCGCGCGGCCACCCGCCGTCTGCCCGTAGCCGAATCGCCCGCGGCTAGGTCACGACTTCGACGCTGTAGCCCGAGACGAAGTCCGAGGTGTCGTAGTCGATCTGGAAGGTCTGAGCTGCCTCGGGGCCCGGCAGGTCCACCGTGGCCTCCTCGGTGCTCATCGTAGTGCCGCTCTCGCTGTAAAAGGTCACGCGCACCGTGACCGACTGGCCGGCCTCGAGCTTCAGGTTGTTCACCTGACCGAGGACCACCGCACCGCCGTCGGGGAACCGCTGCATCTGAACGCCGTCCACGCTGACCTCGAGCGCCTCGATCTCCCCGATCAGCTCGACCGCGCGCTCCTGGTCACCCGCGTCGTTGACCGCACGCGCGAGGATCGAACGGACCACCTGGCTGTTGGGATCGAGCTCCAGCCACCGCTCGGCGACATCGGTCAGCTGGGCGAGTGTTTCGGGATCAGGTTCTCCACCCTCGTCGCGGGCGGCTTGGACCTGGAGCACGAGCGAGCGTGACCACCACTCCAGCGCATCCCGGTCTCGCGGGGCCTCGTCCGCCACGGCGCTGAACGCCTGTGCCGAGGCCTGGTAATCAGGGATGTTGTAGAAGCCGAGCCCGATTCGTAAGATGTCACTGGGCCCCAGGTTCCCCTGACCGAGCAGGTCGTCGTAGACTGCGCGTGCCTGAGGTTCGTCGCCCGTTGCCCGGTAGGCGTTGGCGAGGTGACTCATCAGCTCGGGGTGATTCGGGAACTGCATCAGCGCCGACTGCGCGTGTGTGATGACCTCGTCGTATCTCTCCGCCTGCGTGAGGAGGTTGCCGACGGCCACCGCGATCGTCTCTTTCGACTCCTCCCACGCAGCGGCGTTCGCGGAGTCCATCTCCAGGATGCGGTCGGACTCGATGAGCGTTCTGGCGCCCTCCAAGTGCTCGAGGCCCTGATCGGCATCACCGACCTGTGCGTACAGCCGCCCCAGAAGGATCATCACCTCGGGACGCCGATCGTAGATGCTGTGCGCCTGCTCCAGCATCGCCCTGGCCTCGTCGAAATCCCCCGAGTTCACGAGCGGGCTGGCGTTCTGGTAGATGCCGACCCATGCGCGCTCTCGCATCCCCTCGGTCTCGAGCCCGTAGAGCGGCCGCAGGGCCTCCGCACGATCGAGCGCCGAGTCTGCCATCGCGTAGTCCCCTAGGCCGATGTATGCGCGGCCGGCGAGCAGCCACGGCAAGGGGTTCGTCGCGTCCTCGGCTATCCCCTGCTCCGACGCGGCTGCAGCTTCGGAGTAGGCGGGTCGCGCAGCCTCGGGGGTCATCGCCATGTCAGCCTCGGCCAGGGCCTCCTCGGCCGTTTCCGTGAACTCGTTGCCACGCGGCGACTCGCCTGGAAGCAGCTGCGCGCCGCCGGGAATGACGGCTGCGGGTGCCCCACCACCCCCTCCTCCTCCACCTCCGCTAGCGGCGCAACCGCCCACCGCGAACACGACGGCCGCCGTGAGGCCAAGTCCGAACCGGAGCTTCATCCGAATATCCCCCCTTGCGTTTCTGATGCGGCCTGGGCGGCTCGCCACGCGACCGTAAAAACCTGCAAACCTGCAAACCTGGAAAGCTAGAAGGCGTCGTCGGGGCCGTCAAACCCTTGCGGCCCCAAGGTTCTCGAGACGCGAGCCAGCACCTCCTCACGACCGAGCGAGGCCAGGACCCCCCCGAGGTCCGGACCGCTCGTCCGACCGGTGACGGCCGTGCGAAGAGGATGAAACAGCGCCGCTCCGCGCACCCCAAGCTCCTTTCCCACAGCTCGGATCGTCGAGTTGATCGCTGCCGGCACCCAGGCGTCCACCTCCTCGAGAGCCGCCGCCAATGCGCTCAGGACCTGGCGGGCTCCAGGATCTTCGCGGATCTCGCGTCGGGCTCGCTCCAAGTCGGCGTCGATGGGCGGAAAAAAATGGGTCAGGTGCTCGTTGATCTCTCCATAGGCCGACATCCGGGAGCGCAGCGTCTCGACCGCGATGCGCAGTCCCGCCTCGTCCAGGGGAAACCTCGAGCGGTCCACGAACGGCTCCACGGCGGCCACCAGCTCCTGAAGCTCCATCTTCGCGATGTGTTGTCCCGAAAGCCAACGCAGCTTCTCCGGGTCGTATGCGGTATCGCTCGCTCCTACACGTGCCAGGCTCACCGAGCCGACCAGCTCGTCCCGGGTGAGCACCTCGCGCTGATCCGGCGACGACCAACCGAGAAGCGACACGTAGTTGAGCACTCCGTCGGTGTTATACCCCATCGACCGCAGTAGCTCCACTGACGCGCTGCCGCTGCGCTTCGAGAGCCTTCCTCCCTCCGGGGCGAGCACAGTGGGAAGGTGAGCGAAGCTGGGCTGCGCGCAGCCCATCGCATCGAAGAGCAGAGCCTGACGGGGCGTGTTCGAGAGGTGCCCCGCTCCGCGCACCACATGCGTGATCCGCATGGCCACGTCGTCGACGACGACCGCGAAGTTGTACGTTGGCCTTCCATCACTCCTAAGTATGATGAAGTCATCTAAATCATTGTTTGGAAATGCTATGGTACCGCGTACCTCATCTCGAATCTCGACGGTCTCAGCACCGGTCGGCACCGCAAAGCGCACGGTCCACGATTTGTCCGAGGCCTCGAGCCGGCCTCGCTCTGCTCGGGTCAGCTCACGACATCGGCCCGAATAGCGGAGGACCGCACCGTCGCGGACACGGACTCGCTTCGCTTCCAGGTCCGCCTCGGAGCAGTAGCACCGGTAGGCGCAACCGGACTGGACGAGAGCGGCGGCGGCGGTGGCGTAGCTCGAAAGGCGCTCGCTTTGCCTGTAGGGCTCGTAGGGTCCACCACGGTCGGGGCCTTCCGACCAATCGAAACCGAGCCACCGCAGGTCGTCGAGGATCGCATCCTCCGCAGCTTCGACATTCCGCTCGGCGTCGGTGTCCTCGAGCCGCACGATGAACGACCCGTGGTAGTGTCGAGCCAGAAGCCAGTTGAACGCCGCAACGCGGAGGTTGCCGAGGTGGAGCCGGCCCGTCGGGCTGGGTGCGAAGCGGGTGCGAACCTCCACCTCAGCCGCCCAGATACGTGAGGACCCGCGTCGCCAGCTTGTCGCTGAACCCGGCGACCCGTGCGATTTCGGACGGCGTGGCCTCCTTGACGCCCTTCACCGAACCGAACCGCGACAGAAGCGCCCGTTGCCGCTGGGGGCCGATGCCCGGAATCTGCGACAGGTCGCTGCGAAGGGTCCGCTTACGGCGCAACTTTCGGTTGTAACCGAGCGCGAACCGGTGCGCCTCGTCCCGGATGCGCTGGAGCACGTGGAGTGCTCGATCTCGGCGATCCAGGCGCACCGCAACGGGGCGGCCTGGTAGAAAGACCTCTTCGTTCTTCTTGGCGAGCGCCGCGAGAGGGAGATCTTCAAGGCCGACGGCGCGGAGCGCCCCGAACGCCGCGGAGAGCTGTCCCTTCCCGCCGTCGACGAGGGCGAGATCGGGGAGCGGCCCTCCCTCGTCCAGCCGTCTCAGAAAGTAGCGCTGCACGGCCTCGCCCATGGATCGGTAGTCGTCGTTCCCCCACTCGCCACGGATCCGCATGTGCCGGTAGCTGGCCTTCTTCGGATCGCCGTGCTCGAAGACGACCGCGCTGGCGACGGTTTCGGCTCCCTGCGTGTGCGAGACGTCGAAGCACACGATGAGTCTCGGAACGACCTTGAGCTCCAATCGATCCTGCAGGTTGTAAAGTGCCTCGTCGGCGCGGTCCGCGACATACGCCAGCGCGGCTACACGGTCCTCCATGAGGTGTCGTGCGTTGTCGCAAGCGAGCTCGACCAGGCGCTTCTTGCGTCCACGTACCGGGACGTGTGTGCGTACCCGGCGACCCACCTTGTCGCTCAGCACGTTCTCCAGCAGTTCTCGGTCATCGAACTCCACCGGGAACAAGATCTCGTGCGGAAGCTCACCGGTGCCCGTCTCTCCTCGCCCGAGGTAATAGCGTGACGCGAGAATCCCCATGAGCGAGGCTGCGCCCTCCTCCAGGATGCTCGAGAAGCGCAGCGAGTCCCTCCCGAGCATCCGGCCGTCGCGCACCTTGAGCACGACGGCGACGGCGAGCTCTCCATCCCGCGCGAGCCCGGCGATGTCCTGATCCCCCCCACCCGCCACCTGCACCCGCTGGCGCCGCGCAAGCACGTCGAGGCCTTGCGCCGCGTCTCGCAGGGTGGCGGCGCGCTCGAACGCCAGGGAGTCGGCCGCAGCGCGCATACTATCCTCGACACCGCGACGGATGGCCTCCGTCTCGCCGCCGAGCACGTCCAGAATCTCGTCCATCATGGCTCGGTACTCGTCCATCGTCTGAAGACCCACGCAGGGGGCTTTGCAGCGGCCGATGTGATGATCGAGGCACGGACGCTGGGGCCGGTCGTGCGGAAGGTCGTACCTGCAGGACCGAACCGTGTAGAGGCGCTTCACGACCTCCAACGCCTGCCTCATATGCCCAACCGACGTGTACGGCCCGAAATAGCGTCCCCCATCGTCGACCACGCGTCGCGTGACGAAGACGCGCGGGAAAGGCTCCTGGACGGTCACTTTGATGTAGGGGTACCGCTTGTCGTCGCGGAGCTGGATGTTGAACCGGGGCCGGTGCTCCTTGATGAGGTTGGCCTCCAGGATAAGCGCCTCGGCCTCGCTCGCCACGACGAGCGTCTCCACGGACCCGACCCTCCGCACGAGCTCCCGCGTCTTGATCCCGCGCCCGCGCCCGGAGCCGAAGTAGCTCCTCACCCGCGACCGCAAGCTCTTGGCTTTCCCAACGTAGAGGATCTCGCCGCCTTCCGCCTTGAGCATGTAGACACCCGGGCGGGTCGGAAGGCGACGGATTTGCTCCTTCAAGTCCACGGGCTCGGTGGGTAAGCGGAAAGACGAATGGAACGGGCCGCGTCGTCAGCCGGCGCCGACGTGCTGATTTCCGTCGGCGGAGGAGGCCCCGAGGGCCCAGGCGAGGGCCAGGTATACTACCCCGAATGGAACCGCCGTTCCGAGCGCCAGCAGCCAGGCTGCCGTAGCGGACTCCGGACCCAGCGAATCGACGATCCAGCCCGCACGCGAAGGTACGATGGAGCCCAGGACCAACTTGGCGACCAACGCCGTAGCGACCGCCCCGGTCCCGGCAGCCACCAGCGCGACGGTCGTACGCGGGCGCGGCGAGTGAGGACCCAGCCGGCGCCTCAGTGCTCGCCGAAGTAGAGAGTACTCCACCCACGCGCCCACCGTTGCCCCCAGCGCCAGACCTACCGCGCCCAACCGTAGGAGGGCGCCTCCGTCGCCTCCGGCCCCAAGGATACCCACGTCGAGAAGGTCGAGGGGAAACATCAAAGCGAGACCCACGGCCAGCGACACTCCGACACGAGCGTAGGCGACCCTGGCAGGTGTTCGAGTGTCGCGCAGTGCATAGAAGGCCGACGAGAGGACCCGTGAGTTCGACGACGCGATTAGGCCGAGCGAGTAGGCCGAGAGCACAGCGTACACCAGCGCGGTTTCGGAGCGTTGGAACAGGCCGCGCTGGTATACCGCCGCCACGAGCACGTCGCCGATGGCCAGATATGCCAAAGCGGATGGTATGACCAAGTACCGTACGCGACCGAGTGCGCTCTTCACACGTTCAGCCACGACGACATCCGCCTCGCCCCGGCGCCTGGAGAGCTCCGGAAGCTCCGCGGCCGCAATGGACATTCCGAACAGGGAGATGGGAAGCACGTAGAGCGTCTGGGCGTACCCGAGGACCGCCATGGCTCCGGTAGCGAGTAGGCCCGCGAGGATCATGTCGATCCAGCCGCTCAGGTTGACCACACCGCGCGCGGCGATCACCGGGATCAGATTTCGGATCGCCTCCTCCACGCCGACGACGCGACGGCTGATCGAAAAACGAAAGTGGCCAAGCGCTCCGGCCACCCACGGTAGCTGCGCCATGAGCTGGAGGAGGCCGCCTACGAGCCCCCCCCACGCCAGCGCGACCACCAGGCTCTCGAGCTCGAAAGCGAAAAACGATCCGAACGCCACGAGCGTCGCGATCAAAGCCAGGTTCCAGGCCACGGGGGCGACGTAGGAGAGGAAGAACCTTCCGTGGCTGTTGAGGATGCCGAGCGACCAGGCCGAGAGCACCAGCGTGGCGGTCATGGGGAACAGGATCCGCATCACCCGAACGGTGAGATCGTGTTGTGCGTTGCTCCACTGGGGTAGGATGAATGGCACGAACACCGGTGCCAGGAGGATACCGAGCAGGGCGATCCCGAACGCGACGGAAGCCAGAAGTCCGAGGGCAGCTCCCGCGAAGCGGCCGGCGTCTTCCTCCCTCCCCTGCTCGAGCATCTCTGCGTAGACGGGTATGAACGACGCCGAGAGCGTGCCTTCTCCGAGCAGGTTCTGGATGACGTTGGGCGTGCGGAGGGCGACCCGCCAGACGTCCGCGACCGCCGTGGCTCCGAAGAAGGAAGCGAACACGGCCTCCCGAACGAACCCTGCGATCCGGCTCAGAAAAATGCCCGCGCCGACCATCCAGGCCGCGCGTGCGCCGCCTCGCTTCCCCGTCGGGCGGGGAAGCTCCTCGTCAGCCTCCGTCCTCACCCTCGGCGAGCGCGCGCGGCGCGCTGGCGCCGGTCCGCTCGGTCAGAAGCTTGTGGAGGAATTGGCTCTCCTCCTCGAGGCGCGACGTCTTCGACCCTAAACGGTCAACCTCGCCTTCGAGGAAAGCGAGGCGCTGGGCGATGAGGTCGCTCGTGTCGCTCAAGCCCCTCCTCTCCAGACGGGCCGCCAGAGCCCGGCCGACGTGCGAGTCGAGAACGATCGACAGGATCGGGATGACGAGAATCAGGATGACGATGATGGGCCAGAACACGCGCTCCCTCCGTCGACGTGGGGAGCGGAGTTCCTCGCGACGGCCTCCGATTCCCGCCGTGTAGTACCTGGCCGGGGCTCGGAGGTGCCCCTCGGTCCGGCGCTCAGGAGGAGGGGTGCGGCCACACCGCTCCCTCCGACAGGCTCCGGTGCAGTCCCTCAAGGAACTCTCCCCCGTAACGGAACAGGTAATAGAACGGGGTCATGACCCGCTCTTGGGGGGAGCCATTCGGGTAGAGGTGCAGCCGGGCCTTCGCGAGCTGTCGAAGTCCGACCTCGTTGCCCCGCTTGAGCGCCTGAAGGATTTTCTTCTCTGCATCGTCCCACGCCCCCAGCGAGCTCGTACGGGCCGACTCGATCGCGCCCTTCAGCGTCGGATCGATGTCCCTCGCCTCCTCAAGTAGCCTGCCTGCTCCCTTCCCGAGCCCGCTCCTCAGCTCCTTCAGGGTCTGCTCTACAACCTCCGGCAGCTCCTCGCGGGCTACGCGAACAGCAAGCTCGTGGAACGGACGATCCAGCTCCGATGCCTCGAAGCCGAACTTGTCGAGAACCTTGCCGATCTTCGCCTCCAACGCGGTCACGGCCAAACGGGGGTAGGTTACCGGCGGCTCGATGCCGAAGGCGCCGAACAGCGGCTGAAGCTGGGCCGCGTACGACGTCTCACCTGGACCGGTGACCAAACTCACAGTGGGGAAGACCGCGCTCTCGACGACGGGCCGCAAGAGAACGTTGGGGCTGAAGCTTCCCGGCTCGTCCCGGAGACGCTGCAGCAGCTCCAGCGCGCTGATCCGCTGCCCGGAGTGCCTCAGTCGGAACCCGTCGCCCTCACGATAGAGCCGCTCCCGCCCGTCCGGACCCTCCAAGAACACATTGACCCCCTCGGCCAAAACCGGGACCTGGACGTGAAAACCCGCCCCGTCCAGAGCCTTTGCGCGCTCCTCGAGGGCAGCCTCGTGGACGGGGGATTCCTCGATCGCACCCTGAAGGATGCTCGAGGAGAGTGCCTTCACGCTCGGATCGGCGCCGTCGGCGAGCAGCACACCGAACGGCGCCAGTAGCGTAGCCAGCGCATCCCGGAAGCCCTCGGCCAGCGTAGCGCCTGGATGATAGGCGGTCTCGATGAGTCTCTCGTACGGCTTGCTGAAGTCGCTTCGTGGGAGCTGCGAGAACAAGGCTTCACGGGCTCGGCTCAGGGCTGCCCCCGGCCGGATGGAGTGAAGAGGAAGGCCGAGCTGGTCCGCGGGAACCTCGACCTCGATGCGATGGAGCTCGTTGTCCACGCCGACGACCACGGTGTGGTTGGCCTCCTCCCAGTCGTGGTCGTCGGACGCCACCCAGAAGAGGGGGAGCACCGGAGACTCTAGCAGGGCTTCGAGCTCCTTCGCCAAGGTCACCGCCATGAGGGCCTTGCTCAGCGTGTAGATGGGGCCGGTGAACAGACCTGGCTGTTGCCCCGCGGTGACCAAGTAGCCCCCCCGCTCGACCCACTCGTCCAGCCGCTCCGCTCCGTTCGCACCGGGCGCGTACATGGCGTCCGCCGCGCGACGTCTCGCCGTTCGGTCGAAGCGGCCATCCACTTCGCGCGCCTTGGCCTTGTACGCCTCCGGATCGCCCCACCAGCCCGAGTAGAACGCCCGCGCCCCCGCACTTCCGTTTACGTAGCCGTCGACGAGCTCCGACCCCCCGACCCTGCCCACCATGAGCTCAAGATTCACCAGGACCTTCCTTGGCAGTTCGCGCTTGCGACCGTTTAACGTGAAAGCTTGTGGTAGGGCTCGCTCCTCAGGATCGTCCCTGCCCGATACAGCTGCTCGGCCAGCACCAGTCTGGCCATTTCGTGGGGAAGCGTGAGGCCGGAAAGTGAGAACCGCGTGCTGGCTCTCGCCAGCACGGCCTTCGAGAGCCCGAACGCCCCCCCGATCACGAACGCGACACCCGGGCCTCCCACCCCCATGCGCCGCTCCAGATGGCGCGCCAGCTCGCTCGACGTCATGGCCCTTCCCTTGCGTGAGAGGGCGACGAGCTCAGCCTCCGCGGGGGCTCGCGCCAGCAGCTTCTGGCCCTCGGCGTCCATGACCTCGGTAGGATCGATTCTACTACCCTTGCCTCCCACCGAGACTTCTACGACTTCGAGGCGCCAGTACCGTGCCGCCCGCGACTCGTACTCGGCAACCCCGTCGACCAAGGCGCCGCGAACGCGCCCGACCACGAGCACGGTGATCGCGAGGGGCCACACACCCACGGTCTCAGGCCTCCACGACGGTGTCACGCAGGAAATGCTCGTTGTCGCTTCCCGGATGGTCCACGTTGAAGTGGAGGCCCCGGCTCTCCTTACGGGCGCGGGCACAACGCACGACGAGTCCTGCGGTCTGGAAAAGGTTGCGGAGCTCGACGGTCTCGGGCGTCAGGCGGGCGCCCTCACTCTCCCGCTCCCAATCGGCGCGGCTGACCGTGATTTCGTGTTCCGCCTCTTCCAGACGGTCGTCGCTCCGGACGATGCCGACCTTTTCCCACATCAGGTGACGAAGCTCACGGCGAAGCTCCGCCGCTCGCTCGAGATCGGGCTCCCGGTCCGTCGCAGCGATCTGCGGAGGCGGTGAAGGCGTCCGGGCAGGACCCGAATTCTCGCTTCCCAACCGGTCCCTCACGGAGATCGCCGCTCTATGGCTGAACACCACCGCCTCGAGGAGCGAATTCGACGCCAAGCGGTTCGCCCCGTGAACGCCGGTGCATGCGGCCTCGCCGGCGGCATAAAGACCGGGCAGTGTCGTGCGCCCTTCCTCGTCCGTGACCACACCCCCGCAGAGATAGTGGGCGGCAGGGACCACCGGAATACCGTGGGAGAGATCGACCCCCCGCTCCAGGCAGCCTTGGACCGCCCCCGGGAACCGTTCCTCGAGCTTCCGCCGCGGAATCGGGGAGACGTCCAGCATCACATGAGGCTCTCCCGTGCGCTTGAGCTCGTGGTCGATTGCCCTGGCCACGACATCGCGCGGCGCCAGGGACCCCGCTCGGTGATAGGCGGGCATGAACTCGGCACCGTCCAGCCGTCGCAGTACCGCCCCCTCTCCCCGCAGGGCCTCCGAGATGAGAAAGGCGGGATCCTCCGTTGGGTGCAGGGCCGTGGGATGGAACTGCACGAACTCCAGGTTGGCCACGCGCGCGCCGGCACGGTGCGCCATGGCCACGCCGTCACCGGTGGCGATACCTGGATTGGTCGTGTGCCGGTAGATCTGTCCGCATCCGCCCGACGCCAGCATGGTGGCGTGGGCGCGCACCGCCACGACACGGTCCTCGCGGTGGCTGAGCGCCATGACCCCGCCGCAGCGGACCCTGCCCGGCGGCCCACCATCCAATACGAAGTCGACCGCTAGGTGGTCCTCCAGGACCTCGATGCGGGGCTCGGCCTCCACGGCCTCCAGAAGCGCCCGCTCGATCTCCTGGCCGGTGCGGTCCCCCGCGTGCGCGATGCGACGTCGGGAGTGGCCACCCTCCATGCCGAGCGAGAGTCGGCCCCGCTCGCGGTGGAACCGCGTTCCCCACTCGATGAGCTCGTGGATCCGCTCGGGACCCTCGCTCACGAGCCGCTCGACCGCTTCAGTGTGACACAGGCCCGACCCGACGGCCAGAGTGTCCTGAACATGGAGCGAGAGGTCGTCGTCCGGACCGAGCATAGCCGCGATACCGCTGCCGATTACGAGGACGTCGGTCTGCAACGTCGTGGCGCTCGCGTCACCGGTCCCAGGCGACATCAAGGAGCTCTCCCGGCCGGCGAGTGGTCGGACGCCGCGACTGCACTGGCCACGCGCGCCAGGAAGTGCTCGAGGACCTCCGCTCCACGCTCCATTCGGACAATGAGGGGCAACACCAGGGTCTCGGGCAGGAGGGTGCGGAACCGGATCAATTTCACGGCATCCTTCTCCGTGATGGCGAGCGGCCTCGCTCCCGCGGCGGCGGCCAGCTCGCGTGCGTCGTTCTCGTCGAACGGATGATGGTCCGGGAAGGCTCGGACCTCGACGCTTCCGGGCACGACGCGATCCAAAAGTTCGGCGAACCTCTCCGGGGAAGCCACGCCCGTCGCGGCGAACACGTCCCCCCTCGGCGGCTGCGCGGACTCGCCGTCGAGGGTCGTGAACCCGCCGGGCTCGAGCCGTGCCACCAGCAGCACATCGAGCGGCACGAGCCGCTCCAGGCTGGCCGTGAGCTCTTCCACGCGTGCAGTGGTCGCGGTTCGGCGGGTGATCATCACCACATCGGCGCGCGTTATCCGGCTGGCGGGCTCGCGAAAGGGCCCCCGCGGTAGCAGACGCCCTGGAAAGGTATGCTCCGCCGCCACAAGTACGATGTCGAGGTCGCGCGCAAGCCGCCTGTGCTGGAAGCCGTCGTCGATCACCGCCACATCCGCACCGAGCTGCGCCGCGGATCGCACTCCCGCCACTCGGTCCGCACCTACCACCACGCTCAGGTCGGGGGCCCAGCGCCGGTGGAGGGCCGGCTCGTCGGCGCCGTACCCGCGAAGCACGAGCGCGGGCCGGGTCCCGAGCTCCGCGAGGCGTCGCGCGATCCAGGCCGAGACGGGGGTCTTCCCGGTGCCGCCCACCACGAGGTTCCCCACCGAGACGACGGGGATGGGGGCAGACCGTCTTCTCGCGATGCCAACATCGTAGGCAACGTTGCGCAGGCCGGTCGCTCCCCAGTACAGCAATGCCAGGGGCAGGCTCCCGAACGACATGAGCGAGCCCACCGGTCCCGCTTCTCCCCTCCACCAGCGCTGGACCCAGGCTTCGCCCGTCGTGCGACGACCGCTCAAGGCATCGTCTTTTCGCGGCCCGCGCGCGCGGCGTGCCCAGCGGCCCGTGGCTCCTCCGGTCCGTCCTGCCCTACGCGTCGGGCAGTGAGAGCACCCGAAAGCTCATCGAGGCGCCGGCCCAGCGCGGCTGCATGCTCGCCGAGCTGCTCCTCGGTGGACCCGCTCGGGATCCAGTGAGGCCGATCGTAGCGGATCTCGACCCGCGCCAGCGGCTTCGGTACCATGAAGCTGTCCCAGGTCGCCAATCGCCATGCAGTAGGCGCCGACACCGCCACCGGAATGAGCGGCAGGCCGGCGGCCCGCGCCACCAGCAGCGCCCCGGGCTTGAAGACCCGCGCCGGACCACGCGGTCCATCCGGGGTGAGTGCGAGATCGCGTCCCGCGCGAGCCGCTCGGATCAGCGCCCTGAGCCCTTTCGTCGAACCACGGGTGCTCGACCCGCGAGCCGTGCCGAATCCTCGCCTTTCGATCACACGCGTGATGTACTCGCCGTCCGGGTGGTCGCTCACGAGCACCACGATCCTCTCGTCCCTGTGACAGTGGACGAGAGGGACCAGCTGGCCGTGCCAGAAGACGAAGATCACCGGGCGCCCTTCTCTACGGAAGGCGAGGTAATGCTCGCGACCCACCCTGCTAACCCGCGTGGTCAACGAGATACCCCCGACGAGCCCGGCCCCCAGCACGCCGGCGGCGCGGAAGCGCCACTCCTGGACACGGCTGCTCACGGCGGAGACCCGATCAGATCCATGGCCAGCTCCGCGACCCGTTTGGCCGCGCCCGGCTCGCCAAGCGCTGAACGGACCCGGCCCAGCGCCTCGACGACCTTGCGCCGTTCAGGGCCGTCCGCGTCCATCAGCGGCATGAGCTCCGCCACCAGCCGCTCCGGTGTTGCGTCATCCTGGAGCACCTCGGCGACGACTCGCTCCTCCGCCACGAGGTTGGCGAGCGCGATGTGGTCGACCCGGACCAGTCGGCGCGCGAGCCAGAACGTGAGCGGATGCGTCCGGTAGACGGTGACGAACGGCGTGCCCTCGAGAGCCGCCTCCAGCGTCGTCGTGCCTGATTTGACCAGGGCCGCGCGGGCGTGCCGGAGAAGCGCTCGAGCGTCGGACACGACCGGGACGTCGACCCCCTCGTAGCGCGAGGCGGGAATGCCGGCCGCGCGGGCGAGGACGGCCTGGACGCCGGGCGTTAGGGCCCGCACCCCACGGGCAGTCTCCAGGAACAGATCGAGGTGACGGTCGACCTCCTGGGCACGCGACCCGGGAAACAGGGCCAGCATGGGCCGGTAGGGGTCGACGCCGATAGGCCGCGCGAAAGCGTCGAGGTCCGGTAGATCGCCCTCGCGCTCGAGCAGCGGATGGCCGACGAAGGTCGCCCTGGCGCCAGCGCTTTTCAGGATCTCTTCCTCGAAGGGCAGGATGACCGCGACGTGGTCGGCGTCGTGCGCCAAGCGTCGCGCTCGCCGCGCCTTCCAGGCCCACACCTGCGGCGAGACATAGTAGAGCACGGGAATCCCTCGCCTACGGGCGTGACGCGTCACGCGGAGGTTGAACCCGGGGTAGTCCACCGGCAGCGCGAGCACGACGTCCCCCGAGTCCAGAAGTCGCTGCACCCGCCGCTCGAGCCGCCAAAAGTATCGCAGTCTGGAAAGGACCTCGACGAACCCCATGACCGCAAGCTCTTCGAGCTCCGCAAGAAGCTCCACCCCCGCCGCGCGCATCCGGTCGCCGCCCAGGCCGACCAGACGCAACCCGGGCTCTCGGCGGAGCAGCTCCGACGCGACCGCAGCGGCGTGCTGGTCTCCCGAAGCCTCCCCAGCCAGGATGAGGACCGTGCGCCCTCCGGAACCGCTCATCGCTTCAACGGCCCAGGCCATTCAGCTTAAAGCGGCTGCGCTCCACACGAACGCCCCCATCGGGTCCGCGCGGGGGTCGAAACCTCGACCGGTTCGTGAACTCTCCCGGACGCTGGGGTCGGGCCCGTGTGCGCGCGTCCTCAGCCGGCGCCCGTGAAGGAGGAGCCGTCAGAAGGAGACGCTCAGGTACCAGATCACGGCCACGACGGCCACCAGTATGACCGCCAGGCGGCCTGGGGAAGCGCCCTTCTTGGCGTCGATCCAATCCTTCTTCCGCTTACGCCGGACTCGTATGAGGGACATGGCTTCCGATCCCCTCTTCAATGGACAAGGCAACGGCGAGGGCCGCTCGCCCGTCGCGTCCCGTTACAGCGGGCGGCGCGAGCCCGGACACTGCGTCGCGGAAGTTCTCCAGCTCCGAGCGCAAGGGTTCGGTCCCGTCCCCGGCGAGCTCGATCCGCTCGACGATCTCGTCCAGCTCGGGGATCGGAACCCCCGGCGCGCGGCGCCCCAACGTGGCGAGCCCCCTCCTCAGCCGAAGAAACTCGCCCTTGCCTCTTGCCAGGTCGAGGCTGAGGTAACCCGACGGCTGGAAGATACGCAGCTTGCGCATCCGCTCGGGCGAGATCCGACTCGCGGTGAGGTTCGCCACCGCACCACCCTCGAACGTGAGGCGCGCGTTTGCGATGTCGACGGACGGTGTGAGCACCGCAACGCCCGCGGCGGCGATCTCCTGCACCGGTCTACCCACCAGGCTGCCCACCAGGTCCACGTCGTGGATCATGAGGTCGAGCACGACGGCGACGTCGGTGCTCCGTGGCGAGAACGGCGCCATGCGGTGCGACTCCACGAAGAGCGGCCGGTCCAGATACGGCTCCGCGGCCCTTACAGCTGGGTTGAAGCGCTCGACATGGCCGATCTGTACGAGCGCGTCGTGCTCCCCCGCTGCAGCCAGGATCCGGTCCGCCGAGGCGAGGTCGGGAGCGATCGGCTTCTCGACCAGCACGTGGACGCGTCGCGCGAGCGCCGCCAACGCAACGTCCTCGTGTGCGCTCGTCGGGACCGCGACCACGACGGCATCGGCAGCCTCCAACAGGTCCCCGAGGCTGGCCGCCACGGGCACGTCGAGCTCGGCGCCCACCGCATCGGCACGCTCCCCACGAAGGTCCCAAACGCCGGCCATGGCCACGCCCTCGAGCGAACGGAGGATGCGCGCATGGTGAAACCCGAGCTGGCCCACGCCGACGACGCCCACCGAGAGGCTCATGACACGGCTCCGATCTCGCAGCCGCCTATATCGTGATGCCCCGTTCCGAGCTGCGGATGAACGTGAGCAGATGGCGGACTTCGGGAATCTGCTCCACCTCGTCTTCGGCTCGCTTGAGTCCCTGCGAGACGTTGAGCCCGGACTGGAACAGGATCCGGTACGTCGCTTTTAGCGACTTGCGTACGTCGGCGGAGAGGCCGCGCCTGTCCAGCCCGACCGCGTTGAGGCCGTAGAGCTTCGGTGGGTTGCCCACTACCCGGCAGTAAGGAGGCACGTCTTGCGGGATGCGAGAGCCGCCGCCGACGAAGGAGTGGGCGCCGATACGCACGAACTGGTGAATCGCGACGAGTCCACTGACTACGGCCCAGTCCTCGATGGTGACGTGACCGGCCATCTGTGTGGCGTTGGAGATGATGACGTGGTTGCCGATCTCGCAGTCGTGCGCCACGTGCGTGTAGGCCATGAGAAGGCAGTCGCTGCCGACTACCGATCTTCCGGATGCCTCCGTACCGCGGTTCAACGTGGCGAACTCGCGGATCACAGTCCGATCACCCACGATGAGCCGCGTGGACTCGCCCTTGTACTTGAGGTCCTGGGGGTCGGTGCCGAGCACCGCGCCCTTCGAGACCTGGCAGTCCTCACCGAGAATCGTGTCGCGGTCCACGTAGGCGTGGGGGCCGACCTCCGTCCCGGCGCCTACGACCACTCGGGGTCCGATGACGGCATAGGGACCCACCACGACGCCGGCTCCGAGCTCGGCGTCCGGGTCCACGACCGCCGTAGCGTGGACCACAGGAGCGAAGCGATCGCCTGTGCTCGTCGTCGATTCTCTCATTTGTCCACGATCCGAGCCATGAACTCGGCTTCCGCCACGATGTTGCCGTCCACCTTGCCCACTCCCCTCATCTTGCACACCCGCCGGCGAGACTGGAGCATCTCGATCTCGAAGACGATCTGGTCGCCGGGCCTCACGGGCCGCCGCCATCTGACACCGTCCAAGGCGATGAAATACACGACCTTCTCCTCGGGGTTCTCCACGGAGTCCATGAGAAGCAGCCCACCGACCTGACCCATTGCCTCGATGATGAGCACGCCCGGCATGATTGGGTGCCCCGGAAAGTGTCCCTGGAAGAAGGGCTCGTTGATGGTCACGTTCTTGATCCCGACGATTCTCTTGCCCGCCTCGTAATCGATGATTCGATCGACTAGCAGCATCGGATATCGGTGCGGCAGGTATTGCAGGATCTGCTGCACATCGACGACTGCGCGTCCTTCGGCCTGGCGTACATGCTCGGCGATGGCGCGAGCGAGTGCGAGGTTGCCGCGATGGCTCGGGCGCTCTGCAACGATATGGCCGAGGATGCGCCCTCCCAGAAGCGCGAGGTCGCCCACGACGTCGCCCACCTTGTGCCTGAGAAACTCATCGGGGTATCGGAGCTGTTCGTTCATGACGGCCGTGCCGTCCAAGACGACCGTGTTTTCCAGAGACGCGCCCTGGGCGAGGCCTCTGGCCCGAATGGCCTCGGCGTCCGTGCGGAAGCCGAACGTCCGGGCAGGAGCGATCTCTGCCCGGAAGGACTCGGTCGAAAGCTCGAACGATCCGAACTGGCGCCCAATGGCCGGGTGCTCGAAATCGATCGTCGCCGAGACACGGTAGTCGTCCGCCGGCACGGCCACGTAGCTTGCTCCGCCGTCCTCACGTACACTCACCGGGGCACGCAGCTCGAGCAGGCGCACAGGCGCGTCCTGCACGCTCGCACCGGCGTCATCGAGCACCTCCACGTAGTCGCGGAAGCTGCCGTCACGGATCGGGGGCTCTGGGCCGTCCAGGTCCATGAGGACGTTGTCGATGCCCTGCGCTGCAAGGGCCGCGAGCACGTGCTCCACGGTCAGTATGCGGGCTTCGTTGGTGCCGAGGGTGGTCCCCAGGTCGGTCTCGACGACATGATCCAGGTCCGCGGGAACCTCGGGACATCCCGGCAAGTCCGTGCGCCGAAACCGTACACCCGTGTCGGGCGCAGCGGCGTGGAAGGACAGGGTCGTCGCGGCACCCGAGTGAACGCCGATGCCGTCCAGGCGGACCTCTCGCGCCACGGTTCGCTGTTTCAGCCGATCCATGCGGTTTCGGTTGCTCCCGCCTCGATGCGGTTCGATCTGCCGAGTGCTCGCGAACGATAAGCTAACATCACACTCGTTCAGCCCCACCGGTCCCAGACCGTGCCAGGCGCGTGAGCTCGGACTCGATCTCCCTCACGCGTCTGCCGAGGTCCGGCAAGCGCAGCACTATCGCCCAGGCCCGCATCCACGACCCCACGTCTCGCGCCGGAAAGCCCGTCACCTTCTCGCCCGCGTCGAGGTTGCCGGTTACGCCTGCCTGCCCGCCGACCTGAACTCCCTCGCCGATCTCCACATGATCGAACGCACCGGATTGTCCTCCGAACACGGAGCCCTCGCCGATCCTGGTAGAACCCGCGATACCGACGAGCGCGGCCATGGCACAGTTTGGCCCTACCCGGACGTTGTGGGCCAGGTGGACGAGGTTGTCGAGCTTGGTCCCGCGGCCCACGACCGTGTCGCCGATCGAGCCGCGGTCGACACAAGCGTTGGCTCCGATCTCGACGTCCTCCTCGACGATGCAACCACCCACCTGGGGAATCTTCTGGTGTTCGCCGTCCCGCAACGCATACCCGAACCCGTCCGACCCGAGCCGAGCTCCGGCATGGACGACGACCCGGTGCGCGAGGATCGTGCCGGGATAGAGCACAACGTGAGCGTGCAAGACGACGTCGTCGCCCAAGCGAGAGCCCCGGCCCACCACGGCGTGCGGGCCCACACGCACCCGGTGGCCGACCTCGGCGTCCTCCTCGATGACGGCGTAGGGTCCGATGGAGACGTCCCGGCCGATCCCGACTCCCTGAGCGATGACCGCGGTTGGGTGGACGTTCGGGGAGGGCTTCGGCTTCTCGTAAAGAAGCGCCAGAAGCGGCACGAGCGCAGCACGCGCGTCCTTCACTACGACCGCCGGACGCTCTGGGCCGATGTGTTGGGCCAGCCCCTCGGACACGAGGACCGCGCCCGCCCTGCTCTCCGCCAGATCCCTTACGTAGCGACCGTCGGCGAGGAGCGCGAGGGACTGGGGTCCGGCCTGGTCGAGGGGCGCGACGTCACCCACCCGGACGGAGGGATCACCCAGCACGTGACCGCCGACCTCCTCGGCGACCTCCTGCAGCGTCATCGGGGTGACGTCTGTGCGGTCGTTCGCTGGCACGGCAACCTCCGATCGCTTCTAATGAAGGACGAACGAAGGCCCACGCCCCGCCCTGGGCGGACGCGTGGGCCTTCTGGGCAGGGGCGGCCGCTCGGTCAGCTCCCTCCGGGACTTCCTGGGGCAGCGCTTTGAAGCCGGCTGACAACCTCGTCGGTGAGGTCGAGACTGGGATCGGCCGAAATGATGGAGCCCGCGGAGACGTCGAAGATGAGGGAGTAGCTTCCCTCCTCGCGGATTTCCTCGATGACGCGGGAGATCCGGTCCATTACTGGCTGCACGAGCTCCTGCTCGCGCTGCCCCGCCTGCTCGTCGAGCTCCTGGAGCCGGGCCTGGTACGCCCCTTGCCTCTGGCGAATCTCTCCCTCGCGGCGAGCCTTCGCGTCCGCTGAAAGCGTGAGCTGCTGTTGCTCGTATTGCTCCATGAGCGTCTGCAGCTCCTGCGCCATCTCCTGGATCTCGGTTTGGTACGAGGAGAACTCCTGCTCGAACTGATCCTTTGCCGCTTGAGCACCGGGCGCCTGCTCGAGGATGGCCGCCGAGTTGATGTAGCCCACCTTGAGGGCCACCTGGGCGTCGAGGCTCGTGGCGCTCAGCGCGAGCACGAGCAACGAGCTGACGAACGTAGAACGTCGCATATTGTGACTCCCTTTCTGCGGGTCGGTCAGAGCCCGCCCCCCATTTTGAAGTGCAGCTGCCACCCCGGCACCGCCTTGTCGAAGCCGTACGCGTAGTCCAACCCGAGAGGCCCGAACGGCGTCACCACCAGCACCCCGAATCCCGCACCCCGCAGGAGACGAGTCGGATCGATCTCACTCGGACTCCGCCAGATGTTTCCCGCGTCGAAGAACGTCGACACCGAGAAGGCATCGTTGAGGCGCATCGCGTATTCGGCATTCAGCAGAATGTACGCGTCGCCGAGTCGGTTCACGTCCGGAATGGCTCTCGAGCCCTCGGGAAAATATCCCAACGGAGTGACCGAGGTCTCGTCGTATCCACGAAGCGGCTGCCCGAATTGTACACCTCCCATCCAGAAACGGTCGAACGGAAAGCGCGACGCGTCCCCGAAGATTGCTCCGGCGCGAATCGAAATCCCCAACGAGAACTCGGTGGGCCGGCCCTGGCTCGGATCTCCAAGCTGGGCGACCGGCACCCACCACGTGCCCTCCAAGGTGTTCTTGGTGAAATCGCCGTCGCCGCCGAGAACGCCGCCGTTGAGCTCCGTAGTCCAGCTCAGCCGGGAACCCACGGTCGGAAAGATCGGGTGATTGAGCGTCGAACGGGTGACGCCGACGTTGAACTGGCTCTGGACACCGTCCGGTTGGCCGAAGAGAGAAACGTCCTCCACTCCTTGGCGGAGAGTGAAGCGTGTCCTGGCGATCGAATAGCCCGTGAACACCCTCGTCCGCGGCGCACCCGGGATGGGGAAACCGAACCGCAGGGACGCTCCGACCTGGCGCCTGCGGCCGTTGGCGAAGGAGATGAACCGGTCTGTGGAGTTGAAGAGCGAGACACTGGCGCTGACACGACTCCGCAACAGCGAAGGATCGGAGAAGCTCACTGTGAAGTTGTTGAGGAACCGCCCGAAGTCCCAGCGCAGGTGCAGCTCCTTGGCCTGGCCGAAGAGATTCGGCTGATCGTATCCGACGAACCCTGCCAGGCCGGTTCCGCCACCCACGGAAGTGCCGAAATTTACCGAGCCCGTCTGCCGCTCGTTGACGGTGAAGGTGACGTCGACGTCCCCCGTCTCCGGATCGGGCTCCACTCTGGGAGCGGCCAGGGGGCTATCGAAAAACCCGAGAGACTGCACGCTTTGGTAGCTTTGTAGGAGACGCTCCTGGCTGTAGGTGTCCCCCGGCAACATGAAGATCTTGTCACGGATGACCCATTCGTGGGTGTACTCGTTCCCCTCGATCGC
Source organism: Longimicrobiales bacterium (assembly GCA_965249195.1). GTDB lineage: Bacteria > Gemmatimonadota > Gemmatimonadetes > Longimicrobiales > Gaopeijiaceae > CBDFLM01. Next base: position 27,345 of record CBDFLM010000012.1, read on the forward strand.
CACCCGCTTGACGATTGCCGGGCTTCCCTCCTGGATCGTGACGCCGATACGAACGGTGGGATCCTGCCCAGGCCCGAGGGCCGCCCGCTTCTCCACGAGGGGCTGTACTTGAGCGAAGATATATCCTTGGTTCGCATAGAGTTGCTGTATCTGGTCCAGGGCCTCACGGAACGCCACGCCGTCGAAGATCCCGCCGACGAGCCCCTCGTCCTCGCTCCCGCCTCCGATTCCGAGCGAGCTCAGCAGACCCCCGCCCTCGCGCTGGAAGAACGATTCGACGCGCTCGTTCGTCACGACCTGGTTGCCCTCGACGATCACGTCCGCCACCCGGTAGCGAGGACCTTCTTCGACCTCGATCTCCAGGCGCGCCTTTCCACTCTGCGGATCGATCACGATCGTGTCGGAAAGGACGCGGAAGTCCAAGTATCCGTGAGACGCGTAAACGTCTGGTATCGCACTGCCCAGATCCGCTTCGAAGCTCCCCGGGTCGTACGATCCCGGGCGGAACCACCAGAAGCCCTCGGGCCTGGTGCTCATCGCGCCCACGATCTCACTCGACGCAACGTCGTCGTTTCCCCGGATGACGACTTCGGCGACCGTGACTCTGTTGCCTTCGGTCACGTCGAGGATCAAGTCGATGGTGTTTTCCTGATCGGGCACCGGCTCCGTTCTCTCCTCGACCGAGGCGAACGGGATTCCTTCTCGCGCCAGGTCCCGCTGGATGAAGTCACGAGCGGCGCGAACGCTTTGGGGCGAGTAGGGCGCGTTGTTTCTCAGGCCGCTCGAATCCCGCACCTCGCCATCGCTTCCACGCTGGAGACCCACGATTCGCACGCGGCGGACCAGGGGGCGCTCAACCACGTGGAAGACGATCGTGGTGCGCGTGCCGGTCGGTGTTTCCTCCTCGTGGGCCCGCACGGCCAGATCGTCGAACTGCCCCGTTGCCCAGAGGTTCTTCTGGCTGGCCTGGAAGTCGAGGTAACCGGCCAATGAGCCGGGCTGTATCCCAGCGAGCGACAGGATCTCGTCTCGGCTCACGCGCTGGTTACCCTGCACGTCCAGCGAGTCGATGACGATCTGCGCCGGCCTCACGTCCTGGCCGGAAGCGTGGCCGACGATGGAGCTCATGAGCCCGAAGGCGAAGAAGACCGCCTTGGCGGCCTTCCTCGCGCTGACCCCCCGCGGTGCACGGACCATCGGTCTCACGTCTTGGTGGGAGATCCTGCCGCCAGGGATAGGCTGTCTCCGTCCTCGGAGAGGCTAACTTCGATCTCGTCTCCGGCGGTGAACTCGGCTACCAGGATTTTCTCCGAGAGCGGGTCCTCCAAGAAACGCTGGATCGCGCGCTTCAACGGGCGAGCGCCGAACTTCTCGTCGTAGCCCTTGTCGGCGAGGAAGTCGACCGCGTCAGCTGTGAGCCGGAGAGAGAGCTCCTCTTCGGCGAGGCGCTTCTGCACATCCTCGAGCAGGATGTGGACGATCTCGGCAAGCTGCTCACGAGACAGCGGGTGGAAGACGATGATGTCATCGACCCGGTTCAGGAACTCCGGATTGAAGGCGCGCTCGATTTCTTCCTTCACCTTGTCACGCATCACCTCGTAACTCGATTTGGCGTCCGATTGGTGGAAGCCCAGGCCACCGCCTTTGGTGATGTCCCTCGCCCCGAGGTTCGAGGTCATGATGAGGACGGTGTTCTTGAAGTCGATGACGCGTCCGTAGTTATCGGTGAGGTGGCCTTCGTCCAGGACCTGTAGGAGGATGTTGAAGACGTCCGGGTGCGCTTTCTCGATCTCGTCCAGGAGCACCACTGAGTAGGGACGGCGGCGCACCGCCTTCGTCAACGCTCCGGAATCCTCGTACCCGACGTAACCGGGTGGGGCCCCGATGAGCCGTGACACGGAGAACTTCTCCATGTATTCGCTCATGTCGACGCGGATGAGCGCGTCACGATCGGCGAACATGAACTCGGCGAGGGCCCGCGCCAACTCGGTCTTGCCGACGCCGGTGGGCCCGGAGAAGATGAACGAGCCGATCGGTCGCTCCGGATCCTTGAGCCCGGCCCGGCTACGACGGATGGCCCTGCTGATGGCGCCGATGGCGTCTTCTTGTCCGACGATGCGCGTGTGGAGCTCGTCCTCCATGTGGACCAGACGCTCCGTCTCCGCTTGCCGGATCCGCGTGACCGGAATACCGGTCCAGCGGCTCACGATGAAAGCCACTTCTTCGGTGGTGATCTCTGGGCGGTGCCGCTTGCGCTCTTCTTCCCACGCCTCCTGCCGCTCCTTGATCCACTGCAGCAGCTCCCGCTCCTGATCCCGCAGCTCCGCGGCTCGCTCGAAGTCCTGGTCGCGGATCGCTTCTTCCTTCTTCTCGGCGACCCCCGCCAGCTGTTCCTTGAGCTCCTCGACCTCCGGTGGGGGCACCTGGCTCGCGATGCGTGCTCGGGCGCCGGCCTCGTCGATGACGTCGATGGCCTTGTCGGGAAGGAAGCGGTCCGTGATGTAGCGATCTGAAAGCTTCGCCGCCTGTACGATGGAGTCGTCGGTAATGATCACCTTGTGGTGATCTTCGTAGTGACTACGGAGCCCCTTCAGGATGTCCACTGTCTCGTCGGGGGTCGGCGGGTCGACGATGACCGGCTGGAAGCGCCGCTCGAGCGCTCCGTCCTTTTCGATGTACTTGCGGTACTCGTTTAGCGTGGAAGCGCCAATGCATTGAAGCTCTCCACGAGCGAGGGCGGGCTTGAGCATGTTCGAAGCGTCGATGGCGCCCTCCGCCGCGCCGGCCCCGACGAGGGTATGCAGCTCGTCGATGAACAAGATCACGTTCTGGTTCTGTTGGATCTCGTTCATGACGGCCTTGAGCCGTTCCTCGAACTGTCCTCGGTATTTCGTGCCCGCGATGACGGCGGCCATGTCCAGGGCCAAGACCCGATGCTCCCGCAAGGCTTCCGTGACTTCACCCCTGGAGATGAGCTGCGCGAGCCCCTCTACGATGGCGGTCTTGCCGACACCGGGCTCGCCTATGAGCACAGGATTGTTCTTCTTCCTGCGGCACAGGATCTCGACTACTCGTTCGATCTCCGACGTGCGGCCGATGGTCGGATCGAGCTTACTCTGGCGGGCGAGGTCGGTGAGGTCACGACAGAAGTGGTCGAGCGCCGGCGTCTTCGACTTCTTCTCGCCCTTGCCCCCGCCTTGAGAGGAAGATCCACCCCCGATTTCCGCAGGCTCGGTGGGGCTCACATCCGATCCCAGGACCTTGAGCGTCTCCGCCCTGGCCTCTTCCAAGGACACCCCGAGCGAATTGAGGACCTGCGCTGCAATGCCCTTCTCCTCGCGCAGCAAGCCGAGCAGCAGGTGCTCAGTTCCGACGTAGGAATGGTTGAACTCACGGGCTTCCGCCATGGCGAACTCGAGAACCTTCTTCGCACGTGACGTATAGGGAAGCTCGCCTAACGCGATCGTAGCTTTTCCCTTGCGGACGCTCTCCTCAACACGCTCGTGGATTTGGCTGAGATCGACGCTCAGGTTCGTGAGCACGGCGGCGGCCACGCCCTCGCCCTCTCGGATGAGGCCCAGCAGAATGTGCTCGGTCCCCACGTAGTCGTGCTGGAGGCGGATCGCCTCCTCACGAGCCATCGCCAGGACCTTCCTGACCCGGTCGGTGAAGTTGTAGTTCATTCGGCCTTCGAGCTCTCGTTCTCGTGACGCCGCTGACGCGACGAACCCCTAGTCATGAGGTCGACTCGTCGGGGATGACGTCTCCTTCAGTGGCGAGGACGCGCCGCACGTAGGCAGCTCGATGCGCGTCACCCTCGGCGGGGGGGAGGTCGCGACCCGCCGCCTGCTCCAGGTGGGCGGGTTGCGTGAAGATCATCAGCTTGTTGAGCGTGTATACCCTGAGCTCGGAGAGTAGTTTCAGACTCGCGCCAAGCCTGACTCCTGACAGGAGATTCATCAATTCCTCGAAGGGGAGCGAGCGCGCGAAGCGCAGCAAACCGTACGCGCGCCAGATCTTGTCCTCGGTCACGCCTCGCGCGTCGCGGAGCAGAGTCCGTCGGGCCTGGCTCTCGTACTGGATGACCTGACGAACGATTCGATCGAGGTGGTCGACCAGGTCCTCCTCGGATTTCCCGAGCGTGGTCTGGTTGGAGACCTGGAAGAAGTTCCCCACGACCTCCGACCCCTCTCCGTACAGCCCTCGGAAGGTGAGCCCGACCTGGCCGAGCCCGTGAAGCACCTTGGTGATCTCCTTCGTCAGCACGAGCCCCGGAAGATGTATGAGAACGCTCGCACGGAGCCCCGTACCTACATTCGTGGGGCAGCTCGTGAGGTATCCGAACTCGTGGTGGAACGCGTAGGGGAGCGCGAGGCCCATGTCCTCATCGAGCCGGTCCACCAGGCTCCACGCGTCGTGCAGACGCAGCCCCGACATGAGGCTCTGGAGCCGGAGGTGGTCCTCCTCGTTCACCATGATACTGATCGGCTCTCGGGCGGAAAGCACGACCGCGGTGCCACGTGGTGGCGCCGCCCCGTTGTCTCCGAGGAGGTCGCGGGAGACCAGGCGGCGTTCGAGCAGAATCCTCCGGCTGCGCGTGTGGACCTCGGGGAGATCGATCAGCGTGGAGCCTTGGAGGAAGCTCACCTCGCTGGTGATGGCCTTCACCTTGGTGAGAATGACTTCACGGTCGTTGACACGGGCGCGTGGTCCGAACGCCTGTCCTTGCAGGTTGCGGGCCAGACGTACCCGGGTGGAGAGGACGATGTCGGCGAACTCGCCGCTGGCGTCGAGCCAACCGAGCCCGAAATCAGGTACGGTGGCAAGATGGTCCACTAGAGGCCCGTCAAAGAAGGAGTGGGACTCACGTGGCTGGCTCCATGGAGCGGATCTGGTCGCGGAGGCGTGCGGCGCGCTCGAAGTCCTCCGCGTCCACGGCCCGATCCAACTTCCTGCGCAGCCCATCGAGGCGCTTCTCGAGCTCGGTCACGGTAGGATCGGGGGGTAGGTAGACCTTGCCCACGTGGTTCGTTCCCCCGTGTATTCGCCGCAGCAGCCCCCGCAGATGCGGCTCGAACGTCGCCCAGCAGTGGGGACAACCGAGGCGTCCGGTCTCCCGGAAATCGGACGACGTGAAGCCACAGAAGCTGCAGCGGCCCATGTCCGGACCCTCTTCGGGCCCTTCGCCTCCCATCTGAGCCAGAAAATCCGTCAACGGGAAGTTCGCAGCCGGCTCGGGCGTTTCGAGTCCCTTCGCAGCGGCGCATTTCTCGCACAGATGGCAGACCGACATCTTGTTGTTGACGATCTGCGTCAGGTGGACGACCGCTTCCGTCGCGCCGCAGTTTTCACAGAGCATGGATACGATCCCGATGTCCTCTTCTGGTCCGCTCGGGTCGAGACATCGACTGGTTCGACGCTCAGGGGTCTGGCTTTGCTCGTTTCGTCTTCCTCAGGTTCACCGCACCACGGGTGGAGTTCCACCTTCGGCGATGGAGGGCACGCGTTCCCCCGGGACGGTCCCGGCTGCGGGCTGCGCCGCGCTCGCTCTTTCGCGAGCTTCCGGTCCCCACAGCCGGCCAGCCTCCATGGTCAGGATGCGATCAGCACGCTTCGCCAACGGACGGTTGTGGGTGACGAGGACCATCGACAGGTGTCGTTCCTCACGCAGGCGGAAGAGCAGATCGTGCAACTGGTCGCTGGAGCGCTCGTCTAGGTTCCCCGAAGGCTCGTCCGCCAGCAGTACGACCGGCTCGTTGGCGAGCGCGCGGGCTACGGCGACGCGCTGCTGTTCGCCTCCGGAGAGCTGCCAGGGCCGGTGCTCCAACCGGTGCAACAGGCCGACCTTGCTCAGCAGTTCACGTGAGCGTCGCTCTGCGTCCTTCACGTCGCTACCGCCGATGAGGCAAGGCATCATCGTGTTTTCGAGGGCCGTGAACTCGCGCAGGAGGTGGTGGAACTGGAACACGAAGCCCACTTGCCGGTTGCGCACCCGAGCCACTTCCTCCTCGCTCAATTGGCTGAGGGGCCGGCCACTCACGAACACGTCCCCGGACGTAGCTCGGTCCAGGGCCCCGAGAAGGTGCAGAAGGGTGGACTTGCCGGCGCCGCTCGCGCCCACGATGGCGACCGCCTCGCCACGCTCGACCCGGAGGTCCACCCCCCTGAGCACCTCTAGCTCGCTCCCGTCGCCTGAGTGAAAGCTCTTGTGGAGGTCGCGCGCCTCGACCGGCGCCGGGGCGGGCGGATCACTCATGACGGATGGCTTCGACCGGCTCCAGCCGTGAAGCGAGCATCGAGGGGTAAATGGTGGCCGCGAAAGCCACGAGGACGCTCGCAGAAACGATGGTCAGAACGTCGAGCGGCTCGAGGGAAACGGGCAGGCGATCGACGAAGTAGACGTCGGGCGGGATCTTGATGATCTCGTAGGTATCCAGCGACCAGCAGAGCAGGAGCCCCGCTACCGTCCCAAGGGCCGTCCCGACCAGACCTATCCAGGCTCCCTGGAGGACGAACACGCGCAGGATCCCCCGATTCGTCATCCCCATCGACTTCAAGATCCCGATCTCCCGTGTGCGATCGGCCACGACCATCACCAGCGTGCTCACGATGTTGAACGCAGCGACGACGACGATGAGAAAGAGGATGAGCCCCATCGCGAGCTTCTCGAGCTTGAGGGCGCTGAAAAGCGAGGCGTTGCGAACGATCCAGCTCTGCACGTAGTAGGGAAAGCCCAGCCGCGTCTGCAGCCGCTGCGCCACCCCGGTGGCGAGCTCGGGGTCGATCGTCCGGGCCCCGATCCCCGAGACCTCGTCGCGCTCGACGAGTCCCAGGAAGTCCTGCGCGGCCGTCAGCTCGGTGTAGACGTTCTTGGTGTCGTAATCGTACATGCCGGTCGTGAACGTGCCCGTCACCTCGAACTGGCGCAGTGTCGGGGAGAACCCGGTGACCCCGATGTTGAGGTTCTCGAGGCTCGCGAGAACCAGGGTGTCCCCGGAAAAGACCTGCATGCGATCGGCGAGGCCGCTCCCCATCAGCAGCGGAGCGAGCCCCGAGGCGGGCGGTTCGAGGTCGAGGATACCAGCCAGAATGTCGGCCTCCATCTCCGTCGGCGCGTCCCCGGCGGTCTCGTTGGAGACTCCATAGAGGTCCGCGGGCTGGGCGTACTCGCCCCGGATGATGGCCACCTGCGTGAGAATGAACGGCGTCGCCCCGACTACCGACGGGTCGAGTCGCACCGAGTCGAGAACGTCACGCCACTCGCGCATGCGAAGCGCCCCACCACCCTCGAGCACGAGCAGATGGGGGCTCGATCCGAGGATCTTCGCGGTGAGATCCTTCTGCATGCCCGTCATGACACCGATCACGGTGATGAGCGCCGTTACGCCGAGCGTCACGCCCCCGAGGGCGATCCAGGTGATGAACGACAGCAGGCGCCCCTTTTTGCGGGGCGCGAGGTACCGTCGGGCGATGTACCACTCCAGTCGTTTCATCTCGAGGCGCCTGCGCGGCACAGCGGATTTCTCGAGCGCACGTTGAGGAGCGCGCTCGCCGGGGCGGACCGCCCCCGCGTCAGAGGTAGCCGGCGCAGGCCGCCGAAGTTCCCAGGCAGGGGGCGACCGTCCAGGGGCGCCGGGACTACTCTCCGGAACGCAACACCGGAAAGAGGATCACATCACGAATGGATGCGTTATCGGTCAGAAGCATCACCAAACGGTCCACGCCGATGCCGACGCCGCCGGTCGGTGGCATGCCGTACTCGAGCGCTCGAATGTAGTCCTCGTCGACTTCGTGGGCCTCGAGGTCGCCGCCGGCGCGGAGGGCGGCCTGGGCCTCGAAACGAGCTCGCTGCTCGTCGGGATCGTTGAGCTCGGAGAAGGCATTCGCTACCTCCATTCCACCGACCACGAGCTCGAACCGCTCCACCAAACCACTCCCGTCCCTCTTGTGCTTCGCCAATGGGGAGAGCTCCGCGGGGTGGTCGATGACGAACGTGGGCTGCACGAGAGACGGCTCGATGAGGTGGCTGAACAGCTTGTCGATGATCCTCCCACGCCCCGCCTCGTCGAGCTCGTCCACGCCGATCGCGCGCGCTCGTTCTCGGAGCACGGCGTCCGGGAGGGAGGCGACGTCGCAGCCCAGCGCCTCCCCCAGCGCGCCCAACAAGGGCAGACGTCGGAACGGCGGCTCGAAGAGAAGCGTGGGCCCCTGATACTGCAGCTGTGCGCCGCCGGAGACGGCATCGACGACGTGGGCCAGCAGGCTCTCCACGAGGGTCATCATGTCCTCGTAGTCGGCGAAGGCCTGGTAGAACTCGAGCATGGTGAATTCCGGATTGTGTGACCGGTCGATGCCCTCGTTCCGAAAGTCCTTGGCGATCTCGTAGACGCGCCCCATACCCCCCACGATCAGGCGCTTGAGGTACAGCTCGTCGGCGATCCTCAAATACATACGCCGGTCGAGCGCGTTGTGGTGGGTCACGAACGGGCGAGCTGCCGCTCCTCCGTAGAGCGGCTGGAGCGCGGGCGTCTCGACCTCCAGAAAGCCCTCGGTGTCCATGAATCCTCGGAGTGCCGACACGACAAGAGCACGGGTGCGGAACAGCTGTCGGACCTCTGGGTGAACGGCCAGATCCGCGTATCGCTCCCTGTAGCGTGCCTCGAGCTCCGCCAACCCCGAATGGGTGACGAGCTCACCCGTCTCGGCGTCGGTCTCCGTCTTGCCGAGCGGAAGGGGGCGGAGGGATTTCGCGAGGAGTGTCCAGGATCGCACGCGGACGGTGACCTCCCCTGTACGGGTGCGGAAGAGCGGCCCCTCCGCGCCCACCCAGTCGCTGAGGTCGAGCAGGTCCAACTCTCCGAAGCCCTCTTCACCGAGCACATCTTTGCGGAAGTAGAGCTGGATTCGTTCCGATACGTCCTCGAGATGGGCGAACGCGCTCTTGCCATGCCCTCGCCAGCTGACGAGCCGACCGGCAACCCGCACCGTCGGCCCCTCGCCTTCACCGTCGAGATCGCCGTCGGTGTCCGCTTGCTCGAAGGCGGTCAAGGCGTCCGCCGCGACGTGACTCCGGTCGTACCGGTAGGCGTAAGGCTCGATCCCGCGCGCACGGAGGGCTTCGAGCTTCTCCCTTCGCACGCTGAGTATGCGACTCGCTTCCACGCTCGCCTGCCCGGCGGGGGTCGAAGCCGCACTCGAGGCCTGGCGGGCCCCTTCGCTCATGCGGCGCTCTGCGCGCCGAACTTCTTCAGGAAGGCTTCGATGAACGGGTCGATGTCCCCGTCCATCGCTGCGTGCACGTCGGAGCGCTTGAGCTCGGTGCGGTGGTCGTTGACCATCGTATAGGGCTGGAACACGTAGGAGCGGATCTGATTGCCCCAGGCGTTGTCCGTTTTCGTCGCCTCGAGCTTCTGGCGCTCGACCTCCCGCTCGTCCAGCTCGTGCTGGTAGAGGGCGGCGCGCAGCATCTTCATCGCGGTCGACTTGTTCTTGTGCTGCGACCGCTCCTGCTGGCAAGCGACCACGATCCCCGTGGGCTCGTGTGTAATGCGTACCGCGGAGTCGGTCTTGTTGACGTGCTGTCCTCCAGCACCCGACGCCCGGTAGGTGTCGATACGCAGATCACCTTCGTCGATCTCGATCTCGATATCGTCCTCGACGAGTGGATAGACGAAGACGCTCGCGAACGACGTGTGTCGGCGCGCCTGCGAATCGAAAGGCGAGATTCGCACGAGTCGGTGCACGCCCTTCTCGGCGCGCAGGTATCCGTATGCGGCCTCGCCCTTGATCTCCAACGTCGCGCTCTTCAGTCCCGCCTCGTCCCCCGGCTGGAGGTCGAGTGCGCTCACCTCGAAACCTCGGCGCTCGGCCCAGCGGGTGTACATGCGGGTCAGCATCTCGGCCCAGTCCTGGGATTCGGTGCCGCCCGCACCCGGGTGGACGGTCAGGATCGCGTCGCGATGATCCTCTTCACCCTGGAGCATCGTCTTGAGCTCCAGGGTCGCGAGACCCCTCTCCATCTTCCGGAGCTCTCGCACCCACTCCGCCTCCAGGTCGTCGTCGGACTCCTCCTCCAGGAGCTCGCGAAGCTCATCGAGCTCCTCTCCCTGCCGGGACAGCTCATTCCAGGGCTCCACCCAGCTCTTGAGCCGGTTTACTTCGCCGATGACTTCTCGCGCCGTCTCCTGGTCGTCCCAGAAGCCCGGCGAGGCCATCCGCTCCTCCAGCTCGGAAACGCGAGCCTCGCGCGTCGGGACGTCAAAGGTACCCCCGGAGCTCGGACACCCGGCCTCGGAACTCTCGGAGCAGATCGACGTGATCGGTGTTCATCGTCCTCCTCTAGCGGGTCGATCCGTTACGGAAACAACTGCTCCCCGCGCGCCAGAATCTCGTTGAGAGCGTCGTGAAAGAACGGAGTATCGTTGGCGGTCTCTTCTCCGACCTGCCCTACGTACTCGTCCCAGGACTTCTGTATCTCCTCCTCGAAGTCCTGACGCAGCGTTCCGTTCTCCAACGCGCGCGTGTGCCGCTCGGGATTGTACATGATCATGTCGGACACGAGAACCCGCGCCAGCCGCTCAGCCTTCTCCTTCGGGTCGCGTCGGCCGAAGGTGAACGCCATCGGAGCAGGCGGCGCCTCGGCTTCTTCCGTAGGCTCTGCGACCTCCGCGGCCTCAGAAGTTTCCTCCACCAGGGTCAGCCCGTTGCCAGCAGTGGGCAGCTCCTCCGGCGACACGCCGTCCCCCTCGACAGCCGGCTCCTCCGCTTCTTGCTGCGCTTCGAACGCGATGTCCTCCGGGGTTAGGACCGCGTCGTCGAGAGCTGGCTCGACCGCGGCGGCCACGACGTCGGCTTCCAACGTGGGTTCCTCAGCCTCGAGCGCGTCAGGCACGAGTGTGGGCATACCGAAGGCGATCATGTCCTGCTGGGTCTCCTCTTCCTCGACCTCTGCCTCCATGATCGCCAAGCCCGCGCTTTCCAGGTCATCGTCGCCGGAGGCAGCAAACCCCTCCTCCGCGTCGAGAGTCCCCTGAGCGAGCTCGGCTGCTGCCTCGAACTCCTCAGCAGCCTCCTCCAGCTCCTCAGCAGCCTCTTCCAGCTCCCCCCTCGCCTCCTCGTACTCCTCGGCGGCCTCGCTGAACTCCTCCGCTGCCTCCTGGAGCTCCCCCGCGGCTCCCTCCAATCCATCCGTGCTTTCGTCGAACTCTTCCGCGACTTCCTCGAAATCCTCCCCTGCTTGCTCGACGATCTCCGCTGCCTCTGCCACGGCTCCCCAGGCCGGGGGCTCCGCGTAACTCCGTTCCTCCTCCACGGCAGCGGCGGACTCGGTGAGCTCGTCCTCCGATTCGTCTGCAGCCCATGCTTCGGACCCTGCCTCTTCGAGGGCGTCCACCACGGCGGCGACCGCCGCGAGCGGTGCATCCTCCTCGGCGGGGTGTTCGACGAAGAACACTCCCGGGCACTCGGAGCAGCGAGCGTGGATGCCTCCCTCCGGCACCTTTGCGGTGTCTACGAGGAATGAGGTCGAGCACTCTGTGCACTGGACGGTGATAACCATGGTTTTCATGCCGATGTGGGTGGAACTCAAGCGGGGGCCGAGCGGGCCTCCCGAGTCTGGGACTCCAACTGTGCTGTGTCACGCTCCGCGTCCTCCGGTCGTGCTCCCGGAGCGTCCATGCCCGCGCGGTGCCGGCGGTCGACGACGTACTTCGTACCGGGCAGAGACTTTGCGTAGCTCTTCATCTCCGCCGCGAACTCACTTATCTGGGCGGGGTGCGAGAACGGGAGGAACTGGTTGGTCACGACGCCGATCGAGAGACTCATTAGAGGAACACGATGAACGCGGCCGCGGCGGTCTTTGCCAAGGAAATAACCTGCCTTTCGGTCCTCCTCCGTATACTGATAGGGGATGAGCTCGTCGAACAGCGTGACGATCTCGTCGCACGAATCCTCGAGGTACTCGATGGGCACGTTGAAGATGAAGTCGTCACCGCCGATGTGGCCTATGAAGCCTCCAGGAGAGGTTCCCCGCATGACGTCGCGAAGGATCTTGGACGTGAGCAAAATCACCTTGTCACCGCTGTTGTAGCCGTAGCGGTCGTTGAACTCCTTGAAGTGGTCCAAGTCGGCGTAACACACCGCGAAGATCTGTCCGGTCTCCATCCTGTCCAGCAGGTCCCGCTCGATCTGTACGGTCCCGGGGAGGCGCGTCGACGGGTGGACGCTCACGTCTCGTGCCGCTCGCCTCAGGAGTAGTCCCATTCGCAGCATCTGCTCCCGCTCCGAGACCGAGTCCCGCAAGACTTCATCGGCGCCGGCCTCGAGGCTCAGGGCCGGGAGCTCCTCGCTCGAGTCCGGGGCCAGGATCACCACCGGCACGATCGCCGTGAAGGCATCCAACTTCAGCGCCCGGCAGAGGGAGATGACCGCTTCCGAGTCGTCGGAGGCATCGAGCACGACGCACGCGGGAAAGGACCGATTGATATGGTCTTGCACGTCCTCGGCGTCGTCGACGGACTCGAAGTCGAGCCCGTTGCCGGCAGCGAAGCGGCGGACGAGATCGAGCGGCCCTTCCCTCCTGGCGCCGAAATGGATGAGCGACCTATGGGATGCCATGCGACCTGGAGCCGGGGACCGGGGAACCCTTGGCACGTTATACCTCTCGGCCAGCGAGTGTCAAACGTCCCTCGGGCGGCTCAGCGCTCGTCCTCATCCGATACCAACACGAAGTTGATATGGCGCTCTTCGGGGTCCACACGAGCAACTACGACCTTCAGGCGGTCGCCCATACGAAAACGACGTCCACGTCGAGTGCCCACCAATGAATACTCCTCGTCCCGGAACTCGTAATAGTCGTCGCCCAACGCGCTGACATGAACGAGACCCTCTACGAAAAAACGGTCGAGGAGCACGAAGCATCCGAACGACGTGACCCCCGAAACCGTTCCCGTGAAGCTCGATCCGAGGTGGCGCCGCATGAACTCGATCTTCTTCAGCTCGATCGATTCGCGCTCCACCTCGGCTGCGACCTGTTCCCGTTCGCTAGCGTGCCTCGCCGTATTCTCCAGCTCGGCCGCCCCCCCCGCGTCGGTCCCGCCAGCACTGCCCAACATGGAAACAATGCTCCGGTGAGTGACGAGGTCCGGGTAGCGCCGAATCGGGGACGTGAAGTGACAGTAGCGCTCGGCGGCGAGACCGAAGTGGCCGAGATTGACGGCGCTGTAACGCGCGCGTTGCATCGAGCGGAGAACCACCGTAGAGACCAGGCTGTGTTCCGGGCTCCCCTCCACCCGCTCGAGAAGCTCTTTGAAGTCCCCCGGGCGAGGCTCGCGACGCGGCAGGGTGTGCCCGAGCGTGGACAAGAACGCACGCAGCGCTTCGACCTTCTCGGGGCTCGGCGACTCATGGACCCGGTAAAGGACGGGCAGCTCCCTCTCCAAGGCGACCCTCGCTACGATCTCGTTGGCAAGCAGCATCATGTCCTCCACGAGGCGATGGCTGGCCAGGCGCGAGACCCGCTGGATATCCAGCGGGTCCCCAGCCTCCCCGAGGATCACCCTCGCCTCAGGCAGGTCGAAGTCGATCGAGCCGCGGGCAAGTCGCTCCCGCCTCAGCGCACCGGCCAGCCGGGCGAGCCTCCGGAGCGCCTCGTCGGTCTCGGGATCGACTCCGAGCTCGCCGTCCAGGACGGCTTGGGCCTGTTCGTAATCGAGCCTGCAGCGACTTCGTATCACGGTGCGCTCGAAACGATGCTCGTGCACCGTGCCCTCGGCATCCAAGAGGACGAAAAGCGAGACGGCGTAGCGGTCCTCGTCTGGAGTGAGTGAGCACACGCCCGACGAGAGCACGTGCGGCAGCATGGGGATCACCCGGTCCACGAGGTATATGCTCGTGCCCCGTTCCCATGCCTCGCCGTCGACGAGCCCGCCCTCCTCGACGTAGTGGGAGACGTCGGCGATGTGGACCCCCACCTCCCAAAAGCCCTCTCCCAAGGGAGAGACCGAGAGGGCGTCGTCGTGGTCTCGGGCGTCGCTCGGGTCGATCGTGAAGGAGTGCAGGTCACGGCGGTCCGTGCGTCCCGACTCGACCTCGCTAGGCGCCTTGGAGGCGGCCACGCGTGCGGCTTCGACCTCGACCTCGCGCGGGAACTCCATCGGCAGGCCGCGGTCGAGCACGATCGCCAACACGTCGACGCCCGACTCTCCGGGACAGCCGAGCACGCGCACCACGGCCCCGACGGGATTCAGACGCCCCTCTCCATAGGAGGTGATCTCGACCAGGACCACGTCGCCGTCCGCAGCCTCGCCCGCTTCGCCGGAGGGAACGAGGATGTCCCGCATCACCTTGCGGTTGCGTGGGACCACGTGAGTGAATCGAGGCCCGCCACGGTATGTGCCCACCACGCGTACGTGGGCACGCTCCAGCACGCGAACGACCCTCGCCACCGGATTACGTCCCCTCGGCCGCCGTTCGATGCGGACGACGACGAGGTCGCCGTCCATCGCTGAGCCGAGATCGGCGCTGGGAACGAACAAGTCCTTTCCGGGACGGTCCGGCGTCACGAAGCCGTCGCCGCTGCGCACAGTGGCGAGCTTGCCAGCTACGAGATTGATCTTGTCGGGGACCGCGTATCGGCCACCCTTTACGCGGTAGACACGCCCCGTTCGCTCGAGCTCCCGCAGGACCCGGCGCAGTGCACGGTAGTCACTACTCCCAACGCCGAGCGCCTCGGCCAGCGCCTTCGGCCTCATGGGGCCACGGCTGGAGGTCTGAAGGGCCTCCAGCACGCGCGCCTCGTCTGGCGGTCCGGCCGATGGGCTCGTCCTGCCCATGCCGCGCGCTCTGGTCAGCTCCGGATGTGAAGGACCAGGGCCCAACGACCCCGGCGTGGATCCTGGGGCGTCATACGCAGCGCGCCGGACAGAGCCCCACCGCTCAGGCGCCCCAGACGTGCGGACACGAAGGCGTCGGTGGCCGAAAGCAGGTGATTGGCAGCCAAAACGCCTCCGAAGATCGTCGCTTCGCGCAACCGCTCGTCGCTCTCGTGGATGAGGCCACCGTAGCGGCTCATCTCCTGCTGTGACCCGCGCCAATCCCAAGCGAGGTCCAACCCGTAAGCGCGGCTTTCGTAGTAGTCCCTGGCCTCCTCGTAGGTGG
>CBDFLM010000012.1:47500-291918 GCA_965249195.1 Longimicrobiales bacterium
AAGCGTCGGTTGCGGTGGGGGCGGGCGCCGGCCCGGCCGTACGCTCCTGGTAGAGCCACGCTCCCGCAACCGTTGCGAGGGGAATCTCGACGAGGTCCCAGAACACGACGAAGGTGGCCAACTCCCATGGAATCATGTTCGACGCCGTCAGAGCTGCGAGCTGGTAGAAGATCGCGAGGAACCAGACGGCCAATCCCGCGATCAGAGCGGTCATGATACCGACTCCGAAACGGGGACGAATCGCTGCATAGAGCCACACCGCCACGATGCCGAGGACGAAGCCTTCGACCACGAAGACGCCGATAGCACCCCCACTCGGCGCCTCGAGGCCCAAGCTCTGCATGTGGAGGGCCCAGTGGTCGCCCAACAAAGGCTCGTTGAGTATGAACTCGCCCACGTTGATTACGAGCCCTGCGACCAGGCCGCCCAGCACGACGCGTCCCGTGTTGATCGTTCCCATGAAGACTTCCTTGGCCTGGGGAATGACTGCCCGGTTGGGGACACCGAAGCGGGTGGAGCGATCATAGGGCCGAGGAGCGTGACCCGCGAGTTGGTGAAGGGGGGTAGTGCTTGTTGAAGTGACCCCCGGAACCTGATCCAGTTATTGTGGGACTCCTTGAGCAGGAGGAGTCATGCAAAAGAGGCGGTTTCGGGAAGAGCAAATCATCGGGATTCTGCAAGAAGTGGAAGCTGGAGCGACGATCCGTGAGATGTGTCGCAGGCACGGGATCGCGGAGACGACGTACTATCGGTGGCGCACGAAGTACGGTGGTATGGACGTGAACGAGGCGCGACGCCTCAAGCAGGTCGAGGAGGAGAACCGACGGCTGAAGCGGATCGTGGCCGACCAGGCCTTGAATCTTCAGATCCTGAAGGACTTGTTGGGAAACGGATCGTGACGGCCCGGGAACGGCGCCAGGTCGTCGAGCAGGTGCAAGCCGTGCGAGAGGTTTCAGAACGCAGAGCGATCCGGTACACGGGTTTTCCACGCTCTACGATGCGATATCGCAGCACTCGCGATCCCCAGGAGCTTCTACGAGCTCGCATCGTAGAGTTGGCGCAGGAGCGGCCACGCTGGGGCTACCGGATGATCCACGTGATGCTTCGACGAGAAGGCCGGCTGGTGAACAGGAAACGAGTTCAACGACTCTACAGGGAGGAAGGGCTCGCGGTGCGTTCGAAGGGAAGGAAACGTAGGAGCCAGGCCCCTCGACCGATCCGAGAGGCGTTGAGCGGCCCGAACGAGCGGTGGAGCATGGACTTCGTCTCTGACACGCTGAGCAACGGCCGCCAATTTCGGTGCCTGACGATCATGGACGAATTCAGTCGCGAGTGCCTGGCGATTCACATCGCGCATTCGATTCCGGCCGCCGGGGTCATCGAGGTGATGGAGTGCCTCAAAGAGTCCAGAGGGTTGCCCGAAGTGATCATCACGGACAACGGCTCCGAGTTCCGCAGCCGTGCGTTCGATTCATGGGCCTACGCTCGAGGCGTGAAGCTCGATTTTATTCAACCGGGCAAGCCCGTCCAGAACGGCTTCATCGAGAGCTTCAACGGAACACTCCGGGGCGAGTGCTTGAACCTGCACTGGTTCCTCTCGATCCACGACGCGAAACGTTCGATCGAGCAATGGAGAGCTGACTACAACGAAGTTCGTCCCCATAGCTCCTTGGGCTTTCTGACTCCCGAGGAGTTTATGGATATTCATTCACCGAGCGAAGAGAACCTCGCTCCCAAAAATATCTCGGAAGTCCCATGATTTTTGGATCAACTTCGGGGGTCACTTCAGCACCGCAGCCGCGAGTTCGTGGCGTGGCTTAAAGACGTCCACGCCCACTACCCCGAGAACTGGAAGATCCGCATCATCCTGGACAACCACTCCGCTCACATCTCGAAAGAGACGCAGAAGTACCTGGCCACCATCCCCAACCGCTTCGAGTTCATCTTCACCCCCAAACACGGCTCTTGGCTGAACCTCATCGAGGTCTTCTTCTCCAAGCTCGCACGCTCCCTGCTGCGCGGCATTCGCGTCGCATCGAAGGCCGAACTCAAGGAGCGCACCCTGGCCTACCTCACCGAACTCAACGACACGCCCGTCTTCTTCCGCTGGAAGTACGGCCTGGACGACGTGGCTTGATTAATGTGTCACTTTCGAAGCGATGATCTAGAACTGAACCGCCCCGGGATTGTCGGAGACGCCAACCCTTGAGAGGATGGGGTCATGACAAAGGGCGAAGAAGTATTCCGTGGAGACGCGGGAGAGAGCCGTTCGGCTGGTCTTCGATCACGAGTTGGAGCACGCGTCGCAGTGGGCGGCGATCGTGTCGATCGCAGGCAAGATCGGCTGTACGCCGGAGACGCTTCGGAGTTGGGTACGGAGGGCTGAACGCGATAGCGGGAAGCGGCCAGGGCTGAGGACGGACGAGCGTCAGCGGCTCAAGGACCTGGAGCGTGAGGTTCGGGAGCTGAAGCGGGCGAACGAGATCCTACGCAAGGCATCGGCGTATTTCGCACAGGCGGAGCTCGACCGCTGACCCCGCTGATGGTGGCGTTCATCGACGACCATAAGGCCGAGTACGGAGTCGAGCCGATCTGCCGGGTGCTGCCGATCGCTCCGTCGACCTACTACTGGCACAAGGCCAGAGAGGCCGACCCCTCGCTACGCTCGGCTCGGGCGCAGCGCGACGAGCTGCTACGTCCTCTGGTCCGCAGGGTCTGGGACCAGAACTTCCAGGTTTACGGTGCGGAGCAGGTCTGGACGCAGCTGAACCGGGAAGGCATCCGGGTCGCCCGCTGCACGGTGGCCCGTCTGATGACCGAACTGGGGCTGAGAGGGGTGGTGCGAGGCCGCAGCTTCAAGGTGACGACGCATGCGGCCGACGGCACCGAGCGCCCGCTGGACCTGGTGGACCGCGACTTCACGGCGTCGCGTCCCAACGAGCTGTGGGTGTCGGATCTGACATACGTACGGACCGGGCGCACGTTCGCCTACGTGGCGTTCATCATCGATGCGTTCGCTCGGCGGATCGTCGGCTGGCAGATCTCGAGCTCGTTGAGGAGCGACCTGGCCCTGGATGCCCTGGAGCAGGCGATCAGCGAGCGGCTGGGAGACGAGGGCGAGCGCCCAGTTCATCACTCGAACCGCGGCGTTCAATATCTGTCTATTCGCTACACTGAGCGGCTCGCGCTCGCCGGCATCGAGCCCTCGGTCGGGAGCCGCGGCGACTCCTACGACAACGCGCTGGCCGAGACGATCATCGGGCTCTACAAGACCGAGCTCGTCTACCACCACGGTCCGTGGTCCCGGCTCGAAGACATCGAGCTCGCCACCCTCGAGTGGGTCTGGTGGTTCAACAACCACCGCCTGCTCAAGCCGATCGGCCTTGTCCCACCGGCCGAGTTCGAGGAGGTCTACTACCGTGAACTGCACACTCCAGCAAAGCTGGAGACACTCAAATCAATCGGTCTCCGATGATCCCGGGGCGGTTCAGAGCGCTTCCTGTCCGAGATCAAGGTCACCGCGAACCTCCACCATCCCCACATCCTGCCGCTGCACGATTCCGGTGAAGCGGACAAGCTTCTGTTCTACGTGATGCCCCACGTCGAGGGCGAGTCGTTGCGCGATCGTCTGGAGCGCGAGGCACAGCTTCCGGTGGACGAGGCGGTAGCCATCGCGACCAAGGTCGCTGGCGCGCTCCAGCACGCGCACGAGCGGGGCGTGATTCACCGCGACATCAAGCCTGCCAACATCCTGCTTCAGGACGGCGAGCCCGTGGTGGCCGACTTCGGCATCGCGTTGGCCATGACGGTGGTGGGCGGTACCCGCATCACTGAGACGGGCCTCAGCGTCGGGACGCCGTACTACATGAGCCCGGAGCAAGCCACGGGCGACCAGGAGGTCGGACCTCCGAGCGACATCTACGCGCTGGCCTGCGTGTTGTACGAGATGCTGGTGGGAGACCCCCCGTATCTCGGCAGGACCGCGCAGGCGGTGCTGGGGAAGATTCTCGCGGGCGATGTGGCGTCGGCGACGAAGCAGCGTCCTTCCATCCCAGCGAACGTGGACGCTGCGATCCGCAAGGCGCTGGAGAAGCTGCCTGCGGACAGGTTCACCGGCGCTCAGGACTTCGCGAGGGCGCTGGCGGATAAGGGCTTTCGACATGGAGAGGAAGAGGCTGAAGCTGTCACCGTGGCCGCTCCTGGTCCGTGGAAGCGGCTGACGGTCGCCATGACGGCTCTCTTCGCTCTCTCTACGCTCGGCTTTGGGTGGGCGCTCCTGCGTCCCGAGCCGCCGCCACAACCGCAGCCCGTTGAACGCTTCCTATCACCGTTTGGTGAAGGTCAAGAGCCGCGCTTTACTGGCATAGGAGCGTTCGACCTCTCGCCCGACGGCTCGATGCTGGTCTACCGAGGACCGGGTGAGGGGAGCTCCGGGAATCAGCTCTGGGTGCGCAGGTGGGACGACGTTGAGCCGTCGCGGGTTCGTGGAACGGAGGGCGGCGTCCAGCCCGTCGTCTCACCCGACGGTGAGGAAGTCGCCTTCGCTCAGGGCGGCGAGATAAGAGTCGTCTCTTTGCAGGGTGGCCCGGTCCGCACACTGACTGCGGGGGCTTGGCCGCGCTGGGGACCCGACGGGTACGTCTATGTTCTCGTGGGCTCTGGTACCGAGCGTGTGCCGGCGACGGGGGGGGGCGCCAGAGCCAGTGACGCGGGCGGCGGAAAGCGAGGGGTTTAGCTGGGTCTCCGACTTCCTTCCCGGTGGTGAGGGCGCGCTGGCGCATGTTGGTGATGGTGGTAGCGAGTGGGAGATTCGAGCCTTGAGGTTCGACACCGGCGAGATGAAGACCCTCACGCCCGGCTCGTTCCCGCGCTACGCCGCTTCGGGCCACCTCGTGTATCTGGCGTTGGACGGCACACTCATGGCGGCGCGCTTCGACCCGGACGAGATGGAGTTGCTCGGCCCACCCGTGGCCCTTGTGGAAGGGGTCGCTGCGTTCACCATCTCGCAGACGGGCAAGCTGTTCTATTCGAGGGGAGCCGCGGGAGGGCAGGAAGAGTTCGTGTGGGTGACGCGCTCGGGTCAGGCGACGCCTGTCGAGGCTGGGTGGTCGTTCGAGGCGGGAGTTAACCCTGGTTGGAGCCTCTCGCCGGACGGAACGCGGCTGGCGCTGAAGTCCCTAACCGATGGGAACGATGACATCCGGGTCAAGGAGTTGGACGACGGTCCGTATTCGCGCCTCACGTTTTACGAGGGCGTAGACATGAGGCCGCGATGGACGCCTGACGGAGAGAGCGTGACGTTCCTGTCGAACCGGTCAGGGAGCTGGGACCTGTGGTCAAGGCGAGCCGACGGGACCGGAGTGGACGAGGTGGTGTTCGAGGGCGGGACCTTGCTCAATGTGGGCCAAGCCTTTTGGGGTCCGGAAGGTGAGTGGCTCGTGCTCCGCACCGGTGGGACCGCAGGTATCGTAGGCGGTCGCGACATCTTCGCCCTCCGTCCGGGAGTGGACAGCATCGCGCTGCCGCTGCTGGCCGAGGAGTACGACGAGCAACAGCCGGCGCTGTCACCGGACGGGCTCTGGCTCGCCTACACCTCGACTGAAGCCGGTTCCACAGAGCTTACAGAGGTTTTCGTACGCCCCTTCCCTGACGTGGACTCGGGCAGGTGGCAGGTCTCGACGGCCGGGGGCATGATGCCGTTGTGGGCGCACAGCGGGCGCGAGCTGTTCTTCGTGGACGGCAGTCGCGCCTTGGTGGCCGCTCAGGTCGAGACGGATTCGGGGTTCCAGGTCGGGGAGAAAGAGACACTGTTCACTCTACCGCCTGGATACCTCGGTAACCCCGTCAGCACCCTCTACGACATCGCTCCCGAAGCTGTCCCAACCGTAGTTGAAGGTTCCTGATAGGGGAGAAAGAAAAGTGGTGGCTCCGGGGGTCCCGGGCCGATAGGCTCGGGTAGGCAAAAACCCCAACACGGAGCCACCACGATGAAGAGAACGTACGAGGTAAGGGATCGGGCGGACAAGCGCGCGATCAGGGAGTTCCTGAAGCGGGAGGGGCAGTTTCTGCTTCCGATGCTTGAGTTCGTGGAGCAGACGGAGGTCGTGATCGACGAAGTCATCCAGGTGATGGGACGAGCGACGATCGAAGCGGTGCTGGAGATGAGCGCCGAGGGTGTGGCAGGCGTGAAGCAGGCAGGTCGGTCACGAGCGGAAGACGACACGGTGTGGTATGGCCGGCAGGGTGGTGTGGTTTACCTGTCGGACCGGAAGGTGCGTGTGGAGCGGCCACGGCTCAGGCGCCGGGGCGCCGGGGAGGGTGGCGAGGTCGAGGTGCCGGCGTACGCAGCGATGCGGAGACCGGGCGCTGTGGCGGATCGGATGCTCGAGGTCCTGATGGCGGGGGTGAGCACGCGCAAGTACGGCCGTGTGATCGGTGAGATGGCCGACACGGTCGGGGTGAGCAAGTCGGCGGTGAGCCGTGAGACGGTCGAGGCCTCGGAGCGCGTGCTGAAGGAGCTGATGGAGCGCCGGCTGGATGCGTGGGACCTGCTGGTGATCTACCTGGACGGGATCCAGATGGGCTCGCACCACGTGCTTGCTGCGGTAGGCGTGGACTCAGACGGAAAGAAGCACGTGCTGGGCGTGAGGGAAGGAGCGAGTGAGAACGCCGAGGTGACCAGCGCGCTCCTAGAGGATCTGGTCGAGCGCGGCCTGGACCCGGGCAGGCGGCGGCTGTTCGTGATCGATGGCTCGAAAGCGCTCAGGAAGGCGATCGAGAAGGTGTTCGGCCAACGTCACCCCATCCAGCGCTGCCGCAACCACAAGCTCCGCAACGTGCTGGGTCATCTGCCGAAGGATCAGCATCCTCAGGTGAAGGCGGCGTTCCGGGCGGCGATGAAGCTGGACGCGAAGCAGGGCGAGCAGAAGCTCGAGCAGCTCGCCCGATGGCTCGAGCGCGACCACCCCTCGGCCTCGGCCAGCCTACGCGAAGGCCTCAGCGAGATGTTCACGATCAACCGGCTCGGCCTCCCGCCGCGGCTGAGGAAGTGCCTGGGCTCGACCAACCTGATCGACAGCACCCACTCGGGCGTAAGACAGAAGACCCGCAGGGTGACCAACTGGAAGAACGGAGCGATGGCCTTGCGCTGGGCTGCGGCCTCGTTCGTGGAGACCGAGAAGAGCTACCGGAGGATCATCGGCTACGACCAGCTCTGGATGCTCAGGGCCCACCTCGACGACCATGAACCGGTTGCCGAAATGAGAAAGGCAGGCTAACAAGGAGACTCTCCGGAGCCACCACCTTCAACTGTCAGCGGGACACCATCCCCCCGAGGAAGCGGGTCAGCCAGCGATAGAAGCCGCCGAGATCCAGGATCAGGACCCCGGGACCGTACTTGAGGGCCTCGACCAGGAGGAAGTTCAGCGTACCACTTTGGGGATCGGTGTAACGCTTTTATTATGAACGGTTTACATGTTCACCTGAGGCACCGTTTCCCCCATTCGGTCCCCCGCTTCGAATCGGATGTTGATGGCTCTTCGTGGCTGTGGACGGACCCGCGGACAAGGATTGGCAATATGGCCCAGACTGCCAAAGACAGCGTGCCACTTGATTCCGACTATATTCAAGCTTTCGGCCGGGCGATGTTCATTTTCGCAAGGTTGGAATGGCAAGCGGTCTGGTGTTGCGAAAAAATTTCTCCGGGAGCAATTCAACCACTATCGGAACGAACAGCAGGTCACGTCTCCCGAACTCTGCTTGATTCGGTGGATCGGGCTCCACCAGCTGCGAGAGCTAGACTTCATGAAGCGGCCAATCGATTCAAGGAACTTGTGGTCGTTCGTAATAAGCTCGCACATGGTCGACCTTGTACGGCACCTGATGGAGAACAAAGGCTATCGTTCGATGGTGGCATTTGGACAGGCGATTCTATTGATCATGCAGCGGACGACTTTGCAGAATGCGGAGCTGAGTTAAACAAATTGTTCTATGGTGCTCTGGGTGGTTCAGATTAGGCTGGGATTTCCATTCTAGCTGCGCGCAGCGAGCACGTCACCACGAACGAGGCGGACGAGAGAGGCCCCAGCTGTTGGCGGTGCCTGGGGTCGCTCCCTGGAATGCGACGTTGAGGTGGATGGCGAGATTGCGGACCGCATACGGGAGTTTCCGGCATAGTGTGAGCCCCGTCCCTGAAACGGAGCATCACTCCGAAGCAGCAGGCGCACTGCTCGAGTGAGCGGGACTCATCCGGCGCCTGACAGCTCATCGGACTCTTTCCCAAGGGGGGAGAGACGGACTGGTGACGAAGAGGCAAGGGGCTGTTTCGCTGCGGCACCACCTGGCAAACTACGCGGTGTGCCCAGGCCCAGTTCCGATAAGAAGTCAAACCCCAGCACCCGTACGGGAGCGTGTAAGGGACCCGGGAGGTTGATGCAACGGACGGTCGAGGGGATCGCTTCCGTAGCCCACCCCGGCCAAGCGCTACGCCAATGCCGGAGCCGATTCGCTGCCGAGAACCACTAGCGGCTCGGACCATGATCCCGCTCTGGCCCACGCTGGCGCATCACGTCCAGCGCGCGTGCAAGGTCTCGGCGAGCGTCCTGTAGTCCTGGGCCAAGTGCGTCACTCGCCCGTCGAGCTGCGCGACCTGCCGCCCCAAGGCTTCGACCTGCCGCCGCAAGGTCTCGACCTGAGCGGCGTGCTGCTGCTGCGCCTGCTCGTACTGCGCGAACAACGCCCGCAAGGCCTTCGTCAACTGCTGTTCTAACGCGGTCATAGAGCTCCTTCACTCGTTCGACAGTTTCACGGCCGGCCGGGTGTCCACCCTCCGGGGCGGATAGGCCAGCGCGCCGGCCGGCAGCACCACGAACCGCTCCCCCGCAATCTCCCGAAGCGCGATCCCCCAGGTGTCCGTCTCTAGCTGCGCCAGGGTCTGGCGGGCCTCCTCGATGTCCAGGTCGAGGGCGGCGGCCGTCTCGATCCGGGCCTGGATGCGCGCCGACAGCCATTGCATCGTCGCCCAGCTCCCGCCGCAGATGCCAAGCCAGAGGCTCAGGCCGACCACTAGGGGCCGGAGCCAGGCCTTGAGCAGCAGCGCGCGCATCCGACCGGTTGCCACCGCCGTATCGCGTTCGATGGTATGCAGCACGTTCCTCGCAACGCGCCGCGAGTTCGCGCCGAGCCGCTCGAGCTCGCTCGCGGTCAACTCCTCGATCGCCTGGCGTTCGCTCTCCAGCCGTCTCCGCAATCGCTCGGTCAAGTCGTTCGCGTTTGAAGTCATGTGCGTATAGCTCTCCTTTCAGACGCCACCGGTCCCCGGTCGTGGGATCCAGGGCCGTCAGGTAGTCCTTGCCCTGGCGCGGCACCTCCAGGCCCGCCTCCTGCAAGGCTGCGACGACATCTGCCCGGTTCTGCACCGTGCCGTTTTCGACACGCTGGAGCAGGTAGTCCCGGATCAGCTCTCGGGGGGCGGGCTCAAGCGCGAGGCCAGCCCGCAGCTGCGCCGCCTCGACGTAGGCGCGGTGCCCGGGTTGCTGCACCCGCGCCCGCGCCGGGTCATCCGGCCGGCTCCAGCCGTGTTCGGCGTTGAAGGCGTCGCGGAGCGGGCCGAACGTCTTCTGCCAGCCCGGCGGCGCGATGTTGAGGCTTCGGCCGGTCTCCAGGTCGCACCGCGCGGCGAGGACATGCACGTGAGCGCCGCCGCCGCGCTCGCGGTGCACCACGGCCGACCAGGCGTAGCGGTCCGGCTCTAGCCCCGCCCACGCCGTCCTCTCGAACTCGTCGAGTACGGCTTCGATCTGCGCGTCGGTCGGAGTGTCGTCGGGTGCCCAGGCGATCACGCCCGAGGTGTACTTGTGCTCGAACGCCAGCGCGTCGGCCACCGCGGCCACCTGGTGGGGATCCCCCTGGAGGATCTCCACGCCCTCGCGCGGCTGCCCGGTCGCGTCCCGCGCCCCGAGGAGGTAGTCGGCCGCCGCCCGGGCCGAGCCCGTTCCGCGGGCCAGGAATTTAATGTGCATCGGGGTCGGGGCTCCCGACGGGGGCCAACGCTGCGAGCGCCCGCTCGATGGCGACCAGGTGGGCGACGATCTCGACGGTCTCCGCGTTCGCTTTGAAGGTATTGGCCCAGCGGGCGATCTGGTTCAGGTTCGCCCCGATCCGTGCCAGCTCGCGGGTCCGCTCTCGCTCCACATCGGCGTGCGCCACGGTCCAGGGGCGCGCCCGGCCAACCGACCGGCGCACCAGATCCGACAGCGTCAACCCTGCGGAGCGCGCCTTGGCGTGCCACTCGGCACGCTCCGCCTCCCTGGCGCGAATCTTCACCCACACGTCGCGTCCAGCACCACTCATGTGCCGTGGCCGTTGGGGGGGTCAGAGGGGACACAGCCCCCCGCCAGCCCCTGCCGGGGACCCGCGAAGCGTGGTCTCAAAGGGTAGACGGTTTCCCGCGCGCCTGACCAACTCGTCCCCCGACGCTGGGAACCCTGGGCCGTCAATATCTCCATACCCATACATTGAGGAGGCTGCTTTTTGCTCTGTCAACAACGGAAAGCGAGGGGATGTCCCAGGAGTTCCCGCCAGGTACCAGCGGCGGACTTGGCTCCGCCAGCGCACGCCCTCGAACTGATCCCGGAGCGCTATCGGCGACCCATCGCGAGGCCGGTGGGGATCTTCTCGGTGGTGGAGGTGGGCGAGAACCGGAGACGCGACCCCATGGCGTCGGGAATACCGGGTGGATCGAGTGCCGCCCTTGACTTCACCGTCGGGGAAATGACGCTGCTGCGCCCACTGATCGCCGGCCCGCCGACGCTCATCCGCCATACCCTGTCCAGGGAGTTGTGTCAGGGCATCGGCTGGTTCAAGCCCGCTGGCGGCCTGAAGGACTCGATGGCCTGGGTGCCCATGCTCACCGACCGACCCGCCCCGGCACGACCGAACGATTACGTTTCTGTCGTAACCCCAACGGGTAAGACGATTTACGACCTTCGGACACACTAGGTGATACACGTATCTCGCTAGGTGTTACCAAGTCGTTGTCCCATAGGTACTTGCGCAGACTGATCCCGGCTTCCCGCCCAGTTTCGTGGCGTCCTCTTGCTGCGTGCGCATCTTCTTGCTGCGGTGCCTCGGGCTTTCCAGGTACAGGCCGGCCAGCAGCCCCACGGTCAGGCTTTCCTCGCCAATCGCTTTCTCGTTCGCGAGCAGTCCGCTGAGCAACTCGTAGGCCTGCCGGATCGCCAGCTTGCGATCGCGGTGCCCAAGGCTCTTCCGATCCTCCTTTCCGTTGACGTAAACTGACCGCATGATGGGGCCACCGGGCCTCGCCTCGTAGAGCCGAACCCTGTGCCCACGCTGACCGATAGACTTCGACCAGCACCGTCCAAGCTTCCTCTTGCTCATGGAAACTTTCTCCGGAGTCTGGCGATGTCTTGGGCATCGGTTCTGGGATCATACGGCTCGCGTTTTGGGGCATCAAGCCTCCGCAGGTCGCCCCGCCGGATCCTATGTCGACCTTTCCGCTTTGGCCGGCGGTCCGGCAGGTCACCGTTGCGGATGCTGCGGCGGATGGTCTCCCGGCAAACGCCCGTCACTTGTGCGGCTTCATCCACGTCGATTTCTGCACCGAGCCAGGCGCTCACGGCGACCAGCAGCTTTCGGATCAAGGCTGTGCGTGCCTGAGCCGCCTCGAGGGCTCCGTTCTCTCGTAGAGTCTCCGTTTCCCTGGCGGCCGTCTCTACGAAGGCTGAGAGCCATCCAGGTGCCCCGACGGGGAGCTGTTTTTCTGGCGTCATTCATCGGCCTCCCGTCATTGGCCGCCGCATCTGGTTGAGTCTCAAGACCAGACCCGCCTACCGAACGAGGACAATTCCAAGCAACGAATTGGGTCCGCGCTGTCCCCGGCGCCCTGCCGGCTTTGTTCTTTCTTTTCTGAGTCCACATTCGACCCGGAAATCAATTCAAATAATTGCTCAAGTCGTTGCAGTGCATGGGGTAACGAGAAAACGAATAATCTGGGTGGTGACTTGAAGTTGCCTCGGGAGAGCTTCCGACGGACGGATCCGCCAACTCTTGGGTTTGGCACAACCACCCATAGGTCGCATGGCTCCAACGCCCGAGCCTTCGCCAGATCGTTAGGTATCCTTCGCGACGACATCTCGGCCTCGACGAGGATCTGCCTGGAGCCACCTCGGAGGAGCAGGTCTCCGTACAAGACTCGGCCACCGACCCTGATTGCTACTTCTCGGCTGACCTCGGCCCCTAGTCGCCGAGCCTGGTGAGCAATGGGATCGAGCAGTACGCGATTGTGGATGTATCCACCTCTCATGGCCGGTCACTCTCCTCCTCTCTAGCCAATTGCAGGGCTGGCTCGAGAGGCTCTAGAACGATCGCAGCGCGTCCGCGCTTTCCGGTACTGACCCGATGCTCACGAAGGTATCCCAGGTCAACCAAGCGACGGCGAATGTTTTGCGCTCGCTGAGGACCCATCCGAGCCAGCTTTGCCACAACGCTTGAAGGCGTTCCGGGATTCTCGATTACGGCGCGGATGTATCTCAGCTCGACGTCTGAGGGCTGGCTCTCAATCGGTTCGGGTCCTGAGAAAGGTGACGTACTAGCTGACTCCCGATCGACGGAGGGGGTTTTCACGTCGATGGAGTGATACGGCTTCCAGTCAGCAAACTCGGTAGCTGGCACGGTCCTGAGTCGGTCGAGGGCCTGGACACTCGCGGCGACCTCATCATCGGACACGAGCTCGTTAATCGGGACGTGAGGCACCTGGGCAACACACGGTTCTCTCCAATCGCCATCTGCCCGCTGCACCAAGAAGAGCCCAGGACGGAGATTGGCCTTCGCCCATTCGATCTGCGCACGGCTCATTCCGAGGTCTGATCCCGCGCGAGTGTAGTCTTCGTGGCCCCCGAGCCTGCCGACGAATCGTGTCGCAAGATTCGCGGTGAGTTTTCGGGAGAGCCCAATCGTGGTCTGCACACTGACTAGGCCTGCCACTCCACTGCCGCGGGTCAGCGAAACCAATTCCTCAAGCGTGGCCAGCTCCCCGTTGCTCGTCCGTCCGGAGTCGAAGAGCCGCTGGCTATCGTCGTGAGCCACGAACAACCGGAGAGGCGCGTTCGGAATGGCCTGATTCACTTCGTGCTGGAAGACGCTGAACAGGACAGGCTCGAGGAGCGCCTGCTTGACGATTTCTGAGGTGCCCCTGAGTTCCCAGCAAAGGTTGAAATCAACCAGATCGATCGGACTCCAAGGGACGCGGTAGGCTGCCGATTGCGGGGTCATCTCAACGAGGAGAGCTCCCAGACGATCTAGGATTGCTTCACGGGCCGGTGGGTTCAGGCCGCTGGTAGATCTCACCCATTCCCACAAGTCGAAGTAGCAGGGAGCCTCACGGCCGCCTGATGGTGTCCCGCTGACAGTTGAAGGTGGTGGCTCCGGAGAGTCTCCTTGTTAGCCTGCCTTTCTCATTTCGGCAACCGGTTCATGGTCGTCGAGGTGGGCCCTGAGCATCCAGAGCTGGTCGTAGCCGATGATCCTCCGGTAGCTCTTCTCGGTCTCCACGAACGAGGCCGCAGCCCAGCGCAAGGCCATCGCTCCGTTCTTCCAGTTGGTCACCCTGCGGGTCTTCTGTCTTACGCCCGAGTGGGTGCTGTCGATCAGGTTGGTCGAGCCCAGGCACTTCCTCAGCCGCGGCGGGAGGCCGAGCCGGTTGATCGTGAACATCTCGCTGAGGCCTTCGCGTAGGCTGGCCGAGGCCGAGGGGTGGTCGCGCTCGAGCCATCGGGCGAGCTGCTCGAGCTTCTGCTCGCCCTGCTTCGCGTCCAGCTTCATCGCCGCCCGGAACGCCGCCTTCACCTGAGGATGCTGATCCTTCGGCAGATGACCCAGCACGTTGCGGAGCTTGTGGTTGCGGCAGCGCTGGATGGGGTGACGTTGGCCGAACACCTTCTCGATCGCCTTCCTGAGCGCTTTCGAGCCATCGATCACGAACAGCCGCCGCCTGCCCGGGTCCAGGCCGCGCTCGACCAGATCCTCTAGGAGCGCGCTGGTCACCTCGGCGTTCTCACTCGCTCCTTCCCTCACGCCCAGCACGTGCTTCTTTCCGTCTGAGTCCACGCCTACCGCAGCAAGCACGTGGTGCGAGCCCATCTGGATCCCGTCCAGGTAGATCACCAGCAGGTCCCACGCATCCAGCCGGCGCTCCATCAGCTCCTTCAGCACGCGCTCCGAGGCCTCGACCGTCTCACGGCTCACCGCCGACTTGCTCACCCCGACCGTGTCGGCCATCTCACCGATCACACGGCCGTACTTGCGCGTGCTCACCCCCGCTATCAGGACCTCGAGCATCCGATCCGCCACAGCGCCCGGTCTCCGCATCGCTGCGTACGCCGGCACCTCGACCTCGCCACCCTCCCCGGCGCCCCGGCGCCTGAGCCGTGGCCGCTCCACACGCACCTTCCGGTCCGACAGGTAAACCACACCACCCTGCCGGCCATACCACACCGTGTCGTCTTCCGCTCGTGACCGACCTGCCTGCTTCACGCCTGCCACACCCTCGGCGCTCATCTCCAGCACCGCTTCGATCGTCGCTCGTCCCATCACCTGGATGACTTCGTCGATCACGACCTCCGTCTGCTCCACGAACTCAAGCATCGGAAGCAGAAACTGCCCCTCCCGCTTCAGGAACTCCCTGATCGCGCGCTTGTCCGCCCGATCCCTTACCTCGTACGTTCTCTTCATCGTGGTGGCTCCGTGTTGGGGTTTTTGCCTACCCGAGCCTATCGGCCCGGGACCCCCGGAGCCACCACTTTGCTTTCTCCCCTATCAGGAACCTTCAACTACGGTTGGGACAGCTTCGCCGGCCGGGTCGATCCGCAGGTGTACGTCGTCTCCTGGATCAGCCCCAACACCGCGATCTACGCGTTGCTGCTTCCGTTCTGGCGGCTGTTCAGCCCGCTTACCGCCGCTCGATTGGGCCTCGCCGCTGTCATGCTGTCGTGGACCGGGGGGGTCTTCCTTTTGGCCGAGGCCAGGGGTCGCTCGCGGGCAAACGCCCTCGTGGCGGGCGTATGTTCGTTCAACCTCTGTTTGAGCTGGGGATTGGTCAACTTCATGGTGGGGTTCCCGCCTTCGTTCTCTGGTGGCTGCTCGCGAGCCGGCCGACCTCGTCGACCCGAGCGTTCGGTCTTGTGGGCCTGAGCGTGATCCTGTACTGGTGCCACGCGCTGTGGTTCGCGTTCGCTTGCCTAGCGCTGGTTGGGCTGGTTCTGGTCGAGCGGCCCGGGATCAAGGCGTCGACCCTCAAGTTGGCGGCAATGCTGCCAGTAGGGATTGCTTCGTTGACCTGGGTGCAAGGGCTCGGCGAAACGCGCGCCGAGTACGGGTTCTACATCGCTCCGGCGTGGGTCGCGCCCGTGTGGCTTCGTCCACTTCCCCTGCTCTGGGGCAAGGCGTCGGTCTACATGGGCGGAACGGTCTGGTTGGTGCTTCTCGTTTTCGTGATCGCGTGGCCGCTCGCGGCGTTCATGGCAGCCAAACGGTGTGGAGGCAAAACGGTCGACAAGGCCCTGCTAGCCACGGCGGCTGTCGCCATCGGTCTCTATAGTGTGGTTCCCGACGTCTACCTGAACACCCACTTCTTCTCGTGGCGCTGGGCGGCGATTGGGCTGGTGTTCTTGCTGATCGCGCTGCCGGCTCCACAAATGTCCCCGCGGATGATCCGAGGTGCTTCGGTTGGGGCATTCCTTCTGGCGATCGGCTGGACGGGCCTCACTTGGGCGGAGGTCAACAAGGACGAGCTCACCGGCCTGGAGGCTGCGCTTGCCGCCGTTCCTGAGGGCTCCAAGGTCGTCGGGCTGGACTTCGTCCGTGAGAGCGCCTTCGTGGAAGGGTTGCCCTTCCTCCACATGGAAGCCTGGGCCACGGTCCTTCACGGGGCCGAAACCGACTTCTCTTTCGCCGAGCACGCTCACGGATTGGTGCGTTACCGCGAAAGACGGGAGGTGCCCTGGAGACGAGGTAGGGACCTCGAACTCACGATCATCCCCGACGACCACCTTCACTTCGACTTTGCGCTCGTGAACCTCCCGGAGGAACGGCACTCGGAGTACGTGGACTCCGCGCCCCTCGTCGCCGTGACCCAGACGGGTAGGTGGCGGCTCTACCGGGTTCTGCCCGACTGAGCCCTAGCGCTGCTGTGCGTCGATCTTGCTAAACTGTATTGTGGATCACACGCACTCAACTGAAGGGGAAGCCACTGTGAGCGCCTTCGACGACCAGATGCGGAAGGTCGAGACCGCGGACGGGTTCATCGCCGCGCTCGACCAGAGCGGGGGCAGCACCCCCAAGGCGCTGAAGCAGTACGGGATCGACGAAGACGCGTGGTCCAACGAGGACCAGATGTTCGCCGTCGTGCACGAGATGCGTACGCGCATCGTCACGAGCCCGGTATTCGACGGGGAGCGCATCCTCGGCGCCATCCTCTTCGAGGGGACGATGGACCGTGACATCGAAGGCGTCCCGTCCGCGAAGTACCTCTGGGAGCGCAAGGGCGTCGTGCCGTTTCTGAAGGTCGACAAGGGACTGGCCGAGCTACGGGACGGGGTCCAGCTCATGAAGCCGATCCCCAACCTCGACGAGACGCTCCGGAAGGCGAGCGCCAAGGGAATCTTCGGAACCAAGATGCGATCGGTCGTGAAGGAGGCGAACCCCGCCGGCGTAGACGCCATCGCGCGCCAGCAATTCGAAATCGGTGAGAGGATCCTCGCCCACGGGATGGTGCCGATCCTCGAGCCCGAGATCGACATCCACTGTCCGGACAAGGCGGAGGCCGAGGAGCTCTTGCGAAAGGGCATCCTCGAGGGCGTGGATCGACTCGCGGATGGTGTGCGGGTGATGCTGAAGTTGACGCTTCCCGAGCTGGACGACTTCTACCGGCCCTGCATCGAGCACCCGGCCGTGCTGAAGGTCGTCGCGCTCTCGGGCGGCTATACCCGGCAGGACGCGAACGCACGCCTCGCGCGAAATCACGGGATGGTGGCGAGCTTCTCCCGCGCCCTCGTCGAGGGGTTGGCGGCTCAACAGTCTGACGAAGAATTCAACGTCGGTCTCGACCGATCGATCGAGAGCATCTTCCAGGCCTCGATGACGTGACCGCCGTCTCGAGATTCGTCGCCTCGCGAGCGCGAGCTTGCGGATCTCGCGTTCCGAGGGGGATCTTGACGGTCTGCGCGGCCCATCCGATCTCGGTGCTGGATCAGTGAGCGCCAGGCCGGGTCCCGCTCGTCAGCCTGACGCCGTCGTGGCGCGTGGCGTGATCTCATCACCGGAGGTGTTCGATGTCGTGGAAGCGAAATGGCGCTGTGGTTCTGGCCGCCGTTACTGGAATGGTGCTCGGAGGCTTGGTCATGGCCGGCACCTCGCGGGGGATGGAGCCCGTGCAGCAGGCTCAAGAAGCGCGCAGAGTGATCAGCCCCGAGGTCTATCCGTACTTCGGCTTTCCCTATAGCCCGGGAATCCTCGTCGGCAATACGCTTTACATCGCCGGCCATCTCGGACGGGATCCGGTGTCGACCGAGCTCGTGGAAGGCGGACTCGAAGCCGAGACGCGGCAGGCACTGGCCAACATCGAGGCGGTTCTCAACGAAGCGGGGATGGATTTCGGCGATGTCGTCTCCGTGACCGCCTACATCACCGAGGTGGCCGACTTCCCGGAGTTCAACGCCGTCTACCGCGAGTACTTCCCGGAAAACCCGCCCGCGCGGGCCACTGTCGAAGTCGCCGCGCTGAACGTCGGTGCGGTGATCGAGCTTCAGATGATCGCGGTCGGGGGGTAGACGCGTCGGTCAGGGTGTGCCCGCGACTGGTGAGTTGACCTCGATTCTTCCTGGCACCGGAGCGATGTTCTGGTTGACGCGGAAGACGTTGTCCGGGTCATAAGCCGCTTTCGCTGCCGCGAGCCGCTCGTAGTTGGCGCCGTAGTTGGCAGCCGCACGGTGGCCGTCGTCGCTGGACATGAAGTTCACGTAGCCCCCATCGGTGCCTGAGTGAGGATGAATCGCCGCGTAATAGTCCCTCACCCACCTGGTGTTGGCCTCGTCGTCGGCAGGATCGTCCCACATTCCCACGACCACCGGGGCAAAGTTCTTGTCCCGGTGTCCGAAGGCGGTCTCGTCGTCGCCGACCCGCTGAGCCGCACCGTTGATCGGATGGAGGTGCATGCTCGAGCTTATGTGTGGCGTCTTCTTGCCGTGCTCGATGTGTGCAGCGATTGCCTCGTCGGTGAGCTCCGTGATGAAGTCTGCCTTCCAGTATTGTTGCATCCCTTTTGGGCAAAGGCCGTCGAAGGCGCTGTTGAGCGCCGGGAACGGCCTGAGAACGACCTGCTCCGCTTTCACTTCGGCAACGTTGCGTAGTGGCTGGAGCACCTGCTCGGCTTCCCCGTGCGGACCGTTCCAGCAAGCGACCAGGACACAAAACAGATCACCGTGCCGGTCTTCAGGGATGAAGGGCAGGGCAGGGGCTATCTGCCAGCCGAAGAAACAGCCGAGCTGTTCAGGCGCATCGGCGATGAAATCGCGGTATCCCTCCAGAACCGCGGCGGCATCGTCGAACTCGTAGAACATCGGGCCGCCCACTATGTCGCCGACCTCGTGGAGCTGAAACTCGAAGCTGGTCACGACGCCGAAGTTGCCGCCGCCACCCCGCAAGGCCCAGAACAAATCTTCGTTCTGGTAGTCGCTCGCGATGACCTGTCGACCATCGGCGAGCACGACATCGGCCGAAAGCAGATTGTCGATGGAGAGCCCGACACTACGGGTCAAGTAGCCGATGCCACCACCCAAGGTCAGCCCACCCACTCCCGTAGTCGACACCACCCCGCCGGGTGCAGCCAGTCCGAAGGGGTAAGTCGCATGGTCGACATCGCCCCACGTTGCGCCGCCGCCAACCCAGGCGACCTTCTTGACCGGGTCGACACGCACGTTGGTTCATCCTCGACAGGTCGATGACCAGACCGTCGTCCACTGTGCCGAATCCGGGGACGCTGTGGCCCCCACCGCGAATTGCCAGGTCGAGGCCGTCGTCGCGGGCAGCGGCAACCGTGGCCATCACGTCGGCCGAATCCATGCACCGGATGACCGCCAGGGGCTTACGGTCGTGCATGCCGTTGTAAACGAGGCGCGCGTCGTCGTAGTCGGGATCCGAGGGGGCGATCACGCGCCCACGGACCGCTTCCCTCAATACGGTCATGGTGTCGCTCATGGGGTGCTCCTCTGCTCGGTTCTTTCAAGGGTGCACCCAAGATGTGCCCGCAGGCGTTCCCGAAGCGTTCCCCTCAGCCGGATTCGCTCAGGAGCCCCACTGATGCCCGGAACGCCGGGAGGTGATGGCCCGACGGAATCGTCTCGATGAGGGCTTCGAGCTCGTCCCGCGCGGCCTGATCGGAGAATCGACTAGCAAGGGAGTGAAGCGCCCGAAGCTGCAGCCAGGCCGCACCATGCGCGGTGGCGACCTCGACGGCCTTCCCCAGAGAGGCAGCGGCGGATTCGGTTTCTCCGCTGCGGTAAGCCAGCTCACCGTCGACTCTCCACAACTCGGCCTCGAGATAGCGCTGGTTGCGGCCCTGTGACCACGAGAGCGCCTCGCGAGCGGCGGCTCGTCCTAGGTGTAACTCACCGGCCAGGCCGCGAGCTCGAGCGAGGAGAAGGAGTGTGTACGTCAGGTGCAGGGTTTCCCCCTCGGCACGCGAGGCCGTCACCGACTGCACGATTCTCTCGATGCTCCCCGCCGATCCCTCGCTTACGTCCAGCCAGCCACGTAGAGCCTCCAGGACGACTACCAGGTAGCTTTCTGAAAGACGCAGCCAGAGGAGCTCAGCGTCCCCGAGGAGCTGCGCGAGGCGGACGAGATCGCCGGACTCAGCTGCGATGATCGCCGCGTAGGTGAAGACGTACCTGAGCGTCATCAGATGATCGAGCTCGACGGCCAACTCGAGAGCAGAGCAAGCCGTCTCGTCGGCCCGGCCGGCGTCTCCGGCCCACAGGTCGACGAGGGCCAGCCGTACGAGGCACACGGCTTTCGGGTCCTGCGCGTACAACGCCAGATGCTTGTCGCGATGGGACACGTCGTAGCCTCTGACGGCGCCACCGAGGTACCGGCGCGCCCCAGCCAGATCGCCCTGCCAGAATGCACTCACGCCGAGGAGATAGCGGCCCTCCGTCTTGGCGATCGAATCATGACTCTCATGGTCGAGTAGGGCTTGGCCGAGCTCACTCCAATCGTCGAAGCGGCAACCCTGCAGCCTGGCGAGGCCAAGACCGCGCAGAATCGGTGGGTGCACCGGTCGGCGCAGCTTGCGGCAAAGCGCCAGAGCTCGCTCGTAGAGCTGGTGCGCCTCCCTCGAGCCGTATCCCTCGAGTGCCACCAGGGGTGATCCGAGGTCGATCCGGAGATCGAGTTTGAGCGCATCGCGGTCCGGGGTCGGTGGTAGCTCGGCGAGCAGTGCGAGCGCCCGCCGAAACATGGTGACCGCGTCATCGAGGGCCGACACGGCCACCGCTCGCCTCCCCGCGAGGCGGTAGGCTTCGATGGCCGATTCGACCACGCCGGCCTGGTCGTAGTGCGCGGCCAACCGCGGGGCTGCCGCGTCCTTGTCGTTGCGGAACTCGATTACGATCGCCTCAGCCACGTCTTTGTGAAGTTGCCGTAGGCGAGCGGGACTGACCATCTCCAGGGCAACTGCCCGAAGCTTGTCATGACTGAAATCGTACGTGAGCCCGTGATCGCGGATGATCCGTCGACGCCAGAGTTCATCGACATCATCGACGAGCTCGTGTTCACCCATCCCTGTGGCCGAGACCAACAGACCGACCGAGAAAGGCCGACCGATCACGGCCGCCACTTCGGCCAGTCGCAGGGCGCCGTCGGTTAGTTGGCTCAGTCGGGCGCGCAACACCGCCCGCATCGTCGGTGTGAGCAACGTCTGACTTCCATCAGCAGAGAGGCCGGCCCGAAGAGCTTCGATGACGAAGAGTGGATTGCCTTCGGTCTCGCTCCAGAGTCGTGCCGCCAGATTAGGATCTAGTGTGCCTTCAGAGCGTAGCCGCGCGGCGAGCATGGCAGTGGTGGCTTCGTCGAGTCGATCGAGTGGCACCGTGGTCACTACCTGATCGCGACCCAAGGCATCGATGAGTCGAACGAGGGGATGGTGCTGTGGGATCTCCTCCGAGCGGACAGTACCGACGATGAGGATCGGGGCCGTCTGCCTGGAACGCACGACGAAACCGATCAACTCGATGGTCTCGGCGTCGCACCACTGCAGATCGTCTATGATCAGCAAGCGCGGACGGTCGCCGACGACGATGGCTCGGCTTACAGCATCGAACAACCGATGACGCTGAGTCGCGTCGCCCAACCGGCTCGGTCCCAATGGCTGGGGAGCGTCGAGAAGCTCGGGCAGGAGGCGAGCGAGCTCGCCCCTCCAGACGGAGTCGAGCGTGTCGATGTGGCTCCTCAGGGCATCCGAACGGAGCAGGTCGACGATGGGACCCCAGGGCGGCCGGCCGGCAGCCTCGTACGCACGAGCGGATGCGACCACGTGTTTTTCTTCGCGAACGCGGCGGCCGAGCTCCAGAGCGAGACGGGACTTGCCGATCCCCGGTTCCCCGGTCACGAGCACGAGAAGGGCGCGACCCTCCCGTGCCACCCTCCATGCCTCCGTGAGCTGGTTCCATTCGGGGGTGCGGCCGACGAAGGGCGACTCGGCGATGGGCAGGTCCTTGGCCTGCACCTCGTCGCGGTCGGGTGTGCCGGCCAGGAGCCGACGGTAGATGGCCCTGATCGCCTCGGTGGGCGCCACTTCGAGGTCGCGCTCGAGCACCTCGGCGTGCCGGTGGTAGGAGCGCAGCGCCGCAGTTCGATCGCCCAACGCGAAATGTGCCTCCATGTGGGCTCGAACCGCCGCTTCGTCGGTCGGCTCCAGGTCGATGATGCGTTGGGCATGCGTGATGGTGGCCTTCTGGTCGTTGCGGCCCACAGCTTCTTCTGCAAGCCGCACGAGGACCCGGTACGCCTCAGCTCGCAGCTTGGCTCGCTCGTCCAGGACCCAGTTGTCGTAACAAGCTGGAAGGAGATCGCCCGAATAAAGACGGGCGGCGAGCTCCAGGTTACCGGCCGCAACGGCTTCCTGGAACGTGAGCACGTCGACCTCGCTCGAGCCGCTGGAAATCCACCGCACAGTCTCGTTGTTGATCTCGACGAAGTCACCGACATCGGGAAGGGAATGACGGAGCTCGTGCAGTAGCTTCCTGAGGTTGGTGCGCGCCTGGCGCTCGCTGGAGTCGGGCCAGAGCTGGAACGCGAGTCGGGAGCGGTGCTGCGGGCCTTTCCGCAGGGCGACCAGAGCTAGAAACCGTTGCAGGCGGAGAGAGTTGAAGGCGCGAAGACGCTGGCCGTCCAGGATGACCTCCACCACACCAAGCAGTCGGACCTCCAATCGCACCGACGGTACGCTACCGACCCGGCCCGTGTCACTCGGCATGTGGCTCTGCTGGTTTCGGTCCACGCCGACCCCTTTCGGTCACTAGCACGGGATCAGGGGGCGAGAAACCTGCGGTCCGTGCGGCCAGGAGAAGTCCGGCGCAGACGAGTGCGCAGCAGTGTATCCGCGTGATGGGCCTCGGTTCAAGGGACGTGAAGGCGATCGATGATTAGGCACACCGCATTCGAAGAGCAACCCACCTGTGATCGCCTTGGCCGATCAGCTCGACGCTGCGGGGGCGGAGGGCCTCGAGGCCGTCGCGGGGCCGGACGGACAGGACATCCTCTATCCGGGCTTTCTTCCGGTGGGACCCGACGCACCCGGCAGACCCGGTGTCCGGCGCACCGCCGAGGAGCATGGATGGACTTTCGAGTCTACGTTGCCGACTGCCACCTCTGGCACCCGCAACGGATGCTTGGAGATTGAAGGTGCGGAGACAAGCTCACTTCGCGGGATGGTCGCTTGGAGATTGACGGCTCGTGGGATGAACCTCGTTGCCCCGGTTGCGCGGCGCCTCTGAGCCCCGGGTCCGGCGACGGGATCGTGGGGTGCGACTTCTGCGGCTCGGAGACGAACACACGCGGTGATCCGATCGGCGAGCTGGTCGAGACGCCTTCGCCCACCCTCGTCACGCCGCGGAGCGGTCACGTGGAGGAATGGCGGTACGCGGAGTGGGTCGGCGGCCTCGCGCGCGAGACCGACCCGACCAGACGTCTTGCGATCGCGAGGGCGATGCCGGCTTTCGATCAGAACGCTCTCGTTTGGATACCCCGCCTGGCCGACTGTCTCGTGGGGGCCGCCGCCGAGCTCGACCTGCAGATCGGCCAGTGCCTCGCCCTGACCGCGAGCACCTGGCGCATCCTTCCGATCCGGCGGCAGCTCTTCCGGGTGGTGCGTGCCCGCATGTCTCGACTTCCTCACTCCAGAGGCCTCGTGCTCGCGCTGTCGGGCATCGGCCCCGGCGCCCTCAAGACGATCCTGGAGATCGCGGAGCGCGCAGACGACGAGGGAGACGCCGCGCGTTCGGAGTTCGCGCTCGGGCTGATCCCGGCGCTCGTCGACAAGCAGTATCGCGAAAGGCTGGAGGTATGCCTGGACATTCTGCTCTACCGACTTCCCTACGTGCATGGAGCGCCGCGCCGCTTTCTGCTCCACTACCTCGCTGACTGCGTCGATAGCCGATACGAGGTAGCGGTACGTGACAGACGTGAGGAAAAGGACTTCCGGGCTCTCATCCCCATGGTCGTTCGGTTCCTCGATCATGTCACTGCGAGCGACCCCGACCTCGCCCAAGAGCTCATCGAGGAGATTGCGCGGTTGCACACGTATCACTCGACCTCGCGGCAGGACTCCAAGGACTGGCAGGACGCACTCGGCGAGGCGGTCACCGAGGCGGGTCGTGCCGCCGTCAAGGAGCTGGTTCGCCGACTTTATCCGCCTGGTGCGACGTTCGCGCCGCCACACGAGTTCTTCGAGTCGGACGCGGTCCTGAGCGGGGTCGACGTGCCAGCCGCCCTCGCGGTGCGAGGGGGCGACGTCGTCGCGGGACGCGCCCCGTGCCCGGCGTGCGGCCGTCCACTGCCGCTTCAGGACGACGAACTGGTCGTGACGTGTCCCTCGTGCGGCGTTCGCGTTCACGTGCCTGAGGAGCTGCGTGCGGACCCCGAGCTGGGTGAAGAGATGCGTGAATTCTCCGACGAGCTCGAATTGTGGACTCCAGAGCAGCTCATCCAGGCACTGGTCGAGGAGCCGGATCCGGACCGGTTGCGGGACATCGCGCGCGAGCTGCGAAAGCCCAGAACGGACGGGACGCGCTACGCACCTCACGTGAAAACGCTCGTGCACCGGTTGATGAGCCGGCCCGACGAGCACATCGAGCTCGATCTCGTCGAGGGCATCGCGCGGATGATAGCCAACGGCGGAGAGCCCTTCCGGGACGCCCTGCTCGGCGAGGTGCGTGCCCTTGGGATGGGGAGCCGGGGGAGCGGGCGTCTGCTCCACGAGGTCGCCACGTACGGCATCGTCGCCCTTCCCCTCCTGCTCGACGTCGCCTGCAGCGCGCTCGAGGAGTCCGAGTCGACACCGGGCGGCGTCACCTACGCGATGTCGGGGTTCAACGCAGTGGGTGCGTGCATGCGGCAGGACGGCTTCCCCCTCGAGGAGGGGAGCCGGCTGCTCCTTTCGCGCCTCCCCGCGGCCTCGCCGCAGGCAGCCAACCAGATCAGCCAGAGGCTCGGAGGCGCGTTCGACCTCGAGCTGTTCGGGGGGCACAGCCTCACGGTCCAGCGCCTCGTCCTCGACGCGATCGACGCTCATGTAGATCCCGCAGGGACCACCTATTCGGGCATGGCACCCGACCCGGGATGCGCCGCGTTCTACGGCGTGGGCGGGCCTGCCTGGGTCGAGCGTCTGGTGGGCTACCTGCAGAGCATGTGGCGGGCGCCGGTGAACGCGGCCGACCTCCGTTTCCGGCTGGACGCCCTCGAGCGAGCGCAGACGCGGGAGGTCAAGCTCCTGATCGCGCGCTCGATCCATGCGCTGCCCGGAGACGTCACGGACGACGATACGGCCCGTGGCCAGGAGGTTGTGAGCGCACTCCTCGCGGACCAGGACCTGATGAGGACGGCCGAGAAGGCGCTTCGGGTGCTGCGCGGCGAGCCCGAACCGATGAGGGCGGAGCGGAGGCCCCGCAGGGGCTGTGCGACAGCGGTGCTCGGCCTGGCGCTCGCGCTCGTGTCCGTGGCCGTGACAGCTGCGTCGGTCGCGGCGCGGTAGCACTGCTCGGTCGGCTCCATCGGAGTGCGCAGGTTTCGCTCCGCCGTCATCCGCATCGTGGGCGTCTCGACGTGCCCCATGTACACGATGGGTGACGTTCACTTGAACGACTGCAGCAGTCCCGTGCATGTTCGAGGGCACGGTGGATCCGGACCCCACCACCTCCCTCGCCCCAGCACGCAGAGCAGAGCCGCCATGAAGATCTCCCCAGTGACTTCGACCCTCACCATCGCGGCGGCCCTCTTGTTCGGCCCCGCCCCGACCCTCGCTCAGGACTACATCGTGCTCGTCGCTCTCAGGGACACGCCGGCGTACGAGCACGCGCTCAGCGTAGCGAACGATCAGACCGTGTTCGCCGAGCGGCGGCTGTTTCGAGGACTGAACAAGGCGGCAGAGCTGCTGGCGACGCCCGGCCCCAAAACCGTCAAGGTCCTGGTGGCGGCTGGAGCCTACCCGGGGCAGTTGGGCAGCGGGACCTTCGTCGTGCCCCCTCTCAACAATCCGGAGGGCAGCCTTCAGATCCTGGGCGGCTTTACCGACGACTTTTCCGGCCGCCAGCCGTTCGCTTTGCTCAGTCGCCTGGTGACGGCCCCGGGACGAGACGGCGCGATGTTGCAAATGACGCAGCGGTCGACGCTGAAGGCGTTGGTGATCAGCGGCTTGTTGTTCGACGCGGCTCCGTCCAACGCCTACGACGCCGAGACCAACAGCATCCTCAAGGCACAGTCGCGCACGTATCCGATGATCAGTTTCCTCCAACTGGTCACTGACCACCTGGTGATCGCCGACATATTTTCGATGGTGTCCCGCTGACAGTTGAAGGTGGTGGCTCCGGAGAGTCTCCTTGTTAGCCTGCCTTTCTCATTTCGGCAACCGGTTCATGGTCGTCGAGGTGGGCCCTGAGCATCCAGAGCTGGTCGTAGCCGATGATCCTCCGGTAGCTCTTCTCGGTCTCCACGAACGAGGCCGCAGCCCAGCGCAAGGCCATCGCTCCGTTCTTCCAGTTGGTCACCCTGCGGGTCTTCTGTCTTACGCCCGAGTGGGTGCTGTCGATCAGGTTGGTCGAGCCCAGGCACTTCCTCAGCCGCGGCGGGAGGCCGAGCCGGTTGATCGTGAACATCTCGCTGAGGCCTTCGCGTAGGCTAGCCGAGGCCGAGGGGTGGTCGCGCTCGAGCCATCGGGCGAGCTGCTCGAGCTTCTGCTCGCCCTGCTTCGCGTCCAGCTTCATCGCCGCCCGGAACGCCGCCTTCACCTGAGGATGCTGATCCTTCGGCAGATGACCCAGCACGTTGCGGAGCTTGTGGTTGCGGCAGCGCTGGATGGGGTGACGTTGGCCGAACACCTTCTCGATCGCCTTCCTGAGCGCTTTCGAGCCATCGATCACGAACAGCCGCCGCCTGCCCGGGTCCAGGCCGCGCTCGACCAGATCCTCTAGGAGCGCGCTGGTCACCTCGGCGTTCTCACTCGCTCCTTCCCTCACGCCCAGCACGTGCTTCTTTCCGTCTGAGTCCACGCCTACCGCAGCAAGCACGTGGTGCGAGCCCATCTGGATCCCGTCCAGGTAGATCACCAGCAGGTCCCACGCATCCAGCCGGCGCTCCATCAGCTCCTTCAGCACGCGCTCCGAGGCCTCGACCGTCTCACGGCTCACCGCCGACTTGCTCACCCCGACCGTGTCGGCCATCTCACCGATCACACGGCCGTACTTGCGCGTGCTCACCCCCGCTATCAG
The DNA here is from genome assembly GCA_965249195.1 of Longimicrobiales bacterium. GTDB lineage: Bacteria > Gemmatimonadota > Gemmatimonadetes > Longimicrobiales > Gaopeijiaceae > CBDFLM01. Next base: position 74,557 of record CBDFLM010000012.1, read on the forward strand.
GACCTCGAGCATCCGATCCGCCACAGCGCCCGGTCTCCGCATCGCTGCGTACGCCGGCACCTCGACCTCGCCACCCTCCCCGGCGCCCCGGCGCCTGAGCCGTGGCCGCTCCACACGCACCTTCCGGTCCGACAGGTAAACCACACCACCCTGCCGGCCATACCACACCGTGTCGTCTTCCGCTCGTGACCGACCTGCCTGCTTCACGCCTGCCACACCCTCGGCGCTCATCTCCAGCACCGCTTCGATCGTCGCTCGTCCCATCACCTGGATGACTTCGTCGATCACGACCTCCGTCTGCTCCACGAACTCAAGCATCGGAAGCAGAAACTGCCCCTCCCGCTTCAGGAACTCCCTGATCGCGCGCTTGTCCGCCCGATCCCTTACCTCGTACGTTCTCTTCATCGTGGTGGCTCCGTGTTGGGGTTTTTGCCTACCCGAGCCTATCGGCCCGGGACCCCCGGAGCCACCACTTTTCTTTCTCCCCTATCAGGAACCTTCAACTACGGTTGGGACAGCTTCTGCCAGCCGACGGATCGCGGCAAAGGGCTGCACCGTGCGGTGCATTGACATCGATGTCGGCAGGGCGGCCAGTGCGGGGGGCCGCGACTAGGAGCTGACACCACAGGGGAGCCATGAGATGTGTCGACCGCAGGATCGAACCGGGCCTGCGGCCGGCCGCGCGACAAAGCCGCGCTGGCCCACCGCATGCGGGACGGCCATCGCCCGGAGTACGACGCTCGCAAGGACACCCGGCGCGCGCCGGGGACACTACCTGTCCGCCGGCGCCTACCAGCCCACTGTGAGTCGGCCCACCAGGCTGTGGTCGGCGTCTCCCCGGCCCAGGCTCTCACGGCGCTGGGCGTCGAGGCCGAACTGGAAGCTCATGGCGCCACCCTGCACGACAGCCAGGCTGTAGCCCAGCCGGTAGTCGCGCCCGTACTCGGAAGTCGTAACGCCGAACCTCGGGGTCCCTACGAGCCGGCTCCCGACGGGCAGCGCGTAGCCGAGCTCGGCATCGAGCTGGTTGCCCGCCGCCGGGCTTCCGGCCCTCGCCAGCCCCTGCATCGTATCGCGGCCCCAGAGCGCCTCGGCACCGCTCATCGCCTGACCGCCCCAGGACGGCGCCACCCGCGCCGTGAAGCCCAGCGGCGTCTGTGGCGTCGGGTCATAGCTGAACGACACCGACACGCCCCGTTCCCTGAACCCTTCGTCCTGATGCACGAGCAGCGTCCGCACCCACACGTCGACCGACAGTCCGGTCAACGACCCTCTCGGCCTGCTGGTGCGCCTTCCAGAGCGGCTCGGCAGCGGGCGCGGGCCGGGCCGGCAGTCCGTCGGCCTGCTCGGCGTTGAACACGGTGTACTGCCGGACGACAGGCGCGCGCATCCGCTCGTAGCGGTAGATGCGCTTGCCTTGAAGCTGTCCCAACCGTAGTTGAAGGTTCCTGATAGGGGAGAAAGAAAAGTGGTGGCTCCGGGGGTCCCGGGCCGATAGGCTCGGGTAGGCAAAAACCCCAACACGGAGCCACCACGATGAAGAGAACGTACGAGGTAAGGGATCGGGCGGACAAGCGCGCGATCAGGGAGTTCCTGAAGCGGGAGGGGCAGTTTCTGCTTCCGATGCTTGAGCTCGTGGAGCAGACGGAGGTCGTGATCGACGAAGTCATCCAGGTGATGGGACGAGCGACGATCGAAGCGGTGCTGGAGATGAGCGCCGAGGGTGTGGCAGGCGTGAAGCAGGCAGGTCGGTCACGAGCGGAAGACGACACGGTGTGGTATGGCCGGCAGGGTGGTGTGGTTTACCTGTCGGACCGGAAGGTGCGTGTGGAGCGGCCACGGCTCAGGCGCCGGGGCGCCGGGGAGGGTGGCGAGGTCGAGGTGCCGGCGTACGCAGCGATGCGGAGACCGGGCGCTGTGGCGGATCGGATGCTCGAGGTCCTGATGGCGGGGGTGAGCACGCGCAAGTACGGCCGTGTGATCGGTGAGATGGCCGACACGGTCGGGGTGAGCAAGTCGGCGGTGAGCCGTGAGACGGTCGAGGCCTCGGAGCGCGTGCTGAAGGAGCTGATGGAGCGCCGGCTGGATGCGTGGGACCTGCTGGTGATCTACCTGGACGGGATCCAGATGGGCTCGCACCACGTGCTTGCTGCGGTAGGCGTGGACTCAGACGGAAAGAAGCACGTGCTGGGCGTGAGGGAAGGAGCGAGTGAGAACGCCGAGGTGACCAGCGCGCTCCTAGAGGATCTGGTCGAGCGCGGCCTGGACCCGGGCAGGCGGCGGCTGTTCGTGATCGATGGCTCGAAAGCGCTCAGGAAGGCGATCGAGAAGGTGTTCGGCCAACGTCACCCCATCCAGCGCTGCCGCAACCACAAGCTCCGCAACGTGCTGGGTCATCTGCCGAAGGATCAGCATCCTCAGGTGAAGGCGGCGTTCCGGGCGGCGATGAAGCTGGACGCGAAGCAGGGCGAGCAGAAGCTCGAGCAGCTCGCCCGATGGCTCGAGCGCGACCACCCCTCGGCCTCGGCTAGCCTACGCGAAGGCCTCAGCGAGATGTTCACGATCAACCGGCTCGGCCTCCCGCCGCGGCTGAGGAAGTGCCTGGGCTCGACCAACCTGATCGACAGCACCCACTCGGGCGTAAGACAGAAGACCCGCAGGGTGACCAACTGGAAGAACGGAGCGACGGCCTTGCGCTGGGCTGCGGCCTCGTTCGTGGAGACCGAGAAGAGCTACCGGAGGATCATCGGCTACGACCAGCTCTGGATGCTCAGGGCCCACCTCGACGACCATGAACCGGTTGCCGAAATGAGAAAGGCAGGCTAACAAGGAGACTCTCCGGAGCCACCACCTTCAACTGTCAGCGGGACACCATCCTTGCCTTCGTTGTCCCTGACGGGCCGGCCGCGCTCGTCGGTGACGGCGATCTTCCGGTGGTCCTGGAAGGAGAGGATGCGGGTGCCCTGCTCGCCCTTCCGCACCTGGCCGCCTTGGGCCTGGATCTGACGGTAGGTTCCCCAGCGGACGTCGGCGTAGCCGCGCGCCTGCTGGACGGCGGCAAGATGCAAGCTGTTCCCTCCGGCGTAGGAGCGTCCGGTATCGACGTTCGCGGGGAGCACGCGCTCGCCCGGCCCCCAGGGCTTCTGCCACGGTGCCGTGCCCTGGCGGATCTGCTCGATGACCCGGTCGGCGAACTGGCGGTGGTATTCGTCGTGTTTCATCGGTCTTCCTCCTCGGGGCCGTGCGGATCCTCTCCGGCGTCGCGGATCTCGTCCTCGCTGCCCACGTCCTCGGAGAAGAGGCCGTACTCTTCGGCCAATGAGGCCGGCACCTCGAGGGCCTCGCCCCCGTCGCGCGCGAGCTCGCGGTCGAAGTCATCGAGCGTCTCGACGCGAACGATGTTCTCGTCGCTTGGTGCTGGAAGACAGCGGGGTTCCCGTCCGTCACGTCGCGGGAGACCGCGCGTTCTACAACCTGAACCGCGACGAGATCGTGCTGCCCGAGCGCGGACAGTTCCCCTCCGCGAACCACTACTACCAGACCGCGCTCCACGAGCTGGGGCATAGCACCGGCCATCCGGAGCGGATGAACCGCGCCACGCTCACCGAAGGGATCGCTGAAGGGTTTGGTTCGCCGGCCTATGCGAAGGAGGAGCTCCGCGCGGAGATCAGTGCCATGATGACGGGCGAGCGCGTGGGCGTCGGCCACGACCCGAGCCGCGGGGCCGCGTACGTCGAGGGCTGGATCGCCGCGCTCGAGGAGGGCCCCCGCGAGATCCGGCGCGCCGCCGCCGCCGCGCAGAAGATCTCCGACTTCGTGCTCGCCCGGCACCGCGAGCGCGAGGCCGTGCGCGAACCCGCGGCCGTGGCCGCGACCCGCGCGCCCGCGCTGGGGCGGATCGTCCATCCCGTGCCGCCGCTCCCAGTCCCGGAACGCAGTTTCGGGCCGCGCCGCTGACGGTCGGTGAGGAGCCAGGAGATGTTCGATCGCACGATCGAACCGGACCCGCGTCCCGCCGCGCCACGCAGCCGCGCGAACCAACGCATGCGGAACGGCCATCGCCGAGAACACGCCGCGAGCCGGGACCGCGGGTCCATCTCCTTCCGCGAACGGTGCGGCCGTGCGCTTGCCGACATCGGCGTCTACGGAGCCGTATCGTACCGCGATCTCGCCGAGGCCCACTTCGGCGGCCAACCCTACACCACCCGGCGGGCCGTGAACGCTTGGGTCCGCGACGGGCTCGCCCAGGAGACCCGGGCCACCGGACCCAGGGGCAACCCGTTCAAGGTCCTGACCCTCACCAGCAAAGGCATGGCCGAGGCTCGGCTGCGGGCCGGCGAACGGGGGATGGATCCCGGCCAGGAGATCCGGTTCGCGCGCATCCGGCCCTCCGAAGCCGCGCACGACACCGCCGTCTATCGCGCCTGCCGAAAGGAGCAGCAACGCCTCCTCGGCCGGGGTGCCACCGTGCGGCGCATCCGGCTCGACACCGAACTCAAGAGCACCGTCGCGCGCCGCAGCGAGTCCGCGCGGGCGAAAGACGGCCGGCGGGCCGCAGACGCCGAGCGGCACCGTGTTTCCGGAGAGCTCGGCCTCCCCATCGACGCCCGGGGACGCGTGCTCTACCCGGATGCGCAGATCGAGTACACCGACTCCGAGGGGCGCACCGGACGCGTCAACATCGAGGTCGCCTCGGGCAACTACCGCGAACGGTCCGTCCGTGCCAAGGCCGCCGCCGGGTTCCGGATGCACGCCAACGGATCGGCCGCCGCGCGCCTGCTCCGCTCACTCGGCGTGGGCGACGGCGGAGATCGCTCCTCCCTGCGAGGGCCGGCCGACCGGGACCCGGCCGCGCTCGAGCTCTAGCCCGCCCCCATGCAACCCTGGAAGATCAGCGCGGGGCTGACCGCTGCCCTAGCCGGCTCGGGCGTCCTCCTCGCCGGATCACGCCTCGAGTATCTCGCGCCGTTCTGGCCCCTGATCCTGGCGGACTACGGCCTTGCCATTGCGTTCCACCTGGCTCTGGGGCTCGCAGCCGTTGCCGCCGCCATCTACGCCATCGCTCGTGCCGCAGGACTCGCCGACCTGGGACGTCGGGCCGATCTCGTCGAGCGCTCCGTCCGCCGCGGCGAGGGAGATCTTGAACTTGCCCGTGCCCTCAAGAGGGACGCCGAGGGCGACTGGGACTGAACGCGGGGATGAATCCTCCTTCGACGGTAGTCCTCGGAAGTCTGCAAGGCTCATCCAGGCTTCGTCTGCACGGTCCGCGTCCCCCCCCCCCCCCGCCTTGTTCGAGAGAGGAAGCCTCCCGTGTTCCTCGAAAGCGCCCTGGGCGCCGTTGGGCTGAGGGGGAGGCGAAGCCGGGTCACGGCTGGCGCGGGACGGGGCCGAGTGCGATGCGGGCCCCGGCCCCCGCCTTCGTTCAGGATCCATTCGCGGAACGCCTGCACCTCGGGCCGCTGCCGAGAGGCCGCCGTGGTGATGAGGCAGCAGCGTTCGGACGCCTCGGCCCGGGGGCGTTCGAAGACCGGGACCAGCGTTCCGCCCTCCAGCTCCCGAGCGATCAGCATGGGGCGTCCGACGATGGCGCCGATGCCGGTCACCGCGGCCTGGACCAGCATGCTGTAGAGGCGCAGGCCCGAGGCCTGCGAGAGGTCCGGCGTGGACTGGCCCTGGCGGGAGAACCAGTACGCCCAGTCGGCGTCCCATCCCAGATCGTAGAGCAGCGGCCAGCCGCAGAGGTCGGACGGACGGCGGGGCCGGCCGCGGGCGGCGAGCAGAGCTGGGCTGCAGACCGGCAGCAGCTCCTCCTCGTAGAGCGTCTCCTCGAGCAGCGTGTCCTCGCGGCGCGTGACCGGGCGCGGCGCGGCGGTCTTGCCGGTGTAGGCGAGCCAGACGTCGAAGTCGTAGCGCTCCGGATCGACGCCGCGGTGGTCGGTCTCGATCCTGATGGCCACGCCGGGGTGCTCTGCCTTGAAGGAGGCGAGCCTGGGCACGAGCCACTTCTCGGCGACGGCCTCGACCGAGACGATACGGACCCCGCCGGGCCAGCGGCGCTGGCGCTCGAAGACGTCGTAGACCTCGGCGAGGATGCGCTGCACTTCCTTCAAGTAGGCCCGGCCGCGGCGGTTGAGGCGCACCCCGCGATGCCGGCGGTTGAAGAGCGGGACATCGAGATACTTCTCCAGCATCCGGACGCGGTAGGCGACGGCGCCCGGGGTCAGGCCGAGCTCCTCGGCGGCGCGAGCGAAGCTCTGCTGGCGGGCTGCGGCCTCGAAGAAGCGCAGGCTTTCGAGCGGGGGCAGAGGCAGCACGTTAAGAACCTCCGGACGGGACACTTTGACAATATGCGACTAATGTCATCGCACCTTCGCGCGTGGGCGGTAAGCCGGTTTCCGCGGAGAAGCGCCGGAAGGTCGAAAGGCGCGTCCGCAAGACCAAATATATCTATGGCAACGAAATAATAAAACCATGTTATACGAACATTTGCGGCCGGTAAGGGGGCTTGTAAAGCGTTGTAAAGCATAAATTAACGTGTGGTTACTGGGCTGCTAGAGGCTTGCGTTGAGACAATATTATTATGGCATAGAAGCAATGAAATTGTGGTATTGACGAGACGGTAGAAACGGGGTTACGGAACCTGTCAACGACAATGGGACACTCTACGGGATTAATTAGAGAGCAATGTCCTGTGTGGTGAGGGAAGGGATGGGAGGATTGATGAAGACGGCCTCCGGGAGCGGTTTGGGCTTCGGCACACCTCTGACGAAGCGTTCGGGATGAGCGGCCCATGCTTCGCGGAGCACGGATTTCCTGCCGGCAATGACCTGATCGGCGTTCCCGAAGTGGACCTGCTCGGGGGTTAGCATCGAGATGCCGCCATGGCGGTGCTCGGCATTGTACCAGCGGAAGAACGATCGACAGAACGTCTTGGCTTGGCCCTGATCCCCGAACCGTCCGGGAAACGAGGGATGGTACTTCAAGGTTTTGAACTGAGCCTCGGAAAACGGGTTGTCATCCGACATCTGAGGCCGGCTCAACGAGCGGGTCACGCCGAGGTCAGCGAGAAGTTGAGCGGTGCATTGGCTCGTCATTGGAGCTCCCCGATCCGAGTGCAGGGTCAGGACCCGGGGCTGGACGCCATGCTTCAGGCAGCTCTGCTGGATCAACCGGCCGGCCAGGGCCGAGTTCTCCCGGTCCGCCACCATCCAGCCCACGACGTAGCGGCTGTAGATGTCCATGATGACGTAGAGGTAGTAATAGCTCCACTTCTTCGGCCCGAGCAGCCGCGTGATATCCCAGGACCACACCTGGTTCGGCGCCGTGGCCATCAACTCGGGCTTCTTGTACTCCGGATGGGTGCGCTGCGCCCGGCGTTCCTGAACCGGCACCTCGGAGGCCAGAACACGATACATCGTGCGTTCGCTGCACAGGTAGACCTCTTCGTCGAAGCTGTCCCAACCGTAGTTGAAGGTTCCTGATAGGGGAGAAAGAAAAGTGGTGGCTCCGGGGGTCCCGGGCCGATAGGCTCGGGTAGGCAAAAACCCCAACACGGAGCCACCACGATGAAGAGAACGTACGAGGTAAGGGATCGGGCGGACAAGCGCGCGATCAGGGAGTTCCTGAAGCGGGAGGGGCAGTTTCTGCTTCCGATGCTTGAGCTCGTGGAGCAGACGGAGGTCGTGATCGACGAAGTCATCCAGGTGATGGGACGAGCGACGATCGAAGCGGTGCTGGAGATGAGCGCCGAGGGTGTGGCAGGCGTGAAGCAGGCAGGTCGGTCACGAGCGGAAGACGACACGGTGTGGTATGGCCGGCAGGGTGGTGTGGTTTACCTGTCGGACCGGAAGGTGCGTGTGGAGCGGCCACGGCTCAGGCGCCGGGGCGCCGGGGAGGGTGGCGAGGTCGAGGTGCCGGCGTACGCAGCGATGCGGAGACCGGGCGCTGTGGCGGATCGGATGCTCGAGGTCCTGATGGCGGGGGTGAGCACGCGCAAGTACGGCCGTGTGATCGGTGAGATGGCCGACACGGTCGGGGTGAGCAAGTCGGCGGTGAGCCGTGAGACGGTCGAGGCCTCGGAGCGCGTGCTGAAGGAGCTGATGGAGCGCCGGCTGGATGCGTGGGACCTGCTGGTGATCTACCTGGACGGGATCCAGATGGGCTCGCACCACGTGCTTGCTGCGGTAGGCGTGGACTCAGACGGAAAGAAGCACGTGCTGGGCGTGAGGGAAGGAGCGAGTGAGAACGCCGAGGTGACCAGCGCGCTCCTAGAGGATCTGGTCGAGCGCGGCCTGGACCCGGGCAGGCGGCGGCTGTTCGTGATCGATGGCTCGAAAGCGCTCAGGAAGGCGATCGAGAAGGTGTTCGGCCAACGTCACCCCATCCAGCGCTGCCGCAACCACAAGCTCCGCAACGTGCTGGGTCATCTGCCGAAGGATCAGCATCCTCAGGTGAAGGCGGCGTTCCGGGCGGCGATGAAGCTGGACGCGAAGCAGGGCGAGCAGAAGCTCGAGCAGCTCGCCCGATGGCTCGAGCGCGACCACCCCTCGGCCTCGGCTAGCCTACGCGAAGGCCTCAGCGAGATGTTCACGATCAACCGGCTCGGCCTCCCGCCGCGGCTGAGGAAGTGCCTGGGCTCGACCAACCTGATCGACAGCACCCACTCGGGCGTAAGACAGAAGACCCGCAGGGTGACCAACTGGAAGAACGGAGCGATGGCCTTGCGCTGGGCTGCGGCCTCGTTCGTGGAGACCGAGAAGAGCTACCGGAGGATCATCGGCTACGACCAGCTCTGGATGCTCAGGGCCCACCTCGACGACCATGAACCGGTTGCCGAAATGAGAAAGGCAGGCTAACAAGGAGACTCTCCGGAGCCACCACCTTCAACTGTCAGTGGGACACCATCTCTTCGTCGAGCAGCGTGGCCACCACCTCGGCGGGTGAGCGGTCCACGAACCGCTCCGAACACAGCGTGTCGAAGACCTCGCCTCGTTCCGTCTCGCTCAATGCCCGGGCGGGCGTCGGGCGGGGCTGCTGTTGCCCGGTTGATGGGCCTCGACGACGGTACAACGTCGATCGGGAGACCTCGAGGGCCGCGCACGCCGGTTTTACACCGACGTGCTTAGCCAGCTCGTCGGCCGCCTTCAAGAGTTTGTCCCGTCGTCTAGGCTTATCCCCAGCAGCCCCGCAACTTTTCCCTGCACGTCGATGATCAGGTGTGCCTTCCTGAGCTCATTCTCGAGCCGTGCGTTTCGCCGCTCCAGCTTGCGTACCTTCTCATCCAGCGGATTTCGCTCCGGCTTGCGGCCGCGTTTCTTCGACAGGGCCTTCAGCGACCCGCTATGCGCCGCCTTGCGCCACGTCGTCAGGTGCGACGAGTACAGGCCCTCTCGCCGCAGGAGTTGACCCACCTCGCCGGGCTCGGTGCACCGGTCCGCTTTTTCGACGATCCGCAGCTTGTACGACGGACTGAACCGCCGCCGTAGCGGCCTATCTACTACCTCTGGGTCCGCAGGAGCTGCCGCGCTTCGCTTGGCCTCCCCGGTTCCAGGGGCACTACCATTCTCTTCCATTCTCTCTCGCAGTCCCAACATGTTCGTTTTCTCTGCCTTCGCCCTACTCTAATTCTTTGCGTGCTCCGTGTCTCACGTACGTTGGCAGAGAGGGTTACCAAGAATGGTTGAATCGTTGCCGAACGGCCATACAAGTACGTCCCGGCAGCGCCCTATTCGGTGACGCGGAGAGCTGAATGTTATGGTCATCAATGGCAACAGCGAGAAAGAGTTGACATTGCAGTACGCTCCGGCTGGGCGTAAAGCCGGGAGCCGGGAGCCGTTATTAAGTCCGCCTCGGTCGCGCAAGTGCTGTTGCCCACCACCGCCTGACCGCCTGCCGCCCCGCCGGGGCGGCGGTTCCTCTCCTTATTCATATGCCGTATCCGCCGGCGGGCCCCGGGCGCTGGCCGCCGCGGCGTGCCTCTCCGTTGTGTGCGCCCTCGCCCTGCCGGCCACGGCCCAGGCGCAGGAGATCGCGCTGGTCTCGAATATATCGGAGAGCGGAACTTCGTTCACTACTGTGAAGCCGGTGGGATTTCAAATCGGAACGATAGCCCCGGGAGAGGGCAGAGTTGCCCAGCGATTCACGACCGGACCGAATCCGGCGGGCTACACGCTCCAGAGCGTCGTGCTGAATCTGTTAACGAATCTAGGCTCGGGGAATGTAGTGCACGTGGCGATCCACGAGGACAGCTCCGAAAATCCCGGGACCCTGCTGGCCGTGCTTGACAATCCCGCGGATCCGTTTGGAAACAACCCGGCCGCGGCAGGCAACCGCACGTTTTCTGCGCCGAGCCCGCTCTCACTCGATGCGAACACGAACTACTGGGTCGTGTTGAAGAACCTGAGAAGTGGCACGGGCGCCAACAACTACGGTGTCAGGCTCACCACTTCTAACAATGAAACAACTCCATGATGACAACGCTATGCACGCGTTTCCCCACGGCTCTGATTGCTCTGCTGGCAACCGGCCTGCTCGTAGTGGAAAACGCTCACGCGCAAGGAACGGTGGAGTCGGACTTCGCTGCCCTGGTGGTGCTCTACGGCGCGACGGACGGTGCGAATTGGACCTACAGCGACAACTGGGTGAGCATAGAGCCGCTGGGGGAGTGGCACGGGGTTATTAACGACAGCAACGGCCGAGTTAGCGAAGTGAGGCTTGGCGGCAACCAGTTGACGGGGGAGATCCCATCCGAGCTGGGGAATCTGAGCAACCTCCAGCGGCTGCATCTCTACGAGAACGAGTTGACGGGGGCGATCCCTTCCGATCTGGGGCATCTGGGCAACCTCCTGACCCTGAATCTCAAAGACAACGAGTTGACGGGGGAGATCCCTTCCGAGCTCGGGAATCTGGGCAACCTCCAGAACCTGGAGCTCTTCAGCAACGAGTTGAGCGGGGCGATCCCTCCCGAATTAGAGAAACTGACCCAGCTCGATGTGTTCGACATTCGCAACACAGGTCTGTGCGTGCCGCCGGGATCTCAACTGCACACGTGGCTGGCGACGATCACTTTCCGGGGGGCCGTCTGCGCTCCCCCCAGAGTCACCTCCGTGGTGGTCGCGTCCGCGCCACAGTCGGGGGACACGTACCGCTCATACGAGACGATCGTGTTCACGGTGACGTTCAACGAACCGGTGCGGGTCACACCGGGGCGACTGAGGCTGGAGGTCGGTCTCGACAATCCCGGCGGGGCCTCCGGGAACACGGTGGAGGCCGTGTTCTCGGGCCTCTCGCAGAGCCAGCGCCCGACCGCCGATACCCCGCAGGCCCAGGTCGCCCGGCATTTGCATTTCGAATACAAGGTGCAGCTGTTCGACCGCGACGAGGACGGCGTGCGCATCGGCGCCAATGCGTTGCGGCTCGCCTCCGCGGCACGGATTACAAGCGAGGGCGGCGGGGCCACGGAGTTGGACCATGCCGCGCTCGGTACGCAGTCCGGCCACAAGGTTGACGGGACGGCGGACGTGCCGATGATCGAACGGATCGAGGTGGTCTCGACGCCGCGGCTGAGTTCGAAGGGCACCACGACCAGGGACACCTACGGCGAGGGCGAGAACATCCGCATCGAGGTGCGCTTCGACCAGCCGGTGGTGGTCGAGGGCGAGCCGACGTTCGCGCTCGAGGTGGGCAATCCCTGCCTGGCGGTGTGCGAGGCCGACTACGAGTCGGGGAGCGGCACGAACACGCTGGTGTTCGCGTACCTGGTGCTGGAGGTCGACATCGACCGCAACGGCATCGCGATCCGCGGCAACCCGATCGAGGTGGTGTCCGGCGACCGCATCCGCAACGCCGCGGACCAGGAGGCGCACCTTTCCTACAAGGGGAAGGGCACGCAGCGCGGCCACAAGGTGGACGGGTCACGGGCGGCGGGGCCGTACCTGTCGGTGGAGGATGCCGAGGCGCACGAGGCCGACGGCGAGATGGAGTTCACGGTGCGCCTGGAGCCGCACGGCCTGGGCATCGTGACGGTCGACTACGCGACGGCCGACGGCACGGGGAGCAAAGCGGCGAGGGCGGGCTCCGACTACACGGAGACGCGCGGCACGCTGACGTTCAATCCGCTGGAGACGGAGCGGACGGTGTCGGTGCCGATCACCGACGACGCCCACGAGGACGACGGCGAGACGTTCACGCTGACGCTGTCGAACCCGGACGGCGCGAAGCTCAGGTCCGGCGAAGGCGAGGCCACGGGCACGATCCACAACAGCGAGATCCAGCCGCTGACGGCGACGTTCGAGGACATGCCGGAGACCCACGACGGCGAGAGCGGGTTCCGCTTCCGGGTGGCGTTCAGCGAGGACATCGGCATCAGCTTCCAGGCGCTGCGCGAGGACGCGTTCACGGTGACCGGCGGGCGCGTCACGGGCGGAGGGCGCGTGGATGACAGACGGGACCTGTTCGAGATGACGGTCGAGCCCGACGGCGACGGCGACGTGACGATCGAGCTGGCGGCGGGCCGCGAGTGCGCGACGTCCGGTGCGATCTGCACCAAGGGCGAGAACCGGCGGCAGTTGACCAACAGCCCGTCGGTGACGGTGGCGGGTCCGGCGGGCGGCTCGGGGCCGCCGGAGCTGACGGCGTCGTTCGAGGGCATGCCGGCCAAACACCGTGGCGAGGGCGGGTTCCACTTTCGCGTGGCGTTCAGCGAGGACATCGGGATCAGTTTCCGGGCGTTGCGCGAGGATGCGTTCACGGTGACCGGCGGGCGGGTCACGGGCGGCTCGCGCGTGGACGGCCGGCGCGACCTGTTCAAGATGACGGTGAGGCCGGACTCGGACGGGGACGTGACGATCACGCTGGCGGCGGGGCGCGAGTGCGCGACGTCCGGTGCGATCTGCACGAAGGGGGAGAACCGGCGGCAGTTGACCAACAGCCCGTCGGCGACGGTCAAGGGTCCGGCGGCGAGCTCCGCGGCGGCCGCCCCCGGCTGGCCAGGCCGGGCCGCGCGCCTCTGCTCCGCTCTGGGCATTGGAGAGGAGATGACCCGGACATCAATGGTCGCGGCGTTGTGGGAGGACGGCGATGTGAGCGATGACCGGCTTGCCGCCCTGGACAGTCTCGGCAACGGGAACGGAGGGTATGACCTCGGCGACATGCTCGCCTGGGCCGCCCGCTGCCGCGGGGGCGAGGCATCCGGGCCGGCCGCCGGCTCCGGACCGCCCTCCCCCCCCCCGCGCTGCCTGCGTCGGGGCCGGCGGGAGGGGCCAGCCGCCGGCGAAAGGGCGCGCGCGGTCCTGCCCGCCACCGCCGAACGGTTCCCGACCCACCCGCCACCGGTTCCGCGACCCGGCGGTCCGGGTGGTTGCGGACGGCGTTGCTGGCCGTGGTAATCTCGGTCTGGGGCTGCGGGGACGGCATTGTCGACCCGCGGAATGACGCACCCCGGTATGACGGAGCCAACGCGGCGGTCGTGGATCCCGGCCCTCTGCACGTCCGGTTGACGGCCCCGGCGCAGGCTCGCGACATCGGAGCCATGCTGGTGATCGAGGGTCCGGCCATCGACTCGCTTCAGGCGCCGGGTCTCGAGATGTTCGAGACGGAAGAATCGTCCTCGACGCGACGCGAGGTCATCATCGCCGGAGCGCTGCCGGACGCGCCCGTAGTGCGGGTCTGGGTGCCCCACCGGGGCGACGAGGCCCGGTACCGCGTGAGGCTGCTCCAGGTGGCGGGCGAGGACTTCGCGCTCAGGGACCTGACCGCGTACGGGACCGCGATCTCCCGCTGAGCGCCGGGCGCGGCGCCCGCCTTCGAGGCGTGGGGCCGCGCCCGCTCGATGCGGCGAGATCAAGATCCAGGGTGACCGTCCCCGCAAAGTCGCCGGCCAACGTTCGACTCACTTGAAAGCTCCCTCCGAGGCGAGATCTGGCCGTGCCCGGCCAGCCTCGGCCGTGGATGAGCGGGTCCTCGTGGGCCGCGTCTCGACCGTAACTGCCATGGAGACGCTGACGAAGCACTTCGAATCGCGAGTGGGTGCATCCCTCAAGCGCACGAGCGTGAAGCCGTCGACGTTCGGCCTGCGGGCGGTGGGCGATCTCAACCCGGTGCGTCGGCTCCGTCCTGGCCGCTCCCCGAGGCTGGCGATGGCCTGCCAGGTCCCCGTGTTCATCGAGCCTGCCGCCGGGCCCATGTGGCCCCTGTTCCCTCCCGGGGCAATGCGCCCCGGAATTCTTCACCGAACAGAACGGAGGCAGACCGATGACGAGAGCAATGGAACAGAGCATGGACGCGCCCGCGCGCGTCCTGAGGTTACCGCGAGTGCAGGCCCGCACCGGGCTGGCGCGGAGCACGATCTACGTGCGGGTGGCCGACGGGAGCTTTCCCCAACCGATCCGGCTAGGCGCGCGCGCCGTCGGCTGGATCGAGTCCGAAGTGGATGCGTGGATCCGAGAGCAGATCGCCGCGAGCCGCGGCAGTGCCGAGTGATCTGAGACGATAACCATCTGAGTCGTTCGCAATCAGAGAGGACAGGGGCCATCGACAAACTGCCCTCCCGCAAGGTTCGCTCCTTCGCCGCCTCCGCGGCAGTTCCCCAATTCGCGTCGACATCGGCGGAATGCGGAGTCGCCCAACTGCCGACGCCAATGGGGGTGACATGGCGCTCAGTGAGGTTGGGTAGGTGTAACCGTTCGGTCGTGCCGTGGTATTGACGTCCCGCGCTGGCCCTACGGCGTCCGCGCACAACGGCGTCCGATCGCCCGACGACCTGTCGCACGGGTTGCCATGGTCGATGGGCGAGGAGCGCAGACGCGACCTCATGGCGTCGGCATTTCCGGTCGGATCGAGTGCCGCAATTGACTTCACCGCTGGGGAAATGACGCTGCTACACGCACTGATCGCCGGCCCGCCGACGCTCAACCGCCATCCCCTGTCCAGGGAGTTCTGCCGGGGCATCGGCTGGTTCCAGCCCGACAGCGGCCTGAAGGACATGATGGCCCGGGTGGCCCATGCTCACCGACTGTCCCGCCACGGCATGACCGAACGATTACCCTCCCGCCCTCCCGCAAGGTTCGCTCCTTCGCCACCTCCGGGAACCTCCGTTACGGTCCACTGGATTCCCGTTCGGAAAAGGGGATACAAAGAGGAGATGATAGGCTCTAACAATAGTAATGCCAATCACTTATAAAACTATCGTCGTATCCGAGTACATGAGATATCGGGGTGCATGTGCACCGAAACGCCATTTTCATGTGCGCGCCAGCGCTCCCTTATGTGGCTGCCTGTCTTGCAGTTGTGGCACGGCCGCCGGAGCGGCGACGCCGCTCCGGAGCTTTCGGCCGTAGAAGGGAGCGACCCCCCCCTTTGGGGATGCCTCGATCGGGGAAGCGGCTGGCGCTGGGCGTCTACGTCTTTTTCGCTGGCTCGACGATGATTCGCCCGCGCCCGCGTTTGACCACATAGCCGCCGGAACGAATCGCAAGCTTGCCTTGCTCAACAAGGGACCAAAGACTTTCGGCGATCAACTCGGCGTTCCGGTCGCTCGCCCTTGCGGTTGCTGGCCGGGAGAGCCACTCGGCGAACGCCCGCTCGCCGATATCTTCGCCGACGGACTTGCGAAGTGCGTTCAGCTTGCGGAGGTGGCCCTTCGTTAGAGCACTCTCATCAATGTCCCTCGAGGATGTCTGCGGCATAGCTCTCCCTTCCGTGATACTTATGTGCTGAGACCGTGGTGTGATTATAGCAGATTAGGGCCTTCGTCAACCTCCTCCCGCCGATGAGGTCTCCACGGCGGCTCTCCTTGAGGGGAGCTATTGATCTTCGATCCCTGTAAGCAGGTCCGCTTGGATGCGGCGAATCTTCCTGACCACCTGGCAGACCTGACGAGCGGCCGCGGGGGTCTCGGCATAGTAGTTTGCGTGGGCGAGGTGATCGCGCAGATCACGGATCTCATTGAAGCCGCGCTTTACTGTGGTGGACGACACCGAGCGCAAGTGCTTGATCTTCGGCTCCAGCGGGTGGGTACGTAGTCGTCAAAGATGGCAATCGGGTGGCCGACGTGTCCGCCAAGGTCCGCTAGGGTCGTTTGGAATCCAGTTCCTAAAAATGGGTATGAAAAGGGGACAACCAAAGAGGTAGCATATGTATATCGTTGTACCACAGTAACTTATCAGATCCATCATGATTCTTGCCGTGAATCAGGCCTTTGGTGCTCTGCCAGCAAGGCGGCGCTTCATACCTATCTGGAAGGTCTCAGGCACCGGCTCCACCCTTCCGGTGTCGGCGTCAGCAACGTCAAGCCCGGTTTCGTGCGGACCCGCATGCTGGGTTCCGAGGAACGTCGATTCCCTCCCGCAATCTCACCGGAGCGCGCGGCCCAGCTCATCGCTCGAGGCTTGGAGCGAGGCCGCGACGAGTTCTTCGTACCGTCGTGGTGGGGGTTGATCGCGTTGGGGCTCGAGGGGATGCCTGGATTCCTGTACAAGCGGATGGCGCCACCGTGATCGAGCCTACGCTCGAGGTCCTGGAAGGGTGGGGGGGCTCATGCCGGTCGCGATCGTGGGTATATCGCCCACGCTCCGTCGAGGAAGCCGCCGAGGCCCTTTCGCACGCCGCCTCGCAGGGCCTGACCGTGGTCCACAGGGGCGCCGGCCTGAGCTACGGGGACGCGGCACTCAACCAAGGTGGGGCGGTGCTCGAGGTGCGGGGCGTAGGACGTGCAGTAAAGCTGGATCCCGATAGGGGCCGAGCGTTCGTTGAGGCGGGCGCGACGATCGAGGATCTCTGGAAGACAGTGTTGCCTCACGGATGGTGGCCCCCAGTCGTTCCGGGGTCGATGAAAGCGACCGTCGGTGGATGTGCCGCGATGGACGTCCACGGAAAGAACCACTATCAGAGCGGGTCCTTCGGTGAGCAGTTGGAAGCCGTTCGGCTGCTTCAGCCCTCAGGCGGGGTTCGGGAGATCACCCACGATCAAAGCGGACCCTTTTCCGATGTTGTGGGAGCGCAGGGTCTAACGGGCACGATCACCGCGGTTACCGTACGTCTGCAGAGGGTGCACAGCGGCTATCTGGAGGTTCAATCGCTGGCAACACCTTCACTCGAAGCAACGCTCGATCTGCTGGAGGAGCGCACCCCGGCGAGCGCGCACGCGGTAGCGTGGATCGATTGCATCGCACCCGCTGGGGCAACGGGCCGGGGGGGCCTGCACCTGGCTCGCGACCTTCCCCCCGACCATCCGCTCGCTGGTCGAGGTCTCGCTCTCGAAGACCAGCGGCTACCGAGGCGTATCATGGGTGTGCTTCCGAAAGACCGCGCCTGGCGGGTCTTGCGGCCGTTTGCTCGGGACGGGGGGATCCAGACGCTGAACTCTGGCCGATATTGGTTCGGAAGGCTGAAGTCCGGGAAAGTCTACCATCAGCCCCATGCCGCATTTCACTTTCTTCTGGACTACATACCGGGTTGGAAGCGAGCGTATGGGCCCGGGGGACTCCTGCAATATCAGATGTTCGTCGCCGACGACGTGGCGCGGCCGGCCCTCCACGAGGCCCTGGCCTTACAGAAAAAGTGGGGTGTCTACGCGTATCTCGGTGTCGTGAAGCGTCACCGCGCCGGTCGCTTCGCCGCGCCCTACTCGATGCGGGGCTACTCCCTCGCGATGGACATCCCGACGCGAGGGGCCCGCGCCGAGCTCCTCCAGGGGCTCTGTACCGATCTCGATGCTCTTCTGCGCGAGGTGGGCGGCCGCGTTTACGCTGCTAAAGACGCTGTGAGTATCGGGATACTACCGAAGACGCGGGATCCGATGTTTTGTAGCGATCTGGTCCGCCGCTGGGAGCGGGGGGCGTTCATCGCGTCTTGACGGAGTGGCGCTGCACGCCCAACCTCCGGGCGCTCCGATGGAAGGCCGTCTCGAGAGCGACTGGTATCGCATACTGTCACGCCCCGATCTGCGTGCGGCTCGCGCACCCCCCCGGGGGCCCACCGTCGCGAGGCACATGGTTCACGACACCATCACGAAACTTCGTTCAGCCGACGTCACATTAGGTGTCGTTGGTCTCGGCTACGTAGGGCTCCCTCTTTCTGTGGAGGCGGCTCGTAACGGTCTTCACGTGACGGGGTTCGACGTCGACACCTCCGTCGTCGACGGCGTCAACGCAGGGCGTTCGCACATCCGGGATCTCACCGACGACGACGTGCGCTCGCAGCGGTCCGGCGGTCGCCTGGAAGCCACGACCGACATGGGTCGCCTCGCCGATTGCGACGCGATCTCGATCTGCGTACCCACACCTCTGTCCAAGACCCGCGATCCCGACGTTTCGCACATCCTGGATGCCGCGCGAGCCGTGGGGGCCACGCTCAGACCCGGCCAGTTGATCGTGCTCGAGAGCACGAGCTATCCGGGCACGACCCGAGACATCCTTCTCCCAGCGCTTTCTGACAGCGGACTGGAGGTGGGTCGTCAGCTCTTCTTGTGTCACTCGCCTGAACGCATCGATCCGGGAAACGCCACGTGGCTCATCCGCAACACCCCGAAGGTCATCGGCGGTGTGACGACGAGCTGCACCCTGGTCGGTCGAGCGCTCTACGAACGCTTCATTGAGACCGTGGTTCCCGTATCGACGAGCGAGGTGGCGGAGATGACCAAGCTCCTGGAGAACACCTTCCGGGCGGTCAACATCGGTTTGGCGAACGAGATCGCGATCATTGCAGACCGCCTCGGAGTGGATGTATGGGAGGTGATCGAAGCCGCGTCTACGAAGCCGTTCGGATTCATGCCGTTCACGCCGGGGCCCGGGTTGGGCGGCCACTGCATCCCGGTCGACCCGCACTACCTCTCGTGGAAGATGCGCGCCCTCAACTATCGCACGCGCTTCATCGAGCTCGCTTCCGAGATCAACTCGGAGATGCCGGCGTTCGTCGTTGGAAAGGTCAGGCAGGCTCTGAACGACCAGAAGCGGTCGGTGCGTGGCTCCGACATCCTTCTGCTCGGAATCGCCTACAAACGCGATATCGACGACGTTCGTGAATCGCCAGCTCTCGACGTGCTCCGTTTGCTAGCCGAGGAAGGCGCTGAGGTCGACTACCACGACCCGTATGTGCCCTTCGTACAAGAGGGAAAGCAGGAGTGGCGGTCCGTCCCCCTCACGGAGCAGAGGCTCGAACGAGCGCACGTGGTCGTGATCTTGACGGACCACACCGCTCTCGACTACGCGTGCATTGTCCGGTGCTCCAGGGTCATCGTGGATGCGCGGAACGCAACTGCAGGGGTCGCAGGGGCGACGCGCGACGAGGCCTCTCGAGGGTGGATCCGCCGCGGGGGGGGCGGGTGAACACCGTCCTTGACCACGTCGGGTGCTCGTGTAGCTTGTTGCGGCCGTACGGCCCAAGCGTAGAGCCATCCTGCAACGAACGACCCGAATGAGCCTTCTCACCCAGCCGATCATAGCCCCGTACGGCGGCGATCTGGTCAATCCGATCGTCGACCAGGAAGCTGTCCCAACCGTAGTTGAAGGTTCCTGATAGGGGAGAAAGAAAAGTGGTGGCTCCGGGGGTCCCGGGCCGATAGGCTCGGGTAGGCAAAAACCCCAACACGGAGCCACCACGATGAAGAGAACGTACGAGGTAAGGGATCGGGCGGACAAGCGCGCGATCAGGGAGTTCCTGAAGCGGGAGGGGCAGTTTCTGCTTCCGATGCTTGAGTTCGTGGAGCAGACGGAGGTCGTGATCGACGAAGTCATCCAGGTGATGGGACGAGCGACGATCGAAGCGGTGCTGGAGATGAGCGCCGAGGGTGTGGCAGGCGTGAAGCAGGCAGGTCGGTCACGAGCGGAAGACGACACGGTGTGGTATGGCCGGCAGGGTGGTGTGGTTTACCTGTCGGACCGGAAGGTGCGTGTGGAGCGGCCACGGCTCAGGCGCCGGGGCGCCGGGGAGGGTGGCGAGGTCGAGGTGCCGGCGTACGCAGCGATGCGGAGACCGGGCGCTGTGGCGGATCGGATGCTCGAGGTCCTGATGGCGGGGGTGAGCATGCGGAAGTACGGCCGTGTGATCGGTGAGATGGCCGACACGGTCGGGGTGAGCAAGTCGGCGGTGAGCCGTGAGACGGTCGAGGCCTCGGAGCGCGTGCTGAAGGAGCTGATGGAGCGCCGGCTGGATGCGTGGGACCTGCTGGTGATCTACCTGGACGGGATCCAGATGGGCTCGCACCACGTGCTTGCTGCGGTAGGCGTGGACTCAGACGGAAAGAAGCACGTGCTGGGCGTGAGGGAAGGAGCGAGTGAGAACGCCGAGGTGACCAGCGCGCTCCTAGAGGATCTGGTCGAGCGCGGCCTGGACCCGGGCAGGCGGCGGCTGTTCGTGATCGATGGCTCGAAAGCGCTCAGGAAGGCGATCGAGAAGGTGTTCGGCCAACGTCACCCCATCCAGCGCTGCCGCAACCACAAGCTCCGCAACGTGCTGGGTCATCTGCCGAAGGATCAGCATCCTCAGGTGAAGGCGGCGTTCCGGGCGGCGATGAAGCTGGACGCGAAGCAGGGCGAGCAGAAGCTCGAGCAGCTCGCCCGATGGCTCGAGCGCGACCACCCCTCGGCCTCGGCCAGCCTACGCGAAGGCCTCAGCGAGATGTTCACGATCAACCGGCTCGGCCTCCCGCCGCGGCTGAGGAAGTGCCTGGGCTCGACCAACCTGATCGACAGCACCCACTCGGGCGTAAGACAGAAGACCCGCAGGGTGACCAACTGGAAGAACGGAGCGATGGCCTTGCGCTGGGCTGCGGCCTCGTTCGTGGAGACCGAGAAGAGCTACCGGAGGATCATCGGCTACGACCAGCTCTGGATGCTCAGGGCCCACCTCGACGACCATGAACCGGTTGCCGAAATGAGAAAGGCAGGCTAACAAGGAGACTCTCCGGAGCCACCACCTTCAACTGTCAGCGGGACACCATCGTCGAGCCGATCTGCCGGGTGCTGCCGATCGCTCCGTCGACCTACTACTGGCACAAGGCCAGGGGGGCCGACCCCTCGCTACGCCCTAATGACGTGACAGGGTGCCGCGTGCGGCTGTTTTGCTCCCGGTCCGGGCTCCAGCCGACTATACTAGGACAATGAAGGCTAAGACTAGACCTCATTGTGCCCCCCCCTCGGCCTGGCGAGTGAGCCCGTGGAAGACGACGACCTGGAGTCGCTGGAGTACGATCCTTCGCTCCTCGAGGAGGTCAAGACCGTCGGCAGGAAGCGGCGGTCCGTGCGGTGGTACGTCATCTTCTTCATCCACATGACGCTGTTCGCGGGGGCGATCTACTACGCGGTCGACGACATCGCCTATTGGTATCGTCAGGACGCCTGGCGGTGGACCAACCTCGGGGACGTCGTCGACATCTCGTACGAACCGGTCGGAAACCCGAACGTGGACGAATGGATAGGCCGGCTCTACCAATTCGCGGCCCGAGTTCACGTTTCGTTGGTGCTGCTGGCGCTCATCGGCGTGGTCAGCATCATCAACGTCTGGCTGGTCCTCATGTGGCGGCGGTGGCGCCGGTTCGGTGGTTGGGGGAGGGTCTTCGGCCGCGGGAAGTAGATCGGCCTGGGTGGGGCTCCGTCATCCCCCCAGAAGCGAAAGCACTCGAGCTTTCTGGACGCGGTTCGTGACCCGCTGATCGGCCTCCATGCCACCCACGACCAGGAGGTAGCCGCCAGCTCTCACGGCAGCGCGGTGATCCATCGTAGGAACACGCGGCACGCGGATGTGACTCCAAGAGCCCGACACGACGTCGTAGGAGAGAGCGAGCGAGACAGGGGCCGACGGACGTCCGTCGTAGCCTGTGCCGTCGTAGTTGTAAGGGTTGTCCGTGCCGCCCACGAACACGACGCGCGTGCCCAGGACACCGGCAGCTGCTCGGTAGAAAGCGGGGCCCGGGTGGGACGGCAACCGTCTCCAGTCGATGCGCGTGGGATCAGCCGGATCGATGTCGCCTCGCCAGGCGGATGGCTCGATCTCGTAGCGTGAGACGCCGTCGGGCACGCTGACTCGGGGTTGAGCGCGTACACCGTCCGCGTACACGATGGCGTCCCTCGCGAGACCGCCCGAGTGGCCGAAAACAGGTGGGCCCGGGATGGGGGTGCCAGCGCTCCAGGCGTCTTTCGCCGGATCGTAGATCTGCACGTCACGCACATTGTCGCCGTCGTGCCAGCCAGAAACGAGGTACACGAGCGAGTCGCGCCACAAACCAGATACGGCATCGTCCACGGGCACGGGCATCGGTGCGGCGGCGCTCCATCGGTCCGTGACGGGGTCGTAGACGTCGACAGATGACACCGACCGCTCGGAGCCATCGGCCGCGACCGTGTAGCCACCAAACACGAAGAGTCGGCCGCCGACTGCCTGGGCCGTCGCGGCGAGCCGCCCCGGACCGGGCACGGCTGCGACCTCCTCCCAGGCACGCCTACTCACGTCCCAGCGAAACGTCCAGCTTACCACGTCGCTCCACGCGCGCCCGGAGGCCAGCCCCATGAAGCTGAAGACGAGAGCCGACTCGCCGGCGCGCTCGAGCGCGGCTACCGCGTTGTTGGTCACCGGACGGGGAAGGGGGGCGGCCTCGTCCCAACCGCCACCCACCGCCTGCAGAAAAAGGAGTGTGCCCAGCGCTGCGGTCACCGGGGCCACCTCACCGGGCTCGTGCAGGGCACGGCGGTCCCGTCGGCATGCACGCCCCCCGGCGTGGCGGCGGCCGGCACTCCGATGACCAAGAGGAATTGCCGTGGCGTGTGCATGAGCACTCTCCAGATCCGGCGGTGAGAAAGGTGAAACAATAGGCGAGGGCCCGCTCAGCTGTCTACGAGGAGCGCCGGAACAAAGTAGCCAATATCACGCTAGACCCACGGCAGAGCGCGTGGCGATCATCATCGCGGCGCGTTTGCCACCCACCCGTCTCGCGATGCCGGTTGTCGTGCTCGGGCGTTCGAGCCAGCCAAGACACGGTGCATGCTCCTCAGGCCCACGCGACCGACCCAGCCACGTTCTCTCGCCCGCAGCACTGCGGCGGCGCTCGCTTTGGTCTTCACCTTCGCGGGTCCGCTGGGGAGTGCAATCGCCCAAGAGCCCGACACGGTGGCCGCCGACGGCAGAACCGCCCCGCACTACGAGCTCCTGGGCATCACGGCCGTGGTCGCCCGTCCGTCATCGACGACCGGCGGCTCCAGCGCTGTCGAGCTGGAGCTGGACTCGATTTCGCATCCCCCCGCTCCCAGCCTCGAGCAAGTGCTTCGATCGATGCCGCTGGTGCAGATCCGGCAGAACTCCAGGGGTGAAGCTCAACCCGCGCTGAGGGGGGCCGAGGAGCGACACGTCGCGGTTCTACTCGACGGCGTTCCGTTGACGCTGGGTTGGGACCATCGGACCGACCTCTCGGTTGTCCCGCTGACCGCAGCCCGCTCGATCACGCTCGTGCGCGGCCTCTCCTCCGTGCTACATGGCCCTAACGTTCTGGGGGGGGTCGTCGAAGTCGACGTGGCCCGGGGCGAAGAGCGTCAGGCACGCCCGAGCCCGGCTACGGCGAGCGCCGCCGTCGACGACACCGGGGCTCGCTCGCTCAGTGTGAGCGGCGGAGCACTCCTCGAGACGGGTGCCGGGGAGTGGGTCGTGCGCGCGGGGGCGGGATACCAGGATCGTAGCGGCCTCGCGCTGCCCGGGAGCCTGGGTGTGGAAGAGGGCCAGCGACCGCGCTTCGTGTCCGACGGCGACGAGCTTCGTTTGAACACGGATTCGAAGCGGATCGACGGGTTCGCATCGGCTCGCCACCTGTCGCGGTCGGGTCGCTGGCTGTCACTCTCTGCCTCCGGATACCGAGTCGAGAGGGGCGTCGCGCCCGAGGCACACGTAGATGAGCCGCGTCTGTGGCGCTATCCGCTCCAATCCAGACTCGTGGCCGCGTTCACGGGGGGCTCCGGCCATCATCCGACGCCCTTCGGAGAGGGCGACGTCGAGGTGAGCGTTGGCCTCGATGTCGGTAAGACACGGATTGACGAGTTCGCGAGTGAGTCGTACGACGTCGTTACGGGCGGGGAGGAGAGCGACGACCGCACCGTCACCTTGAGGATGCTGGCGGATCACACGGTCGGCCGCAGCGGTGAGCTTCGCGCTGCGCTCACTTACGCCGACGTCCGCCACGACGAGCTTCTGGACCCCGGCGGACCGGCTGCGTACCGCCAGCGCCTTTGGAGCCTGGGGACCGAGGCTCAGTGGAACGTCCTCGACGACACGCACGTGAGTCTCGGTGTGGCGCTGGACGGAGCCGACACGCCGGAATCCGCGGACAAGTCGCCGCTCGGTCGGCTCTGGGATTGGGGCGCGCGGGTGGGCGCGAGCTCAATCTCCGCGAGCGGCTCGGTGCTCCTCCACGGCGCGCTGAGTAGGAGGACGCGGTTTCCCGCCCTGCGCGAGCTCTACTCGGGGGCGCTAGGCCGATTCGAGCCGAACCCCGAGTTGCAGCCCGAGGTGATGACGGCCGCCGAGATCGGCGTTACCTATCGTGCTGGGTCCGCCGAGGTACAGTTGGTTGGCTTCCACCAGCGTCTCGACGATGGGATCATCCGGGTGAGCGTCGACACTGATGAGGGGGGCAAGCTGCAGCGTGTGAACCAGGATCGGATTCGAAGCTCTGGACTCGAGCTCCTGATACGGGGCGGTCTCCGCACGGTGTCGCTCGCGGGTGATCTCACCCTTCAGCGCGTGCGCGGCGTCGCTGGCGAAGGTGAAGAGACACTGCTGGAGTACCGGCCTGCGTGGGCCGGGAAGATATCAGGCGAGGCACGGCTTCCCGGCGCGCTCGCCGGTACTGCGACACTCTCGTATCGTGGCGAACAGCACTGTGAAAACCCGGAGCTCGGAGGGCTCCAGCCGTTCGACGCGAGCGCCTCGGGCGATGTGAGCGTGCGTCGTGTCTTTCGCATGGGCGGAGGGGCCCTTTCCCGGCTCGAGGCTCTGCTCGCCGTCGACAATGTCTCCGATTCCGTGGTCTTCGACCAATGTGGGCTTCCTCAGCCAGGCCGAACCGTCCGCGTTCAGATCCGAGTCTGGTGACCGGCTCCTGACCGAGCGGCACCGCATAACATGATCCGAGTCACGTTCCTGGGCACCGCCGCGGCGCGTCCCACGGTCGGTCGCAACGTGAGCGCACTCTCCGTGCAGCGCGACGGCGAGCTGATGTTGTTCGACTGCGGTGAGGGTACACAGCGCCAGATGATGCGCTTCCAAACTGGGTTCGGCGTTCGGAGCATTTTCATCACACACCTCCATGCCGACCATTTCCTCGGTGTGATCGGGCTGCTCAGAACCATGTCGCTGCAGGGGCGCGAGGAGCCCTTGGCGCTGTTTGCCCCGAGGGGCGGTAGGCGTGTGCTCGAAGCCGCCGTCCGTCTGGGCGTCGAGCGCGTCGGTTTCCCGCTGGAGATCCGCGAGCTGCGTCCCGGTGAGGGGCTGAACGGAGAGGGGTTCGACGTGGTTGCGTTCGAAGTCGCCCATGGCACGTCAGCAGTCGGCTATGGTCTCCTGGAGCACGAGAGGCTGGGCAGGTTCGACCCGGATCGTGCGAGGAAGCTCGGCGTCCCGGAAGGACCGCTCTTCGGACGTTTGCACCGAGGAGAGGCGGTGGAGCTGAAGGGGCGCACGGTCGATCCTTCGGAGGTCGTGGGCCCTTCCCGTCCGGGCCGCCGCGTCATCTACACCGGCGACACTGCTCCGTGCAGGAGCGTGCTCGAGGCCGCGCGCGGCTGCGACCTTCTCATCCACGAGAGCACCTTCGGCGAGGAGGAGGCGACCAGGGCCCGCGAAACGGGGCACGCAACGGCGGCGGGCGCCGCTCGACTGGCTCGCGAGGCCGGAGCCCGCGACCTCGTCCTTACCCATATCTCCGCCCGCTATGCGGATTCTCCCCACGTGCTCCAAAGCGAGGCGGCGGAGGTCTTCCCCGGGGCTCGCGTCGCGTGGGACGGCATGACGCTTGAAGTGGCTCACGTCGAAGAACGCCTTGCCGAGGTGGACGGGTGAGCGAGCCCGTGTTTGGACGCGTGAGCGTGATCGGTCTAGGGCTCATGGGTGGCTCTCTGGCCCGATCCTTGTCTTCACTTCGTGAGGCTCCCGAGGTCGTCGGCTACTCACCTGATCCGGAGGAGCGCAGGGCGGCGGTGGCCAGCGGTGCGGTGAACATCGCCGCCGCGAGCGCCGCCGAGGCTGCGTCGGGGGCTGGACTCGTCGTCTACGCCACCCCCCTCGGCGCGACGCTCGAGCTCCTGGAGGGTCACCGTGAGCTGTGGGCCGAAGATGCCGCGGTGACCGACGTCGTCAGCCTGAAGGAGCCCGTGGTCGAACGTATCCGGCAGCTCGGCGTAGCCGACCGGTACGTGGGCTCGCACCCCATGGTCGGAGGGGAGGTATCCGGCTTCGGCGCCTCCCGGGAAGGGCTGTATGAGGGCGCCCCGGTGTGGCTCGCCTCCGGGACTGGATCGAGAGAGCTGCGCAGCCGCATCGATCGGTTCTGGACCTCGCTGGGCGCACGGTCCGCGTGGATCGACGCGAGCGAGCACGACCGACTCATGGTGCGAGCGAGCCACCTGCCCCAACTCGTGGCCAACGCCCTCGCCGAAGCGCTCCTCAGAAGCGGCCTATCCAAGGACCAGCTGGGTCCGGGTGGCCGGGACATGGCGCGCTTGGCTGGCAGCTCCCCCGAGATGTGGCGGGACCTCCTCGAGGTCACGGCCCCTGACCTCGCCGCGGCGCTCCGCGAGGTGATCGACGCGCTCTCGGATACGGCAAGGTTGCTCGACGTGGGCGACATCGACGGCGTTTCACGAATCATGTCTCGCACACGAGCGTGGGCCTCGCGATCGGTAGGAGACGACTCCCCCAAAGGGCGGCGCGGAGGATGATCGTTCGCGTACCCGGCGACAAATCGCTGACGCAGAGGGCGCTCATTCTGGCGTCGCTCGCGGAGGGTCGCAGCCGACTCGAAGGGCTTCTGGGTGGCGAGGATCCGCGCTCCACCGCCTCGGCACTCCGCGCCCTCGGTGCGGAGATTCCAACCGTTCCTGCAGATGGGAGCGAAATCCTGGTGCGTGGCCTGGGGCTTCGCGGGCTGCGTGCTCCATCGGGTCCCCTCGATCTGGGGAACAGCGGGACCGGAGTGCGTTTGCTCCTCGGCGTCCTCGCCGGCCAGCGGTTCGAAGCGGTGGTGACGGGGGACGCCTCGTTGCGCTCTCGTCCCATGGCGCGTGTCACAGATCCGTTGGGCGCCATGGGCGCCCACTTCGAGGAGCTCGACGAGCCTGGACGGTTGCCGATTCGCGTTCGAGGAAGCTCCCTGAGGCCTCTCGAATACGACCTACCGGTGGCCAGCGCTCAAGTGAAGAGCGCCCTTCTCCTGGCCGGACTGGTCTCGAACGCCTCGGTGCGCTTATCGGAGCCCGGGCGCTCGAGAGACCACACCGAGCGAATGCTGCGGCTCATGGGCGCGAGCGTCGAGGAGAGGGAACGCGAACGATGTTGGGTCGTCGAACTCACCGACTCGCCGACGCTCATACGACCGCTCGATTTCCTCGTCCCGGGCGACTTCTCGTCTGCCGCGTTCTTGATAGTGCTCGGAGCTTTGGGAGGTGCGGGGCCTGCGCTCACCGTCGAGGGCGTCGGGCTGAACCCCACGCGCACGGGGCTGCTGACGATCCTACGGAGGATGGGCGCACGCATCGACGTATCGAGGCGCCCCGGCGCTGTGCCGGACTCGGCGAGGGACGGCGCGGCGGTGGGCGAACCGACGGGTGACGTGACCGTCGGAGCGGTCGATCTGGTCGGGATCGACGTCGGCGCCGAGGAGGTGCTCTCGGCCATCGACGAGATCCCGGCGCTGGTTTGTGCCGCGGTTCGAGCCCGAGGCACTACGCGAGTAACCGGCGCCCGGGAGCTACGCGTGAAGGAGTCCGATAGGGTGAGAGCGCTCGTGGACGGGCTCCGGGCCCTGGGCGTCGAAGCCGAGGAATTGGACGACGGGCTCGTCCTGGAGGGCACGGAACGTCCACTAGTGGGGACTGTCGAGGCGAGAATGGATCATCGGATCGCGATGGCCTTCGGTGTCCTCGGAGCACTACCGGGTAACCGAATCGAGGTTCTGGGAGCGAGCGTCGTCGACGTCTCTTTTCCGGGGTTCTGGGATCTGCTGAGCGCTCTCTCCGGGGGCGGCCGCTCGAGGGCCGTTCCCAGGCAGGGCAGACCCCGGTTCGGACCGCTCGTAACGCTCGACGGTCCCGCGGGATCGGGGAAGTCGACGACCGCGCGGGCGGTCGCGAGGCGACTGGGGTTTCGGCATCTGGATTCCGGGGCCCTGTACCGGGCGTTGACTCTCGCTCTTTTACGAGACTCCGTGCCGCCGGAGCAGTGGGCCAGCTTGGATCCCGCAGAGCTCGAGCGGCGGCGGATCGGCGTGAGACCGGGCCCGGGGACGGAAATGGTGATCACCTTGAATGGTGAGCCGCTCGACGATGAGGACCTCAGGGGGAGTGAGGTCACCGCGCACGTCTCAGCGCTCTCTAGCCTCCCTTTCGTTCGAGACTGGCTGCTGGAGCGTCAACGCGAAGCCGCACACGGCGGGCCGCTGGTCGCAGAAGGGAGGGACATGGGCACGGTCGTCTTCCCGGACGCCGAGGTAAAGGTGTTCGTGACTGCCCGGCTCGAGGAGCGGGCGAAGCGCCGCCTTCTCGACCAGGGTGTCGGCGATCCCGCGGTCTCCGAAGTCAGACACGAGGCCGAGCGCCTCGCGGAACGCGACGCCCGAGACGAGGGCCGCGTACACTCTCCCCTTCGCAGACCCGATGGCGCTTTGGTGCTCGACACTACGGAGCTCACGTTCGAGGAGCAGGTCGACGCCATCGTGGCGCTCGCCAAAACGCGTCTTGACGCTCCCCAAGCACCCGAATAGCTTCTCCCTGCTGTACCTCGGACGGGCCCCGCCACGAGTTCGTTTCCGAGTTCGCCGAGAGGCCGCCGGGCGTCCCTCATCCCCGGGTCTCCCCTCTGTTTCACCATCGAGGCGTCGACAGCCCGCTTGACGACGCCGAAGGTCCCACCACCGAGGGCCCGATCCAACGGGCCGACGCGGGTGGTGATGAGAACCCACTTCATGACTTCCAACGACGAGACCCCCCGCTCCGAGGGCTCAGATCAGTCGAGCGCCCTCCAAGAAACCGCTGGCGACCACGCCGGACACGGCCCTCCGGAGGCCGCCGTCGATGAAGAGGCGCCCGACACGGGCACGGAGTCCGCTGGGTCCGATGACGAATCGGTGACCGAGCAAGCATCCCCCGATCCAGTTGCGGTGGTCGAGGTGACCGACCCGGCGAGCGAGGCCTCCCGGGCGGTCGATGCCTCGGGCACGGATAGTGAGTGGGGTGCATCGCACCTGGAGACTTACGGCGAGGAGCCGCTCGATGTCTCCAGGGACGAGTTCGAACAGCTCCTCGACCAGTTCGAGGACGAGTTTCAGGTCGGCGACATCAAGGAAGGCGAGATCGTCACGGCGAGGGTGCTCCGCACGACCGAGACCTCGGTCATCCTCGAGTTCGGCTTCAAGAGCGAGGGCTCGGTCGCGATGGACGAGTTCAAGGAGGTCCCCGCGGACGGCGACGAGGTGGACGTCCTGCTCGAGAGCTTGGAGGACGACGACGGCATCGTAGTCCTCTCGAAGAAGAAGGCCGATTTCCTGCGCGTCTGGGAGAAGATCAAGGAAGCGTACGAGAGCGACCGGCCGGTGAAGGGCACGCTCACGAGGAAGATCAAGGGAGGGGTCACGGTCGACCTCATGGGGGTCGACGCGTTCCTTCCCGGTTCGCAGATCGCCCTGAGACGGGTCCCCAACATCGACGACCTCATCGACGAGGTCTATTTCTTCAAGATCATCAAGCTGAACAAACGGCGGCGGAACATCGTCGTTTCCCGCCGCGTGATCCTGGAGGCGGATCGGGAGAAGAAGCGCGAGACCCTCGTCAAGGAGCTCCTCGTCGGGCAGGTTCGCGAGGGCATCGTGAAGAACATCACCGATTTCGGGGCGTTCATCGACCTTGGGGGGCTAGACGGGCTGCTGCATATCACGGATATGAGCTGGGGCCGCGTCGGCCATCCCTCCGAGGCCGTGAAGATCGCGGAGACTATCGACGTCAAGGTGCTCGACATCGATTGGGATCGCGAGCGCATCAGCCTCGGGCTCAAGCAGCTTCTACCGTACCCCTGGACCGATATCGACAAGAAATATCCAGTCGGCTCGCGTGTGCGGGGCCGTGTGGTGTCGATCACGAACTACGGCGCCTTCATCGAGCTCGAGAAAGGGGTGGAGGGCCTCGTACACATCTCGGAGATGAGCTGGACGCGAAACGTCAGGCATCCATCGAAGCTCGTGGCGATCGGCGACGAAATCGAAGCGGCCGTCCTCAAGGTCGATCCGAACGACGAGAAGATCTCGCTCGGCATGAAGCAGATCGAGGAAGACCCTTGGCTCGCGCTGCCAGTCAAGTATCCGACCGGCACCACCCATACGGGTGTGATCCGCAATCTCACGTCCTTCGGGGCGTTCGTAGAGATCGAACCGGGCATCGACGGCCTCGTGCATGTTTCGGACATGAGTTGGACCCGGCGCGTGGAACATCCTTCCGAGGTGGTGCAGAAGGGCGAGGAGGTCGAGGTGATGGTCCTCGACGTAGATGCCGAGAACAAGCGCATAAGTCTCGGGCTCAAACAGCTCCAGGACGATCCGTGGCCGACGATTTCAGAGCGATTCACGCCAGGCGCGGATTACCAAGGCAAGGTTGTTCGAGTGCAGGACAAGGGCGTCGTCGTCGACCTCGGCGACGACATCGAAGGGTTCGTGCCGGCATCGCACAGCGGCGTCGAAGATCCGGGCAGGCTCGCCGAGTACTATCGACCCTCCGATCCGGCGGAGCTGCGCGTGATCGAGTCAGACGCAGCGAATCGACGTATCGTGCTGGAGGTAACGAGTGAGCCTGAGTGGCGGAAGCTGTCCCAACCGTAGTTGAAGGTTCCTGATAGGGGAGAAAGAAAAGTGGTGGCTCCGGGGGGCCCGGGCCGATAGGCTCGGGTAGGCAAAAACCCCAACACGGAGCCACCACGATGAAGAGAACGTACGAGGTAAGGGATCGGGCGGACAAGCGCGCGATCAGGGAGTTCCTGAAGCGGGAGGGGCAGTTTCTGCTTCCGATGCTTGAGTT
Organism: Longimicrobiales bacterium; assembly: GCA_965249195.1. Lineage (GTDB taxonomy): Bacteria > Gemmatimonadota > Gemmatimonadetes > Longimicrobiales > Gaopeijiaceae > CBDFLM01. The sequence continues at coordinate 105,807 of CBDFLM010000012.1, forward strand.
CGTGGAGCAGACGGAGGTCGTGATCGACGAAGTCATCCAGGTGATGGGACGAGCGACGATCGAAGCGGTGCTGGAGATGAGCGCCGAGGGTGTGGCAGGCGTGAAGCAGGCAGGTCGGTCACGAGCGGAAGACGACACGGTGTGGTATGGCCGGCAGGGTGGTGTGGTTTACCTGTCGGACCGGAAGGTGCGTGTGGAGCGGCCACGGCTCAGGCGCCGGGGCGCCGGGAGGGTGGCGAGGTCGAGGTGCCGGCGTACGCAGCGATGCGGAGACCGGGCGCTGTGGCGGATCGGATGCTCGAGGTCCTGATGGCGGGGGTGAGCACGCGCAAGTACGGCCGTGTGATCGGTGAGATGGCCGACACGGTCGGGGTGAGCAAGTCGGCGGTGAGCCGTGAGACGGTCGAGGCCTAGGAGCGCGTGCTGAAGGAGCTGATGGAGCGCCGGCTGGATGCGTGGGACCTGCTGGTGATCTACCTGGACGGGATCCAGATGGGCTCGCACCACGTGCTTGCTGCGGTAGGCGTGGACTCAGACGGAAAGAAGCACGTGCTGGGCGTGAGGGAAGGAGCGAGTGAGAACGCCGAGGTGACCAGCGCGCTCCTAGAGGATCTGGTCGAGCGCGGCCTGGACCCGGGCAGGCGGCGGCTGTTCGTGATCGATGGCTCGAAAGCGCTCAGGAAGGCGATCGAGAAGGTGTTCGGCCAACGTCACCCCATCCAGCGCTGCCGCAACCACAAGCTCCGCAACGTGCTGGGTCATCTGCCGAAGGATCAGCATCCTCAGGTGAAGGCGGCGTTCCGGGCGGCGATGAAGCTGGACGCGAAGCAGGGCGAGCAGAAGCTCGAGCAGCTCGCCCGATGGCTCGAGCGCGACCACCCCTCGGCCTCGGCTAGCCTACGCGAAGGCCTCAGCGAGATGTTCACGATCAACCGGCTCGGCCTCCCGCCGCGGCTGAGGAAGTGCCTGGGCTCGACCAACCTGATCGACAGCACCCACTCGGGCGTAAGACAGAAGACCCGCAGGGTGACCAACTGGAAGAACGGAGCGATGGCCTTGCGCTGGGCTGCGGCCTCGTTCGTGGAGACCGAGAAGAGCTACCGGAGGATCATCGGCTACGACCAGCTCTGGATGCTCAGGGCCCACCTCGACGACCATGAACCGGTTGCCGAAATGAGAAAGGCAGGCTAACAAGGAGACTCTCCGGAGCCACCACCTTCAACTGTCAGCGGGACACCATCGCGAGCTCAGTCCTCTCGGCTAGGGCCTCCCCGCTCGGCTTTGCAGCTGCGTCAGAGCGCCCGTAAACGGCTGCCTTGGTCGTATCGGAGGTGAACAAGACCACGGCCTCGCAGCGCTGGGCGAGGTCTAGGATGGCAGGGAGCGCGACTCCGAGCGCCTCGACCTCAGGACGCGTGGGGTCGAGGAGTCGGTGGATCGGATCCACGATCACCAACACGGCCGGAACCTCGCACTCCGCGGCCTCCCAGCTCGCCCGAATGCGGTGGACGGCCGTTTCGAGGTCGGCAACGGTGACATGGACCCGCCGATCGAGAACGGTGATGAACCGAGCCGCGTCTCGGAAGCGCTGCGCTGCCCTGGCTGCTTGCGCGAGCGCGTGCTCCCCGATCGTCACCCCGTCTCCTAGCGGCCGGCACCCGTGCGCCCCTCGCGGGTCGCGGAGCAGGGAGCCATCGACGCCCGCTAGTCGCGCGAGCGTGCGAAGGGTGAGGTCTCGCACGGGCATCTCGGAGACGAACAGCACCGGCGTGACACTTGCACTCACGCCCTCCTGGAGCGCGCGCTTGTACCTTGTCGCGCTCGCCTCAGCCTGTCCGTCCCCCCATTGCTGGAGAAGGGCCGTCTTGCTCCTCCCCGACCCCGCTGCGACAAGGCCCGCAGTCTGGCCAGGGGAGAGCCCGCCTCCGAGCGTCCTGTCCAGCTCGCGCCCCATACCGGCGTTGGATGGCCGGATCAGAAACGGGTCCGGGTCGAGGTACGACGGGAGCGATGAGTGCCACGTCTCGGCGAGGCTCCGAGGCGGACCGCCGGCTCCATGCTCAAGCTCGGCGAGGCTGACTTCCACGGTGCGGACGCGTTTGCGGATCTCCGGGAGAACCTCCGCTGGAGGGGTGTTCGACTGCGCCGCGTCCAGAGTCACACGTGCTAGGTCACTCGCGCTGTGCGATACGTCCATTAGCGCGCGCCATTCCGCTTGCATCTCCTCTCGCCCGAAGACGGGGAGGCCGGGACCGGACGTCTCAGCCATGAGCGGCGAACACCCGTAGAGTACGAAGGCGACGGAGCAGAGCTTCCACGTCGGCACCGAGCTCCAGCTCCGCGCGTGGGACGGGTGGTGGAGAGCTCACGCTTGCCGCGTCATCAGCCGTCTCCGACACGGGCTCCGCCGTGCTCAGCCCACTCGCGCACCGCGTCAGCGGAGTACCGATAATGCCGTGCGCCGATGCGCACAGCCGGGCGGTGAGAACGCGGGGAAGCGCGTCGAGCGCTGCGGTCGTCATCGGCCAACATCCGGCGATCGGGGGCAGTCGGGGGCGCGAACGTCGTCCCGCTGGCGATGAACAAACACGAGGACGAAAGGCATTTGCAACCGCGCACCTGCGGGTGGCGATGCTGACGCTCGACAGCGCAAGTTTTACGGACGGGTGTAGGCCGTACGATGGACGTTGGACGCCCGCGAACCGCGGCCTTTTACGGAGGGACGCCGCGCTGGTGGCGGTCGGCGTTCAGCCGCGGCGGGCGATGTTCTCCAGCGTGCGGGCAAGCCAGCCGCGAGCGCCTGGATCGGCGGGTTCTGCGAAGCAGTCTGGGAGAGTGTCCGCAATCGCAAGGTGTTTGGTGTGATCGTTGCGACGTGGCAGCCTGAGGGCAGCCACGAGCGCCTCGACGACCGCCCTCCGCAGGCTCACGCCCTCGTTGCGCGGCAGCGGGTCGCTCGGCATCCGCCATATCTCCACGGTCTCACCGCCCTCAAGCTTGGCAGGGAAGGCTTCCAGCGGCAGCGCCCGATATACGACTTTCTCGCCGCCGGATGCGTGGGCGGCGATCCACCACTGCGGTAGCGGATCGCTCGCCATCCGCTTCGACCAGGCGCGCCTACCGCCCTTGACCAAGGCACGGAAGCTCTCCAGAGACATCACTACAACTCCCTCGCCTTTGGGTACCGGTTCCGTGCATCCCCGAAGCGGCAGTCTATCCGCCTCTTCGGGCGTGTGGGTCGAGATCCACCAACGCGGCAGCCATTCGCCGCCGCCCGAGCCGCGCTTGGGTTTGAGCTTCCCTTCCGGCGGCCCGTCCCAGCGCCAGCCGAGGTCTTCCAACCACCACCAGAGCTGGAAGGCAGGACGATGGAGTTCCCACTGCTCCCGCGTGATTTCGTAAGCATCGTCAGGCGCAGCGAACAGCTTCGTGATACCTCCCCGACCGCTCCGTTCCTTCCTTCGCGCCCGCTCCTGGTGCCACGCCGCCTCGCGCGGCTCAAACACCACCCGCTGCCAGATTTCCGGGTGATCGTAGTCCTTCACGACCTGGGAGCTTCGGAGATCGTCCCACACCTGCACCGCCTGGACAAGCCGCGGCCGCTTTTCGCGGAGCAGGCCGCGAAACCGCTCGTCGCTCATTCGGTCGCCTCCCGTTCAAGGCGAGGAGGGGCAGGCCCGCCGGTGGACGACACGGCGGGGGCGCCGTGGGCCGCACACGGTCAGGCCGGACCGGCCCCGCTCGATTCAGTTTACTTCGTGGCCTCGCATCGGTACGACCTTCCGGGGCTGCGTTGGGGCAGCATGTAGCCGGGCCAGCTTCTCAACGCCTTCCTCCAGCGCCCGCTTGTCAGCGATGGCGTAGCGGCGGTAGACGGCCTCGGTCTTGTGGCCGGTGAGCTTCATCGCCACCGACCGCGGCACGCCGGCGCGCTCCAGATTACGCACTGCGGTCCGGCGGAGATCGTGGAAGAGCCAGCCGGGGAGGCCCGCGCGCTCGCAGGCCCCGTTCCAAGCCCCGCGCATGTCTCGGATCGGCCGGCCTCCTCGATGAAAAACGTGGCGGATCACCTCGCCGAGCCCCCGCTCCAGATCCTTGGTCTGCTCCCTCTGCTCCTCTAGAAGGGCCGCCAGTGCCGGGAGCACGCGGAACGGAAATGAGCGTCCCTCGTCGTTCTTCGTCGTCCCAGGAGCCAGCCACACCTCGCCTGCCTCCCAATCGACGGCCCCCCACGTGAGTGAGAGTATCTCTGACTTCCGCCACCCCGTGAGTGCGGCGAATCGGACCACGGGGCGGAGGTACTCAGGAACCTCAGCGATCACGGACTCCACCTCGACTGCGTCGAAGAATCCCTCGCGCGTGTTGGACACCTTCACGCTCGGGATGTAGGGCGCCGCGGACAGGCGCCCCGCTTGAAGTGCCAGGTTGAAGACCCGCTTGAGCGCCGCAAGCTCCTTCTGAATCGAGGCGTTGGCAGCACCTTCCTCCTGCCGGTGGGCTATGTAGCGCCCGACCCGGTCCGTGCTGATGTCCAGGGCGCGGCTCATGCCAAAGAAGCCGCGAAGGTGCTTCAGCGACGTCTGAAGGCGCCTCCGGGACCTCCGCCCGTTCACGCGGTAGTCGGTCTCGATCATCCCGGCGAGGTCGTCGAACGTGAGGCGCTCCTCGCTTGGACCCACGAGCTTGCCGGCCCCGATCTCGCCGAGGCGTTTCTTGAGCAGCGCCCTTGCGTCCGTGAGCTTCGAGCTCTTGCTCGATTCGCGATAACGCTGCCCGCGATGCCCGTAGTAAATCCACCAGACCTTCCCGCGCTTGTAGATGCTCCCGGTACCCGTGCTCATCGGTCGCTCCCATCGTGCCGGAGTGCGTCGCGAAGGATGCGGGCGGCCTCGTCGTGCCGCGCGCCAAAGCGTTCCAACGCCTCGGCAACGTTCTCGACCACGGCAAGCGTGGCGGACCGCTCCCCATCACGGATCATCCGCAGAAGCACGTCAGAGACCCCGGTCTCGTGGGCTAGAGACCTGATCGAACCGGGGATGATCTCCAGCGCTCTCCGCATCGCATCCTCTCGTGTTTCCATGTTCCTATAATAAGCACAGGACCATGATCACGCCACAGTTACGCCACACTTTGCAGAGAGAACCTGAAATCAAAGAAAGCGTTGAACACCATAACTGATTGGTATCTAATGCTTTATGAGAGTGCCGGGGGCGGGACTCGAACCCGCATGGGATTGCTCCCAGGGGATTTTAAGTCCCCTGCGTATACCGATTTCGCCACCCCGGCGCACAACGCCTTTCGGCGGTTTTCCACAGTCCAGAACGCCCAAATGGGCACAATTTGGGCACATCGACAAGCCGTTAAGCATCGGCCAGCCGCCTCAGATCCGCCAGTCCATCGCTCTCCACGAGGCTGAGTAGATCCTCGGGCACCAGGTGCATGTAGCGCTGCGTGACGAGCACGGAACTGTGCCCGAGAGCCTGTTGCACCTTCTGAATCGCATGGCCCGCAGCGAGCCACGTTGTTGCTCGTGTGTGCCTCAAGTCGTGCTGTCGGAACTCGGACGGTAGCTCCGCTCGCTTCGCGGCCCGATTGAACGCGTCGCGTAGGCTGCGGATGCGCTCACCTGCGACCGCCTTCCGCCTCGTCACACGGTGGTGGAACAACCACGTCGTGGACGCGGGTGGAGTACCATACGACGCGAACCGATACCGGGCGAAGTGTGCGCGGAGCGCCTGACGGAGCCTCTGCGTCATCGGCACCTTGCGGGCCTTGCCCGACTTCGTGCGCCTGCCCTTGCTCTCAGACGCCACGGTGATGAACCCGGCCTCGAAATCGACATCTTGCCAGCGCAACCACAACGCCTCGCTCTCGCACCTCACGCCGGTCTCGCCGAGCACGAGCACGAAGAGGCGCAACACGTCGCGGTCGCCACAGGAAGTGAGTAGCCGCTCGTACTGCTCGCTGGTGAGAATTACAGGCTCGCGCTCGTCGCCCTTCGGGGGGCGTACTCCCTGGACGGGGTTAGACGCGACGATCTCGCGCTCCTGCGCCCAGGCAAAGAGGCTGCTCAGCGTGGCGCGGCACTTCGCGAGCGAGCGTGGACTGAGCGGCTCGCGCCGTTTGGTGCCGTCCGGGTTCCTACCTCGTCTCCAATCGAGATAGGCACTCACGTGACCCTGTCGGACCGTGTGCGCCCTGGGGTCCTTCCCGGCAATCACGAAGTAGCACCTGAACGCCTGCGCGCTGGCCCGGTAGCCTTTCCGGGTCTCGGATGCCTTGAGCGGAATGAACTCCTCCTCCCAGCGGTCGAGAAGCTTCGAGAAGCTCATAGGACGGGGCAATCCGAACCCCACCATTTGGCGAAGCTCTGCCTCCTTGCCCCTCGCGAATTGCTCTGCCTCCGACTTGTTGGCTCCCGGTAGAGTGAATCTGTGTCGCTCGCCGCCGACGCATAATCGGACGCGCCATGCTCCCTTCCGTTTCTCGATGCTGCCGGGGTACGTCTTACGTCTCCCCATGTCTCTCCTCCTAGGTTTCGAGTGCGCGGAGGGTGTGTTCGACCTGTTTCAGGCGCTCACGTCCGAGACGGGCGAGAATCGCCTCCCAACCCTTCGGCGGAGACCGATAGCCCGCTGCTGACGGGTCAAGCCGCATCTGGCGCACGCTCTGGATCGACAGCCCGAACGCGGAACCCACGTCCGCAGCGCCGAGGTAGAGCCCGTCCATCGCCGTCCTCAGGTCCATGCTCGTCACCCTCCTGAATGTAAACAGAGTATGTACTGCACGACGTTCCGTCAACACAGTATGTACGCCTGTCGTACCCAGGGGAAACGCCCATGGCCGGAGACACCGCTATCTGGAAGCAACGAGGCTGCGTCGCTTCTCGGGGCCAGTGGAGGTCATCGGCAGAGCGTGGACCACCTCCTCGCGGTCACGAATCCAAGTGCGGATCTCACCGGCGGTGAACGTCAACACGCCGTCTAGCTTTCGGTGGGGCAGCGGGTCTGCCGCTTTCGGCCCCGTTCGAGCGTAGACCCAACCCTTCACACGCCCCAGCGCCTCAGCCACCTCCGCCGCACCCATGCGCGTCTCAGCTGGAACGGTCCACAGCCGCTCCTGCCATGACGCGGGCTCGACCGGAGCGGGACCCACAGGACGCGCGGGAGGTTGGCTGGAGTCCAGCTGTTCGAGGACCTCACCGAGGTCGTGGACGCTGAGATGGTGTCCCGCTGACAGTTGAAGGTGGTGGCTCCGGAGAGTCTCCTTGTTAGCCTGCCTTTCTCATTTCGGCAACCGGTTCATGGTCGTCGAGGTGGGCCCTGAGCATCCAGAGCTGGTCGTAGCCGATGATCCTCCGGTAGCTCTTCTCGGTCTCCACGAACGAGGCCGCAGCCCAGCGCAAGGCCATCGCTCCGTTCTTCCAGTTGGTCACCCTGCGGGTCTTCTGTCTTACGCCCGAGTGGGTGCTGTCGATCAGGTTGGTCGAGCCCAGGCACTTCCTCAGCCGCGGCGGGAGGCCGAGCCGGTTGATCGTGAACATCTCGCTGAGGCCTTCGCGTAGGCTAGCCGAGGCCGAGGGGTGGTCGCGCTCGAGCCATCGGGCGAGCTGCTCGAGCTTCTGCTCGCCCTGCTTCGCGTCCAGCTTCATCGCCGCCCGGAACGCCGCCTTCACCTGAGGATGCTGATCCTTCGGCAGATGACCCAGCACGTTGCGGAGCTTGTGGTTGCGGCAGCGCTGGATGGGGTGACGTTGGCCGAACACCTTCTCGATCGCCTTCCTGAGCGCTTTCGAGCCATCGATCACGAACAGCCGCCGCCTGCCCGGGTCCAGGCCGCGCTCGACCAGATCCTCTAGGAGCGCGCTGGTCACCTCGGCGTTCTCACTCGCTCCTTCCCTCACGCCCAGCACGTGCTTCTTTCCGTCTGAGTCCACGCCTACCGCAGCAAGCACGTGGTGCGAGCCCATCTGGATCCCGTCCAGGTAGATCACCAGCAGGTCCCACGCATCCAGCCGGCGCTCCATCAGCTCCTTCAGCACGCGCTCCGAGGCCTCGACCGTCTCACGGCTCACCGCCGACTTGCTCACCCCGACCGTGTCGGCCATCTCACCGATCACACGGCCGTACTTGCGCGTGCTCACCCCCGCCATCAGGACCTCGAGCATCCGATCCGCCACAGCGCCCGGTCTCCGCATCGCTGCGTACGCCGGCACCTCGACCTCGCCACCCTCCCCGGCGCCCCGGCGCCTGAGCCGTGGCCGCTCCACACGCACCTTCCGGTCCGACAGGTAAACCACACCACCCTGCCGGCCATACCACACCGTGTCGTCTTCCGCTCGTGACCGACCTGCCTGCTTCACGCCTGCCACACCCTCGGCGCTCATCTCCAGCACCGCTTCGATCGTCGCTCGTCCCATCACCTGGATGACTTCGTCGATCACGACCTCCGTCTGCTCCACGAACTCAAGCATCGGAAGCAGAAACTGCCCCTCCCGCTTCAGGAACTCCCTGATCGCGCGCTTGTCCGCCCGATCCCTTACCTCGTACGTTCTCTTCATCGTGGTGGCTCCGTGTTGGGGTTTTTGCCTACCCGAGCCTATCGGCCCGGGACCCCCGGAGCCACCACTTTTCTTTCTCCCCTATCAGGAACCTTCAACTACGGTTGGGACAGCTTCGAGCTCGCCTTCCGGGGGTCGTATCAGCTCTTGCACATGCCGGATTTCGCTCTCGGACTCGTGACGCTGAGCGCGCAGAGCGAGGCACTGTCGCCCGAGGATGCCGCTCGGCTCGCTCAGGAGCCACGCGGGACGATGTACGCTGAGATCGTCAACGCGAAAAGCCGATGGTCGCCAGTAGGCCGACGAGCAGCCTTCTGGCTCGACCCCGCCAAGTTCCGGTTCCGGCCCACGGCCTCCCGAGAGCTGCCCCGGGAGCTGTCCCTCGCGGAGCGAGTCATCGTGTTTGTGGAGGCGAACCCAGACTCGTCAGAGAACGCCGTGCGGAAGCGTGTTGAGGGTCGTGACACGGCTATCCGTGAAACGGTGAAATCGCTCCTGAACGCTGACCTCTTGGAGGATCATGGCTCCTCGACGACCGGACGCCGGCTCCGAAAGCCCGGAACACCGCAAGGAACAAGGCCGGAACAACCCTCAGAACAACCCCGGGAACAAGGCGAGGGACGGGAGGTTGTTCCGGGGGCTCTCCCCGGAAGGGGAGAGAGCCCCCCTTCGGGAACAACCCTCAGCTCCCGTTTCTCGGGTGGCACAAAGAGAAGCGCCCGACCCGACAGCGTTCCTGACCGAGGGGGCGCTATGATGGCTCCTCACGAACGCGCTGACCGTGCCCGGCTTCTCTGCGAGCGCCTACACCGTGAGGTGAGCGACTTCACGCCTCCCGGTCTGAGCCGAGAAGATTGGGCGTGGGAGGCTGCTGCTCCTGCGGATGCTGAATTCATGGAGACCCTTTCCGCTTGGCAGGCAGATCCAACGGAGTTGGCAAGGCTCCGTGTACGGGACACATACTTCGCGGTCGTGTCCGTCTGGCGGGAGCCGGGCGCACGCTATCTCGAAGAGAAAGCGGCACGATGAGTAGCCGACGGCCCCCCGATGGCCGCTTCTGTGGTCGGCCTGCGTGCTCGGGAGCACCGAACGGAGCCGTCGCACGGTTGGCGCGGCCGATCGGCACGCCTCGCCGCGAGCTTCGGTGTGGGGGTGACGAGCGCTCGGGGCGATCTGCTGTCACGCCACATTTACGCCACAGCGCGATCAAAGCGCTGTCGAAGTCGGTTGCAGACAACACCTTACAACGGCCTACGGCAGCGCATGGGATGATCAATCCCATAGGCCTTCCTCCTTGGCAGCACTGAACGATGAGCACTGATCTCGCTCGGCTGGCGGCGGACCCGTCGTGCGTCGAAGACCTGGGGCCAGACGTGATCCCTGCACTGCTCGGGGATATTGAGGCGCTCCGGGTCCGGTTACTGGCGCGTCTCATGTCAGTGAGCGCACCGGCTCCTCCCGCCCCTGATCCACCTCGCAGCAACGGCGGCCCCGACCACCTCCTCACCGCCGACGAAGTCGCCCGGCGTCTCGGGATCTCCAGGCGGTCGCTTTACCGGCGGGCCGCCTCGCTCCCGTTCACTCGGCGCATAGGGACGAACACGCTCCGCTTCAGCTCGCGCGGGCTGGAACGCTGGGTCGCGTCGCGCTGAAGCGATGGCGACGGCTCGGAGACAGACGTGAAGGCCGTAGACGAGAGTAGAAAGATCGGAGCGTCGATACCGATACCCCAAACGCGAGACGATACCCCATGCCACTGAAACACGTCCAGCTGTGCGGCGCCAAGACGAAGACGGGGCCGTGTAAACAGCCTCAGATGCCGAACGGGAAGTGCCGATTGCATGGCGGGAAGAGCCCGCCGCCCGGACCGGATCACCCGCGTTGGGCGCACGGCAGGCGCTCGAAGCTCGTCCGCCGTCTTCCAGGGAAACTCGGGGAGACGTTCGCGGAGCTCGAAGACGAGATTGCGGACGCCTTCGACCTAACCTTCGAGGCGCGGCTGCTGGAGGCCCGGATGTTCGTCCTCGTCGAGGAGATGAACGACGGCGGGATCGTAACCGGCGCGGAGCTCCGGGCGTTACGTACAGAGTTCCGCCGCGCGAGCTCACCGGATGATATCCAGCCCGCGATGGCCTCCCTGGATCTTCTCATCGACCGGGCAGAGCGCGGTGACTCGACGTGGCGCGAGTGGACCCGCGCCGACGATCTCAAGAGGAAGCTCGCGGATACGCACTGAACCGCCCCGGGATCATCGGAGACCGATTGATTTGAGTGTCTCCAGCTTTGCTGGAGTGTGCAGTTCACGGTAGTAGACCTCCTCGAACTCGGCCGGTGGGACAAGGCCGATCGGCTTGAGCAGGCGGTGGTTGTTGAACCACCAGACCCACTCGAGGGTGGCGAGCTCGATGTCTTCGAGCCGGGACCACGGACCGTGGTGGTAGACGAGCTCGGTCTTGTAGAGCCCGATGATCGTCTCGGCCAGCGCGTTGTCGTAGGAGTCGCCGCGGCTCCCGACCGAGGGCTCGATGCCGGCGAGCGCGAGCCGCTCAGTGTAGCGAATAGACAGATATTGAACGCCGCGGTTCGAGTGATGAACTGGGCGCTCGCCCTCGTCTCCCAGCCGCTCGCTGATCGCCTGCTCCAGGGCATCCAGGGCCAGGTCGCTCCTCAACGAGCTCGAGATCTGCCAGCCGACGATCCGCCGAGCGAACGCATCGATGATGAACGCCACGTAGGCGAACGTGCGCCCGGTCCGTACGTATGTCAGATCCGACACCCACAGCTCGTTGGGACGCGACGCCGTGAAGTCGCGGTCCACCAGGTCCAGCGGGCGCTCGGTGCCGTCGGCCGCATGCGTCGTCACCTTGAAGCTGCGGCCTCGCACCACCCCTCTCAGCCCCAGTTCGGTCATCAGACGGGCCACCGTGCAGCGGGCGACCCGGATGCCTTCCCGGTTCAGCTGCGTCCAGACCTGCTCCGCACCGTAAACCTGGAAGTTCTGGTCCCAGACCCTGCGGACCAGAGGACGTAGCAGCTCGTCGCGCTGCGCCCGAGCCGAGCGTAGCGAGGGGTCGGCCTCTCTGGCCTTGTGCCAGTAGTAGGTCGACGGAGCGATCGGCAGCACCCGGCAGATCGGCTCGACTCCGTACTCGGCCTTATGGTCGTCGATGAACGCCACCATCAGCGGGGTCAGCGGTCGAGCTCCGCCTGTGCGAAATACGCCGATGCCTTGCGTAGGATCTCGTTCGCCCGCTTCAGCTCCCGAACCTCACGCTCCAGGTCCTTGAGCCGCTGACGCTCGTCCGTCCTCAGCCCTGGCCGCTTCCCGCTATCGCGTTCAGCCCTCCGTACCCAACTCCGAAGCGTCTCCGGCGTACAGCCGATCTTGCCTGCGATCGACACGATCGCCGCCCACTGCGACGCGTGCTCCAACTCGTGATCGAAGACCAGCCGAACGGCTCTCTCCCGCGTCTCCACGGAATACTTCTTCGCCCTTTGTCATGACCCCATCCTCTCAAGGGTTGGCGTCTCCGACAATCCCGGTGCGGTTCACTCGGCTCCGAGCACGGCGGCTAGTTCCGGCTTCAGGACCTTCAAAGCCACCTTGCGGTCGTGCTTGAGGTCGTCCGCCAGGTAGACCGTCGCCATGCCGCCCTCGCCGAGCATGCGCTCGATCTTGTAGCGGCCTTCCAGGGCGGCGTTCAGACGTTCGGTAGTGTCAGCCATGGAGCCAACATCCGGCGGCTAGGGTGCGAAGGCAAGCACGACGCTCCGCTGCCCCCTAGGACGGTGTTTCTCCAACAGACGAGGGACCGGCACCAATGTGAAGCTTGAGGACTTCGGTTCCAAGCTTCAGCGTCAGACGATCCTCTTGGGACACGCGGTGCGCGAGCACACGGCCCCGGACCTGTTCCCGGCGCATCCGCTTTGGTTACCCTTTTTGTCGGGGCGCCTCGCCCGGAGGCGCGTCGGCCGCGCGGAGGACGACTCTTGAGGCTTCAGGTAGCCGAGACGCCGATCGCACAAGTCGTGGACTCCTTGGCTGGTGGGACCGGCCGCGGGATTTCGTTCCTCGCGGCCTCCAGTGAAGAGCTCCTTTCGAACGCTCTCCTTAGCCTCCTCGTCATCCTCATTCTCGTTCTGGCCCGCCGGGTTCTCATTCGTGCCATGGACCGATGGGTAGGCGACCCCGTCGCCTGCTACCGCTGGACGAAGTCTTCGGCCTACCTGACGTCCGCCCTGGCTGTTGGGGCGATCCTTCTGATCTGGTTCGAGGCGGTGCGACCCCTCGGTACGTTCTTGGGTCTCCTCGCCGCCGGCCTGGCCATCGCGTTACGGGACCCTGTGGCCAACTTCGCAGGGTGGGCCTTTATCCTCTGGCGCCGGCCCTTCGACGTCGGAGACCGGATCCAGGTCGGCCCGGACAGGGGCGACGTTGTAGATCAGCGCATCTTTCAATTCACGCTGCTGGAGGTTGGGAACTGGGTGGGCGCGGACCAGAGCACGGGTCGCATCATTCACGTGCCCAACCAGAAGGTCTTCACCGAGCCGGTGGCCAACTTCACGGCCGACTTCGACTACCTCTGGAACGAAGTAGGTGTACTCATCAGCTTCGAAAGCGACTGGAGGAAAGCAAAGGAGCTGATAGCCTCCGTGGCCTATCGAGAAGTGGGTGGGATCACCCAGGACGCCGAACAGGACCTTCGCCAGGCGCGAGGAAAGAGCCTCATCTTCTACCGGAAGCTGTCTCCCATCGTCTACACCTCCGTCGTGGACTCCGGCGTGTTGCTCACGCTACGCTATCTGTGCCGGCCGCGTCACCGACGTGGAACCGCACAGGCGATATGGGAATCTCTTCTGGACGAGTTCAGCCCCTGCGAGGACATCGACTTCGCGTACCCTACCCAGCGGGTCTACTACGATCCGGTGGAGGGCAAGCCGGCTCGCCAGACGGAAGCCCTGTCCAAGGACGCCACTGCTCGGGCTCCGTCAGCCGGTCGGGGGTCGACGGGTACTTCCCCGCACCCTCCGGTCGTCGGGGAGACTCGGGAGTGAGCAACCGCCGCTCGCCCGTTGGGTTACGGTGGCACGGGGCCATCTTCGTCGTTGGGGCCCCCGCTTCAGCTTGCTGGGGGGGAGTCGACAACTGGGTCTTCGGACCTCGAAGCTAGGTCCGGGTGCCCCGCGCGCGCGGGGCACCCGCTTGCTCTGCTTGCAGTATGCTTGCCGATCCCATCCCCCCTCACCGCACTGGTAATGCGGTGTGAAGCCCCGTCCCGCTTGAAGGAACCACGCATTGGTGGACGCCGTGATATTCTCGCGGCGCTCGAGTTGGGTCTGATGGCGAACTGGCTGCGACCGCTGGTCCAGGAGGGCGTCTCCTGTGCCTTCCCGCTGACACGAGACCCGGGGGGACCCAGGGGTGCCTGGGTCAGATTCAGAGGCCGGGGAGAGACAAGACGGCGCGAGAGGGGCACCGGAACCACGGCCTGACCCGTCCGGACAAGTCTCGGCGGCCCGCCGGCCATACCGAGCCCCTCCAGGGCGGCCTCGTAGTGGGCGCTGGTTTGCGGAGGGGCATAGACCGCGTATCGCTGCGTCATCGAGATCGAGGCATGGCCGAGCCGTTGCTGCAGTTCGACCATCGGCATGCCGGCCTTGGCGCAGTGCACGGGCGTAGGTGTGCCTGAGATCGTGGAAGCGGACGCCGGGGACGTCGGCAGCTTCCCGGACTCTTCCTCTCATCGATCCGAGCCGTCGCGCGAGGCACGCCCGTGGCGACGAGCAAGAACGATTCTTTCGGCGCCCTGACCTCCCTCGATCTGTCGGAGGGGAAGACCTGGTTCTACGCGCTCGCGGCGCTCGAGCGGGCGGGCCTCACCGGGCTCGAGCGGCTCCTCTTCTCGATCCGGATCCTGCTCGAGAACGCGCTCCGCCACTCCGGCGGGGGATACGTCACTGAGGACCACGTGCGCGCGGTGGCGGGCTGGAGCCCGACGCGCGCGGCCTATCGCCAGAACCTCGAGCTCGAGTTCGAGCGGAACCGCGAGCGGTACGCGCTGCTGCGCTGAGCCCAGGAGGCGTTCTACAACTTCTCCGTGGTGCCGCCAGGCACGGGCATCGTGCACCAGGGTGAACCTCGAGTACCTGGCGTCCGTGGTGCACCGCCGGGACGAGGGCGGACGCTGGGTCGCCTACCCCGAGCACGGACTCCCACACCACGATGATCAACGGGATCGGCGTCGTCGGGTGGGGCGTAGGGGGGATCGAAGCCGAGGCCGTGATGCTCGGCCAGCCCCTACTACATGCTCATCCCGAAGAAGGAGTCGGCCGGACAGCACCTGATCTCGAGGGGAGTGGAGCCGATCGCGCGCCGCGAGGACGGGACGGAGGTGCGCTTCCACGCGACGGCGCGGCTCGACTCCGACGTGGACGTGGAGTACTACCGGAACGGCGGCATCCTGCACACGGTGCTGCGCCGGATGGCCCGCGGAGAGATGAAGCGAGGCGCCCTGACCGCTCCCCGGCCCGTCAGCGCCGCGTCAGACGGCCCGGCGGGACCGCAGGACGACCACGCTGCGCCGGTACGCCCAGGCGTAGCTCGGCTCGTCGCGAAAGACGGCGGGCGCGTGGATCGACCCCTGGTCGAGCTCGAGCCCCTCGAGGGCAGCGGCGGACATGTCCTCGATCTGGATCTCGGTGAGCAGGCGGGTCCGGACCATCCGTCCGTCCCAGTAGACGACGGTGCACCCCGCGGCGCGCGTAGAGCCCTTCGTACGTCCGCCCGCTCCCTCAGATGGAAGCGTCCCGCCGAATCCGTGACGGCGCGATCGATCACGCTGCGGCCGCGGCGGAGCCGTACCTCGACGTCGGCGACTCCGGTCTCGGTCCGGGCGTCGAGGACGCGGCCGCGCACGGACTTACCCGTCGAGGGCCGACGGCGCGAGCGCGGCCAGCACGATCGCGACCATCATCTACGTGCCCACCGGGGCCGGGTGGAGATGGCCGTCGGGCAGGGGCGGCCGGAGAAGTGTCGCAGAAGTCACCTGGCATCGCTCTCGGTGCTCACGTGACTTCTGCGACACTGCATCCTTTACGCTACGACGTGTTGGAATCTGGAGCGTTCACTCAACAACCCACGCAGATGTCGTTGAAGGGTGCCCCCAGGCTCACCAGCAGCTCGATCGTGGTCGGCCACACCGGGAACCGCTGGTACGGCGAGTTCGCGGCATCCGCCGTCGTCAGGTGCCGCCGGGATACGACCGTCACGTCCCCACCCTTCTCCACCAGATACTTGATCATCTCGTTGTCACCGCGCGCTGCAGCGCCGTGGATCGCGTTCGCACCGTAGTGATCTCGCTGGTTCACGTCGGCACCGTGCCCCTCCACCAGGTACCGCACCACACGGAGCCAAGCGTCAGGCGCGTGCCGATGTTCCCAGTTGTATCCACGCGAATACCCCACCCCCGCGGCGGCGTGGATCGGATAGTGCCCGGGCCCACCCACCTGGACGGGGGGGAGGCCGGAGGGGTCCTCCTCGCCCAGGTGCGCGATGAGGTGGTTGTCCCGTCGCGGCCTCGGGATCACCGCGCTCGTCGGAATGTTCGGGTCCGCGCCGTACTTGACGAGGAGCTTCATGGCGTCCAGGTCCAGCGCGTGGGCGGCGCGGAAGAACGGCGTCGCGCCCTGTAGGTCGACTCCCAGGTTGCTGGTGCTGGTGCCGGCATACCAGAGCGGCATCTTCGTCCGGACGTTGGGATCCGCCCCGGCCTCGAGCAGCGCCTCCATGAGCTCCAGATAGGGGGTCTGCTGGAACATGTAATGCGTGTGCCGGGGATAGCGTGTCGCCGGAATCCACTGCGTGTTGATCGTGGCGTAGAGCGGCGTCCCCCCAGCGGCGCTCGCCAGGCTCGGGTCCGCGCCCCGCCTGAGGAGCTCCATCGCCACATCCCACCGGCCGTTGATCGTCGCAATGAGCAGCGGACTCGTCCGATCGCTGGCGCTCACCTCGTTGATGTCCGCCCCGCCGTCGTGGAGGGCATCCACCGCCTCGACGTTTCCGTCCCGGGCGGCCAACAGGAGCGCGGTGAGCCCGCCGTACGTGCCCACCTGCGTCACATAGGGCACATGACCATCATCCGCCTGGGTCGTGTCCTCGTCTACGGACCCCGGCTCGTCGGCCTTGGCGGCCGCCAGGGCCTCCTTGAGCTCCATCGCAGCCTCGAGCCCCTCCAACACCTTCCGGCCGAACCGATTGTATTCCTCCACATCAAGCACCCGGGCCGTGATGCTCGGGTCCGCTCCGCGGCGAAGCAGCTCTTCGATAGCCCCGGTTCGGTTGCGCGCCGCGGCGAACATGAGCGGCGTCTGTCGCCATTCGGCCTCCCGAGCATTGGGATCCGCGCCGTGATCGAGCAGCGCGGACACGACGTCCGGTACCCCCGCTGCGGCAGCGAAGTGAAGGGGCGTCACCCTGCCCGTCCCGCTCACGGCGTCGGGATCGCTCCCAGCCTCCAGAAGCAACCGCGCCACGGCGCCATGGCCGTTCTGGCTTGCCCGGTGAAGGGGCGTGTACGCACCCAGGCGGGTCACCGCCGCAACATCCGCGCCCGCCTGGACGAGCATCTCGGCAACCTCGAGGTCTCCTCGCTGCGCCGCCCAGTGGAGTGCGGTCATTCCGTCTCCCTGGGCCTCGTTCACATCCGCGCCTTCCGCGATCAGGGCGCGGACTCGCTCCGCATCGCCCTGCATCGCCGCGTCGGCCAGTGGCGCTTCGGACAGAGGGCCGGCCGCAATTAGGAGGAACAGCAGGAAGACCATACCTGCCCCCCTCAACCATCCCGTGCCTTGCATCGTCGCCTCCTCTTCCAGGGATAGGATTCCCAGCACTCCAGTCCAGCGGCGCCTAGTAGCTGTCGGCGGCTGCGGGGGGCGCGGCCAGCGCGAACGAGTTGGTGCTGTCCCCAAACGAGGTGACATCATCCATCCCAAGAGCGTGTATGAGCGTGAGGAGAACGTTCGCCATGGGCGTCCCCGCAGGGGCTCTGAGGTGGACGTTCCCCTCCAGCTCCCCGTTGGCGTGACCGAGGAGGAGCAGCGGGCAGCGCCGGTGGTTGTGCAGGTTTCCGTCCGCCATGGGCGAGCCGTAGATGATCGCCGTCTTCTCCAGCAGGCTCCGGTCCCCGTCCATCGTGTTCTTCAGCCGCTCCAACAGGTGCGGGAGCATGCTCACGTGGTACCGGTTGATCAGGTTGAAATCCAGGATCGTCTCCGGCCTCCCCCCGTGGTGCGAGGCGGGGTGGAACGGCAGCTCCGTTCCGCTCTCGGCGTAGATCCGACTCGACACGTCGCGCCCCATCTTGAAGGAGAAGACCCGGGTCATGTCCGTCTCGAGGGCCAGGGCCTGGAGATCGAACATCAACTTCACGTGCTCCGAGAAGGAGTCGGGCACCCCCGCGGGCGCCTCCGGCATCTCTCTCTCCTCCCCGCTCCTGTTCTTGGCCTCGATCCGTTCGATCCGCAGCTCCACCTCGCGGACATTCTCCAGGTACTGCTCGAGCCGCGCCCGGTCCCCACCTCCCAGCACCCGGGTGAGGCTGGCGAGCTCCCTGCTGATCCAGTCCAGCACACTCTTCTTCTCACCCATCCGGGCCACCCGCTCTTCCGCCGTCCCGCCCGCTCCGAAGAGCTGCTCGAACGCGATCCGGGGGTCCCGAACCATGGGGAGGGGCTCCGTGGGTGATGTCCAGCTGATCGAGTCGGTGTACACACAGCTATACCCGTACGCGCATCCCCCCGACGCGTCGATGTTCTCGATACACAGCTGCATCGATTCGATGGGCGTCGTCTGCCTCTGCGCGTACATCTGGTCCAGTGACGTGCCGACGTACACGTCCGAGCTCTCCGTCTGCCTCGGATGGGACTGGGTCAGGTAGGTCGAGCTCGCTCGGTAGTGGTCCCCTCCCACCTCTTTGGACTCGTACGCCTCCGCCATCCGGCAGTCGGTGTCGCTGATGATCGTCAGGTACTCCCGCCACTCTTCCAGCGGCTTGAGCGCACTTGCGTCATGGATGGTGAAGTTCCGTCCCACCTCCGCCGGAGACCACAGGTTCTGCTTCGCACCGAACTCGGTCTCCGACCCCGCGGCCCCGTGCACCTGCTCGATGGCGATGAGTCGCGTCTGATCGAGCTCTGCGGCGATCCGCCTCCCGCCGATGCCCACGGGCACCATGCTATCGAGGAACGGCAGCCCGACGGTCGCACCGGCCCCTCGCAGGAACGTCCGGCGGGGGATGTGCTTTCCGGTGAGGAATCTCATGACATGGTCTCCTGGTCCAGAGGGTGAAGCCGCTTCCTCTTCTCTCACCGATCGTCGTTCGCGATGCCCGTCGCAACCTTCATCCGGAACGCGTCGCTCTTCACGACACCCAGGATGAACTCGGACATCCGATAGTCATTCTCCTCCGCCTGGCGCGCGATGGCCCGCACAGTCGGCTTGTCGTACCACTCCACACGCCGGCCCAAAGCGTACACCATCAGGTTCTCCGTGAACGTCCGCACCAGCGGCACCGGCCTCGACAGCAGCGCATCCAGCAGCTCGTCCAGGTTCGACACCGGAGTGCCGTCGTACAGCTGCCCCCGCGTGTCCATCGGAAGCCCGTAGTCGGTCGTGCGGTATCCGCCCGTCACGTCGAAGTTCTCCAGCGCGATCCCGATGGGATCCATGTACTGATGGCACGCATTACACGTCGGGTTCGCTCTGTGGATCTCCATCCGTTCCCGCGTCGTGAGCTCCCGCCCATCCTCGGTGACCGTCGCCGTCTCGTCCAGCGACGGCACCGGCGGCGGCGGCGGCGGCGGCGTCCCCAGAATCACCTCCATCACCCATTTGCCGCGGAACGTCGGCGAGGTCCGGGACGCGTGGGAATTGGCCGCCAGCACGCTCGCGTGGCCCAGGATCCCGCGTCTGCGGCTGTCCGGGTAGTCCACGCGCCGGAAGTGGTCACCCACCACGTCGGAGAACCCGTAGTGACGCGCGAGAAGCTCGTTCACGAAGGTGTAGTCCGCCGTGTACAGCTCCATCAGGCTCCGGTCCTCCCGGACCAGGTAGTGGAAGAACTGCTCCGTCTCCCGCCGCATCGCCTCCCGGAGCTGTTCGTGGAAATCGGGGTGGAGACGGACGTTCGGCTGCAGGCGCTCCAGGTCGTGCAGCCGCAGCCACTGGGACGCGAACCGGGTCGCCAAGGCCTCGGAGCGCGGATCCTCGAGCATGCGCCAGACCTGCGCCTCGAGAACGTCCGGGTCCGAGAGCCGACCCTCCGTCGCCAGATTCAGCAGCGCATCGTCCGGCGGCTGCGCCCACAGGAAGAACGAAAGACGTGACGCGAGATCGAGGTCGCTGATCGGATACGGGGTGCCCGGCTCCAGTCCCGCCGGCTCCCTCTCTATCCGGAACACGAAGTGGGGGCTCGCCAGGATCGCGGTCAACGCCATCCGGACTCCCCCCTCGAAGCCACCCTCCTCCGCACCGAGCTCGTAGAAGCTCAACAGATCCCCGAGCTCCCCGTCCCGCAGCGGCCGTCGGTACGCCTCCGTGGCCAGGCGGGAGACGATCTCCTCCGCGCACGCACCGTCCTCGGCCGGCGAGGCCGGACGACACGTGAGGATCCGCTCCCGCACGGGGTGCTCCGACACCCCGGTCACGTTGTGGGGACCGACGATCACGAAGTCTCTGAGCTGCGGCAGGGTCAGGATGCCGTATCTGCCCGCGATGGCCGTGCTCGCCGCCGACCAATCGTGAGGCCGCACGAGATCCTGGACCGGTCCCTCGAGGCGCCGGATGAAGGCCGCCGAAACCCGCTTCGGTCCCGCCTTGACGAAGACCGGCTCCGTCGTCAGATCGAAGACTCCTTTGGACCGATCTTGCCACCACGGATCGAAGTCCAGGAGCGCGACCCGCTCCCCGTCGATCGAGATCTCCAGCTGCTCCGGGTGCTCGATGCTATGGAGAGCCGATCGCCACTCGCCCAGCTGCGTGCCGCCGGCTTCGGCGTGGAACGAAGCCCGGAACACGTACTCCCCGTCCGCCGGGAAGTTGTGCGTCACCGAGACTCCTCCCCGCGTCCCGATCGGCGCCCCTTCCACCCGCTCCGACTGCGAGAGCCACCGGGCGGCCCGGTACTGCGCGTCCTCGGCCGAGGCCAAGGGATCCCCGACGGCCAGCCGGCTGATCTCGCCGGCCGCGCTCAAGTACGCCTCCAACAGCGTCGTGGACATCACCTGAACGTCCACGATGTTGTCGAAGTTCGCCATCCGCAGGTCCAGGGGCAGCCAGTTCGACGCGTCCACCTCCAGCCCCAGGAACTCGTGGATGGAACGCTCGTATTCCGGTTGGTTGAGGCGCTGGAAGCCCCGCTGCCCGACGTTGTTCTCGTTCTCCGCCGCCTCATCGATCTTCCCTTCGAGCCGCTCCACCAGAGCGAGCAACGTATCGGGCCCCGGGCGCGGCATCCCGGGCGGCGGCATCATCCCCGCCCGGAGCTTCGCGATCATCTTCTCCGCCGTCTCCGGCCGCGCCGCCGCCGCCGCTACATCGAACTCCTGAAGGGACAGATCGGCCGTCAGCAGCCCGTGGTTGTGGCAGACGACACAGGTCCGCTGTACCACACGCGTCAAGTCCTCGTCCGTGAGGTCCTCGTCCGGGACCTCAGAAACCTCGAGGTCCTGACCCGGTGACCAGCCGAAAGGGGCAAGTGCGGGACCGGTGGCTAGGCCCACGACTGGACCGGCGGCTTGATCGCCCACGAGCACGAAGCCAATACCGATGGCAACCAGCCCCGTCACCCCCACCGGGGTCTTCAAAGCCCGCGTCTTCATGACTTCCTCCCCTGTATCGGTATCAGCACCGCATCAACCGAGTCCTTCATCCTCCTGCACACTCGACTCGCCGATCGCTTGCTGCGTCACCCTATGGCCTCCACACGGTAGGATCGGCCGCCCAAGCTCCGGGCTGCAGAAGCCGCCGGGCCTCTGTTATTGATACGGCATCCTGGCGCGAGACACCAGGGCTCGAGGAGGCCGAGGTGCTGGCCCAACGGATGGCGGCCGAGCAGCTCCCTAGTGGTTCCGCCCACGTCCCACCGCGGTTCCCTCCGGTTCTCAGACCGCGCCGCTGGATCTTTCGGCTGTCGCTGCTCTGCCGCTGTTTTGCCGTGTTCGGGGGTCAAAAGCCGCCCACAGCTACTCCGGGATCTCGGAAAGTCTGGCGGGGCCAAGTCCCCAGCAAGGTGTTGCTGGTCGGGGCTTGGAAACGAGGAGATCGGAACCAGAGTGAATCGGGGATACAGGATCACCCCTCCCCTTTTTTCTACCTTTTCTCCTTCTCTCCCCGGATTCCGTTACCAGGCAGACCGAACGTCGTGTCGTTACGGGCTTCTGACCTGGTAACGGCCGACTACCATGCCATTTGCCATGGGTACTACATCATCGGCCGGCTGAGGGCGTTGTTCGGACGTCGGGCGTCTCACTGGGCCTCCCGCTGTTACGAGAATCCCAGGGCGCCTAAGCCCCGACCGAGATCTCAGTGAATTCGGGAAGTGCGTCCGAGGCCCTCGGAGATACATCGGGGCATCCAGGGCACGGTGGGAGACCGGCACCAATGGTCGGCACGGCCCCAAGACCATCTCGAAGATGGGGTCTCCGTCGCTTCACGGGCCTTGCTCCGATGAGCGGTACGGCCCTCGTGTAGGCTCACGCTCTAATCACCAAGCAGGCTCGGCGAGGGCGCCCAGCTCGTTCGTCCATATACGATGGGCGTTTGGAGGTCACGCGAAGGAAGCCGGAGGCTTGGGTCGGCCATCGATCAGATACACGTCCGGATGTCCTGAGAGACCCAGCTCGTCGAGAATGTCCCCCACTTTGGCCCGTTCCTGATCCGTAAAAAAGGAGAATTACTTTGAGCGCTGCGTCAGCGTCAGAAGCACTCTGGTAGATCTCAGCCTGCTTCTGGAGGTTACGCTTGAGCTTCGTGTTCCTCGCGAGCTTGAACTCAACGATTGTCTTGTCAAAGGCACCCCGGGAGACCTTGTAGTCTGCTGGGCCTCGTCCGTCGTCGACTTCCCGACTGACGTCTGAAGGAGTGCCCCGCCACGTGAACCGGAATACCAGTTGCAGTTGATCTTCCCTATGAACCGGCTTGCCACGCACATAAAAAACCTGCCATCCACCTTTATTCTCGATCACATCCTTTAGATACGCGACTCGGACTCGCGCTTCGTCCTTGGTGTTACCAGGAGCCCGATAGAAGCCTGTCCATTGAAACAGCAGACTGGCCAAGGAGCGGACGTTTTCGATGAAAAGCTGTTCGGCTGCGCGAAGCCGTTGTCCGCTAATGGAAACAGCCAGGTCGCCTCGCTCTTCCTTAAGGCGGATAAAGTATTCGATCAACTCCGGGAATCGCCTTACAGTAGCCCCAACCGCCTCCCGGATCTCTTTTTTCGTAGCCTCCTCTGCCTCGGACAGCTTTCGGAGAAAATGGTTGTTGATTCGTCCACGCAGAACCTCGTTGCTCACGGAAGATAGAACGTCGTCGAACTGGTGAATCATATCTGAACGATGATCCACGTGTCGTCTTTTGTCAGGATCGTTCGGGGAGCGAGAAGCACGAAGTCACCAGCGTGGGTCGGTAACGCATACGGATCCGCGACCCAGGTCTCCGTCTCGTAATCGAACCGGTTTTTGGGAACGAAGTGAGTCTCGATCAGAGACGGGTCGACATGCTCAGCCGCGAATCTTGCGGTGTACTCGGCGAGGTATCGCTTGATGAGGTTCGCCGTGAAGTCGGAGACGTTCTCACGACCGACACCTGACTCGATCAGGCAGAGCTTCTCGAGATGGCTACCTCGCGTGATCTCCTCCGCACCGAAGCTGCTGAAGACCGTATGGAGGTTCTCGTGCAGTTTTCGCGCGAAGTCCATCCCCAAGCCGCTGCCTTCGTTTCCAACGAGGGAGTAACCGAGCCACAGCTGCTTGACCTCAGGGAAGCAATACCACTCCTGTAAGAGCCCGCGTGTGATCGAGCCCGCCTCGGCCCTCCCGCGAAGGAAGCGCAGATACTCGATGATATGGTCGTGAAGGGCACGAAGCTCCTCGTCACCGCTGGTAAACAGGAGAAAAGGATCAATGAACAGGGGCAGATCATTGATCAACGACACATCGACCGTGCCGTACTCGTGAATCGTATCCGGATTCAGGCCGAAGTCGGCGGACTCGAAGAATCCCTCCCGCGTGTTCTCGACCTGGATCGTGGGGATATGGGGCGCTTGGGGGAGTCGCCCCGCGTGGACGGCGAGCGTGAACATCCGCTTCAGGATTGCCAGTTCGCGACGAATTGTGGCCGGGGCGATCCCGTCCCGCCTACGGTGGGCCATGTAGGCACGTGTGAGACTTGATCGTGCGCTTCGCATCTACTCTCGGAAGGCCGCAACCCGTCTGGAGACGACAGATCATGTCCTGCAACTGATCGAAGAGAGCGGTAGCTAGCCTGCCCGCTCCGCCACGCGTTCTAACAAGCGATTGCTGCAGTCGCGGTAGGCATCCGGGTCGCGCGCTTCGGCTGCAGACGGCATCTTGGTCGCGCAGTAGAAACGCGAGACGTTAGAACGCGTTAAAGGAGCGGGAAGATCTCGGAGACCAGACGGATGCTGTGGCTGCGTGTCTTGGTGGAAGGCGTGGTGATCGTCGGCTCGATCCTGCTTGCGTTCGGGATCGATACGTGGTGGAGCGACCGCCAGGACGCGGTTCGGGCGAATCAAGCGATCTCGGGGCTCCATGAGGAGTTCGCGGCGAACAGGCAGCAACTTGAGTCCAACCTTCTTCGGCATGCGAGTCGACTCGACGCCGTGGACCAGCTTCTCGTCTACCGGGATGCGGGAATCACCACCGCCCCGCCGGACTCGCTAGCCAGCTGGCTTTACCGAATCCACCAGGGGGCTAGCTTCGATCCGCTCCAAGGGACTCTGGACGGCTTGCTGGGAGCGGGCCGATTGGATCTCGTCCGGGACGATGACCTCCGGGTGCTTCTCTCAAGCTGGTCGGGGATCGTCAAGCAGGCGGCTGACGTGGAGCAGATCGCAACCGATCTAATCCTCACCGACCTACATCCGTGGATGCGGTCCCGCGTGCCCCTCCCCGATTTCGAGTATTTTGCCCGGCCGGGAGCCACTTCCCTTGGCCCAGACGCCCACTCCGCATTGGAGAGCTTCGAGTTTGAGAACCTGCTCGTCGAATACCGATACTGGCTGGATTCCGCAGTTGAACGTTATCAGATCGTAGAGGAAACCCTAGCTGCGATTATCGAGTCTCTTGAAGAACACATGGACTGATTCGGCACGCTGCTACAGACGTGGGTCGTCGGGTAGGTGCGCTTCGCTGGTTGGCGTGCGGGTCGTGCAGCAGAATCGCGAGACGTTAAGTCGCGCCCTGCCTGTCCTGAGGTCTAGCAACCCGTTGAGTCGAGGGAGATGATGACATGGGTCTCGTCGTAACCGTACTCGAAGGCAACATCGCTCCGGCCCTTGCACACGACCTGCAGGCCGCTTACTCCGAGGCTGTGCGCGGGCCATTCCCAGCGGGCTTGGTTAGCAGCACCCTCTTGCAGAGCGCGAGCGATCCCACCGTGTGGCGCATTCAGACGCTTTGGGCATCCGAGGACCACCTGTCACAGATGCGTGCCGCCGGGAAGCCAAAGGGGGTGCAAATGTTTGAGTCGGCAGGTGCAACCCCCTCGCTCAGCGTTTTCAAGGTGGTCGCGGAACTCAAGCCCTGAGGGGCGATGCGTGCCATCAAGTTCGAAGTGCAACAGTCTAGGGGTGACTGGCTGAAGTGACCCCCGAAGTTGATCCAAAAATCATGGGACTTCCGAGATATTTTTGGGAGCGAGGTTCTCTTCGCTCGGTGAATGAATATCCATAAACTCCTCGGGAGTCAGAAAGCGACCACGAAATCGGCCGCGAGATCGACCGGATCGACCGGGCCATCATCAAGGGTGATGTCCGGGTCCTCATGGAGTACGGCGGCTTGCAGGCCGCCATGAAGCGCAGCGTCGCGCTGTCGAAGCGTGCGCGCAGGCAAGCGGGTCGGGGGCTGATGCAGCGCACCGACACATGGCGGACGGCTCGGCTCGTGGGGGGCGCGATTCCGATAAGAAGCCTACGACTTGTGCCGTACTGGAGCGTGCATGAGACGTTGGGGGTCGATGCACACAATGCACCCCTGAAGATGCGCACACGCCGGATTCACCTATCCCGTGCGGTCGCTTGGAGTTGCGTTCGTCGCCACCCGGTCGCCGGTGCCGCACTGAGCAGCACGGACGTGGAGGGGAGCGACCCCCCGGCCCGAGGGCCTGGTACGGGCGCGGGGCCGTGCGCGTTTTCACACGCTCGTCCCCGCCCCCTGGGGGGTCGCTCCCTTTCAGATATCCCTGGCGGGAAGGCCACCGAGCGCCGCTGAGGGCGCGGCGGATCAACGGCACGGGCCGACTCCAGGCCGCGCCCACGGGCTGTTGCGCGCGCCAGCGGTCCAACATAGGGTAGATGCAGAGTTCTGCTTTCTACCCCGGAGATAGCCATGGGCCTCAACATCAAGAATGACGAGACCTGTTTGCTCGCGCGCGACTTGGCCCGCCTGACCGGCGAGACCATGACCGCCGCCATCACCGTCGCGCTGCGCGAACGCCTCGCGCGCACGAGGCGGCGGTACGACCTGAATGCCCGGATCGAGGAACTGCTTGCCATCGGCCAGCGCTGTTCCGAGTCGCTGGAGCCCGGGCCATCGGCCAGCGAGCATGGCGACCTGCTGTATGACGACCAGGGCCTGCCCAGGTGATCGTCGATAGCTCGGCGGTGCTAGCGATCCTGTTTGGCGAGCCGGATGCGAGGCGTCATGCCGTTGCAATCATGACTGCTTACCCCTGCCGCATGTCGGTCGCCAACGTATTGGAGTCTTCCATCGCGTTGGAACGTCGAGGAGGCGACGCGGCGGCCCATGACCTCGACACGCTCCTGGGGAGTGCGGAGATCGAGTTGGTGCCCGTCACGGTGGAACACCTGGAAGCAGCGCGCCGCGCATGGCGCCGCTTCGGCAAGGGGAATCATCCGGCCGCACTGAACTTCGGAGACTGCTTCGCCTACGCGCTTGCCAAGACGACCGGCGAGCCGCTGTTGTTCAAGGGTGACGATTTCACCCGAACGGATATCGACGCGGCATGACTGGGCGGAGGTACCGGCCGGCCGGTGGGAAGAGTTCGTTGCCGCATCCGGGGTCTCGGACTTCCGTTGTCGAGCACCGCTACGCCTCAAGAAGGGTCGTGCCGCCCGTAACCGTTCGGGGAAGCCGTGATAGAGTGAAGCTCCGCTCCGGCTGGGTGTGGCTTGAATGGTGTGGTCCGTGATCAGAGCGGACGTGCAGATCAGATCAACGAGAACCTCGGCAGTTGGCGGAGAGGACACGTCGTGGTGCTTGAAAGGCAGTCGAAATTGTTAAAATGCAATGAGGTGAACTCGATGACGGGCGCGAACGTGAGATGGTGAACTCTGGTCACGGTGAAGAAGCGATGCGAATCTTCGACTCGGACACAATGAACGCTCCGTGGGGGCTCGTCACAAACCTCAAGACCGCGGTATCAGCGATTCGCTTCTTCAATCCTCAGAACGGTGCCGAGAGCAGGCGCGCCATTGGGCAGGAGCCCGATGGGGACCAACCGCTTTCCCTCATGGATTTTGTCAGCTACTTGGAAAAGACCAACGCTTTCGAAGGACGGAAGCCCAACGTGCTGCGGGTCGTCCAGTTCCTCGATGCCATGACACGAGAAGGCATCCTACAGAATTTCGGCAGTCAGGCTGGCGAGCCCCGCGTGTTCAATGACCGCTTTCTTTTCATGTTCCCAGCAAGTGGCAATCGAGAACGTGCCGCGGGGCAGCTCTGGCTGGCCCCGGTGTTGGGCCCTGAGTTGCTCTACCATGCTGTCGGTGCCGGGGTTGTGCAGATAGCGGGCCGGAACTCCAAGGGTGACGAGACGGCAGGTAGCGGAATAGTTCTGTCGGCGCACACGATTCTGACGGCGCGGCACGTTGTCGAGGATATGCAGGTACACGAAGAACAGCTGTTTCAGGGCGTCAACTGCATCGTCAACGGCAAGACCATCGTGACCCACGATGTACAGGACGTTGCCTTCATCACGGTCGAGCAGACGCTTCAGCCGGTCTCGGGACTGATCCTGCATCCTCCCCGTGTTGGGCAGAAGGTCTTCATGCTCGGTTATCCGCGAGTTCCATACGTTTGCTCCGCCCCGCTGGTCATGCATTCCGGCGAGGTGACCACGGAGTCCGTTCGACTCGTCAACGGAGAAAGCGCGTTCCTGTATTCCGCTACGACTAGGCCGGGTAATAGCGGGGGCCCCGTCATCTCCGTCGACGGGTATCTCCTAGGCTTGGCCTCCAAGGACCTGACTATGAAGGCTGAAAAAGAAGATTGGTTCGCCCCACACTACGCCGGCGTCGATGCATCAACTGTACTCACAACCGTCCGCGAGATGGGGCTGGACATCAAGCTGGCCTTCGAGGGACTAGAGTAACCGCTGGTCCGTGCCTCCTCGAGTTCGCTCACTGCTACGCTTCACGGTCTGGCCGAACGGTTACGTGAGGACGGCGTCGGAGCTAGCGGCGGTTTGGTATCCTGCGCGAACGTTCGTGGCACGACCCCATCGCTGCAGCAATTCGACAGGGGACGTGCGATCAGGCGGTTGCGGTGCAACGCGAACGTTCTCCCCCGCGCCATCATGTCCGGGAGGCCGCACTCAAGCTCGCTCCAGTCCGCTCCGTAGCCGGCGCCATCACGGCTCGGCCGAACGGTTACTGCCGCCCCATCTGACGGTGGGTGGTGGTCGCAGCTGCACGTTTGGGGCAACTCTGGGGGCACCATTAGATACGCCGAAGCTGATGAGCTAATAGCCACAACGATTTACTGGCTCTTTAGATAGACGGGAGCGACCCCTGGAGGGCGAGGGCCAGCGTGTGAAAACACGCAGGGCCCCACGCCCGAACCAGGCCCTCGGCCTGGGGGGTCGCTCCCTTCCCGGTCGGTGCTGCCCCGTTCGGGGCCGCCGGCCGGGCCGCGCCGTGTGCAACTGCAAGCAGCCACAAGGGATAGCAAGCCATGACCGTGTGAATCGCGTTGGAAGCTGTCCCAACCGTAGTTGAAGGTTCCTGATAGGGGAGAAAGAAAAGTGGTGGCTCCGGGGGTCCCGGGCCGATAGGCTCGGGTAGGCAAAAACCCCAACACGGAGCCACCACGATGAAGAGAACGTACGAGGTAAGGGATCGGGCGGACAAGCGCGCGATCAGGGAGTTCCTGAAGCGGGAGGGGCAGTTTCTGCTTCCGATGCTTGAGTTCGTGGAGCAGACGGAGGTCGTGATCGACGAAGTCATCCAGGTGATGGGACGAGCGACGATCGAAGCGGTGCTGGAGATGAGCGCCGAGGGTGTGGCAGGCGTGAAGCAGGCAGGTCGGTCACGAGCGGAAGACGACACGGTGTGGTATGGCCGGCAGGGTAGTGTGGTTTACCTGTCGGACCGGAAGGTGCGTGTGGAGCGGCCACGGCTCAGGCGCCGGGGCGCCGGGGAGGGTGGCGAGGTCGAGGTGCCGGCGTACGCAGCGATGCGGAGACCGGGCGCTGTGGCGGATCGGATGCTCGAGGTCCTGATAGCGGGGGTGAGCACGCGCAAGTACGGCCGTGTGATCGGTGAGATGGCCGACACGGTCGGGGTGAGCAAGTCGGCGGTGAGCCGTGAGACGGTCGAGGCCTCGGAGCGCGTGCTGAAGGAGCTGATGGAGCGCCGGCTGGATGCGTGGGACCTGCTGGTGATCTACCTGGACGGGATCCAGATGGGCTCGCACCACGTGCTTGCTGCGGTAGGCGTGGACTCAGACGGAAAGAAGCACGTGCTGGGCGTGAGGGAAGGAGCGAGTGAGAACGCCGAGGTGACCAGCGCGCTCCTAGAGGATCTGGTCGAGCGCGGCCTGGACCCGGGCAGGCGGCGGCTGTTCGTGATCGATGGCTCGAAAGCGCTCAGGAAGGCGATCGAGAAGGTGTTCGGCCAACGTCACCCCATCCAGCGCTGCCGCAACCACAAGCTCCGCAACGTGCTGGGTCATCTGCCGAAGGATCAGCATCCTCAGGTGAAGGCGGCGTTCCGGGCGGCGATGAAGCTGGACGCGAAGCAGGGCGAGCAGAAGCTCGAGCAGCTCGCCCGATGGCTCGAGCGCGACCACCCCTCGGCCTCGGCTAGCCTACGCGAAGGCCTCAGCGAGATGTTCACGATCAACCGGCTCGGCCTCCCGCCGCGGCTGAGGAAGTGCCTGGGCTCGACCAACCTGATCGACAGCACCCACTCGGGCGTAAGACAGAAGACCCGCAGGGTGACCAACTGGAAGAACGGAGCGATGGCCTTGCGCTGGGCTGCGGCCTCGTTCGTGGAGACCGAGAAGAGCTACCGGAGGATCATCGGCTACGACCAGCTCTGGATGCTCAGGGCCCACCTCGACGACCATGAACCGGTTGCCGAAATGAGAAAGGCAGGCTAACAAGGAGACTCTCCGGAGCCACCACCTTCAACTGTCAGCGGGACACCATCCCCTGGCGAGTCCCACGTCCCCAGGCAATACACGAGAGGGATACCGATAAGCACCAAGGGTGGGAGAACTGACACGATGCCCCGACACAGGCCGCGTCAGCAGCGAGGGGGCTTCACGCTGATCGAGCTGCTGACGGTCATGGTCGTGATCGGAATCCTCGCCAGCATCGCAATTCCGACTATTCGAGGGGCGATCGACAAGGCGGACGCGGCTACCATCGTCTCCGACGTGGACGCGATTTTCACTGGGGCCATTCAGGCGGTGTCGGACACCGGCGTCTTCCCTCCAGATGGCGCACCGGGCGTCCCTCCGGCGGGGTTGGTGAACTACCTTCCCAGCGGCTTCGACTTCGACTACAAGGACGTCATCATCTACCAGTGGAGGAGTACGGCCGGGGCCGGCGTTCAAACCGGGTTCGTGTACGTCGACTACACCGCGCACCCCGGAATCGCAAGGGCGATGAAGGTCCACGAGGGGAACAACGCCATCTGGACCGATACGCAAATGATATTCTTCTTCACCCAGTGACGGGCGCGGCGTCGACCGGGGCCCGAGGTCTACAGAGGGTCGGTTGAAAGGGGCGACGGAAGCCCCCGCCGGTGGAATTGTGGCGGGAGGGTCTGCCACGAGCTGAGATGCCCTGTCTGTTCGCCGTTCACCTCGTCTTTCCTTGCCCGCGCGGGGCCTTCTCTGCATCTCCGGCGGGGTCCGGGACGGCACGATCCGGGTGGGCATGCTGGCCTCGCTGGAGGACGGCTCGGGCTTCTCGAGCGTATACACTCCATCGAGTTCATGCACCCGCAAGCCGAGGGTAGACCGACTCTGACGTTTCACTACCGGGACGGGGGGAAGCTGCGGCGATGGATGTCGCTTTCGTGGGCCGGCGGCACGCTCAGCCTCGTGCCGTGATCGGTCCCGGCCCCCGGAAGCGGGCGGACAGGCGATTCGTAGTTCGTGGTTCGCCCGTAGTCCAGCGGTCCGCGGTCGGGAGTGTTCTCCTCCGACCGGCGTCGCCCCTTGCCGACCACGTCGTCGTGCTCGACAGCGCCGGCGTGACGGTCGTGGCGAACTACCGAAGCGATTGGGGCGAGGGGGAGGAGTGGAGCCTCTCGCCCGAGCCCTTGGCGGTCTTCCCGGTTACCGACGCCGGAGGCCCGTTGGTCGGAGCGATCCTCCTTGACGATGGTCGCGTAGTCGTTGCCGATGCCGCCACGGTCCGATTCCTCGGGACCGATGGCTCCGTCGTGAGTGTCGACCTGGGAACGAGCCCCGCCGCCGTTCCCTTGCAGGCAATCAGCTCGATCAGCCGGCTACCCGGAGACTCCGTTCTCGTGTTCGACGCCGTCTCCGGCGTCGTGCGGGTCCTGGCACCGGACGGCGGGATCGCGAGATGGACAAACCTGGTGTGGGACGGCGACGTACCCCTGGCGCGCGCCCACGCCTTCGAGGACGGCACGCTACTCGTGCGTACAGGGTGGCGCGCGTCCACCGCCGCTCGAGCAGGAACGGGCGCCGCTCGAGCTGGAACGGGCAGCATTCGGGCGCCGCTCCCATTCGTCCGTTTCGCGTCGAACGGCACGTCGCTCGACACTGTGGCGGTCGTACCCGGAGACCCCGTCGTGACCGTGGCCCTCGGTAGCGCCATGACCTTTACGAGCCCGATCCTGGGTGCGCACACCGTCAGTGGGGTGTCCGGCGACGTTCTCTATGTCGGCACCGGCGAAAGCTATCGGCTCACGGCGTACTCGAAGGACGGCGAAGTGCTCAGGATTGTCACGCTCCCCGAAGCGGACCTCACGGTGAGCGAAGAGGAAATCGAGGCCGTGCGTAGGGAGCGCGCCAATCCGGCCCTGCAGCGAGCCAGTCCCGTCGTCCAGCGCCTCCTGGCCCAGATCGATGAGGCGGTACCCGTACCCGCGACGAGACCGGCATACAGTGCGCTCGTGGCAGACCGCGTCGGGAACGTTTGGGTCGCCGAATACCCGTGGATGGGTCCGGCGCCGGGGCGCACCCCAACGCGCTGGCACGTCTTCAACCCCCAGGGCCGGCTGCTCGGAGAGGTGGGTGTGCCCGAGGGGTTGGAGATCACCGACATCGGCGAGGATCATGTCCTCGGCTTCAGGGTGTCCGACAACGTGGCGGTCGTGGAATCCTATCTGCTCTCTCGCGATCCGGGGTGAAGCGCAACGGCTCTCCCAGTGATCCGCGCACGATCGAAGGGGGTGGGCCGGCAAACACGTCGTAGGGACGACGACCCCGGCGGCGGGCGGTCGTTTGGGGCAAGAGCGCGACTCGTTCGGTCCGGACGAGACCAGACACACCGGGAGGATGGACCATGGTAGCGCGGATCTCCAACAGTTTCGGGCTGGTGAAGGCGAGTGGCCGGGTCCTCATGGCCGATAAGGAGCTCCTCGTCTTCCCCCTCATCTCCGGCCTCGCGGGCCTCGTTGTGACGGCCACGTTCTTCGTTCCCGCGTACTTCTTCGGATGGCTCGAGGCCATTTCCCAGGGCAGTAAGATCCTCGCCTATACGTTTGGCTTCCTCTTCTACCTAGCCCAATACACCGTCGTCTTTTTCTTCAATACGGCGCTGGTCGGGGCGGCTCTCATCCGGCTCGAGGGAGGCGATCCGACGGTGTCCGATGGCCTGCGAGTGGCGTTCGACCGGATCGGCGTGATCGTCGAGTACGCCGCCCTCGCCTCCACCGTCGGGATGGTCCTCCGCTTCATCTCGGACCGCGCAGGGTTTCTGGGGCGTATCGTCATCGGCCTCGTGGGGATGGCGTGGAACCTCGCGACGTTCATGGTGGTGCCCGTCCTCGTCACGAAAGACATCGGTCCGGTCGAAGCGGTGAAGGAGAGCGCGGCCCTCTTCAAGCGGACCTGGGGCGAGCAAGTAGTCGGAAGCGCCGGGATGGGGCTCGTCTTCTTCCTGATGTTCGTTTCCCTGATGCTCTTCGCCGTCCCAGCGTTTGTGCTCGCCGGGGCTCTCGGCCCGTTTGCCTTGGGCATCGTCGGCGTGACGTTCATCTCCGGCTTCGTGCTCCTGTTGCTTTCGGCCTCGGCCTTGAACGGGATCTACGCCGCCGCGTTGTTTCGTTTCGCGACGACGGGCGAGGCTGGCTATGGTTTCGACTCGGGGCTGCTCCGCAACGCCTTCGTAGTAAAGGGCGGCTGAGCGGCGGGCCTTCAGCCCCTCGACCCCCCTGTTCCGTCCTGTGGTGGAGGCGTATGCTGAACCGCAGAGTGCCGTGGCGGATTCTCGCCGCTGCACGCCGCCGTTGGCGCGGTCGAGGGGCGTCCAATGAACAACTCGATTTCGTCACGCGCCCGGCGGCGAAACCCGACGAGCGGCATGACACGCAGCCCCGACCGCGGCGGAGCGCTGCGCAGGTAGCCGACGAAAATCCCTTGGCTTAGCTACTGCCGTCCGCGGAGTCATAGGCGGGGACGTACAAATGCGTTTCGCATACATTGATTCCCAGGGCAAGGAAGTAGGAATCCCGAGCGTGGAGGCCCTCCAGCTCCGCATCGAGCTCGGGGCCATCGTCGAGTCGACGATGTTCTACGACGCCAACGCTGATCGCTGGGCCCTCGCCGAGGAGCACGAGATCTTCCGCACACTACAGCGGGAGGTCGCCCAGGGCGACGAGGGCGGTTTCGTTGCGCCCCTGCCACGGGCCTTGGGGCAAGCTGCTGCGCCCGAGACGGCGACGCCTGAAGTAGCCGACGAGGCCACGGCCCTCGCTGCGGGTGAGGGCGCGGCCACCGAGGATGAGGCCGCAGCGACGCCCGGGACCGAGTCGACCACGGAGGCGGAGGGGGCGGCCACGGACCTCGACCTCCCCGATGTGAGCTTCGAGTTCATCCCCGAGGGCACGGAGGAGGAGGAGCCCGAAGCGGAAGAGTACGCTCCGGAAGTGGGCGGAACGCCGTTCGACTTCGGAGACTTCGGCGCGTTGGAGGTCGAGGAGCCCGAAGAGGAGGCGGAAGCGGCCGAGGAGCGCGTGGGCGCCGCACCGCTCACGCTGGAGACGCCACTGTCCGAGCAGGATTTTCCGGGCGGCACGAGCATCGGCGACGACGCGCTCGCCCTAGAGCGTCCGATGTCGGAGTACACGCCCGATCAGCCACCTGCCTGGATGGAGGAAGATGAGGAAGAGCCAGCCCCGGCCCTCGCTGGCGGCGGAGCTTCGAGCGGCTCGGACAGCCACATGGATCGAACAGCCGGGACTCGGCCGAGTGGCGGCGGGGGCGACCAACCCAACCGCCCACCCCCACGTGCCAGGCCGGCCCGCGCGCGAAAGCCACGCAGGACCCGCTCGGTGATGCCGTTGCTGGGAGGCCTGGTCGTTGTGGGTCTGGCCGCGGGCGCGGTGTTCGCCTGGACGCGCATGCAACGCGCCGACGGGCAGGACGTCGATGGTGCTCAGCGGCCGCAGCGCTTCTATACGCCGGTGGAGATCCCGACGCTGCCGACCGAGCTCCAACCGATCTTCCGTGAGGCCGCAGACTCGGCGTGGCTGCACGCGCTTTCCCTCATGCGGCCAGGAACCGAAGACGGAGCGCTACCAGTCGAGCCGCCGGCGGAGTGGCTCGCTGGTGCGTATCTGGCGAACGCCAGCCGGTACGCGGAGGTCCAGACCTACTGGAGGAGGATGAAAGACTGGTTGGAGGACGTTCGTGATCGCGAGCAGGGGTTGTTCCGTGGCGCTTTCGGGCAGCGCATGGACTCGCTAGGTGTGGCCGAAGGGGACCGGCCGGCCCTCTTGGAACGGGCCGTAGCGGGCTTCCAGTCCGCGCTCCCGGACCGCGACCCGACGTACGACGGGCTGCTCGACGTGGTCGACGCGGCACTGGGATTTCACGGGTTCTTGCTCACGAACGAAGACCAGATCGAATACGCGCCCGCCACGGGTACGGGGACCGGCCGGGACCCGGTGCTCGAAGCACTTCCGGCCAACGACGATCTGGGTGACGAGATGTGGGGCCGGGTCGACCTCATCACCGAGGCTCTACAGGCGTTCGACGCTCTCGATGACCGGGTGACGACCGCGAGCCTGGTCGGGCTCACGGTCGATCGGCTCGCGGCGGCGGCGGTGCACTGACGTAGTCCCGACCCACCGTGCGGCCAGGATCGCATCGCTCGCTGACTACTGGGTCAGCCACACCTGTCGCAACCAGGCAGACCAGCTGTAATCAGGCAGACCCGCCATAATAGGGGTTCACGCCGCTGCCGTGGTCGGTGACGTCGTGCACGGCGGTGATCTCGGGCACGGCCTGGCGTAGCATGCGTTCGACGCCCTGCTGGAGGGTGAGCCGCGACATAGCGCACCCCTGACACCCGCCGCTCATCTCGAGGAAGATCTCGTGGTCTTTGACGTCCACGAGCGTGATCATGCCTCCGTGCGCGGCGATCGCCGGATTCACCTCCGCCTCCAGCACGTCTTGAACCCGGTCGGCGATCTCGCCGGTGGGCACGGCCCGCTCACCACCGTTTGCGCCCGACGGCCCGGCTGCGGTGGTTCGAACCTCGAAGCCGCTCTCGTTCACCCGCTCGACGAAGTCGACCGTGGCGCCGTCCAGGGCATCGACTTGATTCTCGTCCACCAGGACTTTGAACCCTCCTCCAACGACCTCCCTCTCCGTATCTCGCCGTTCATCCCACGGGACGAGCGTCAGCTCGAAGGAGGGGGCCAAGGGCGATCCGTCCATGAAGACCCTGAGGGCCTCCAGCTGTCCGTCGCCATCCGCCATGAACGCCAGAACCTTTTCACGAGCTCTTTCGGTGAAGCTGAGCATGGAAACTCCTGCGGAAATCCGGTCGGTCTCGGCCTCGTCCAGGGGGTCGGTACACCCGCCCGTCGTGCGGGTTCACGCGGCGTGGGCGGCGGTCTCGCGCGGGCGACGTTTTCCGCACGGCGACAGGCGTAGGCGGGTTGCTCCGTTGCGATGCGCTCGTCTACCTTCCCGGTCCTTTCCGTCCCGCCACGCCGTGAGGGGCGGTCCACCGGCCTTCCGATCCCAGACCCCATGTCCCAACCCGAACTCATGGACAAGCTCGTGTCGCTGGTGAAGCGTCGCGGATACGTCTTCCAGTCGTCAGAGATCTACGGTGGTGCCGGCTCGGTCTGGGACTACGGTCCTCTAGGCGTGGAGCTGAAGAGGAACGTGAAGGAGCTTTGGTGGGCGGACATGGTCCATCGACGCGACGATGTGGAAGGCCTCGACGCAGCCATACTCATGCATCCGCGCGTCTGGGAGGCTTCCGGTCACGTAGAGGGGTTTACGGATCCGCTCGTCGAGTGCACCCAGTGCCATCGCCGTTTCAGAGCCGACGTGGCCGAAGTGGCCGCCGGCCGGTGTCCGTCCTGCGGTTCGAAAGACCAATTCACGGAACCGCGCATGTTCAACTTGATGTTCCGGACCTTCATGGGCCCGGTCGAGGATGCCGCCGCGACAGTTTATTTGCGCCCCGAGACAGCGCAGGGCATCTATGTGAATTTCCTGAACGTTCAAGGCACGGCTCGCCAGCGGGTGCCCTTCGGCATCGCTCAGATCGGGAAAGCGTTTCGTAACGAGATTACGCCCGGAAACTTCATTTTCCGCACCCGCGAGTTCGAGCAGGCTGAGATGCAATACTTCGTACGCCCCGGAGACGACGAGGAGTGGTTCGAGCGCTGGATGCACGAGCGTCTGAGCTGGCACGAGTCGCTGGGCGTGCGGCCGGACAAGCTGCGTCTTCACGAGCATGGGCCCGACGAGCTCGCGCACTATGCAAAGAAAGCGTTCGACATCGAGTACGAGTTCCCCTTTGGATGGAAGGAGTTCGAGGGGATCCATAACCGAACCGATTTCGATCTGGACCGGCACCAGCAGTTCTCCGGGAAGCGCCTGGAGTACATCGATCCAACCAGCAACGAGCGTTACATACCCTACGTCGTCGAGACCTCGCTCGGAGTGGATCGCTGCCTTCTCGTGGTCCTGGCCGACGCATACCGGGAGGAGCAGGTCGAAGGGGAAGAACGCGTCGTTTTGGGCCTGCATCCGCGACTCGCTCCCGTGAAGGTGGCCGTCTTCCCGCTGGTCAAGAAGGACGGGTTGCCGGAGATCGCGAGAAAGCTCCAGCAAGAGCTGCGGGCGGCGTCCGTCCCGTCCTTCTACGATGAGTCGGGATCGATCGGCCGGCGCTATCGCCGTCAGGACGAAGCCGGAACGCCTTGGTGCGTCACCGTCGACGGCCAGACTGGCGAGGACGATACCGTCACCATCCGCGACCGCGATTCGCTCGAACAAGTGAGGGTGTCGTCTGCCTCGGTGCGGGCGTGGGTGGAGGAGCGCCTCTGACCGGCCCGCACACCACGGATCGTGGTGGGATTGGGCGATCCGGCTCGTGGTGGTCCAGGCCGTGGTGCTCGTGACGTGGTGGCTGTGGCAGGCCCGCGGAGGCGATCTCCGCGCGACCTTGACCCTCTTCAGCTCGTTCAACGTGGGGACGGTTCTCATCCAGTGGGGGGTGGTGTTGGCGCTTTTACTGGGCCTCAATCGCCGGATTGTCGCGAGACTCGGATCGGTCACGGTGCGAGCCGGCGAGCTCTCTTCGGATCGACCGTGACCCTCCGCTGAGATTCGAGGCATTCGAGCGCGTCGCGCAGGAAGCGTTCGAGTCGATTCCTCCGGAGTTCATGGCGGGCATCGACGGCCTGGTCGTCTCGCGTGAGGCCCTTCCCCACCCGACCCTCCCCGACGTCTATACGCTCGGCCACTGCGACACCGAGTCCTACCCGTCGGACTGGCTCGGTCCCGACACGACACGCTCGGTCGTAGTGCTCTATTACGGCTCGTTCCAGGCACTGGCGCGAAAGAGCTCCGACTTCGACTGGGAGGCGGAGATATACGAGACCGTGGAGCACGAGGTTCGGCACCACCTCGAGTCTCTGGCCGACGAGGACCAGCTAGGGGCCGTCGACTACGCGGCCGACGAAGGGTTCAAGCGCGCTGAAGGGCAGGCCTTCGACCCCTGGTACTACCAGCGTGGAGAAGTGACCGGAGCCGGGATCTTCATTGTGGAGGACCACGCGTTCATCGAGCAGGAATGGTCCGGCCCTGATTTCGACCGCGTCGGGGAAATCGGATTCGTTTGGGACGATCATGAGTACAGGATCCCACGCCCGGAGAGGCTCGGCGACATCCACTACGTGAGACTGGAAGGTGTCTTTGGCGCACCGCCCACTCTCGAGCTCGTGCTCGTGAGACGTCGTTCCTGGTGGGAGGACGTGAAGCGGCTGGTCGGCGCGACCAGGCCCGTGGTCGTCGAGTCCGTGGTCGATGCGTTTCGCGAGGGCCGCGAGCATGACCTTGCGTAGGCCGACGTCGGCCGCTCAGGCGTGGAGCCGGTTTTCGATTCGGTGACGCCGAGTCTATCGTTGTTCGCCCATGCCAACCCACGACCAGTACGCGCGGGTCACGCCCTATGAGCGGGCGTTCCCCGACCTCGTCTGGGCCCGGGAGCGATTCGCCCAGATACGGGACGAGGCGCTCGTGCGCGACGTCGATCCGGGTGACCCGGTGGCCTTCGCCTTGCTTGGCTCCGTCGGGCAGACGCTTCGCGACCTGCGCGACCCGCAGGGGGAGAGCGAACCCATCCACGGACACGCGTCGCTTCTGTTTCACGCTTACCAGCTCTGGCTCGCCGACGAGCCTCTCATCCTGCTCGACACTGCCGCGGCGAGGTTGCTTGTCGAGTGGCCGGCCGAAAGCGCACCGCCTCGACATCTGGTGCTGGAAGCGGGTTACGCCCAGCTCCCCCAACACCTCTTCTGGATGAGGACAGGCGCGGACGGACTCCCCGAATCGGTGGACGGCTTCTTCTGGGCGGTGCCCTCCGGGCGGGACGAGTTGTCCCTGCTGCTGGCCAACGGCCTACAAAAGGGTCGCACGGGATTCTCCATCGTTCCAGTGCCTACTTCTCCGCTTTCATCCGTAGGGTCGTGGATGGACGCGCCAGGGCGCAGCGAGGGCCCCGATTTCGCGAGCGACCTGCCCGGGGCTCGCCTGGACGGCCTCTACGAAGTGCGGACGGGGGGCGAGGCTCTCAAGCTCGTCGCCCGCATGATGGCGGCGATCGACGCGAGCCCCGGGCGGCTGAAGGCGGCCGCAACCCCGTCCCCTTCGACGGGTCCCCCTCGACCGTCGGCGCTCCGGTATCGTCGGCTGGTCCTCGGCTGATGGCCAGACGCGAATCGGCAAAGGCGAGGCGCGAGCGCGCCGGCGAGGTGTTCGACCTCCTGGAGCGCGAGTACCCCGACGCACACTGCGAGCTCGACTTCGAGAACCCCTATCAGCTCGCGGTCGCGACGATTCTCTCGGCGCAAACGACCGACGTGCGCGTCAACCAGGTCACGCCGGATCTGTTCCGTCGCTACCCGAAGGTTGCAGACCTGGCCGCCGCGGATCCTCTGGACGTGGAAGAGCTCATCCGCCCGACGGGGTTCTTCCGCAACAAGACCAAGAACATCATCGGCTTCGCCTCGAGCGTCTTGGTCGACCATGGCGGGGTGGTCCCACGCACCATGGAGGAGCTCGCCAGCCTACCTGGAGTGGGTCGTAAGACCGCCAACGTCATTCTGGGCAATGCATTCGGCGTCGAGGAAGGGGTCGTGGTCGACACGCACGTCCGCCGACTCTCCAAACGCCTCGCGTTCACGTCCGAGACCGATCCCGTCAGGATCGAGCGCGACTTGATGAAGCTCTTCCCCACGCAGCGGTGGACGATGTTGTCGCACCTCTTGATCTGGCACGGACGGCGAGTCTGCGACGCCAGAAAGCCCCGCTGCGAGGTGTGCGTCGTAGCCGGTCGCTGCCCCTCCTCGCGGGTGTGACGCTTCGCCTTCCGCTCGAGGTGTCCCGCACGGCGTCGGGGTTATAGGTTGGCCGCCAAGCCGTCGAACTCGAGCCCTCGACGAAGGCATGATGCCAGACCGCGCAGACGCAGTCGCTCTCCTCGAGTCCTGGGTGGATCACGAAGGGCTCAGAAAGCACATGTACGCCGTGGAAGCGGTCATGCGACATTACGCCCGCCTTCACGGGGAGGACCAAGACCTCTGGGGACTCGCGGGGCTCCTGCACGACCTCGACTGGGAAAAAACTCCCGAAGAGCATCCCCTCTGCGCGGCCAAGGAGCTCAGACGGCTCGGGTATGCCGAGGACGTAGTCAGGGCGGTGCTCGCACATCGCTCCGAGTTCACCGGCGTCGAACCCGAGAGCTCGATGGAGCGACATCTCGTGGCTTCTGACGAACTCTCGGGCCTGGTGTACGCCACTTGCCTGGTGCGGCCCAACGGAATCGACGATCTGAAACCACGATCCGTTACGAAGAAGCTCAAGGACAAGGCATTCGCGGCGGGCGTGAGCCGGGACGAGGTCGAACGTGGCGTGGGTCTCATCGGCATCGAGCGCAGTGAGCACATCCAGAACGTTATCGACGGCCTGCGCACCGTCGCGGCGGAGCTGGAGATTCGCGCGGCGGACCGCACCGGGCAGTGACAGCTCCCACCTGAGCTCGGTCCGGCGCGCCCCCGACTCGGGGGCGGCCCAGCCGGGCGGCGTCGTGCCCGTCCAGGAACCGCATGTTTCCGGGCGGTTTACCACGCATAAGGGTTGTTTCGCGGCTGGTCGTCGCCTACGGTCCAGGCTTCCGTTGCCCATGCATCGAAGATGTCTAGCGCTCGCGCTACTCTTGCTTCTGCCCGCCGCCCGTCCGACGGCGGGCCAGGCGCCTCCGGATGACGTGGAGCTGTTGGGTCTCATCCACGGCACGCGCCCACCCGATGCCTATTACGCGCTGAAGGCCGTCCGGCCGGACGCGTTCCGGATCAAGCGGGACTGGGCCAACCGGGCGCGGATGCTGATCGAATCGCCCGTCGGCGCGCCAGCGGCGCTCCGCATGGGTCGGCCCGGGGCCGGCCCGCAGCACGTCGCCGCCGTCTCGGTCGAGGGTACTCTCCTCGTGCCGCTCGTGCTGGGGATGTTCAGCGACTCACCCGCCTTCCCCCCGTTCACACGCGCACAGGTCCAAACGGAGTTCTTCGACGGTCCCAACAGCCATCTCGCCACGATTACCGAGTTCTACACCGAGCTCAGCGGGGGGCGGATCGAGCTTTCTGGTGAGACGCACGATTGGGTGAGGTCGGAGCTGGACCGGCAGACCGTCACCGCCGGGGCGGGGGCCCTTGGAGAGAGCGTGTTGGGCTTCGTTCTCGACGTGCTCGATCGCGTGTCCGCGTCCGGCGTCGACTGGGGAAGGTACGACAACGACGGGGCCGACGGGATCGCGAACTCGGGTGATGACGATGGCTACGTGGACCTGCTCACCATGATGCATCCGACGCACGGGGCCGAGTGTGACGGCAACCTTGGTCGAGTCTGGTCGCACAAGTGGTCGCTCGAGGAGGCGAGTGGGGCCAGCTATGTCACAGGCTCGGCTTCCGCGAACGGAGGGTCGATAAGGGTCGACGACTACGCGATCCAGCCGGTCCTCTCCTGCGACCAGTCGCACCTGAACGAGATCGGAGTCTTCGCGCATGAGCTCGGACACGCCTTCGGCCTGCAAGACCTCTACTGTACCGCCACGTTGTGCTCGCATGCCGGAATCGGTCGGTGGGGTCTCATGGGCTCTGGCGCATGGGGATGCGGACCTGCCAGCCGGCCCGAGCGCCCCTGCCACATGAGCGCCTTCTCGAAGTCCATGCTTGGCTGGGTTGACGTCGAGTCGGTCCCTCCCGACTCGGACCAAGGGATCGTGAGCCTGGGCCCCGTCCTCACCGACGGACGGGTGCTGAAGATCGAGGCGGGAGACGGCTCGGGAGACTACTTCCTGCTCGAGAACCGCCGTCGACAAGGGTTCGACCTCGGGCTGGTCGAGGAGGGGATGCTCGCTTGGCGCGTGGACAGGGACCAGTTGGATGAGATGTGGGCCGATAACGAGGTCAACGTCGACCCCGACCGGCTCGGCGTCGGTCTACTCCAGGCGGACGGGTTGAACGACCTGGGCCGCTCCGGCGGGGGCCGCGGGGACGAGGGCGACCCGTTCCCGGGAAGCACCGACAATCGGGTGCTGCACACTGGATCCAGTCCTTCA
The DNA here is from genome assembly GCA_965249195.1 of Longimicrobiales bacterium. Lineage (GTDB taxonomy): Bacteria > Gemmatimonadota > Gemmatimonadetes > Longimicrobiales > Gaopeijiaceae > CBDFLM01. The sequence goes on from CBDFLM010000012.1 coordinate 148,196, forward strand.
TCCGACACGCATCAAGGGACCCCGTCGGGGATGACCCTGCTCGACATCGAGCGCGTTGGCTCGGACGTGCAGTTCGCGTTACTCACACGGTTTCAGAGCGTCACGGTGGGAACGGACGGCGGCGGATTAGCAGAAGGGCTTCTGACGGTCGATGGTCAGGTCGTGCCGGGAGCCGGCACGACCCTGAGGGCGGCGCCCTTCCAGGGGCCTTCCCTCGAGGCTGCGCCGGGCTCTCCGCTGGGGGAGCGCACCCGGCTGGGGTTCCAGCAGTGGCGCGACGATCCGTCAACGCCGCGCAAGCGTACCTTCGTGACCGGACTCGAGGACGCCTTGTTGGTGGCGGAGTATGGCGGGGTGCAATACGACGTTCGCATCGACGTGACGGGGGAGCGGTTCGGGGTCAGTCCCGGCACCGTCGTTTCTGCCGCTCCATCTTCGGAGGACTTCTGGTTTCCGGACGGCTCGACGCCGACCCTCAGCGCCGTCGCGACCACCGGCTTCACGTTTCTCGAGTGGACGGGTGATCTGGCCGGCCAGGGTCCGCAAGCCACGCTTCTCGTAGACGGGCCTAAGGACGCCGGTGCGGTCTTCGAAATGACCTTCGGCATCGTCGACGGCGTTCTCGATGCCATCGAGGCGGCCGTGCCGCAAGAGATCGTTCTCAGCGCCGAGAACGCGACCGCACCGGTCATGTGGACAATCCTCTCCGGGATGCTGCCGAACGGGCTGGCGCTCGAAGACGGTGTCCTCGGGGGTGCTGCCCTCGAGTCGGGTGAGTTCCCGATAGAGCTCGAGGTGCGGGATGCTCTCGGACTCACAGCGTCGCGGGAGCTGGTGCTCAGGGTGTCGGAGCCAGCGTTGGGCGTGGACGAGCTCGTCGCACCGTTCCTGCTCGATGCCGGCACGTTGACCCAGCTGCAGCGCGACTACCTCGACCGCTTCGGAAACGGTAACGGCCTCTATGATCTAGGCGATTTCAGGGCCTATGTCCTCGCGCACCCGGACCTGCCTCGAGCGGCGGCGAGTCGCTTGAAGCCTTCCCTTCGCTTAGGCCCGTCCGGGCCTGGCGACGGCCAGGAAGAGGAGCGATGAGACCGCCGGCGAGGAAGGGTTTCAGGAGCTTTGCCGGCGCGGCCGCTCTGCTTGCGACCCTGGCCTGTGGCGACTCCGGACCCGGAGGACCCGAGACGCTCACCGCGACCATCGAGGGGCCCGCCCCCCTGGGAGCTGCTCTCGTCGAGGTGACGGGTGGCGGGATCGAAGGATTCGAGGGTGACAGCTCCACCGAGGCCTTCGCCGCGGAACTCGCGCCTGGCGTCCACCGAGTCGTTCTAATCGCCCCGGCGCCCGATCTTCGATTTCGGATCCTGGTGTCCGACGCGGAGGAGGGGGCGCCCACGGCAAGGGTCGTCTCAGCGGTGGGCACGGACAACGAAGTGATTACGTTGGCAGCCCAGTACACAGTACGTATCGCTCGTTGACGAGGATCACCAGGTGCCTCACCTTTGGTTTCGCCGGGGGTGCGCTGCCGGAGCTTCTGCGGTGGTGTCTCGGATGAATCGAGCCAGGCGACGCGGCGTTAACCGGAGGGGATGCCCGATTGAGCGTGTTGACCTGGGTCACCATGGTCGCCGTCATCAGCTTCGTGTGGGGCGGCTTTCTCTTGGCCCTGCGCGCGGCGGTCCTGAAGGAGTCGCGCGAGAAACCGGGCGAGGCATCGACCCAGGCTTGACGTGCCGAGACGCGACGACCTCCACAGCATTCTGATCCTCGGTTCCGGGCCCATCGTCATCGGGCAGGCCTGCGAGTTCGATTATTCGGGTACGCAGGCGGTGCGGGCTCTCAAGGAAGAGGGTTACCGCACCGTCCTGGTCAATTCCAATCCCGCCACCATCATGACCGATCCGGACCTCGCGGATCGGACCTATATCGAGCCGCTCACGGCGGATTGGGTCGAGCGCGTCATCGAACGGGAGGGGCCTGATGCGCTACTGCCCACGATGGGCGGTCAGACGGCCCTCAACATCTCGATGGATCTGCATCGGAGCGGCGTGCTGGAGAGCTACGGGGTCGAGCTGATCGGTGCCAACGCCCGCTCGATCGAGATGGCCGAGGACCGCGAAGCGTTCGCCAAGGCGATGGCCCGAATCGGGTTGGCCGTGCCGCACGGCGGCTTCGCCCGAACGCCGCAGGAAGCGCTCGATATCGTCAGCGACACGGGGTATCCCGCCATCATCCGCCCCTCGTTCACGCTCGGGGGCACCGGCGGATCCATCGCATACAACCGTGAGGAGTTCGGCGCTGCGATCCGGCGCGGGTTGGACGCCTCGCCTATCGGCGAGATTCTGATCGACCGCTCGGTCATCGGATGGAAGGAGTTCGAGCTCGAGGTCGTACGCGACGGGAGCGACAATGTCATCATCGTGTGCTCGATCGAGAACTTCGACGCGATGGGCGTGCACACGGGCGATTCGATCACAGTGGCTCCCGCGCAGACGCTCACCGACCTCGAGTATCAGCGCATGCGAGACGCTGCCATCGCCATCATCTGCGAGATCGGCGTCGAGGCCGGAGGCTGCAACATTCAGTTCGCCGTGAGTCCGCACGACGGCGAGATGCTGGTGGTGGAGATGAATCCACGTGTCTCGCGCTCCTCGGCATTGGCCTCGAAGGCCACGGGGTTTCCGATCGCCCGCGTAGGGGCCAAGCTCGCGGTCGGTTATCGACTCGACGAGCTGCCGAACGACATCACCAAGACGACGCCCGCGTCCTTCGAGCCAGTCCTCGATTACGTGGTCGTGAAGTTCCCCCGCTTCGCGTTCGAGAAGTTCCCGGAGGTCGACCCGACGCTGGGGGTCCAGATGAAGGCCGTCGGCGAAACGATGGCCATCGGTCGCAACTTCCGCGCTGCATGGCAGAAGGGGCTACGGGGGCTGGAGATCGGGCGGGACGGCTGGGTCACGGCGAGCCGGCTGTCGGAGGATGGACTCGATTCGGACGATCCAAGTGCCCTGGTTGCCGCGCTGCGACGTCCGACCGCGGAGCGCCCGTTCCAGATCAAACGTGCGCTCGAGGCCGGGATGGGAATCGAGGGAATCCACCAGGCGACGTGGATCGACCCCTGGTTTCTCGATCAGCTACAGCGGATCCTCGAGCTCGAGGCTGCCTTCGCGGCAGCGCCCGAGCTGACGCTTGAAACGCTGAGAGTGATGAAGCGCGAAGGCTTCGCCGATCGACAGCTCGCGCAGCTCAGGGGATTGGAGGAGCGCGAGATCCGCAAGCTGCGGTGGAGCTACGACATCCGGCCCACCTACAACGTGGTCGATACGTGCGCGGGGGAGTTTCCGGCCGAGACGCCCTATTTCTACTCCTCGTACGAGCAGGAGGACGAGTCCAATCCTTCGGACAGGGAGAAGATCGTCATCCTGGGAAGCGGTCCGAACCGCATCGGGCAAGGGATCGAGTTCGACTACTGTTGCGTGCAGGCCGTCCTCGCGCTGCGAGACGCGGGTTACGAAACCATCATGGTGAACTCGAACCCGGAGACCGTCTCCACCGACTTCGACGTCGCCGACAAGCTCTACTTCGAATCGCTCACGCTCGAGGACGTACTGGAGATCATCCACCGGGAGGACCCCCTCGGCGTCATCGTCCAGCTGGGTGGCCAGACCCCGCTCAAGCTGGCGGGCCCACTCGCCGAGCTGGGCGTGCCGATCCTGGGGACGAGCGTCGATGCGATCGATCGCGCGGAGGACCGCAGCCGCTTCGAGCTCGTCTGCCGAGAGATCGGGGCGACCGTTCCCCGAAACGGCGTCGCGACCAGCGAGGCGCAGGCCCTGAAGGTCGCCGAGCGGATCGGCTACCCGGCTCTGGTGCGCCCCAGCTACGTCCTCGGTGGCCGGGCGATGGAGATCGTCTACGACGACGAGAGTCTACGGGGCTACTTCGCACGTGCGGTGCGCGCCTCGCCCGATCACCCCGTGTTGATCGACCGCTTCATCGAGGATGCCTTCGAGGCCGATGTCGACGCGCTTTGCGACGGACAGGAGGTGATCATCGGCGGGGTGATGCAGCACATCGAGGACGCCGGCGTGCACTCCGGAGACTCCGCTTGTGTGCTCCCGCCCTACCTGCTATCGGGGGAAGCCATCGAGGAGATCAGGGGGTTGACTGAGGCGTTCGCGCTCGAGCTCGGTGTGGTCGGGCTCCTCAACGTCCAGTACGCGATCCGGGACGGCGTCGTCTATGTCCTGGAGGTGAATCCTCGAGCGTCCCGCACCGTGCCGTTCGTCAGCAAGGCGACCGGCGTGCCTCTGGCCAGACTCGCCGCACGGGTCATGGCCGGCGAGAGGCTCGCAGACCTGGGTGTACCCCATGAGCCCGTCGTGGCAGGTGTCGCCGTGAAGGAGGCGGTTTTTCCGTTCAATCGGTTCGAGGTGGACACGCTTCTGGGTCCGGAAATGCGTTCCACGGGTGAGGTCATGGGCTTCGACGACTCGTTCGGGATGGCATTCGCCAAGGCGCAGATCTCGGCCGGCAACGAGCTCCCTTCTGCTCCGGGTAACCTCATCGTCACGGTCAACGACCGTGACAAGCCCACCGTGACACCGATCCTTCGTCGATTTCAGGACCTGGGCTTCCGCGTACTCGCCACGGAAGGAACGATGTCCTATCTAACCCGCCTGGGCATCCCGGCCGAGCGCGTGTACAAGGTCGGCGAGGGGAGGCCCGATATCGTGGACCACATCGTAACCGGCGACGTCAGCCTCCTGATCAACACTCCACTGGGCAAGAAGTCGCTTTACGACGACTACGCGATGAGGAGAGCGGCCATCACCTATGCGGTCCCATATCTCACGACGATGTCGGCCACGAGCGCCGCTTGCGACGCGCTGATCGCCATGCGCTCACGCGTGCACGAGGTCAAAACCGTCCAGGAGCGCATCGCGGATGCGCGCCGGGTCGCAGTCGTCCAGGGCGCCTAGGCGCTCGGGGCCAGCTCGAGTCGGGTGGACGGGTCGTCCGTCGAGCGTACGGCGTTCCTGCTCCATCCAGCGTCGGCGCTCCACGATACCGGGTGGGGACACCCCGAGCATCAGGGTCGTCTGCGCGCGCTGGCGTCGACGGTGGGGGCGGACATTCTGGCCCTGCACGGATGGGTGCGGCAGGTGCAGCCGGATCACCCGGTCGCTCAGTCGGAGCTGCTCCTCGCACACAGCCCGGAGCACGTGCGCGCCATAACCTCAGCCGTGGCGCGGGCCGAGCGCGACGGGCGGATCGTCGCCATGGACGGCGACACGGTCGTGTCGTCCGCCTCGTGGGAGGCCGCCACCGGGAGCGTTTCCGCGGCGGTGAGCGCGGCCAGTCTCGTTTCGCAGGGCGCGTTCGAGAACGCTTTTGTGGCGACCCGGCCCCCTGGACACCATGCGACGCGCGACCGCGTCATGGGCTTCTGCTTGCTGAACAGCGTCGCCGTGACGTCTCGCTGGCTTCAGCGGGAGACGATGGCCGATCGAATCCTCGTGGTCGACTGGGACGTGCACCACGGAAACGGCACCCAGGAGATCTTCTGGGAGGACGACAGCGTGTTCTTCCTCTCGCTCCATCAGTTCCCCCACTGGCCCGGGAGTGGAGCCGCGGACGAAGTCGGTGGAGGGCAGGGCCGCGGATTCACCCGTAACGTGCCACTACCACCGGGCACGCCACGAGAGGCCTACCTGGCCTCCTACGAAGATGCGCTGGAGACGGTCTTCGCCGCATTCCAGCCGGATTTCGTGCTCATTTCCGCCGGATTCGACGTCCTCGCGGGCGATCCGCTCGGAGGACAGCTTCTCGAGCCCGAGGACCTGCACGAGATGACCCGGCTCGTCATGTCCCATGCCCACGCCTGCTGCGAGGGACGTGTGGTTGCGCTCCTGGAGGGCGGGTACGACGTTCGCCGCACGGCCGAGGGTGCAGTCAGCGTGATCCGTGCTCTAGCCGGCGTGCAGGAGGCTCGATGACTCCCGGGCGCTCGATCGTTCGGGTGGGTCGGGGGTAGCTGGAGTCCGGAAGTCGAATCGAGTCGACGAGGATCCGTCATGAAGATTGCCCAGCTCGGGCTGCTTTCCACCACGATCCTGCTGATGGCACTCCCGCTCCCGAGCCAGGCGCAGTCGCAGTACGAGCTGCCGCCCGAAGGAGACGGTCCGTACCGTCGAGACCCGGAGGCCAGCGAGGCGATCGCTCGCCTCAAGTCGCCTTACTGCCCGGGCCTCATGCTCGAGGTGTGCCCGTCGGCCGGCGGTGCGGCCCTGCGCGACTCCATAGAGTCGCTCGCGGATGAAGGGTTGACGGCGGACAGCATCGTGGAGTGGGTCCTGGGGCGCCACGGAGAGGATTACCGGGCCTTGCCGAAGCGCGAGGGTAAGGCTCTGGTCGCCTGGGTCGTGCCGCCCATGGCGGTCCTGACCGGGCTGACGCTGGTCGGCGTCGCTCTTCGGCGTATGAGACGGAAGTACGCAAGCGCCGCCGGGTCGCCCAGGGACCTCACCGCCGAGGACGAGGAGCGGCTCGTCGGAGCACTGGCCGAGCTGGAGGCCGAGGAAGAGGCCCCGCTCTTCTGACCGACAGTTTCAGGCACTCCCCACCCTACGAGTCGCGCTCTTGAGCGGAAAATCGATCCTCGCCAGCAAGGCCGGGGTCGCTCGAGTGCAGCGAGCCCTGCATCGCCAGCGGCTCGATGGCTGGCTCCTCTTCGAGTTCCGCGGCGAGAACTCCATTGCGGCCTCGATCCTCGACGTGGCGCGTACGACCCGGCGGGCCTTCGTCCTCGTGCCCAGGGAGGGTGAGCCCCGCGCGCTCGTCCACACCATCGAGCACAGCGCGTGGCGCAGCTGGCCCTGGCGTATCGAGGCCTACGCTGGCTGGCGTGAGATGGAACGGCGCCTGGCGGAGCTCGTGGCAGGTAAGCGAGATCTGGCGCTCGAGTTCTCGCCCGGATCGGCCGTGCCGACGGTGGACGCCGTGCCCGGTGGCCTGCTCGAGCTTCTTCGCGGGCTCGGCGTCGAGCCGTCGAGCTCGGGCAATCTCGTGAGCGAGTTTCACTCGGTGTGGTCGGAGGAACAGCTGGAGGAGCATCGCCGCGCGGGCGAGAGGATCGCGAGTGTGGCACGACGGGCCTTTGCGCAGGCCGCCGATGCCGTCATGGCCGGCTCGCCCACGACCGAAGGAGCCCTCTCACGGTGGATTCTCGGCGCCATGGCCCAGGCAGGTGTCGCCGTCGACGCCGACACCCATGTCGCCGTCGGACCGCGGGCGGCGGACCCGCACTATACACCTTCTGGCGAAGGCGAGCCCATCACGCGTGACCAACTCCTGCTCATCGACCTCTGGGGACGCACGACCGAGCAGGCGGTCCATGCGGATCAGACCTGGATGGGGTACCTCGGTGACGAGTTGCCAGCGGACGTCGCCAAGGTTTGGGCCGTTGTCCGGAGGGCCCGCGACGCAGCGGTGGCGTTCCTGCGGGAGAGGTTCTCGAGTCGCAAGGAGGTGCTGGGGCTGGAGGTCGACGACGTTGCGCGGCGGGTCGTCGAGGTGGCCGGCTACGGGGACTATTTCATCCACCGCACGGGTCACAGCATCGACACCAAGCTGCACGGCAGCGGCCCCAACCTCGACAACCTCGAGACACGCGATGAGCGCCGACTGGTCGAGGGCGTCGGATTCAGCGTGGAGCCGGGCATATACCTCCCCAACCGCTTTGGTGTGCGGAGCGAAATCAACGTGCACTGGGGGGTCGAGGGACCCGAGGTCACGCCCCGCGAGCCGCAGGATGCGGTGTTCCTCCTGTTGAAGAGGTGACGAGGCCACGATCCTCCAGGCCCCCCGACACGGGTTGCCGGGTCGAAGTAGCGCTCCCCCTTCCCATCGACCGCACCTTCACGTACCGGTGCCAGGGTGTGGCGCCCGTCGTCGGGACCCGCGTGCTCGTCCCCTTCGGCCGCTCTGAGCGCGTAGGCTGGGTCGTCGGAGACGGCGAGGCGACGGATGCTCGAGGCTTACGGGACGTGCTTGCAGTGCTGGACGAGCGCCCTTCCGTCCCGGACGACTTGATGGCGCTCTGCACGTGGATGGCAGACTACTATCTGACGCCACTCGGATTGGCGCTTCGCACAGCCATGCCCAACGTGCTCACGGACGTGTCGCGCGACTACGTCGCCTTAAGGGACCCGAACGGACCGTCTCCGGGCCCGCTTTCGAAGCGCCAGCTACGGCTGGTCGAGCAGCTGCGAGCCCGGCAGGGGCCCCAGCGCGTCTCGACCCTTCGCCGTGCGCTCGCCATGGGCTCACTGTGGCCGGAGATCCGAAACCTGCGAGCCGAGGGTCTGCTGACGCACGAGATCGTACCGCCCCGGAGCCCGTCTGCGTTGACACGTCGGGTCGTACGAATCGTCCGCTGGCTCAGCGACCTCCGGGAGCGCGACGAAACTTTCGCTCGCGCACCGCGTCAGAGGGAAGCGTACGAGGCGCTGGAGCGCTCGGGTGGCAGCTTGGAGCTCTCCCGTCTCGTCGGCGCCATGGGCTTCAGCCGCAGCGTGGTCTCCGGGCTCGAGCGAAGGCACGTCGTGGCGCTCCACGATGAGGAGGTCGTGCGGGACCCGTTCGCCTCCATCCCCCGCTCGAAGCCGGCCGGCCACGAGCTTTCTCCTGACCAGAAGCGGGCGGTCACCGTGCTGGAGGACAGCCTGGCTCGGGAGCGCCCTCGGCCCATTCTACTCCATGGCGTGACGGGGTCGGGTAAGACGCTGGTCTACATCGAGTTGCTGCGACGTGTCCTCGAGCGAGGCCGGACCGGTATCGTGCTCGTGCCCGAGATCGCCCTGACCCCACAGACCGTGGCCCGCTTCCGTGCGCACTTCGACGAGCAAGTGGCAGTGATCCATTCGGGCCTGTCGCAGGGCGAGAGGTATGATGCGTGGAGGCAGCTGGCATCGGCGCAACGTACGATCGCCGTGGGAGCTCGATCGGCGCTCTTCGCTCCCCTTCCCGAGCTCGGAGCGATCGTCGTCGACGAAGAGCACGACGGGAGCTACAAGCAATCCGAAGCACCGCGGTACAACGCACGCGACCTGGCCGTCGTCCGTGCCCGACAGACGGGGGCCGTGTGTGTCCTGGGGAGTGCGACGCCCGCCCTCGAGAGTTGGCTGAACGCTGAGCGGGGAAAGTTTGCCCGCGTCAGCCTTCCCGAACGCGTCGGTGGGGGTCGGCTGCCACCCGTTCAGGTCGTGGACCTGCGAGAGGTTCGCCGGAGCCTACGCGCCGCGACGCCCGCCAGCGGTACGGCCAGCCCAGCTGCGCTGGCGGTGACCGGCGGCCTCGTGCTCACCCCGCCGCTGGTGGAGTCCGTGCGCGATCGGCTCGCACGGGCCGAGCAGATCATCCTCCTTCTGAACCGACGGGGCTACTCGAGCTTCGTCCAGTGTCGAAGTTGCGGAGACGTCCGCGTGTGCGTCCGCTGCTCGATTTCGCTCACCTACCATCGGACGGATGCACGGTTGGTCTGCCACCACTGCCGCCACTTCGAGCCGGCTCCGAGCGCCTGTCACCGATGCCGATCAGGCGACCTCGCGCATCAGGGCCTGGGCACCGAGCAAGTGGAGCGCGTCGTCGCGGAGACCTTCCCCGGCGCTCGGATCGCTCGCATGGACGTAGACACGACGAGCGGGAAGGGTGCGCACCACCGAATTCTCGCGCGTGTCGAGCGGGGGGAAATCGATATCCTGCTGGGCACGCAGATGATCGCGAAAGGGCTCGACTTTCCGCGCGTTACCCTCGTGGGTGTCGTGAACGCCGATGTCGGCCTTCATCTCCCCGATTTTCGGGCGAGCGAACGCACCTTCCAGCTGTTGGCGCAGGTCGCCGGGCGAGCGGGTCGAGGAAGCCTGGGCGGCGCCGTCGTGGTGCAGACGTCGCTGCCGCGCCATCACGCCATCCAGGCCGCGTTGTCCCACGATTACGAGGGCTTTGCGACGAAGGAGTTGGAGCAGCGGAAGGATCCGCTCTATCCGCCGCACGTCCGCCTGGCCAATGTCGTCCTCAGCAGTCCGGAGGTGGAGGCCGCCGCCGGGGCAGCGGAGTCGGCCGTACGCTGGATCCGAAGATGGCAGGCCAGGGAACGGTCGGTCGTGGAGGTGGTGGGTCCGTCGCCTTCTCCGATCGAGCGGCTTCACGGCCGCTGGCGTTGGCATTTCATGCTTCGCGCCAGCTCCGCCGCGCGACTCGGCCGGCTGGGACGGGCTTTCGTAGCTGGCTTCAAGCCGCGCGGCGGAGACGTGCGGGTCATCTTCGACCGGGACCCGTCTGCGCTACTCTGAAGGCGACCTGAACAGCGGCCCGTACCAGGTCCACGTCGGCCGACGCTGATCGGATGACGGTTGAGTGTCGGTTTGGAAGAGAACGCTCCACGCGGCGAACGGGCCATTGCCTGGCGAGAAGGGAACCGATTATCATGCGCCGGCGGCAGATCAGGAGGGGCGCTTGGCGGCCACTCTGGCACCTGAGAGACTGTTCGGATGGGTTGTCTTGCGCTGAACGCGTCGTACGAGCCCCTTACGATCGTCCCCGCTCGGAGGGCGGTGCGGCTCGTGATAGACCACAAGGCGGAGATACTGGAGGTGGACGAGCGCCGACGCTTCCGCTCGGAGCGGCGGGCCCTCCCCTGTCCTTCAGTGATCCGTCTGGTCCGCTATGTACACGTTCCGCGGCGCTTTCGCACGCAGGTCACGAACACGTTTCTGTTCGCGCGGGACGATTACTGCTGCCAGTACTGCGGCCGACACCGAGGCCGTCTCCGGGGACGTCAGTTCCGATGGTGTCCCGCTGACAGTTGAAGGTGGTGGCTCCGGAGAGTCTCCTTGTTAGCCTGCCTTTCTCATTTCGGCAACCGGTTCATGGTCGTCGAGGTGGGCCCTGAGCATCCAGAGCTGGTCGTAGCCGATGATCCTCCGGTAGCTCTTCTCGGTCTCCACGAACGAGGCCGCAGCCCAGCGCAAGGCCATCGCTCCGTTCTTCCAGTTGGTCACCCTGCGGGTCTTCTGTCTTACGCCCGAGTGGGTGCTGTCGATCAGGTTGGTCGAGCCCAGGCACTTCCTCAGCCGCGGCGGGAGGCCGAGCCGGTTGATCGTGAACATCTCGCTGAGGCCTTCGCGTAGGCTAGCCGAGGCCGAGGGGTGGTCGCGCTCGAGCCATCGGGCGAGCTGCTCGAGCTTCTGCTCGCCCTGCTTCGCGTCCAGCTTCATCGCCGCCCGGAACGCCGCCTTCACCTGAGGATGCTGATCCTTCGGCAGATGACCCAGCACGTTGCGGAGCTTGTGGTTGCGGCAGCGCTGGATGGGGTGACGTTGGCCGAACACCTTCTCGATCGCCTTCCTGAGCGCTTTCGAGCCATCGATCACGAACAGCCGCCGCCTGCCCGGGTCCAGGCCGCGCTCGACCAGATCCTCTAGGAGCGCGCTGGTCACCTCGGCGTTCTCACTCGCTCCTTCCCTCACGCCCAGCACGTGCTTCTTTCCGTCTGAGTCCACGCCTACCGCAGCAAGCACGTGGTGCGAGCCCATCTGGATCCCGTCCAGGTAGATCACCAGCAGGTCCCACGCATCCAGCCGGCGCTCCATCAGCTCCTTCAGCACGCGCTCCGAGGCCTCGACCGTCTCACGGCTCACCGCCGACTTGCTCACCCCGACCGTGTCGGCCATCTCACCGATCACACGGCCGTACTTGCGCGTGCTCACCCCCGCCATCAGGACCTCGAGCATCCGATCCGCCACAGCGCCCGGTCTCCGCATCGCTGCGTACGCCGGCACCTCGACCTCGCCACCCTCCCCGGCGCCCCGGCGCCTGAGCCGTGGCCGCTCCACACGCACCTTCCGGTCCGACAGGTAAACCACACCACCCTGCCGGCCATACCACACCGTGTCGTCTTCCGCTCGTGACCGACCTGCCTGCTTCACGCCTGCCACACCCTCGGCGCTCATCTCCAGCACCGCTTCGATCGTCGCTCGTCCCATCACCTGGATGACTTCGTCGATCATGACCTCCGTCTGCTCCACGAGCTCAAGCATCGGAAGCAGAAACTGCCCCTCCCGCTTCAGGAACTCCCTGATCGCGCGCTTGTCCGCCCGATCCCTTACCTCGTACGTTCTCTTCATCGTGGTGGCTCCGTGTTGGGGTTTTTGCCTACCCGAGCCTATCGGCCCGGGACCCCCGGAGCCACCACTTTTCTTTCTCCCCTATCAGGAACCTTCAACTACGGTTGGGACAGCTTCTCAGTTCCTGACGCGTGATCACATTCTGCCGCTCTCCCGCGGGGGCACCAACTCATGGGGCAACGTCGTCACGTCGTGCTCGCTCTGTAACAACCGCAAGGGCAACCGCCGGCCCGAGCAAGCCGGTATGGCGCTTCTCACCGAGCCGACGGAGCCCAACTGCGTCCATCTCGTGTGGGCGGTGCGCCGAGTCACCCCCATTCAGGCCAAGTGGATCGGGATGTTCTACGGCGAGGATACGGTGGAGACGTTGTCGGGGAGGTGAGGGCGGGGGCGTCCATCCCCGGGGGTCGTCGTGGCTCGTGGTTTCAGTCCTCGAGCCACGCGTACGGTCGCTCGTAGAACTGTCCGCATCCGCGAACGACGCCGTTCTCCGAGATCTCCTTCCAGCGCATCACCCATCCGCGAATCTCGTCCTGGGCCACGCGGTATGTGAAGCCGGGTGATCGTCCGCGCTCGGCCAAGAAACGGGCGAGCGTGGCGGGAAGGTTCTCGACACCGTCGATCCGCGCGTCGGTGACGAGGTCGACCGAGGCCGACTCGAGCTCGGAGCGCGATACCTTGAGCGCACGGATCGCCTCCTCGACGGCCGAGGATACGTCGGCCACCTCTTCTCTGGTCTCGCTTCCGGTCCTGCGGCGCAGCTCGCGCACGAGGGCTTTGGTGCCCGGCGCCCGCAGCTCCTCACGCACGAGTTCGAGCTGACTGAGGAGCCGCCCGTAGATGTGCAGCAGCTTTGCTGCTTCTCCGGTGGTCTTGCTCTGCGTCTCGCTGGGAAACGACACCCTCACCCCTCTCCGCCGTCGTCCGCGGACCAGAGGCGCCTCTGCAATTCCTGATGCAGCTGCCGCTCGAGATCGAGGGCTTCAGTCACGATACGGGACGACTGGTCCGGGTCCGGCTGTGTCGCGCCCGGGTCCGCCGCCATGGGCGGTTCGAGCTTCCTGGTGCAGCGCACCTCGTAAGCGAACAGCATGCGTCGAAGCTCGCCTAGGAACTGTTGGAGCGAGGGGGTCTCGTCGAGCAGGACCCCCTGTTCGTCCCAGCGCGACACCAGGCGCGCGAAGCGTCTCAGCTCCGCGCTCAGTCGCTCGGGCGTGATGTCGTCGTACTTGCCCATATACGGCGTGGCTCTATTCTCGGGCGAGTGCACCGTGGTCGCGCCACCGTAGTCTAGTGCGGGGCCCGCGAAGTTCCCAGGGCACCTCGCACATCAATGCTTCGCTCCGCTACACGAGACCTCGGATCCGGTTCGTTGCCCGAGTGCCGTCCACCTGTGCGTGTCGCACCGGAGAGTAGGCGCGCCGCAGGGCCCTGGCCCGCATCCCGTGGAGCGTCATGCTACCGATCCTCGCTTGAAAGTCCACCCGTCCCGTGCGACCTTCCGCGCGTCGAGCCCGACCGACCCATCGGGGGGACCCCTGTGGCCGAGGCCGTCCTCATCCGCACCGTCCGCTTCACTGCTCGCCATCGCTATTGGCGTCGAGGGTGGACGGGCGAGGAAAACCGGCGCGTCTTCGGCGACAACGTGGTCGCCCACGAACACAGCTGGGCCCTGACCGTTCGAGTCAAAGGAGAAGTCGACCCAGAGAGCGGCTTCCTGATCGACCTGGCCGAGCTCGACTCCCTTCTCGAAGAGCTGGTCGCGCCTTTGCGGGGAACGGACCTGACCGACTCCATTCGCGAAGCCCGCGAGGGAGAGCTGATCCCGTCGACCGAGAGCCTCGCGCGATGGTTCCTGCGTCGGCTGGAGGGGCGCATACCCGGTCATGCTCGGCTCGAGCTCGTCCGCGTCGCTGAAAGCGACGAGCTGGCATCCGAGGTCGAGCCGGCTTGGTAGACGTCCCCCTTCCCGCGCTCACGGGTTGAGGTGCACGGGGTGGCGAGCGAGATTCTTCAGCACTTGCACCACCACCATTCGATCCGTGCCTGAGATGTCGCGATGAGCGATCCATCCACGTCCGAGCCGCTCGCGCCTCAAAGCACGGCGCGAGCAGAAGCGCACGACAAGGCCGTGCCGACGCCGGCGCGCGAAGCGATGAAGGCGGGCGGGCAAGTGGTCGATTCCGGGGCAGGGGTCCGTTTTTGCCACGCGAACGAGGAGTGGATCGGGCTCGTCGGGGGACGTTCGGTGACCGGCTCTGTAACGGATGCCGGCGCCCCCCTCGTGAGGCTCGTCTTTTATGCGGCCGCGAACCCGGAGCATCCGTTTAGGGAGACTCTGTGGGTCGGCCGCGACGTGTCCGAGCTCACCGAGGAGGAGCTCGGGACACTCTGCGAGGGGGCCCGCGCGTTTCGCGACGTCGGCGAGCGGAAGCAGCTCTTCGCCCAGACGAGATCGCCCAAGCGAAAGAGGTGACCGCCACGGCGAGCACGCGGCTCGGCGTCCTGCGGCCTCTGCCGCCTTGCTTCGCGCAACCCCCCATGGGCCCAGCGGCCGCTTCGACATCCGGGCGGCGTCGCGCTGCCGTGAAGCGCGGCGGACGTTAGGTTGCGAAGAGGAAGTGGTCCGACGGAACGGTGCGTGGCCGGACCTGGCGTCGGGAAGCTGTCCCAACGGTAGTTGAAGGTTCCTGATAGGGGAGAAAGAAAAGTGGTGGCTCCGGGGGTCCCGGGCCGATAGGCTCGGGTAGGCAAAAACCCCAACACGGAGCCACCACGATGAAGAGAACGTACGAGGTAAGGGATCGGGCGGACAAGCGCGCGATCAGGGAGTTCCTGAAGCGGGAGGGGCAGTTTCTGCTTCCGATGCTTGAGTTCGTGGAGCAGACGGAGGTCGTGATCGACGAAGTCATCCAGGTGATGGGACGAGCGACGATCGAAGCGGTGCTGGAGATGAGCGCCGAGGGTGTGGCAGGCGTGAAGCAGGCAGGTCGGTCACGAGCGGAAGACGACACGGTGTGGTATGGCCGGCAGGGTGGTGTGGTTTACCTGTCGGACCGGAAGGTGCGTGTGGAGCGGCCACGGCTCAGGCGCCGGGGCGCCGGGGAGGGTGGCGAGGTCGAGGTGCCGGCGTACGCAGCGATGCGGAGACCGGGCGCTGTGGCGGATCGGATGCTCGAGGTCCTGATGGCGGGGGTGAGCACGCGCAAGTACGGCCGTGTGATCGGTGAGATGGCCGACACGGTCGGGGTGAGCAAGTCGGCGGTGAGCCGTGAGACGGTCGAGGCCTCGGAGCGCGTGCTGAAGGAGCTGATGGAGCGCCGGCTGGATGCGTGGGACCTGCTGGTGATCTACCTGGACGGGATCCAGATGGGCTCGCACCACGTGCTTGCTGCGGTAGGCGTGGACTCAGACGGAAAGAAGCACGTGCTGGGCGTGAGGGAAGGAGCGAGTGAGAACGCCGAGGTGACCAGCGCGCTCCTAGAGGATCTGGTCGAGCGCGGCCTGGACCCGGGCAGGCGGCGGCTGTTCGTGATCGATGGCTCGAAAGCGCTCAGGAAGGCGATCGAGAAGGTGTTCGGCCAACGTCACCCCATCCAGCGCTGCCGCAACCACAAGCTCCGCAACGTGCTGGGTCATCTGCCGAAGGATCAGCATCCTCAGGTGAAGGCGGCGTTCCGGGCGGCGATGAAGCTGGACGCGAAGCAGGGCGAGCAGAAGCTCGAGCAGCTCGCCCGATGGCTCGAGCGCGACCACCCCTCGGCCTCGGCTAGCCTACGCGAAGGCCTCAGCGAGATGTTCACGATCAACCGGCTCGGCCTCCCGCCGCGGCTGAGGAAGTGCCTGGGCTCGACCAACCTGATCGACAGCACCCACTCGGGCGTAAGACAGAAGACCCGCAGGGTGACCAACTGGAAGAACGGAGCGATGGCCTTGCGCTGGGCTGCGGCCTCGTTCGTGGAGACCGAGAAGAGCTACCGGAGGATCATCGGCTACGACCAGCTCTGGATGCTCAGGGCCCACCTCGACGACCATGAACCGGTTGCCGAAATGAGAAAGGCAGGCTAACAAGGAGACTCTCCGGAGCCACCACCTTCAACTGTCAGCGGGACACCATCGGACCGTCGCACATGCCCGGCATGAGGATCATGCCTCTAGCGTCGATCACTTCAGCTCCGTCCAGTTCAAGTCCTTCGCCGACGGCCGATATCTTGCCGTTTTCAACCAGGACATCGCCGCCCGCGATTTCCTGTAGCGCCGGATCCATCGTCAGGACGTCCGCACCGCTTATCAGCAGGGGACCTGTCGAGCCGCTCAAGCGGGGCGCCCCGACGGAAGGAGACTGCGCTGATTCCTGGCAGCCGAAAGCAGCCGAGGTGGACGCCGCCGCGACGAGGCGAAGAAAGGATTCTCGAGTCATTTCCGTCATATCGATTCTCCAAAACTGAGGATCCATGTGTTTTGGGCCTGCGCCAGTGAGGCACGACACCGGCTGTCTGTCCTCACACCGGCACCATGATCAGCGGGAGGCTGAACTTTCGCAGGCTGCAATGCGAGTCGCGTAGGGGGTTTCATCTAGGCGCTGGAGCCGGATCGCACGCTGCGTCTTGCCCCACCGGCCCATCACCTCGAACACCATTCACCGCCCGCCTGAAGGCCGCCTACGAAGACCGCAGACCTCGCCGGACAGGGCGCCCCTAGGTGCAAAGCCGAAACGCGCGGAACTCGGCCCCCTCACCCCTTCGCTTGCGCCCACCCTTGACACTGAAGCAGGGCCGAAGAAGTATGCGGGGATACGCCGCACACCAGGTCACGGACGCGGGGATGTCGTCGAAAAAGGCCCGTCGCAGGGAGCGTCAGGAGCAGGATCAGGACCGTCGCCGTAGCCGGCTCAGCCCCGTTACTCTCTTCATCCTGGGCATCGGAGTGGTGGTGCTCGTCACGGTAGTCGGGGCGCTGGTCTTCGGAGACCCATCCGGCCGGCCAGGGCCGCCTCGGCCCGGCGCCGTCTGGTCCGCCGCTCATGGGCACTGGCACTGAGGACCGGCCCCCGGGCCGTTCAACCTCTGGAGTTGCCCCCGTTTCGACGGGTAAGCGTTTGCGCTCCTAAGCCGTGGGTAGTGATCTCCGTTCGTGGCTGAGGTCGCCGTCCGATACGACGCGGTTCCACCTGGGCCGCCCATGTCCAACGACCCCACCAACCGCCTGGACGCTCGTGGCCTTATCTTTCCAGAGTGTCCATGGATCCTTCCGGCCCCAATGAGTGCGGCCATACGACGTCCCAGCCCGCAGTTGACGGCGCCCTCCGCGCTCGCCTCCGAGCTCTCTGCACCGAAGGTTGGGCCATCTGGGATCGGTTCGACGAGGACGCCGTTGAACGCCCTTTCCACCCATTCGTCGCCGCGGACTACGGGGTCGTCTGCGATGCATTGCTGCGCTATCGCGGTGACGGCCTCCGCTTCCTCGAGTGGGGCTCCGCGACCGGGGTCATCACGGTCATGGCCGATCTGCTCGGATTCGAAGCGTACGGTATCGAGCTCGACTCGAGCCTCGTGGGAGCGGCTCACGACCTGGCTGAGAGATTTCGCTCTCGTGCCCGCTTCGTATCGGGGAGCTTTCTTCCGACCGGATATCGTTGGCGGGCCCGCAACGGGGACCCGCGAACGGGCACGCTCGGCACTGGGCCTTCCGGCTACCTCCACCTTGGTTACCCGCTCGATGAGTTCGACGTGGTCTTCGGATATCCGTGGGATGGGGAGGAGCCGGTGATGCTCGACTTGATGAAGAAGTACGGGCGGGCGGACGCGTTGCTCCTCTTGAACAGCCCCAGCGATGGGGTCCAGGCCTATCGGGGCGGGCGGAGGATGACCCCGCCCTCGAAGGCCGCTACCGAATCGAGCGCACGCTCGGCGAGGGCTGCACGACGGTGTACCTGGCCGACGACCTGAAGCACGACCGCAAACCCCGTGGAGAGTGACCGAGAATGATCACTGCCATGAACCGGATCTATGTGGTGCCGGAGTACGCAGAGCAGTTCGAGGAGCGCTTCCAGACACGGGCGCGGCTGGTGGACGGGATGCCCGGGTTTGTCTGGAACAAGGTATTGCGCCCAATCAATCCGGGAGACCCATACATTGTCTTGACGCTGTGGGAATCCCGGGCTGCGTTCGATCAGTGGGTGAAATCGGACGAGTTCGTGAAAGGGCACGCACGCTCGGGCACGCTTCCGCAAGAAGCGTTCATGCAGCCGAACCAGCTCGAGCTACACGAGGTCTTCATGGACTCGAGCCGGCCGGATCTGGCACCGGAGCCACGTGGCAAGCCAGTTGCCTTTCACGGCACACAGGATGGAGAGCGCTGAGCTGGCAGCGGTGCGACTTGCCCGATGGGAACTCTACATGCCTTGCCGCTCGCGTACGAGCTACCCGAGGAGCTGGAGCGATGAGATTGGACGAGCACGAGAAAAGGTGATGTCACGCCGACGCCCACGCCAATGCCCCGCCTGTAGATACCCCAGGGTTCACAGCGGCGGGGTCCGTCTCGATGGAATAGCTCCGGCTCCGATATGCCTGAACCCGGTGCACCCCAAACGGCCGAGCTGTCCTGAGTGCGGAAGCGTACGGACCCATACGCCCGCCAATCCCAATCGCCTCACGTGCGTAGAATGCCGCACCATATTCGACCCCAACACGCAGGGCTCCGGGTCGCCCGCGCGCCGAAACCAGCCGGAGCCACTGGAGGATCTGGAGGGGTGACAGGCCAGGAACGCCGAGCCACCGCATCGATCTAGAGGCCTCCTGCGTCGCCCTCGGCCTCGAGCCCCGCCTCGAGGGCCTTGTCGATGCGGGCCTTCGCCTCCGCCAGGTGGGCCAGCGTGTAGGCGTCCGACCGGTCGTCCTGCGGGGTCTCGATTCGACCTTTCAGCTCGGTCAACTGCCAGCGGGCGACCGAGCGCGCGTCCGCCGGGGTCCCGGATGGAGGATCCACGAGGAGACGGGTCATGGAGTCGAGATGCACACGCTGCAGGTCCCGCCGATTGGCGTCTACGGATCCTTGTCCGAGCCCACTCCAGATCGCGTCCGTGACCGCGCCCATCAGCTCGGGAATCGTCACCATGCCGTCCATCCCGAATTTGGATTCGGCGTCGCGGATACGCGCGAGCCTGGAGGGATTGAGGAGCTGACCCAGCACTGACGCTTGAAGCCTCAGCGCCCGCTCGTGGAAGGGAAAATCGTAGCGGCCGTCGAAGGTCCGGTCGCTGCCCCAATGTGAATAGCCGTTGGTGCCGAAGATCCGAAGTATTTCAGGATCGATTGCTAGAGCGCCGTCAGCGAAGACCCGGTCTACGATGAGTTCGAGCGCCCTCCGCTGCTCCGACCTCGGAACATTGACGAACGGCTCGCGACCGTCTCCGACGTGGTCGCGGTTCATGTATTGGCCACCGATGTACTTCACTGCGGGAGCGACCGCCCGCGCGTACTCGTTCATGAGCTGGTTGTAGGCGTTCGTGAGCTCGATGTACTCGGAGTCGTCCGTCAGGACGTGCTCCGGTAGGTCGGCAAGGATGCCCCGGATCGTGGCCGAACGCTCGGCGCCCCACGCGAGAGGATCGGCTCCCAGATCGTACGTGTTGATGGTCGGATCGAGGGCCCCGGGGCCGCCCGACTCGTTCCCGTAGAGATGCTCGCGCGCCGCGACCTGCCGCGCCGTCTCCCGAGCGTCTTCCTGCCGCAGCGTGTACGCGTAAGTAATCGCCCAGCGGTCGTACGAGCCCGGCCCAACGTTGTAGTAGTGGCCGTTTTCCTCGCCGGGGCCGGCGATGTTGACCGTGGGGTGCTCCATGACCGAGCCGAACACACCGTTCTCTGCGGTGAAGCCGGCGTCGTGCAGCCTGTCGAGAGGCGTGCTCGCGGACGATCGGAAGTTGTGCTGGAGCCCGAGGGTGTGGCCGATTTCGTGCATGACGACCCATCTCGTGAACTGTTCGAGGAGCTCCGCCGGGATGGGATCGCCCGGGTCCATCTCGCCTCTCGCCGTCAGGAGCGCCGCCGCGAAAGCCCCCTGTTCGGCCATCGCGTCGGCGAAGCCCGGGAGCTCTACGCCTGGCGTTTCGGGATCCGGTGCCTCGAACGCGCCGACGCCGAGCGCCATCTCGAATGCCTCGGCCGCCGTCACGGGACTGACGAGGTTCCGCCAGATGTTTCTGAAACCGCGGAACATGTTGGCCTCGAACAGGATGTCCGCGTCGAGGATCTCGCCCGTTCTGGGATCCACCTTCGACGGTCCGATCGCACCGTAGCCGGTCTGGTCGGACGTGTTCCAGCGGAGGACCGAGTACTGGATGTCGTCGGGGTCGGCTCCTTCGGGCAGGTCCTCGACCCCCACGGCGTCGACCCATCCGGCGGCCTCGAACGCGGCGTTCCACGCTTCCACGCCCGCCCTGAAGGCGGGCCTGTACTCGTCCGGCACGTTGCTGTCGATGTAGTACGTGACAGGCTTCCTGGGCCGCCACCTCTCACCGACGGGCTCGCCGGGCTCGAGGCGCCACCGGTTCACGTAGCGCCGGAAGAACGTCGACTCTTCGTCGCTGAAGTCCTTGTGTACGGTCCAGAAGTTGCCGACCCGGTCGTCACCGAGTCGACGCTCCATCGGCTCTTCGGGAAGCTTCGCCAACGTGTACTGAATGGTGACCGGGATGAAGCGACCGTCCGGTACCGAGGGAAGCTTCACGGGCTCGGAGGCCCGGAACGTGAGCTTGGCCTCGACAGTGATGCTTTCGGGGAAGCCCTTCACCTCTCCGAGGTAGCTGCGGTCCCGGTCGAAGTTGACGTTTCCCGGTCGACCGGGCTGGGTGGAAGCGGACCGGCCCGCGGTGCGACTGACCCCGGACAGGTCCGACACGAACCAGCCCGTCGTGTCGATGACGACCGCCGAGTCCGGCCGCGTCGCTTCGACGGAAGCGCTCTCCACGACCGACGACCCGAACGTGATCGCCACGGCCGCCTGGGCCCTCGGGTCCGATTCCGCACCGAAGCGGTGCGGGCGCTTCACGAGGTAGATCTTCTCGCCGTGCTCTTCGAGGGCCATGAGGTCCATCTCGAAGTACGTCAGCGTGGTCCCCCCATAGAGCCCCGACGCGCCGATCCCCTGGGCGACCCGGTAATCGACGAGGAAGTCCTCGCCGAGACGGTCTCGCGGCACCGCGAGGTAGACCTTGCCGTCCGCCACGTACACGTCGAAGAAGCCGGGTATGTGCTCAGCCTCCTCGACAAGTTTCTCGAAGTCCGCGAAGGGACTCTCCTGCGCCTCTTCCTCTTCCTCGCCGGCCTCCGGCGCCGGCGTATCCTGTGCGGAGAGCGGCAGCGCGAGCAGCATCGAGAGTGCGAACGCGGTCACCGTCTCATCGAGTCACCCTCCCTTGGCCGTTTCGTACGTCGAGCGTTCAGGTACCGTGATGGACCGTGAGTGGTTTCGCGGAGTGCGCCGTCGGGTGCTCCAACGGGTCCGACGAAAAGCTGGGACGCCGAGCGGGCTGAATCGGACCGGAACCTGTCAACGACAATGGGACACTCTACGGGATTAATTAGAGAGCAATGTCCTGTGTGGTGAGGGAAGGGATGGGAGGATTGATGAAGACGGCCTCCGGGAGCGGTTTGGGCTTCGGCACACCTCTGACGAAGCGTTCGGGATGAGCGGCCCATGCTTCGCGGAGCACGGATTTCCTGCCGGCAATGACCTGATCGGCGTTCCCGAAGTGGATCTGCTCGGGGGTTAGCATTGAGATGCCGCCATGGCGGTGCTCGGCATTGTACCAGCGGAAGAACGATCGACAGAACGTCTTGGCTTGGCCCTGATCCCCGAACCGTCCGGGAAACGAGGGATGGTACTTCAAGGTTTTGAACTGAGCCTCGGAAAACGGGTTGTCATCCGACATCTGAGGCCGGCTCAACGAGCGGGTCACGCCGAGGTCAGCGAGAAGTTGAGCGGTGCATTGGCTCGTCATTGGAGCTCCCCGATCCGAGTGCAGGGTCAGGACCCGGGGCTGGACGCCATGCTTCAGGCAGCTCTGCTGGATCAACCGGCCGGCCAGGGCCGAGTTCTCCCGGTCCGCCACCATCCAGCCCACGACGTAGCGGCTGTAGATGTCCATGATGACGTAGAGGTAGTAATAGCTCCACTTCTTCGGCCCGAGCAGCCGCGTGATATCCCAGGACCACACCTGGTTCGGCGCCGTGGCCATCAACTCGGGCTTCTTGTACTCCGGATGGGTGCGCTGCGCCCGGCGTTCCTGAACCGGCACCTCGGAGGCCAGAACACGATACATCATGCGTTCGCTGCACAGGTAGACCTCTTCGTCGAGCAGCGTGGCCACCACCTCGGCGGGTGAGCGGTCCACGAACCGCTCCGAACACAGCGTGTCGAAGACCTCGCCTCGTTCCGTCTCGCTCAATGCCCGGGCGGGCGTCGGGCGGGGCTGCTGTTGCCCGGTTGATGGGCCTCGACGACGGTACAACGTCGATCGGGAGACCTCGAGGGCCGCGCACGCCGGTTTTACACCGACGTGCTTAGCCAGCTCGTCGGCCGCCTTCAAGAGTTTGTCCCGTCGTCTAGGCTTATCCCCAGCAGCCCCGCAACTTTTCCCTGCACGTCGATGATCAGGTGTGCCTTCCTGAGCTCATTCTCGAGCCGTGCGTTTCGCCGCTCCAGCTTGCGTACCTTCTCATCCAGCGGATTTCGCTCCGGCTTGCGGCCGCGTTTCTTCGACAGGGCCTTCAGCGACCCGCTATGCGCCGCCTTGCGCCACGTCGTCAGGTGCGACGAGTACAGGCCCTCTCGCCGCAGGAGTTGACCCACCTCGCCGGGCTCGGTGCACCGGTCCGCTTTTTCGACGATCCGCAGCTTGTACGACGGACTGAACCGCCGCCGTAGCGGCCTATCTACTACCTCTGGGTCCGCAGGAGCTGCCGCGCTTCGCTTGGCCTCCCCGGTTCCAGGGGCACTACCATTCTCTTCCATTCTCTCTCGCAGTCCCAACATGTTCGTTTTCTCTGCCTTCGCCCTACTCTAATTCTTTGCGTGCTCCGTGTCTCACGTACGTTGGCAGAGAGGGTATCGCCTACAGGAGCTCGGCTACTACGTGCCCGAGACGAACGAGCGCTCACATCCGGCGCTCGAAGGTCAAGCGACGACCATCCAGATCGACGACGTCGATCTCGACCACCGCGGACTGGCGTACGCCACGGACCGGGTCGGATCGGGGCTCTACGTTCTCGAGTACACCGGTCCGACACCGGGCTCGGACCCGCCCCCGAAGGACTGATCAACCGGCCGTCCCGGAGGACCCACCAATGGCTCAGGACAGACGGACTTTCCTCAAGAGCTCCGGAGCCGCGCTATCTGCCGCGGCCGTCGGCGGCTGCGTCCCGGAAGGTGCAGGCCTCGCCGCAACGACCACTTCCAGCCTCGACCCGGCATTGCTGCGCTCGGTGGCGGATGTGGTGTTGCCGAGCGATCTCGGAGCCGACGGACTCGAGGCTGCAGTTCAGGGCTTCGAAGCCTGGGCGACCGCACACGAGCCGGTTGCGGAGCTGAATCACGGCTACGGGTCATCGGACATCCGCTACTCTCCACCCGACCCCGTTCCCGGGTGGCAAGCACAGCTCGAAGCGCTCGAGCTCGAGGCGCAGAGGCGCCACGGCGACGCGTTCGCCAATCTCGACGCGACGAGGCGCGTGGGCCTACTGCGTAGGCACGTCAGGGACGAGGCCGCCGGCCTACCCGCTCCGCTCGGAGCTGAGCACGTAGCCGTCGCGCTCATGGCACATTGGTTCGGGTCGCCCGAAGGCGTGGACAGCTGCTACGGGCGGCGCGTCGGACCCCGCACATGTCGGGGGATCGAGAATTCGTCTGCTGAGCCGGAGGAGGCCTGATCATGGCTCAGATCGTCGAGACCGATGTCCTGATCATCGGAGGGGGCATCACCGCGGCCATGGTCGCGGAGAAGTTGACGGAGGAACGTGACGTGAGCGTCGTGGTCGTAGAGGCGGGGCAGCACTCCGCCCCCCTGGCTCGTCGACAAGAGCGCCGCCGCAGGTTCCTCGACTACGGCGAGAACCCGTGGACCGACGACCACCTTCCGGACCAGTCGGCGGAGGGGATCATCTCGCGGTCGATGGCTGTCGGCGGACAGGCTCTGCACTGGGGCGGGACGGTGCCCAGGTTCTCTCCGGAGGACTTCCGGCTCCAGTCCACGTTCGGCGTGCACGAGGATTGGCCGCTCGACTACGAAACGCTCGATCCCTACTACCAGGAGGCCGAAGAGCGCATTGGCGTGGCCGGAGAGCAGGGTCCGCCGGAGCTGGATCCCCGGAGCGCCCCGTACCCGATGCCGCCGGTTCTGCTCACCTGGACGCTCGAACAGCTGCAAGAGTGGATTCTGGGCGCGGGAATCCCGATCTGGACGAACCCGGTCGCCAAGAACACCCAGCCGTGGCGCGGACGCAACGTCTGTCAGCGCTGCGACACCTGCAACATCTGCCCCACGGGGGCCAAGTACTCGCCGGACTTCACCTTCGCGAACCTGACCCAAGCGGGCCGCATCCAGCTGGTCACGGGCACGCTCGTGCGCAGCCTCCAGCTCGACGCGGGCTCGGACCGCATCGATGGAGCCGTCACGAGAAGCTACGACGACCCCGAGACCGACGTCGTATATCGCGCGCGGACGTACGTCCTGGCTGCCGGATACACCTGGAGCTCACACCTGCTGCTCCTATCGGCGAGCGACCGCTATCCGGACGGGGCTGCGCACTCTTCAGGGCTCGTGGGCAGGTACATGACGGGCCACCGCAGCGTGAGCGCGTTCATCGAGCTTCCGCACCGGCTGCTCCCCGGAATGAACTTCTCGCACAGCCTTCTGTCGAAGCGCTTTCAGCGGCCGACCGTGGCGGACGGGCCCGGCCTCTCGAACGGCCGCTACGTGCGGCACGATTTCAGGGTTTGGGAGTCACCCGTGCAGAGAGGGCCCCGACTTCGCGACGGGGCCGGCAGCCTCCTGTTCGGCGACGACGTCATGGCGGACTGGCGAGCCCGCACCGCTACCGGTGTGGCCCGCCTGCGATCGTACTACGACGTCATCCCGGACCGGGAGAGCCGGATCGTTCTGGATCAGGAGAAGCGGAACCGGTTCGGGGATCCTCTGCCCCGTCTCGAGCTCCGGGACGCGCCCGTCTCACGCGAGCTGCGTGGGCACACCGAGGACCGCCTGAGGGGCAACTTCGAGAGGGTCGCCCGAGCCGGCGGGGGGAGGGTGCTCCAGACTCAGGTCGGCGAGCTGCAGGATCACCCCGGCGGCGGGTGCCGGATGGGCGATGATCCCGGAACTTCCGTCGTCGATTCGTGGGGTCGTACGCACGACCACGAAAACCTCTTCGTAGTGGGTGGGCCTACGCTAGTGTCGGGGGGTTGCAACAACGGCACCATGACCTTCTCGGCGCTCTCCCTCCGAGCCGCCGAGGAGATCGGCAAGTCGTTCCCGGAGCGGGCTTGAGGGGCCGTCAGTAGACCGTCCACAATCCCGGGGTCACGAGCTCGACCGAGTGACGGTCGGGGCTCGCGGAAGTAGACGCTCCGGCCGCCGCGGGCCCATCTTGGACCCTGGTATCAGAAGTAGATGAACAGGCCGCAGGCCCCCGACAAGACGCCGCTGACCATGAGCAAGGTGCCGCCAGCTCGCGCGCCTTGCACACGGAATCCCGGCCTATGCGCTTGGAATGCGAAGGACCTGACCCGGGTAGATGCGGTTGGGGTCCTCGAGCAACGGCTGGTTCGCCTCGAAGATCTCCTGATAACGTCCGGCCGACCCGAGGAGCTGCTGGGCGATCTTGCCGAGCGTGTCGCCCGCCCGGACCGTGTAGAGGGTCGACTCGGCCTCCTCCTCGACGACCTCCATGCGGTCGTCCACCCTCGCGACTCCCGCCACGTTGCCGAGTACCAGGACCGTCTTTTCACGGATCTCCTGGCTCGGCGCCGTGCCCCAGACCGTGGCCACGCCATCGTCGTACGTGACCTTCGGGTTCTCGGCTCCGAGATCCATGTCGAGGACCAGGCGGAGCAACTTGTTTCCCTCCCGGAGCTCGTAAAGCTCCTCGTCTTGGGCGTCGGCGGCCTCAGCGGAGGGTGATTCGCCGAGTCCGACCCTGCTTCCTGCCTCCCGCACGAAGTCGAAGATTCCCATAAATCCCACTCCTTTTTTGGATCTGTGGCGATCGATCGAGCCTACGAAAATACTGGCTCGGGCACCAGCCTCTCACCCCCCGTTCCGAGCGAGCAACAGGGAGCGGGCGAATCCCGCGGCGCTCTGGTCTCTGCAGCTGGCCTCCTCCTATTGTTGTCCGCGACCCGGTGCGTTCCCGGATGAGGGGACGTGCCCGACGGCTCCCTCGGGAGGACGTGAAAGGATGAGTTCCCGTGCCGCTCACATCGCGCTCGCGGGCGGCTGCTTCGCCGCCGCCCATCGGTCGAGCCCGTGGGAGTACGGGGGGGGTCCGCTTCGCACCCGGCTGGTCGCTCGGAGACCGAACCGCCACCATCCACCCTTTGGTCGGATACACCTACCCTTCCTTCGACGGGGGACACGACTCTCTCTGGGAGCTCGGTGTCCAGCTGCGGACCACGACGTCGAGGCTCGGCGATCGGGGAGCGTGGTTGGGAGGAGAGGTAGGGTTCGCGCACCTGAGCACGGTCATCGACGAGAGCGGCGGATCCACGAGTGAGGGCTTCAACAGCTTCATGATCGGCGGATTTGCCGGGGTCCCCGTGAGTGACAACGAATGGAACCCGAGCGTCTTCGCCGGCGCCGGGCTGACCCGCTTCGGAGGTAGCAACGGCATCAATCTACGGGTGGGGGTCGACGTGCAACCTCCCTTCCTCAACCGGTAGAGCTCGGGAGAACTGGAGCGAGTGTGAGTGTGCTACACCTTCAAGGGCCATTGGAAATCCACGAACTCTCACAACAGGAGTGAGGACCCATTGACCTGACCCCCTGAAACGAGACCAGGTGCAATGTTAGGATCGACCTGGTCTGAAGCTTTTCAGCTAGGAGGTCAGGATGGGAAGGAAGCGACACACTCCGGAGCAGATCATCACTGCACTGCGGGAGGCAGAGGTGGGTCTGGCCCGCGGCAAATCCGTGAAGCTGACCAGCCGGGAGCTGGGCATCACCGAGCAGACGTACTACCGGTGGAGGCGGGAGTAGGGCGGGATGAAGGTGAGCCAGGCACGGCGCCTGAAGGAGCTCGAGCGCGAGAACGGGCGCCTGAAGCGAGCAGTGGCGGACTTGACACTGGACAAGCTGATCCTGGAGGAAGCGGCCAAGGGAAACTAAGTGAGTCGCATGCCAGCCGATGGTGTCCCGCTGACAGTTGAAGGTGGTGGCTCCGGAGAGTCTCCTTGTTAGCCTGCCTTTCTCATTTCGGCAACCGGTTCATGGTCGTCGAGGTGGGCCCTGAGCATCCAGAGCTGGTCGTAGCCGATGATCCTCCGGTAGCTCTTCTCGGTCTCCACGAACGAGGCCGCAGCCCAGCGCAAGGCCATCGCTCCGTTCTTCCAGTTGGTCACCCTGCGGGTCTTCTGTCTTACGCCCGAGTGGGTGCTGTCGATCAGGTTGGTCGAGCCCAGGCACTTCCTCAGCCGCGGCGGGAGGCCGAGCCGGTTGATCGTGAACATCTCGCTGAGGCCTTCGCGTAGGCTAGCCGAGGCCGAGGGGTGGTCGCGCTCGAGCCATCGGGCGAGCTGCTCGAGCTTCTGCTCGCCCTGCTTCGCGTCCAGCTTCATCGCCGCCCGGAACGCCGCCTTCACCTGAGGATGCTGATCCTTCGGCAGATGACCCAGCACGTTGCGGAGCTTGTGGTTGCGGCAGCGCTGGATGGGGTGACGTTGGCCGAACACCTTCTCGATCGCCTTCCTGAGCGCTTTCGAGCCATCGATCACGAACAGCCGCCGCCTGCCCGGGTCCAGGCCGCGCTCGACCAGATCCTCTAGGAGCGCGCTGGTCACCTCGGCGTTCTCACTCGCTCCTTCCCTCACGCCCAGCACGTGCTTCTTTCCGTCTGAGTCCACGCCTACCGCAGCAAGCACGTGGTGCGAGCCCATCTGGATCCCGTCCAGGTAGATCACCAGCAGGTCCCACGCATCCAGCCGGCGCTCCATCAGCTCCTTCAGCACGCGCTCCGAGGCCTCGACCGTCTCACGGCTCACCGCCGACTTGCTCACCCCGACCGTGTCGGCCATCTCACCGATCACACGGCCGTACTTGCGCGTGCTCACCCCCGCCATCAGGACCTCGAGCATCCGATCCGCCACAGCGCCCGGTCTCCGCATCGCTGCGTACGCCGGCACCTCGACCTCGCCACCCTCCCCGGCGCCCCGGCGCCTGAGCCGTGGCCGCTCCACACGCACCTTCCGGTCCGACAGGTAAACCACACCACCCTGCCGGCCATACCACACCGTGTCGTCTTCCGCTCGTGACCGACCTGCCTGCTTCACGCCTGCCACACCCTCGGCGCTCATCTCCAGCACCGCTTCGATCGTCGCTCGTCCCATCACCTGGATGACTTCGTCGATCACGACCTCCGTCTGCTCCACGAACTCAAGCATCGGAAGCAGAAACTGCCCCTCCCGCTTCAGGAACTCCCTGATCGCGCGCTTGTCCGCCCGATCCCTTACCTCGTACGTTCTCTTCATCGTGGTGGCTCCGTGTTGGGGTTTTTGCCTACCCGAGCCTATCGGCCCGGGACCCCCGGAGCCACCACTTTTCTTTCTCCCCTATCAGGAACCTTCAACTACGGTTGGGACAGCTTCCACGCGGGGGGTAGCCCAGGAAATGGCCCGCCTCCGCGTGGCAGATTCATGGCGACGAGCACATGGCTCATCCCCACCACGGCGGCTGCGCTGGCAAGGCCGAGCTGGTCTTGGCTCCTCCCGTAGCAACGGGGAGCCAAAGCTTCCGCCGTGAAGCGGTGGAGTAGAAGGCGGCCTCATTCTGCCTCGTCATGGCTTCGCTTGAAGTCCATCGGAGACTGATAGTCGATTGGAGCTGGCGCGAGTGGCAAGTCCAAGAGGGTCGTGGCGCAATCGGCGGAGGCGCGCAGCACCTTCTGGGCTTGATCCGGGGTCGTGGACGGTTTAACTCGGCTGCCAGCCGAGCCGAGCGTCGAGTGTCGGCACTGCTGTCTTAATCGCCATCGTCGGCTCAGGTTCGACGAACGTGCGCATTGACGATCCCCGGGCCGCCGAACTCGCCAGCTAAGTAGGCTGCCCAGTCCGCCGGCATATGTCATGTAAATATATAATATAAAATACGTTACAACTATTCTTACATCACTCCCGTCACCCCTCTGATCACCCTTTGCGCATTGGGTAACGGAATCCCATGGGCCATCCCCGTTCGCCGAAACCGTGCGGTCGTCCCGTGGGGCCTCGCCTCATGCCGTATCGTCCTGCCGCCTCTCCGGTGGAGGCAGAACCGACCCGGCCCGATTCGTCTTAGGACCAAGCGGGGGTAAGGGTGCGTTCACGCGGCGGCCTTTCGGTCGAGTCCGGAAGGGGTGGATCCATCCTCGAAAGTGGTCTTGTCATTCATGCAGTGTCTCCTGACGGCTCAAGCTCCCGGGCAATGGCTTGGAACGCTTCCAACGCAGAGTGCAGGTCTTCCACGATCTCGGCCGCCAGCACCTCGGGCTCGGGCAGGTTCTCGCTGTCCTCCAGAGCGTCCCTGAGCCACAGGAGGTCCAGGTTCAGCTTGTCGCGTCTGGCCAACTCGTCGTACTCGAACGCTCTCCAGCGACCTCCCTCGTTCTCCGGGCTCCACGTCTGCTTCCTCTTGTGGCGCTCGCCCGGTAGCAGGCGACAAAGTCGTCGAGGTCCGCTCGCCGGAGCGGTTTCATCTTGAGCGTGAAGTGCTTGTTCGGACGCAGGTCGTAGACCCACAGCCGCTCCGTCCAGGGCTTCTCGCGTGCGGGCTTGGCGTCGAAGAACAGGACATTGGCCTTCACTCCCTGGGCATAGAAGATCCCGGTCGGGAGCCGCAGAAGCGTGTGGACGTCGAATTGCTGGAGCAGATTGCGCCGTACGGTCTCACCGGCGCCGCCCGAGGTTGGGTCAATAGGTGTGTAAACGTATCAGGCGATATTCTTCCGCTGTTGGGTTGAGACGGGCTTTCCGGTCTTCGAACTTTCTTCCTTCAAATACGTCCTTGAGGAGGTGAGGAGCGTCGAGCCTTCGGAACCGCTTCTCCGCCACCAAGAGCAACTTCCAGATCAGCGCCGTGGCGCTCTCGACCCGCTTGAAGCGCTTCGCCGCCGTCGTCCTGAGCCGTAGCGCAGCGAACGGGCTCTCGACCACGTTCGTCGTGCGTAGATGCTTCCAGTGATCCTCGGGGAAGTCGTAGAACGCCACCATCCGCTCCCAGTCGTCCTCGAGTACGTCCACCGCCTTCGGATACCACGGCCTGTAGCGCCTGGCGAACACTTCGCGGGCCTTCACAGCCTCGGCCCGGCTCGGTGCGTAGACCACGGCCCTGAGAAGATCCTTCGCCTCGCTCTGCTCCCGCTGCGGCAGCCGGTCCAGCACGTTCCTCATCTTGTGGTTCCAGCACCGTTGCTCGCCCGCCTCAGGCCATACCTGCCGTACTGCGCCCCAGATCGCCGCGTTACCGTCCGCCATCAGAAGCCGGGGCGCCTCGATGCCGCGTGCCTTCAGATCCCGCAACACCTCCGACCAGGACTCGACCGACTCTCGGTAGCCCGATCTCAGGGCCAACACCTCCTTCGTCCCGTCTCGCATCGCGCCCAGCACCACCAGCAGCGCCGCCTTGTCCCGCTCGAGCCCTGCCTTCACGTAGATCCCGTCCGCCCATACGTAGACGACCTCACGGCCCTCCAGGCGACGCTGGCTCCATGGCTCCTCCTGGTCATCAGCGGATGTCCGCTCCAGATCGCCCACACGCCCGAGGCGCACGAAGCCCAGCAGCTGAACGTGGGGTCGGTCATGCCACCGATCCGTACTGCCCATGCCCTCCCGACCCGGTGTCACGCCACCCAGCCAACGGGTAAGCACCGGTGCTTGTCCGAGCACCGCCCGCGTCCCCTTCCTCAACGCGCGCGTTCCTCTCGTGCTTATCGCGCGGGGGTTGGCGGGGGCGGCGAGCTCCGTGGGAGTTGGAAGGACTCTCCAGGTTCCGGCGGGAGACCAAGGAGCCTGTCCCGGCCCCGGGACAAACCTCATGCGGGGTGTTCCTTGGATACGGTGTCCATGCTGATGGAGCAGGGCTATGTTTGGAGAGCGTTCATGCCCCTGAAGAGACACACCGATGACATGAGTCCCCCACAACTGACGGATGCCGGTGCCCTCTCTGCCAACGTACGTGAGACACGGAGCACGCAAAGAATTAGAGTAGGGCGAAGGCAGAGAAAACGAACATGTTGGGACTGCGAGAGAGAATGGAAGAGAATGTGAAGTGACCCCCGGAACCTGATCCAGTTATTGTGGGACTCCTTGAGCAGGAGGAGTCATGCAAAAGAGGCGGTTTCGGGAAGAGCAAATCATCGGGATTCTGCAAGAAGTGGAAGCTGGAGCGACGATCCGTGAGATGTGTCGCAGGCACGGGATCGCGGAGACGACGTACTATCGGTGGCGCACGAAGTACGGTGGTATGGACGTGAACGAGGCGCGACGCCTCAAGCAGGTCGAGGAGGAGAACCGACGGCTGAAGCGGATCGTGGCCGACCAGGCCTTGAATCTTCAGATCCTGAAGGACTTGTTGGGAAACGGATCGTGACGGCCCGGGAACGGCGCCAGGTCGTCGAGCAGGTGCAAGCCGTGCGAGAGGTTTCAGAACGCAGAGCGATCCGGTACACGGGTTTTCCACGCTCTACGATGCGATATCGCAGCACTCGCGATCCCCAGGAGCTTCTACGAGCTCGCATCGTAGAGTTGGCGCAGGAGCGGCCACGCTGGGGCTACCGGATGATCCACGTGATGCTTCGACGAGAAGGCCGGCTGGTGAACAGGAAACGAGTTCAACGACTCTACAGGGAGGAAGGGCTCGCGGTGCGTTCGAAGGGAAGGAAACGTAGGAGCCAGGCCCCTCGACCGATCCGAGAGGCGTTGAGCGGCCCGAACGAGCGGTGGAGCATGGACTTCGTCTCTGGCACGCTGAGCAACGGCCGCCAATTTCGGTGCCTGACGATCATGGACGAATTCAGTCGCGAGTGCCTGGCGATTCACATCGCGCATTCGATTCCGGCCGCCGGGGTCATCGAGGTGATGGAGTGCCTCAAAGAGTCCAGAGGGTTGCCCGAAGTGATCATCACGGACAACGGCTCCGAGTTCCGCAGCCGTGCGTTCGATTCATGGGCCTACGCTCGAGGCGTGAAGCTCGATTTTATTCAACCGGGCAAGCCCGTCCAGAACGGCTTCATCGAGAGCTTCAACGGAACACTCCGGGGCGAGTGCTTGAACCTGCACTGGTTCCTCTCGATCCACGACGCGAAACGTTCGATCGAGCAATGGAGAGCTGACTACAACGAAGTTCGTCCCCATAGCTCCTTGGGCTTTCTGACTCCCGAGGAGTTTATGGATATTCATTCACCCAGCGAAGAGAACCTCGCTCCCAAAAATATCTCGGAAGTCCCATGATTTTTGGATCAACTTCGGGGGTCACTTCAAATGGTAGTGCCCCTGGAACCGGGGAGGCCAAGCGAAGCGCGGCAGCTCCTGCGGACCCAGAGGTAGTAGATAGGCCGCTACGGCGGCGGTTCAGTCCGTCGTACAAGCTGCGGATCGTCGAAAAAGCGGACCGGTGCACCGAGCCCGGCGAGGTGGGTCAACTCCTGCGGCGAGAGGGCCTGTACTCGTCGCACCTGACGACGTGGCGCAAGGCGGCGCATAGCGGGTCGCTGAAGGCCCTGTCGAAGAAACGCGGCCGCAAGCCGGAGCGAAATCCGCTGGATGAGAAGGTACGCAAGCTGGAGCGGCGAAACGCACGGCTCGAGAATGAGCTCAGGAAGGCACACCTGATCATCGACGTGCAGGGAAAAGTTGCGGGGCTGCTGGGGATAAGCCTAGACGACGGGACAAACTCTTGAAGGCGGCCGACGAGCTGGCTAAGCACGTCGGTGTAAAACCGGCGTGCGCGGCCCTCGAGGTCTCCCGATCGACGTTGTACCGTCGTCGAGGCCCATCAACCGGGCAACAGCAGCCCCGCCCGACGCCCGCCCGGGCATTGAGCGAGACGGAACGAGGCGAGGTCTTCGACACGCTGTGTTCGGAGCGGTTCGTGGACCGCTCACCCGCCGAGGTGGTGGCCACGCTGCTCGACGAAGAGGTCTACCTGTGCAGCGAACGCACGATGTATCGTGTTCTGGCCTCCGAGGTGCCGGTTCAGGAACGCCGGGCGCAGCGCACCCATCCGGAGTACAAGAAGCCCGAGTTGATGGCCACGGCGCCGAACCAGGTGTGGTCCTGGGATATCACGCGGCTGCTCGGGCCGAAGAAGTGGAGCTATTACTACCTCTACGTCATCATGGACATCTACAGCCGCTACGTCGTGGGCTGGATGGTGGCGGACCGGGAGAACTCGGCCCTGGCCGGCCGGTTGATCCAGCAGAGCTGCCTGAAGCATGGCGTCCAGCCCCGGGTCCTGACCCTGCACTCGGATCGGGGAGCTCCAATGACGAGCCAATGCACCGCTCAACTTCTCGCTGACCTCGGCGTGACCCGCTCGTTGAGCCGGCCTCAGATGTCGGATGACAACCCGTTTTCCGAGGCTCAGTTCAAAACCTTGAAGTACCATCCCTCGTTTCCCGGACGGTTCGGGGATCAGGGCCAAGCCAAGACGTTCTGTCGATCGTTCTTCCGCTGGTACAATGCCGAGCACCGCCATGGCGGCATCTCGATGCTAACCCCCGAGCAGATCCACTTCGGGAACGCCGATCAGGTCATTGCCGGCAGGAAATCCGTGCTCCGCGAAGCATGGGCCGCTCATCCCGAACGCTTCGTCAGAGGTGTGCCGAAGCCCAAACCGCTCCCGGAGGCCGTCTTCATCAATCCTCCCATCCCTTCCCTCACCACACAGGACATTGCTCTCTAATTAATCCCGTAGAGTGTCCCATTGTCGTTGACAGGTTCCGGTGAGGATAGTGGTTCTCTGGACTCGGACGTGGCGAATCCGCGTCCCCCAGATCACGAGCCAGGGACCGGAGTCGAATCTCGAAAGCGTAACGTGTCGTGGCGTGCGCCGACGACCCTGATTGGGTCCTTGGGATCCTTATAACGTTTCTTGTCTTTCTGTTCGGCAACAACGTGACTAGCCGGTTTGGTCAGGCAGAGGCACCTTCCGATGGTCGAGACAACGACCCTAGTGTACCGCCGCTAAAGTGGCATTAGCACGAGTGACCTTTGCCAGGATATCTTGGCCATGCACGAAAGATAACGCCCGCTTCACGTCATGCCCGTCACACTTAAGCGCCGATACACTAGCTCGGTCTCGGGCGGATTTGACCTTCGAAAATCGTCGCATCACCGACAAAAGGAAGCATCGCATGAATTCTGCCGGAAACTGGACTCGTTTCGGGTGCATAGCGACTATTTTGTTGCTATTTGCGACATTCCCCGTCACGGGCCACGCCCAGGGGTCCCTCGAAGGCACGGTTCGGGATGGTGCCACCAACCAGGGGGTGCGCGGCGCACAGGTGTTCATCTCGGCCCCCTCCATCGGCCGACTGAGCGACGCCGACGGCTCCTTCCAGATTGGAGGCATTCCCGCCGGCACCCATGTGGTCGAGATCAGGCTGATCGGCTACGCCACGGAGCGCCAGGAGGTCAGCATCGCGGACGGCCAGGTGACGCAGCTCGACGTGACCATCAGCGAGGAAGCCATCGCGCTCGCCGGCATCGTCGCCATCGGGACGCGGGCCCGGCCACGCACCGTGACCGAATCAGCCGTCCCCGTCGACGTCATCACGAACGCGGAAATCATCAACCAGGGCGACACCGACTTCGCCAACCTGCTCCGCAACGTGGTGCCGTCGTTCAACGTGAACATCCAGCCCATCAGTGACGCGGCCACCTTCGCGCGCCCGGCCAACCTGCGCGGGCTCGCCCCCGACCACACGCTGATTCTGGTGAACGGGAAGCGCCGCCACCGCACGGCGGTCATCACCTGGTACGGCAACGGCCTGGCCGACGGGTCGCAGGGCCCTGACATCGCACTGATTCCGGGCATGGCGCTGGAGCAGGCCGAGGTGCTGCGCGACGGTGCGTCCGCGCAGTACGGCTCCGACGCCATCGCGGGGGTGATGAACTTCGTGCTCAACAACAACCGCTCCGGCGGAGCCCTCGAGATCAAGACAGGCGGACATCTGTTCGCGACGACCAGCGAACCCTTCCAGGATGATCCGATCCCGGGCGACGGGGAGATGTACAGCATTGCGGGCAACATCGGTCTGCCTCTCGGGGAGACCGGGTTCCTCAACCTGACCGGCGAATACGGCAACACCAATCCCACCGACCGCAGCGTGCAACGGAACGACGCGCTCGCGCTGGTCGGGGCCGGCAACCAGCACGTGCGCTCTCCCGCGCAGATCTGGGGTTCCCCGCAGGTATCCGACGAAATCAAGCTGTGGGCGAACACGGGCTACCTGTTCAGCGACGCGCTTTTGTTCTACGGACACGGCAACTACGTAAGCAAGCAGGTCGAGGGCGGCTTCTACTTCCGGAATCCGAACACCCGTAGCGGCGTGTTCGGGACCAGCAGGGACAGTACACTAGTTAACGGGACACCGGTTACCGGCCCGGAAGGTGATATATTGCAGGTTCCGCTATTGTTGGTCGGCGACATGATCGACGCGCGCGACGGAGTGCTGGACGGTTCGGCCGGCTGCCCGGAGGTACGGGTGAACGGCGGCGTCGTGACCGATCGCGCGGCGTTGAACCAGGTTCTAAACGACCCCAACTGCTTCACCTTCCAGAAGATCTTCCCGGGAGGCTTCACGCCGCAGTTCGGCGCATACGTGCTCGACGCCTCCGCAGTGGCCGGCCTCAGGGGCACCCGGGGCCAGCTGGACTGGGACGCCAGCGCCAGCTGGGGCAAGTCCAACATGGACTTCTACATGTACAACACGGTGAACGCCTCGCTTGGGCCGAACCAGCCATGCAGCGACCAGGGCACCTCGATCGCCGTCCCGGACCAGCCGTGCACGCCGTACTTCCATCCGGGAATCTACGATCAGCAGGAGGTCAACTTTAACGCCGACGTCTCCTACGCCGTGAACGAAAGGGTGAATGTCGCCGGCGGCGCTGAATGGAGGAACGAGCGCTTCGAGATCGTCCCGGGCGACGAGGCTTCGTGGACCGAGGGTCCGCTCGCGACCCAGGGCTTCACCCCCGGCTCCAACGGCTTCACCGGCTTCGGCCCCCTCACCGAGGGCACCTGGAACCGCAGCAACTTCGCCGGCTACGGTGACGTCGAGTTGCGGGATCCGGCAGGCGCGTGGACGTTCGGCGTCGCCGGGCGCGTCGAGAGATTCTCGGACTTCGGCACCACGGTGAACGGAAAGGTCGCGGCCCGGACGACCGTCTCGGAGGGCTTCGCTCTGCGGGGCAGCGCCAGCACCGGCTTCCGCGCCCCCACGCCCGGCCAGCAGAACGCCTTCAACATCTCGACGATCTACGATCCCGAGATCATGGACCTCACCAACAACGGCACGATTCCGTCGACATCCCTCATGGCCCGAGAGTTTGGCGGCGAAGCGCTCACGCCGGAGAGGTCGGTGAACATGGCGTTGGGTGCCGTGCTCGAGCGCGGCCGGTTCAGCCTCTCCACCGACTTCTTCCAGATCAACGTAAACGACCGTCTTACGACGAGCGCCGACCGAAAGCTCACCCCGGCGGAGATCGACCAGCTCGTGGCCGACGGCATCATCCGGCCGGGCGGGGTGCTGGCGCGGTTCCGCTTCTTCATCAACGACTTCGCGACCCGCACCCGGGGAATCGATCTCGTGGCCGCCTACCAGATGGAAGGAGCGAACGGTTCCACCACCAACATCACCGCCGCCTGGAACTGGACCTCGACCCAGGTGACGGACTTCAACTCCGGCACCCTCACGGGCACGCGCATCCGCATCCTGGAGGAGGGGCTCCCGAACGTGCGCGGCAACGTCGCCGTCAACCACACATTCCCCAACGGCGTGCGGGCGCTCGTACGCGGCAGCTACTGGGGCGGCTACTACGACGGCGAAACTCCCTACTACACGGGCAGCTCGGACAATACCATCGACTATCCGGCGCGCGTCCTCTTCGACATGGAGGCAGCCCGCTCCTTCAACGATCGCTGGACGCTGACGCTTGGGGCCCAGAACGTCCTGAACACCAAGCCGCAGGAGTACCCGGGCGCGGCCGACGGCGTCGGCAACCGGTACGGCCAGTTCACGCCCTTCGGCTTCAACGGGGCCTTCCTGTACGGCAAGCTGGGGTACAGGTGGTAGCCTAAACCGATCCGCCAGCGGACGGATCAGCCGGCTCCAGAGGGTTGCTGGACGACCCTTCGGGGCCGGTCTTCTGATGGCCACGAGCCGATTGCGAGGCTTCTCCCGTCGCTGACCGAAGTTGGGTCTGTCCCACACTTCCAAGCTGAAGTGACCCCCGGAACCTGATCCAGTTATTGTGGGACTCCTTGAGCAGGAGGAGTCATGCAAAAGAGGCGGTTTCGGGAAGAGCAAATCATCGGGATTCTGCAAGAAGTGGAAGCTGGAGCGACGATCCGTGAGATGTGTCGCAGGCACGGGATCGCGGAGACGACGTACTATCGGTGGCGCACGAAGTACGGTGGTATGGACGTGAACGAGGCGCGACGCCTCAAGCAGGTCGAGGAGGAGAACCGACGGCTGAAGCGGATCGTGGCCGACCAGGCCTTGAATCTTCAGATCCTGAAGGACTTGTTGGGAAACGGATCGTGACGGCCCGGGAACGGCGCCAGGTCGTCGAGCAGGTGCAAGCCGTGCGAGAGGTTTCAGAACGCAGAGCGATCCGGTACACGGGTTTTCCACGCTCTACGATGCGATATCGCAGCACTCGCGATCCCCAGGAGCTTCTACGAGCTCGCATCGTAGAGTTGGCGCAGGAGCGGCCACGCTGGGGCTACCGGATGATCCACGTGATGCTTCGACGAGAAGGCCGGCTGGTGAACAGGAAACGAGTTCAACGACTCTACAGGGAGGAAGGGCTCGCGGTGCGTTCGAAGGGAAGGAAACGTAGGAGCCAGGCCCCTCGACCGATCCGAGAGGCGTTGAGCGGCCCGAACGAGCGGTGGAGCATGGACTTCGTCTCTGACACGCTGAGCAACGGCCGCCAATTTCGGTGCCTGACGATCATGGACGAATTCAGTCGCGAGTGCCTGGCGATTCACATCGCGCATTCGATTCCGGCCGCCGGGGTCATCGAGGTGATGGAGTGCCTCAAAGAGTCCAGAGGGTTGCCCGAAGTGATCATCACGGACAACGGCTCCGAGTTCCGCAGCCGTGCGTTCGATTCATGGGCCTACGCTCGAGGCGTGAAGCTCGATTTTATTCAACCGGGCAAGCCCGTCCAGAACGGCTTCATCGAGAGCTTCAACGGAACACTCCGGGGCGAGTGCTTGAACCTGCACTGGTTCCTCTCGATCCACGACGCGAAACGTTCGATCGAGCAATGGAGAGCTGACTACAACGAAGTTCGTCCCCATAGCTCCTTGGGCTTTCTGACTCCCGAGGAGTTTATGGATATTCATTCACCGAGCGAAGAGAACCTCGCTCCCAAAAATATCTCGGAAGTCCCATGATTTTTGGATCAACTTCGGGGGTCACTTCACCCCTGGAACCGGGGAGGCCAAGCGAAGCGCGGCAGCTCCTGCGGACCCAGAGGTAGTAGATAGGCCGCTACGGCGGCGGTTCAGTCCGTCGTACAAGCTGCGGATCGTCGAAAAAGCGGACCGGTGCACCGAGCCCGGCGAGGTGGGTCAACTCCTGCGGCGAGAGGGCCTGTACTCGTCGCACCTGACGACGTGGCGCAAGGCGGCGCATAGCGGGTCGCTGAAGGCCCTGTCGAAGAAACGCGGCCGCAAGCCGGAGCGAAATCCGCTGGATGAGAAGGTACGCAAGCTGGAGCGGCGAAACGCACGGCTCGAGAATGAGCTCAGGAAGGCACACCTGATCATCGACGTGCAGGGAAAAGTTGCGGGGCTGCTGGGGATAAGCCTAGACGACGGGACAAACTCTTGAAGGCGGCCGACGAGCTGGCTAAGCACGTCGGTGTAAAACCGGCGTGCGCGGCCCTCGAGGTCTCCCGATCGACGTTGTACCGTCGTCGAGGCCCATCAACCGGGCAACAGCAGCCCCGCCCGACGCCCGCCCGGGCATTGAGCGAGACGGAACGAGGCGAGGTCTTCGACACGCTGTGTTCGGAGCGGTTCGTGGACCGCTCACCCGCCGAGGTGGTGGCCACGCTGCTCGACGAAGAGGTCTACCTGTGCAGCGAACGCATGATGTATCGTGTTCTGGCCTCCGAGGTGCCGGTTCAGGAACGCCGGGCGCAGCGCACCCATCCGGAGTACAAGAAGCCCGAGTTGATGGCCACGGCGCCGAACCAGGTGTGGTCCTGGGATATCACGCGGCTGCTCGGGCCGAAGAAGTGGAGCTATTACTACCTCTACGTCATCATGGACATCTACAGCCGCTACGTCGTGGGCTGGATGGTGGCGGACCGGGAGAACTCGGCCCTGGCCGGCCGGTTGATCCAGCAGAGCTGCCTGAAGCATGGCGTCCAGCCCCGGGTCCTGACCCTGCACTCGGATCGGGGAGCTCCAATGACGAGCCAATGCACCGCTCAACTTCTCGCTGACCTCGGCGTGACCCGCTCGTTGAGCCAGCCTCAGATGTCGGATGACAACCCGTTTTCCGAGGCTCAGTTCAAAACCTTGAAGTACCATCCCTCGTTTCCCGGACGGTTCGGGGATCAGGGCCAAGCCAAGACGTTCTGTCGATCGTTCTTCCGCTGGTACAATGCCGAGCACCGCCATGGCGGCATCTCGATGCTAACCCCCGAGCAGATCCACTTCGGGAACGCCGATCAGGTCATTGCCGGCAGGAAATCCGTGCTCCGCGAAGCATGGGCCGCTCATCCCGAACGCTTCGTCAGAGGTGTGCCGAAGCCCAAACCGCTCCCGGAGGCCGTCTTCATCAATCCTCCCATCCCTTCCCTCACCACACAGGACATTGCTCTCTAATTAATCCCGTAGAGTGTCCCATTGTCGTTGACAGGTTCCGAGGTGGGCCCTGAGCATCCAGAGCTGGTCGTAGCCGATGATCCTCCGGTAGCTCTTCTCGGTCTCCACGAACGAGGCCGCAGCCCAGCGCAAGGCCATCGCTCCGTTCTTCCAGTTGGTCACCCTGCGGGTCTTCTGTCTTACGCCCGAGTGGGTGCTGTCGATCAGGTTGGTCGAGCCCAGGCACTTCCTCAGCCGCGGCGGGAGGCCGAGCCGGTTGATCGTGAACATCTCGCTGAGGCCTTCGCGTAGGCTAGCCGAGGCCGAGGGGTGGTCGCGCTCGAGCCATCGGGCGAGCTGCTCGAGCTTCTGCTCGCCCTGCTTCGCGTCCAGCTTCATCGCCGCCCGGAACGCCGCCTTCACCTGAGGATGCTGATCCTTCGGCAGATGACCCAGCACGTTGCGGAGCTTGTGGTTGCGGCAGCGCTGGATGGGGTGACGTTGGCCGAACACCTTCTCGATCGCCTTCCTGAGCGCTTTCGAGCCATCGATCACGAACAGCCGCCGCCTGCCCGGGTCCAGGCCGCGCTCGACCAGATCCTCTAGGAGCGCGCTGGTCACCTCGGCGTTCTCACTCGCTCCTTCCCTCACGCCCAGCACGTGCTTCTTTCCGTCTGAGTCCACGCCTACCGCAGCAAGCACGTGGTGCGAGCCCATCTGGATCCCGTCCAGGTAGATCACCAGCAGGTCCCACGCATCCAGCCGGCGCTCCATCAGCTCCTTCAGCACGCGCTCCGAGGCCTCGACCGTCTCACGGCTCACCGCCGACTTGCTCACCCCGACCGTGTCGGCCATCTCACCGATCACACGGCCGTACTTGCGCGTGCTCACCCCCGCTATCAGGACCTCGAGCATCCGATCCGCCACAGCGCCCGGTCTCCGCATCGCTGCGTACGCCGGCACCTCGACCTCGCCACCCTCCCCGGCGCCCCGGCGCCTGAGCCGTGGCCGCTCCACACGCACCTTCCGGTCCGACAGGTAAACCACACCACCCTGCCGGCCATACCACACCGTGTCGTCTTCCGCTCGTGACCGACCTGCCTGCTTCACGCCTGCCACACCCTCGGCGCTCATCTCCAGCACCGCTTCGATCGTCGCTCGTCCCATCACCTGGATGACTTCGTCGATCACGACCTCCGTCTGCTCCACGAACTCAAGCATCGGAAGCAGAAACTGCCCCTCCCGCTTCAGGAACTCCCTGATCGCGCGCTTGTCCGCCCGATCCCTTACCTCGTACGTTCTCTTCATCGTGGTGGCTCCGTGTTGGGGTTTTTGCCTACCCGAGCCTATCGGCCCGGGACCCCCGGAGCCACCACTTTTCTTTCTCCCCTATCAGGAACCTTCAACTACGGTTGGGACAGCTTCGCCCGGCGGGTGGCCAGACCACTCCCCGCTGGCCTAGGTGAGACCGCGTGTGGGGCGTCAATGTTGCTTGGCTGGATTCACCGCTCCTGCCGCCGTGCTCTTGATGCAGTAGCTTGCAAGGGCCGGCGTGGCGGTGTCGCCACGTCGCCATAGCCCCCGAGCCGATGGACCATGCAGGCGATCCTTGACTGGCTGAACGCGAATTCGACGGTAGAGATCCTCGCGCGCGGGGTGCTGCTCGTGCTCCTGGCCTGGGGCGCGGACCGAGTCACCAAGGGGCTGTTCCTTCGTTGGGCTGCGCGCATCGCTTCGCGAACCAAGTCCACGTGGGATGACCGCGTCATCGAGCGCAACGTCTTCAGCCGCGTCGCGAACATCGCGCCGACCCTAGTCGTATACTTCGGTGTGGGCCCCATGCTTGGCGTGCCACCGGGGGCGGACCCGGTGACATTCGGCGTCCTGGGCACGGTAACCGTGCTGGTGCGCCGGGTCGTAGCCGCGTTGACGATCCTGCTCGCCGCGCTCGCCGCGAGCGCGTTCCTGTACGCGGTCGACGACATCTATCGCGACACCTACGAGGAGTCCGACCGACGCCCCATCAAGGGGTACCTCCAGGTCGTGAAGATGATCGTCTTCATCGCCGCGCTCGTGGTGGTGGTTTCGATCCTCGCCGATCAAAACCCTGCCATTTTCCTCTCGGGACTGGGCGCGCTCACCGCGGTCCTGATGCTGGTGTTCCGGGACACCATTCTCTCGCTCGTGGCGAGTCTTCAGATCATGTCCAACGACATGATCCGGATGGGAGACTGGGTCGAGATGCCGCAGGCGCACGCCGACGGCGACGTCATTGACCTCGCGCTCCACACTGTGCGCATCCAGAACTGGGACAA
This sequence comes from Longimicrobiales bacterium, assembly GCA_965249195.1. Lineage (GTDB taxonomy): Bacteria > Gemmatimonadota > Gemmatimonadetes > Longimicrobiales > Gaopeijiaceae > CBDFLM01. The sequence goes on from CBDFLM010000012.1 coordinate 190,996, forward strand.
GACCACTACCACGATTCCCACGCACAAGTTCATCAGCGAGTCGTTCAAAAACTGGCGGGGAATGAGCGAGTCGGGTGGCCGCCGGATCAAGCGAGCGCTGCACCTGGACATGAACTCGGTCCACTTCCTGAGCGACGAGGAGATCGATCGCCTGTCGAGGTACGAGATCCTCCGCGGTTACATGACCGCCAAGCGGGAGGAGCTCCGCGAGGCCAACCTCAACGACGGCCTCGAGCCCGAATTGATTCCGGAGACGCGGCGTCTCACCAACCTCGGCACGTTCCGCGCCTACGTGCACGGTTATCTGTCGAATCATCGGATGGTGCACGAGGACATGACGCTCCTCGTGCGCCAGCTCGACCCGGGACCCGAGGGCCTGCCGATCGAGATCTACTGCTTCTCGAACGACACCGACTGGGGCCGTTATGAGGCGTTCCAGGCCGACCTGTTCGATCACCTGATCGCGATCCTGCCGGAGTTCGGCCTGCGCGCCTTTCAGCGGCCTACGGGCAGCGACCTGGACAGGGCGTCGCTCATGGTAGCGGACTAGGACATGACTAGCCGGGAGTTCATCGTAGACCGGATTGAAGGACACGTGGCCGTGCTCTTGGATGAGGACGGAACGCCAACGGACGTTGAATTGAGCCGCCTGCCCACTGCCGTAGGAGAGGGAACCGTGCTACGAGTGCCGGTGAGCGATCACGGGAACTTGTCGTGGGAAGCGGCATTGATGGACGAAGCAGCCCAAGAACGCAGGATGGAACAGGTTGAGGCGATCCTCCAGCGGCTTCGCGCGCGCGACCCAGGAGGGGACGCAAGGCTAGGCGACGAGTAACGGGGAGATCGGGGGACCGAGCCTCGCAGCCTGAACTGAACCGCCCCGGGTTCATCGGAGAGTAAAGGAGCAACCGAGACCGTACCAATCCTGCCGTGTAGACAAGCGATTTGCTGCTGACGAGGCATGACTCGGTGGTACGCAATCGACTGCCGTCGACACGGCGCGCGAGCCAGGTGCGTGGCATCAGGTAAGGGTAATGCTGGCGGCTTCTGGTCCGAAACGCGCCTGCGCCACCTCAATTTGCGACCTGAGGGTTGCCCAATCAACACCAATCATCTTGCCATCGCGCTTTCGAGCCTCACCTCCGACCCAGACGCTGTCGACATCCTCCCGCGATGCAAAGTTGACCACGCGGTCGGCGAGGCTGCCCTGTATGGCGAAACCGACCCGCTTCGTGTTGAGCAATACCAGGTCGGCCCGTTTGAAGCTGTCCCAACGGTAGTTGAAGGTTCCTGATAGGGGAGAAAGAAAAGTGGTGGCTCCGGGGGTCCCGGGCCGATAGGCTCGGGTAGGCAAAAACCCCAACACGGAGCCACCACGATGAAGAGAACGTACGAGGTAAGGGATCGGGCGGACAAGCGCGCGATCAGGGAGTTCCTGAAGCGGGAGGGGCAGTTTCTGCTTCCGATGCTTGAGTTCGTGGAGCAGACGGAGGTCGTGATCGACGAAGTCATCCAGGTGATGGGACGAGCGACGATCGAAGCGGTGCTGGAGATGAGCGCCGAGGGTGTGGCAGGCGTGAAGCAGGCAGGTCGGTCACGAGCGGAAGACGACACGGTGTGGTATGGCCGGCAGGGTGGTGTGGTTTACCTGTCGGACCGGAAGGTGCGTGTGGAGCGGCCACGGCTCAGGCGCCGGGGCGCCGGGGAGGGTGGCGAGGTCGAGGTGCCGGCGTACGCAGCGATGCGGAGACCGGGCGCTGTGGCGGATCGGATGCTCGAGGTCCTGATGGCGGGGGTGAGCATGCGCAAGTACGGCCGTGTGATCGGTGAGATGGCCGACACGGTCGGGGTGAGCAAGTCGGCGGTGAGCCGTGAGACGGTCGAGGCCTCGGAGCGCGTGCTGAAGGAGCTGATGGAGCGCCGGCTGGATGCGTGGGACCTGCTGGTGATCTACCTGGACGGGATCCAGATGGGCTCGCACCACGTGCTTGCTGCGGTAGGCGTGGACTCAGACGGAAAGAAGCACGTGCTGGGCGTGAGGGAAGGAGCGAGTGAGAACGCCGAGGTGACCAGCGCGCTCCTAGAGGATCTGGTCGAGCGCGGCCTGGACCCGGGCAGGCGGCGGCTGTTCGTGATCGATGGCTCGAAAGCGCTCAGGAAGGCGATCGAGAAGGTGTTCGGCCAACGTCACCCCATCCAGCGCTGCCGCAACCACAAGCTCCGCAACGTGCTGGGTCATCTGCCGAAGGATCAGCATCCTCAGGTGAAGGCGGCGTTCCGGGCGGCGATGAAGCTGGACGCGAAGCAGGGCGAGCAGAAGCTCGAGCAGCTCGCCCGATGGCTCGAGCGCGACCACCCCTCGGCCTCGGCTAGCCTACGCGAAGGCCTCAGCGAGATGTTCACGATCAACCGGCTCGGCCTCCCGCCGCGGCTGAGGAAGTGCCTGGGCTCGACCAACCTGATCGACAGCACCCACTCGGGCGTAAGACAGAAGACCCGCAGGGTGACCAACTGGAAGAACGGAGCGATGGCCTTGCGCTGGGCTGCGGCCTCGTTCGTGGAGACCGAGAAGAGCTACCGGAGGATCATCGGCTACGACCAGCTCTGGATGCTCAGGGCCCACCTCGACGACCATGAACCGGTTGCCGAAATGAGAAAGGCAGGCTAACAAGGAGACTCTCCGGAGCCACCACCTTCAACTGTCAGCGGGACACCATCAGACCGCGTTGGGTAGAGCGCAGCTATCACGCCCTATTCAGCTAGCTCTCAAGTCAGGCCTGATTCATCAAGATGCCACTCTGCTGGACTATGGGTGCGGCCGCGGCGGCGACGTGCAGACCCTCTCCAGTCTCGGATATGACTGCGTCGGATGGGATCCGGCGCATCGGCAATGGCAAGCCCGTGGTGGCCTTGAACGGCTTCGGTCTACGCGTCCCTCGGATGCGATCTGAGACAACGGCAAGGATTCCCGCCAATCGACTCCGGCTTTCCGGCTATTGTGACACGATGGAGTCAGATATCGTCCGACGGCAAGTGCGGCAGATCGTGCAGTCCTAGTTGAACTTAGACGATTTCTTGCCGTGAATCACGCCACCGGTACTCTGCCGGGAAGGCTTCGATCCGCAGGCTCAGGGCCGTGTGGTCGAGTGAGTTCGAGATGTGGGCGAAGCGGTCCTTGGCGGACCGTGAGGTCGTCTACGTATGGGCGGACGGGATCTACGTGAAGGCGGGCCTGGAGCGAGACAAGGCGGCGCTGCTGGTGGTGATGGGAGCCATGCGCGACGGGACGAAAGAGGTTCTGGCCGTCACATCAGGCTACCGGGAGTCAACGGACTCGTGGGCGGAGGTCTTTCGGGATCTCAAGGCTCGAGGCCTCGCAGCGCCGAAGCTACTGATGGCCGACGGTAACGCGGCGATCTGGGGCGCGGCGAGGACGGTGTGGCCTGAGGCCGGCGAGCAGCGGTGCTGGAATCACAAGATGAGGAACGTCCTGGATCGGCTGCCGCAGCGCGAGCAGTCAGAGGCCAAGGAACTGCTGCGCACAGTCGTCTACGCCTCGACACGGGCCGCGGCGCTCAAAGCTCGTCAGGCGTTCGGCAAGCGTTATGGGCCGTAGTACCCGAAAGCTGTGACGGTGCTCGAGGATGACTGGGACCGCATGGTCACGTTCTACGACTTCCCCGAAGCCCACTGGAAGCATCTACGGACGACGAATGTGGTGGAAAGCCCGTTCGCTTCGGTACGGCTCCGCACGTCGGCAGCAAAACGATTTAAGCGCGTCGACAGTGCTACCGCCCTCATCTGGAAGCTCCTGACGGTGGCGGAGAAGCGCTTCCGCAGGCTCGACGCGCCCCATCTGCTCAGAGACGTGTACGAAGGGAGAAAGTTCGAAGACGCAAAGCCCGTCTCAGCTCATCAGCGCAAAGCAGCCGCCTGAAACGTTTACACACCTATTGACCCGACCTCAAACCCGGGACAGTTTCATGTATCCGCACTACCGTTTCCTAGCAAGGAGGAACAATGGCACTCGTGGGGAAGTACTCTTTTCTCGTTGGACTGGTGATCGCGGTGGCCGGAGGCTTAGGCTTTGAACAAGCGTGGTTTGGCTGGGTACTCGCCGTGCTCGGCCTGGTCGTTGGATTCTTGAATATCAGCGACAAGGAGAGTCAGACCTTCCTCTTAGCGGCGATCGCGCTGATCGTAGCGACCAGCGCTGTCGGAGCGATCCCCTACATCGGGGAGGGGATGACCCGGATCATCGCGAACCTCGTGCTCTTCCTGGGGGGCGCGGTCTTGGTCGTCGCGGTGAAGAGTCTGTTCGCGGTCGCGAGAGACTGAAGTCACTCTGACGCAGGCACATTTGGCCTTCCTGGGTTCGTGGCTGAGCCAGGTGCCGTCTTGCGACCACGTGGAAACACGGAGGTAGGCGATGGTTTTCACGGATGTGTCCACGACAAGGCGCAATCCTGTCTATTTACGACCGTGAGCGCCTCCCGTAGTCAGTGTGTTGTGTGGGCAGAGAGCGTCGAACAAGACGGCCATTTATCTCGACACATGGGCGCGCACCCTATCGGACCTCTCGGCACATACCCGCACCGCCAGCCAGCCAAAGAAGGCGGCGGTGACCGCCACGAACGTTGCGCCAACCTTGAGACGATCGCGTCGGTGTCTCTCCCCACAAGGCCTGGAGTCGGCCAGATCTGGCCGACTCCATAATGATCGATCTTCTGAGCCACGGCTTGGCGCGGCGGCCACGTACTGATCGACGGCGGCCTCCCCGCAACTGCCCCGACACCTAAACCATTGAAAGCCCGTCCGTGGTCGGAGGGTTGTGATCTAGCCCCCTGAAACGAGACCGAGTCCAGTGTTAGAATCTGGTCGGGTCGAGACAGGAGGAGATCACGATGGCAGCGCGGAAGAATTTTTCAACAGGACAGATCATCAACGCCCTACGGAAGGCGGAAGTAGAGATCGCAAACGGGAAGGCGATCAAGGATGTGTGTCGGGAGCTGGGCGTCAGCGAACAAACGTACTACCGGTGGCGGCGGGAGTACGGAGGGATGAAGGCCAGCCAGGCGAAGCGCCTGAAGGATCTCGAGAAGGAGAACGCACGGCTGAAGCGAGCGGTGGCGAACCTGACGGTGGACAAGCTGATCCTGGAGGAAGCGGCCAAGGGAAACTTCTGAGCCCCGAGCGGCGGAGACGATGCGTGGTTCATGTACGTCAGCGGCTCGGGGTGAGCGAGAGGGGAGCGTGCAGGGTCTTGGGACAGGCCCGCTCCACGCAGCGCCGCAGGAGCACGAGGAAGGCGGATGAGGAGGCGCTGAGAGAGGACGTGGTGAGAGTGGCCCGAAGCTTCGGGCGTTACGGCTACCGGATGGTGACGGGGCTTCTGAGGACGGAGGGCTGGGTGGTGAACCACAAGCGTGTGGAGCGGATCTGGAGGGAAGAGGGGTTGAAGGTACCGAAGAAGCAGCCCAAACGGGGACGTCTGTGGTTGGCCGACGGCTCCTGTATCCGGCTCCGGCCCTTGTACCGGCACCACGTCTGGGCGTATGACTTCGTGGCGGACCGGACGGACGACGGTCGACCGTTGAAGATGCTGACGGTGTTGGATGAGTACAGCCGGGAGTGTCTAGCGATCCTCGTGGCTCGGCGGCTGCAGGCGGACGATGTCTTGGAGGCGCTGACCGAGCTCTTTGTCCGGCACGGTCCACCAGCGCACATCCGCTCGGACAATGGCCCGGAGTTCACGGCTACGGTGGTTCGAGGGTGGTTGAAGCAACTGGGGGTACGGACGTTATTCATCACGCCGGCAAGCCCGTGGGAGAATGGCTATAACGAGAGCTTCAATGCAACACTCGGCGAGGAGCTTCTGAAGCGGGAAATCTTCTATTCGTTGGAGGAGGCGAAGGTGCTCATCGAACAGTGGCGGCGCGAGTACAACACCATCCGTCCTCATAGCTCTCTGGGCTACCGGCCCCCGGCTCCGGAAGCGATCCAGCCCGATCCGGCCTTCCTGAAACTCCCGACACTCTGCGGCCCTCTCCCCAGGCTTCAGGAGGCGGTTGGACTAACACAGTAGGTGGTACCACAATGGGGGGCCGATCAGTCGAGCCCAGGCACTTCCTCAGCCGCGGCGGGAGGCCGAGCCGGTTGATCGTGAACATCTCGCTGAGGCCTTCGCGTAGGCTAGCCGAGGCCGAGGGGTGGTCGCGCTCGAGCCATCGGGCGAGCTGCTCGAGCTTCTGCTCGCCCTGCTTCGCGTCCAGCTTCATCGCCGCCCGGAACGCCGCCTTCACCTGAGGATGCTGATCCTTCGGCAGATGACCCAGCACGTTGCGGAGCTTGTGGTTGCGGCAGCGCTGGATGGGGTGACGTTGGCCGAACACCTTCTCGATCGCCTTCCTGAGCGCTTTCGAGCCATCGATCACGAACAGCCGCCGCCTGCCCGGGTCCAGGCCGCGCTCGACCAGATCCTCTAGGAGCGCGCTGGTCACCTCGGCGTTCTCACTCGCTCCTTCCCTCACGCCCAGCACGTGCTTCTTTCCGTCTGAGTCCACGCCTACCGCAGCAAGCACGTGGTGCGAGCCCATCTGGATCCCGTCCAGGTAGATCACCAGCAGGTCCCACGCATCCAGCCGGCGCTCCATCAGCTCCTTCAGCACGCGCTCCGAGGCCTCGACCGTCTCACGGCTCACCGCCGACTTGCTCACCCCGACCGTGTCGGCCATCTCACCGATCACACGGCCGTACTTGCGCGTGCTCACCCCCGCCATCAGGACCTCGAGCATCCGATCCGCCACAGCGCCCGGTCTCCGCATCGCTGCGTACGCCGGCACCTCGACCTCGCCACCCTCCCCGGCGCCCCGGCGCCTGAGCCGTGGCCGCTCCACACGCACCTTCCGGTCCGACAGGTAAACCACACCACCCTGCCGGCCATACCACACCGTGTCGTCTTCCGCTCGTGACCGACCTGCCTGCTTCACGCCTGCCACACCCTCGGCGCTCATCTCCAGCACCGCTTCGATCGTCGCTCGTCCCATCACCTGGATGACTTCGTCGATCACGACCTCCGTCTGCTCCACGAACTCAAGCATCGGAAGCAGAAACTGCCCCTCCCGCTTCAGGAACTCCCTGATCGCGCGCTTGTCCGCCCGATCCCTTACCTCGTACGTTCTCTTCATCGTGGTGGCTCCGTGTTGGGGTTTTTGCCTACCCGAGCCTATCGGCCCGGGACCCCCGGAGCCACCACTTTTCTTTCTCCCCTATCAGGAACCTTCAACTACGGTTGGGACAGCTTCATGACGCGCCTTTCGCAGATGGAGGCACTGGTACCGTATTCGGACCATCTGGCCGACCACGATGTCGCTTCGCTCTGGGAAGCGTGCAACGAAAACGGCTGGTTCGACTGGCGACGAAAACACCTTGACTCGCGTGCCAGACGAGCGGGCGTAAGGTTCGTCGACCCCGCTTCGGCTCTGAAGGAGTTGGACAAGGAACTGGCGCGCTCGAAGCCGTTCCTCTGGGTGGACCACTGGGGCGAGGCGCTATTGAAGACAGGTGTCACCCTGGACGACATGATGGAACTCGTGAAAGATTGGCTTGGACGTCACGGGGAGGAGCAAGCGCTCCATATGGCGGCCGTTCTTGTGACTCGGTTCGGCAGACGTCACCACCTACCGGTCCTGCAGAGCCACGAGTCCGCGCAGAGTGAGCGCGGACAGGCTATCATCGACAACGCGTCCTTCGAGCTTCGGCTTCGGTCACTGGAGTAGTTTGACCAAGTGAGCTTAGCGCTAACAACGCGTCGGTTTCCGGGGCATCGTATTGGCTGTGACGTGTGCAGAATTGGGGTGATCTGCGGTCCGAAAGACCGCGGACGCGGGCAGCGCGAACTTCCTGTGCAGCCCTTGCGTCCCCGCACCCGCGCGGCCTTGAGCCCAGCCAGAGTGCGTTCGCGGATCAGCTCCCGTTCGAACTCGGCCAGTCCGCGAAGATGCCGAACACGAGGCCGCCAGCCGCGGTGGTGTCGGTCTGCGCGCCTTGACCGGCGAGCACCCGTAGGACCTCGCCGAGGGGGCGGCGAGGTCCTGCACGGTGTTGACCAGATGTTGGAGGTTGCATCAACCGCGGCCATCAGCTTCGTGCTCGGTCCCATCATTGTTGCTTCCCGGACCCCGCAGGAAGCTCACTTGGTGGAAGTCCGAGTCCTTCAAGATAATGGTGAGACCGTGGTTCCTGTGGCCGCCATCGACCCCGAGAGCCCTTCCCCGGTCCTGAGCCGGTCCAGATAGTCGGCCCAAGCCTGCATCATTACCGTGCGTTCGGGAAGAAACGCCGTCCGGTTGTAGGCCCGTCCGTTGGGATCCCTGACCGCGTGGGCCAGCTGGTGCTCGATGAAATTAGGCTCGAAGCCTAGCACTTCGTCCAGAATGGTGCGCGCCGTCGCACGGAAGCCATGCAGGGTCATCCGTTCCAGGGGGACGTCCGAGGCCCATTACGCCCCGCACAGGGTGGACTCGCTCATCGGCCGGTTGCGGTGCGGATGACGCGCGTTCGGGAAGACGCAGCGGCCATGCCAAGCGGCAACCGAGCAAGCGGGTTCAAGCGTGGCAGGGGTGCGGAGGTTAACGTTCGACAACCGTTCGCACGTCCGAACGCGTCTTGGACTGCCCTATACATTCCCGCCGTGGAAGAGGGATGTAATGAGGGAATTGGGTTAGACCTGCCAATTGTAAATTATTATATAATAATACGTTACAAGTGATATAGCGCGTCTTACGCCTCCGCGGCCCGGCCGGCCGTGGCCAGACGGGCCGCTCAGGCGGAGATGGGAGCGACCCCCCCTGTTGACGCCCTAGTGATGGCGTGGGGGGGGGTCGCTCCCGATCCAATGATCCCTGGCGGGAAGGCCGTCGGGCCGGCGCTCGGCGTCTAGGTCTTCGCCGCTGGCTCGACGATGAGTCGCCCGCCCGCGCGTTTGAGCACATAGCCGCCACGACGAATCGCGAGCTCGCCTTTCTCAACAAGGGGCCCAAGACATACCGTCTCCCTCCTGAGATGTGAATCAGGCAGTCCCGTAAGGGCTGCACAGAGGAGACGACCGCACGCCTCGTAGACGCACAGGTCTGGTGGCTGCGGCTGGCTAGAGCCTACTGCAACGTCGTGCGCGTCGGCTAGATCAGCTGACCCGCTTCTCCTCGCGCGCCTCGCGCACCGCCTCCAGCACGCGCGCCGCCACGTCGCGCTCTTCGCGGAGCGCAGTGATCAGAGCCTCGGCCTCCTTCGCTTGGAACGACAGCTGCCCCGCTTTCTCGAGCACCGCGTCCACCACCGCCTTCTGGCTGTGGACCGTCTCGAGACTGCCCTGGATGTCGTTGACGAGCGTGTCCAGTCGCGCCATGCGCTCCTCGGCGTCGCCGATCTCCATCTTTTTCTTGTCGACTGCAAGCGCGAGCTCGTCTACACGAGCTGCTCGTTCGAGGACATCGTCGAGCACGGCCCGAGAACGCTGGATTTCCTGGCGCGCGTCTGTGATGCTCCTCACGTCGCTCACCGTGCCCTCCACCGCGGTGAATAACTGATCCAGCTCTCCACGCACTGCGTCCACTCCTTCCTGCCGTGTGGCCAGGTTCTGGAGCGTTTGCTCTAGACTCTGCTCGGCCGCCGAAAAGCCAGCAAGCTTCTCCTCGAACTGGGTGATGCGCTTTTCCGCGAAGCGCAGGTTGCCCACCCTGCCCTCGACCTGGTCAGCCAGCTCTGCCATGAGGGAGGCCTGTTCGCCCGCCGCAGCAGCCGCATGGGACACGCGCCGCTCCTGTTCCTCCAGATCCCGGATCCCTTTCGAGAGGTCCTTGTGCAGGGCGGTGGCACGCCCCAGATCGGCCATCGCGCTCTGTAGAGCCTTCTCGCGCGTCTCCAGCTCCTGACCTACGGCCTCGATCTTGACCCCGAGCGACTCCACGTCGGCCGCACGGAGGGCGGCTGACCTAACCGTCGCATCGACCTCCCGGATCCGGTCCTCCGTGCCTTCCACGCGCTTCGCCAAGGCGTCAAAACGCCCCTCCACCTGTCCAGCTTCTTCGGCGCGTTGGGCCACCTGCTTGAAACGACGGTCGGCATCATCGAGTCGGTCGTTCAGCCCGCGAGCGTGTTGCTCGAGTTCGGTCATGGCAGCCCGACGCGATTCCATCACGCTCATGCGCTCGTCCAGGCTATTCGACAGCATGCCGAGGTCGTCCAACCTCTCTTCCACGGACGTCAGCAAGCGCTTGCGCTCTTCGATCAGGTCATTGCGTGCAGCGAGATCATCCAACGCCGTGCGCGTCTCGTCGATGCGCGCGACGTCAAGGTCCATGTCCGCGACCTGAGTCCTCAACTCATCGAGTTGGGTCTGCGTTTGGGTCAGCCAGGAGCGGGTGTCCGCTTGTGCGGCGTGACTCCGCTCCACCTCGGCGCGGGCTTCCTTGAGCTGTTCCAGCGTATCGTTGACCCCGTCGTGCGCCTTGCTCAGCTCGACGATGTCGGCTGCCATCCTGTCCAGGGACGGTTGCGAGTCCTCTAGGCTCTGAACCCCGCTCTCGCACCCGCGCAGCGGACGCCTCGGCCCGCTCCAAAACGGAACGCATGGCGTATACGCGCTCCGCCTGCTCGTCCACCCGTCCAATGTCTGTCATGAGGGTGGCCAGCCGTGCGGTCAACTCATCCGCCCGCGCCGTGGCCCCAGCCATATCGCGAGTGGCCTTCTCCATGTCTGAGCGCCGGCCCTCGAACTCTCCGAGTGTGCTCCTCAGGCTGAGGACCTGTGTGTTCACCGTATCCAGGCCACTACGCTCCATCTCGAAGCGTTGGAGCCCGGCGTCGATTTCGTCACGAATTTCGCCCAGCCGCTTCTCCAGACCCCTGCCCTCCCGGGCCACGTTCTTTTCGCGCGTCCTCAGGGTGCCTAGCTGCTCCTCCACCCGTTGCACCAGCTCCTGTACTCTGAGAATTCGCTTCTGCGTCTTCTGGATCACCTTGAAATCCTCGGTGACCTTCTTGAGCTTCTTGTCCACGTCCCACACGAGATCGTCCAGGCGGGTGGCTTGGGCCACCGCCCGGTCAACGACTTCGCGCTGCTCCTCGAGAGACCCGGTCTTGCGGCTGACGTGCTCGGCAAGCGCATTAAGGTTCTGAAGCTGCTGCTCCACCCGGGACGCCACCTCCCCTACCTTGGTAACCTTGGAGGTTGCAGCCTCCATCCGGGCCAGCCGCGCGGAAGCCTCCTCCACCTCGCGTCCCAGACGCTGCGATAGCGAGCGTAGCTCCTCGAGCTCGCCCTGCTCCACCGCCTGCCCCTTCCGCAGCGTCTCCTGGGCCTCCTCTACCTCGTGGAGACCTTCCCGCACGTCCTTGAGCCGCTCGCCCACCTCTTCCGACTTCTGCTTGAGCTGGTCCACCGTGCCCGCCGGCCCGGCCAACCCCTCCACGTCGGCGCGCACCTTGCGCGCCTCCTTGAGGGCAGCCTCGATCCCGGTAATCTCCCCTTCGAAAGACCCCATCTCTTCGCGTATCGGAGCGAGTCCCTCCCCAGCCTCGCCCTGGCCTTGCTCCAGCTCAGCCGCGCAGTCACGAGCTCGGGCAACCTCGTCAGAAAGCTCGGAGACGCTGTCAGCGCGGCTCTCAGCCGATGCTAGCGCCTCGCCGAACTCCTCTTGGCGCCTCGCCACATCGACGAGCTGCTTGTCCACCTTGCTCATGGACTTGGCGGCGCCGCGCACCCGCTTGAGGACAACCTCGAGCTCCGCCTTCTCCTCTTTTACTTCACCCAGCAGTTCCTGGAGTGCAAGCGGAAGCTCGGCGGCAGATGAGCGGAACGATTTCCGGATACCGAACAGGGCCATGTGAGACCATCCTGCTGGGGGAACGGGACGTTGAGGGGACGTTCAAACTCGGCCGCTGAGGCCGCTGCGTCAACGAAACCGTGTTTTTCGGGGAGCGTGCCGGAGCACTCCGGTCGCGTGGTGGCTAGAGAATCAGCGCCAACGGCACCAGGACCACCGGCGGATCACCGTCACCGACGAGCGCGGCCGGCCCAGGAGGGACAACGAACGCAAGCGCGTCTACCGCTACGAGCGGATGCGCGCGCCTGTCGTCCGGCAGTACACCGTCTTCAACGCAGAGCAGGCCGACGGGCTGCCGGCTCGGCCCGCGCCCGCTGCCGAGCCGCTCTGGAAGGCGCACCAGCAGGCCGAGAGGGTGCTGGAAGACAGCGGGGTCCCCGTCCGTCACGTGGCCGGGGGACCGGGCGTTCTACAACCTGAACCGCGACGAGATCGTGCTGCCGGAGCGGGTGCAGTTCCCCTCGGCCAACCACTACTACCAGACGGCGCTCCACGAGCTGGGGCACAGCACCGGCCATCCCGAGCGGATGAACCGCGCCACGCTCACCCAAGGGATCGGCGACGGGTTCGGCTCACCGGTCTATGCGAAGGAGGAGCTGCGTGGCTTCTTCGACGTTGAGCGCCACCCTGGTCCATCCTTCCGCGTACTATACGACATAGTCGCTCCATGCCTGCATGACTTCGCACCGGCGCGCCAGCAGGTCCGATCTCATGTACGCACCCTCGGTGCCGCGCACGACGTGAGCCAACACGGCTTCCGCCGTCTCGCGGTCCACGCCGGTTTCGGCCATCCAGACACGAATCGACGTTCGGAAACCGTGCAGCGTCGTCCCGGTGACACCGGCCAGCTGGAGCGCCCGGAAAGTGGATTTCGAGGACAGCGCGCGGCCGGCCCGCGTCGGGAAGACGAACGGCGAATCGTCGGCAAGCTCGCTGGCACGCAGCAGCACGTCGAGCGCGCCGCTGGACAGCGGCACGCGATGCTCCCGGCCGGCTTTCATTCTCGCCGGCGGGATCGTCCAAACCTTCGCCGCCGTGTCGATTTCGTCCCACGTCGCGGCGCGCGCTTCGCCGGAGCGCGCCGCCGTCAAGACGATCAGCTCGACGGCGAGCCGCGCGGATTCCGGGGCGTTGGCCGACCGAATGCGCCGGAGCGCGGCCGGAACTTCACCGTGCGGGAGCGCGCGATGGTGCGTCGTGTCGTTGCCGTTGACCTTCGGGAGCGCGGCCACTGCGCGGTCCACGGGATTCGTCGAGATGTAGCCTTGTCCGACGCACCAGCGAAATGCCACGCGGAGCCGGTTCCGGGCTTTCCGCGCGGCGGCTGGCTTCACGTTCCATACCGGCCGGAGACACGCCAGCACGTCGCCCGACGTGATCCGGTCCACCGGCTTGTCCCGGATCGGCGTGGCGTACAGCCTCAACGTCGAGTGCCATTCCCCGGGGAGCGGCGAGCCGGCTTTCCACGATTCGGCGTGTAGCCGGATCGTCTCTTCGGCGGCTTCGCGAAACGTCGGGACGCCGCCGCCGCGCGGGTCCACACCCTGGCCGATGGCCCGCGCGTTCTCAATGGCCTTGTGCCGGGCTTCCGCCAACGAGACTTCGGGAAACCGGCCGAGCCCGGTCGTCGTCAGCCGCCCCGCGACGCGCAACCGTTGCCTCCATGTGCGCGAGAGTCGGTCGCTCTTCATCCTGTGAACGCGCAAGCTCAGGCCGCGCGAGCCGCGTCCGTCGCCGTAAACGCCGGGCTTGCTCACCGTCCGAACGAAGGCGGCAGTAAGGGTTGCCGGTCGCCGTGCCATCGTATTCTCCCGTGCTGTGGAGCACTTCATAGTACACTATTCAAGGGAGAATACAATAGGTGTCCCGGCACGGTAAGAGACGAATCGACTCAGCTGACGTAAGGCAAAACGGTGTCAAATCAGATGTTATGGGGTCACTACGGGACACTACGGGACATCGTGGAACGTCAACGACAAAGTTCTTCCCCAACCAGAACAACCCGACCAACTTCGAGCGGACCTGGAACACGGCGTATTTCCTGTATAGGCGAATCGGAGCGGTGGGCGAAAGGGTACCGTTCGACCAGGTGATGGACTTCTCCGTGATCCAGAAGCTTGCATCGGAGCCACGATACGCTAACCAGCGCAACGAGTACCAGGTTCGGTTCGCACCGAGCACGGCGAGCACGATCCAGGCCGAGAGCGCGGAGATCCTCACCAAGACCGTCGTCATCCAGTTCTATCCGAACTCGTGGGACATCGAAAGGATGATCACCCGCACCGTGGACGGTCAGACCATCGAGGAGCTCTACGATCCGAACGCATCGTTCGTGATCGAGGAGGTAGGCACCCTCGCCGGCCAGTACGGCGCGGCCCGCGTAATCATCGAAGGACATACCGACGCGTCGATGCGGGGTCGCGTCCCTGCGAGTCTCGTCCAGGAGCTCTCCTTCAACCGAGCGAACGCCGTGAAGGAAGGGATCTTGCGCCGCTTCGGCTCATTGGACGCCAACCAGTTCACGACCGCCGGATTCGGATGGGATACGCCGGCTGAAGAGAACGACGCCGACAACCACGCGAAGAACCGCAGGGTCGAGGTGAAGGTCTACCCGGCGGAGGCGGGCGGCTGAGGGAAGGAAGCGCGGTGAGCGGAGCGACTGAGGCGCCGGTGCCGAGGGAGGGCGACGCTCCGGGCGTACGGGGACCAGCCCACCTGGCTCTGAGGGAGTCACCGGGACCCTGGGCGCGCAGGCTCCTCGGTCTCGGCTCCGTCGGGCTCGTGATCCTCCTCTGGTGGTTGGCGACGCGGGGCCCGACGCCCGAGACCCGCCTCGTCTCTCCGGTGCTCCTACCGAGCCCCGCCGAGGTGCTGGCGAGCCTCCCTTCGCTGATCGAGCGTGACCTCCTCGCCAGCGTCGTGGCGACGCTGCGAAGGGTCTTTCTCGGATTCGGTTTGGTGGTGGTGTTGGGCGTTCCTCTGGGCATCCTGGCCGGCTCGTGGCGACTGCTGGACGCGGCCGCGGCGCCGCTTGCGGTTTTCGGGCGAAACATCCCGATCGCGGCGCTCATTCCGATGACCATCCTCTGGTTCGGTATCGACGAGACGCAGAAAGTCATGTTCATCTTCGTGGCCTGCGTGCCCTTCGTCTTCTCCGACGCCGTCGTCGCCCTCCTCGCGGTGCACGAGCGGTATGTGGACACGGCCATGACGTTGGGCGCCAGTCACGCGCAGGTCGTCCGCAAGGTGCTGGTGCCCTTGGCGATGCCGGACGTGTTCAATAACCTTCGCAACCTCTTCGGGCTCGCGTTCGGGTACATCATGCTGGCCGAGCTCATCAACGCCCAGCACGGCCTCGGCTATCTCCTGAGCACGAGCCAACGGAGGGGTCTCATCGAGCACATCATCATCATCCTCATGCTCATCGGCGCCCTCGCCTACGGCATAGACCGGCTGTTGTATTGGTTTCAGCGCGGGCTCTTTCCCCACACGAAAGCGGCCGAGTAAGCGTGGACGACCTCGGTGGCTCTCCGCTGGCGACTGGACGCAGCGTCGAAACCCGGCCCGGGGCACAGGCGACGCTGGTTTCTCCCGCGCCGGTCGTCGAATTCGACGGCGTGGGCAAGACGTTTGCGGAAGGGCACGTAGCGATCCGGGACGTGAGCTTCCGAGTGGACGACCGCGCTGATCGGGGCGAACTCATCACGATCCTGGGTCCGTCCGGCTGTGGGAAGTCCACGATCCTGCGCCTCATCGCAGGCCTCGGGCCTCAACACCCGCCGACTACGGGGATGGTGCATGTCCTCGGCCATCCGGTCACCGGTCCGGGAGCCGATCGGGGGATGGTGTTCCAGGACTACACGTCGTTCGACAATCGCACCGTCGAAGACAACGTCGCGTTTGGTTTGGAATGCCGCGGCGTGCCGCTGGCGGATCGACGAGCCCTCGCCAGGGAATGGATCGGGAGGGTCGGACTCGAGGTGGAGAGCGACGCACGGAAGTTTCCCCATCAGCTCTCCGGCGGGATGCGCCAGCGCGTAGCTATCGCGCGGACGTTGATCCTGAATCCGCGCATCATCCTGATGGACGAGCCATTCGGTGCTCTCGATCCGTCGACACGAATGCACATGCAGGATCAGCTCGTGTCCCTGTGGCGGAGCCTTCAGGCGACGGTCTTCTTCGTGACCCACTCGATCGAGGAGGCGGTTTACCTGGGAGATCGTATCTACGTCATGTCCTCGCCCCCGGGGACCATCCTCCGTGAGGTCGCCGTCCCTCCGCCCGACCTACCGTCTCGGCACATGCACAGGAACGCGCAGTTCATGGAGGTGGTCTTCGAGCTCCGCGATCTCCTCGAAAAGCTCGAGGCGTCCGCGGAGGGGGGAGGCTAGCGATGGCCCGCGGCGGTCTCGCCTCCTATCTGAAGACCGCATTCCTTCAGCGGTGGAACCTGCTGCTCCTCATCGGCGCCGCATCGGCTGCGGCGATTTCTCCTTGGCCGGACGCCCTGCTTCCCCTGGTCGCTGCCGGGGAGCTCAGCTACCTCGTCGGCCTCGTGTCACGGTCCCGCTTCCGCAAGGCGGTGGACGCCTCGCGCCGAAAGGCGCTTCGGGCAAGCGAGAAAGCCGAGGAGGGCAGCGTCGAGCCGACCGTTCGCGATCTCGTCGCCGGATTGTCCCGACCGGCGCGGGAGCGCTTCACGCGCCTGAGGGCCCGATGCCTCGAGATGCAGCACCTCGCGCAGCGGGCACAGGGAAAAATGGCGCAGCAGTCGACGCCCGCCCAAGCGCTCAACGAGCCCGCGCTCGACCACCTCCTTTGGACCTTTCTCAGGCTGCTGCTGGCGCGGCAAGCCCTCGACCGTTTCATGGAGAGCACCGACGAGAGTGATCTCGAGCAACGGCTCGAGGACGTTCGCACTCGCTACACAGCTGCGCAGGCGGAGGAGGACGAGCGGCTCAAGTCCTCTCTCCACGACAGCGTGGCAGTCTCGGAGCTGCGGCTCGATAATTACCGGAAGGCGGCTGCCAACGCCGAGTTCATGGGGATCGAGCTCGACCGCATCGAGTCCAAGATCCAGGCCCTCGTGGAGATGTCGGTGATCCGCCAGGACCCGGACTTCCTCACCTCTCAAGTGGACGCGGCCGCCGAGAGCATGCATCAATCCGAGACGGCCATTCGAGAGCTGCAAAGCATCACCGGGCTCACCACCGCCCTCGAGAAGCCGCCACCGATCCTCACAGCCGAGCTAGGCGACGCCGTTGGAAGCGAAGCTTGACACACAGGTAGGCGATACGGAGGCCGGCCTCCCTGCCGCACCCTCCGCCGGGCTCCCCGGCTGGTTCCCGAGCTGGGCCCGCCAGCTCGGCGACCTCTATTTCTCGGGCACCACCTCGGTGTTCGTGCTCACGGGCAACGTATTCGACGTGCTTCCCCTGGACGGCGTCGGGTCTCCTCGATACGGAGGTCTGACCCGATTCCTCGCCGAGTGTGTCTTCGGCCGTTGGGACCTCGTTCTGCATTACAACCTCGGCCGGGGACTCCGGGCATACGCGGGCTCGGACGAGGATCGGCTCCGTGAGATGGTCACGCGGGCCCACGCGCACGTCCCGGCACTCTCGGCGCTGCCCAACGAGCCGGGCTCGGTCTTCCAGGCGCTCGATCGTTTCGTTCGCAACACGATCATGGCCGCCGAGGAGAAACGCCCGAGCACCGCCGTGGTCATCGAGCACGCATCGTATCTGTTCCCGGCGGGAGAGCCCGGACGGCTGGCCATGTCATCGGCGCAGATGCTGGTCACGGTGCTGAACTGGGCCTCGAGCCCCCACGTGAAGCACCTCAACCTCGCGTTCGTACTCATGGATCAGCAGCGTGCGCACTTCAGCGATCGCCTCGTCGGCAGTCCTCATGTGGCCCACCTCGACGTCCCGCTACCCGACGAATCCGCGCGCGAACGGTACATACGCACGGCCGTCGCCGAACGCGACCTCGCCGCTTTCTCCGACTACGGGGCGCCTGAGCTGGCACGCCTCACCGCGGGCGTCTCGTGCACGGACCTCAGCGTCCTGCTCCGGCCCTCGGGGCAGCGAGGTGAGAGGCTCGATGCCGCCGTGTTTCAGGCGCTCAAGAAGAGGCTGCTCGAGAAGCAGGGACAGGGGCTGCTCGAGTTCGTGGAGCCGCGGTGGAAGCTCGACACGGTCGTCGGACACGGAGCAGCCAAGCTACGACTGAGGGAGGACGCGCAGCTGCTCGCGCGGGGCCTCCTGGACAGCCTCCCGATGGGCTACTTGCTGTGCGGCCCGGTCGGGACCGGGAAGTCGTTCCTCGCCCAGTGCATGGCCGGAGAGATCGGAATCCCGTGTGTGATCCTGAAGAACTTCCGCTCCAAGTACGTGGGCGAAACCGAGGGCAATTTGGAGCGCGTCCTCTCGGTGCTGCGGGCGATGGGCCCGGTCATGGTCATCGTGGACGAGGCGGATGCCGCGCTCGGCGACCGTGAGCAGTCGGGCGACTCCGGAACGTCCAGCCGCGTCTTCGCGATGATCGCGAGCCAGATGGGCGACACACGCTTCCGGGGACGGATTCTATGGATGCTGATTACGGCACGACCCGACCTCCTGCCGATCGACATCAAGCGGCAGGGGCGCGCGGAGGTCCACATCCCCCTCTTCTATCCGACGAGCGAGGACGAGGTCAAGGAGCTCTTCGAAGTTCTTGCGCGTAAGCTAGGCACTTCCCTCGACCCATCTCACATTCCGAGCATCCCCCAGGTGGGTCTGCTTTCGGGCGCCGACGTCGAGGGCATGGTCGGTCGGGCGTGGCGTCGATCGATCCTGGACGGGGCCGACCACGTGACCGAGAAAGCGCTCGTCGCGGTCGTGTCGGAGTTCATGCCCTCGATGGAGGGGCTCGAAAAGGAGCTCCAGGAAGCGGCCGCGATCATCGAGTGTACCGACCGGCAGTTCCTGCCCAAGGCCATGGTCGAGCGGCTCAAGAAGTTCGGGGGGCGCGGAGGCATCCAGGAGCGCCTGAACGAGCTCAAGCGCCTGGATCTCTAGCAGGCGTTAACGCCGGTGGATCAACGCGGTAGGCTCACGCCACTCGAACTGGACGGACTCGTGGTCAGCGGCGATCGGCTCCATGTGCAGCGCCTCGAGCCCTTCCAGGTACACGCTCTTGCCCATGGGGCTGTCCTCGGTCCTTCCCGGCAGTCGGCGGGCGTCGACGAGATCGCCGAAGGCCTCCACGTCGGGGAGGAACAGCACGATCTGGGCGTCACGGCGAACCACCAGAGCCCAGAGGTAATAGCCGCCCTCGCCGAGCACGCTCGCGAGAATCGTGCCGCCGACGCTCCGTAGCTCGACCGTGGCCGGCCCTTCGTCGTCGGCGAGGCCCACTCCCTGGAGCTCGAGGATGCCGCCCGCCGCATCCACGACCGTCGAGACGGCCGTTCCCTCGCCGTGGATCCACGAACCGCCCCACTCGTCCGGGTCGAGCGCCAGCGGCTCCAGCCCGACCGGCGAATCGGCGTACACACAAGCTGTGACGAGCGGCAGCAAGGCCGTCGCAAACAAACGTCGTACGCCCATGTCGAGACACTCCTCCGGACGCCAAGGTGCTCGGTCGGCCGCCGGCTCCAAGCCTTCGGGCCTCCGGACTGGATGATGCTACCCGCCGATCTTACGTCTCTCGCTGAAAAAATGCGCGCGACGCCACCAATCGCCCACAAAACGGAGATGGGGACGAGCGTCGCCGCGGAGGCCCTGGGCAGCGCGGCCCCTCGCTCCAGCCCCGTGATGACACTTGCCGGACGCCGGACCCGTAGGGATGGGTGAGGGTATTTCCGCCCCAGCAGTCGAGCATGCGAGGAGGTCACCCATGGCGAAATCCCGCCGGCAGTACGCGCCACGGGACAGAAAACGTCCCTACGCCTTTCCCAAACCCCCGTGCACCCCCGATCCACCCCGGCACCCGCCGCCGCCGATGCCGGCCGACCCGGGCTGCGGGACCGGCCCTGATCCGCGCCAGATACTGATGCGGTCGCGGAAGCCGAAGAAGCGCCGCTGACGGAGGACGTCTCTTCCCTTGCCAGAGATGGCCTGGAGCGGGACCTTTGCAGAGGGCTTCCTCCTACGGGCGTCGAGATGCCGGTCGACACGCAACATTTCTACAACGGTCTCAGCGCCTTCTTCGAAATGGCGACCTCGGAGGCAGAGCGGCTGCTGCCGCCGCCCCTCCAACCGATCGAAGTGCGGCCACAACGGGCGATTCTCGCCATCAACGCGTTCCACTACCGCGAGAGCGAGGTGGGTCCGTACGCCGAGCTCACCTTCTCGGTCGTGGTCCCGCCCGTCACGACCTCTTGGAGCCGAGCTGCCAAGGCCGGCTTCTATCCGGTCCTCTCCGCAACGAGCTCGGAGGAGAGTCGCCGCCACCGCGAGCGGCTACGAATCCCGCACTACCAGGCGGACATCGACGTCCACTTCGTCGAGCGGGCGGGGGAGCTGAGCGTACGGGCGTGGGGAGGAGGAAAGCCGATCGTCGACCTCACCGTCACACAGCATTTGTGGGAATCAACGACGCATCTGCTACAGACCTTCATGATGGATGGTGGCCAGCGATTCAAGGCCGACCTTCAAATAAGCGGCACGTACACCGTCCACGAGCACGAGAAGGGGCGCGTGCTGCTATACGAGCATCCGATGACCGATGTGCTGGACCTCGATGAAATCGCGGCCTATCCCTTCCGGGAACATTGGCTCAAGGAGGGTACGGAGGTATTCCACCCCCTGGAGACACTGTGATCGGACGTTCCAGGACAGCCCCCGTCGCGCTCGCCGCCGCCTATATGGGCTTGGCGGGTGCCGTCGGACGCCAGGCGCGTTTCGAAACTACTCCGATGGCACCGACGTCGGGAGAGGCTGGTCGGAGGAGCGGGGGCTGACTGGCGGGGTCAGACCCGGGTGCGCCGGAGCCTCAAGCTGTTCGCGACCACACTCACGCTGCTGAAGGCCATGGCGAGCGCAGCGAGCATCGGATGCAGCGCCCGCAACGCCGTCGGGAGAAAGCGGAGCGGATAGAGCGCGCCAGCGGCGACGGGGATCAGGACCACGTTGTAGAAGAACGCCCAGAACAGGTTCTGGCGGATCGTGCGGAGTGTTGCACGGCTGAGCTTGATCGCCCTGGGCACGCCGCGCAAATCCCCACTCATCAGTGTGACCTCCGCTGTCTCCATCGCGACATCGGTGCCGCTGCCGATCGCGATGCCCACGTCTGCCTCGGCGAGGGCAGGCGCGTCGTTGATACCGTCGCCCACCATTGCCACGAGCCCGCCGGCCCTCTCCCTCAGCTCACGGACGACAGCCGCCTTCTGCTCTGGGAGAACCTGGGCGCGGACTTCGCGGATGCCAACCTGCGCGGCGACCGCGTCGGCCGTGGCGCGGTTGTCCCCCGTGAGCAGGACCACCTGCAGACCCAGCCGCTCGAGCTCCTGAACGGCCTCGCGGGAAGTTGGTTTGACCGCATCTGCGAGTCCCAGAAGCCCGGCCACACGGCCGCCGGTGGCCACCCACAACGCGGTGCGTCCGGCCGCCTCCAGTCGCCCAGCCTCGGCTTCGAGCTCGGCTACGTCGATACCGAGTCGCTCCAGGTGGCGTCGCGTTCCAACGGCCACCTCCGCTCCGCCCACGAGAGCCGTGACGCCGTGGCCGGGGTCGGCCGCGAAGCGCGTCGCTTCGGGCAGCTCGAGGTTCCGCTCACGAGCCGCCCGGACTACGGCTTGGCCCAAGGGGTGCTCGCTGTTGATCTCCGCGCTCGCGGCCAGGCTCAGAAGCGAAGTTTCGCTGCTGGCGTCCAGGGCGGGCGCCCCGGAAGTCACGGGCGTTGGAACATGCACGATTTCGTGCAACGTCGGCTCCCCGAGGGTGACGGTGCCGGTCTTGTCCAAGACGACGACTCGCAGCGCCTGCGCCCGCTCTAGCGCCTCCGAGCTCCGGAAGAGGATGCCCCGTCGGGCACCGATCCCCGTGCCGACCATGACCGCAGTCGGCGTCGCGAGCCCGAGCGCGCATGGGCACGCGATCACCAGGACGGCGACGAAGCGCACCAGGCCCACTGTGAACCCGGCACCGACCCATAGCCACCAGACCGCCAACGTCGCCAGCGCGAGCGCGACCACGACCGGCACGAATACCCCGGCCACGCGATCCGCCAGACGTTGAATGGGCGCCTTGCTCCCCTGAGCCTGCTGGACCAGGCGCACGATCCGTGCGAGCGCGGTGCCGGCGCCCACGGCCGTGGCCCGCACGCGGAGGGCACCCTCGCGGTTGATGCTCCCGCCGACCAGGGGGTCGCCGGGGGCCTTCTCCACCGGCATGCTCTCGCCGGTGAGCAGGCTCTCATCCACTGCCGAGTAGCCTTCGAGTACGACACCGTCCACCGGTACCCTGCCACCGGGACGCACGATGAGGAGGTCGCCCACGGCTACGTCGTCGATCGACACCTCGACCTCTCGGCGATCGCGGACCACCATCGCCGTCTGGGGGCGAAGCCCCATCAGGCGGCGGATCGCATCGCCCGTTTCGCCTTTGGCCTTGGCCTCCAGAAGCTTGCCGAGCCGGATGAGCGTGATGATTACGGCTGCGGTTTCGAAGTACAGATGCTCACCCAAGGCGACGCTTCCGGCCGTGAGCGCCACCAGGACCGGAACGCTGTAGAAGAACGCCGCGGACGAGCCGAGCGCGACCAGAACGTCCATGTTGGCGGCACGGTTTCGAAGTGACTTCCACGCGCCTGAATAGAAGTCCCACCCGACGTAGAACTGCACCGGTGTAGCGAGCGCCAGCATCAGCCAACCGGCTGGCGGGCCCTGAGCCCAGGTCCCGAGCAGCCCGAGGTCGCGGCCCATCGAGAGCACGAACAAAGGCAGGGTGAGCGTGACGCCGACCGCGAGCTTCCGCTCCTGATCCCGGACCTCGGCGCGACGGGCCTTCGCCTCGGGATCCTCGATCTCTCCGGAGGCGGTATCGACCACACCGTACCCGGCCCGCTCGACCGCCGCCACCAGATCGCTCCTTCCTGAAGAACCGGCGATCAGGTCTACCGAGGCGCGCTCCGTGGCCAGGTTGACGTGAGCCGTGGTCACCCCAGGCACGGTGCCGAGGGCGCGCTCGATCACAGCGGCGCAGTTCGCGCAGGTCATCCCGATGATGGGGAGCTCGATCGACGCCGTGGCGACTCCGTACCCTGCGTCGCGGACCCGTCTAGTAAGGCTCTCCTCGTCGACCCTGTCGGGGTCGAACACGACCGCCGCCCGCTCGCTCGCGAAGTTGACGACCGCGTCCGAAACCCCCTCCTCGCCCTTCAGGACGCGCTCCACCGTCGTTGCGCAGCTCGCGCACGTCATCCCGGCAACCGGGATCTCGAGCCTACGCTCACTCACCTCGCACGACCGTTCCGCCGACCGGACTCGTCATCCCACGGGGGGATAGTTGATTCCGACCAGTTGCGCCCTGATGGCCTCCCAGCTCGTGAGGGCGTCGTCCCATTCCACGGTGACGCGCCGCTCGCCCTGTTGCGCGGACACGAAGCGCACGCCCGTGATCCCATCCAGCTCTCGCTCGATGGTCATCACACAATGCCCGCAAGAAATGCCCGGTACCTCGACCGTCCTGCTCGCCATGGACCTCTCCCATCGAAGTGCTTCCTCACCTGGCTGCGGCCACTAGGCCCTGCCGCTGGCCTCGAACACCTGGAGAATCTCGTGCAGCACACGCTCGCGCTCATCTGCGTCCTCCCCCCGTACAGCGGACGTTACGCAGGTGTGGAGGTGACGGTCCAAAACGAGGGAGCTCACCTTCTTGAGAGCTCGCTGGACGGCGAGGATTTGGTTGACGACATCCACGCAGTATGCCCCTTCCTCGACCATCCCCGTGACCCCCCGGACGTGCCCCTCGACGCTCCTGAGGCGTCGAACGACGTCCTGTGTCGCGGCATCGGACGGGTGTCCATGCGTCCGTTCGAGGGAGACCGGCGCTCCGATTCGTTTGTCCAATTCTCTGGCTCCGTCTGATCCCCGCCCAGGGGGGGGGGGTGGGGTCAGGAATCTCTCGACACCCACCGCCCTCCGTCAATCCCCCATGACAGGGAGCGCACCTCCCGACGCGTCCCAGGGGGCGACGCCCGTCGCACGTCCCCTTATCCGCAGTCGAAAGCCAGGCTATCGTAGATACGTCTATCTGGCGCGAGCACCTCAGACACGATGGAACGATAATGAAGACCTTGCCGAAGCTGCCCAGCGGCGTGCTGCTTCTCGCCGGGCTCGCCCTCCTCACAGGCGGCGTTTACGCCGCCTTCAACGCTAGCGGGGCTGCGGAAGACCAGGCTACGGCGAGTGCGTCGGAGACGATCGTCCCCTCTCCCGACCTCCCGACGATACAGGTGTTCAAATCTCCAGCCTGCGGCTGCTGCTCCCTGTGGACGGAGCACCTACGGCGCGCGGGTTTCCCCGTCGACGAGCACGACGTCGTGGACCTGCAGCCGATCAAGGTGGCGAACGGGGTGAGCGCCGGCCTTCAGGCGTGCCACACCGCGCTGGTGGACGGCTATGTCGTCGAAGGTCACGTGCCCGCCGAGGACATTCTTCGCCTTCTCGAGCAGCGGCCCCGGATCGCCGGAATCGCTGTGCCCGGAATGCCGATCGGCTCTCCTGGAATGGAGATGGGAGACCGGCACGACACGTACGACGTGCTCACCTTCGACGGTTCGGGGCGTACGACCGTATGGGCGAGCCATTGAGACGGCGCTACCCACGCCCGGCGACCATGGGCGACAGGCCCGAACGGACATGACCACGCGATCCCGGGTCATTACCCGGCAAACCCGGGGCAACGACGAGATTCTCGATCTCACGCCCGAGCTGCAGGCGATCGTCGAGGAGTCCGGAATCGCAGTGGGCCACGCGACGCTCATGGTGGTTGGCTCGACCGCCGCGCTCTCGACACTCGAGTACGAGCCCGGGTTGGTCGGTCACGACATCTCGGCCGCGCTGGAGCGGGTCGCGCCCCGCGATGGCGAGTACGAGCACGAGAGGACCTGGAACGACGACAACGGGCACAGTCACGTACGCGCCTTCCTCGTCGGACCGTCCTTGGCGCTGCCGGTCGTCGACGGCAGGGTCCCGTTGGGGACCTGGCAACAGGTGACCCTGATCGAGCTGGACACTCGTCCACGACGACGCGAGGTGGTGGTGACCCTGGTGGGTTCGCCTGCAGGCGAGACAGGCGGACCGGGTTAACGCGGCGCCCTCACGGCCCCGACCGGGTGGCGTAACGTCCCCCAGGGCCCCAGCGGCGTTGGAGGCAGGAGCTTCACGTCTTCGTCGACGCGGACGACCTCGAAGCCGCGAGCCCGGTAGTTCGGAAGGGCCGCTGGGCCGTCCAACGAGCACGTGTTGACACGGACGCGGCCCCTGCCGCACTCCCATGCCCTACGAATTACCTGGGTCAGGAACCAGCCACCGAGCCCCCTGCCGATGAATCGTGGGATCAGACCGAACGACGCGATCTGGACCTCGTCGCCGCCGACCCCGGTAAGCTCGGCGTACCCCGCCGGAGTCCCACGATGAAGAAGGATCCATACCTCCACCGACGGATCATCGAGGTACTCGACCCAATCGTCGTACGACCACGCGACACGGTCGATCCAGTACCAGTCACCTCCGACCGCACTGTAGAGGAAATACGCGAGCTCCGGATAGCAGGCCGCGGCCTGGCGAAGCTCCACGTCGGCCGGCGTCGCTTCAGTCGGCCGCAGCCTATCCGGCGATGTCATCTCGAGATGCCAGGTTCTGATCAGTGCGCTCACGGGTTGCTCGTCCTCCAGCGGACGCGCGCCGAAGACAGCGCGCTCTCCCACGTCGATCGCTGCGCCAACACCGACCCCAGCCGCCCAGGCCGGACGTGACTGCTGTGCGTCGACCGGCACACCGCTGCCCGTCCGCCCAGAACCTCCGTGGCGCCCCGCCGGCGGAGGGCCCTCACCCTACCTCCGAATTCGCCAGAGGAACACTCCGACGACCGCGCCGAAGATCAGTCCCAGCCAGCCCGAGACGAAGAATCCCGCTGCCGCGGCCACGGGTAACACGACCCATGCGGGCACACGACGGTCGGGCCGGACCCGGCGCCGCCCCCGCACCGGACGGTTCATGACGGAGCTACCTGCGAGCTCACGTCGACCGCCTCGCACACGGGCGGAACGGAACTACTTCACCGAACGGTCCCAGGCCGTTGCCTCCCTCCTCGGTGAGAGCGCGCAGCGGCGGTAGCGTCCAGGGCTTACCCACGGGCGCTCACGCGGATGGTAAATGCATTATCTGTGCGGGAGCGCCGCGCAACAACGCCGGCGGAGCTCCCCTGTCGTCGGGCGAGGATTTCGCTAACCTTGCAGTGGAGAGGTTCCACCCGATGAAGCGGGAGCCCAGGCCATGATCAAGAAGGTATTCCTCCTGGCCGTCCTCGGCCTTGCCGTGGGCCTGACCATTCCTAGCTCGCGCACCGCCATCTTCGAGCAGCTGGCGCCCCTCACGGACGACGTCCGGGCCAGGATGGCCACCAGACGCCTAAACGGCATGTCGAGCCAACTGGACGCCAGGATGCGCACCCAGGGCAGGCTGCCCGGAGGGGGGGGCGGCTTCGAGAGTTGGCTGCGGAGCAGCTTCAACGGCAGCCCGCAGGATCCTTGGGGCAACATCTACTACCTGGCTCCGGACCGCCGTGGCTTCGTCGTCGGCTCGAACGGACCCGATGGACAGCAGGGAACGATGGACGATATCACCGTTCGACGCGCGTTCGGAGGCTAGCGCCAACACCCAGGCTTGCGCTTGGGTCGACGGGAACTTAGCTCGAAGGAATCCACTACGCTTATCACGAAGACCACCCGCTCAAGGAGCCGAGCATGCGTCGAGTCGCAAGCCTGAGCCTCCTCGGGGCGACGCTCGCTCTGGGCGCTCCCGTTCCGGGGGCTGCCCAGGCAGGACCGGACTTCCTCGAGGTGGGCGAGATGGCGCCCGACTTCGAGGTGGCCGCTGCAACCCGTTATGGGGTCATCGACCAGCCGGTCAAGTTGAGCGATCTCCGAGGAGAGACCGTTGTCCTGACTTACTTCTTCAGGGCCAGGACGCGTGGGTGAACGATTCAAATGACAGCGTACCGTGATCAGTACGCAAGCCTGTTCCGCGGCGGACGAAACGTTCACCTAGTGGCCATCTCACCGGACACAGCCGAGGAGCTCGCCTCCTGGGCCAAGGACGAGGACTTTCCCTTCCTGTTCGGGAGCGACACCGACGGATCGAGTTACGTCGCGCTTGGTGGCAACCTACGAGAAGGCCGGACATCGCCGGGACTCCGAACGGTGGTCGTCGTGGCTCCTGATGGCACGGTGGCCGGGCTCATTCCCGACTTCGAGGAAGTCGACCCGACCGCCTACGAAACGCTGGCGGCCATCATCGACCGGGTGACTCCGGAGGCGGAGGAAACGGGCTTCTAGCCCCCCCCGACCGGAAACAGAAAAAGGGGCTCGGCGTGGACATCCCTTCCACGCCGAGCCCTTTCGTCGTTCAAGTGCTACGGGCCCGTCAGCTTCCCACGACGCGCTCCACCGCTGCGATTAGATCCTGGTCCCGGCCGACACCGGTGTAGGCCACCTTGCCCTCCGCGTCCAGAATGACGACGACCGATGTCGTGGGTGCCTCGAACGCCCGCACCGCCTCACCCCGCACGTCGTAGAGGTAGGTATAGCCGGGGTCGTGGTCCTCGATGTGTCGGCGAATCCGCCTCGGTGTCTGCGCCACGCCGACAGCCACTGCCACCACGTTCAAGCGGTCACCGTAGCTCTCATGGATCTGGTCGAGCTGGGGCTGAAGCGCTTCGCAGACCTCGCACCAGGTGGCCCAGAACTCGAGGAGGGCCGGACGCCCCTTGACGTAGTCGAGAAGCTCTACGGCGTTGCCGTCGAGATCCTCGACCGCAGCCGCTTGGGCGGCGGATCCGATGGCGGGCCCGACCTCGCTATTGGCCTGCGCCGCGGATGACGAGGGAGCGAGCGCGGTTGACACGACGATCGCCAGCAGCGTGAGGACTCCACGTCCGAGCCTAGGTCGGTTCATAGGTTGTAACCCGCCTGTATGAAGTAGTATTCAGCGACCCCCAGCATGATCAGGGCCGCGAAGCGTTTCATCCAAACCATCCAAACACCCGAACGCGGAAGGAGAGCCAAAGTTCCCGAGAATAGACCGACCACGACGAGGAGCGCGGTCATCCCGAGCGAAAACACGAAGAGATATACGAAGCCCATCAGTCCGGCCTGCGTGGCCGCTACCCAGGTCAGGACCACTGCGAAGGCGGGCGCGCCACAGGGGGCTGCGACGACGCCGGAGGTGGCCCCGAGCAGGAAGACCGCGCCGTACGAGCCACCTTCTCTCGTGCTCGCCCATTCCATGAGGCGGCGAGGGACAGGCACGGGCAGGACATCGAGCATCGCCAGCGCGAAGACCAGGAGCAGGTTGCCAATGGCGAGACGAGCCCACGGACTCGCGCTCACCGTGCCGAACAGCGTCCCCGTCAGGCCCGCTACGAGACCGAGGATCGCGTAAAACGTGGCCATGCCCCCGACGTAGGTGAACGTCAGACCCACCGTCCTCGCCCGCGTTTGGTTCTCTCGTGCGGTACCCGAGATCACCGCCACGGTGATCGGAATCATGGGGTAGACGCAGGGCGTCAGGCTCGTGAGAACCCCTGCACCGAAGAGCGTGGCTATCGCGAGTGTCGGGCTCGCGGAAAGGGCCTGGGAAAGTCCACCCGCTGGCTCGATCTGAAAGAGCAAGGGTGCCGACACGGCCCATCGCCTGTTGGGAGTTTTTCGCGGGACCAGGGAAGAGGAAGCATGCGGCCCCGCGCGATCCCAAAGACCCCGTGGTACGTCACGGGTTCCTGGGCGCTTAACGCTCCTCCCCGTACCCCAAGACGACCGACGTCTGCCTGTTTTCACGGGCGGCGACGACGAACGCCATGCGTCCCGAGTCCTCGTCCGTGGCCCAGATCGACACCTGCGCGTCCTCCCCTGAACGGCTCTCTGTCTGGCCGACGGCGTCGAATCCTAACTCCTCGAGCGCGTCCTCGAAGTACCGGAGAAGACGAGCCGGGGACCGGCTGGTCTCCCAGGCGACGGCGCCGAAAGAGCCCGCGGAGTAGACATGCGCCGGCTCGTCGGGCATGCTCCCATCACGTGGCACCCATTCAGGAAGGGGACGAGCCGCCGCGCCCGCCCCGAAGCGCAGCTCCTCCGCCCCGTCGGACCGGATGACCAACGAGCCGCCTTCATCATCGCGGGAGAGCTCGGCACTTACGCGGCCCTCGGGCGAGTCGATCACGAGTGACCCGCCGGACTCGTCACCGCGCAGGTCGATAGCCAGCTCCCCCTCTTGTGTGCGCACACGTAGCGATCCCTCGACGGCGTCCTGCAGGTCGAGGACTCTTCCGCTTCGAAGATCTCGCAGTATCGTGGCAGCCCCGCCTTCTGGCGTCGCCAGCTCCAGTTCGGGATCCATCCGGGCCAACATTTGGGCCGTCGCCTCCAGCGGGCTCTCCAAAGCGATCTCAGCGATGCGCTCGACCTGGCCTCGCACGAAGACATAGCCCATCCAGCCGGCGGCCACTCCGAGGCCTGCGAGCACCACAGCCGTCACGGCCAACCACCCCAGCCATCCCATCCCCGATGGAGGGCGGCCGGTGAGGGACGTTTCGAGGTCTCGGTGGATGTCGGCCATCTTCGCGCTCCATGCGATCGGCGAGAGGGCTGCCTGAACATGCTTACGAGAGAACCGCCCAATTTGTTCGGCGCCGTAGGTCCGAATCGGCTTGCGCCGGTCCACGGGTTCGACGACGTTGGCGGAGGCAGCCGCGGAAGGCGCCCACATCAAGCGACGGAACGCTGGATGAAGAGTCGCCCTCGCGAGTGGCGGCGGCGCGGCTCCGCGCTCGCGCTGTTCTTGATGGTCCTCGCCGCCGACGGCGCCCATGCTCAAGGATTCGGTTTCGGCCGCGGCCGGGGCCGCGGCCGCACTCGACCCATCCGGGACGGCCTACCCACCATCGAAGGGTCCGTCGACCGGGGATTTTCGTTCTGCCGGCTGCAATACCGAGAGGTTCAGCGGGAGGCCAACGGACAAGGCTGGGAGACCGATTACCCGGTCTCCGATCGCAACCTCATGACGCGCTTCTCGCAGCTCACGACTGCGACCATCGCGCGCTGGGAGGACGGCGAGCCAGGGCATGCCGTCGTCCGCGCGATCGACGACTCGCTGTTCGAATGTCCGTTCCTTTTCGCGTCCGACGTCGGAACCATGGCCCTCACGGACCTCGACATCGTGCGACTGCGGGATTACCTGCTCAAAGGGGGCTTTCTCTGGGTGGATGACTTCTGGGGAAACCGCGCGTGGGACCAATGGGCGAGCCAGATCCTGCGCATCCTACCGGAGCACACGATCGTCGACGTGCCGCCCGACCATCCACTGCTCTCCGCGCTTTACCAGGTTTCGGAGATTCCCCAGGTGCCGTCCATTCAGTTCTGGCGGCGTTCCGGCATGGCGACATCGGAGAGGGGGCGCCGAGAGCGCGGTGCCACATCTCCGAGCCATCTTCGCGAAGGACGGCCGCCCCCTGGTCTTGATGAGCCACAACACCGACATCGCAGACGGGTGGGAGCGTGAGGGTGAGGACTACGAGTTCTTCTTCAACTTCTCGCCCGAGTCTTACGCGCTGGGCATCAACGTCCTCGTCTGGGCGATGACGCATTGACCCCGGCGGCGCCCGCCGCGCCGGTACAGCACCTCGAACGCGTCTTCCGGGCCAGGGACGGCCTGGCCGTCACCGTCGGCATCATCATCGGCGCTGGGATCCTCCGCACGCCCGGGCTCATCGCCGGCTACCTCGGCCACACGTGGCTGATCCTCGCCGTGTGGCTCTTCGGAGGCTTGATGGCGGCCCTGAGCACGGTAGTGCTGGCCGAGATGGCCGCCGCTTTACCACGGGCAGGAGGGAAGTACGTCTATGCGCGGGAGGCCTATGGCCCCCTCGCGGGGTTCGTGGCCGGATGGTCCGAGCTCTTCGTCGCGCGCGGATTCTCGGGCGCCGCCAAGGCCGTGGTGATCGCCGAGTACCTCGTCTTGCTGACGGGACGGGGCTCCATCCGGCTGCTGGCCGGTCTGGTGATTCTCGGGTTCGCCCTCCTTCACATGGGAGGGCTGAAGGTAGGGACCGTATTCCAGAACGTGACGACGCTCCTGAAGGTCGTGGTTATCGTGATTCTCGCCGTAGCGGCCATCTGGGCGGGGGACGCCGCGGGATTCACCAGCGGGTCGGCGGGAACGGGGACCCTCACTGCCTCTGGCGGCGCTCTGCTCGCGTTCGCGCTCGCCCACCAGTCCGTATCGTTCGCTTACTACGGCTGGGAGGACGCGGCAAAGATGAGCGAGGAGACCCGCGACCCCGGCCGCGCGCTCCCACGCATCCTGTTGGGGGGAGCAGCCGCGGTGGCCGGGCTCTATCTCCTGATGAACGTGGCCTTCCTGAGCGCGCTCACGCCAGCCGAGATGGCCGGATCCGAGCTGGTCGCCCAGGACGCGGTTGTCGCCGTTTTCGGTGACGCGGCCGGCACCGTGGTACTGTTGGCCAGCCTGCTGATTCTCATCAGCAGCCTCAACGTGAACTTCATGGGACTTCCCCGTGTGGCCTTCGGGCTCGCCCGAGAAGGGCTGGCGCCGCGGGCATTCACCCGCGTCGGCGAGCGCGGCACACCCATCCCGGCCCTGCTCTTCATCTCCACTGTGATCCTCGCGCTCGCGCTGACGGGCGCGTTCGAGCTCCTCATCCGCTTCATGATGCTCGTGTCCATCTCGGTCGACACCGTGGTTCTCTCGGCCATCTTCCGCCTGCGCCGCGCACAACCCGAGCTCGAGCGGCCCTTCCAGGTGCCGGGCTACCCATGGGTCCCCGGACTGACGCTCGGCCTCTACGTGCTCCTCATCGCGATCATCGTCGGCACTCAGCCCCAGCTCGCTCTGGGAGCGGGCGCCATGCTGGGGGCGCTGCTGGTCGGGGGGGCGGTCGTGACGGGGCGCCAGCCGACCGGGGCCTTCTAGTCCGGACGAGCTCCCCGGCCCCCTCGTGGCCGACCGCGTGTTGGGCAAGGCCGCCTCGGAGAGGGGTGGTCGACGACCACCGTTCACCAACGAGGAAGCGCAGGCGTGGGGGGCCTCCCGAAGCGAACATCTGTGAAGGTGCGGGCGGAGATGAGGATGCGGCCCCAGCCGCGTTCGCGGAGGGAGGCCCTTCCCTCCGGAGCGAAGCGCGCCCGAGCCGGCTAGCGTCGGGACACCATCAGCGTCCGGGCCCCAAGAGCACCGCGTTGATGAAAAGGAGCTGGGTCGCCTCCGCGTAGGCCCGGTAATTGGGGTCTTCGGCGAAAGCCACGATCTGGCCCCGACCCACCGGTTGGTGGATCAGGTAGGCCTTGTTGGCCAACTGCGGTCGGCTCTCTTCCCAGGCGATCCCACTGAGCAACAGGTCATCAACGTCCGCGTACTGCCCGACGTTCCTACCCTCGTCCAACGGAACGGGCCGAAACACTCTGGTACCCTCCACGTGGACGCCGATCTCTCCGTCGGTCCCGGCCGACAACCAATGCTCGCGGTCCAGCAACACTCGTAGGATCGCGCCCGGAACCTGCTCCGTAGGCTCGTCTCCGGGGGTGATGGCCTCGAGGTAGTCGATCGGCTGCCGCTGCGTCGCTTCCTGTGGTGGATCTTCCCTCTCGGGTCGTCCGCCCCTTCGCTCCGCGGTCGTTCCCAGCAGGCCGGCGTGTGCTGCCCACCGGGTCGATTCGGCCATCGTGATCATCGTCCCGCCGTCGCGCATCCAGCCTTGCAAACGCTCCTGAAGCGCCCCCCCCACGACGCCCTCGAAGTCACCGCTCGGAAACACGACGACGTCGTACTCCGAGAGGATGACCCTTCGTAGGCTCTCAGCCCTCACAGTCGTGGTGCGTTGGCCGTAGCGCCGTTCCAGAACGTACCGAGCCCAGCCGGCCGAGTAGGTCGAGGACGGCTCCGCGTAGAGCAGGAGGACGCGCGGCTCTCGCAGGGCCCGCACCTCGTTCGACCCCAACGACATGCCCTCCTCAACGTACGAGTTGTCGACGGCCACGACCTCGGCACCGTGCGCACCTGCGATCTCCTCCAAACGGGACGCGAGGTCGGGACCGTTCTCGGCAGACCGCAGGATCGCAGTGCCGATTCCGTAGCGGCGGCCACCGAGTACGAAAGCGCCGCCGGCGGCGCGCACGCGCAGTCTTTCCCGCAACGCTCGAGTGATAGCTGCCGCCGCCGCTGTCCCCCACGGTACCAGATAGCCGACTGCGGCCTGCGGGAGCGGTGCCCAATGTCGATCCAGTTCGGCCTTCACGGGCGCGCCACGGGCCCCGGTGGGAGCGTCGCTCTCCAACGCCTCGACGTCCCATAGCAACGACTGGCCCCAGGCCGTCACGTCGTAGATCTCGTCCGACTGCCGGTTGGCGCGACGCTCGATCTGCCGCTCCACGAACGCCGGGTCCATAGGAACGTGCGGATCGAGCAGGTTCCGGATCATGCGATGCGAAGGCTGAGCCAGTGGCACGATGAACGTGCCGGCAACCGGCAGAATCCGCCCGTCCACCGACACCGGCTCCGACGCGGCGAAGACCTAGACGCCGTTGCGTACGAGGCTGCGTGCCAGCCGGTCGGCCATCCCTGGGTCGTGCGCCGAGTGCAACACGTACTCGGCGCCTCCCGAGCGCCCTAGCTCGACCGCGCTCCTGCGAAAATCGAGGAAGTCCCGCAGGACGCGCTCGCGATTGCGCGCCGCGGTCTCGGCGGTCTGGATCGCCGCGGTGAAGTGATGCGTGACGCCGTCTCCGTACGTGAGGAGATCCCCATCGTTTCTTCGCAACACCAGGGCACGGGCCGAAGCCTGCTCGAAGGTCATGGCCAATGCACCGTGGGTCATCGGCCAGGTGTCCATGTAGCCCGGATAGAATGCGTCGTAGATGTCTCGGTTGAAGTACGCGAAGCCGCGGCGGTCGAACGCGGTGGCGTTCGCACGGCCGAACACTTCCATGAGCTCGAGTTGGGAGTCGGTTAGCCAAGGATTGGCTGGATCTGCGGTGGGCGGGAAGAAGTAGGTGGAGTTGCCTCCCATTTCGTGGAGATCGACCACTACGTGCGGCCAGAACCGCTTGAACACGGCTAACTTACCGCGTGTCTCGGGCTGGCTCTGAACGAACGCGTCTCGGTTCAGGTCGAACAGGTAGTGATTCCCTCTGCCTCCCGGCCATGGCTGGTCGTGTTCGAGGGACCAGGTCGCCGCGTCCTCCCAGCGAGCCCGACCCATCGTGAATTGGGAGACGAAACGCGCGCGACCATCCGGGTTCTCGATCGGATCGACGAGGACCAGTGACTCGGACAGTATCAGGTCGACCGCTGGGTCACCCCTTGCCGCGAGAAGGTGATAGGCCTCTGCCATCGCAGCTCCGTTAGAGCTGATCTCGTTGCCATGGATACCGTGGACCAGGGCGGTTACGACGGGAAGGCGCCCAATCAGATCCGCTACGTCCTGTTCGGAAAGCCCCCTCGGATCGGCGAGACGCTGCAGGTCTTGCTCGACCTGGTCCAACCGCTCCATGCGCTCCTCCGAACCGATCACGAGCATCACGAGCGCCCGACCCTCCCAGCTCGTTGCGTATCGGATCAACCGGCTGCGCTCGGGGGCGGTAGCAGCGAGCGCCTCCATGTAGCGAACGATCTGATCCGGAGGTGTGATCTCGTCGCGGAAACCGTGTCCCACGACCTCCTGGAGCGTGGGAACCGACGGGTCGTATTCTACTCCCGGAGCGAGCTCGCCTGTGGTAGGGGGAACCTGGAGGGTGGCAGCAAGCGCGAGGGCTGTCAGCATGGTGGGGACGCTCCAGGTGGAGTGGTGGGGCTTTCGGCACCATTAAGAAGCTGCGCGCGCCAAGACACAAGACCTTCGGCTACAGCGCGCTGACGCCGCTCCTCCGTCGACACGGCGAGCGGAGGTGTTGGATCGCGTCGAACGGAACCACGATCGAGGGCGAGTAGATACTTGACTTAGATGTGTTATACATATATGTATTGTGCATCAAACAACGGGATTCCACAGGAGATCCACACATGAACGGTGAACGGGTCCAGGATGAGCGAGAGCGCGAGTTTCTGGTGGCCTACGACGCTTCTCGGTTCCCACGCCCGTCGGTCGCCGTCGATGTCGCGATCGTGACAGCCCTGGACGGGGCGCTGCGTGCGCTTCTGGTGAGGCGAGACGCGCACCCGGAGCGGAGGAAGTGGGCCTTGCCGGGTGGCTTTGTCGGGATGGACGAGTCCCTTGACGACGCTGCGTCCCGCATTCTGTGCGACAAGGGTGGAGTCCGAGACGTCTACCTCGAACAGCTCTACACCTTCGGCGCCCCCGGTCGGGATCCGCGAACCAGGGTTATCACAGTCGCCTATTTCGCGCTCGTGAGTCCGGCGCGGCTCCTCCGCGCAAGCCCGGTCGACCGATCGACGAAGCTCGCCGTCTTGAAGGTACCTTGGGCCGGCGAGTCGGGTGGAGCGGTCATCGCTCAGGACGGCGCCGAGGGCCTCCCGCTGGCCTTCGACCACGCGGACATTCTCGGAATGGTGGTACTCCGGTTGCGGGGAAAGTTGGACTACGCCGACATCGGTTACCAGCTCCTTCCTCCCCGCTTCACGCTCCGCCGTCTGCAAGAGGTTCACGAGACCATCCTCGACCGTACGCTCAACAAGGACTCGTTCCGGCGCCGCGTGCTCGCTTCGGGCCGTGTCGTGGCGACAGGTACGCGCGAGTCGGACGTGGGGCATCGCCCCGCGGAGCTCTATCGCTTCGTTCACGAGAAGGGGGGAGTCTGATGGCAACCATCACGAGGCTTCTGGGCATCCGCCATTTCCGTAGCGACCCCAGCGCCCACGTCCTCCAGTTCCGGCGCGGCGCGCTGGTCCGCTCGGCGCGAGGGCCGACCTTCTGGTTCCTTCCGCTCTCCACCAGCTGCGCGGAAGTCCCGTGCGACGACCGGGACGAGACCTTCCTGTTCCACGCTCGTTACGCCGATTTCCAGGACGTGACCGCACAGGGAGTCATCACTTACAGGGTGGCCGATCCCGAGACTCTCGCCAGCCGCGTCGACTTCTCCGTGGACCTGCGGACCGGTCTCCATCTCGGGACGCCCCTCGATCAGCTGTCTCAGCTCCTCATCCAGGCCGCGCAGCAACACGCCTGGGAGTACTTGGCGGGAACCCCCGTGCGGCAAATCCTGGCAGAAGGGGTCCAGCGCGTGCGCGACCAGATCACCCGCGGCCTGGTCAACGAGCCGACGCTCGCGGCCATGGGCATCGAGATCGCGTCCGTGCGCGTGTCTTCCGTCGCTCCCACTGCCGAGCTGGAGAAGGCCCTTCAGGCGCCGACGCACGAGGCAATTCAAGAGCAGGCTGACGAGGCCATGTTCCAGCGCCGGGCGTTGGCCGTGGAGAAAGAGCGTGCCATCCAGGAGATCGAGCTCGCCCGACGAGAGGAAGAGCTGATCGCGCATGAGGGCGCCAACGCCCGCGAGCGTGCAACCAACGCTTCCGGAGCGAAGCGCATCGCGGCAACGGCCAAAGCCGGACGCCGGCGCACCGCGGCGGCCGGGCAGGCCGACGCCATCCGCCGGGTGGAAGCCGCCCGTGTCTCCTCGGAGCGCGAGAGGATGGCCATCTACCAGGCCCTCCCACCTCATGTCATGGCCGGTCTGGCGGCTCGGGAGCTCGCTTCGAAGTTGCAGCGGATCGACCACCTCTCCCTCTCGCCCGAGACGCTGGGCCCGACCCTACAGCGGCTGGTGGCTGCAGGCACGCGTCGCTTGGAAGCTGACGCAAACGGGGGCGGCGAGAATGGCCGCGGATGAGACGAGCGTGGCCACGCGTGACGGATCGACCCTGCAAGGCCGCGAACGCGGCGGCGTCCCGCCGCGCGTCGCGCTGGTGACTCGAGCCACCGAGTACGAGTGGCTGCTACGGCGCCACTCGACCCGCCAGCAGGCCGCCTTCTTCCTCGAGACCCGAGGCCAATCACTGGACCCTGTACTGGCCCGTCACGAGGCCTTCCAGGCCGCTCGCGCCGACGTCCTGCACGCCCATCCCCCGGGAATGGCGGCGGACGAGCGTGCAGCGCGATGACCTCGACCGCTTCCTCTTCGAGCCCGGCGACGTCGTGGTCGCCTTGGGTCAGGACGGGCTGGTGGCAAACGTGGCCAAGTACCTCGGCGGTCAGCCCGTCATCGGCCTCAACCCGGACCCCGAGCGCTACGAAGGGATCCTGGTGCCGCATCCCCCCGCCGCTGCGCCTGATCTGATCCGCGCGGCCGGTCTAGGTGGAGGTGACTTCGAGCACCGTTCCATGGTCGTGGCGCGCACGCCTGACGGCCGGGAGCTCGTCGCGCTGAACGAGATCTTCGTCGGGCACCGCTCGCACCAGTCGGCGCGCTACGTGATCGAGTTGTCGGGCGAAAGCGAGTCGCATTCCTCATCCGGTCTGATCCTGGCAACGGGTACCGGCGCGACGGGCTGGGCCCGCTCCATCGCCCGCCAGCGCAGCAGCGGTCTGTCCATGCCCCAGCCGGAGGACAGGGCGCTCGTCTTCTTCGTGCGCGAGGCCTGGCCGAGCGTCGCGACGGGTACCGACCTCACCGAGGGTGTCATCACCGAGGAGGGCACCCTCCGAGTCACGTCTCGCATGGACGACGGCGTCGTCTTCGGAGACGGGATCGAGACCGACACCCTCGAGTTCGGATGGGGACGGCGCGTCGAGCTGCGGCTCGCGTCGCGGACGCTGCGGCTCATGCGGGGGTAGAGGTGACGCCCTCCGCCGTCTCTTTCACGAGATGGTCTACCACCGCCTTGAGGTCGCCCGTTTCCTCGTAGACGCGCAGCTGCCGGTCAGCGCTCGTCCCCGTCTCGAGAATGCGGTAGATGTGCTCCACCTCGGCACGGCTTCCGAGCTCGTCGAGCACGTCGTCGAGAAACCACTCGACCAGCTCTTGGAGGAGGTCCCGCGCAGGGCGCTCCGACTCCTGTCCGAAGTCGATGAGGTGGCCGTCGAGTCCATAGCGGACGGCGCGCCACTTGTTCTCCTCGATGAGCGTGCCAGGGTAGACGCGGAACGTGAGGTTGTCCCGGCGCAGCTTCCAGAGCTTCGCGACGATGGCCTGGAAGATCGCGGCGATACAGACGGCCTCATCGACGCGCGTACACATGTCGCACACGCGAAACTCCAGCGTGGGGTAGAGATGGTGCGGGCGGACGTCCCACCAGATCTTGGACGCGTCCTCGATCGCGTTGGCGCGCACGAGGGTCGCGATGAGGTATTCGTAATCGGCGTAGGTCCGAAATACGGGAGGAATGCCGGTACGCGGGAAATTCCGCCACTGCACGCTGCGGTACGACCCGAGCCCCGTGTCACGGCCCATCCAGAATGGAGAGCTGGTAGAGACCGCCAGAATGTGGGGGGGAAAGTATCGCGAGACCGTGAGCGCGTCCACGAGGAACTCTCTGTCCTCGATCCCCACGTGCACGTGCATCCCGAAGATGAGGTTCCTGCGCGCGAGGTCCTGAAGGTCCTGTTCCACGCCGAGATATCGCTCCAGGGGAGTGATCTCCTGATCCATCCACGACGAGAACGGGTGCGTGCCCGCTGCGAGCATCTGCAGGCCCTCCTGAGCTGCGAGGTCCGACACGGCACGCCGGAGCCTCACGATCTCGCCTCGGATCTCCGCGGGCGTCTGGCACACCGAGCTTCCGACCTCGACAACCGACTGATGAAGCTCCGGCTTCACGCCCTCCACGGTGACGTGGCCGTCCTCCAGGATCTGCGTGATGTAGGAGCGCAGCTCGCCGGTCTCCGGATCGACAATCTGGTACTCTTCCTCGATCCCGAGCGTGAGAGATGGTGGCTTCATTCCTGCCGTGCTCGGCGGAAAGAGCAGTGGCCGCGCCCGTCGGTCGCTTGGGCATGGGCCGCGTACTGATCTTGCATGACGTCAGGCCTTGCCGTCGTTCACGCAGAGGGAGTCGGAGCGTCTGGCGAACTGTCTTGCCACTCTGCCCGGAAAGTGAGCGTGCGGAAGTGCCTCGCCGCCGTCCATCGGGCCCGAGGCGGTCTCGGTCTGCGCCAGCCTACAGGATCTCCAGCAGCTCTATCTCGAAGACGAGCGTTGCGTTCGGCCCGATGGGCCCGCTCCCCCCCCTTCCATAGGCCAGGGGTCCAGGGATCACGACCCGATAGTGACTCCCCGCGCTCATGAGCTTCAGCGCCTCGGTGAAGCCTGCGATCACGCCGTTGACGGGGAACTCAGCGGGATCGCCTCCGTACGTTACGTCGAACTCGGTCCCGTCCACCAAGGTGCCCCGATAGTGTAGGCTCACCCGGTCCGTGGCTTGCGGATTGGGCCCGTCGCCTTCTCGCAGCACTTCGTACTGCACGCCGCTCTCGGTCGTCACCACGCCCTCCCGGCCGCCGTTCTCGGCCAGGTAGGTCTCCCCCTCCTCCGTGTTGGTCTCGGCCGCTGCCAGCTGCTCCGCCTCCCGCTCCTGCTGGATTGCCGCAGAGAAGCTCTGCAAGGCCGTTTGGACCTCCTCCTCCGGAACGCGCGGCTCCACCTCCTCCATCGCGTCCTCGAGACCTAGCATGAAGGCGTCGAGATCAAGGCGATCACCTGCTGGCGCGAGCTGCGCGCCCATCTGGACGCCAATACCGTAGCTCGCGATCTGGTCTTCGGACTCCAACGCCGCGGTTCCGGACGTCTCCTGCCCACAGGCCGAGGCGACCAACAGAGCGAGAAGGAACCCTGGGCCATGCCGCTGTCTCATGCTCCATCCCCTGAATTAGGAAGACTAAAAGTTAACCGCCTGTGACCGGGAGTACCAGCAAACCCCCGAGCACTGCCGAGCCGGCTCCCTCTCCCTCAGCCGAAGACGAGCTGAAGAAAGTCACCGATGAGCCGCTCCGTCTGTGGGCTCGGAACGAAGCCCGCCAATGCACGCTCGAGCGCGTCACCGCCCATGTCGGGCCCGTACACGGCCGCGTAGCGGACCAGGCGTCGACGGTTTTCCTCGTGCGTCATCTCCGGGTGGAACTGCGTCGCCCAGATCGGCGCGCCAGGGACGCGCATGGCGTGGTATGGGCACTTTTCACTGGCAGCGAGATGAACCACGTCGGGAGGCAGCGTCCGCGCGAGCTCCTTTCGCCCGACCTGAGCTGGAAACACGGCTGGTAGGGTCCCCGTCAACTCATCCGCCCGGCCTTCGGCCGTAAGACTTACCTCGACCGTTCCCACCTCGGTGCGGTCGGGAGCCGGCACCACGTCGCCACCGAGCGCCTGCACCAATAGTTGGAAGCCGAAACACGACGCGAACGTCGGGTGTGCCAGCGCCACGACC
This sequence comes from Longimicrobiales bacterium, assembly GCA_965249195.1. GTDB lineage: Bacteria > Gemmatimonadota > Gemmatimonadetes > Longimicrobiales > Gaopeijiaceae > CBDFLM01. The sequence goes on from CBDFLM010000012.1 coordinate 231,475, forward strand.
TCTCGCAACAGCTCCAACATTCTCTCGAATTCGGGGAGGTTCCCCTTACTGACGTCGTAGTCACCCGCCCCCCCGATCATCAGTGCGTCGTAGCCGATCACCCGGTCCAGAGACGGGGGTCCGGCGAGGAGGTGCCAAGGAACGATGCTCCCGTCGTCGATTCCCGCCCGGTCCGTGAACGAGCGAAGCTCCTCCCCGGCGATGGGGTCGCCGGAAACGCGGGCCTGAAGGAGGAGGATACGAACCTGCATGCCGACGAGGTGCCAGTCAGGCGTCCGGGGCGGGATAGGCGGAGGCAGAACCAAGCACAATCGGGGGAACGTCGGTGGTCGTCAACGTGCAAAGGGGGGGGCGCACGACTCACACGCGACGAAATCGGCCTCGAGCGCGTCTGCGACGGCTCTCGACATACGGTCGCGACCTTGCCGATGCCGGGTGCCCTACACGTATTGTTCGTATCCGGTCAATACCCAGACCGCCACCTTCTTGCGATAAGGTCGCGCAGTCTCAAAGAGAGAGCGAAATGAACGAACCAGAGGCGACCCGCCCGGAGAGCGAGGACCAGCAGACCCCGACGCCCCCCTCGTTTCTCGCGTGGCCACCTCCCGGTTTGGGGCGCATCCAGGGAGACATATGGGTGGTGACGCGCGAGTTTGCCGCCGGTGGTCTATTTCTGGTGCTACCACTTCTTTGGCTCACCGGAGCCCAGGAGCCCTTTTCCAGCGTGGGACCCCTTGGTGACGCCTGGTGGATCGTCCTCGTCACCTCGCTCATTGGGCTCATCACCCTCGCAACTGCCTTCACCGACTTGTTCCGTCTCTTGCGACGGGTGGTGCGAGCGGGCCGGGAAGGCTACGGCTGGAAGACAGCTGCGCTGGTGGCGAGCGACGGCAAGCGAGACACCGGCTTTCTGGTGCAGAGCCTGCGCCAGTTCTCGGTGCTGGGCTCTGCCACCCGCAAAGGCTTGGTCGGCGCGCGGCTGGGGAAGGCTTGGCTCGCCCTGGGCGCTTCGATCTGGATCCCAGTGAGCTTCACCGTTTCCGTCATGCTCGCCAGCCGTGGGTACATGGGCCCTGAAACGCTCGTGACCACGACCCTGGTGCCGGCCGGTCTGATGGCCCTGGTCGCGCTGGTGCTGAGGGCTGGTGAGCAGAGGGTGTTACGACAATCGCGCCGACAGTGGTTCAGGGCACAGCCGTCGGCCGAGGCGGACGAGCCCAAGCGCTGGAGGGAGACCGCAGGCGCGGTCGATAGCGCTGGCGTCCTCAGCGGCCAATCCGACCAGTCCCGGCTCGTCGGGCTAGGCGCTGCCGCCACCCTGGTGGCCGCAGTCTTGGTCGTCATCCCCTCTGTCGTGCTCGTGGGCACCTCCGGAATCACGCCGGTTCTGCTCGCCGTGGCATCCCCCCAACTAACCGCGGCGCAGCAACGTGCCGGTGAGAGCGAGCCCCTCCGCCGGTACTGAGTGGAGGTGAACCCCGCGATGACACCCGAAGAAGCGGGACAGATCCTCCACGTCCTGGTGAGGGCGGGCGGCCCCGAGTCGACTCCGAGCGGCGAGCACCCCCCGGTGCGTTCTTACGACTCTCCGATTCTTCCAGCCAACTCGAGAGAGAACCCCACCGGGATCCTCCCGGACCTATGGGGCCGAGACCTGTTCGCGAGCCTTGGGGAGCTCTTGCCGGACGCCATCGCCTATGTCCGGACGGTGTCGGCGCACCCCGCTCTCGAGGAGTGGTCCACGCTCGCCGGCGCCAGCTAGCTCGACGCCGCGTCGGCTCGCTGGGTGGATCCGCTGCCGGCCGAGATGACGGTCGTTTCGATGCCGATCCCGAGGCTGAACGGGCTGCGCTCCGCTGCGGTGGCGCAGGTCGCGAGGGCGGCCGTCGCAACGATCGAAAGCCGCCAGGACGATGCCGAGCATTACCTTCGGGAGGTGATCTCGGTGGGCCTCCTGCTCGGCGATGACGGCCCGACTCTGATCGACAACCTCATCGGCTACGCGATCGCCAAGACGGGCGGTGAGGCTCTCGCCAGCTTCTACGAGGCGAATGGCAGGACAGACGAGGCGGAAGATCTGCTCTGGGCCCGAGAGTCCGTCGAGCGCGCAGCCGCGCTAACTCGACTGGCGGTGCCCGGATCTCCCCTCGACGCGCTGGGGCGGATGCCGGAGATCGTCACTGATACGACGTTCATCCGTGGGCTGCGATGGGAGTTCTTCATCATCGTCAACTCAGTCGCACCCTGCGTCAATCTCAACCGTATCGTCTTCGGCCCTGATCCAGCGTACCAGGCGTGGCTCGACGAGGCCCACGCCTCGCTCGTTCGCTTCCCGTCCGAGGAAAAGCTCTTCGGCCTCTTCCGGCAGGGTTATTTCGGCGCCATGGCCGAGACCTCCTCCCGCGGCATCGTCGCGCGGACGATCGACATCGTGCTGGGCGCGAGCGAGGACCCCGGGCGCTGCTCCCGCATGTTGCAGTTACTCGCGGCCGAGAGGCTCATGTAGCACTTACCGTCACGGAGAGAACCTGGCGGTATCCCGGTCCGTAGTGAGCCAGGAGCCACGTCGTGAGCCGAAACCGAGGCGACCCCTGGTTTGAGTGACTACGAGCTTCCGGAGTTCCCCTCCGACGAGGAGTTGGGAATTGCCGGAATGAGCCCCGACCCCGATGCGCATCAGGACCGCTCCCCGGCGACCGCCGGGCAGCCCCCTGGAGGCGGAAGCGGTCGACGGCGGGGCACGGACGACGGTCCGGCGGGTCGTTGGAGGGGCAGGGCAACCATGCTCGCGCTGCTGGCGTACACATGGGCGATGGGGACCGGTAGGCAGCTACCGGATCCGGCGCCGGCGAACGCACCCGACTCGGCATTCTCGAGCGCCCGCGCCATGTCCGAGCTCGTGGAGATCGCGCGAGCACCCAGGCCCACCGGCTCTCCTGAGCACGCCCGCGTGCGAGCCCATCTCCTCGACCGTATGACGGAGTTGGGCCTCCACCCGACCCTCCAGACGACTACCGCTTTCCGCCAGGTGGGCAGCCGGATCGAGTCGGCCACGGTGCGCAACATCGTCGCCCGGCTGCCGGGCGAGGAATCCACCGGTGCCGTTGCAGTCACGGCTCATTACGATTCTCGACACGCGTCCCCGGGAGCGGGGGACGACGGATCGGGCGTCGTTGCCATTCTCGAGGTGCTACGCGCCCTCGCGAGCAGCTCCAAGCTGCGCAACGACATCATCGTCCTCTTCACCGACGCAGAAGAGCTCGGCCTCTTCGGAGCGCAGGCGTTCGTGAACGAGCATCCGTGGATGGCGGAGATCGCCGTCGTCCTTTCCCTGGAGGCACGCGGCGCCGGCGGACCGTCGATCATGTTCGAAACCGGCACCCAGAACGGCTGGATCGTGTCCGCGGCAGCCGCGGGTGACCCCGCACCCTTCGCCAACTCGCTCTCCTTCGAGGTCTACCGCCGGCTCTCCCTGCGCACCGACTTCACACGCTTTCAAGAGGTGGGGACGCAGGGTCTGAATTACGCGGCGATCGGTCGAGGGAGCATCTACCATCAAGCTCGTGACACACCGGCCAACCTGCACGAAGCGACGCTGCAGCACCACGGGCTCCACCTCCTGGGGATGGTCCGCTATCTCGGCGGTAGCGACCTCTCCAGCGTCGACGCTCCGGATCGCGTGTTCTTCCACCTTCCGTTCTTGGGACTGTTGAGCTACCCGCCATCGTGGGTGGTGCCGATCACCGCTTGGCTGTTGATGACGTTGGTACTCACCGCGCTCCTCGCGTGGCGTCGCGGAGCCGGAGCTTCAGGGATCCTGGTCGGGGCAGCCATCGGGGTCGCGTGCACGGGGGCCGCAGCGGCCGTCGGAGCCGGGCTGTTCCGGTGGCTCGTTCGTCACCACCCCGAGTACGGCGCGCTCCATGGAGCTTCGTTCTACAGCGAGGGGTGGTACGTCTTGGCGTTGGCGGCTGCCGTGCTCTCGCTCGTCGCCACGTCGTTCGCCCTTGCGCGCCGGCGGTTCTCGCTGGCGGAGCTGTCGCTGGGCGCCGCGGTGGTGCCCACACTCGCCGCGGTGGTCGCCACCGTCATCGTCCCGCTCGGCGCGATGAATCTCCAGTGGCCCATCGCCTTTGCCGTGCTGAGCATTGTGCTCGTCACCGGTTCGAGCGCCCGAGGTCCCGGCAGGCTGGCCTGGACGCTCCTTCTGCTCCTGGCGCTTCCGATCCTGGCGTTCCTGGGTCCCCTCATCGAACTGCTGTGGGCCACCATGAGCTTCTCGATGGCCCCGGCCTTGGGCGTGCTGGTGGCGTGGACGCTCCTGCTGCTCTGTCCGGTGCTGGACGCCGTTCGCGCACCCAATCCCTGGTGGGTCCCGGTCGGATCGCTCGTTTTCGCGGCCGGCTTCCTCGGGATCGGCGTGCTCGATCGTGGTGTGAGCGCCGACCACCCCATACCGTCCACGCTTTTTTACGCTTTCGATCATCAATCCGGTCGTGCGCTCTGGGCGACCCGAAACGATGCGGGGTTGCCGTGGGCCCGGCAAAAGGTCGGGGCCCTGGACTCGGAGCAGAGCCTGGAAGCGTTCCAGCTCGGAGCTTCCCCTTTTCTCGTCGGTTCCGCTCCCGTGGTCGATGCTCCGCCCCCACGGGTCACGATGCGGGTCGATGAAGTCGCCGGAGCGCAACGGCGGATTCGCGTTAGGGTCCGCTCCGAGCTCGGCGCAGAGGCTCTCTCGGTTCAGATCGTGAAGCCTGGCGAAGCGCGTATCCTCGCTGTCAACGAGCGCTCCGTCGTCGTCTCCGAAGGCGGCCCGGGACAGCCCCCGAATGTAAGATTGCTCACTCACTGGGGTGAACCGGAAGGAGATGTCGTGCTCGACGTAGAAACGCCCGTCGCGGCCGACGGGCTCCTCCTGGAGGTCGTGGAGCAGCATCTGCGGCCTGCCGAGCTCCTGGGCGAGGCTTACTTCTCGCGCGACCCCGAATTCGCACCGAACACGATGAGCCGAAGCGATCGCGCGTTCTTGCGCACGTCGTTGGCCCTGCCGATGGTGGACACGGCGGCCGGTTCTCCTCTAGCTGCCGAGCGCCCGCCCCAGGATCGCTGACGGCGGCGTAAACGAGCTGGAGCCCGGCGGTCGCCTACTCGATCGCGCACGAGGGATGGTCCACCGCTCGATCACCGGTGCGCTTCATCAGCCCCACCAGCCTGCGAGACCACGGCTTCGCCTCCGCAGGGCGTTCACCCTGGCCATCAAAATCCGACGGTGGTATGGGCTTCCGCAGGTAGTCGTCGGCTCCGTCCTCGATGAGCTGAGCCTCGATCTCCCGATCGCGCTCTCCCGTCAGGATCAGGACCGGGATCGACGATCCACTCTCCCGTATCGTGCGAAGCACCTCGCGACCGTCGACCTCGGGCATGTGCAGGTCCAGGATGACCAACTCCGCCTCGGCTCCTCCGTCGAGCAGCTCGAGCGCTTTACGGCCGTGATCCGCCTCGATCGCCGCGAATCCCTCGTTTTCGAGTAGCCTCGCGACCAGCTGCAGCGTGCTCGGGTCGTCGTCCACGATGAGCACGGACCCCGGAGTCGGCGGAGGACCCTCTGCGTGCGTCTCCGGGGCTGTCGCCCTCGGAAACGAAGCGAGCAGCTTTCCGACGGCGTTTCGCAGATCCTTCGGCGGACAGACCTCTAGGACGGCGTGCCGTCCCGTGACCCGTTCGAGAGCTCCAATGAGGGCGAGTGACGTCGGATTGGCCGATGCAGCCACGAAGCGCAGCCCGTCCTCACCCATCGGGAGTAGCGGTCCGGCCTCGATCAGGCTCAGCGGCACCAGCCTCGCCGCCGCGTCGGAGGGATGAGAAACGTCGGCTACGGAGCACCCCAGACGCTCCGCGATGCGGGAGGCGAGGTCGGCCGGGCCGATCCGCAGCATCCTCTCCGCCCGCTCCCAGGCGGCGTCCACGTCGCGCTCGCCCTCCAGCTCATGCCGCTCGTCTTCCGAGCCCTCCGGAGAGGGTGAGGCCGCGTGCAAGAGCCACGCTTGCGACCCGCTGCCGAAGCCGCTTCCACCCTCGACGACCTCTCGCAAGAGCTCGACGAAGCCCGTCAGCCGAGAGGGCAGCGTTTCCGGACGGGCCAAGCACACCAGCTCGGCGCCCCGAGTGACCGTTTCGAAACCGAAGTCCTCACCCGATCCGCGCAGGATCTCCGCAACGATGAGCGCTCGTCGAGCCGAGTCCTCGCGGCCTTCGCTCACGCCGGGGAGGAGGTGCTTGAGGAGCTCGAGGTGCGCTTCTACGGTCTCGCGGTAGTACTCGTCTGGCCGTTGGGCCGGACTCACCTGTGGGCCACCGATCGTCTCCCGGTGGAGTGGGTGGGGCAGCGTCGCGTCAGGTCCCGCTACCCATCGTTCGATCGCGGCGATCGCGCCCGGGCGCCTCATGGGACGTCGACAATGGACGGCGGGCTCGGACCACGGTCAAGTGGAGGAGGCCGCAGCCAGTGGAGGGGATCGGCGACGATCGGGGTGGCGGTGGATCGGTGTCCGGACCGCCGGGCCGACCGGTTTGCCCGTGAAGGGCCACGTTCAGAGGGCCCGGATCTCTCCCGTCTCCTTCTTGACCACTGCGTAGCCCCTGAATCTGGAGGGGACGTCACGGCCCCCTTGTGCGGCGTCGAGATAGACGACGAGGCAGGGTCTGCCGTCGCTTTCACCGATCGCGGCGCCCGCTACGCCCGGGCGGCCCATCAAGCGCTTCGTGAGCGCTCGGCGCGCCGACTCGAGGTTCCCAGGCGCACTCATTCGCCGTCCACCGTGACGCCGAAGCGCTCCAAGACGAGGCCGATGGGATTGGCGATCGTGTTGGTCCGACTTCCGGCGAACAGCAGGCCAACCGGTCGCCGATCTCCCAGAAACAGGTCCTTGGACACGATCAGGGATCCGGAATCGCCAGGGCCACTGAACCCGGCTCCCGAGATCACGAGATGGCCGACGAACCGCACCATGCCCACGCGATAATCCACGTCCAACGTGGCGTTGAGTCCGGTGATTCGGCCTTCGGTCGGGCCCGTGGTACGCCCAAACTTCTGTACAGCCTGACCGAGTGTCGCTTCGAGCGGACTGGACCGGGGCGCGCCATAGCCGCCGGCCGGAGTCTCGAAGCCGAGATCGTCGGCCGTCGTCAGAGCCAGCGCTGCGTCGATGAGGTTGGAAGGGCACAGCGGGCCCGAGCAGAACTCGAGCGGCTCGAAATCGAACAACGTACCGATCACGTCGTCCTGGTTGCGACCGCCGTCGACCACACCTGGTTGCAGAAGGTTGTCGCCCGGGCTCCCGCCGTTGCTCGCCGCGAAAACGTGGTTGTTGCTCAACGCGAAGACACGAGATCCATCGGTCACCCTCGCGCCGATCGTCCCTGCCGAGACGTCCGGATGGCCGGTGCTCACCCCGATGGGGACCGGCCTGGGAAACGGCTGCTTGGGATCTACGTCCTCCGCAGCGGCAGTCGGCCGAAGGGTGAGTGCCACGAACGGTCCCGTGACCCGTGCGCGTACGGCTACCCCCCGCACCGAGGTCGGCAAGGCCGCAGCATCCGGGGCGTCGAGGAAGACATCGACCACGGCTTCGCCGGAATGCCCAAGCCCTACGGCGGTGCCCACGACACCCTCCAGATCGATCCAATCGGCCGTGATCTCGGACTGGGCCACGAGTGCCGCGTCGAGAGAAGCCAGGAACGCGTCGCCCGAACGATGTGGACCACCGTACATCAGAAGGTCCGCCGCAAGAGCGAGCCCTAGCCCGACTCTGGAGCGCAGGAGCCGTCTTAGCTGCATGCACATCCTTACGTCGACGTCCGCGGCGGGGTTTCCTCGGCTAGCGAACGTTCAGGACGGTTCGAGAACCGCGACGAGCCGACGTCCCTCGATGGTATCGTTGCGGTGCTCCACCCGCGCGATATCGGACGTGGCCTCTAACATGCGCTCGAGCGTGGCCACCCCGATCTCCGGGCGCCGCAGCTCGCGGCCCCGATAACGCAGGACCACCCGTACGACGTTTCCGGCCTGGAGAAACTTCCTCGCTCGGCGGAGCTTGGTCTGGAAGTCGTGGTCGTCGGTCCGAGGCCGGAGGCGGACCTCCTTCACCTCGACGTGATGTTGGTTCTTGCGATCAAGCCGCTTCTTCTTTTGCAGCTCGTAACGAACCTTGCCCCAGTCCATGAGGCGCACCACGGGCGGGCGGGCGTCGGGGGCGACCTCAACGAGATCGAGCCCTTGTTCCTGGGCGGCTTCACGAGCTTGTTGAAGGGCAACGACGCCGACCTGCTCGCCATCGGCGCCTATGAGGCGGATGGGACTGATGCGAATCTGGTCGTTGACGCGTAGCTCGGAAATAGGATCTCCTCGGCTGTGGGGCCAAGCGGCGGTCGAGGGGATCGGCCTCGACCCTTCCTTTACGACAGACCCGGCCGGCGGGTCCTGGTTCCGCGGACCGCCACAACGGATCCGCCGAGGCGTCGCTCCAAGCGAAAGAGGTCCCCAGCTGTTTCGCCCACGCACGCCGGCAGCGGTCGGTGAGGCCGTGCCGCAGAAAACCTTTGCGGCTCCCCCCGGGTGCCTACAACTTGGAGATACACGCGTCGCACCTGGGGGGGGCCGATTTCGCGGTGAAAGCACCAAGCCGCCAGCCAGCGGCGGACCGGGCCCCACATTCCCATCCCTTTCGGAGTAGCCATGAAGCGGGTTCTTCACATCTCGATGCTCGTTCTCCTCACAGCGTGCGGCGACGCCCACCAGGGTCCGGTGGGTCCCGAGCTCCCGTCCGAGAGCCAGTTGTCGGAGGGTGCGGCTGCGAGCGCGGCGGGACCCAGCGACTGGATCGTGGTCTTCCGACCCGGCGTCGCCGACCCGCCCGGGCTCGCTCGCCGTCTGGTCGGCCAGGCTGGCAGCTCGCTGCGCTTCACGTACGAGCACACCATCCAGGGCTTCGCGGCCACGATTCCGTCGCAGGCGATCGAAGGACTGCGCAACAACCCCAACGTCGAGCTCATCGAGCCCGACGGCGTAGTGACCGCGGTTGGTTTTGGGATCGACGCCCCGGTGGCGTCGTGGGGGCTGGACCGCGTCGACCAACGCAACCTCCCGCTCGACGGACTCTATCACTGGGACACCGACGGCGCCGGCGTGGACGCCTACATCCTCGACACCGGCATCCGCACGACGCACGCCGATTTCGGAGGAAGGGCCTGGCGCGACGCCGAGGCCGACTTCATCGGAGACGGCCAGAACGGAAACGACTGCAACAGCGTCGGTCACGGGACGCACGTGGCCGGCACGGTCGGCGGCGCCACCTACGGCGTGGCCAAGGCCGTGAGCCTCTTCGCGGTTCGGGTGCTCGACTGCACCGGAAGCGGAAGCATCGGGGGCGTCATCGCGGGCATCGAATGGACGACGGCTCGGCACCTGTCCGACGGCGGACCGTCCGTGGCGAACATGAGCCTGAGCGCGTGGGACCCGTTCGGCTTCTACACCTCGCTCGACGCCGCCGTAGCCGCTTCGGTCAACGCGGGCGTGGTCTACGCCGTCGCCGCTTCCAACGACAACGACGACGCCTGCGACTACACGCCGGCGCGTGAGCCGCAGGCGCTCACCACCGGTGCGACGGGCTCTAACGACGTGCGCGCGTCCTTCTCCAACTTCGGGCTTTGCCTGGACCTCTTCGCCCCGGGCGTAAGCATCCTGTCTGCGACGAACACGAGCGACATCGCGACCCGGTTCCTGAACGGGACGTCCATGGCCAGCCCGCACGTCGCGGGCGTCGCGGCGTTGTACCTGGGAGAGAACCCCGGCGCCAACCCGACGACGGTGAAGTTCAACATCCTCACCAACACGACGGACGGCGTGGTCGGAAACTCCAACGGCCCCCCCAACAAGCTGCTCTACAGCCTCATCACGGGCGACCCACCAGGACCTGCCGCCCCGACCGGGCTCACAGCGACCGCAAACGGCCAGGCCCAGATCGACCTTGCTTGGACGCACGACGGGCTCGATGTGGACGAATTCGAGGTCGAACGCCGGCTCGAGGGCGAATCCTCCTTCACCAACATCGCCGACGATCTGTCCCCCAACGCGAGGGCCTATTCGGACACCCCCCCCTGAGCGCCGGGCAAACGGCCACTTACCAGGTCCGCGCGGTCAACTCGGACGGACCATCCGCCTGGAGCAACGGGGCTTCGGCGACCACCGACGACCCGCAATCCGGCGACACGCACGCCTATGCATGGGAGATCTCGGAGGTGGACGTGGTGAAGCAGGGCAAGTTCCACTACGGCAGCGCCCTGGTGGCAATCGGGGAGGTCGGCACCGGTGACCCCCCGACGACCCTTCTGCCTGGAGTCACGGTCACGGGCGACTGGTACAAGAACGGATCCTCGACGCCCTTCCGGTCCTCGAGCGGCGTCACCGATGCGCTGGGTGCCGTGCTCATGGAGTCGGGCAAAATCAAGAGCGCGTCGGTCATGAACTTCTGCGTGACCAGCCTGTCGGGGACCGGGATCATAGACGATACGGAGTACCCCAAGTGTGATCCGGCCTTCGATGGTGATCCAGGGGGCGACCCCGGGGCGCCCACTGGCCTCTCCGTTGCTTGGAGCAGGAAGGGTGGCGGCCGGGCCGAGCTGAGGTGGACGGCCGGGGGCGGGCCCGAGGTCGATGTCCGGCGAAACGGCAGTGTGATCGCCACCACGGCTGACGACGGGAGCTACAACGACCGCAACGAGACCGACGGGGACGACTACCAGGTGTGCGTGGCGGGCGATTCGAGCCAGTGCACCCTTCAAGTGACGCTCATCGTACCGTAGGCTCGGTCGCTTACTACGCCGACAACGATGTGGGGGCATCGGAGGCGGGAGGGCCGTTTCAGCCCACCCGCCTCCGCGCGTTCCCTACCTCCTCACGCGGGCGATATCCACGTAGAAGTTTTCGTCGACCGAGAGCAGGTCCGAACCCGAGGGGTCGACCTCGACGCTCTTCCAACCCTCGGTCGACGGAGCGATCCAGCTGTAACGGCCGTCGGCGAGGACGACGCGCACGGGCATGTCGAACCCCGGCACGTCGGCATCCCAGCGATAGTGCAGCGTAGAGCCGTCGAGATCGTACTGCAGGATCGGGATCGCAGCGTGGCGTAGGTACTGGTCGAAGACGCTGGTGAGGTCGAAACCGGCCTGGCGCGCCACGTATCGCTCGACGTCGTGCGATGTCACCACCCGGTGACGAAACTGATCGTTCAGCCCGCGCAGGATGGCTCGCCACGCTTCGTCGTCGTCCACGAGCTGACGAAGGGTGTGCAAAAGGTTGGCACCCTTGTAGTACATGTCGACCGAGCCGGGGCCGTTCACACCGTACGTTCCGATCACGGGCCGGTCATTGAGGATGTTGCGGCGCAGCCCGACGACATACTCCGCCCCCGCTTCCTCCCCCTGCTCACACTCGACGTAGAGGCTTTCGGCGTAGCTCGCGAATCCCTCGTGAACCCACTGGTCGGCAATGTCGGCGGTCGACACGTTGTTTCCGAACCACTCGTGCGCGCTCTCGTGCACGATGATGAAGTCCCAGTGGAGGCCGCGACCGGTTCCAGAGAGATCGGCGCCCAAATAACCGTTCTGGTAACCGTTGCCGTAGGCGATCGCGCTCTGGTGTTCCATGCCCAAGTAAGGCGCGTCTACGAGCTTGTAGCCGTCTTCGTAGAACGGATACGGTCCGAACCAGTCTTCGAAGCAGCGAAGCATTGGCACTACCTGCTCGAACTGGCGCTCTGCCGCCGGCCGGTTCTCATCCAATACCCAATAGTCCAGGTCGAGCGGGCCGTCACGCCCCTCGTAGCGCTCTCTGAAATGCACGTAGCTGCCGGCGTTGAGCGTGACGTTGTAGTTGTTGATCGGGTTCGAGACGTGCCACACCCAGGTCGTCGTCCCGTCGCCGTTGTGTATGCTGTCGCGCAAACGGCCGTTCGACACCTCGGCCATGGTCGAGGGCACGGTCACCGCAATCTGCATGGAGTCGGGCTCGTCGGACTGGTGGTCCTTGTTGGGCCACCAGACGCTGGCCCCGACACCCTGGTTGGCCGTCGAGAACCAGGGACGACCGAGGCCATCCTCGGCCCAGACGAAGCCTCCGTCCCAGGGCGGGTTCGGTGCCACCCTCGGCGTCCCTCGGTAGTGGACCTCGATGCGATGGAGCGCACCCGGCGTCTGCGTCGCCGTGAGCTGCACGAAGAAGGCGGCGCCGTCGCGCCGGTACCGGAGGCGCTCGCCCTCGTGGATGACGCTGTCCAAATCCATGGGCTCCATGAGGTCGATCTGCATTACACGACCAGGAGCGATCACCTCGTAGGAGATGATCGTCCGTCCCGAGACGGAGGAGTCGGTCGGGCTGACGGCGACCGCGAGGTCGTAGTGACGGACATCCCACCACGCTCGCTCGGGCGTGACCGTTCCACGCAGAGAATCGGGGCGGCCGAAGGCTCGCTCCTGCCCCAGCGTGGACGAGGCGGTGATGGTCATCAGGAACAGCGCGAGGCGTGCGGCCATGGCTCCGTGGCGGTGGTGGATACGGGCCCGTGTGGTCGTGGACGAGGCGAGCGATCGGCTTCAGATCAACACCCACACGGCGCGTACGATCCACGCGATCACCCCGATCAGGATCGGAAGCAGGGTCAGTCCGACGGAGAAGATGAGGCCCTGACGAAAGAGGACTGGCCCGATGTCGGGTGGGTCGTCTCCCCACCACGCCCGAAACACGATCTCGGACGTCCACCCTGCCGTGTAGCAGAGATTGGCGAGGGCGCCGTACACCACCACACCGAAGAGGGGCAGGAACAAGCCCTCCGCGAGCGGAGGGAGAAATGAGAGCGCATTCAGTGCGACGACCGTGACGAGACCGGCCCCGCCCACGACGACGTTGTAGGCGAGCCGGCGCCGCTCCCACCAGCGGATGATCGCCGCAGGCCGGTTCGAACGGATCGGGAGCGGGTAGAGCAGTCGGACGAGTGCGGACACGCTGGAGCCCCAGGGTCGAGTGAAGTAGTAATTCCTATCTCAGCCCTATGGGGAACTGTCGTCAAGTACTTTGCATTACAAAGTACATCCTCGTTTGCACGTGCCGGTGGACAGTGGAGAATGGACCGACCGAGACAGGAAACGGAGCTCCCGGTGATCGACGTTTCGGCCCTCGTGACTGGTCGCGGGGACGCGGTCGTCGCGGCGTCGAGGATCGCGGGTGCCTGCACCACGAACGGCTTCTTCTACATCGTCGGCCACGGGGTCGACGAAGCGCTCCAACGCCGGCTCGACCGGCTCAGCCGCCGCTTCTTTGGGCAGGACCTCGAGAAAAAGCTCCGCATCAGCATGGAGCACGGCGGCCGCGCGTGGAGGGGCTACTTCCCGGTGGGCGGCGAGCTCACCGCCGGAAAGCCCGACGCAAAAGAAGGCCTTTACTTCGGGTCGGAGCTCGGTGCCGACGATCCCAGTGTGAAGGCCGGCGTCCCCCTTCACGGGCCCAACCTCTTTCCCGAGGACGTTCCCGGATTCCGCCAAACCGTACTCGCTTACCTAGACGCTCTTACCAAGGTGGGTCACGCAGTGATGGAGGGCGTAGCCCTCAGTCTGGAGCTCGATCGCTCCTACTTCGAGGAGCGCTACACCGCCGATCCCCTGGTCCTCTTCCGCGTCTTCCACTACCCACCGGTGACCGATGACGATGTCGAGCCGCGATGGGGTGTTGGAGAGCACACCGATTACGGCTTGCTGACAATCCTCATGCAGGACGAGGTGGGGGGTCTACAGGTCCGGTCGGGATCGCGCTGGCTCGACGCACCCCCATTGCCGAACTCCTTCGTGTGCAACATCGGGGACATGCTGGACCGGATGACGGGCGGTCTCTACCGTTCGACGCCACACCGCGTTCGAAACACCAGCAAACGCGGCCGTCTTTCTTTCCCGTTCTTCTTCGACCCCAACTTCGACGCGCGTGTGGAGGCTATCGACCTTGCCGGAGCATCTCCGCCCGACGACCGAACGGAGCGGTGGGACGGCTCGAGCGTGCACGAGTTCGAGGGCACCTACGGGGATTACGTTCTGGCCAAGGCGTCGAAGGTGTTCCCGGAGCTCCGACGCGGTCATCTCTGAGGCTCACAGGAGCGCCGTCGACCGATACTCCCGCGAGGGCCCTCACTGGATCTCCCCGGCGCGCTCCATTCTCCACCTGCTGAGCGTCATCGGCGGCGGGCGGACAAGCTGTAACCGCGCTCTGCGAGCTCACGCTCCCCCAGTCTCTCCGCGACGGTCGCGAAGTCAGCGGACGGGCCCGTCCACCGCAGCTCGTCGACCGAGCCCAAAACGGCTGCCTCGGTACGTAGCGTGGCCAGGTCCCGGAAATGGAGCGCCAGCTCCAAGTCCGCCGCGAGCCGGGTCGCCAGACGCACGGCACCACGGACCGCCACGTCCCACTCGACGGCGTCGTGGGAACCCGCTCGAGGTGCCCGTACCTGGAGAGGAGCGTGGCCGCGGACTTGGGCCCCCACCCCGCGATGCCGGGAAACCCGTCCGCGCTGTCGCCGACCAGAGCGAGGTAGTCGGGGATGGAGGCGGGGGGCACACCGAATCTCTCGACGACCCCCGCCTCGTCACGGACGAGTCGGCGCCTCCGGTCGAGTTGGACGACGCGCGTTCCCCGAACCACCTGGGCGAGGTCCTTGTCCGGCGTGCAGACCAGCACTCGCTCGACCCGAGGGTCCTCAGCAGCCTTCAAGGCCGCGGCGCCCAACGCGTCGTCCGCCTCCAGCTCCACCATGGGCCAAACGACCACGCCGAGGGAGCGAAGCCCATCCTCGAGGGGTTCGAACTGGACGCGCAACTCTCCCTCGATCCCGTCCCCTACCTTGTAACCCGGCCAGAGGTCGTTGCGGAACGACTCGATGACGTGGTCGGTCGCCACACCCACGTGGGTCGCGCCGCCCTCCAGCATCCCGAGCACGGAGGCCACCACGCCCCTCACTGCCGCGAGCTCGTTCCCCTGCCCGTACCGTGCGCTCTCGGGAAGCCCGTAGAAATGGCGGAACAGCTCGTAGGTGCCGTCGACGACATGGACGTTCATCGGTTCAGGGATTGGGCGGCCCCGTGCATGATCACACGCTGAACAGCACGTGGACGATGTCGCCGTCCCGAACCAGATATCCCTTTCCCTCCACCCGCAGCTTGCCGAGCTCCTTCACGGCTCGCTCCGATCCACACTCCGTTAGCACGTCGAACGGAATCACCTCGGCGCGGATGAACCCACGCTCCAGGTCCGAGTGGATGCGCCCCGCGGCCGTGCGCACGTCGGTGCCGCGCCGGACCGTCCAAGCACGCACTTCATCCGGCCCGACCGTGAAGAACGAGATGAGCTCGAGGAGCTCAAAGGACGTTCGGATGAAGCGCGCCAGAGCCGACGCCCCTAGCCCCATGTCCTCCAGGAACGCGGCATGCTCCTCGGGGTCCAGGGCCGCAATCTCCGCCTCGACACTCGCGGACAGTGTGAATCCTGCGGCGTGGAGCTCGGCAATCCGCGTAGAGAGTGCCTTGGGCATCGACTCCGCGGCCTCGTCCTCGCGCCGGTTGAGCGCCACGAGCAGCGGCTTGTCGGTCAACAAGCCAAAGCCGCGCAGGAGCGCTCGATCGACGCCCCCCGCGGGGATCGACCGGACCGGTCGGTCGGCCTGAAGCGCTTCTCGGACCGCTTCGAGGGCCGTGATCTCTTGCGGGTTCGCTCGCTCTTTCCGCGCCCGCTCGAGCCGGCGTTCGACGACCTCGAGGTCGGCGAAGAGGCACTCTAGATGGAACGCCTCGAGGTCGCTCTCCGGATCCGGAGGTGCTTGGAGAGATGGGTTCTCGAAACCGCGTAAGACGAGGCAGAGCGCATCTTGATCACGCAGCTGGTGGAGCCCGTTCGGAGACAAACCGCGCTGTTCCGAACCGTGTTCGCCCGGGACGTCGCAGAAGTTGATCTCCGCGAAGGTAGTCTTCCTGGGCTCGTAAGCGGCCGCAAGGTCGTCTACGCGCTCGTCCGGCACTCGCACCGTGCCGAGCCGCACCTCGCCCCCGAACCCCACGGGGACGTCGAGGCCCGTCATCGTGTTGAAGACGGTCGTCTTCCCGGACCCGGCAAATCCGACGAGCCCGACCCTCATGATCGCTGCATGAGAAGCCCGCTTACCAGTGGAGAAGCGTCCCCAGGCCGCGGTCCGAAGCGACTCGATACGCGCGCCACGCAGCAGTGAGATCCTGGAGCGAGATGCCGGTGGAGTCGAACACGGTGAGTCCCGTGCCCTGGCGCCCCAGATGTGCTCCGCGAAGGACGTCACCGATGGGAACCGGCTCGACCCCCGCGAGGTCTTGCAGCTCACCGATGGTCCTAGACTGATCGATGTCGTCGACGAACACCTCCGCCGCCTGTAGCACGGCTCCGTCCAGCTCGCGCTTCCCTCTCGTGTCGGCCCCCATCGCGTTGATGTGGCTCCCGGCCTTCAGGTCCTCGAGGAAGACCAGCGGTCGCGTGGAGGGCGTCGCGGTCACCACGATATCGGCCCCGGAAACAGCCTCCGATACGCTCTTGCAGATCTCCACGTGGGTTCGCTCCCCAAAGGCCTGAACATAGGAGCGACGCACCTCGCCGTGGGGATTGAAGCAGCGCACCTCAGTGATTCCCGGACGGACGTGGAGCACGGCCTCGGTCTGAACGGTACCTTGGACACCCGTCCCGATCACCGCGAGCACACGCGAGTCCGGCGAGGAGAACAGCTCGCATCCCACCGCGCCCGCGGCGCCCGTCCGGATCGTGGTGATGTGGTTGCCATCCATGATCGCCCGCGGCTTTCCCGTCGCGGGATCCAGCAGCAGGACGGTCGCCTGGTGGGCATCCTCGCCGCGCTTCTTGTTCGCCTTCCACGACCCTGCCGCCTTGAGGCCGAGCACCCCCTGCTCGGGGATGAAGCTGGTCTTGATGCCGAACACCGCGTCGTCGGCCAGTCGATCACGCACGAGCGGGAAGAGCCTGCCCTCACCGGAGGCGTGCAGGGTGTAGGCCTCTTTCACGGCCTCGATCGCCACCGACATGGTCAGAAGCGGACGCAGGTCGGCGCTCGAGAGGCTGAGGACCTCGGTCATGGCTGCCTCCCTCTCGGACGGCTACGAGAAACCCGGTCGCGGCCCGCGAAATACGCGAAGTATGAGGAGCGCTGCTCGCGATGGTCTGCGCATAGGCCCTCTCGTCCGAGGTGGGTAAAGCTGGTACTTTTCAGCCTTTCCTGAACTCGACGGCGCGGCCTGTACGCGCCCCGCGTGATCCTAACGGAGAAAATAGACGATGGCCAACCGACTCTTCCGGGCAGCGACGCTTTCGGTCCTCGCGCTGATCGGGTGCTCCGGACCCGACGCGGACTCACCCGCCACGCAGGTGGCGATCGCGCCGCCCGTTCGGAGCGCGGACGCTGCGGAGCGTGGCCTCAGCCCCGACGACTTTCCGCGCGTACAGCAACTCGCCGAGGGAGTTTACTCGTACGAGTGGCTGCGCCCTGCGCAGAACGGAGGCACCACGAACAGCCTGGTCGTCGTCACGTCCGACGGCGTCCTCGTCGCGGACGGCATGGGGAGCGTCGAAGAGACACAGCGCATGGTGGACGTGATCGCAGGGTTGACCGATCAGCCGATCACGCGCGTCGTCGTCTCTTCGGACCACGGCGACCATACGGGTGGCAACTCCGCGTTCCCAGAGGACGCGGTTTTCATCGCGCACCCCACTTCGGCCGCGGTCCTGGAGGCGAGCGCCGCCGATCGCGACGAAGACGAGCCACCGGTGAGGTTGGCCACGGAGCTCGTCGAGGGAAGCCTGTCCCTCCATCTGGGTGAAAAGGAGATCCAGGTCCTGCACCTTGGGCGCGCACACACGGGGGGCGACCTCGTCGTCTACCTGCCGGCCGAGAAGGTGATGTTCATGAGTGAGGTCTTCTTCAGCCGGCTCTTCCCGTCCATGCGCAGCTCTCATCCATCTGAGTGGGTCGAAACGATCGAGCGGGCGCAGGCAATGGACGTGGACGTCTACGTCCCGGGCCACGGCTTCGTGGACGCGCCCATGGTGTTGGCCGAGGAGCTGGAGGCGTATCGCCAGGCCGTGGAGGCAGTGATCGCAGAGGCGACGCGGCTGCACGGAATGGGGCTCAGCGCCGAAGAAGCGATCGAGCAGGCGGACTTCGGCGAGTACAACAGCTGGGCGGGCCGCGACAGGCAAACCCCACGTAACATGCCACGCATTTACATGGAGCTGAACGGAGAGCTGCCGAACGGCTGAGGGGGGTTAGAGGCGCATCAGTTCAACGGCCGGCCCATTCCCGGCCAAGCGTCACGGTGGCCGGGTCGCGCGCGATGATCACGCGGAAACCCTGCTCGAGCCGATCGACGACGTCGGCGGTGTCGGCGGTGATTCCGCACGGAACATCGTGCGCCAGGCAGAGCGCGAGGACGGTCTGGATGGCGTCCTCGACGGCCTCCTCGTCGCCGTCGTAGGCGCGGCTCAGGTCCCCCGGTCCCGGGATCACGACGCTCGCGCCTGATGTGGCGACGATCTCGGCCGCGTTGGACATCCCCACGCGGTCCTCCACCAGCAGGACGTTCACCAGGCGGCCCTCGGTGTTGCCCGGCCACGTGCCGTCGCCCATGGCCTCCACTCCGAGCTCTGCGTCCGCGCGCGACTCCACGTGTGGAAAGACGAGCCCCTCGACCCCGAGGTCGAGGGACTGACGGATGCGCTCTAGGGCCAGCTCCCGACCGTCACGGATGGGAGGAATGCGAAGCAGTACCGGGTGGGCGTCAACGGGGCCGGCGGCTCGTGCCAGACCGCGCATGTACGCCTGCAGAGCCGGAAGGTCGAACGGGCCCGTCTCCAGGGAGTAGAATACGAAGTCGACCTCGCGGTTCGTCGCCATCTCGGCGCCCTGCTCGGCGGTGTGATCGCCCGAGAAGATGCCGAAGACGGCTCGACCGTCCGCCAGCAGGCGCGCGACCCGGCCCGGGGCAGAGCGCTCGGCGGTGGCCGTGGCTACCGCGGCAGGCTCGTCGGCTCCCGGTCCAGGGTCGGCGGATGCGTCCCCACCCGACCGGGCACAGGCGCAACCAAAAACGCACAAGGCGATCGTGACGGGCTTCAGGATCGGGTCGTGTGGCATGAAACACCTTTCGATGGGCGGGCACGACATGCAAGCTGCAGTGATGCGAAAACGCCGTTTCTCCGCTTGAAATGTCGGGTTCCGGGTACGATGTTCCGGCGCCAGCATGGCGAGTGCGCGCCCGCCCACCTCTCTTGGCACCGCAGGTGATTGCGTAATGTCTGCCACACCGCAGGATCCTTCGGGTCGCCAGGAGAGAAAACCCACCGCCACCCCACGCGCCGCGGCTCCGGGTGCGATGGTCAGCGTGGAGATGGACCGGCTTCCGGCGCAGACCACCATCATCGTCGGATTCGGTACAATGGGCACGCACCAGCTGATCGGGCGCACGCTCACCGACGACATGGGGAACCTCGCAATCGAAGTCGAGATCCCGGAGTGGGCCAACCGCCAGGAACGCCATTATTTCTTCATCACCTACTCCGACCAGCGGCCCTTCGCGGTGTCGGATCAGTTCCTGGTGGCCAACGCGGGTGGCGTCTTCCGGGTGAGAGGTGAGCTGATCGACGCCGGGACGGAATGCGCCGCCATGCGAGGCGAGGAAGACGAGCTCTATTCCCTGGCGGGCGACCTCGGAAGCTTGTCGCCCGGCAGCTCGGTCGTGGTCGAGGCGACCCTCGCCGATGGTCCGGCCTGCGGAGGGGGGCTCCCCATCGAAGTCCGGAGCATCCGGGAGCGATAGACCGGTCCCAACGATGGTCTTAGGAGTGCGAGCCCGGAGCTCGGCCGCCAGCCGACGCTGCTACGCGGCGTCAACGTGGCCGGTCAGCCCATTCCTTTCCGGCAGCACCTCGAAAGAGGATCGTCAATCTCGGCGTCCTCTCCGTGATCCTCAGGCGCAGGTGGATCTCGCCGAACGGAGGATCGGGGTTACGGAAATCGGCCGTCCACGATTCGACGTGGTAGTTATAGATGTAATAGTCGCAGTCGGAGTCGTAGACGTCCGGCCGATCCGCATTCTCACGCGAGGCGACGTTGTCCTCGCGATCCAGGCTCGGGTATTGGTCGGCGAGGATTCGAGTCACCCGCCCCCAGATGAGGTCACAATCCGTCGGCGTGAGCACGAGTGCGTACGCACCCTCGAGGAGCGCTCCGGTCTCGGGGTGGAAATAGAACCCCGCGAGCGCGTCACGGCCGGCGAACCGGACCGGAGTTGAATAGATGACGAGCCCGTCACGCTCGCCTACGGGCTCGCTCTCCGCGATCTCCGCGATCTCGGTCGGTCGCACGCCCCAGGGGTAACCGCGGAAGTCGGAGACTATTTCCTGGGTTGCCACCGGTAGCGGGAAGAGCGCGAGCACCCCCCAGATCGCGCCGCTTCGCCGGGCCGGCTGAACGAGCCTCCAAAGCATCCTCCTCAACCCATCCTCCGGTCTGTCCACGTGCGCCCGACGGTGACCCGGTACGACGGGCCAGTGGTCAACTTCAGCTCATACCGTACTGCAACCGCGGCAGGACGGCGATTGCCGGCCCATCGTAAGCCCGGACACATGACGCTGTCGAGGTCTGGACGGTCGTTCGACGAGAGCTCGCCACCTCGACGACTCGTCTGGCACACGACACCCGGGGGGACTACAATCGTGCCTCCATCGACCGAATGACGACGAGCCGCGTGCCATGTGCCCGTTCAAGAACTACCGTAGCCACGTTGTCGAGAAGGAATCCGGGGTCGGCAAGTCGACCCTGTTCGAGACCCCCCGTCTGCTCCTGGGCCTGAACAGCCTCGATCCCGGAGTCGAACAGGCCATTCACACCCACGAGCACCAGGACAAGTTCTACCACGTCGTCGAGGGGCGGGGCACGTTCACGGTCGCCTACGAAGTGCGGGAGGTCGGACACGGATACGTCGTTTGGGCTCCCGCGGGAGTCGAGCATGGGGTTCGCAACGACAGTGACGCGCGTCTCGTTCTGCTCGTAGGCATCTCACCGGCGCCGTGAGCTCCCTCCAACGACCGGAGCCAGCCCGATGAATCAGCCCCGCGATCACTGGAGCTCGAGCGCCGGCTTCATCCTGGCAGCCTCGGGAAGCGCCATCGGGCTCGGCAACCTCTGGAAGTTTCCCTTCATCACGTGGGATAATCGCGGCGGAGCGTTCGTGCTGGTGTATCTGGTCTGCATTCTCGCGGTGGGCCTGCCCATCATGATGGCCGAGATCTTGATTGGCCGCAGGACGCAGATGAGCCCGGTGGGCGCTCTAAAGGCAGCCGTCGGACCGGCCTGGGGTTTCGTCGGGGCTTGGGGCGTCTTGGCGGGCTTCACCATTCTCAGCTATTACACCGTCGTCGCGGGATGGGCGCTGTTCTATTTCGTGAAGACGCTCGGATGGAGCCTGACGGGATTCCCTGCCGACGCCCAGACCGGACAGATCTTCACGGATCTGGCCGGGAATGGCGCGACCCAACTCACGCTGCCGGGGCTCTTCATGGCAGCCACGGTCGCGGTCGTCTATTTCGGCGTTCATCGAGGCATCGAGCGCGTCGCGCGGCTGTTTCTGCCCATCCTGTTCGCGATCTTGCTGCTACTGCTGTTCAGCGCGCTCACCATGGAGGGGGCCGGGCAGGCGCTCGAATTCATCTTTCGCCCCAACTTCGCCGAGCTCGAGCCGGCCGGCGTACTGGAAGCGCTCGGGCACTCGTTCTTCACCCTGTCGCTGGGCATGGGCGCCATGATCACCTACGGCTCATACCTCGACCACAAGGAGTCGGTGGTGACAGCCTCGGCCGTGATCGTCGCGCTGGACACGGTGATCGCCCTCGTAGCGACCGTCATCATGTTCAGCGTGATCTTCACCGTGCCCGGGATGGCGGAGCAGGTGGGAGGCTCCACGGTCGGCATGCTCTTCATCTCGCTGCCCCAGTTGTTCTACGACACAGTGCCCTTCGGGGTGGTGCTGGGGCCGGCTTTCTACGTGCTGGTCGCGCTGGCGGCACTGACGTCCACGATCTCGTTGCTCGAAGTGGTAGCCAGCTATTTCATCGACCAGCGGGCCATGAATCGGCATCGCGCGGTCCTGTTGAGCGGCGGCGCCATCTTCGTCTTCACGATCCTGGCGGGGCTTTCTTTCGGCGCGGCGCCGGCGCTGTCGAACTTCGAGATCTTCGAGGGCAAGCCCGGCTTCTTCTCCACCGCGGACCACATAGCGGCGAACTGGCAGCTCCCTATCGGGGGGCTCCTCATCACCCTCGGCGCGGGCTGGTTCAATGGCCCGAGGGGACACCGAGGCGGAGCTGGTCGACTCTTCGACGCCGCGCTGGTTCAGCTACGGCGCCTGGCGATTCTTCATCCGCTTCGTGGCGCCCGTGGCCGTGGCCGCGATCCTGGTGGCGGTCGCCTTCTTCGGCGTGGACTTCTCGTGAGCGGGCTCACATGCACGGGTCCTCTCCCTCCACGGGTGCGACGCCCGCGGGAAGGTTGCGGCACGGATCTGCCTCGTCCAGCACGACTCGCGCCCCCGACTGGACCAGCGCCGTGGCCGAGGGGCCCTGGAAAAACCCGTACCCCTCGCGCGTAGCGAGCCAGGCGAGAGGGCCACCCAGGGTCCGGCCCGCCGCGAGGGTCTCATCCTTGATGGTCGTCACGAGCGCCTCATACGCGGGGTCGCCTTGCCGGAGTCCGGTGAAGCTTCCCAGATCAGAGCTCGCCGCGAAGACCACGTCCACGCCCTCGAGGTTGGCGATCTCACGGGCGATGTCGACGCCGGCCGGTGACTCGATCATCGCGACGATCATGATGTTGTCGTTCGCCGCCGTCCGATAATCGTCGCCCCAGATCGCTCGGTACTGACCCCCTCCCTGGCTGCGCTTGCCGACGGGCGGGTATTTCGCAGCCGTAATCGCGTTTCGGATCTTGTCGAGGTCGTCGACCATGGGAACGATGATTCCCAGGGCACCGATGTCGGTCGCCTTCTGGATGTCCCCCTCGGTCGCGTCGGGCACCCGAATGAACGGGATTGCCGGCGCATCCTTGCACGCCCAGATCATACGCGCCACCTCCGAGTACGTCAGGGGGCTGTGCTGCATCTCGATCCACATGAAGTCGAACCCGGTCGTGGCCATCGCACAGTAAATCTCCGGGTCGGGTGTCGAGATGGTGCCGCCCACCACCTGCTCGCCTGCGGCCAGCTTCTGCTTCACGGTGTTGAACAGGGGCACTTGAGCGTCAGCCCCGGGCTGCCGGGGCTCGGACGCCGGCAGGGTCAGAGCGGCGGCGAGCAGCAGTGCAACCGCGGCGGCTGCAGTCGTGGCGCGGGCGGCTCGATGCATCGAGGACCTCCACCGGAATAGGTTATAGGTCGGGACGGGAGGACGAGGTCGAGGGTTGGTTCAGCGTACCTCTCGGTTGTTGAGCCGGCAACCTGGCCATCACCCGGCTGGCCGGCTTCCCGGCGTCGGTGGTCTGACCTCGACCAGGAAGAGAAACGCCCTTGGGGCGAGCGGCGGCGCTCAAATGCCACAGGACTTCTGGGCCGCGACCTGCTAGAACCCGACGAACACCTCCCTGGTGCCTGTGTCGACGCAGACCGGCGTCCGATAGAGGGGCGCGTACATGCGCGTCCCCGGGAGCTCGTCGCGGATCACGGTGAACAGCGGCACCGTCGGCATGTCCGGCTTGTTGGGGTACATGTCGTGATGAACCGGAATGAAGATTTCAGGCTGGAAGAGGCGGACGTACTCCATGGTCAGGCCGATTGCCATGTCTCCCCCGGTATAAGGAAACAGGCCTAGGCCGATGGTTCCGACCCGATCGACGAGCTCTTCCTGAGCTGGGGTCGTGGGTCCCGGGCTGTCGACCCACATCATGTCGAAGCCTCCGTCGAACTCGAAGTAGAACCCGATGGTTCCTTCGGCTGCGATGCGCGGATCGCCGGTTCCGCGGGTCCGGATGCGGGCCATGAGCTCTTCCTCGTCGGGAGTGAGCGGCGGCTCGAGCGTCACCAGGTCGCGGGCGGACGTGATGGCCGCCTGATACTCCCTGGGAATGACGTTGTGATGGCCGAGTACGGCGCGAACGGAGAGGCCCTCGAACTCGATCTCCTCCCCCCCGCTCACGACCCGGGTCTTCTTCTCCGGGACACCCATGGCCTGCACGTGCTCTATGGTGACCGACGCTCCCACGACGAACGCACCCGTTCGCTCGGAGATGTACTCCGCGTCGGCGACGTGGTCTCCGTGAGCGTGGCCGATGAAAAGGGCGTCGGCACGGGTGAGATCCTCCCGCGAGACCCCGATCGGGTGCATGCGGGGAGGTCGCTCGTAATACGCATCCAGCAGGATTACCTGATCGCGGTAGGCCACCTCCATGTTCGCGACGCCCATCCACCGCACTACGACCACCGAAGCGCTGTGGGGCATTGGACCGCCGGCGGCGGCAGGGGTGAGGCTCCGACAAGCGGGCTCCATGGACATGGCGCTCGAGCCGGCCTGTGCCTCGACGGGTGGCGGCAGGACCAGGCTGGCGGCGATCGCGCAGACGGCAACGCCGTGGGTCCAGGTCGATCCTCGATCGCGGTTTCGTGAGACGTTCATGTGCGTCCTTTCGACAAGCTCGGGCTGCGGTGGGCGGCGACGGGAGCAATAGTCCGCGTGACGGCTGCGCGACGCAAGCCGTCGATCTCGATTGCCGATCCACGTTCGCCACGGCTAACATGGGTGATCATCTCGCCGCGTCTACCGAGGCAGTCCACGCGGAATGGAGGCGCCCAATGCTGACCGGAAGGCTCGTGGGCCTGATCGAGGGGCACGCGGAGGAACTGACCGACCGGGTCGTGCGGAAAATTCGTGAGGACCCCCGCACGGCGGACTACCTCAGGTTAGACGAACGAGAGCTGGGCGCTCGGGCGAGAAGCGTCTATGCTCACCTCGGGCGGTGGCTCAACGAAGCGTCGGAGAGCCATGTAGAGGACGAGTACGTGCGTCTGGGGCAGACTCGCCGCGAGGAGGGCATGCCGCTCTCACAGGTCGTCATGGCTCTGCTCCTTACGCGGCGTAACCTATGGCATTTCGTCGAGTCCCAAGGAGCAGAGACGATCCTTGAGCTGCGGCAGCAATTGGACCTGGAATTACTCGTCGTCCGTTTCTTCGATCGGGCCATCTACCACGCGGTGCGAGGCTACGAATCAGGCGGGTCCTGATCTAACGAGCGGCCGGCGGACGCGGACCGCTCAATCAACACACCGTGTCCTCGTCGGCCAACAGTGAACCATCGACCGGGAGAGTCTGCAATGCAGGGCGTCTTCTCTAGTTTTCGGCGTGCCCTTTGGTTGTTCCTGATCTCCGCGACGTTGACCTCGACAGCCTCAGCGCAGGAGGCGACCTACCGATTCCGCACTTCGGCCAGCTTCGGCGGCGCCATGGACCAGGTCATGGCACTCGCGCAGCGTTTCGGGGCGGGCTCGATGGAGTCCGAAGAGACGCGCTACATCAAGGGAAACCGCATGCGCACGGACAGCGACCAATCCTCGACCATCATGGACATGCAACAGCGCCGAATGCTCGTTCTGGATCACGAGCGGCGGACCTACATGGAGATCTCGCTCGATGACATGATGGCGATGGCCGGCGATGTGACGGCCGGTACCGGTCAGGCGGCCGGCGACGCGGGCGAGCAGGTGGAAGAGGATCCCGAGGCTGTCCAGGCCGACGTCACCTATTCGGTTTCGGTCGATCCCACCGGAGAGACGGCACGGATCGCGGGCTACGAGGCGCAACAGTTCCTCATCACGCTGGAGGCGGAGATCCGCGCAGTCGCCGAAGACGAGCGTGACGAGGAGCAGGAGATGAGGGGCCGGATCGGAGCCGTCACAGACATGTGGGTGAGCGACGAGGCGCCCCGAATGCAGCTCGACATGAATGATTTTCCCGGTGCAGAGGCCATGGCGGAGGACGCCCGGGCCAGCGGAAACGCGATGAGTGGGTTCTTCACGCAGAACCCCGAGAGTCAGGCGGCGTTCGAGCAAGCGGCGGCGGAAATGGCCAAGATCGAGGGCACCCCACTGCGGACCACGACCTACCTGGTGCTGGTTCCGAGCGACCAGGAGCTCGACCGTGACGCGGTGCTGAGTGGTAGCGGCGGCGAGGAAGAGGAGGATCGGGGAGGATCGGCCATGGATGCGCTCCGCGGCATGGCCGGCCTCTTCGGAGGTGGGAGGGACGAGACCGATCCTGAGGAGGCGACGGTGGGCCAGACGACCATAATGACCCTTTCTGAGGAGGCCGTCGACGTCGATAGCGGCCCGATCGCGGACTCGATGTTCGAGATCCCGGAGGGCTACACGCCGTTGGCGTTCCCCGGCGCCGGAGGCTGACACGAGGCTCCGCTCAGTCCTCACAAACTGAAGCCAGAGCACGAGCGCAAGTGCTCGCGAAATGACGCGGCGCCCCGCCTTCTGGCTCGGCTTCACCGCGGTCGGTGTCGGCGGAGCGATAGCAGCGGTCCTGCTCTTTTCGCGCACGTTTCCGATCGTCACGATCGACGTTGCCATGGACCGGGCACGAGCCATGGCCGAGGCCGAGGCGATCGCAGACCGCGCCGCGTGGCGCCCCTCGAACCCCCGCTCCGCAGCATCGTTCGGCCAGGTCGACACGCAGGTCCAGGCTTACATCGAGCTCGAAGGTGGGGGGCGCGACGCGTTCGTGAGCCTGCCCGCCCGAGATCTCTACCATCCCTATGTCTGGTCGGTGCGACTCTTCCAGGAACGCGTCGTGGAGGAGGCGCACGTTCGCTTCACGCCTGCCGGCGAGCGTTATGGCTTCCGCATGCGCCTCGCGGAAGACGACCCCGGCACCGGCAACCTCGACGCGGTCGCCGCACGTCAGGCCGCCGCCGCCGCCGCCGCCGAGTGGAGAGTGGACCTGACGGAGTATGTCGAGCTCGAGTCATCCCAGGAAACTCTCCCCGGCGGTCGCCTCGACCACACACTCGTCTACGAGCGTGCCGGCGTAAGAGTCGGTGAAGCGAGGTTCCGGCTTCGCCTGGTCGTGGCCGGAAGCCAAGCTTCTGAAGTCACCCACTTCGTTCATGTGCCGGAGGGGTTCTCTCAGCGATACGCAGAGATGCGCTCGGCGAACAACGCGATCTCGCTGGCTGCCGAAGGGGTGCTGCTTCTCCTGTTCGTGTTCGTGGGGGCAGGCGTCGGAACCACCCTCCTCCTCCGCCAGCGCTGGCTGGTATGGCGAATGCCACTGGCGTGGGGCGTCGCGGTCGGCGTGCTCATGGCTCTCTGGATCGCGAACCGGGTTCCGCTCTCGTGGATGGGCTACGACACGGCGGTGTCGGAGCGCATCTTCGTGCTGGGGCAACTGGGCACGGCCGCCGTCGCCGCGGTTTTGGGAGCCCCCCTCCTCGCGTTCTGTTTCATGGCGGCGGAGTCGCTGGGGCGGAGAGCCTTTCCCGAGCACCTGCAACAGTGGCGATTCTGGTCCCCGGACGTGGCCGCATCGACCCCGGCGCTGGGGCGCACGATCGGGGCGTATCTGCTGGCAGGCGCGGAACTCGGCTACGTCGTCCTCTTCTACATGACGACCTCGCGTCTCGAAGGATGGTGGTCGCCCGCGGAAGCGCTCGTGGATCCGGACCTGCTGGCGACGTTCCAGCCGTGGCTCCAGGCCGTGTCCCTCTCCACGTTCGCGGCGCTTTGGGAGGAGAGCTTGTTCCGAGCCGTTCCGATCGCCTCCGCTGCCCTGATCGGCGCGCGATACGGCCGCCGGAGCGCGTGGATCTGGGGCGTGATCACGCTGCAGGCGCTCGTCTTCGCCGCAGGACACGCATCCTATCCGCAGCAGCCGTCCTACGTACGGGTAATCGAGTTGTTCCCCACCGCCTTCCTATGGGGTGTGGTCTACGTGCGCTTCGGCCTCGTGCCCACCATTCTGGCCCACTTCCTGTACGACCTGAGCCTGATGTCGCTTCCTCTGTTCGCCTCCACTGCTCCGGGCATCTGGCTCGACCGAAGTGTGGTGTTGGGCGTGGCGGCGCTGCCCCTCGTGATCGTCCTGCGAGCTCGCTCGAGAGGGCGCGCATCGAAGCTCGCCCCCGAAGCCGCCTACAACAGGGCCTGGCGGCCCGCCCGCGGCGTCCATCCGGTCGCGTCTCCAGAGGGAACGCCCGCAGCCGTGGCGGGCCCTTCGCCGCCCGAATCAGCGGGGGCTCCCCGGACAGCTCCGAGGGCGGTTCCGATACCGCGCCGAGTGATCGCGGCGCTGGGCGCCGCGGGCGTGATGGCATGGACGCTCACGACCGCGTCGTTGGCGCCTTCCCCGGGGCTCACCGAAAGCCGGCGCGATGCCATCTCTGCCGCGGTCACAGAGCTCGACAACCGTGGAATCGAGACCGGCTCGTTATCGGCGGTGGCCTCGGTGACGTCGGGCAGGGACCTCGCCCACAGCTACGTGTTCGAGGAGGGGGGACCAGAGCGCTACGATGGGCTGGTCGGCTCCTATCTCGGAGTCCCGAGGTGGCGCGTGCGGTTCGTCGATTGGGACGCGTCCGCGGAAGAGCGGGTCGAGGAGTATCGAGTCCCCGTCGGCGACGCCGGAGAGATCGGGAGCCTCCGCCATATCCTCCCGGAGGCCCGCGCGGGGGAGTCGCTCCCCGAAGACGGTGCCAGAATGGTCGCGCTTGAGCACCTGCGCCTGCGGTACGCGCTGAGGCCGACGGATCTGATCGAGATCGGGGCCGAAGAGGCGGTGCGTCCCAACCGAACCGACTGGACGTTCACGTTCTCCGATCCCGAGCGACTCCGTGGTCTCGATGGCGACGCCCGGGTCGTGGTGGAGATCGCGGGCTCCGAGGTCGTCAACACGGGCCGCTTCGTGAACGTCCCGCAGGAGTGGGAGCGAGACCGGCGTCAGAGGACGTCCCGCGCGGACCTGATCACCCTTGGGCTCAGACTGCTCTTATCGCTAGCCCTCGGGGCGGCCTGCGTCCGCGCGGTGGTCATCTGGGCCAAGGGAAGCCTCGACCGCGGCGCGCTCGCTCGCAAGAGCCTCGTCGCGGGAGCCGCGCTCGCCGTTGGCGGGCTCAACCGCTGGCCCGGCGTGGCCGCGAGCTTCGGGACGGCCGATGCATGGGCTTTGCAGGCCGCCACCTTCGCGTTCGGAATCACCTTGACGACTCTGCTCATCGGCACCGGCGTGGGCCTGGCCGCCGGCCTGGCCCACACCTGGCTGGGAGCTGGCGAGACCCGTGGGGACTCCGAGCAGCTGTGGCCCGCCATCGCTCTGGGTGCAGCGCTCGTGGGGCTTCGCAGCGCCACCGAGTGGGTCTCGGCGGGGCTGCCGCCGTGGGAGAACCCGGCCGGGGCCTCGAACCTGCTCGCGGTCGTGAGCGAACCGATCTCGGTCGTAGTGCCATACCTCCTGATCACGATCGGGATCCTCTTGTTGAGTGGCTTTTACGATCGCTTCGGCGACCGGACCGTCGGACGCGCATTCCTGGGGCTCATCGTTCTTGCGCTCGGTGTTCTCATGACCCCTGCCGGGCTGCGCGATCCGCTCTGGGCCTGGGTGCTGGGAGCGGCAGGGGCCAGCGGGGTCGTCTACCTACTCGTTCGGATTGGAGTGGCGGCGCCGCCATGGGTCCCTGTGATCATGGTCGTCCCCATGATCGCCGACAGCCTCGAACACTCGCTGAGCGGCGTGTACCCCGGGAGCACCCTGGGAGGACTGTTCGCGGTCGTCGTGCTTGCGGGGCTCGCGCGGACGTGGACCGGGATGCTCAGGCGGACGACGGCACCCCTGCACCGCGCTCGAGTCCCTTCCTGACGCCGTTGACTCGCTCGTGGCCGGGCGCTCAGCGCGGGGCAGGTCAGGGCCATCACGTTCGGCGGGACGTGGGGCACCTGGCAGGGGCTGGGCTGGGCAGGGGTGCTGGACCTCGACGATCAGGAGATCTGCGACGCATTCGGTTGTTACAGCAGCCAGGACGGAGAGGAGCAGACCTTCGCGTCCATGATCGTCGGCGGGGTCGCCGGTCTCGCCGCGGGCGCCCTCCTGGCACGGCGTCCGATCTCCCATGCTTCGGCGACTGCCGTCAACTACGGGGCACTCTGGGGGACTTGGTTCGGAGCGGCGACCGGAGTCCTGACCGATAGGGATGACCACGAAGACGGCGTTCTCCTCACGTCCCTGGTCGGCGGCAACCTTGGGCTCGCAGGCGCCGTAATGGGAGCCCCGCGCCTGCAATGGAGTCGCAACCGGTACCGTCTCGTGAGCATTGCAGGGGTCATGGGCGGGCTCGGCGGAGTGGGTGTCTATCTCATCGTGACCGGGGAGAGCGAGAAGATGGCGTCGCGGGGAGTTGCGGTTGGCGGCCCCCCTTCCCGTCCCGGCCTTGGTCAACCTCGATACGCCGAGCGGCCCTGAGCAGAGGATCGCGCTCGAACTCACACTTTTCCGGGGCGTGTTTTGATCCTCACGGCCAGTGCTTCACTGGCGTAGCGCTCCAACAACGAAGGGTGGGAAGGCCCTGGGCCAGGGGATCGGGCTGGTCTCGCGTCTGGCAGAGCCTGAGCGGATCTAGCTCCTCAAGGTCCGAGCGCTTCGCGAACGGTGAAGTACGACGTCACCCGGTCAATGCCCCCCTATCCTTGACGCACGTCCCTTCACGTCACCATCCTCGCTTTCGAGTGAACTCCGTAAGCGCGCGTCAGGCGGCCATTCCCCCGCGGCCGTGGGATGCCCCGAACCGGAGAACCCCGGTTGAGCGTCCTCGAGCTGTCCATCCCCAACGATCTGAAGAGGATCGACGACGTCAACGCCGCCTTCGACGAGTTTGCTGTAGGGCACGATTTGAGCGAGACCGTGTGCAGGAGTGTGAAGCTCGTTTTCGACGAGCTACTCAGCAATGCGATCTCCTACGCCTTCGACAGCAACGACGCGCACGAGCTTTCGATCCGTGTGGACGTCACGGGGAAGCGCCTCGCCGTGACGATCGTCGACGACGGCAAAGCTTTCAATCCGTTCCTGCAGGCCGAGCCCGATCCCACGATGGGGTTGGTCGACCGCGAGATCGGCGGGGTCGGCATCCTCCTGGTGAAGAGAATGATGGACCACGTGACCTACGATCGAAGGGGAGACGAGAACGTGCTCGTGCTCGTCAAGCACCTCGACAGCGAAGACGATGCAGCCACTTCTTGATGAGTCAGAAGCCTTCCAACGCCTCCGACTCCGAATCGAATACCTCGAAGATCGTGCTGAAGCCGGAGATCTCGAAGATCTCTTGCACGGTCGAATTCAAGGAACAAACACGCAAAACGCCACTCGAGATCTCGAGTCGCTTGGCGAAGCTGTCCCAACCGTAGTTGAAGGTTCCTGATAGGGGAGAAAGAAAAGTGGTGGCTCCGGGGGTCCCGGGCCGATAGGCTCGGGTAGGCAAAAACCCCAACACGGAGCCACTACGATGAAGAGAACGTACGAGGTAAGGGATCGGGCGGACAAGCGCGCGATCAGGGAGTTCCTGAAGCGGGAGGGGCAGTTTCTGCTTCCGATGCTTGAGCTCGTGGAGCAGACGGAGGTCGTGATCGACGAAGTCATCCAGGTGATGGGACGAGCGACGATCGAAGCGGTGCTGGAGATGAGCGCCGAGGGTGTGGCAGGCGTGAAGCAGGCAGGTCGGTCACGAGCGGAAGACGACACGGTGTGGTATGGCCGGCAGGGTGGTGTGGTTTACCTGTCGGACCGGAAGGTGCGTGTGGAGCGGCCACGGCTCAGGCGCCGGGGCGCCGGGGAGGGTGGCGAGGTCGAGGTGCCGGCGTACGCAGCGATGCGGAGACCGGGCGCTGTGGCGGATCGGATGCTCGAGGTCCTGATGGCGGGGGTGAGCACGCGCAAGTACGGCCGTGTGATCGGTGAGATGGCCGACACGGTCGGGGTGAGCAAGTCGGCGGTGAGCCGTGAGACGGTCGAGGCCTCGGAGCGCGTGCT
This sequence comes from Longimicrobiales bacterium, assembly GCA_965249195.1. Lineage (GTDB taxonomy): Bacteria > Gemmatimonadota > Gemmatimonadetes > Longimicrobiales > Gaopeijiaceae > CBDFLM01. The sequence continues at coordinate 263,648 of CBDFLM010000012.1, forward strand.
GAAGGAGCTGATGGAGCGCCGGCTGGATGCGTGGGACCTGCTGGTGATCTACCTGGACGGGATCCAGATGGGCTCGCACCACGTGCTTGCTGCGGTAGGCGTGGACTCAGACGGAAAGAAGCACGTGCTGGGCGTGAGGGAAGGAGCGAGTGAGAACGCCGAGGTGACCAGCGCGCTCCTAGAGGATCTGGTCGAGCGCGGCCTGGACCCGGGCAGGCGGCGGCTGTTCGTGATCGATGGCTCGAAAGCGCTCAGGAAGGCGATCGAGAAGGTGTTCGGCCAACGTCACCCCATCCAGCGCTGCCGCAACCACAAGCTCCGCAACGTGCTGGGTCATCTGCCGAAGGATCAGCATCCTCAGGTGAAGGCGGTGTTCCGGGCGGCGATGAAGCTGGACGCGAAGCAGGGCGAGCAGAAGCTCGAGCAGCTCGCCCGATGGCTCGAGCGCGACCACCCCTCGGCCTCGGCTAGCCTACGCGAAGGCCTCAGCGAGATGTTCACGATCAACCGGCTCGGCCTCCCGCCGCGGCTGAGGAAGTGCCTGGGCTCGACCAACCTGATCGACAGCACCCACTCGGGCGTAAGACAGAAGACCCGCAGGGTGACCAACTGGAAGAACGGAGCGATGGCCTTGCGCTGGGCTGCGGCCTCGTTCGTGGAGACCGAGAAGAGCTACCGGAGGATCATCGGCTACGACCAGCTCTGGATGCTCAGGGCCCACCTCGACGACCATGAACCGGTTGCCGAAATGAGAAAGGCAGGCTAACAAGGAGACTCTCCGGAGCCACCACCTTCAACTGTCAGCGGGACACCATCCGCTTGGCGATCGTGAGGAGAACGCGAAGTCCCGCGCTGCTGATGTACCCCAGATTCGTAAAGTCGAGGAGGATCTTCGTGCCCCCCTCCTCGACGACGCGGTCCAAGTAGGCCTGCGCAACGGGCGCCGTGTTCGTATCGAGGTTGCCCGTAACAGCGACCACGGCGACGGCGCCGACCTCCTTCTTGGCGATCTCCACTCGATTCTCCCACCCAAGCGTGTGCTGTGGGGTGGAGGGATAGAACTGTCCGAAACCCGCCGCAAGCCCCCGACGATTCCTCGGCGACCATGCCGCTGCGAGCATTACTCCATCTGGAGGTCACCCCCGCGATGAACGCCGCCGACAAGGATCCCTCACACGCGGGCGGCTCTGATCGTCGCCGACGCGCCTTTGGTATCTTGCAGGCCGCCTCGGTGCTCGTCTTCGCCCTGCTGGTTCTCGCGTGGCGCGTGCCCGTAGTCTCTCTCGAGAGGGACGAGCTCACGGTCATATTCAGCGAGGGCGGGGCATTCCTCGAGTCCTCGGACGGCTCCACGGTGGAAGTGGTCGAGGGTACGGTGGTGGGACGTGGGGATCGGCTCCTGGTCTCCGAAGGAGCCTCGTTGAGTCCCTCTTCCGTAGACGGTCACCACCTCACGCTGACCGACTCCTCTCAGCTCGAGATGATCGGAAGCCGAGGGACTCTCATTGGTGATCGCGTACAGACGCGGATCGACCTCGACAACGGTGAGGTCCGGCTCACCGGAAATGGCCGTCCCCGAAGCACCTTGGAGATCGGTCTGCCCAACGGCGTAGCCGGAGTGCGAGGGACGATCGTGGGATTGAGGGCGGGACAAGATCGGGCGCTGATCTCGGTCGAAGAAGGAGGGGTGGAGTTGTCGGGCAGCGGGGCTGAGCCCACCGAGCTGATCCCTGGCCAGGGCGCCGTCCTCAGCTCGGACGGGATGATGCTCGCCGAGATTCCGCGTGCGCCCGTCATCCAGCGGCCAGAGCCCGGAGCCGTGATCCATGCCGCCGACTCGCTGTTGTCATGGCGGGAGGTGCCAAGCGCGACCGGGTACGTGGTCGAGCTAGCCACCGACAGCAGCTTCTTGAGAATCAGGCAGCGTTTGCGGTCGGACACGGCGGCGGTAGCGATTCCGCTCCTCGATATCGAGGAAACGCTGTTCGCGCGCGTCTACGCGGTGACGGCGGACGGACTCAGGGGCTGGCCATCCGAGTCGCAGACGCTCCGGATCGCACGCCACTGGGCGCTCGGCCTCGATCACCAGCGACAGGGGGACCTCCCGGGGAGCGTCGCAGAGTTTCAGCTCGCCCTCGAGAGTTTCCCCGACCGCCCAGACCTCCTCGGAGACCTGGGCTGGTCGTATTACCAGTTGGGCCGTTTCGACGACGCCGGCGCGACCTACGAGCGAGCCCGAGCGCTAGACCCTGAGAACGATGACCTGCTCGTGGAGCTCGGACGCGCCTACTTCTGGTTGGAAGACTACGGCCGTGCCGAAGAGGTCTATCGGAGCGTTCTCGGCCGTGACCCCCAGAACGCTCACGCTCTCTGGGGCCTCGGGGACACCTATCGGGTGACCGGTCGGCGAGAGCAGGCCGTTCCACTCGTGCAGCGGGCTCTCAGTATCGACCCCAGCCACCCTTACGCTCGCCAGACCCTGCGACAGCTGCAGGGGGGCTCCTAAATGCGCTCGCCTTGAGCGACCCGTCCCTGTTGCGAAGGCTTTCACCTTCGGTGCTGCGGGCACTCCTCGTTCCGATAGGGGTCGCCCTTCTCGGCCTCGTCCGAGGCGTGGTCGACGCGATCGATCTGCGTCTGTACGACTTCGCACTCAGGTGGGAGGCAGAGAGGCAGTCCGACGACGAGGCACCGTTCGTGCTCGTCGAGATCGACGACCGGAGCATCGAGGCGCTCGGTCGGTTCCCCTGGACTCGCACGACCTTCGCCGACCTGTTCGACCGCACGCGTGTGGGCGGTGCGAGCGTGGTGGGCGTGGACGTGCTCTTCGCCGAAGCGGCTGATCCAGCGGGGGACTCGGCCATGGCGGCTGCGCTGCGCTCCTCGGGCAACGTGATTTTGGCGTCGGCCGCCGTGCTCTCCCGGGTGCAGCCGGCGGGGGCGGGCGGAGCCCTCGGCCGCCTGCGCGTCGCCGAACGTGTCATCGAGCCCATCGAGCTACTCGCCGCGTCCGCGGCCGGGGTGGGAAGCGTCTCGGTTCTCGAGGACCAAGATGGATCAACGCGCCGCTACACCCTGCTACTCAGCCATCTGGGAGAACCCTACCCTTCGCTGGCCCAGCTCATGCTCGCATTCGTCGCTCGCGACTCCCAGGAATCCGTCAGGCTCGACCGCGAGGGGACGATGCTCATCAACTACGGAAGCCTCGCGCCGGCCTCCGTAACTCGCGTCTCGCTCCCGGACGCGCTAGGGCTCGGTGACGACGAGGCACGCGAACTCTTCGAGGGGAAGATCGTGCTGGTTGCGGCCACCTACGCGGGCGGAGTGGACGTAGGGCCCACGCCGCTGGACCCACGAACACCGTCCTCCTTCGCGCACATCTACACGCTCCACACCATGCTCACTGGGGAACAGCTGCGCCCATCGCCAGCTGGGGCTCCCTTCGTATTCGCGGTGCTGATCGTGGGGCTGTTGAGCACCCAGGTGCCGGCGCGCCATCCCGCGCGTCTCATGGCGATGGCAGCGGCTCTCGTCGCGATCTTCACAGCCGGAACGGGGGCCCTCTTTCTCGGTGGCGGCCTCGTTCTGAAGCCCGGATTGCCGGTGCTGGCTACCGCGGTATTCGTATCGGGTTACGGACTGCAGCAGTGGTGGACGACCAACTCACACCTGAGGAGGAGGAATCGCGAGCTCCTGGAGACTCTCGCGAACCTCAGGCGTACGACGTCGTCCAAGGAGCGGATGGAGGCCGAGCTCAACATCGCGCGAAGCATTCAGTTCAGCATGGTTCCGCTCGAGTTTCCGCCCTTCCCCGATCGCGAAGAGTTCGCTCTCCACGCCACCCTCGTTCCTGCCCGGGAAGTGGGCGGGGACTTTTACGATTTCTTTCTCATCGACGATGATCACCTCTTTTTCTGCGTCGCCGATGTTTCGGGAAAGGGGGTGCCCGCCGCGCTCTTCATGGCTGTTTCCAAGACCTTGCTCAAGTCCAACGCCGCCAAGACCATCTCCCCGGCCTCGATCGTGAGTCGCACGAACGATGAGCTGGCCCGGGACAACGACGAGTCGATGTTCGTGACCGTCTGGTTGGGCATCCTGACGCTCACCACGGGGGAGCTGCGCTACACGAACGCGGGCCACAACCCCCCCCTACGTCCGGACCCGGGAGGGTGAGCTCGTTCGTCTCGATCAGCGTCACGGCCCCGTGGTGGCGGCCGTCGAAGGAATGCGTTACGGAGAGGGCACGGTCATGCTGGCCGCCGGTGACACGGTCCTGCTCTACACCGACGGAGTGTCGGAGGCGATGGATCCCGCGGGCAGGCTGTTCGAGGAGAAGGGCCTCACCCGGCTCATCCTCGCGGCATCGCCCGTTTCTGTGGAGGAGATCGTCAACGTGACCACCGAGGGAGTCTGGGAGTTCCAGGATTCGGCCCCCCAAGCAGATGACGTTACGGTTCTCGCCCTCCAGTACTACGGCGCCGTTTCGACGGCCGCTTCGAATCCGACGCTACATGAGGCGGATGGATGACGTCGGGTGGGGAACGAGAGAGCAAGGGGGACCTTTCGGCAATCCGGGAGAAGATCCGACGCATCGCCAGAGGCGAGCTCGGCGCCATGGAGGAGCTCATCGCGCTCTCGGCGTCCGACGAGCTCGATCCCGTCGCCGCCGCACTCGCTGAGGACATCAGTCTCATCCTCGTGAAGCTCGAGGGGCGCGAGTTCCTTCTCGACCGCGCCAGCGAGGCGGAGAACCGGTTGCGGGAGCTCAACGAGCTCAAGAACCGGCACCTGGGAATCGCGGCGCACGACCTGCGTAATCCGATCGGTGCGATCTACATGATGGCCAGCCTCCTCGCGCGTGGCCGCATCGTCGAAGCTAAGAAACAGGAGTATCTGGAGTCGATCATGCGCGTCTCCGAACAAATGGCGACGCTCGTCGATGATCTGCTCGACGTCGCGGCTATCGAGAGCGGCCGCTTCGCTCTCGAGCTCGTCGAGGGCAACCTCGCCCGCCTCACCGAGGAGCGCGCGGCGCTCGCACGTCACGTCGCTGCGCGGAAGGAGATCGACCTCACCGTCGAGGTGGCCGAGGTCGCTGACTCCAGGTTCGACCCGGGCCGCCTCAACCAGGTCGTGGACAACCTTCTGTCGAACGCCATCAAGTTCTCCCCTCGAGGCGCGAGCGTGCGCCTGAGTTGCCGCGCCGACGACGGCGTGGTGGAGATCCGTGTGTCCGACGAGGGTCCGGGAATTCCCGCCGAGGACTTGGAAAGGATCTTCAGGACCTATGAGAAGACGGGCGCGCGTCCAACGGGTGGCGAAAGGACTACGGGGCTCGGGCTGTTCATCGTGAAGCAGATCGTCGACGCACACGGAGGGACGATCGACGTGCAGAGCGCCCCGGCTGGAGGGACGGCAGTCACCGTTTCGCTTCCTACGGATCGCTAAGGGCGCGTCCCATCCCGCCGGCAGCCCCGGGGTGCTGGCAGATCAACAGTGCACCATCACGCTGGACTCGATGAACGGGAAGCTAGGGTCAGTCTGCCTCGCCCCCCATAGCTCCTTGACCGGGGCGGTGATCTGGCCTCCGAGATGCCGGAGCCGGCCCGCAATCTCCGAACCGCGCGCGATACATACGTCATCTCCCAACCTCGGTACGTTATGAAGCCGCGCGCCTAAGGCACCGACCGCTCAAGAGTACGTGTACCTACGGAGGGAAGGCGCACCCCCCAGAGGGCATCGTGGAAGCGTCACCACGATCCCCTCGACGGGAGGTACGCATGCAGCCCCGTGGACCCCGATGAATCCGAGTACGAATCGCCTCCCCAGCGTCGCGGACGCTGCTGACGACGACGGCCGTGCTCCTTCTCGTCCCGTTTGCGAGTCCGGAGGCGAAGGTCCGTCTCGCTCTCCCCTCCCCCGATGCCCCCGCATTCGAATGGACCGCGGTGGATGGGCCGACCACGGACCATTACGCGAGCCTCGCCGACGTCCACGCCGCGAACGTGTCCGCTCTCGAGGTGGCTTGGGTCTACAGGACAGGGGACGGGCATGAGCACGAAGAGGGCGTTGCCGGCACGGCGTTCGAGGCGACGCCCATCATGGTCGACGGCAGGCTCTACGTATCGACGCCGCGGAGCAGGGCCGTGGCGCTCGATGCGGAGACCGGTGAGGAGATCTGGACGTTCGATCCCGGCATCGACGCAAGCGATGCCGACCACACGATGACGACCTCGAGGGGCCTCTCTACCTGGCTCGACCCACAGCGGGGAGCGAATCAACCGTGCTCTCGTCGCATTTTCGTAGCCGCCTACGACGCGCGGCTGATCGCGCTGGACGCGGCGACCGGATGGCTCTGCGAGGACTTCGGGGCGGGAGGAGTCGTCGACCTCCGGAACGGAGTGGCCCGCCTCGAGGGCCGGCGGGAGCAATACAAGCAGACGGCGCCGCCGGCCGTCATCGCTGACCTCGTCATCGTGGGGTCGTCCATCTTCGACAGTCGTCACGCGGACGCGCCGAGCGGAGTCGTGCGTGCCTTCGACGCACGTTCGGGGAGCCTGCGCTGGGCGTGGGAACCGGTCGCCGGCGTAGGCGGACGGGACGCCGACGGTGTGTGGGTGCCCGCCGGCGCGGCCAACACCTGGGCAAGCATCACGGTCGACGAGGTGCGCAACCTCGTTTTCGTTCCCACGGGAAGCGCGAGCCCCGATCACTTCGGTGGCATGCGGCCCGGCGACAACCGCTACGCCAACTCCCTGGTGGCGCTGAGGGGGAGTACGGGCGAGGTCGTGTGGCACTTCCAGGCAGTGCATCACGACCTGTGGGACTACGACCTACCTGCACCTGCGGCGTTGGTCAGCGTCGAGCGGAACGGGGAGGACGTGCCGGCCCTGGTGCTGACCACGAAGATGGGGTACGTGTTCGTGTTCCATCGTGAGACCGGAGAGCCCCTCTTCCCGATCGAGGAGCGGCCGGTGCCGACCTCCGACGTTCCCGGCGAGTGGACCTCGCCGACCCAGCCGACCCCGTTGCTGCCGCGCCCCCTGACCCGACAAGAGCTCCGCCCCGCCGACGCCTGGGGACTCACGCCCCTGGATCGGGGCGCCTGCCGGCGCCTCATAGCGGGCCTCAGGCACGACGGGATGTACGCGCCTCCGAGCGTGCGGGGTACCGTGGCCATGCCGGGCTTCCTCGGAGGGATGGAATGGGGCGGGGTCAGTTACGACCACGACACGGGGATCCTAGTCACGAACGTCAATCACCTCGCCATGGCCGCGACCCTGCTGCCTGCAGACGAGCTGCCCGAGGCCATCAACAATCCGGACGGAAGATCTTCGGTTGCTTCCCAGACTCGCACGCCATACGGGGTCCGGCGCTGGCCGATTCTCTCTCCGATCGGCATCCCGTGCAGTCCTCCTCCCTGGGGGACGCTCGTGGCGGTCGACATGCGCAGCGGCGAGGTTCGCTGGGAGGTGCCCTTGGGCACGCTTCGGGACCTGGTCGGTATCCCCACGCCGAGCGCGTGGGGATCGCCCAATCTGGGCGGACCGCTGGTGGTCGGGGGTCTCGTCTTCATCGGCGCGACGATGGACCGACGCTTTCGAGCCTTCGACCTCGAGAGCGGGGAGCTGCTCTGGGAGGATGAGCTACCCGCCTCCGCGCAAGCGACGCCAATGACGTACCGGGCCCGCCGAGGTGGGCGGCAGTATATCGTCGTGGCGGCCGGAGGACACAGCGGCATCAAGTCGAAGATCGGTGACTACATCGTCGCCTACGCGCTCCCGGTTCCACGTGTGGTCGCGGAGGACGCGCAATGAGCACGGCGCTGGTCACCGGGGCCACGGGAATGCTCGGCTCCTACGTCGTCGAGCGGCTCCTAGGCGAGGCCTGGACCGTGAGGGCGCTGGCTCGAGCACCGGGCCGAGCCCGATGGCTGCGCGAGCGCGGCGCGGAGGTGGTGGCGGGCGATCTCCTGGATCCCGCCTCGCTGGAAGCCGCGGCCCACCGAGCGGACCTCATCGTCCACGCTGCCGCGGCCATCGGGTCCGGGGGAGACTACCAGGGCTTCTACCTCGGCAACGTCGTCGGCACGAGGAACGTGTTGAACGTAGCCGCGGCCGTGGGTGCTCGCCTCGTTCACGTGAGCAGCACAGCCGTTTTCGGAGAGTCGCGGTATCGGGAAAGCCCGACCGACGAGGCCGCTCCCCTTCCCCGTCTTCCCGAAACAGACGCATACGGCCGGACCAAGCAGGAGGCGGAGCTCGTCGTGCTCGACGGCCACGACTCGGGACGAGTCTGGGCGACGATCGTCCGACCGCCCGTCATGTACGGGCGACGCGACCGGCAGTTCATCCCCCGCGTCGGGCCGGTGCTGCTGCGCGGATGGTTCCCCCTGATCCGAGGAGGACGCTCGCTGCTCACCCTCGTGCACGCGGCGTCGGTCGCGGACGGCGTGTTCAGGGCCGGCACGGATGAGCGGGCCGGCGGGAGGATCTACCACTTGACCAACGACTTCCCAGTGCGCGTCTCGGACTTCGTGCGCCTCGCCTCGGAGGGCTTGGGACGCCGCGTTCGCTCGCCGGACCTACCGCTCCTGGCTGGGAGAGCGGCCTTCGCGGGGCTCGGCGTCGCGCTGCGTGCCGCCGGCCGATCCGATCTGGCGCGGCACGCCCCCGGCACGTTGCGCATGCTGACCCGGGACAACCCTTTCTCGTCGGCCCGCGCCCGCGCAGAGCTCGCTTGGGCGCCGCCCGTGCCTCCCGCGTCGGGGCTGCCCGACGCGTTCCGCTGGTGGCTGCGACAGCGACGCGAACCGTCGACGAGCCGGGTGTGAGTCGGTCCGATGGACGGGACGAGCGTAGCGATCAGGGGATTCGTCCTGACCTCACCGGTCACGGCACTCGCCGGCGGTGCGGCATTGGTCGCGTTTCCTGCTCTTAGTCGGCCTCGGCGCGCTCGCCGGCGTGGCCAAGCACGGGCTGAAGACGTACGTGAGCGGCGTCGGCGCCACGGCGGTCCTCGTCGTTACGAACCTCGCGGTTGGAGTTGCGGTCTATCATGCAGAAATGGCGACGCTCGCGAAGAATGTGCGCTCGCCGGTCGCGCGTCGAAACCTCGCTGCGGTGGTCAAACTGCAGCTGGCGATCTTCGTCGCGGTCGTGCTGATCGAGCAGGTCTTTCTCGTTGTGGTCGTGCACGCAGCGATCGGCTTGCTGGCGATGCCCCTGGTCGAGCTACGCGCTTGGCTGCGAGGGAGCCGAGGCGCCGGTTGGATGTTCGGCGGCTTCGCTATCTCGAGCCTGACCGGAGTGGTCTACGTCGCGCGAGTCTCGGCAGGCCCTTGGTTCAACCACATCGATCTAGCGCACGTGCTGATCGCCTTCGGCCTGGCGTGCATCTTTCGTGGAGTGCGCACGTGGGCACAGGAGACCGGCATCTTGCGCCAGACGGCGCCTCGTTCTACCCTGCGCAAGGTAAACGCCTAACCCGCACGATCCCCTGCTCGACCTGTGAGGCTCTCGTATGCGCCGGACGAAGATGGATGTGCTCGCCCTTGTAACGATTCCACTCGCTCTCGCCCTCTCTGTTACAGGCTGCGCCGCTCCCGAGGCGGGGGACGACGGAGCGCCGTCTACGGCAACCGTCTTCGAGGGGGCCAGGGTGATCGCAGGTGACGGTAGCGCCGCGATCGAGAATGCAGTCATGGTGGTCGACGGCGGTCGCTTCGTCGAGGTCGGGATGGCCGGTGAAGTACAGGTGCCCGAGGGCGCGGCGCGTGTGGACCTGGGCGGCCGCACCGTCATCCCTGCGATCGTAAACACCCACATGCATCTCGCGACAACCCGCGACGACCTCGTGGACCAGCTGGAGCAGCTCGCCTACTTCGGCGTCGGCGTGGCCGTGAGCCTGGGAAGCGATTCCGGAACCAACGCCCTCGCGATGCGGGACGAAACCGTTCCAAACGCGGCGAGAGTCCGCACTGCCGGACGCGGGATCACGCGTCCCGAGCCCGGAAGATCGGAGGTCCCGCACTGGGTCAACACCGAGGAGGAGGCCCGCGCGGCCGTGCAGGAGCTCGCGGGCATGGGGGTCGAGCTCGTCAAGATCTGGGTCGATGACCGCGGGGGACAGTACGAAAAGCTCACCCCGGAGCTGTACGCAGCGATCATCGACGAGGCGCATCAGCACGATATGCAGGTAACCGCCCATATCTTTGCGCTCGAGGACGCCAAGGGGCTGCTGCGGGCCGGCTTGGACGCGTTCGCGCACAGCGTACGAGACCGCGACGTGGACGACGAGTTCGTAGCACTCATCCAGGAGCGGCCGGAGGTGGTGTTGGTCCCGAACTTACCGAACCGCGGCGTCGCGACCGATCTCGGTTGGCTCAGCGGAGTGATACCGCCAGATGAGCTCGCGGAGTTGCAGGCAAACTCGCAGGACAACCCGAGCGCGCAGGAGTCGTACGGGATCCAGGCCCGCAACCTGGCGAGGCTCTCCGAAGCCGGGGTACGGATCGGCTTCGGGACCGACGGCAGCACGGTGTGGGCCGCCCACCAGGAGCTGGAGGACATGGTGGCCGCCGGGCTGACGCCCCACGAGGCGATCGTCGCAGCGACGAGCACGTCGGCGGAGCTCCTGGGGATGGACGACGTCGGCAGCGTCACTGCAGGGAAGAGCGCGGACTTCGTCGTACTCGAGGCCGACCCGCTGGCCGACATCACGAACACGCGAGCGATCGCCTCCGTCTACCTACGCGGCGCCCCCGTCGAGCGCGACGCAATCGCGGCTCGCATGTCGGGCCAGACCACTCCGTAGCGGAGGGCGCTTCGCCACGGCCTGGCCCGTGGCGGCCGCCCGTAGCGCAACCCCCGACTGCGGTCCGGGCAGAGAGGATCCATCCGCGTGATTTGATGTGCGCCCCAACGCGGCTGTAGAATCGTGCTCGCTGATTCGCTGGCCTGAGGAGAGGGCGCACGAAGCGCATGCAAGTCGTTTTCTGGGGATCCCGGGGCTCACTTCCCCACAGCGTCACATCGGAACACGTGAGACGGAAGGTCCGACTCGCGCTGCGCGATGCCGTCAGGGCGGGGCTAGACAGCGAGGACGACGTCGACGACTTCGTCGAGGGCCAGCTCTCGTTCGACGTACGCGCGAGCTACGGATGCAACACGGCGTGCGTCGAGATCCGCACCGGCACCTCCGACCTCGTCGTCCTCGACGCGGGCACGGGGATTCGTAACCTCGGGAAGCATCTGATGAAAACTCGCTCCGGGGAGCGGCTGCGCGTCCATCTCCTCATGACCCACTTCCACTGGGATCACGTCCAGGGCTTCCCGTTCTTCGCCCCTGCCTATGTCGCGGGCAACCAGATCCACATCTACGGTTACCACGACCAACTCGAAGAGGCCTTCGTCCGACAGCAGGACACTCCCTTCTTTCCGGTGCCACTGCGGGCAATGGCAGCGGATATCCAGTTCCATGTCCTGGATCTCGACGCCGAGCACCAGATCGCCGGCATAGACGTCAGCGCGATCGAGCAGACCCACACCCCGGCGTCTCCTACGGGTACGGCCTGCAAAAAGACGGCAGCAAGATCGTGTACTCCACCGACGCCGAGCACCATGGAGACGCATACGAAGACGGCCATCCCTTCCTCGCGTTCTTCCGCGACGCGGACCTTCTCATCTTCGATGCGCCCTACACGCTCGCCGACGCACTGACGTCGAAACGGGACTGGGGACATTCGAGCAACATGATGGGCGTCGAGCTCGCGATCCGGGCAGGCGTGAAGCACCTCTGCCTCTTCCACCACGAGCATACCATCGACGATCACCAGCTCGAGCAGTTCCTGAAGGACACCATTCGCTACCGCGACCTCTCCGACGCTTCGAGCACGATGCGCATCGACCTGGCGTGGGATGGGCTAGAAATCGCTGTGTAGGCAGGAGGCAGACACCGGAAGCTCCGGTGCTGTCAGCGAACGGCGCCGAGGTCCTCCAAGCAGCCGGCGAGGGCGTCGCGCTCAGACGGATCAGGCAGCTCCTGGGGCGAGCTCGGGATCCGGCGCGCGAGCCACCCACCGATCGCGCCCACGACCGGCGGGGGGAAGGAGTGCCGTGTGCGGCCCGGCAGAAGGCAGATGGTCACATCATCGCTCGGTGCTGACTCGAGGGCACGCTGAACGGCGGGAAGATGGTCCTCCCAGGGCATGAGCGGATCCTCGAGGCCCATCAGGGCCAGTACCGGGGAGCGGATCTGGCTCAGCACCTCCTCGGGCCGAAAGGAGAGGCGCGCCCGCCACCATGGACTCGCGAAGAAGCGCACCAAGCCTTCGTCGGTGCGCGGGAGCGCCGCGCTCCGTGGGAGCCCGACGACGGACTCGTTCATGAGAGCCCAAAGTCGAGCCATGCGGGGCCCAGGGGCCGGCTCGCCCACGATGATCTCCGCGAGACGGTCGATGTGCTCGTTCAGCCCATCGAGCGCTTCGCGCCGCCATCCACGCCCCTCGGCCAAACGCCACTGCTCGATGCGAAACGTTTCCGCACCCACCAGGCCCGGAGCCGACAGGAGAACGACGAAGGCCAGGTCTGGGGAGTCCGCCGCTGCCAAAGCGGTCGCTGGCGCGTCGTCGCCCTGGCCCACCAGCCCCACGAGCTGCGCGTCGATCTCGGGACGAGAGCGGAGGTAGCTCACGCCTGCAGCGACGTCGTTGGCAAGATCCTGAAACGTCGCCTGAAGCATCCGCTCGACGGCCATCATGCCGCGTCGCTCCGGGCGGAGCACCGCATATCCCAATGGAACGAGGTGGGTGGCGAGCTCGTCGGCGCCAGCCACGGAAGCCACCACCACTCCGGGAAAGGGCCCCTCGCCGGGAGGCAGCGCCAGCGTGCCTGAGAGGGTCGCGCCGTCCTCGGGGTTCTGATAGGAAACCCGCTCGATCTCGAGTTCGGTCGCCGGGTTTTGCGCGGTGGAGAGGGTCGGGACCGCACCGAGGGCAAGGCTGAGGGCCAACGGAGCGAAGAGCGTGCGCATGAGCGAGGGTCACCACGTCGGTAATTAGGCGAGGCCGGTGTGCCCAACCTATGTGGAGCGCGCCTCGCGCACACGGGGGTCGGCTCCCCGCGGGAGCCCCAGCCCCGCCTCGCTCGACGGGGGGAGGAACGCGTCGAGGGCCGCGCGCCGAAGCGGGAGAGTGACCAAGAGAGCAATCAAGCTCGGCAGCGGTCTGCGCATCTCGCCCTGCGCGCCTGGGTGGCGACCCGGGGAGGTCCCGCGGTGCGCACGTAAACATGGGCAGACAGCGAGCGCGCCATCAAGCTGAACGCAATGCGCCGGTGGCCTGTGGCGAATCCGACGCTGGACAAAGGAGGCGATCGAACGGAAACTACAACCCCCGAGCAGGATTGCCTCGACCCGACGCAGATCGGCGGTCGATCATTCAAGTTGGGGAGTTTGGGAGCGAAGATGAGCTTTGAGTTGCTAACCGGGGCCACTGGCTTCCTGGGGTCCTATCTGCTTCGGGATGCGCTGGTCGCCGGGCGCAACGTGGCCGTCATGGTGCGCGGGCACCGCAACGTGACGGCCCACGAGCGAGTCGAAGAGATGCTGGAACGGTTTCGACGAGAGACCGACGAGCAGGTTGCGACGCCCACCGTGATCGAAGCGGATCTGCACGAGCCGGACCTGGGCCTGGACAGAAGCTCGCGCGCGTGGATCGCCGAGCGATGCCACCGTCTGGTGCATTGCGCTGCATCCCTCAGCTTTCAGGCGCAGGCGGGCGAACCCTACCGCACCAACGTCGACGGCACGCGCTACGTTCTGGAGCTGTGCCGGGAATCGGGCATTCGAGACCTCCGTCTGATATCGACCGCATACGTCTGCGGCCGGAGGCGGGGCCTGGTGATGGAGGCTGAGCTGGAATGTGGCCAAGAGTTCTCAAATGATTACGAGCGCAGCAAGTACATAAGCGAGCTGCTCGTTCGCCACTCACCCTTCCTGGACCGCTGGGACGTGTACCGACCGTCGGTGATCGTAGGTGACACCAAAACCGGGTTCGCGTCGAGCTCCGACGGGCTCTATGCTTTCCTGCGCATGGTCAGTTTGTCCGCTGGCAGGCCCCTGGACGAGATCCTCGACAAACTGGGGCTCGCGGTTGACGATGGTCTCAACCTCGTGCCCGTCGATTGGGTCTCGGCCACCATCGGTCACTTGCTCGATCGGCAAGCGGAGGGGCCATCCATGACCTACCACCTTGTATGACGACGAATAGGTAGTTTTGTTGGGTACACAGGGTCGGTAGCCCGTCCCGCCTAGGGTCCTAGAGACCGATTGTTAGCGTGGGCGCCGTCCCTTCTAGATCGTGATGAGTCCGAACAGTTGTTGGGGCCGAGGGAGCCCGGATCTGCAAGGTAGGACGATGCACGATCATCCTCCCGAGTCTGGAGAGAGGGATGTCTGAGGCCGAGGCGTACGTAGGGATCGATGTCTCAAAGGCGGAGCTCGAGGTGGCGGTAGAAGACGAGGGGTGGACGGTCTCGAACGACGAATCTGGGATCGAAGTGCTTGTTGAGCAGCTGTGCGAGCGTCCGGTTGAGCTAGTCGTTCTGGAAGCGACCGGCGGGTACGAGATGCCGGCGGCGGCGGCACTCGCCGAAGCGGGGATCCCGGTGGTGGTAGCGAACCCGCGGCAGGTGCGCGACTTCGCACGGGCAACGGGCCAGCTCGCCAAGACGGACCGGATCGACGCGAGGGTATTGGCGCTGTTCGGCGAGCGGGTGCGGCCAGAGGTGCGGGTGCTGCCGGACGAGGACACCCAGCAGTTAACGGCCCTTCTGGCCCGTCGTCGTCAACTGCTCGAGATGATGGTCGCGGAGAAGAACCGGCTGAAGATGGCGTCCACCACGGTGGCGAAGGACATCGGCGAGCACATCGAGTGGCTCAAGCGCAAGCTGAAGTCCGTGGACTCGGAACTCGAGCGTCGCATCAAGGCGAGTCCGGTGTGGCGCGCGAAGGAGGATCTGCTGCGGAGCGTACCGGGGATCGGTCCGGTCGTCTCACGCACGCTGATCGGAGAGCTCCCCGAGCTCGGGCAGCTGAACCGGCAACAGATCGCTGCGCTTGCCGGCGTCGCCCCTCTGAACCGGGACTCGGGTACGTTGAGAGGTAAGCGAATGGTCTGGGGAGGCCGTCGTTCCGTACGCGTGGCGTTGTACATGGCGGCCCTGACCGCTAGTCAGCGTAATCCCGCGATCCGCGTCTTCTACCAGCGGCTCACAGAACGTGGCAAGCCTCCGAAAGTCGCCCTCACCGCCTGCATGCGTAAGTTGCTTGTGATCGCCAACGCTATGGTTCGAGACGGCGTATCCTGGGACCCCACCCACGCTTCAGAGCTTGAGTTCGCACACAGTTGCTGACAAACCCCACGCCCGTGACACCGAGCGAGCTCTTCGCTGCGGCATCTTCACGGGGCCTGGACGGCCCTCCGGTGCCTCTCGAGGCATTGGATGAAGTTCTCGAGGTCTACAGGCCCTATCTCGAGAAGCATGCCGAGTTCGACTGCAGCAACACCACGCACGACGCGCCTCATTCGCCCTGCCCACGATTAGACGGCCCGACTCTGGAAAGGCTCATCGGATTCAGCTTCGAGTCGCACCGGGAGCCCGCTCCCGTTCTCGCTGGCTCGGATCACCGCGCGTTGGTCCTGTCCGTTGCTGGTCCAGGAGGTGGCGATTTCGACCTGTCGCAGTCCGCCGCAGCCGAGCGGATACCGTCCGATGAAATCGGTGACGCGTCGGCGCGGGCCTATTGCAACTCGATTATCCTCGACCGCCTACTCAGCCGGGAGATGACCGTCGAGCAAGCAATCTACGGTGGTGTGCTGTCGCTCGAGGCAGAGCCCACGGAGTTGGCGCGTGCGACGGAGCTGCTCGGGTCCTACCTGGCCGAGAACCGTACCCGCCTATCCCTCGTGGCTACGAGGGGAATCGCGTGAGCGGATCTGCAGTCCGAACTCCCATTGCGGTGGTGGGGATGTCCTGCAGGCTACCGGGTGCGGAGGGTCTGGATGAGTACTGGACCCTCTTGACGGAATCGCGAGATGCCGTCGTAGAGTTTCCGCCCCATCGTTTGAACCGCGACCTGTACTACGATGGCCGAAAGGGTCAGCGCGGCAAGACCTACTCCACGATCGGCGGGCTGGTCACCGAACGCCCTCCCCGGGTCGGTGACGAATCCTACGACGTCTGCCATCGGCACTTTGCGGACGTCGCCCTGGAAGCGTGCCAGCACTCGGGCATAGAGCCTGCCGAACTGGCTTCACGGCAGGTCGGGGTCTTCGTGGGTCACTCAGGTGGGAGCGGCGAGTTCTCCGACATCGGGCTCGGGACCATGGCAGCCCAGGCATATGACCCCCTGCGCAGCGTTCCTGCACTACAGGACATGGCCCAAGATCGACGCGAGGGAATCATCACGCAGGCCGTGGAACGGCTCCGACGGAACAGGCGAAAACGCACACCGGACGGTGGACCGAAAACAGAGGCGCGTTGGGCCGCGGAATTGGTCGCCCGCACTCTCGATCTCAAAGGCCCCAATTTGGTCGTCGACGCGGCTTGCTCTTCGTCGCTGGTTGCCCTGGCCCTGGGCGCTCTCGCTCTGGAGCGAGAGGAGATCGACGTAGCCATCGTGGGTGGCGCTTCCTACGCTCAGGCCAACAGCTTGATCCTCTTCTCACAAGCCCAGTCGTGCAGCGCCCGCGGTTCGCGCCCCTTCGATGAGGAGGCCGACGGACTCGTGGGTTCTGAGGGCTACGTGGCCGTGGTTCTCAAGACCGAGGCTCGAGCTCGTCGAGACGGCGATTCGATTCTGGCCGTCATTCGGGGGCTCGGGTTATCCACCGACGGTCGGGGGCGGCACCTCTGGGCTCCCCAAAAAGAGGGCCAGACCGCGGCCATCGAGCGTGCCTACGGCTCCGAGATCGACCCGGCAAGCGTTCAGTACATCGAAGCCCACGCCACCAGTACACAAGTCGGCGACGCTACTGAAATCGAGTCCATGGTCGAGTTCTTTCAGCCTCATCTGGACGGACAAAAGATACCGATTGGCAGTGTCAAGTCGAATATCGGCCACACTTTGGAGACGGCCGGCCTGGCGAGCCTGATCAAAGTGATCTTGGCCATGCAGCACCGGACTATTCCCCCGACCATCAATATCTCGAAGCTGAACGATACGATCGACTGGGACTCGATCCCGTTCTCAGTGGCCCGTTCCATCGAACCCTGGGCCAGGCCGGAGGGGAACGTGCGCCGTGGTGCCGTGAGCGCCTTCGGAATCGGTGGCCTAAATGTCCACCTGGTCGTCGAGGAACCGAGACGAGAGGCTCCGCGGGACGCGTATCTGCCCGCACCGTCGCGCGAGCCCATCGCCATCGTGGGTCGCGGGCTGATCGTGCCCGGCGCGCACGACCTGGACGCGTTCAGGTCGTTCCTGAAAGAGGGGATATCCGCCCTGATAGAGGCCCCCGAGTCACGTTGGCCTGGACACATCGGCGTCGACGCCGAGGGCGGCCCTTGGTCCTCCCCCACCTGTCTGGGTGGGTTCGTGACCGACTACGAATATGACTATGTCGCTCACCGGGTGCCGCCCAAACAGGTTGCCGCGGCGAATCCGCTCCAGTTCATGCTGCTCGACGCGACGGAGCAGGCTTTGAACGAGGCGGGAGTCGTCGATCGCAAGCACACCAGTGTCGTCGTCGGCACGGTTTTCGGCGGCGAGTTCGCCAACCAACTCCTTCTCGGAATGCGCTTTCCCGAGGTTCGTCGGAATCTCGAGGATGTCCTTCGTTCCGAGGGTCTCGCGGACGAGCAATGCATCTCGATCGCAGACACTTTCGAGCGCCTTTTCATCCAAGCCCATCCTGCCACGCTCGACGAGACCGGTAGCTTCACCAGCAGCACATTGGCGTCTCGGATCACCAAGGCCTTCGACCTCCAGGGTGGAGCGTTGGCGATGGAAGCGGGCGAGTCCTCGTCGCTCGTTGCGCTGGGCACGGCCTGCGCTCTCCTGCGGGGCAACGTCTGCTCGGCAGTAGTATGCGCCGGTGCACAGCGCGGGCTCGATCTCCCGAGCTACGAAGCGATGCGCCTAAAGGGCGGGTTCACCCAGCCCGAGTTCTTTCCGGGAGAGGGCGTCGGAGCGCTCGTGCTGAAACGTCTCCAGGACGCGCGACGTGACGGCAACGCCGTTTTCGGAATCCTCCTTGGAGACGCATGTAGCTACGGGGCAGACGGGGCAGGCGCCGCAACCGCGATGTCCGCACGGCGGGCACTCGAGGCTGCCGGGCTAGAGCAGGGTCAGGTCGCGACCGTCGAGCCCGGAGGCGGGACGGCAGAGGTGTGCGAGGCTCAAGCCTCGGGGCTAAGCACCATCTACTCTACGACCTCGAAGCGCGAACCGAGCCTGGCGAGCATGATGGGCCATCTCGGAGCGGCCGAGGGCCTCGTCTCGATCATCCGGGCCACCCTAGAACCTGGCGAAGGACTCGAGAGCCATCACGCCGTTTCGGAGAGTGGCCTCGCCTGTCACGTACTGCTCGGACCGCCGCCCCCCGCCAGGGTCGAAGGCAACCTCGGCCTCCGGATTCGCTTGGGGGCGCCCACCCGGGCCGAGCTGTTCGAGAAGCTGTTGTACGCCAGCGCTCCGAGCGACGAGCCGTTTGCAGACGATGATCGCTTCCGACTCGCCATCGTCGCCTCCCAAGCGGCCGACATGCGAAGCCGGCTCGGCCTCGCCGAATCGCGCTTCGGCCGGGAAGACCCTCGCGGCCTCCTCGGAGAACAAGGGATCTTCTTCGGTGAGGTCCCACGGACGCGCCCAAGGATCGCCTTCGTATTCGCGGGCCAGGGGTCGCAATACCCCGGGATGTTGAAGGAGTTAGTCGAGAACTCTGCTGCTGCTGGCCGAGCCATGCGGGACGCCGACCGGCAGTTGAAAGCGGCGGGGCTAGGGAGCTTCTCGGAGCTCGCCTGGGGCGAAAGCTCCCGGCTGGACCACGACCCGGTGACCACTCAGGTCGCGGTCCTGGTGGCCGATGTGATCATGTACGCCGCCACCACCGAGTGCGGTATCGAGCCCGACTGCGTCTGTGGACACAGCTTCGGTGAGATCGCAGCGATGGTGGCGGCCCGTGTGCTTACCTTGGAGCAGGCCGTTCGCGTCACGATCGCGAGGGCTAGGGCGCTCTCGGAAGCCGATCCCGAAGGGGGGCTGTTGTCGGTGAGAGCCTCACTGGACGTGGTGCGGGAGCTCATCGGTTCTCAGCCGCTCGACCTCCACGTGACGCACCACAACGCACCGCATCAAACGGTGGTGGGCGGACGAACCGGGGATCTATCCGAATTCGCCGAACGCCTGACCGCCGAGGGGTTCAAATGCCAACCGCTGAGAGTTCCAGGGGCGCTCCACTCACCTATGGTGAAAGCAGCCCAGGAGCCGTTCCGCCAGGCCCTGACGAGGGAGAAGCTGTGTCCTCCCACCAAGCTCTTCTATAGCAATGTTTCACGCGATCAGATCTCGCGATCGGATGATTTCGTCACCAACCTGGTCGACCAGCTGGTCGAGCCCTTGGACTACCCTGCGCTGATCGATCGGCTACTCGCAGAGGGTGTGGGGGCTCTCGTGGAAGTGGGACCGGGGCAGGTACTGACGCGACTTCATCGACAGATCGTCGGCGAAGATATCGTGTGCACGGGCACCGACCACGCTCGGCGAAGCGCATGGGAACAACTGGAGCGGGCTCGAGTCGCTCTGGAATGCGTCGGCGCCGTCCCGGACCGAGGCGGGATGCCCATCTTCGCCCCGGCAGTTCCGCGCCAGATCGCCGAGTTCGATGCCACCTCGGTCCGTCGCCAGCGGCGGCGTTCGGAGTCTGCGGCCGCACAGTCCGATCGGTCCGCCCACCCGGAGCCCGAGCCCGGCTCGGACTCGACCCTGGCTCGACTGCCACTCGACTATGTGGTTGACCTGACGGGTTACCCGCGCGACGCCATCAGCCTGGACTGGGATCTCGAAGCTGATCTCGGAATCGATAGCATCAAGCGCATGCAGCTCATCGGGGAGCTGGCGGAAGTGTTGGGCTTGGAAACGGCGGCGGAAGCTCAAACCACGCTGACCGGCCTTCACACCCTGCGTGAGCTACTGGACTATCTGGAGAACTCGGAAACAGCCGGGGATGGCACGCCCAGTGCACCGAACGCCGAAGATCGGGCCCTATGAGGATGGCCTCCAGCAGGGCCGTCGTCACGCAGCCTCGATCCGTGCGCTCCTGAAGAGCGAGGCGACTCGGGATCCGGGCCCGCTCGACGTCTTGCCTGCCGCCGAGTCGAGAGCACGGCTGAGCCCACGGGAGCTGGCCGAGCTGCAGGGCTTGGCCGACGGGAGCGGCGTCCACGTGGGCAATGTGATCGCCTACCGCCTGCGCAGAGGCGTGAACCCGGCAGAGGCGTCCCCCGTAGCGATGGGTTCAGCGGACCCGCGCGCGAGGCCTGGCAGCTCGCGATACGTGATGACGATGGTCGACTCTCCGCATCCTGCAGGCGTGCGCGGTCGAAGACTTACAGGAGCAGCTCTGGTGGTGGGCGACAACCCAGTCGCCAAGCGTTTGCGCCAACGTCTGCAAGAGGAAGGAGTCCTTGTCCATCGGCTCGATCGACTGACCTCAGCCGAGTCCGCGGTTGCCGAATTGGAGCGCCTTTGGCGGGGGGGGGGCATACCCCACCTCTTCCTGGCAATGGGGCGCGATGCTTCAGCACTGCGGGAGATCGACGCGCGGGCATGGTCGGAACGCCGCGAACAGGTGCTGATGCCACCGTTCTGGCTCTGTCAGCGCTGGCTCGGGTTGGTCAAGAAGGACCAGCTGATGGACGAAGCGACCCTGGTCGGTCTGACCGAACTGGGCGGAGACCTGGGCTTTTCGAGCAGCTTGCGGTCTTTTGAGAGTGGTGCGCTGCCTGGACTCTTCAAGGCCATCGTGATCGAGAGCTGGGTGTCCGGCTTTCGGCACTTTCCGGTCAAGATCATCGATTCCCCCCCGACGGAGAGCCCGGACTCCATCGTCCAGACAGCGCTGCGCGAGCTGGCCATACCGTCCTATGAGTCCGAAGTGGGCGTGCAGGACGGCGTGCGCCGGGCCGTGAGACCTGTTCGGAAAGACCTACCGGCCCCCGCTTCGCCGGCTGGACTGGGCAAGACCTGGATCTGTACGGGAGGCGCCCGTGGGATCACTGCGTTCGTGGCCGGTGAGCTTGGCAGGAGATTCGGTTTGAAGCTCCATCTCGTCGGCAGAGCCCCCCGGGTGGAGGTGCCTCAGGCATGGCAGGCCATGTGGCCGGAGGGACGGCGCGATCTCAAGGTGATGGTGATGGAGTCGGCCCGAGAGAATGGTGAGAACCCCATCAAGGCGTGGGAGTCCGCCCAGAAGAGCCTGGAGATCGAGGAGACCCCGGCCAAGCTGGAAGAGCTGGGAGTGGGGGCGACGTATCATTCTTGCGACATATCGGATCGCCCAGCCCTGGATCGGGTCCTGCAGGAGATACGGACCGAGGGGCCCATCGATGGCATCCTGCACGGCGCCGGGTCGAGCAGAGATGCCAAATTCGAGCAAAAAGAGCCTCATCGCGTCGATCAGTGCTTCCGGGCCAAGGTGGACGGAACCTTGGCCCTGATGGATTTGACTCAGGAGGACGCGATCAAGCATTTCGTAGCCTTCGGTTCGGTCAGCGGCCGCTTCGGCGCGAACGGCCACGCCGACTACTCTGAACCGCCCCGGGATCATCGGAGACCGATTGATTTGAGTGTCTCCAGCTTTGCTGGAGTGTGCAGTTCACGGTAGTAGACCTCCTCGAACTCGGCCGGTGGGACAAGGCCGATCGGCTTGAGCAGGCGGTGGTTGTTGAACCACCAGACCCACTCGAGGGTGGCGAGCTCGATGTCTTCGAGCCGGGACCACGGACCGTGGTGGTAGACGAGCTCGGTCTTGTAGAGCCCGATGATCGTCTCGGCCAGCGCGTTGTCGTAGGAGTCGCCGCGGCTCCCGACCGAGGGCTCGATGCCGGCGAGCGCGAGCCGCTCAGTGTAGCGAATAGACAGATATTGAACGCCGCGGTTCGAGTGATGAACTGGGCGCTCGCCCTCGTCTCCCAGCCGCTCGCTGATCGCCTGCTCCAGGGCATCCAGGGCCAGGTCGCTCCTCAACGAGCTCGAGATCTGCCAGCCGACGATCCGCCGAGCGAACGCATCGATGATGAACGCCACGTAGGCGAACGTGCGCCCGGTCCGTACGTATGTCAGATCCGACACCCACAGCTCGTTGGGACGCGACGCCGTGAAGTCGCGGTCCACCAGGTCCAGCGGGCGCTCGGTGCCGTCGGCCGCATGCGTCGTCACCTTGAAGCTGCGGCCTCGCACCACCCCTCTCAGCCCCAGTTCGGTCATCAGACGGGCCACCGTGCAGCGGGCGACCCGGATGCCTTCCCGGTTCAGCTGCGTCCAGACCTGCTCCGCACCGTAAACCTGGAAGTTCTGGTCCCAGACCCTGCGGACCAGAGGACGTAGCAGCTCGTCGCGCTGCGCCCGAGCCGAGCGTAGCGAGGGGTCGGCCTCTCTGGCCTTGTGCCAGTAGTAGGTCGACGGAGCGATCGGCAGCACCCGGCAGATCGGCTCGACTCCGTACTCGGCCTTATGGTCGTCGATGAACGCCACCATCAGCGGGGTCAGCGGTCGAGCTCCGCCTGTGCGAAATACGCCGATGCCTTGCGTAGGATCTCGTTCGCCCGCTTCAGCTCCCGAACCTCACGCTCCAGGTCCTTGAGCCGCTGACGCTCGTCCGTCCTCAGCCCTGGCCGCTTCCCGCTATCGCGTTCAGCCCTCCGTACCCAACTCCGAAGCGTCTCCGGCGTACAGCCGATCTTGCCTGCGATCGACACGATCGCCGCCCACTGCGACGCGTGCTCCAACTCGTGATCGAAGACCAGCCGAACGGCTCTCTCCCGCGTCTCCACGGAATACTTCTTCGCCCTTTGTCATGACCCCATCCTCTCAAGGGTTGGGGTCTCCGACAATCCCGGTGCGGTTCACTCATCAGCTCATCTTGTACCTTCGCCAGGCGAACCTCGACGAACTGGCGCTCCGCGGCTGCCTGACTCTGTCGGGTCCGAATATTGAACTGTTGCACCAGGTGAATCGCGTTCTGCGCGATCTGTTGCGCAAGCGTTGGATCGTGAGCAGCGACCTCCAGTTCCACAACACCCGTCTCCCGCGTGAGGCTTATCCGCAACACGTCCCTTCTCAGCTTCCTGATGACCGCCTCTCTGGGACGGTCACGGTTGTCACCAACCACCGCCGGCCCGATGAGGGAAATGAGATCACCCACTACTACGCCGGAGTCGCTCGCGATCCGGTACTCCATCTCAACGAGGCCCGACATAATCGTTCGGGACGTGAGCAGGTCTGCGTAGAACGCGGGGCTCTCTGAGCTTCCCGGTGTAGGGGTCGAGACGCCGAGTTGAGCCACGAGACCCGCGACCCTCGACATGGCGTTGGGTGCCTCCTGAGGAAAAAAAGAGGCGGTGGATACGAACTCGTCGGGCCCGCGGAGAAGGAGCAGAACCAGCAGCCCGAGAGTGAAGATTGCAGATGTCAGGCGGAATATGGCCCAGCGTTGCTCGACCATGACCGCGGCGCGACCCCAGAAGTCGGGCCCGTCGTCGAAGTGGGCTTCCTCCTCCCAGGGCGGCGGCAGGCCGCCATGCGGCTGCGCTGCGGCGCGGTCCTCAGGAGCGGGATCTGTCACGGAACCAGACAACAGTCAAAGCTTGCGGTCGTCATTGAATCAGATTGCGAGAACTATGCCTTCAGGAGTACGGAAGTCCCGCACCGTTCTTGGAGGAACCCGCTCCCTGGCGGCCCGAGGAAAGATACCCCGCCCCCCCCCTCCGCCCCGCAAGGGCCGAGGCACAGGCAACTAATCCTCCTTCCTCTCTGATGCTAATAGCGAGCCCCCACCCGGCTATAAGCCGGGCGGGGGCGCCGTTCTTCACCCGTGGTGCGGACCAGACGGTCCGCACACGGGGTCGGGGTCAAAATCAGTTACACGCGTTCCCGTAGAGCAAGAAGAGGGCCGGGGCGGGATCGCAGTGGATCGGGTTCGCGGTCTCGTCCCAGATCAAGGCGTGGCCTGCGCTCGTACGGTACACGAAGAAGTACCCGGCGTTGGTTCCGTCGGCACCGGCGGGGTTTCCGAAGTTGGCCACGATTGGAGCACTGGGCCATACGAATGTGTACTCGTACCAGCGCCCAAAGGCACCCGTACCGACATCGCTCACGAGCGGCCCACTCCACGAGCCACCTTCGACGATCCGTACTCGGCCCGCGGCATCGAGATAGTACACCGTGATGGCCGAGAAATCGAGGTTCGGAACAAAGATTGACGTCGTGCCCTTGAGCACGATTTTCAAAGCTGTCCCGGTGACCTCGAAGGTCCAGCCAGCGTCGTCATCCAGCGTCCCGTGGATCCCGTCGGGGCCCGTCCCGTCGTCCGCTGTGCCGAAGGTGACATCCGGTCCGGGTCCGATCCCGAGAGTAACGCCATCATCCAGAACAGTCGGCGGGTAGTCACCCGCGAAGCCCGCCCCCTCCGTGCTGTACGGCACGGGCGGCAGGAGTCCGGTTACCTGCGAGGCCACGGTGCCGCACCCCGGGATGCTGCTGATGACGAAGGTGTTGAACTGCGTGTTCACCAGACCGTACGCATCTGCGTGGTCCCACGTCCGCCAGCGTGGGCCGCGAGCCACGTGCGTGTACGGCTCCATCGGACCGAAATCGGTGCGCGTCGGATTCCACGAGGGCACGGTGGCTAGCCCTTCCTCATCGAAGCGGATCAGGCAGCCGAGGAAAGGCACGGTCGACGAAATGATCTCATGGCGCAGGATCATCGACCCCGCGGGAGCACCCACCCCACCCGAGCCGAACAACGTGTGGTCGATCTCGTCCAGCGGAAGCTGAAGCGAGTTGTTGTCATACGCCCAGCTCTTGGCGTCGAGTCCCGGAGGCCACAAGCCAAGGGTGAGGTTGTACGGTTGCAGCGACATTATGGAGTTGAAGTCGAAGGAGAAGTCCGTCTCCTTGAGGTCCACGTTGTCCTGGGTCTCGCCTCCGAATACGTAATCGGTGCCGAGGGTGTACACGACCGGCGTGGGCATATTGACGTTGCCGACGATCGGATTGGTGTGATCCGCCACGCCCTCGGTAACCTGGAAGTCGGACCGGTTGCCCGCGCGGTCGTACGACCACGACTCCTGATCCCGATAACCGTCTCGGCCGAAGAAGGGATCCTCGAAGTCCTGCGTGGCCGTGTACGCGCCAAACGGAGCGGCCACGTCGTCGGGCGTGCCCCACACACCGTCCACCCCAACCAACGTGAAGGTGTTCACAAACGCTGCGGAAGCGCCCACCCCTTGCGGAATGGCCGCCGCGTAGGTGAACGGGAGCACGGTCGTCGGACCGGCGGGCGCCACGAGCTGTCCTGTGGCCGAGTAGACCACGACCGAGCCGCCGATTGGCGGGCTGCTCGTCCACTCCTGACCGGCGCATACGGCATCGATGCCTAGGCAGAAGCTCTCCCAAGCCCGCATCACGACACCGGCGATCCCGGAGAAGCCCTGACCGCGGTCGGTGGTCCATCCGGCGAAGGCGCCGTCGGGCTTCGCAGCGGCGGCCCCACCCAACACGGATCCCTCCCGCCCGTAGAGAAGGGGAGGCGTCTGAAGGAAGTTCTGCATATCGTCGTACGGATCCCAGACCGTACCGGCGACGGTCGGGTCGGTCGGCACGGCCACGGTCGTCCCGCCATGTTCGAGTAGATCGGCGGATGGCCGTCCACACCGACCAGCAGGTAGTCCCACGTCGGAGCCGCTCCAATACCGGTGTTGGTCCAGTTCCCGAAGAAGGAAGCTGTCCCAACCGTAGTTGAAGGTTCCTGATAGGGGAGAAAGCAAAGTGGTGGCTCCGGGGGTCCCGGGCCGATAGGCTCGGGTAGGCAAAAACCCCAACACGGAGCCACCACGATGAAGAGAACGTACGAGGTAAGGGATCGGGCGGACAAGCGCGCGATCAGGGAGTTCCTGAAGCGGGAGGGGCAGTTTCTGCTTCCGATGCTTGAGTTCGTGGAGCAGACGGAGGTCGTGATCGACGAAGTCATCCAGGTGATGGGACGAGCGACGATCGAAGCGGTGCTGGAGATGAGCGCCGAGGGTGTGGCAGGCGTGAAGCAGGCAGGTCGGTCACGAGCGGAAGACGACACGGTGTGGTATGGCCGGCAGGGTGGTGTGGTTTACCTGTCGGACCGGAAGGTGCGTGTGGAGCGGCCACGGCTCAGGCGCCGGGGCGCCGGGGAGGGTGGCGAGGTCGAGGTGCCGGCGTACGCAGCGATGCGGAGACCGGGCGCTGTGGCGGATCGGATGCTCGAGGTCCTGATGGCGGGGGTGAGCACGCGCAAGTACGGCCGTGTGATCGGTGAGATGGCCGACACGGTCGGGGTGAGCAAGTCGGCGGTGAGCCGTGAGACGGTCGAGGCCTCGGAGCGCGTGCTGAAGGAGCTGATGGAGCGCCGGCTGGATGCGTGGGACCTGCTGGTGATCTACCTGGACGGGATCCAGATGGGCTCGCACCACGTGCTTGCTGCGGTAGGCGTGGACTCAGACGGAAAGAAGCACGTGCTGGGCGTGAGGGAAGGAGCGAGTGAGAACGCCGAGGTGACCAGCGCGCTCCTAGAGGATCTGGTCGAGCGCGGCCTGGACCCGGGCAGGCGGCGGCTGTTCGTGATCGATGGCTCGAAAGCGCTCAGGAAGGCGATCGAGAAGGTGTTCGGCCAACGTCACCCCATCCAGCGCTGCCGCAACCACAAGCTCCGCAACGTGCTGGGTCATCTGCCGAAGGATCAGCATCCTCAGGTGAAGGCGGCGTTCCGGGCGGCGATGAAGCTGGACGCGAAGCAGGGCGAGCAGAAGCTCGAGCAGCTCGCCCGATGGCTCGAGCGCGACCACCCCTCGGCCTCGGCTAGCCTACGCGAAGGCCTCAGCGAGATGTTCACGATCAACCGGCTCGGCCTCCCGCCGCGGCTGAGGAAGTGCCTGGGCTCGACCAACCTGATCGACAGCACCCACTCGGGCGTAAGACAGAAGACCCGCAGGGTGACCAACTGGAAGAACGGAGCGATGGCCTTGCGCTGGGCTGCGGCCTCGTTCGTGGAGACCGAGAAGAGCTACCGGAGGATCATCGGCTACGACCAGCTCTGGATGCTCAGGGCCCACCTCGACGACCATGAACCGGTTGCCGAAATGAGAAAGGCAGGCTAACAAGGAGACTCTCCGGAGCCACCACCTTCAACTGTCAGCGGGACACCATCCGAAGAAGTCCCAGTGACGTCCGGCCAGCGCGTAGTCGGTCTCGGTGTTCGAGTTCGGCTGCGTGAGCGACGGATCGTCGAGACCGGGGCCTGCATCGTTCGGCAGTTGCGCGCCCGTGAAGTCACCGGTGATGTAGGCGGGCGTCGTGACCGGGGTCGACGCGCCCGAGTACCAGATAACGCTCTGGCCGCCGATGACGAGGGTTGAGGTTAGGAGGCCTCCGGGCGGGACTTCGGCGTTCGCTCCCATCACGTAGAGCAGGTGACCATTCATGAGGGACGGGTCCGCCTGGGTGGTCGGTAGCCCGATCCCGTCGAGGTCCGTAAACGAAGCCGCGATACCGCCGCTGGCCTGCGCGTCACCCCAGCCCGGAGCTGCGGCCGCCGGATAGGCGAAGGGCGTATCCCAGCAGGGTGCCGCGAAAGGCGCACCAACGCACGCTGGCGGAGGATTGATGAGCCCGGTGAGGGGGTCTACGTGCCTCACCCAGCCTAGGTTGAACAACGGAAGGGGAGCCATGAGGCCGGAGCGGCTCATCGTCCCCGTGCCGCCGGTCGCCGCCAACGCCGGGTGCGGAAGGTTGGTGGCATCCATCGAGCGGAACACCGGCGACTCGTTGTCGATACGGAGGATGTCGTTCAAGAGCCCCGTTCCCGACTGCAGGTCGACCTCGAAGAACTCGATCGACTTGATGTTGTTGCGGAGGGGGCCGGCCCCCTCCGGATCGTCGTCACCGTCACCAAAGACTCCGTTCACGCCGGCGACCGGCGGGATGAAGCCCGGGCCGAACTGGCCGAACGCCGTCTTGGTGAGGAT
>CBDFLM010000013.1:0-588452 GCA_965249195.1 Longimicrobiales bacterium
CGGTCTCGGTCTCTGGTCGTTCTACGGTGGAACGAGCTTCGCGACACCAGACGAGATCTTCGCGCGCTTCATCGTGGAGCAGCTTCCGCCCGGCGTCACGGGCCTGCTCATCGCCGGGGTCTTCGCCGCCGCGATGAGCTCTCTCTCGTCGTCCATCAACGCGCTCGCGTCCACCTCCGCGTACGACTTCTGGGCGCCTCTCGCGGGCGTCGATGACGACGCGCGGATCCTCCGTGTCGGAAAGCTGTTCACACTCCTGTGGGCTGCACTTCTCGTCGGGGGCGCGGTAGTCTTCATCCCCTTGTCCACGCGGACCGCAGCGGTCGAAGTGGCGCTGGCGGTGGCCTCCGTGGTCTACGGAGGCCTTCTGGGGGCGTTCCTCCTGGGCGTGACCTCCCAGCGTGCCACAGCCGAGAGCGTGAGGGTGGGGGTGGTGGTCGGGATCGGCTCCGTGACTCTGATCTGGATCTTTCTCAGGACTGAGGTGGCGTGGCCATGGTTCTCGCTCGTGGGCTCGGCCATTACCTTCGCGTTGGGTGCTCTCTTGGGGCGGGGCAGTCCTTCATATGCGCGCGATCAGCCGGCCGGGCCCGGCTGACCTGGACCGGCGAGCCATGAACGAGCATGTGATCGGGGTAGATGGCGGGAACGCACACACGTGCGGTAGTGCTCGACGCGGACGGTCGCGAGCTGGCTCGGGCGGTGGGGCCCGCCGCGTTGGCGGACCCGATGGATCCGAGGCGGCCGCGGAACCAATTGCGGAGGCGGTTCGAAAGCGCGACCGTCGCAGCAAACGGAACACTCCCGTGCCGCGCACTCTGGGCCGGGATCGCCGGCGCGGGACGGGAGACGGTGCGGGCCTCGATCGAGATCGCCCTCGAGCGCCTCGGGTTGGCTGAAGTGGTCTCTGTGGGCAGCGACGTGGAGGCGGCCTTCAGCGACGCCTTCGACACCGGCCCGGGAATCCTGCTAGTGGCGGGGACGGGGTCGATCGCGTGGGGGAGGAACGAAGCCGGCGCCAGGGGCGTGTGGGTGGGTGGGGCAGCCTTTGGGTGACGAGGGCAGTGGATACGCGATCGGTTTGGAGAGCCTGCGTCGACTCGCCCCGCGACGCCGACGGCGGGGTCAGGAGACCCGCCTCCGTGACGCCATCCTCTCCGCCCTGGCGCTGAAGGACGTGGATGACCTCGTGACTTGGGCGGCGGGAGCGGAAAAGGCGGAGATCGCGGCGCTCGTTCCCGTAGTGGTCGATTCGTCCCGCAGCGGCGACGTGGTGGCGGGTGTGAGATCCTGGTAAAGGCGGTCGAGGAGCTTGCGGGACACGCCCTCACGGTGGCGAGTAACCTCGGACCCTGGCGACACCCTCCCCCGATCGCGCTCGGGGGGGGGCTTCTTCGCCGTGGCGGACCGCTGCGCAGAGCGGTCGAGGTGGCGATGTCGGAGCAGCACCTCGACGTGTTGCTGAAGGACCCGGATGCGGGGTTGGGGGCCGCGAGGTTGGCGCTCGCCATGGCGGGCTGAGGGCGGTCGGCACTCGGTCTTCCTCGGTTGGCCGTCAATAGAGCCGAACCACGTCGAGTCGATTCAGGAGCTCCCGACCGGCGCGCCAACGCTCGAGGTTCTCGCAGAACAGCTCCGTGATCCGTCCGTTCTCACGGTCGCTCGTGCTCCCGGAGTGCGGACTGACGTACACGTTCGGCATCGACCAGAGCGGGCTCTCGAGCGGCAACGGCTCCTTCGCGAAAACGTCCAGGTAGGCCCCGCCCAGGTGCCCGTCCTCAATCGAGGCCATGAGGGCGGGCTCATCCACGAGCGAGCCGCGTCCCACGTTCACCAGCGCGGAACCAGGCGGCATCGAAGACAGCTCTTCGGCCCCGATCAACCGCTCTGTCTCCTCCGTGTGCGGGGCGGCCAGCACGAGGAAGTCGGGCCCGTGGCAGCAGCCTCGACAGCGCCCCCGGGCCGTGCAGCTCATGCGCGCCTGTCGACTCGGACTGGATCCCCTCGGGTCGTCGTCGGATCCCGAGCACCGTCAGGCCGAAGGCTCGCGCCAGCCTTCCGATCTCCCGTCCGACGGACCCGTATCCGACGACGACCACCGTCTTCCCTTCCAGGTCCGTGCCGGCGAAGCGCTCCCACCGTCTCTCCCGCTGGGCGTGGACGATGGGGAGCAGTCTGCGCACGTGCCCCAGGATGCACATCAGCGCGAACTCGGCCAATGGACGGGCGTGCACGCCGCTGGCGGTGGTGAACGCGGTGTTCGGCATGCGCCGCGCGTAGCCCATGCGACGCACGAACTGCCCGATTCCCGCACTGGTGGCCTGGATCCACCGGACTTTGGGCGCCAGTTCGGGCAGATCCTCTCTGTGGGTCTGGTCGAAATCGAAGAGGATCGTGGCCCGAGCCAGGTAGGCTCTCCATCGCGCCTCTTCGATCGTGCTGCGCTCGATCGCCATGCCAGAATGATCGGCCGGATGCCGGGGCGGTCGGAGCAACGCCGGTTCGTGGATGACCTCGGCCCAGGACGCGGTCCCGCGGATGCGCTCCACGTGCTCATCCTCGAGCCAGCTGGCGATCAATATGACTTCGTTCATCGTGCAGTTCCCGGAAAGAGCGCGTGCTGGCGACCTCCGATGCGGTCAACCATGTTGGCGGCTGTGAACCCCGAGCGCAGGGCCCACTCCGAGTGGATGGACTCCTTCTTCGCATCCTATTACCGGCACCGGCCGGTAAATGCGACTTTCGTCGGCGTGCACGATTTCGACGATCGCCTGCCCGATCTCTCGGACGAGGGCGTGGGTGATGCGGTCGCAGACGCACGCGACCTTTTGAAGCGGTCCGAGCGCGCGTCCCGTGCGTTGACGAAATCCGAGAGGATCGACCTCGAGCTCGGGCGCGGCTTCCTGAAGATCCAGGAGTGGGAGTACGGTTCGGAGCACTTTCAGCGAGGCAACCCGAGCCTGTATACGGGAGAGGCGGTGTTCGGGGTGATCGGGCTCTTCCTGGACGGCGATGCCAACGTGGCCGAGCGGGTCGAGGCCGCCACCGCCCGCATGCATGCGGTGCGCGACTTCCTCGCCCGGGCCCGCGCCAACGTGAGGCGCGCCCCGAGCAGCTGGACGGAGCGCGCGATCCGCGAGTGCGACGGCGCGCTGACGCTGTTCACGGATGGGGTGGAGGAGCTCGAGGCTACCGTGCTCCAGGGGGCAGCGTCGTCCAGCGCGATCTCGTCTCATCGCTCTGCCGCGGAGCACGCCGCGCGGGCGTTCGTCGATCATCGAGTGTGGCTGGAATCGGAGCTCCTCAGCAGAACGTGCGACGGCCACGCATGTGGTGCAGAGGCGCTCGATCTTTACCTGAAGGAGGGACATTTTCTGGATCAGAGTGGCACAGAGGTCGCACGATACGCCGAGGCCCAGATGGCAGAGGCCAAAGCGGAGCTCTCCCGCCGCGCGGCGGATGTCGGCGCACGGACTCCGCCCGAGGCGCTCGCCCGCCTCCGATATCTCCATCCAGGGCCGGAGGACTACTACGCCCGGTACGGGAAAATCTGGGAGGAGGTCCGTCGCCTCTGCGAGGAGCGGCGGCTGCTGACCTGGCCGGTGATTCCCATCCGCTTCACCCCTCGTCCGAGCTGGGTCCGGAAGGCCGCCCCGTATTTCTACTTCCTTTTCTATCGATCGCCCGCGGCCATGCGTCGTCCGAACGTGCACCACTATCTGGTCGCCCCGTTGCCGGACGGCGACGCCACCGACTTTCTGCGAGCCAATAACGACAGCGTCATCAAGCTGAACCACGTCGTACACCACGGTGGCCTGGGGCATCATGCACAGAACTGGCACGCTTTCGGCGCCGAGTCACGCATCGGGAGGATGGCTGCAGTCGATTGCGCGTCGCGCATAGCGATGTTCTGCGGTGGCTCCATGGCCGAAGGATGGGCGTCGTACGCGACTGACTTGGCCGGAGAGGTCGGGGCCCTGACTCCTCTCGAGCACTGCGCAAGGACCCACGGTCGGGTCCGCATGGCTGCCCGCGCCCTCGTCGATGTACGTTTGCACCAGGGCGAGATGACTCTGGGTGAAGCAGCGGCTTTCTACGAGGAGCGGGCGTGGATGAGCGCCACCGCAGCTCGTGGGGAGGCCGTGAAGAACAGCATGTTTCCGGGCGCAGCGCTCATGTACCTGATGGGCACGGACGTTATCCGCGAGCTCAGGACGGAGATGGAGAGAAGGACCGAACCGGCCTTCGACGTCGGACGCTTCCACGACACCCTCCTATCGTATGGGTCGATTCCCGTGTCCCTGATCGCCGAAGAGATGAAACAAGGAGCTGATCGTGCGGAGTTAAGCTGCTCTCGCGGCCGGGGCGCGAGCGATGGCAGGCGAGCTTCTCGAACCACTGAGATGAACGTTGGCCGGCTGACGGCGTGACCGCTTATATCGCTCGGCGGCTACTTCAGATGATACCGTTGGTGTTCGGTATCAGCGTCGTTCTGTTCGGGGTCGTCCAGGCGGCTCCGGGTGGACCGGAAGGCGCCCTACTCGAGACCGGCCGCTTCATCGACCCGATGGTCATCGAGGCGTACCGGGAGCGGTTGGGGGTCGATCGGCCAGTCCACGTCCAGTACGTGCGCTGGCTCGGAGCGGCGCTGCAAGGCGATCTCGGAATCAGCTTCTCGACGACGCGGCCGGTCTCGGAGATGATTGCCGAGCGCTTACCCGCTACGCTCGAGCTGATGGGCGCTTCGTTCTTGCTTGCGGCGATTCTAGCGTTCGGGCTCGGCACGCTGAGCGCCGTCAAGCAATACTCCTGGTTCGACCATCTCGGCACCGGCTTCTCCTTCGTCGGGATCGCTATGCCGGTCTTCTGGTTCGCGCTCATTCTTCAGCTCGTGTTCGGTGTGTGGCTCCGGTTGCTCCCGGTAGCGGGGACGGAGACGGTCGGCGCAACCTCGCTGCGCGACCATCTCCTGCACCTCGTGATGCCCGCGACCGTACTGTCTTTACGTTACGTCGCCGGGTGGTCACGCTACTTGCGATCGAGCCTCCTGACCGCACTCCGGACCGACTACGTGCGGACCGCCCGTTCGAAGGGCCTTTCGGAGGTGGCCGTCGTGGGGATCCACGCGGCGCGGAACGCGCTCATCCCGGTCGTTAGCGTAATGGCGTTGAACCTGGCGGGTCTGTTCTCCGGGGCAGTCATTACGGAGACGATCTTCGCTTGGCCTGGCGTGGGTCGCATGTTCGTTCAGGCCATGTTCAGCCGGGACTATCCTCTGCTCATGGGGATCTTGATGCTCGGCTCGGTCATGGTCGTGCTCTTCAATCTCGTCGCGGACATCATCTACGGCGTCCTCGATCCGCGGATCCGCTATGAATGAGGGCGTTTGGCTCCGATTGGCGCGGCACCGGCTCGCGGTCCTCTCCCTCGGCGTGCTCGGGATCATGACGGTCACCTGCGCCGCCGCCCCGATTCTGGCTGGGTACGAGTTCGATACGATCGACCTCGCCAGCATTCGCCAGGCGCCGTCCCCGGTTCACTGGATGGGTACCGACGACCTGGGTCGCGACCTCTTCACTCGTGTCTTGTACGGCGGCCGCGTCTCGATGCTGATCCGGGGTGCTATCGGCGCTGATCGGCACCCTCCTCGGCTCGGCGGTCGGCGCACTAGCCGGCTTCTACGGCCGCGCGATCGACAATGTGCTGATGCGGATCACGGACGTGGTCTACTCGATCCCGACGCTGCCGCTGCTGATCGTGCTGGCCTCCTATACTGCGGCATCGGCTGTATCGATGCCGCTGCTGATCGGCTTCCTGAGCTGGATGACGACAGCTCGGGTCGTGCGCGGCGAAGTCCTGTCGATCAAGGAGATGGCATACGTGGAGGCCGCGCGCAGTCTGGGCGCAACCGATGGGCGCCTGATCGTCGGGCACATCCTGCCGAATGCGATCGGGCCCATCGTGGTAGGCGCCACGCTCACCGTCGGCAACGCCATCATCGTCGAGTCGTCGCTGAGCTTCCTCGGTCTCGGCGTCCAGCCGCCCACGCCGACTTGGGGCAACATGTTGACGGATGCCCAAGCAACGATGGCGTCCGAGCCGTGGCTGACGATCTTCCCGGGGCTGGCGATTCTTCTCGTCGTGCTGTCGGTGAATTTCATCGGGGACGGGCTTCAGGACGCCTTGGATCCGACCGGGCCGGAACCCTGATGGCTCCGGTGCTCCAGGTTCGGGGGCTGACCACCCGTTTCCACACCACGCAGGGTGTGGTGCACGCGGTGAACGATGTGTCCTATTCCCTCGCAGCGGGTGAGTCATTGGCGATCGTCGGAGAGAGTGGGTCGGGCAAGAGCGTCAGCGCATTCTCGCTCATGGGATTGGTTCCGCCCCCGGGACGCGTCGAAAGCGGGGCCGTGATCCTCGGTGAGCGCAACGTGCTGGAGCTGTCCGGGCGCTCATGGCAAGCTGTGAGGGGTGCCGAGATCGCGATGGTCTTTCAGGATCCAATGACCTCGCTGAACCCCGTGCTGACCATCGGATATCAGCTCACCGAAGGCCTGCGCCGCCACCTGGGCATGTCCCGCTCCGATGCTCGGAAGGAGGCGGCTCGCCTCTTGGATGTCGTCGGGATCCCAAACGCAACCGACCGTCTCTCCGACTACCCCCACGAGCTCTCGGGTGGGCAGCGGCAGCGGGTGATGATCGCGATGGCGCTCTCGTGTCGGCCCTCCGTGCTGATCGCCGACGAACCGACGACGGCGCTCGACGTGACGATCCAAGACCAGATCGTACGGCTCGTGAAGAGCCTTCAGGCAGAGCTGGGCATGGGCATCATCTGGATCACGCACGACCTCGCGCTCGTCGCCGGACTGGTCGATCGCGTCCTGGTGATGTATGCCGGATCGATCGTAGAGGAAGCTCCAGTCGCGGACCTGTATCGACAGGCGCGTCATCCGTACACGCTGGGGCTGTTGGCCTCGATGCCCGCCATCGATCGTCGCGACCAGGAACGCCTCACCGCGATCGATGGTCGACCACCGGATCTGCGCGAGGACTTCCGCCGCTGTCCATTCGTCGAGCGCTGCGGCTGGGCAGCGGAGCGCTGCCGGGAGGAGAAGCCCTCGCTGGAGCCCATCGGGGTCAGCCACGCCTCGGCCTGCTGGAGACGTAACGACCTATGAATGTCGCGCCCGGGATCCGAACGGGCCCTGCGTCCACCGTGATGGCTGCCACGTGAGGGAGGCCCTCGTTCAGGTTCAGGACCTCTCGACGCACTTCGCCCTGCGGCGCGGCCTACTGCGTCGCCAGGTAGGGGCCGTCCGCGCGGTGGATGGCATCAGCTTCGAGATATGGGAAGGAGAAACGCTCGGGCTCGTGGGTGAGAGCGGCTCTGGAAAATCCACAGCCGCGCGCACGCTCCTGCAGCTCCAAAGAGCGACCCATGGCAGCGTCCGGTTCCGCGGTCAGGAGCTGACGGCCATGACCCGTGGGGAGGTCCGGGTGGCGCGGCGACACATGCAGATGATCTTTCAGGATCCGTATGCATCATTGAACCCACGGCACACGGTGGGGCGAGCCGTGCGCGAGCCGCTCGACATCCATGCGATCGGCACGCCGAGGGAACGAGACGCGAGGGTCGCCGAGCTGCTCACGCTCGTGGGACTCGAGGTCAGCCATATCGGTAGGTATCCTCACGAGTTCTCGGGCGGGCAGCGCCAGCGCGTCGGGATCGCGCGCGCGCTGGCCACGAGCCCCGGCTTCATCGTGGCCGATGAGCCGATCTCGGCGTTGGACGTCTCGATCCAGGCCCAGATCATCAACCTTCTCGGCGACCTGAAGAAGGAGCTCGGGCTCACGTACCTCTTCATCGCGCACGACCTTTCGATGGTGCGCTACATCAGCGACCGGGTCGCGGTCATGTACCTCGGTCGAATCGTAGAGCTGGGGAGCAGTGACGATGTGTTCAACGAGTCGCTCCACCCGTATACGCAGGCGCTCATCGCCGCGATACCGGTGGCGGATCCGGAGCGGGAGGCGGCGCGGGTCCACACGCCGTTAAAGGGCGATATACCGAGCCCGGCGGATCCGCCATCCGGGTGCCGCTTCCACACTCGGTGCCCTTTTGCCACCGAAGTGTGTCGAACCGAGGATCCGCCGATGCGCAGCGTCGATCCCGGTCGCGCATCCCACGTCGTTGCGTGTCACCATGCAGGGGAGATCGGACGGCCGTGAGCGCACGCGCTCGCACCGAGAACGATGTCGCCAGAAATGGAGGATCATCCGTTGACTGACAAGCTCCGTGTCGCCGTGATCGGCGCCGGCCGCTGGGCGCGCAGCGCGCACCTGCCGGGCTTTCAGCGATCACCGCTTTCCGAGCTGGTCGTGATCTGCGACCTCGATCCCGACCTCGCTGAGGCACGGGCCGCCGAATTCGGCATCCCGGACGTCGTGACCGACGCCGAGGAGGTCCTCGCGCGCGACGATATCGACGTGGTGGACATCGTCACACGCGGCGACCACCAGAACCTGGTCTTCCAGACCCTCGCAGCCGGCCGTCATTGCCTCGTGGAGAAGCCCGTCTGCCACGACTATCGGGATGTTTGGAGGGCACACGAGCTCGCGCGGTCGAAGGGCCTCAAGACGAAGGTAGGCCTGACATTCCGATATGCGCCGGCGGTCATGTACATGTTCGATCTCATCCGCGACGGATTCGTAGGCAAGCCATTCATCTTCAACGGATTCGAACAGAACTCGCAGTGGCTGGACCCGGACAACCCGATGGACAAGCGCATCCACAAGGAAAGGCCGCTGGATGAATCCGATTGGGGCGCGGATACGAGGCGCGAGGGCATCGCGGTGTCGTCCTTGGAGGGGTATGGCGCGCCGACGATCGACATCGGGCTCGAGTGCGTCGGGGACGACCTCGCGAGCGTCGTGTGCGTCATGGCGAACATGGTCCCGTTACGGCGCCGGACCAATCTCGACACCGGAGCGGGAGCGCATCAACATCGACGACGCCGACATGTTCATCGGTGAAACTCGCAGCGGTGCGCTCTTCTCGCTTCAGTCCAGCTACGTGACGATCGGCAACTATCCGGGCATCGAGGCGCGGATTTTCGGCGACACGGGTGCGATCCAAGTGCGCCTGGAGGAGGAGTCGGGCGTCATCCAAACGATTCATACGGCCACGCCAGGCGCGGTGGAGTTCGTTGAGCGGGAGATCCCGAGGCGGTACTTCGCTCCGGGGGCCAGGCAGGAGGACCATTGGAGCACCGCGTTCTACGGCAATCTGGTTCACGACTTCTGCCGGGAGATCATGGACGGGGGCGACAGGAATCAGGGGGACTTCGCCCAGAGCGCGCGCGTGCAGGAGATCATCAACGCGGCGGCGCTTTCTCACCGGACGCGGGCGTGGGTAGATCTTCCCCTGGGACCCGACGAACATCGGGAACGGGCGAGGAACCAATGACCCTCACTGAGACCGTTGCGACTCCCCGAGCCCATCGTGAGGGAGAGCCCCTGGCTCAGCGCGATTGCTGCGCCGCTCCGTTACCGCCTTTCGGTCGAGTCCGCAGGCCGTGGCCGCGCGGTCCTCACCGAAGCGCTGCCTCCAGAGCGGTGGCTGCGTCCGTCCGTTCGTCACGGTACTTGACGATCACCGGTACGTAGAGGTGGATCGAGCGCTCGCGCGCGTAGTCGCCCGACGCAGGCTTTGACCCGGGCACGACGACCGCCCCCGGGGGAATGCTGAGAGGGCTCTCTAGCGTCGCGCGCAGCACCTCCCCGCGCACGAGGTCGTGAACTGCGGTCGAGCGAGTGAGCTGGACGCCCGGACCGATGACCGCGCGGTGTCCGACGAGCGTCCCCTCGAACACGCCGGCGTTTCCCGCCACGAGCGCGTCGTCCTCGACGATGACCGGCCTGAGCCCGATGGGCTCCAGCACGCCCCCGAGCTGGGCGCCGGCAGAGAGGTGGACCCTCGCGCCTACCTGCGCGCAGGAGCCCACCAGGGCATGGGAGTCGATCATGGTCCCCTCGCCGACGTACGCCCCGATGTTCACGAAGGCGGGCGGCATGATGACGACGTTGCGGCCGATGAAGGCGCCGGCCCGGACGGAGCTTCCTCCGGGCACGATGCGCACGTTCTCGGCGACCCCCGACGTGCGGCGGAGCGGCAGCGTATCGCGGTCGAAGAACTCGAATGTCGAGGCCTCGAAGCCGTCGTCTCCGGACAATGCGAAGGGCCGAAACGGCCGTGTCGAGCCGGAGCGGAAGGCCAACAGGATCCCAGACTTGACCCACTCCACCGCGCGCCAGCCGGACTCCGTACGCCGCGCGGCTCGGATCTTCCCGCTGGTCAGCCCTGCGAGGAGGCGCTGGATCACCCGGCGGACCTCTTCCGGGTCGATCGGGGCAGCCGAGGCGGATCGCCCTCCCGCCGCTCCGGCGAGTTGAGCTTCGCGTGCGAAGACAGCCTCGAGGGCCTCTCGCAGCGTGCCCGGGTCGTCGCCCGCGTCGCCGCTCTCGGATGGATGTGCGGACACCCCCTCCTCAGGCTGGGCCGAACCGAGGGTGGTCACGACGCCTCGCCCGTCACGACCTGAGCGCCGTGGAGCCGAACCGTGGAAGACGTCGGGTCGACTCCCGCAGCGAGCAGCGCCTCCCGCAGGCGCTCCCTCGTCTCCCTGCCCGGCGGGACCAAGGGGAGACGGAAGTTGCCGTCTATCCGCCCCATCATATGGAGAGCGGTCTTGACCGGGATCGGGTTGGTCTCGATGAAGTTCGCGCGCAGCAAGGGGAGGAGCCGGTAATGCAGGCTCCGGGCGGTATCGAGATCGCCAGAGAGGGCGGCCTCCACCATCTGGCTCATCGCGCTGGGGACCTCGTTCGCCGCGACGCTGATCACGCCGTCCCCGCCGAGGGCGACGATGGCGAGCGTCAGGTCGTCTTCTCCTGAGAGAACCGTGAACTCCTCCGGCCGCTCTCGCAGAATCGTCATCGCCTGCCCGAGATCACCCGACGCCTCCTTCACACCCACGATCAGCTCGTGTCGGTCCGCCAGGCGGAAGAGGGTTTCGGGGAGCATATTGCATGAGGTCCGAGTCGGCACGTTGTAGACGAAGACCGGGATGCGCGCCGCGTCGGCCACCCGCAGATAGTGTTGAAACATGCCCTCCTGGGTGGGCTTGTTGTAGTAGGGCGTCACCGACAGGATGGCGTCGGCCCCGACCTCCGCCGCCGCGCGCGCCAGCGACGTAGCTTCGCGCGTGTCGTTGGTCCCCGCTCCCGCCATGACGGGAACCCGACCGCCGACGACCTCCACGGCGCGCGCCAGCAGCGCCCGCTGCTCGTCGGGTGCCAGCGTCGCGTTTTCCCCCGTCGTGCCACACGGCGCCACGAAGTGAACCCCGCCCGCGAGAAGGAACTCGATGTGTGCGTCGAATCTCTCAAAGTCGATGGCGCCGTCGCCGCGCATGGGCGTCACGACGGCGGGGCCGACCCCTCGGAATCTCTTCTCTTCCACTGTGTCCTCCATTATCGAGACTCCGGTTGGTCCTCCGCGGCGCTCAGCGGGCGGGGTGTGAAGATCACGCCTGCCCGAGCCGATCGTCCAGCATGGCGTCTATTCCGTAGAACCCCTTCCTCGCTCGGATCCAAACAGCTGCCTCCAGCGCTCCGCGCGCGAACCCGTCACGACCCCTCGCCCGGTGAGTCAGCTCGATGGAGTCGTCGGTTCCTTCGATCCCGACGCGGTGCGTCCCAGGCACCTCTCCGGCTCGCGTTACGCCGACGTGGAGTACCGCCGGGTCGATGGCCCCCTCGGGCAGCACGGACGACCAGCGCCGCTTTCTCCCGATCGCCTCGATGAGCAGCTCCGCCAGACGCCGGCCCGTGCCGCTAGGATGGTCGAGCTTGTGCCGGTGGTGAACTTCGTCGACGTAAACGTCGTAATCGTCGAGCCCGTCGACGAGCCGCCCGGCCTCCCGGACGAGACGGTAGAACATCTGCACGCCCATGCTGAAGTTGGGAGCCCACACGAGCCCCGTGCCAGCGTCGTCGACGAGGCGCCGTGCCTCCTCGATGCGGTCGTACCAGCCGGTCGTCCCTACAACCACGTCCAGCCCGAGTGCGGATACGCGCTCGACGTTGGCCAATACCGCCTCGGGGGTCGTAAAATCGATCGCCACCTCGGCGTCCGCGAGTGAGCCCCTCGTGGCGCCCACGGCGTCGTCGAGGACCGCGACGACAGTGGCGCCCATACTCGACGCGAGTGCCTCGATGGCGCGACCCATCCTACCGTATCCGAGGAGTGCGAGCCTCATCGTAGGGCGACGGCCGCTGCCGGAAGCGTCTCGACCAGGGCACGATGTAGCCGCCGTACTAGGCCAGGTGCGTCACCTTCGCCCACGACCAGGCTGAGGCTCACTCCCGACGCCTGCGAGACGAGGTATACGTGCGTCCGTCCGACCTGGGCGAACACGCGTGCCCCAATCCCCGGTTCGTCCAGGAGTCCACGACCTACGATGGTGATCGTCGCGAGGTTGCGGGTGACTTGGACGTCGGAGAACGTGCGCAGCTCGTCCTCGACGTCTTCGATCTTCTCATTCTCGTCCACTGTAAACGCCGTCGAGCTGTGGCTCGTCGCCACCAGGTCGACAGGCACGCGGTGACGGCCCAGGACCTCGAACGTCCCGGCGAGGAATCCGTACTGGATGGCCGTGGGGTGGGAGCGGACTTCGATGAGTATCACGGACCGCTTGTACGCGATGGCGGCTACCTCGGCTCCGCCCTGTCGCTCGTTCAGGATACGCGTCCCCGGTGCTTCGGGAGTGAAGCTGCTCCGTATCCGTAGGGCCACGCCTCGCGAAACGGCATACTTGGCCGCCCCGGAGTGAATCACCTTCGCTCCGAAGTAGGCCAGCTCCACCGCCTCCTCGAATCCCACCTCTTCCAAAATACGGGGACGGTCGACAGCGCGCGGATCGCCGGACAGCATTCCCTCGACGTCGGTCCAAATGTGCACGGCTTCGGCGTCGAGGGCAGCCCCCACGAGCACCGCGGAGAAGTCCGAGCCACCCCGGCCCAAGGTCGTGGGCCGGCCGTCGTCCGTGGCACCCGTGAATCCCGGCACCACGGGCACGTTCCCATTGCGGACGAGCGGAACCAGGATCTTCGTGCAGAGAGAGCGGATCTCGGCCTCCTGCGGTCGCGCGCGGCCGAACGTCGCGTCGGTGCGGATCACCGCACCCGCGTCGACGACCTGCGCTGCGCACCCCAGGCTCTGGAGCGCCGCGTGGAGGATCACAGCCGACAACCGCTCGCCGTACGCAGCGACGCGGTCGCGCACCTCGTCCGGCTCTCCGTGAGGGCTCAGCCCCCGTGCGCCCGGCAGATCGGAGAGCAGCTCCTCGCCGAGGGCAAGGAGTGCGTCCGTGACCCCGGCCATCG
This sequence comes from Longimicrobiales bacterium, assembly GCA_965249195.1. GTDB lineage: Bacteria > Gemmatimonadota > Gemmatimonadetes > Longimicrobiales > Gaopeijiaceae > CBDFLM01. Next base: position 13,450 of record CBDFLM010000013.1, read on the forward strand.
CCGAGACGATGACGACCGGAGGGGTGACAGAGCCGGACACGATACGGGCGACGCGCTCGATGCACGGGGCGTCCGCCACTGAGGTTCCGCCGAACTTGTAGACTACGGGACGGCTCACACGCGCGGTTCCGTCGGTCGTGGAGGGGGGGGCGGCCTCACGTGCTGACGGCTCGTTGTGCGACCGGCGTGGTTCCGGCGGTCGCATCGGCAGCGCTCCCCACGTATGAGCGCGTGAACCCGCGCGCGTGACAGAGCTCCGCGTTGAGCACCGCCGCGCCCGCGGCTCCGCGTAGGAGATTATGGGAGAGGGCCATGAACTTGACGTGGCCCACCTCGCAGGGACGGATCCGCCCTACGGTCACCGTCATGCCGCGGCCCCGGTCCCGGTCCAGCCTGGGCTGCGGCCGGTCCTCACCGGGGATGATCTCGAGAACGCGTTCGGGTGCGGTCGGCAGGGCGACGTCGGTGATGTCACCCGCGAACGAGTCCATCGCGACCGCGACCTCCTCGGGCCCCGCGGCTCGCGAGAACGTCGCGGACACGGAGAGAAGGTGCCCATGCAGCACGGGCACGCGGGTCGCCGTCGCGCTCACGGCGAAGTCGCCCTCGGTCACGGAGTCGCCGCGGAGCTGTCCCAGAATCTTCCTCGGCTCGCTGGCGATCTTCACCTCTTCACCACGGATGACAGGCAACACGTTGTCCACCAGCGCGCTGGCCGGGTCACCGGGCCGGCCGGCTCCGGAGATCCCTTGGAACGACGTCACGACGACCCGCTCGAGCCCGAAGGTCCGGTGGAGCGGGGCGAGCGCCACTGCGAGCCCCACGACCGCGCAGTTGGGATTCGTGACGATCCCACCCGACCGAGACCGGGATTGAACCTCCAGGAGCCCCAGGTGGTCCGGATTCAGCTCGGGGACGAGTAGTGGGACGTCCCGGGACATCCGGTGGCTGGAGGCGTTGCTGACAACGAGATGGCCGGCGTCGGCGAGCCGAGTCTCCACTTCACTGGCCACAGCGGAAGGGAGCGCGGAGAGTACGAGCGGAGCGCTCCACTCGTGGTCCAGCGGGCGGACCTCCAGGTCGCCGATCTCGGGCGGTAGAGCCCTCCCGTCGTCGTCGGCGATCATCTCCCCCAGCGCGACCCCGGCAGAGCGCTCGGAGCCCCCGACCTCGGTGAGGCGGAACCACGGGTGCTCGACGAGGAGACGGACGATCCTCTCGCCCACCGTACCCGTTGCTCCCAGTACCGCTACGTCGATGCGCTCCGTTGGCGCACTGCCGATCATCGAGCTCACGCGGCTCTTCTCCATTCGCTCTGCTCCAGGGCCATGAGCCTCCGGAGACGTCCGTGTCCGCCTTCGGCCGCTCGGCCGAGGCAGGTGAACGTACTCTACCCCGTCTCGTTCCTGGCGGGTTCCGGTCCACCAGTCAGAGTGACAGTGAGGTGCCGAGGTGCAACGTCGATATGACAGTCGGGGTGATCCTAAGCGCTTGGCAACGCCCACGTTGGCAGATCTGGGCATTGGCACGGAGGATGCTATCACCTGGAAGCGGAGTCGGCGGCGGTCGCACGGCGGCGCCGGTGTCCGACTCCGGCAAACCAGAACGGAGGGAACCGATCACCAATATCCCGAGGAGGGGAGATCATGGCGATCACGCGGTACACCTACCGGAGCCCCTGGAGGGACCTAGACCAGCTCACGAACCGGCTCTCCCGAGCCATGTGGCGGGACACCGATGAGTTCCCGACGCCTTCGGGGTCGGGGAACTGGCTGCTGTCAGTGAGCGTGGAGGAGGCAGAGAGCGAGTTGATCATGACCGCCGAGCTGCCCGGCATGCAGCCCGGCGACGTAGACCGCGGGGCCGAGTCGAGCGCGCCGCAGCATACCGCCCTGGAGGCTGGGTCAGCCCCGAACCGACCCGGCCTCCGGGGCTTCCGTGCTTCGCATCAAGAGCGTCTGAACGCGATCGGCCAGCTCTCGTGAGTTCGCGCCCACGACGCCTCCGGCTTCGAGCCGAAGCGCGTGTCCTTCGGCATCCGACATCTTCCCCCCCGCCTCCTCGACGATGAGAGAGCCGGCGGCGAAGTCCCAGGGGTTGAGGAACAACTCCCAGAAGGCATCGAAGCGTCCCTCCGCCAAGTAGCAGAGGTCGAGGGCGGCCGAGCCTCCCCTGCGAACGCCGGCGCCTGCGCGAAGCACGGCCCCGAGCTGCAACGCATACGTGGGAATCTGCTCCTTCGCCTTGAATGGGAATCCGGTTCCGATGAGCGCACCCTCGAGCTCGCGCAGGCTCGAGACGCGGATCCGCCGGCCATTCTTCCATGCCCCTCCACCGCGCGTGGCCCACCAGCGCTCGCCGGTGGTGGCGCAGGTCACCGCTCCTGCCACGACGGCGCCGGACCGGGCCACCGCCACCGAGGAGGCGTACATGGGGTGGCCGTGGAGGAAGTTGGCGGTTCCGTCCAGAGGGTCGATGATCCATTGTGGAACGCCGCCCGAGCCGGTAGGTCGCACCGCGTTCGGTTGGGCCGGGGTCTCTTCTGCGACGATGCGGTGTGTGGGGTGTGCGGTTCGGATGAGCGCAACGGCGGCCTCCTGCGCCTCGAGATCCGCTCTCGATACGAAGTCTCCCGGGGCCTTCGCCGCGGCTGTCAGCACCCCGATGCGGCCAGCCCAGCGTGTGTGGACGGCGGCGGCCGCGTCTGCGGCTCGGCACGCGGTGGAAACGAGCTGATTGATGTCGGCGATGGGGGCCTCGATGCCGGGGCCGGGTGACGGCGCCTTCGTGGGTTGGATAAGTTACGCCCTTCCCGCCCGAAGTCGGAGGAGGAGGAGTTGAGCGAAGCGAGGAGACGGGTCTTCAGCGGCATGCAGCCATCAGGCGAAGCGCACCTCGGCAATTACCTGGGGGCGCTTCGCGGCTGGGTTTCGATGCAGGATGAGTACGACTGCATCTGGTGCATCGTCGACGATCACGCGATTACGGCGGGGGGCTCACCCGCCGAGATGCCGAGCCGCGTCCTGGAGCTCGCGATCAGCTTCCTCGCCGTGGGACTGGACCCCGAGCGCGCGACGATCTTCGTCCAGTCCGACGTCTCCGAGCACACGGAGCTGGCGTGGCTCCTGAACGCGGTCACTCCGGTCGGCGACCTCGAGCGCATGACGCAGTACAAGGACAAGGCCCGACAATTCGAGTCCGTGCCCGCCGGAATACTCAACTATCCTGTGCTCCAGGCTGCAGACATCCTCTTGTACCGTGCGGACGCGGTCCCCGTGGGCGAGGATCAGCGGCAGCACTTGGAACTCACGCGAGAGATCGCCCGGAAATGGAACGCCGCGTACGGGCCCCTGTTTCCGGAGCCGGAGGCCATCATCTCCGAGGCGGGACGAATCGCCGGGCTCGACGGCTCCACGAAGATGAGCAAATCCCTCGGCAACACCGTGGGGATCCTCGCGGAGCCGGATGAGATACGAGCCCGCGTTCGTACCGCCGTCACCGACCCGCAGCGCATTCGGCGGACCGACCCGGGACGCCCGGACGTTTGCAACGTCTTCACACTCCACCGCCACTTCACCGCCCCGGCGCTCATCCCGGACATAGATCTCAAATGCCGCACCGCTCAGCGTGGATGTGTCGAGTGTAAGGACATTCTGGCCGAGAGCGTGGCGAGGGAGTTCGAGCCCATACGGGAGGCCGCCGCCAGCCTCCACGCTCGGCCTGGTGACGTCCGAGACGTTCTCGAAGACGGCGCAGCGCGTGCGCGGGCAATGGCCAAGGAGACGATGAGTGCGGTGAGGGAGCGCATGGGGCTCGATTGGCGGAAGGCCCTGAAGCGATGATGGCCATGCAGCCGGGCGGGCCCTGCCCGCCTGACGCCCCCCCCCGTCGGCGCGTCCAGCAGTAGCGGGGTCGCGGGGTGCACCCCTATGTTTTTGGGTGCCTTTGCCTCCACGTCCCACCACCGTTCGGACGCACGCCGGAGCGAAACGCCATGACCGAGCTGTTCAAGGCCGTCGTCGAACGGGGCGCTAGCGACATCCACATCAAGACTGGAGACGTGGTTCGGGTCCGGATCCATGGTCGTCTAGTGCCGCTCACCCAGCAGAGGCTCTCCGGAGATCAGGTGCAGCAGTTGGCGCTGAAGTTGATCCCCCATGAGGACGACCGGCAGAATATCGATCGCATCAACGACTATGACTGCTCCTGGGGTCTCCCGGGGGTTGGACGCTTTCGCGTGAACATCCTGCGTCAGCGCTCGACATTCATGATCGTGATGAGGATCATCCCGATCGAGGTGCCGAGCTTCTCCGACCTCAGGCTTCCGGAGATCTTGACCAAGATCTCCAACCACGAACGCGGGCTGATCCTGGTGACCGGCGTTACGGTCTCCGGAAAGAGCTCGACGCTCGCGGCCATGATCAACTGGATCAACGAGCGGAAGCCGGTCCACATCGTCACGCTGGAAAACCCGATCGAGTTCCTTCACAGAGACATCAAGGGGGCGGTTACACAGCGCGACGTCGGCACCGACACGCATTCGTTCGAGAGTGGCCTAAGGGCCGCCCTCCGTCAGGATCCGGACGTGATCCTCATCGGGGAGATGCGCGACAAGGAGACCATCGACATCGCGCTCAAGGCCTCCGAGACCGGACACCTCGTGCTGTCGACCGTGCACACCCGCAATGCCGTGCAGACCATCTCGCGCCTGATCGCGGTCTTCGAGCCTCAGGAGCAGGAAACGATCCGCATCCGCATCTCGGAGTCGCTGCAGGCGATCCTCAGCCAGCGATTGCTTCCGCGAAAGGACGGGAAGGGGCGAGTCGTCGCGTGTGAGATCATGCCCGTGACCGGAACCATGCGTGATTGCATCAAGGACAGGAGCCGCATAGACGAGATCTACGAGCTCATCGAGGAGGGCCACTCCCAATACGGCTCGCAGACATTCGACCAGCACCTGATGGAGCTCGTCCAGGAGGATCTCGTCGACTTCCAGGTGGTCATGGCCGCAGCCAACAATCCCACCGACTTCGACCTCAAAATGAACACCTTCGCGCCTGACGGAGCCGTAACCCCGCCCGGCGCCCGCGACGACATGAGCCATCTCTTCGGGGGATGAGTTGAACCGGGTCGGCTCGCGTCCGCGTGGCGGCACGGACACGCTCGCCACGCGACGGCCCGAGTTCGATGTCAGCGGCGTGCTGGTGCCCCTCGTGACTCCTTTCGACGCACTCAGTGGCGAATTGGACATCGTGGGAATCCGGGGCAACGTTCGAGCCCTCATCGCGGTCGGAGTGCGTGGGGTCGTCGTAGCTGGCTCCACCGGGGAGGCGGTGTATCTGGACGCGGACGAGCGACGACGGCTCATCGACGCCGTGCGCGGGGTAGTGCCAGACGGTCGGCTGCTGGTGGCGGGGACCGGTGCGGAGTCGACTCGGGCAACGATCCGCCTGACCCGCGAGGCCGCCGAAGCCGGAGCGGACGCGGTGCTCGTCATGCCCCCCGCGTTCTACCGTGGAGCGATGACGCCGCATACGCTCCTGGATCACTATCGCGGTGTCGCCGATGCCGCGCCCGTGCCGGTCATCGTCTATCAGGTGCCGCTGCGAATGAACACCCTGGATCTGCCTACGGGCCTCGTCGCTGAGCTTTCCGGGCACGAGAACGTCGTCGGCATCAAGGACTCGCGCGGCGACCTCGGTATCGTGGGCGAGCTCCTGGAGCAGTCCCGGCGGGGATTCCAAGTCCTCGTCGGGAGTGGCGCGATGTTGTACGCGGCCCTCGAGGTCGGGGCGGTCGGTGGCGTTCTCGGCGTTGCGAACATCGCACCCAGGGCTTCTGCGGACCTCGTGCGCGCGTACCAAACGGGTCGTCCGCAGGAGGCAGGGCGCCTACAGGAGGTGATCGGGCCCGTCCACAATGCAGTCGTGGCGTCGCTCGGTGTGGCAGGAGTCAAGGTCGCCGTGGACCTGCTCGGACTGCAAGGCGGTGACCCCCGGCCGCCGCTACGGCCCCTGTCTCCCTCGAAGCGCGATAAAGTGCGCAGAGTCCTGGAGGCGGCCCACCTGCTCTGACACCAGGATGGGCGGTCGCGGGTAAGCTTGCTTGAGGAGCGGGCGGATTGACACACCCGCCGCTCGCGCCTAACTTTTCCCAAAGGATGTATGCCACGAGCCCATTCCCTCGCGGAACGGGCTTTTTTCACGCCCTTTCGTCACGATCACCGAGGCTTCGGTTTATTTCACGGCTTCGTTGTCCAGCGAGGTGAGCTTGGCTCTATCCGGCAGATGTACCGTCGTCGTCGGTTGTCAGTGGGGGGACGAGGGTAAGGGCAAGATCGTCGACGTGCTGGCCGAGCGCGCGGATATCGTCGCGCGCTACCAGGGCGGCGCCAACGCGGGGCACACCGTCCATGTCGGCAAGGACCAGTTCATCCTTCATCAAATCCCGTCGGGAATCCTCCACCCCAACACGCGCTGCCTTCTCGGCAACGGCGTCGTGCTCGATGTCGTGCAGTTCTTCCAGGAGTACGACGAGCTGGTCGAGCGCGGCATCGACCTCCGCGATCGCCTGGGCCTCAGTGAAAAGGCGCACCTGCTGCTTCCGCACCACAAGGCCTTGGACCAGGCCACGGAGTCGCGCTCGGGTGGCCGGATCGGAACCACCGGGCGTGGCATCGGTCCCGCGTATGCGGCGAAGGTGGGCCGGTGCGGCGTCCGCGTCGCGGATCTGAGGCACGCCTCACGCGTCCGCGACTCCGTCGAGGCGGAGCTGAAGGGCGCGCTCGAGTTTCTCGATGAGGACGAGGGCAGCCGGGAGCGCCTCTCCTCTTCGACCCGACAGGCGCTCGATTCGGCCGGCCGGGTGGAGGGACTGGCAACGGATACCGGCTTGGAGATCTCAGACGCGCTACTTGCCGGCAGGCACGTCCTCCTCGAGGGTGCCCAAGGCACCGCGCTCGATCTCGACCACGGCACTTACCCGTTCGTGACCTCCTCCAATACGACCGCCGCTGCGGCGGCCACGGGGGTCGGCGTGGGGCCCACTGCGATCGACGCCGTGGTGGGAGTCGTCAAGGCCTATACCACCAGGGTCGGCAAGGGACCCCTCCCGACTGGATTCGACTCGGCCCTCGACGAACAGCTACGGGGACTGGGTGGTGAGTTCGGGGCCACCACGGGGCGTCCACGCCGCTGCGGATGGTTCGACGCCGTGCTCGCCCGCTACTCCGCACGGGTAAACGGCCTCACCTCGCTGGCGGTGACCAAATTGGACGTGCTAGACACCATGGAGGAGATCTCGATCGCGGTCGAATATCGGACCGACCAGGGGAGCACCCGTGAGTTTCCGGCTGACACTTGGTCGCTCGGCAATGTGGAGCCCGTGTACGAGATCCTTCCGGGCTGGAGGGAGTCGACGTCCTCGACGCGACGCCTGGAGGATCTGCCCGCGGCTGCACGAGCCTATCTCGATCGGGTCCAAGAGCTCACCGAGGCGCCGATCGGGATGGTCTCGGTGGGTGTGCGGCGAAAGCAGGTCATCCACGTCGACTGACCTCCGCCCGGCCTCCCTGGGCCTGCTCCGTTGACCGGCGCCACGCGGCCGAAGAGTCTCGGCTTGAGAGCCGTGTGGCGTCCTTCTATCTTACCAAGCTCTCTCGGTGCCGTGACGCCCATGTGCAGCCTTCGCCCTGCGTGGCACGCGATACGCGCAGCACTCGTCCGCGCTCCATCACGCACCTCGCACCCCTTCCTCGTCGACCTGTCAAACGACCTTCTGAATGTTCGAGGACCTAAGTCGAAAACTCGACGCCGTGCTCGGGAAGCTCCGCCAGCGCGGCGTTCTCACCGAGCCCATGGTGAGGGAGGGGCTCAGAGAAGTCCGCCGCGTTCTGCTCGAGGCCGACGTCAACTACCGGGTGACGCGCGATTTTCTCGAGCGCGTTCAAGTGCGGGCACTCGGCGAAGATGTCTTTCGGTCCGTGACGCCGGGCCAGCAGATCGTCAAGATCGTCCACGACGAGCTGGCACGCTTGATTGGCAGTGGAAGGCCCGGCATACGTTGGTCCTCGGCGCCTCCCACCATCATCATGCTGGTCGGTCTGCAGGGCTCGGGGAAGACGACCACGGCTGCCAAGCTGGCCAGGCGACTGAATCGCGACGGGCGAAAGGTCATGTTGGGCGCCTGCGACCTTCAAAGGCCTGCTGCGATCGAGCAGCTCCAAACGCTGGGGAACGGTATCGGAGTGCCCGTGCACGCGGGCTCGTTCGGGGGCGACCCGGTAACCGCCGCGACCGACGCAGTTGCCAGTGCCAAAGACCAGGGATGCACGGTGCTTATCGTGGATACGGCTGGGCGCCTCCAGATCGACGAGATCTTGATGGCGGAGCTCGGACGCGTGCACCGGGTGCTGGAGCCACAGGAGGTACTCCTGGTGGCCGACGCCATGACGGGGCAGGAGGCGGTACGGATCGCGACCGGGTTCGACGAAGCGCTGGGCCTGAGCGGGGTCGTCCTCACCAAGATGGACGGCGACGCTCGCGGTGGCGCTGCCCTGTCGATCCTCGGGGTGACCGGAAAGCCGCTCAAATTCGTCGGCGTGGGCGAGGGACCCGACGATTTGGATTCAGTCGACCCCGAGCGGATCGCAGGGCGGATCCTACAGATGGGCGACGTCGTGGGATTGGTGGAGCGAGCCCAGCTCGCGATGGACGAGGAAGAGCAGCTGCGGCTCCAGGAGAAGGTCCTGGGAAGCGGAGGGTTCACGCTCGAGGACTTCTTGACGGCGATGAGGCAGGTTCAGCGCATGGGGCCGCTCGAGCAGTTGCTGAAGCTGATACCTGGGGCGTCTCGACTCCAGGTGCCCGTCGCCCAAATGGACCCCAGGAGAGTCAAGCACGTTGAGGCCATCATCTTGTCGATGACCCCCGATGAGCGTCGCCGGCCGCAGATCATCGACGGCTCCAGGCGCGCACGCATCGCGAAGGGCAGCGGTCGTCCCGTGGCCGAGGTGAATCGGCTCCTGAAGCAGTTTCGCGAGATGAAGAAGTTCATGAAGCAGATGAAGGGCATGATGCCCGGGGGCGCCCTCCCGTTTTGAGAATCGGCGGGCAGGGCGTTGCGTGAGCGGCGTCAGGTCCGGCACTGACATGGTGAGAATGTATGGCCGTGAGCATCCGTCTCCGGCGAATGGGCCGGAAGGGACAACCGCACTACCGCATCGTCGTTGCCGACAGCGAGCACCCCAGGGACGGGCGGTTCGTGGAGAGTCTAGGCTTCTACAAGCCGCTATCCGATCCCGCCCGGCTCGTGCTCGATCTCGAGCGTGTCGAGTACTGGCTCGGGCACGGAGCCCGTCCCAGCGGCACCGTCAAGTCGCTGATCGGCAAGGCTCGCCGGGGTGGTGACAAAGCGGTCGCTGTTGGTGAGGTCGACCCCGCCGCCGCGAAGGCGAAGCGGGCCGAGCTGTTGGCCGAGCGTCGGGCAGCGGAGAAGCGGGCCGGGGCGGAGGCCGAGGCGGCCGAGCAAGCGGCTGCTGATGAGGCAGCTGCCGCGGCAGCTGCGGAGGCCGTCGAAGCCGATGGGGAAGGCGACGAGGCTACCGAGGAGGAAGCGGACGTAGGGGAGGAACCGGAAGCGGCCGCGACCGAAACCGTAGACCCCGAGGCCGTCACTGAGGTCGAGGAGCCGTCCGCGGACGTCGAAGCCGTGAACGAGCAGCAGGCCGACGCAGAGGTCGAGCCGGCGATCGATCAGGCAGCCAGCGAGGTAGGCGTTGACGAGGAAGCCGAGCCCGAGCCCGATAAGGACGCCTGAGCTCTCCGGGCCGGCCACGCCGGAATCGGGCGCGGTAGCGGAGCCCGAGCACCTCGTGGTCGGGCACCTGAGCAAGGTGCACGGCATTCGAGGAGAGGTGTTCGTCTGGCCCCTCACCGACCACCCTGACAGTGTCTTCACGCCCGGGGCACGGCTCCACCGGGCGGACGGCGCCGGACCTGAGCCGCGACCCGGTGAACCGGCGCTGCGGATCGTGGCGGTACGACCGTTTCGGCAGGGGTACCTCGTTCACTTCGAGGATATCAGTACCCGCACCGAAGCCGGGCGACTCGTCGGGCGGTACTTGGTCCATCCGATCGACCTGCTCCCGGAGTTGGAGGAGGACGAGCTGTTCTACCACCAGCTGCTCGGGATGGTCGTATCGACCGTGCAAGGAGTTTCGCTGGGAGTCGTCGTCGAAGTCTACGAGCTGGAGCCGGACCACCTGCTCGAGGTGCGGTCCGACCGTTCTTCGGCTTTGGTCCCGTTCACACGGAGAGTCGTTCGCGAAATCGATACAACGGCGCGCCGGATTCTCGTCGATCTTCCCGAGGGTCTGTTAGACCTTTGAGGTGGCACCCTCCGTCACCGAGGACGCCATGCGGATCAACATCGTCACGGTTTTCCCTGGGTTCTTCGACGGACCCCTGTCGCTCTCGATCCCGGGCCGCGTACGCGCCGCTGGGCTGGTATGTTACAACGTCGTCGACCTGAGGCGTTATACGCACGACGTGCATCGCACCGTCGACGACCTGCCGTACGGAGGCGGGGCCGGGATGGTCATGAAGCCAGAGCCTTTTTTCGAGGCGGTGGACGACATCTCACCGCAAGGCCCGATCGTCCTGCTGTCGGCAAGAGGTCGGCGATTCGCCCACGACGACGCCGTCCGTTACTCGGTCGCTCCTGAGCTCACTCTGCTGTGCGGCCATTACAAGGACGTCGACCAGCGCGTGGCCGACCACGTCGCCACGGAGGAGGTATCGATCGGGGACGTCGTCGTATCGGGCGGTGAAGTCTGTGCACTCCTCGTGACCGATGCCGTTGTGCGGCTGTTTCCAGGGGCCCTGGGCGACCACCTTTCCGCTGCTTCCGACTCGTTCTACGACGGAGGCCATCTCAGCGCACCGTCCTACACGAGGCCGGCCGAGTATCGCGGCTACCGGGTGCCCGAAGTGCTTCGCTCCGGGGACCACGCACGCATCGACGCGTGGAAGCGCGCCGAGGCCGAGCGGATCACTCGAGAGCGGAGGCCCGAGCTTCTCGATCGAAGTGCAGGCCCGGATCCTCACGATTGATCGTCGGCAGCAGTGGCCATCGTGGTGGGCTTCACCAGGTCGGGGTCGGCCGTTACCTTGGCTAGCCGTACCGGATGCGCATCGCGCGCCGGGCCCCGCCTTGGAGGTTCCCATGGCCGATCTGCTTCAGGAGATCGAGAGAGAGGAGCTGCGCGAGGACGTCCCGGTCTTTTCAGCGGGGGACACGATCCGCGTACTCTACCTGGTCCGGGAAGGTCAGAAGGAGCGCGTCCAGGCTTTCGAGGGGATCTGCATCAGCCGCCGAGGAGGTGGGACAGGAGAGACGTTCACGGTGCGGAAGATCTCCGGCGGCATCGGGGTCGAGCGCGTGTTCCCGCTCCACGCTCCGACCGTCAAAGGGATCGAGGTCGTCCGACGGGGCCGGGTGCGTCGCGCGAAGCTGTACTACCTGCGAAAGCTTCGTGGCAAGGCGGCTCGCATCCCGGAGAAGCGCACGAACTAGCAGGAGCGGAGCAGCGATGGCCGCTGGCGACCCGCCGCGGCAGCAACACCCTCCTCGGCAGGACACCCTTGCGTACGAGCGCCGTTTCTGGAGCCGAGGCGTTTCGAGGATCGCTGGTGTGGACGAGGCAGGGCGCGGCCCGCTCGCAGGTCCTGTCGTTGCCGCCGCCGTCGTGCTCCCCCAGGGCGTGACCGTATCCGGAGCCACCGATTCGAAGGTGCTGGACAGGGATGCGAGGGAAGAGCTTTGTCCGCGCATCCTCTCGGCGGCCGTCTGCGTAGGGCTTGGCGCGGCTTCGGTCCGCGAGATCGACCGCATCAACATCCTGGCGGCAACCCGCCGCGCGATGGAACGTGCTCTCGCCCGACTCTCGGTCCGCCCGGACCACGTAGTGATCGACGGGCTCCCCGTGAAAGGAATGAGCTGGGAACACGACGCGGTCGTCGATGGTGACCTTCTCGTGCACAGCATCTCCTGCGCGTCGATCGTCGCGAAGGTTTGTCGGGACCGCCTGATGCGGAAGCTCTCCCTGCGCTACCCGAGCTACGGCTGGGGATCCAACGTCGGGTATGCGACGCCCGGTCACCGCGAGGCACTGCGGAGGCTCGGGCCCACTCCTCATCACAGGCTGACCTTCGGTGCTCAATTCGAGCTCCATCTGTGACCGTGGCTCGGCTGTGCCCCCCCCCCCGCTCCCCTGCCGGCGACAGCCCGTGCCCACCCGTCGCACGTAGACGAATAGCCGGCTGGCCCCGTATCATTTCGCGAGCCCCTGTAGCTCAGCTGGTAGAGCAACCGGCTTTTAACCGGTAGGTCCCAGGTTCGAGACCTGGCGGGGGCATGCACCTGTTGCCTACTTCAACTTACGGAGAGTATAACATGTCGTACGCCCACCCCGAGTCCCTCGTGTCCACCGATTGGCTTGCCGACCACCTCGAGGACGCGAGCCTCTGTGTGATCGAGGTGGACGAGGACACCTCAGCCTATGTGAAGTCCCACATTCCCGGGTCCGTTGCCTGGAATTGGACCACCGATCTTCACCATCCCGTTCGACGTGACTACATCGGACAGGACGGGTTCAGTGCACTTCTGCGCGCAGCCGGGGTCGATGCCGGCACGACCGTCATCCTCTACGGTGGAAACAACAACTGGTTTGCTGCGTACGCGTTCTGGCTCTTGAAGTACCGCGGTTTCGACGCGGTCAAGCTGCTGGACGGGGGTCGAAAGAAGTGGGAGTTGGAAGACCGACCTCTCACCACCGACGCCCCGTCCCCAGCGGCCACGCAGTATCGCATCCCGAACCCCGAGCGCCCACAATTGCGTGCGTTCCGCGACGCGGTACTCCAGACCGTGGGTAGCTCCACATTCGTAGACGTGCGCTCACCCCAGGAGTTCAGCGGTGAGAAGCTGGCTCCCGAGCATCTTCCGCAAGAGCAGCCCTACGTGGGGGGGCACGTGCCCGGCGCAAAGAACATTCCCTGGTCCAGGGCGGCTTCCGAAGACGGCTCGTTCCGCAGCGCTGATGAGCTGCGGGCCCTCTACGGGGGTCTGGGCGTTACGGGGGAGGGCGAAACGATCGCGTACTGCCGCATCGGGGAGCGGTCCAGCCACACGTGGTTCGTGCTCACGCAGCTCCTCGGCTACGAAAACGTGAAGAACTACGACGGGTCGTGGACCGAGTACGGATCATTGGTGGACGCGCCCGTCGAAACGGGCAGCTGAGCCTCGACGGCGAGCTCCGGTCGGTCGGGAGCGCAGCCGACGCTCGCGTCTCCCGCTCTTGGATTACCGCCTTCCGGCCCGCGTGCGCCGAAGCTCCTCGTCGAACGCCACTAGCTCGAAGTCATCGACGAAGGCCACCCGTCCGCTGTCCGCCGCGTAGGGGCTCAGGAGCTGCCCAATGGCTCCATCCGAGCTCCCTGCGGAGAGCCTCGCCGGCGCGGTCAGCTCCCGGTCGAAGGACTCCAGGTCACGGCGGTCGGCCTGGTTCGCGTCGTCCGCGCTCGAATAGACGATCCGTCCGATCTCCTGCTCGTCCAGAGTGAGGGCGTTCCGCAGACGCTCGCCAGCCCTGAGCTGCAGCGGGATCACGTCGAAGCGGTACGAGGTCTCCCCAGCTTCGGTAACCGCGATCGTGGCGTCCAGCTCGGCGGAGAGCCGCATCAGCTCCTCGTCGACGAACGTCTCGTGCCTGCTCGCGGACTTCGGTGAGCGGTCCATCGCCTTCCCTACGTATCGCGTCGCCTCGCGGGCTCCCACGGCCTGAGCGGCGTCTCACACGACCGAGGCCCTGAAGACGAGGGCCAGAAGCGTCCGCCGAACGTTCCTGCGGTCCCTGGCGCGATTCTCACGGCGGATCGCCCAGGAGCGCAGCAGAGGGATGGCGAAGAAGAGCAGGCTGAAGGCGAACGGCACCCAGACCAGACCCACCCATGCCCACGTCCCCGCCAGTCCGAGTTTTGGGGAATATGATCCACGGGGCGGATGCTGCAGCCAGCATGTTGAAACCATTGATCGAGCCCACGAGCGCGTCGGTCCCTCGCCCGTTACCGGTGAGGGCGAGCGGCGGCTCCAGACGCCGCCACGCCGGATCGGGCAAGCGCTCCCGCACGCCCCCGTGCGCGCTCACCATGAGCTCTGGGAACACGTAGACCAGCTCACCCTCGCCCGAGACCCGCACGTCTCCCTCGTACGCGACCATGAGACGCGCCAGCTCATCATCGGCGTCGGTGCGATCGAAACCCGTGTGACGGACGAGGTCCAGGGCGGTGAGGACGCCGCGCCGAGCACGGATCAGGCGCACGACACTTCGGTCCCGCTGCGCTCGAGTCGGTCGCGGTCGATCCGGGCCGAACACGAACGCGAAGACCTTCTTGTAGAGGGGCACGCGCGCCTCACGGCCCTGCCGCTTCTCCCAGCGGTGGCCGTAATAGGGTCGCCCCCAGCCCCATCCTGGACTCCAAACGAGATACCAGATCCAGAAGGAAGGGAAGTGTCCGTGGCGATGATGGTGCGTGCCCCTTCCACGCCAGCCACCGCCACCCTGGTCCCGGTTCTGCCCGGCCACCAGGGCCGCGATCAGGAGTGCCCCGAACACGAAGAAATAGACGACGAGTATGAGCACGATCCAGAGCTTGAAGGCCTGCTGGAAGGCTGCCCAGGCTTGCCGCTCGAGCCGTCTCCACAATGGCTCCTCGTCACGGCGGACGAGCCGAGGATCGAATCGATAGACGAGGGTGCCTCCCTCTCCGACCTCCATGTGCCCTTTCCGGGACTCGAGTACCCTGCGTAGAGAAGCGACCGCCTCTCTCTGCGCGAGACCTGTACCGGCCACCACGTCTCCGACCGTCGCGCGAGCGCCCAGCCGCCGCAGCGCGGCCAGCGTCGTGCGGTCGGTCGGGGTCTCTCGTCCGGGATCGAGGTCAGGCACGGCTCTCTCTGTGGACCGCCGCTAGCGAGCGCGGCGAGTGTGGAATGGTAAAGTTCTCCTACCTAATCGTGCTGCGCCGGGTCCTTCCGACGCTCCCACCGATGAAACCTGGCCCGAGTCTTCAAAACGGGTGCGCCGTCGCTGCGCAGAGCCAACTGACATAGGGGGTCGCAGCAACGCATCGGCTGTTGAAACGGTCCATGAAGTCGGGGTCCGTCACCTCGTCGGGTGTGATGTCTACGACGCCGATGTGGTCTTTCCACTTGAGGTCTTCGGCGAGTGGATGGGCTGCATCGAATCCCCTCGGCACGCGCTTCAGACGCTCTCCGCGGAGCTCGAACATGTTCGCGAAGCCGGTGTCGCCAGAAGCGGCCTGCCACGCGGAGGGGTCGTCGACGATGGCCTGGCGGATGGCCTTGATCGTCGGGGAGTCAGGGCGCCAGATGCCGACGCCGACGAAACAGGACTTCGGTTCAAGGTGCAGATAAAATCCTGGGGCGTGCGCACTCTTGCCGGCCTCGTGGCGGAACTGGATCCCGGTGTACGTCTTGTACGGGCTCTTGTCGGTGGAGAAGCGCACGTCGCGGTGGATGCGGAAGAGCGAGCCCCCGCTCTTGCGAGGGTCCGCGCGAAAGTGCGGGCTGATCGATTGAAGCCTAGGACCGAAGTCGAGAATAAACCGGATCGCGGGCTCACGGAGGTCGCGCTCGTATCGTGTTTTGTTCTCCGTAAACCACGCACGATCATTGTTCTCGGAGAGCTCGCCGAGGAACGCGAACAGAGCAGGGGAGAAATGCGTGGGTGCTGGCAGGTCGGGCTCCGAATCGGGGGGGACGCCGAGGGAGTCAACATGTGCCGGCTCGTTCGCGCAGAACACCCCGGAGAGGAGTCGACTCCGTCGGGGCGTGCGGGCCGAGAAGAGCAGGTTGGCAGCGCGACCGGGTAAAGTGGTGCTCAGGTAGCGGGGGCCCTACATTGTGCTTTCCGCTCGACCACTGGCCGCCTGTCGGTCGGATTCGCGCGCATCCCGTACAGATTGCCGGCTCTATGACAGCTGACGACCGCGCCCCCGACGACCCGAATCCCGGCGACGCTGGGGAAGGGGTCGCGAAGTCGATCGACCGCCTCTTCGACGAGCGAGGCGAGGCTGCGGCAGAAGAGGAGACGTCCGGCGACGCCGTCGCTCCCGGAGCGCTGGTCGAGCGCGCCGGACCGGCAGATGCCCACCGCCGCTCCCGAACCGAACCGCCTGACGCGGACGAGCCTCTCTTCGACGAAGCAGGGTACCCCATCATCGAAGAGATCTCCCTCGACGGCTTCGACATGGCCGACTTCACCCTCGTCGAACCCGACGAGGCGATGAAAGACTCGGACGAGGCGTTCCTCGGTGACGTCGAGATGCTGCACTCCGGAGCGGCAGTCGGCTCGTTCGAGCCACAGGAAGCCGTGAAGCACATGGCTGCGGCCGTGGACGAGTACGTCACCGACCCCGAACGGCGGTCGATCCTGAGCAAGCGAATCCGGGGGCTCGCCTGGGCGCTCCGCGAGGCGCGGCTGCTCGAGCCCATCGCCATGAGCGTAGAGCGACTCGCCTCCTTGGTGGAGGACGACGGCGTGGCAAGCCTGTATCTCGCCCGTCAGCTGGTCTCCCCGTCCGTGTCACGACTTCTCGCGGGAAGGCTCGCCAAGGCGGCCCGCAACGAAAGGCAACGATCGGCCCGCATGAGCGCGGTGGTCCGCCTGGGCGAGCTGATGGCACTGGCACTGGTCGAAGCGCTCATCGAGACAGAAGATCGGGCATCCCGGAAGACGGTGATGGACACGCTGAAGCTGATGGGCGACGACGCCCGTGCAGCCATCGAGGGCCTCATGCACGACGAGCGCTGGTTCGTCGTCCGCAACGCAGCCATCATCCTTCGGGAGATCGGTGGCCAGCGTTCGATCGGGCATTTTACAGCTGTACTGGCGCACGAGGACCACCGAGTTCGCAAGGAGGCGCTCCTCGGCCTGGCCCGTGTCGGCGGCGCGAGCGCGGGTATGGCCGCGCTCGGAATGGTAGGGGATGCCGACGCGGAGGTGCGCTGGGCGGCGGCGTTCGCCGTGGGCCGGCTCAGGCCCGAGCGCTCCCTGAAGGTTCTCCTCGACCGGCTCGATGACGAGGAGGACGCGGACGTGAGGAAACAGATCCTTCTCGCGCTCGGATCGCTCCGTGATCCGGCGGCCGTTTCTACGCTCGAGAAGCACGCCGAGGGCAGCTTTTTCCGGAAGCCCTCGACGAGCGTCCGCGTCGCCGCGTACCGTGCGCTCTGGTCCATCGGAACGCCGCGTGCTCGCGAGGTCGTCCAGTCCGCGTTCGGGGATCGCGACGACGAAGTACGCGAGGCCGTGCTCGAGCTGACTCGAGACTCGTAGCCGTCGCCCGAGTCGCGCCCGTGCCCTTCAGACGATCCCGAGGAACTCTTCGCAGCGCAGCGCCGAAACGGGCGATCTCCATGGGCCACTGCGGGATCGGCACGGATTCTCCGGACGAGTGTCCGAAGAGCCTCGTCACGGCTACCCCGACGGATACGTCCTCGTTGAGGCGCCTGGCCATCCGCAGGCTCTCCGTGTAGGGGATCAGGCGATCCTGGCGCCCGTGAAGAATCTCGACCCGTTGGCGGACGAGACCCAGCCGAGGCGCCGGATCCATGAGGGGGTTGCGACGCCGAGCGGCGGCCGCGAGAGGATCCACGAAGCCGGCGGCCGCAGTCGGGTCCGGATCGCTGGCCGCCGGTGGAGCGAACACGTCGAAAAGATTCCGGTGGTGGGCGGGGAGGCGACTCCGAAGCTGCTCCTTGAACTCGTCCCACACGGGCTCCCATGACGGAACTTGGCTGTCACCTGCGGTCGCCGCTAGGCGACGCAACGAGTCCGCGACGTCGTGGGCGTCGGCATGATTGGGTATCGCCGTGAGGTAGTTGGATCCGATGATCCAGCGACCGTACGGGTCGGGTCGCAGGTGCTGGGTCCGGCCTTGCCACTCGTGCGCCCCCGTGAGCTGGAAGCGGATGGTCCGCTCCAGGCTGCAATAGCCCCCGAAGGAAACGACACCCGCCAGCCGGCCGGCGAGGCGTTCGTCGGCCGAGGCGACGAGCGCTTGGGGTCCGCCGAACGAGAAGCCCATGAGACCGTAAGGGCCCTCGCTCAGGTCGGGGAGCGAGGCCAGGCTCTCGAGAGCGGCATCCACCGTGGGGACCGCCGCCTCAGGCGCCAGCTCCAGGTCACGCCACTCGGAGATCTCCGGGATGAGCACGACGGCTCCCGTCGCGGCCAACGCGCGAGAGAACCGGGTCAGCTGAGGATGATCGAAGCCGGGGCGCGTGATCCCGTGCAACAATATCCAGGCTGGCAGGGCGCTACGACTCCGATCCGGATGGACGATGCGGGCCGGGATCGGGACGCCGTCCCTGAGGAGCTCGACGTGGGCAACGCGGACGTCGGCGCTCCGAGACAGCCAACTCGCCGCGTACCGGAGCGCGCGCTTCGTTCCCATTGCTCCGAAACTAACCGGGCTCGACCTTCGCCCGAAGCTCGCTCGCGAGCGTTATATTGGCCCTTTCCCAGGAGGGCCCGATGGTCGAAAGCCGATGACACGCTTGCGAGAGCGGCCTCGCCACCGTCGGGGCCATGGCTGAAAAGCGGTACACGCCACCGTACGCCGTCGCCGGGCTCGTCAGCGGAGCCGTCTTTCTCCTCTACCTTGCGACGCTTGCGCCCTCGACTGCTTTCTGGGACGCGAGCGAGTACATCGCGACGGCCCACATCTTCGGCATCCCCCATCCACCCGGGAACCCCCTCTTCGTAGTTCTGGCCCGCTCTTGGAGCGTCCTGCTTGCGCCGACCGGTCTGTCCGTGGCGGTTCGAGTCAACCTGTTCGCGGCGTTCACCAGCGCCCTGGCGAGCGGGTTCGTCTACCTCGTGGCGCACCGGATCCTCGTGAAGGCCGTCTCTCCCGGGTGGCCCGCGCTGGCAGGAGCGGCGGCCGCTGCGGTCCTCGGCGCGACGACCTACACGGTTTGGAGCCAGTCCACGGTCAACGAGAAGGTGTACACGGTCAGCGTCCTGGTCATCGCGGCGGTGACCTGGCTGGCGCTTCTCTGGCGCGACCGGAGGCACGAGCCGGGTAGTGAGCGGATTCTCGTCGCGGCGATTTACCTCATGGTCCTTGGCAGTACCAATCACCTCATGTCCGTGCTCCCAGCGCCGGCGCTCGTGTTCTTCGTGCTTCTGGTGGGGCCATCCGTGCTCCTCCGCGGCCGATTCTGGCTCCGGACGATCCCCGCCGTGATCCTCGGCCTTTCCTTCAACTTGATTCTGCCCGCGAGGGCGGCACAGAACCCGGTCATTTCTGAAGGAGATCCGCGCTGCGAGTCGGTGGCCGGTGCGGTGACTTCCGTGTACACGTTGGGAAGGGCAGGATGCCCGCGGCTTTCCTCCGTACTCACCCGCGAGCAGTACCAAAAGCCTCCCGTCACACAGAGAATGGCCCCGTTCACGCATCAGCTCGCGAATTGGTTCCAGTACTTCGACTGGCAGTGGGCGCGTGGGGCGGATCCCCACGAGGTGCCGGGGAACGCCAGACTTCCGTTTACCCTCCTCTTCGCCATCATGGCGCTGGTGGGTCTGGGCGCGGTCTGGCAGTCGGACCGGCAGGCGTTCTTGTTCATCGCGCCGCTCACGGCGACCCTCACCCTCACGCTCATCTTCTATCTGAACTTCCGTTTCGGATACTCGCTCGCGCCGCCAGGCGTCGATGGGTCCGCGTCGGAGGTGCGAGAGCGTGACTATTTCTTCGTAGCGGGCTTTCTTTTTTCCGGGCTCTTGGCAGGGCTCGGCTTGGCGTGGGCGTGGGGGCGGGTGGCGCTCTCGCTGCGCTCGAGGGGTGCCTGGGTGCTCACGTCACCCGTGCTCCTCGTGGCGCTCATTCCGCTGAGCTTCAACTGGGCCTGGGCAAGTAGGACGGGCGACTACGCCGCCCGGGACTGGGCCTATGATATCTTGATGAGTGTGGAGCCGTACGGTGTCATCTTCACCAACGGGGACAACGACACCTTCCCGCTCTGGTACTTGCAGGAGGTCGAAGGAATTCGCCGGGACGTCACCGTCGTCGTGGGGCAATACCTGTTCACGACGTGGTATCCCCGTCAGCTTCAGGAGCTGACAGGCCCCGGCAGACAGCGTCGTCTAGGCCCGGAATCCGCCGTCGCGCTCTATGGCGAAGCTTCGCCGCCGACGGGTCCCATTACGGCAGCGGATCCGGCGCGGCTCGACGCTGTTCAGGGGGTGATCCTCGAGAGTGACGCGACCGTCACGTTCCCCGAGCTTGCCGTGACATACCCGGCAGGGACCGAGCTCAATCGCAGTCACCAGCTTGCGCTCAGCATCATCCGAGACAGCATCGACGAGAGGCCGATCTACTTCGCGAGCTCGGCTGGGATGATGAGCGAGCTCGGACTGGAGCGGTGGGGGGTCCGACACGGGCTGGTAACCAAGTTCGAGCCGCGCTCGCTGGATGAGCCTGGCGGGGAGGGAATCGTCCAAACCTCCCCGGGCTTCGGCGGCGAGTGGTTCGACTATCCAAGATCGATGAGGCTCTATCGAGAGGTCTACTCCTTCAGGGGCCTCCGGGAGCGAGCCGTCTGGTCCGACCGGGCCACGCTGAACATCCCGTGGTATTACTATCTCCTCTCGCTGCAGTTGGCGGACGTCTCGGATCTGCGGGGTGAGCCCGACGAGCTCATCGAGCAGTTGGGGATCGACGCGCGGGCCTTCCTGGTGACGGCGCAAGGCGGCACCGTGGGGACTCCGGCTCTGTAGCCTTCGGCCTTCTGGTGGGGCGCTCGTGCGGGGGTCACGGCAGTCTGCGGCATGCAGCGTAAACACCCGTCTCGCGGGCCGATAGCGCTTGACTGCCAGGGTCGAACGGCTCTACGATCAACGCTCTCGGAGGTCCAGATCGACGTACCCGTCCAGGACCATGCCTCAGTGCTCCTCGTGTAACTTCGAGAACTCCGCGGACGCGCTCTTCTGCGTGAATTGCGGGTCTGTCTTGCCGGCGAGGGACCGGGTTGATGCGTCGGATCGAGCTGGTGCGGTCGGATCGGGGACCTGCGGCACCTGCGGGCACGCGAACCCCGAAAACTACCTCTTCTGCACGGAATGCGGGAACGAGCTTTCGGAGACGGGCACAGCCCCGGACCAAGGCGCCGAGAGCCCAGTGCACCCCTCGGGCCGAGCCTCGATCGGAGCTTCCCGGGAGACCGACGTGGCCTATTCGCGGACCGTACATTTCAGCGCCCCGCCGGACTTGGCGAAGGCCAAGGTCACCCATTTGGTCTCGTCGGAGGAGACGGAGAGCCACGTGATCGACCGGGAGTTCTTGATCGGCCGCCTGAGCGGTGATCTGCAGGTCCCGAACGACCCGTTCCTGTCAGGTCAGCACGCGGCCGTCCGGCGAGCAGAAGGCGAGTTCGTGCTCCACGACCTGAACTCGACGAACGGCACTTTCGTGCGACTCCGGAGCGCTCGCGTTCTGGAGGACGGCGACGTGCTAACGATCGGGAGCCAAATGTTTCGCTTCCGACTCGGCGGTCCAGCCGACGATGCCCCGGAGCCCGACGCACCGTCGAACGTCACTCGCAGCCTCGGCTTCGGTGATCCACAGCCGCGCCTGGAGCGCGTTCTCGAAGGAGGCCGCGAGGGGGAGACCCACTCCCTCACGCGGGACAGAACCGAGATCGGCCGCACGAGTGGTGAGCTGACCGTCCCGGAGGACGACCGGCTCTCCGACCCTCACGCGGCCATCACTCGCGAGGAGTCGGAGGGGAGACCGTGTTCCGGATCCACGACGAGGAGAGCGCGGAAGGCGTATTCCTGCGGATCCGGTCGGGATGGCCGCTCGCGGAGGGCGACGTCTTCACAGCAGGCCGACAGGTGTTCCGGTTCGAGGGGCTTGAAACACCCCAGGTGGACGGGTCTCTCACCGTGCGACTGGACCTCGATCCTACGCCCGTCCCATGAAGTTCTGCCCAGCCTGCCACGAGACGTACGGGAACCAGCTCAAGTTCTGTCCCCGTGACGGAAGCTCCCTCGAAGTGCGGGGGCTCAGCGAAGATCCCCTCGTCGGGCGGATGCTATCGGACCGCTACGAGGTGCTCGAGCGTCTAGGCGCAGGCGGTTTCGGCACCGTCTACCGGGTGCGGGACACGAGGTTGGATGACATCGAAGCCCTCAAGGTCTTCGATCGCCGCCGCCTTGCTCCCAACGAGGCCAACGAGGCCATGGCCCGCTTCGAGCGGGAGGCCAAGCTACTCCGCAAGCTGGGCCGGCAGTCGCGGCACATCGTCGGCGTCACGAACTTCATCGAGGACGAGAAGGAGGAGCTGTTCTACTTCGCGATGGAGCACGTCGACGGCGCCAACATCGCTCAGATCCTGATCCGCGAAGGGCCGATCGAGATGACGCGCGCGATCACCCTCGTCAAACAGCTCTGCGGTGCTCTGGATACGGCCCATTCCCAGGAGCCGCCCATCGTCCACCGCGACCTGAAGCTCGAGAACCTGATGGTCCGCAGGCAGGGCACGAAGGAGATGCTCAAGGTCCTGGACTTCGGCATCGCGAAGATCATCGGGCACGGCAGCCTGACCGACCTTCATATCGGCGCACCGGGCACTCCGGGCTACGCGGCTCCGGAGCAGGTCGAGCGGCCCGACTCCATCGACTGCCGCACGGACCTCTTCGCAGTCGGCGTGGTCCTGTTCGGGATGGTCACCGCCCGCGAGCCGTGGACAGGCAGCATCATAACCGAGCCCACGAGCGACGGGTGGAGCCTTTTGAGGGCCACCGTAGAAGGGGACCCTATTCCGCTACGGAAGGTGCGCGAGGATCTTCCGGAGGCCCTGGAGAAGGTGATCTTCAAGCTCCTGGAGAAGAAACAGGAGGACCGCTTCGAGTCCGCTACTGCGCTCGCGGAGGCGCTGGACGACGTCGAACGACAGATGGCGGTCGACGTCCCCGGCACCATCCGCGTCGAGTGCGAGCACGAGGGAGTCGCCATCAACCTCCGCGCCGGACGAAGAGTCGTGGCAAAGGGGCTCACTCCCTGGGTTGGGAGGTCGCTGGGACCGGGAGACTACCGGGTGGAGATCGCCGACCGGCGGTTCATGTCGGAAGAGCGGGACGTGGTGGTCCGCTCCGGCGAGGAGACTCTGGTTCAGCTCTCCGCCAACGCCAAGCCAGAGCGGCCACCATTCTCATTCTACGCGAAGAGGGCAGGCGTACCCGCAGGAGTGGCTGTCGTAGCCCTTTTGGGTTGGTTCCTCTTCCGCCCACTCCCCGAGCTGACGTACGACGCGTTCACGGGCCACCTGGCCGCAGCTGAGGTGGTGCGCGTGGAAATCGAAGGTGAATCGCTCGTGGCACAGGTTTCCGGAGCCGGTGGCAGCTCCGGCGACTTTCGCGTGCCGATCGCTGGGGTTGGCCTTCAGGAGGTGCTATCGCGTGTGTCGGCGGCCAACGTTGCCGTGCGGGCGTCGGGAGAGGGAAGGGCCCTCGTCGAAGCTGTCGAGGCCGGGTCGCGTGTACCCGTGCAGGCCGGAGTGTTGGCGCTGGCTTCCGCCGGTGGTGGTGGCTGTGATCCTTGTGCGCAGGGTGACGAACGGGAGCTGGAGTGGGGGTGGTACGCAGTTCGTTCGGGGAGCTCGGAATGGGCTGTCGACTCCCTCGAGTTCCGCGTGGTCGAGGGGCGCTTCCCCGACGAGCGGATCGCCATGTCGGAGAATGCTCGCGTGTTCATTCCCGGGAGGATGGAGCTGGAACTCACTGCGCTCGTCTCCCGCACCGAGCTCGGAACGCTGCTGGAGAGCTCGCGGACGGCCTTGGCCGCTGGGCGGGTGACGGAGCCGGAGGACGAAAGTGCGCTGTACTACGCCAGACGGGCCATGGAGCTCGCGCCGGAGAGTGAGGCGGCCGACTCACTCGTCATGCAAATCGCCCGTTCGTTTGCCACTGCTGGCGTCACGGCTGTGGAGCGCGGGGACTCCGAGGCCGCGCAGGAGCGGCTCGCGAACTGCGTTGCTGAGCTGGGTGATGAGGTATGCAGCCCGGTAAGGAACCGGATCGCCAACGCTCGCGATGAGATGGCGAGGCGAACGGCCGACTCACTCGCGCAGGCAGGTAGAATGGCCGAGGCCCGGCGCCGCGCCGACTCGGTTGCCGAAGCGCAGATGCTTGCGGAGGCCCAGCGCCTCGCCGACTCCATCACGGACGCCCAACGTCTGGCGCAACAGGAGCAGGGGCAGGAGCAAGAGCTGGAGCGCGGCAGCGAGCAACCTGTCGTGGACGAGGCCGAGCGACAGCGGGTTCGGGATTCCATCTTCGCCTCCCAACGGCTCGCTGCGCAGCGCCGGCGGGCAGACTCCATAGCCCGCGCTAATGCGGCCGCTGAAGCGCAGCGCGTGCAAGATTCGATCGCGAACGTCCTGGCGGCGGCCGAAGAGCGGCGCGTCCGGGACTCCATCGCGACGGAGCGTGCCCGGGGTGACTCGACTCATGTCGCCAATGCCAGCCGCCGGGAGGTGGGTGCGCTCGGTCTGCAGTCGCATGACTTCGTCCGCGAGCAGAGGAGCCTGCGCGTGCGCGCCTCGGCCCGGTTGCTCGGCGCCGAGGGAGCCGCTTGGTGCGTCGCGGCCAGATTCGCGGATGACCAGGGTCCGCTTCCCGACAGGGACGGAGTCGCCGCGGTCGGTGGCGTAGCTGCCGCTGCCGTCGATGTCCGATCGGCAGGGCCCGAGCACCGGACGGGCGCACTCGAGCTGGTGTTGCCGGTGGGACAGCTGGACAACGACCTCGAGAACACGGCTTTCGGCACCGCGAGGGTCGTCCCGCGGGTGGCAGTGTGGGCCAAGGCATGCTCCGCCGTCGCGGCAGGCGAGGTGCCACTTCAGGAGTCCGCGCCCGGGCCCCGGGTTTGTCTGAGGCGTCTCATGTCGGGCGTCGAACTCGACCCGACCTGCGGCTGAAGGTCGCCGAGCCGATGGAGAGTGGACTCGTCGCTGCGGTCGCCGCCCGTAGCGACACGGGGCGCAGGCGCGAGCACAACGAGGACCGCTGCCTGGTCCTCGACTTGAGGGGCGGTCAGATCATCGAGAATGGGGAATCGGCCTCGTTGGATCTGGCCGATTCGGGCGTCCTCCTGGCTGTCTGCGACGGCATGGGAGGGGCTGTGGCCGGAGAGGTGGCGAGCGCGGTGTCCGCTGAGGCCCTGGCCGAGCGGGCCGCTCACTTGCCCCGGGAAGAACTCCAGGATCTCCCGAACCTCGGTGCCTGGCTGGTCGAAGGCGTGCGTGAGGCGAACCGCAGGACTCTGCGGAGAATCTCGTCCGAGCCGGACCTCGCTGGGATGGGCTCGACGCTGACGAGCGTCGTCCTCACGGACGGGGCCATGGTTGTAGCCCATGTCGGTGATTCCCGCGGTTACCAC
Organism: Longimicrobiales bacterium; assembly: GCA_965249195.1. Taxonomy (GTDB): domain Bacteria; phylum Gemmatimonadota; class Gemmatimonadetes; order Longimicrobiales; family Gaopeijiaceae; genus CBDFLM01. The sequence goes on from CBDFLM010000013.1 coordinate 38,973, forward strand.
GTGCGAGACGGCCAGCTCCGGCAATTCACGGTCGACCAGTCCTTCGTCGGCAGGCTGGTCGCTCTTGGACGAATCACCAAGGAGGAGGCGCGCACCCACGACCAGCGCAACCTACTGCTACAGGCCATCGGTAGTGACCCCGAACCCGAGATCGACCGAGTCACGGTCGCGATCCGAGGCGGGGACCGAATCCTTCTTTGCAGCGACGGCCTGACGGACCTCGTCGAGGACGACGAGATCCGCGAGGTGCTCGAAGGACCGGGAGACCCGATCGACCACTGTGACACGCTCGTGAACCTGGCGAACGCCCGCGGGGGGGTGGACAACATCACGGTCGTCCTCGCTTACGTGAATTGACGGGGTAAGCGCGATGCCTGCCACGACAACAGCAAAGCTCATCTTCATCGAAAAGGGTCCGTCCGGGACCGAGGTGCACATCCAGGACGCGTGCCTGCTGGGTAGCGGAGCGGGAAACGACTTCGTTTTCGATGCTGCCGAGAAGACCGTTTCGGAGCGGCACGCCACGATTCGCCTGAGCCAGGGTCGCTATACGGTTCGCGATGAACGAAGCACCTCCGGGACCTTCGTGAACGGCCGGCGCATCGAGGAGCAGGAGCTCGAGGGAGGCGACGTGCTGGAGTTCGGCCTGGGAGGGCCGATGGCCCGCTTCGAGGAGATCGCAGCGAGCGCCGGGCAGAGCGACGATGGGAAGCGAACCGCGCAGCGTCTCATGTTGCACGCTCAGAGACGCGCGGCGCAACGAGCCCACGCGCCGAAGAGGAGGACGGTGCGCGGCACGGCGGCCGTCGGGCTGTTGGCCCTCGTCGTCGCGACGGAGGACGGCTCGACGGCGCGCGAGTCGACGGCCGACCAAATCCTCGCCCCGCGGGCGTCGGAGCTGATGGCCTACTTCCCACCGGGGTCGGCGGTGTTCCGGCTCTCGGTGGTCGCGCTATCCGAGGACGCCGACCTCGCGCTTCTCCGCACGGTCGATGGTCCCGTGGACGCCCCACCGCTGCAGCTGGCGCCTCCGGAAGTTGCTCTCGACGTCGGGAGCGCCGTCGTCGCCATGGGTCATCCGGCCGACGCTGCCGGACTCCTCGCACGACTTCCTCCCGCGGAGAGCGCAGAGCTTCTCCGCGAGCTGATCGATCGCGACGGCGTCAGCTACGAAGCGACTCCGTGGCTGCTCGGGCGCGATCTCGCTGAAGAAATGGCTCAGCGGAGGTTCTTGCTCCCGATGGTCTCCTTCGGGTCAATCGAGGAGATCGGTGAATCCTACGTCTCGTCGACGTTCGCGGGCGGGATGACGTTCCGGGGTGGCCCTCTCTTCGGCCCGGAGCGCCGCGTCGTCGCAGTCGGCGCTTGGGATCCACCGCAGAGCGCTATGGTGACGACGGGAAACGTCCTCGAGATCCCGGTGCGTGAGGTCTGGCGAATCCTCCCCGAGGACGTGAGAGAACGGCTGACGGCCCGCTGAGGGACCTGCCGATTCAGTTCGCTCCGAGCCGGAAGGTCAACCCCGCAGACCAGAGGATGTCGTTCTGCAGCTGCGTGTCGAGGCCGTCGAAATCCGGCCCGTCGGGGTCGAACGTCGAGATATAGTCCCGAAGCGCGAGCCGTGCGGACATCGACGGCGATACCGCGAACTCTAGGCCGGCCGCCACGTCGAAGGTCACGTCTGCCTCCCCGGCCTCCCAGCCCTCGAACGGGTCGGCTGTGCCGTAACGCTTGAGCCCGGCTCCGCCGATCACGAAGAACTCCACGAACGGGCTGGTTTGGGGTATGTAGAAGAGCACGTCGGCTGTGGCGATCAGGATCTTCTGGTCGTTGAACACCGCGATCTCCAGGTTACCTAGATCGATGGCCGTGAGGTTCACCATCGTGGTTGGGGCGTAGGCCAATGTGGCTTCGACTGCCAGTGAGCCGAAGCGCACGCCGGCCGACGCTCCGAAGGCCACGGAGTTGTTGAGCGTCTGCCCCTCGACGTTGATATCATTGCTCAGAGGGAAAGATCCGGACAGATCGTTCGTGAAGATCACGCCTCCGGCGAACGGCGATATCTCTGCCCCCGCAACTGAGCCCCTCCCGGCGCGGGGAGGGCGAACGTCATGAGCACCAGCAGGGGCACCACCGGGATCCGTCGCATTGTCATCTCCTTGGGACCGCTCGAAGGCCTGAATCGCCCGGCCACGGTGGACCAGCGACCGGAGCGGTGAGGGTGTCTAACGTGGCGAATGATGGCCCCCCGACGCCAGGCGCGCAACGGGGATCCGGGGCAAGCTGCGAGGGGAGACCGGAACCTCGCGCTGAGCGCTGGGTCGCACCTGCGATGATCCAGCACGGCAGCCGTACACACGGAGCTGCGGACCGCGTCTGGCCCACGGGATCGACGCCGGGCACACGGGTTGTGGTGGTCGGGGCCGGGTTCGGAGGGCTCTGGGCCGCGAAGGCCCTGGCGGGTAACGGGCTCGACGTTCTCCTTCTGGACCGCAACAACTATCACACGTTTTTACCACTTCTTTATCAGGTCGCCGCAGCCGAGCTCGCACCGAGCGACATCGCATACCCGATCCGGAGCATCCTGCGGAAGTCGCGGGACATCCGTTTTCGACTTGCGGAGATCCACACGGTGGACCTATCACGGCGGGTCGTCGGGTCCGATGCAGGACCCGTCCCGTACGATTACTTGATCCTTGCCTTGGGCTCGGTTCCGCACTTTTTCGGCGTCGAGGGAGCGTCGATCCACGCCTTCCCGCTCCGGGAGATGGGCGACGCGATCCCGCTTCGCCATCACACGCTCTCGCGTTTCGAAGCGGCCAGTCACGAGATGGACCCGGCCCGACGGCGCGGGCTCCTGACCTTCGCGATCGTCGGGGGTGGGCCGACGGGCGTCGAGTACGCAGGAGCGCTCTCGGAGCTGGTCTACGGACCGCTCCTGGTGGACTACCCCTCCGTGTCGCCCGACGAGATCCGCGTGCTCCTACTGGAGGCCGGCGACACGCTCCTGAAAGGAATGCCTCCGAAGCTGCGCGATTACGCTTATCGCAGACTGCGCCGACGACGAGTGGAGGTGCGGCTGGATGCGGCGGTTACACGAGTGACCTCCACCTCCATCCACCTCGCTGACGGGACGGTCGAAGCCGCGGCGACCGTCGCGTGGACGGCGGGCGTGAGGGGCGAACCCAGAGTCGAGAAATGGGGTTTTCCCGTGACTGCCGGGGGCCGCGTGCCGCTTGCGCCGGCGCTTCACCTGGAGAATCATCCGGAGGTCTACGTCGTGGGTGACCTGGCCTACGTGGAAGAGGACGGTCACCCTCTCCCCCAGGTCGCGCCCGTCGCGATACAGCAGGGCGAGCACGCCGCCACCTGCGTGATCCGTGCTGTTGCCGGTATTCGGCCCGAGCCCTTCCGTTACCAGGACCCGGGAATGCTGGCCGTCATCGGGCGAAACGCGGCCGTGGCGCGCATTTGGGGGAGGAGCTTCACCGGGCTCCCTGCGTGGGCCCTGTGGTTGGCGATCCACATCACCAAACTGATAGGCTTCCGCAATCGGGTCCTGGTGCTGGTGAATTGGGCCTGGAACTATCTTTCCTTTAGGCGCACCGTGCGGCTCATCCTGCCCTCGTCGGAAGGGCGCAGCGGGTCCGCAGGCTCCTAGTGTCCCGTAACCAAAGTCCTTAGCCCATTCGGCGACACCCCGCATCCAGCGACTCTACGTTGGAACTCCTTGGCGTAGCCAGAGCTACGCCGCGTCGCTCCGCCTCGATTCGCAGGCGCGGGAACCGCCTCCGTGGGCCAGAGACTTCGGCAACGGAACACCAGTGTGGTGATACAGAAGTCCAGAGGCATTCGGGCGACGCTAGTTAGCAACTGTGTGCGAACTCAAGCTCTGAAGCGTGGGTGGGGTCCCAGGATACGCCGTCTCGAACCATAGCGTTGGCGATCACAAGCAACTTACGCATGCAGGCGGTGAGGGCGACTTTCGGAGGCTTGCCACGTTCTGTGAGCCGCTGGTAGAAGACGCGGATCGCGGGATTACGCTGACTAGCGGTCAGGGCCGCCATGTACAACGCCACGCGTACGGAACGACGGCCTCCCCAGACCATTCGCTTACCTCTCAACGTACCCGAGTCCCGGTTCAGAGGGGCGACGCCGGCAAGCGCAGCGATCTGTTGCCGGTTCAGCTGCCCGAGCTCGGGGAGCTCTCCGATCAGCGTGCGTGAGACGACCGGACCGATCCCCGGTACGCTCCGCAGCAGATCCTCCTTCGCGCGCCACACCGGACTCGCCTTGATGCGACGCTCGAGTTCCGAGTCCACGGACTTCAGCTTGCGCTTGAGCCACTCGATGTGCTCGCCGATGTCCTTCGCCACCGTGGTGGACGCCATCTTCAGCCGGTTCTTCTCCGCGACCATCATCTCGAGCAGTTGACGACGACGGGCCAGAAGGGCCGTTAACTGCTGGGTGTCCTCGTCCGGCAGCACCCGCACCTCTGGCCGCACCCGCTCGCCGAACAGCGCCAATACCCTCGCGTCGATCCGGTCCGTCTTGGCGAGCTGGCCCGTTGCCCGTGCGAAGTCGCGCACCTGCCGCGGGTTCGCTACCACCACCGGGATCCCCGCTTCGGCGAGTGCCGCCGCCGCCGGCATCTCGTACCCGCCGGTCGCTTCCAGAACGACTAGCTCAACCGGACGCTCGCACAGCTGCTCAACAAGCACTTCGATCCCAGATTCGTCGTTCGAGACCGTCCACCCCTCGTCTTCTACCGCCACCTCGAGCTCCGCCTTTGAGACATCGATCCCTACGTACGCCTCGGCCTCAGACATCCCTCTCTCCAGACTCGGGAGGATGATCGTGCATCGTCCTACCTTGCAGATCCGGGCTCCCTCGGCCCCAACAACTGTTCGGACTCATCACGATCTAGAAGGGACGGCGCCCACGCTAACAATCGGTCTCTAGGACCCTAGGCGGGACGGGCTACCGACCCTGTGTACCCAACAAAACTACCTATTCGTCGTCATACAAGGCCGTCCGACGATCCGCGCGAGACGCCGAACTTACGTCCAAGGGCCACCCGGCTCGCTCGTCGGGAGCGCCTCGGCTCAGAACGCGGCGAGATCGACGATCGCGTCTAGGACGTCCTCGACTTCAGGTAGGGTCGCATCCTCCAAGGAGGGCGCGTACGCAACCCAAGTGTCGAGCGACGCGACGCGCCGTACGGGTGCGTCGAGCCAAGAAAAGTGGTCGTCGGCGATTCGAGCGGCAACCTCCGCGCCGATCCCGAACGAGAGCGGGTCCTCGTGGACGACCAGTGCTCGGCCCGTCTTCCTCACCGAGTCGCCTACGGTCTCCCGGTCCATTGGGGCGAGGCTCCTGAGATCGATGACCTCGACCGACAACCCGTGATCGGTCTCCGCAGAGCGGGCGGCGTCCAGACTTTTCCGGACGAGGGCACCACACGTGACCACGGTTAGATCAGTCCCCTGTCGCACGACTTTGGCGCGGCCAAAGGGGATCATGTGCTCGGGGCCCGGATAACGGCCCTTGTTGTAGACCTGACGGTAGAGATGCTTGTGCTCCAGGAAGAGGACCGGATCGTCACAGCGGATCGCGGTACGGAGTAGCCCATTTGCGTCCTCGGAGGTCGAGGGCAACACCACGCGCAACCCCGGGGTGTGCGTGAAGAGCGTGGCACCGGTCTGTGAGTGGTAGATGGAGCCACCCTTCAGGTAGCCACCGTAGGTAACGCGAACGACGACAGGGGCGCTGAAGGCTCCGGCTGAGCGGTAGCGAAGCGTCGCCAGCTCGTTCCGGAGCTGCTGCATGGCCGGCCAGATGTAATCGAAGAACTGGATCTCCACTACGGGGCGCAGCCCGCGCTCAGCCATGCCGATCGCCCGTCCCACGATGTTGGCCTCGGCGATGGGGGCGTTAAATACTCGGTGGCCCCCGAACTGCCGCTGCAGGTCGCGCGTCACCTTGAACACGCCTCCCTTACCCTTGCATTCCTCCAGCGCTTCCCGGCGCGAGGCGTCGGCCACGTCCTGTCCGAAGACCACTACGGAGGGGTCACGCTCCATCTCGTCCCGCAGGCACAGGTTGAGGAGATCGACCATCGTATACAGCGTGTCGCCCGGCTCGTAGCGAGGTGAATGCTCGAACTCCGCGCCGGTCGGGTCGACGTCCTCGGAGTAGAGATGGCAGAGCACCGTATCGGCACGCGGCTGGGGTCTGGAGAGCGCTTCGTCGGCAGCTGCGTCCACGTGGTCGCGAACATGCGCTTCCAGCGCGTCCAGTTCCTCTTCGGTGGCGATTCCTCGTTCCACCAGGAGTCGCCGTGCCTTGGGGAGCGGGTCCCTCGACGCTTGCTCCTGCAGCTCGGCGTGCGTGCGGTAGGCACGCTCGTCGTCCGACATCGAGTGCGAATGCGGCCGGGTGCAATGAGCGTGGAGGAGTGCGGGTCCTCGGCGCTGGCGGCAATGGGCCACGAGGTCGGCGGCCGCTGCGTAGGTCGCCTCGACACTCGTGCCGTCACATTCGCGGATCAACAGATTCGGGAAACCGCTCAGCAGCTTCGAGATGCTGCCGCCGGCCGTCTGTACCTCGACCGGGACACTGATGGCGTACTCGTTGTCCTGCACCACGAAAAGCAACGGGAGCTTCAGCGTGCAGGCGGTATTCATCGCCTCCCAAAACTCGCCCTCCGAGGTGGTGCCCTCACCCGAGCAGCAGACGACGATCTCGTCGTCGGCGAAGGTGCTCAGACGAGCCTCGATGGCCGGGTCGCTCGCCCCGATGTGGCCGGCCTCGGCTGCCCCTACCGCCTGGAGAAACTGAGTTCCGGTCGGAGACGATGAGCTCGCCATGTTGAAGCGTGGATCTGCGAAATGGCCCGGCATCTGCCGTCCCCCGGTCGCAGGATCGTCTTCGGCTGCTGCCGCCTGCATCAGATGCTCGAGGGGTGTCTGCCCGAGGGCCAGGGCGAAGCTCCGATCCCGATAATAGAGAAAGTACCAATCCTTCATCGGGTCGGTCAGCCGAGCGACAGCGACGCCGATCGCTTCGTGGCCCGCGGACGAGATCTGGAAGAAGGTCTTGTTCTGCCGCTTGAGGCTGATCTCCCTATGGTCGATCGCCCGCGAGGTTACCATGAGTCGAAAGCATGACAGCAGCTCGTCGTCGCCGAGCCTCGCAACGCTCAAGGGCTCGGTGATCGCCTTCTCTTTAGTCGCCACTTGGCTCCTGCGCGTCGGGTCGAGGGGACACTAAGATAGCTCGTGGCGCCGAAGCGCTGCCACCTGACGTTCCGGCGAGGTCGGATCACCGGTCCAGCGTCGCGCGAAGCTCGTTCGCCAGCGCTTCGGGTGTGGTCACGGGCAGTCTACACGAGTAGCCCTCACAAACGTAGGCGGTGGGACGCCCGTCGATGACGCTCCGGCGCTCGAGCAATGGAACCCCCGGCAGCGTCTCGCCGGGATCCCGACCGAGAATCGTGCGGTTCGGCAGATAGGGTCGCAGCGCCTCGCTGAGGAGCGACCGGGTCGCGGGATCGTCGCGGCTCCCCACGACGGCCACCTCGACGGGCCGCGCTACGGACCGGTCCAAGGCGGAGAGGAGTCGGCCGAACGCGCCAGGATAGGCCCGCATGGAGCCGGCCAGGCGCTCCAGTGCAAGGGCGCCGACATCGCGGTAGAGGGCTTTGTCGTAGACATGTGCCAGGCGAATCAGAAGCTCCACGGCGAGTGAAGTACCGGACGGCGTCGCGGTGTCGGTCGGGTCGCGGGGGCGGATCACGAGAGCCTCCCCGTCGACGGGGGCGTCGTAAAGGGTTGCCTCATCCTCATCCCAGAAGCGGTCCAGAATCTCGTCGCATGCCCATTTTGCCTCATGGAGCCAGCGCGGGTCCAATGTGACTTCATGGAGCGTCAGGAGCGCGTTGCCCAGCGCACCGTGATCGTCGAGGAAGCCTGTGATCGTGGCTTTGCCGTCCTTGAAGGTGTGTAGCAAACGGTCTCTCGGCCGGAGCGCGGCGAGGACGAAATCGGCGATGCCGATGGCCGCCTCGACGTACTCGGTCTTGTCCAGCGCTCCTCCGGCCTCGGCGAGGGCGCGAATCGCCATCGCGTTCCAGCTGGTGAGGATCTTCTCGTCCCGGAATGGCTCCGGCCGAGCGGCACGAATAGTGAGCAGCTGGGACCGAACGTTCCGGAGGCGGGCCAGGAGCTCGTCCGGCTCGAGCCCCTCGGCCCGTGCTACTGCGTCGAGGGAGTGCGGAAGATGCAGGATGCTTCGGCCCTCGAAGTTGCCTTTGTGGCTGACGTCGTATACGCGGCCGAAGAGCCTCGCCTCCTCGGCGCCGGCCGCTTCGATCAGCTCAGTTGGAGTCCAGACGTAGTAGCGTCCCTCCTCGCCCTCGGAGTCGGCGTCGCGAGCGGCGTACAGGCCACCTTCGGGCGAGCGCATGTCCCCGAGCAGCCAGTCCAAGGTCTCTACGGCGACGTCGCGCAGCTCGACTTCACCCGTGGCCTGCCACGCCTGCACGTAGAGCCTCGCCAGCAGCGCGTTGTCGTAGAGCATCTTCTCGAAATGCGGGACCAGCCAGCGCGCGTCCACGGAGTAGCGGTGGAATCCACCTTCCAAATGGTCGCGGATACCTCCGGCACCCATTCGTCTGAGCGTGTGAAGCGTCATCGCGACGGCGTCGGCCTCTCCGGTCCGATGATGGTGGCGCAGGAGAAACTCGAGCGTCACCGGCTGGGGGAACTTCGGCGCGGCACCGAAGCCTCCGTTGGTCAGATCGAAACGGGCGGCGATCGTGCGACGCGCGTGAGCGAGCAGACCCTCGTCGGCGGTGGTATCGACCCCTGCGGGTGGGCCGCTCGCCTTCTTCAGAACTCGAAGGATCTCTCCCGCGGCCCTCCGCACCTCTTTGCGCCGGGTTTGATACGCCTGCGCGGCGCCGAGGAGAACCTGTCGGAAGGACGGCATGCCATGCTTCGGCTCCGGCGGGAAGTACGTCCCGCCGTAAAACGCCTGCGCGTCGGGAGTGAGGAAGACGCTCAATGGCCAGCCGCCCTGGCCCGTCATCGCCTGGACGGCTCGCATATAGACGGAGTCGACATCCGGCCGCTCTTCACGATCTACCTTGACCGGAACAAAAGACTCATTGAGCAGGGCTGCGATGCCGTCATCGGAGAACGACTCCCGCTCCATGACGTGGCACCAGTGGCACGCGGAGTACCCGATGGAGAGAAAGACCGGGAGGTCCCGTTCTCTGGCCGCATTGAAGGCCTCCTCGCCCCACGGGCGCCAATCCACAGGGTTGTCCGCGTGTTGCAGCAGGTAGGGACTCGTCTCTTCCGAGAGCCGATTGGACATGGAGAAGGTCCTTCGTGGGGCACGGACCGCGGTCGCGACGCAACCGCCTGTTTGGGAGCGTTCCGCGGCAGGCGGGGCGAAGGCACTACGGGAGCGCAAGGATAGGGATCGGTGGGCCGCCGGTCCAGCCGCGGACGCATGGCGCGCTCACCGGAAACGGCGGGAGGTCTCGGGTCGTTGTCCGCCCACCGGGGGGCATCTATGTTTCGCCCGCGGAGGGCGTTGGTGCCATTCCGGTGAGCGGAGTCGCGCGATTGAAGGCGCTGTACCTGAGGATGATGACGCTGGCCGTCCGACGTCCCGGGCTGATACCCTCGATGCTCGGGGCTGCCTGGGCCTTTCGGGCGCGGGACTGGTATCGGAGACCCCCGTATCTGCCGCTGCCATCTCGCCGCTACCTCCGCTGGCGTATGGAGACGGCGTACGGGGACCCAGATCGGCTGCCCCCCGCCCACGACCTGGAGCGATTTCTCCGGTGGGGCTCCGAGATGCGTAAGCGTGCGGCCGAGAGGTCGCGGTGAGGAGGCTGGTCCTGCTCGTCGTCCTCGGAATCGTGGTTTCCCAATACTTCCCGGAGTCGAAAGCGGCACTGTACGACCTCCTCCAACCGGTGATCGTGCCCGTCCAGCGCTGGCAGACGCAGTCCGAGATGCGCGATGTCGCGGTCGAGGTGCAGGTCCATGAGCGCGAGAACTACGGACAGATTCCCGACTCACGGGGATGGCCGAGCTGGCTCGAAAGGAAGCTTGGTGACGATGGCGGCGCAGATCCCTGGGGCACGACGTACCACCTGTACGTGCGCCGCGATTCCTTCCACATCGTCTCGTTCGGTCCGGACGGACTCCCGGGCACCGGAGACGAACTCTCCGAGTCGAGACGTGCAATGCGTCCGCGCTCGGGCTGAACCCCCTCCCTCGCGCTTCGCACTCACTCCTCCAAAGGCCTCTGGACGCGTGTCGACTGGGCCGAGAACCGTCACAGCTTGGGTTTGATCCAGGACGGCGTGACCGCCCTCGTGCAGACGCACGGTGAGTGGGTGCTCTTCCTGCTCGCCGTCGCTGAGACCTGCTTCATCACCGGCCTCGCCATCCCTTCCGGTGTGGCCACTTCCGTCGCGACCCTCTTGGCGCTTCAGGGGCACCTTTCGCTACCGCTGGTCGTGGCTTCGGCGACGGCGGGAGCTTGGGTCGGGGATTCGGTGGGGTTCTGGGTCGGTCGCTTGGCTGGCGAGCGACTCGCCGCAGGGAAAGGCCGATTCGCGGTGACTTTCAGGAGGCGTCGAGCGGACGCGGATCACATCTTTGGACGGCACCCTGTCGTGTCGGTGACGTTCGCGAGACTCGTCTCATTCGTACGAACAGTGATGCCGATGGCCGCGGGGATGAGCGAGCTCGTCTACCTGCGCTTCCTGGCCTACGAAGCCGTGGGACTCGCCGGTTGGGTTCTGATCTACACGACCCTCGGTTATTTCGCGGGCGAAAGCTGGGAGATCGTGAGCCGCGTCATGGGTGCCGGGGGGGCCGTTGTATTCGCAGTCGTAATCGCGCTTTCTTGGTGGGTGAGCCGCCGGCGCGCCGGTCGCCGATCCGAAGCCCACGAGCCATGCTGACGGTTGGCCTGACCGGTACGCTTGCCTCGGGAAAGTCGACTGTTGCGGAGATGTGGGCGGCCGAAGGCGTCCCCGTGGTGAGCGCCGACGAGCTCTCGAGGCGGGCCGTGACGCGTGGATCGGAGGGCTTGGCAGAGATCAGGGCCGTCTTCGGCGACGCAGTGATCCAAGCCGACGGTACGCTGGACCGGTCGGCGCTGCGCTCCTTGGTGTTCAGAGACGAGTCCGCTCGGCGGCGTCTCGAAGCGATCCTCCATCCTCGCATCCTTGCTCTGCGCGACGAATGGCTCGCTGAACGCAGGCGCGAGGGGGCTGGGCTCGTGGTCGCCGAGATCCCCCTGCTGTTCGAAGCGGGCCTCGCCGACTACGTGGACGTGATCGTCGTCATCGACGCGCCCGAGGAAGTTCGGCTCGAGCGCCTCCTCGCAAAGCGCGGACTGGGGCGATCCGAGGCGCGCCGTATGATGGCGGCTCAGATGGAGGGTCCCGAGAAGCGGCGAAGGGCGGATCACGTTCTGGAGAACGCCGGCGCGATCGAGGCGTTGGAGCGCTCGGCTTCCATGCTTCTCGACGAGCTTCGAGCAACGACTGAAGCGTCAGGCTCCGCGCCGGTCGCGAGCTCCGATGGTGTGAGCGAACCACAGCTGCGGCTGGACCTGCATCTCCACACCTGGTTTTCCCACGACTGTCTTTCGAGACCGGAGCACGTCTTGGAGGCGGCCCACGAGAGGGGTGTGGGGCGAGTAGCCGTAACGGATCACGATCGTCTGGACGGTGCGCTACGAATCGCGGACCGATTCCCGGATCGCGTCATCCCGGGGGAGGAGGTCCGCACCGAAGAGGGCATCGACGTCATCGGCCATTACCTCACCACCGCCATTCCGAGGGGCATTCCGATCCGCGAAGCGGTCGAGCGCATCCGGGAGCAAGGAGGGGTCGTTTACCTTCCTCATCCCTACGCTCCGGGCAAGGGAGGCGCGGGACGCCTGGCGGAGGAGCTCGCACAACTGGTCGATGTGGTCGAGGTCTTCAACGCGCGCCTTCATAGGCCCGAACTGAACCGGCGCGCCGCAGACCTCGCCGGTCGCCACGGTCGTCTCAGAGGGGCGGGCTCGGACGCCCACACGGTCGCTGAGGTCGGGCGCGCCTGGGTGGAGGTCTCGCATCACGCCAATGATGCCGAGTCGCTCCTTCGGGCGCTCGGGTCCGGCCGGGTCAACGGCGAAGTGTCTTCGCGCGTGGTGCACCTCGCCTCAACGTGGGCGAAGGTGCGAAAGCGGCTTCCCCACGCTCCCGGTCGAGCTCCCCCTGCCGACGCATAGTACGACCGCGTCCTGTCGGGGCCGCCACCCTTCCGGCACCCCCGCGCTTCTCCGGGGTCACACACCACAGCGAGGACGGGACGTCCTCGTGCCACGGGACGGCCATCGGAGGTCTTACAGGCTTGAGTTACACCACGCCTCCCGGGCGGGCTGCCGCAGTCGACGAGGCTGTCGAGGCCCTGCGTGCCTCGCGTCAAGCGGTCCTCACGACGCACTTGAACGCCGACGGTGATGGCGTAGGGTCGGAAGTCGCTCTGGCCACGTGGCTGCGCGCCAACGGCAACCGGGCGGTCATCATCAACCCAACGCCGTTCCCGGAGCTCTACGCGTTTCTCCTCGATGACGATTCCGAGGCGTGGGTGCTTCCTGCCGGCAGCGAGCGGGCGCGAGAAGCCTGCGCTGGGGCGGACCTTGCGGTCGTCCTCGACACCGGCGAGATCCCCAGGATCGGGCGCGTACGGCCCATGATCCGGGATCTACGCACCGTCGTGGTCGACCACCACCCGGTTGGCGACCGGCCCATCCCGGGCGTGTCGTTTCGCGACATGGCGGCCTGCGCGACGGGTGAGCTGGTGTACGATATCCTGCTCGCCGCTGGTGGCCCCTGGCCAGCTGCGGTGGTGCATGGCCTGTACGTCGCCGTTCTGACTGACACCGGGTCGTTTCGCTTCAGCAACACGACCCCCGCGAGCCACCGAGTCGCGGCCGAGCTCATCGAACGGGGCGCCGATGCTGAGGTGCTCTATCGCCGGGTGTACGGTGCATCGCCTCTGCGGAGACTCCGTCTTCTGAGCGCGGCGCTGGAAACCCTCGATGCGGATGTCGAGTCCGGCGTCTCGTGGATGATCATCCCGGAGGACGCGTACCAGAGCTTGAACGCGTCCGCTGACGACATCGAGGGGTTCGTCGACTTTCCACGTTCGTTAGACGGCACCGAGGTTGGGTTGTTATTCAGGAAGACCTCTCGCGGAACGAAGGTCTCGCTTCGATCGAACGGCGCAGTCGACGTGAACTCGCTCGCCCGAAGATTTGGCGGCGGCGGCCACGTCCGCGCTTCCGGCGCGCTCTTGGACTTGCCGATGAACGAGGCCGTGCCGCTCGTGGTCGCGGCGGCGAGCGCGGCCGCGCGCGAGGCCACCGATCCCCAGGTCCCCAGGGATAAGCACATTGCGAAGATTGGAGCGGCGAGGCGATGACCACTCCGGCGTCGAGCCATGGCTGGTGAGGTAGACAGCGGCGCTCCCGGTGCGCTCGGATGCGCGGTCGAGGCGCTGGCTGAGCGAGTCGGTGCGGGCTCCATCGGTCGGCTGTGGTTGTTCCCACCGTCGCTCCGTGGACGGCGCGAGCGCGGGCTCGTCGCCGCGAGCTCCGTCGCCCCGGGAGAAGCCGGGCGCCGACGATTGTACACCGTCTCATACGAGGCCGAGCTCACCGGGCGAGGCGTCGAGATCGACCTTCGGCTCGAGGAGCACGGTGAGGCTGGGCCCGAGCACCTCTCGCGTGTGATGGAAGGCGTGGTCCGCCGCGGCGGTGGGCGGGGCGACCCGCGCGAGATTCACGTGGACGGAAGCGAGGAGCGCGTCCGCGCGCTCGCGCAAGAGCTGAAGGAAGCGGCAGATAGCCAGCGGAGCACGCCGGGATCGCCGAACCCGACGTGGTCGAACGGGTTGTCCGTTCGCTCCGCGAACGGATGAGCCTCTCTCCGGATCCGTTCGTGCGGCTCTTCAGCCGCTATCTGCGGGATCAGGGCCTTCCCGTAACTCAGCAGCGCGAGTCCGTGGCGCAGGTCGTGTTCTCGACCTCCGGTCATCTCTCGGTCGACGACATCGAGAGGGAGCTGCGTCGAGACGGATACCGTATCGGCAAAGCGACCATCTACCGGACCCTCGATCTGCTGCTGCGGAGCCGGCTCGTCGAAGAGCACGATTTCGGCGAGGGATTCAAGCGCTACGAGCACAGGCTCTCGCGTGAGCCCGTGCATGAGCATCTCGTGTGCCTCGAGTGTGGCCGGCTCATAGAGTTCCGCAGCGATGAGGTGCGCAGGATCGAACAGCGGGTCTCGGCCGAGCACGGGTTTCTTCCGAGCCGCCACAGGCTGGAGGTCTACGGACTCTGCCGTGGTTGCCAGGAGCTTGGCGTGAGCTTGCCTCGCGAGGGGTTGACCTGTCCGATCGAGACCGTCTAAACTTGCGCGCTTCCGATCCCGTTCGGGATCCCAGGGCGACATCGCGCCCCTTTTCCGGAGTAGCCCTTGTTCCACGGGGATGGCCTGGTTCCGGCCAGGATCTTCTTTACGACGGGTGTCGGCGTCCACAACGAGAAGCTCACGAGCTTCGAAATGGCGCTTCGCGACGCAGGCATCGCCCGTTTCAACATCGTTCGGATTTCTTCGATCTTCCCTCCGAACTGCGACATCGTTGGTCGCGACGAAGGGCTTGCACTCCTGCGTCCCGGCCAGATCGTGTTTTCAGTGCTGAGTGAAGCCTCCTCCAACGAGCCCTCCCGTCGTGTGGGCGCGGCCATCGGGCTAGCGCGGCCAGCGGACCGAAGCCACTACGGCTACATCTCGGAGCACCATGCCTTCGGTCAGTCAGGGGAATCCATGGGGGACTACGCCGAGGACCTCGCGGCGCAAATGCTCGCCACCGTGCTCGGTGCCGAATTCGATCCGGAAGAGGCGTGGGACGCACGCAAGGAGCAGTGGCGTCTTTCGGGCCTCGTCGTGGACTCCATGAACCATACCGTGGTCGTCGAGGCACCCGAAGACGGCCGATGGGTCACTGCCGTCGCGGCGGCGGTGTCCTGCGGCTGACCCGGGCCCTTGCCGAACCGGGCGGATCCCGGCGGGGGACCGCGAGGCCGCGCTCCCATAGTGAGCGGCCCGGACGAGTTGCCCTGGGAGCTTCCGCACGGGTTCCTCGGGCTGACCGGCGAGGCCTCCTCGCTCGCCCACGCCCGCGCTGTGATTCTTCCCGTGCCCTACGAAGCGACGACATCCTGGGGTGGCGGAACCCGATGCGGACCGAGGTCCATCATCGAGGCATCCCGCTACGTGGAGCTCCATGACCAGGAGCTCGATGCCAATCCTTCGGCGGTGGGGATCCACACGTTTCCCGCACTGGAGTTGACGCGGGCAGGACCGTCCGAGGCCGCCTCAGAGCTTCTCGAGGCTTACCGGCGAGTGCTTGAGGCAACCAACGACCGCTTCGTCGTCATGTTGGGGGGCGAGCACTCCATCACGCCACCGGCGGTTTGGGCTTGGGCGGAGCGGCTCGAACAACCCCTCACTGTTCTTCAACTCGATGCGCACGCCGACCTCCGACCCGCCTACGAGGGGACACCGTATTCCCACGCCTCTGCCATGGCGCGGGTCCTAGAGCAAGCCAAGGTCGTGGCGGTCGGTGTGAGGGCCGTGAGCGCCGAGGAGGTCGAGATGGTCCACCTCTCGGACCGGGTCACGGTACATTACGTCGATCATATGTGGCGCGACGACTCCTGGATGCAACGAGCGTTGGCGGCCCTCGACGAGCACGTCTACCTCACCCTCGACGTCGATTACTTCGATCCTTCGCTCGTGCCCGCCACCGGGACGCCCGAGCCTGGGGGAGGGGAGTGGTATCCCACGCTCGCGTTCCTGCGGCGGGTGTTCAGCGAACGAAACGTGGTGGCCTGCGACATCGTCGAGCTGGCGCCGATCCCTGGTCTGAAGGCTCCCGACTTCCTTGTCGCCAAGCTCGTTTACAAGCTTCTCGGTTACCGCTTCGAGCAAGAGCTGAAGCGCGGGGGCAGTCTGGAGTCTCCGGCGTCATGAAGGAGTCCTCCGACACCGTCGAGAGCTCAGCCCCAGTTCGCCCCTCCCGTGGAACGGGGATGCGGGAGTGGTTTCCCTTCCGAGCGATGCAGCGCGCCACGGGCACCCCCCACATCGGCGGAAACGAACTGCGCTTGCAGTTCGACGGGTCGAGCACGTTCGAGGTCTGGCTCGAAGCCATCGCGAAAGCCGAACGCTTCGTCTACTTCGAGAATTACATCCTGAGGGACGACCGCGTAGGGCATGCGTTCAGAGACGCTCTCGTCACCAAGGCCAGGGAGGGCGTGGTGGTCCGACTCATCTACGATTGGGTGGGCTGCTGGGCTACGCCGCGCAGGTATTGGAGGTCGTTCAGGGAGGCCGGGGTAGAGGTCCGCGCGTTCAACCGTCCTTCGATCCGCGATCCTCTCGGTGTCTTTCAACGCGATCATCGCAAGCTGGTCAGCGTGGACGGTAGCGTCGCGTTCGTGGGTGGCTTCTGCGTCGGCGAGGAGTGGGCCGGGACCGGGAGCCGACCACCGTGGCGCGACACGGGCATCGAGATCCGAGGGCCCGGTGCCCTCGTGACGGCAAAGGCGTTCGAGCGTATCTGGGCCGAGATCGGCGTGCGGGTACCGCAGAGCATGGCGGATTCGGTAGGCGAGCCCCCGCCGGTGGGCGAAACGTCGGTCTGGATCATCGAGGGAGAGCCCGGACTCTCCCGGGTGTATCGGACGCTCAGCTTGGTCGCGGCTCACGCTCGGAGGCGCCTTTGGATCACGGACCCCTACTTCGTCGCTCCGCGGCCTGTCTCACACGCGCTGGCCGCGGCGGCTCGGGATGGAGTCGACGTGCGGGTGCTCGTGCCGGCGCACAACAACTGGCCCTGGGTCGGCAGTCTCTCACGCGGAGGGTTCAGATTCTTGCTCGAGAGCGGTGTGCGGATCTTCGAATGGCAAGGTCCAATGATCCACGCCAAGACGTCGGTAGCGGACGCTGTCTGGGCGCGCGTGGGTTCCACCAACCTCAATGCTGCGAGCCTCCTGGGGAACTGGGAGATCGACGTGGGCGTTCTAGACGAGGACCTCGCCGTCCAGCTCGAGGCGCTGTTCCTGGCCGATCTCGCCTCGTCCGTCGAGATCGTGCTGCCGGGCGGTCGAGTCGGGACGGAGGCAGACGGAGGCATCGTGCCCGCGAGGGCGTCGCTGGAGCCGGAAGGCACCCTCACGGAGCGCCTCGAGCGAGAGATCAGGGCGGTGGGAAAAAGCCCCGCGCCGTCCCGGCTGGCGGCCCTCATGCGAGCCGGTTCGGTTTTCGGGACTGCGATCGCCGGTCATCGGCCACTCGGTCGTGAGGACCGGACGGTGCTGGGTACGGTTTCGGTGACGGTGTTGGTGCTGGCAGTGTGTTTCGCGATCTTCCCGCGCGCCGTGGGGTGGTCGTTCGCGGCGCTCCTCACCTGGCTCGGCCTCGTGACGGGGATAAGGGCTTTCATCGAGCGGCGACAGTCCCTCGACGAGGGCAGAAAGGAAGCGGAGAAAACGTCGCGAGTGCCTGGGCAGCAGCGTTAAGAAGGAGCGGTCGTGAACGAGACCATCGCAATCCCCATCGCGCTAGGCGCAGGGCTGCTTTCGTTTCTTTCTCCTTGCGTCCTGCCGCTCGTTCCCAGCTATCTCTCGTTCGTCACGGGGATGACGCTCGAGGACCTCCAGGAAGGCACGGACCGGAAGGCCGTGCTCCTACACTCCCTGCTCTTCGTCTCAGGATTCACCGGGGTCTTCGTGATCCTCGGGGCATCCGCGTCGTTCCTCGGCCGCTTCTTCTTCGCCTACGAGGCGTGGATCGCCCGCATCGGTGGCGTCCTCATCATCGTCCTGGGCCTCCACCTGCTCGGAATCTTCCGCATTTCGGCGCTGTTGCGCGAACGGCGCGTCCACCTGGCCGAGAAACCCGCGGGGAGGCTGGGAACGTTTGCGGTCGGCGCCGCGTTTGGAGCCGGCTGGACGCCGTGCATCGGACCCGTTCTGGGCGCAATCCTCACGCTCGCCGGCACGTCGGAGACGATCTGGGCCGGCGTCGGGCTACTGTTCGTCTACTCCGTGGGCCTGGCGGTTCCGTTTCTCGTGGCGGGCCTCGCCCTGGACTGGTTCCTGCAGGCCTTCACGCGGTTCAGGCGGTTCATCCCGGTAATGGAGAAGGCCTCGGGCGCGCTTCTGGTCGCGCTTGGGCTGATGTTGGTGACCGGGACGTTCACCATGCTCTCGGGATACCTTACCCGGTTCACCCCGTCCTTCATACTCGAGCGGATCTAGTGTTCCGTTGCCGAAGTCTCTGGCCCACCGAGGCGGTTCCCGCGCCTGCGAATCGAGGCGGAGCGACGCGGCGTAGCTGTGGCTACGACAAGGAGTTCCAACGACGAGTCGCTGGATGCGGGGTGCCGCCGAATGGGCTAAGGACTTTGGTTACGGGACACTAGGAGCCCACTGAACGAAGGGGGTGGGGCCTCGCCGACCCCTCGTGGACGGCAAGTGGCGCCCACGCGCGCGCTCTCTCGTCTCGCCTAGACTAGGAGAGAAGCCGAGAAGTCATGGTGTCCCTCCCGAGGCTTCAGAGTGCTGCGGTGACCTCCTCTTCACGCATCTCTTCCTCGAGGAGCTGTCGCCTCAGGAGCCCTGCGTAGGTGCCCTGCCGCGCGAGCAGCTCCTCGTGGCGGCCGCGTTCCACGATGCGGCCGTCGTCCAGGACGAGAATCTGGTCGGCGTGCATCACGGCTGATACGCGGTGGCTGATGATGAAGGAGGTGCGATCGCGCATCACGTCTTTCAAGTCCGCTAGGATCCGCGCCTCGGTGTGTGTATCGACGGCCGAGAGGGCGTCGTCGAGGATCAGCACGCTCGGATCACGAGCGACCGCGCGGGCGAGCGTCGTTCGCTGCTTCTGACCACCGGAGAGGTTGATGCCGCGCTCACCCAGGATCGTCCCGTAGCCCTTGGGGAATCGCTCGATCGACTCGTGCAGCTGAGCGATCCGGGCCGATTCGACGATGACCCTATCGGGGACGGAGCCCCCCCCTCCCGTCGTCCGGTACGGGCTGCTCGCGGACCTGGTGACGCCCAGGCCGATGTTGTCCTCGATGGTCTCGGAGAAAAGGAACGGATCCTGAGGCACGACGCCTGTCGCGCTCCTCAGCGCCGCGGGTTCGTACTGCTCCACCGGTGTGCCGTCGAGGAGGATCTGGCCCGTATCGGCGTCGAAGAGGCGGGGCACGAGTGAGGTGAGGGTGCTCTTCCCCGACCCCGTGGGCCCGACCACGGCGACGGTCTCCCCGGGGAGCGCGTGGAAGCTGACGTTGCGCAGTACCCAGCGCTCCGTCCCCGGGTAGCGGAAGGAGACGTTCCGGAACTCGACCTCGCCCCGGACGTGAGTGACCGGATGCGGTGACGCCGGAGGTCTGACGAGGGGCTCCTCTTGGAGAATCTCGTTCAAGCGACCCATCGACGCCGCCCCGCGCTGGAACAGGTTCACGACCCAACCGAGGGCGATCATCGGCCAGATCAAGAAGGCCAGGTAAAAGAAGAAGGCGACATAATCTCCCACCGTCATGCGCCCTCCGATTACTTCGAGGCCGCCCAGCCAGAGAACCGCTACCATCGCGACTCCGGACAGGAGTCCGAGTAGAGGGTGGAACAGCCCCGCCGCTCGCACGAGGTGCATGTTTCGATCACGGTATGTCGCGTTCAGGTGCGAGAACCGAAGGGCCTGATCGCGCTCCTGTCCGTAGGCGCGCACTATCCGTACGCCGGTGAGGTTCTCCTGAACCATGGAGGAGAGCGTTGAGAACTGCTCTTGAATGCGCTCGAACCGGCGGTGGATGATACGTCCGAAGCCCAGCACCACGGGCGGAAGCAGAACCATCGGAATCATGGCGTAGAGGGCCAAACGGGGGCTGAGGACGACCATCATGGTGAGCGCGATGGCGAACCCCACGCTCGTGTTTACCGTGTACATCACCGCTGGCCCGGCAGCCTGTCGAACAGCCAGGATGTCGTTCGTCGACCGGCTCATGAGGTCACCCGTGCGGACCCGGTCGTAAAACGCCTGATCGAGCTTGAGGAGGTGACGGAAGAAGTCGTTCCGCAGGTCCACCTCCATGCGGCGGCTGATGCCGTTTAGAAGCTCGCGCATCCCGTAGCGCGCCGCTCCCCCCAGAAGAGCTGCCAACACGATGAGGAGTGCGTAGACCGTGATACGGCTGGGCGTGATGTCCGCGGTGCCGAGACCATCCACAGCGAGCTTGATGATGTAGGGGTTAACCAGGCTGAAGGACTGGGCGAGCAGCACGAGGAACAGGCCGAGGGCGAGCCCTTTCCGGTAGGGTCGGTAGTACGGGAGGAGGGATTTCAGTTGGCTCATCGGCGGGGTTGGAGTGTATTCAGTAGCGAGGCTGCGTAACGGGGCACCTTGGCGACCCGACGCGCTTCCGCCCGCGTCTTGGGCGGACTTGTTTAACCCGGCGACACTTCGTCGGATCCTCCACGAGGAGCCGCATGATGGTCCCGATTGCCAGGCTTACCACATCGATCGCGCTTTCGGTCGCAGTCCTTTCGCTTTCGTGTGGAGGCGACGCGGAGTCCGCTGCAGACGGACAGAGTCGCCCTGTCTCCGCCGAGGTCGAACCCGCACCATCTCCGCCGCAACTCGTCCCGGCCACGGACCCCGAAGAGATGCCCGCCGCCCCGCCGCCCTCCACGGCGAGCTCGCCCGTCCCTGCGCGGGCGGAAACGGTCGAGCCCGTCCCGCCGACCCCCACCGCGTCGGCCGGACGACCGTCGATGCCGCCCGAGCCGCAGCAGCCTGCCGCTGAGGCGGTGTTCGAGCGGGAGCCGGTCGTGGAGCGTCCTCGGGAGCCGACGGCGGCCGACTTCCCTCCCGAGCCCATGACTGTCGTACGAACCGTCGCTGCGGGTCGCACAATCGAGCTATCGCTCGGTACCGAGCTCTCTACCGAGAGCAACCGGTCGGGCGACGCGTTCTGGGCGACGGTGACCGACGACGTCCTCGCCAGCGACGGTGAGGTGCTCCTCCCGGTCGGCGCGCGTGTGGAGGGTCGTGTGAAGGAGAGCAGAGAGAGCGCGGGCTCGGAGGAGCCCGCTGTGATTGAGCTCGCCGTCGAAAGTATCGAGGTCGGGAGCTCGCTGGTGCCGATCGGAGCGAGCATCGTGGAGATCGACCTGGCGGCCAGCAGCCGGGACAGCGACACGGAGACGGCCATCAAGGTGGGTGCCGGGGCAGTCGCGGGTGCTCTGCTCGGAAGGATCCTGGGGAGCGACTCGGAAGACGCCGTCAAGGGCGCGGTGGTGGGCGCCGCCGCCGGTACTGCCTACGCCCTATCGAGCCGTGACGGACACGCTAAGATCGGCGGGGGCGCTCGCATTCTCATCCGGATGGACGAGGCGCTAGTCCTGCCCCACTGATCCCGGCGCTGCGGAGCCGGCTAGCGGTCGTCGAGCAGCGCCACCGCAGACCGGGCCAGCGCAGCCGCCCCCAAGGGGAGTACCGAGTCGTCGATGTCGAAGCGCGGGTGATGGTGCTCTCGCGGCTCGGGCAGCGCGGCACCGAGCCAGATGAAGCAGGCCGGTGCCTCACGGGCAAGGAAAGCGAAGTCTTCTGCGCCCATCACGCGCTCCTGCGGGAGCACACCGTGGTCGCCCGTGAGCTCTCCCAGTGCCGCCTCTAGCGTACTGGTTACCCCGACGTCGTTCACCAGAGGAGGGTAGCCCGGTCCCACCTGCACGTCGACGCGGGTGCCGTGGTGCTCCAGGCCCTCGAACGTGCCGATCAAGGCCTGGACGAGCTGTTCCCGAACGGACTCGGTGAAGTAGCGTAGTGTTCCTTCGAGCCGAACATGGTCGGCGACCACGTTGCGGGCGCCGCCGCCCTCGATGCGGCCGAACGTGACCACACCGTGCTCCATGGGAGAGATGCGCCTCGATACAGCCTGCTGGACCGCGACGACTCCCAGGCAGGTGAGTGCCAGGGCGTCTACTCCCTCGTGGGGTCGTGCGGCGTGAGAGCTCTTACCGAACACGTCGACGGTGAGCTCTTCCGCCCCAGCCAACACGGTGCCAGGACTCAAGAAGAGCCGGCCCGCGGGCAGGTGGGCCCCTACGTGCAGGCCCACCACGGCATCCACGTCGGCCATCGCTCCGCTCTCGATCATGCGGAGTGCTCCGCTCATCCCTTCGTCGTCAGCTCGTTCCTCGGAAGGCTGAAAGATGAAGCGGACCGTACCGGGCGGCAGCTCCCCGCTCGCTTCGAGACCGGTGAGGAGACGGGCCGCTCCCAAGAGACCGGCGGTGTGTGCATCGTGTCCGCAGGCGTGCATCACGCCGGGGACCACTGAGCGGTAGTCGTGATCGCCCTCCTCCTGGATCGGGAGCGCGTCCATGTCGGCGCGTAGAGCCACGGTAGGACCGTCCCCGGTTACCAGGTCGGCCACCACGCCCGTTACTCCGACGTGTCTCCGAACCTCTAGCCCCCCCAGCTCCTCGAGTTCGCGAGCAACCAGAGCGGCCGTGCGCGTCTCGGCAAACCCGAGCTCGGGATGACGGTGGATATCGCGGCGGACCGCTACGAGCCATGCCTCGAGTGAGCGCGCTTCGTCCAGAAGTGCGGTCATATGGGAAGGCTCCGTGGATCGGGGAGGCGAGCCTGGCCGTTTCGTGCGATCCGCTGGGACGCGCGGAGGTCGAGAGGCGTGGCGCCGGCCGTTGCCGCTCGGTTTCAGGCCGCGTTAGGTTCGGCTCGCCGGGGCCGAGGCTCCGGGCGTTCCGGTGGGGCGAACATAGGCCGCGCTCTGCGGGCGCGATAGGCGCACAGCGGCCGCGAAGGGCTCCTTCCCGCGTGAAGCTTGTAGGACTGATGTCCGGCACCTCCATGGACGGCGTCGACGCGGCGCTCATGGAGATCGAGGGAGCGGGTCCGCACGACTTCTCCTGGGAGCTCCTGGCGTTTGTGTCAGTCTCGTACGGAGAAGCGCGGCGCGGCCGCTTGCGGAAGGCGGTCGACGATGGAGATCCCGCCTCACTTTGCCGGCTCCATGCCGACCTCGGTGGCTGGCTCGCCGAGGCCGTGCTGGAGGTGTGCAGCGCCCACGGAACGCCACCTTCGGCCCTTCGTGCGATCGGCTCGCACGGCCACACGGTCTGGCACGATCCGCCCGTCCCGGGCAAGCGAGGCGCCACCCTCCAGCTAGGTGACCCTGCGACCGTGGCCGAGCGGACCGGATCGGTGGTCGTGTCGGACTTCCGAGCAGCCGACGTGGCCACAGGTGGCCACGGCGCACCCCTCGTAGCGTGGCCCGACCGGCTCCTCTTCGCGCGCGCCGGGGAGGGGAGAGCACTCCAGAACCTCGGGGGCATTGGAAACGTCACCTGGCTTCCCCCGAGGGAGTCGTCTGAGCCGCCGCTGGCCTTCGATACGGGCCCAGGCAACGTATTGCTCGATCTGGCAGCGGAACGCGCCACGGGCGGCCGTCTCTTGTGCGACCTGAACGGTGGGCTCGCAGCGCGTGGCGCTGAAGATCCGGACTTGATCGAGCGTCTTCTCAGCCACCCTTTCTTCGCCCAGGAACCCCCTCGCTCCACGGGCCGCGAACTCTTCGGTCCGGTGCTCGTAGACGCCCTCGCGGCGGAACGGGGACTCGAGGTCGGACGGTCCGACGAGGGGTGGCCCGACCTGCTCGCAACGCTTACGCGTCTCACGGCCCGGAGTATAGGAGAGGCGCTTACCCGCTGGGTGGTCCCGCGCGGCGTGGCCGAGGTGATCCTGACCGGCGGCGGAGAGCGCAATCCGCAACTGGTCGAGACTATTCGGGAGGAGCTTTCTCCTTTGCCCGTGCGGACCGGCGAGGCCCTCGGGATGGACCCGGCAGCTCGGGAGGCCGCGGCGTTCGCCGTTCTCGCTTGGGCGCATCTGATGGGACTGCCGGCGAATACACCCACCTCCACGGGTGCCTCGGGGCCGCGCGTTCTTGGATCGTTGACCCCGGCTCCAGGCGCAGTCGCGCACCCTCGGCGGCAAACTTGACTGAGCGTCGCCTGAGAGTGCTCCTCGCTCTCGCCGTGCTCGTGGTGCAGCTCTTCCTGGCATGGACGGCGTTCAACCCGGCGCCGCACAGCGGTGGGGACAACGCAGGGTACGTGGCTTTGGCCACCTCGCTCCCGCGGGGCCAGGGCTACACGGAGATATACGATCCGGCGCTCTCCCCGCATACGAAGTTCCCGCCCGTGTTCCCCGCACTCCTTGCGTTGTGGATCGCGGCCGGTGCCCGGACATGGACGGCCCTGAAGACCCTGCCAGCTCTCTTCACGACGCTGGCCGTGCTGTTCGTGTACTTGTGGGTATCGAGGCGTCGAGGGGCTTGGTTCGGGGCCGGGGTGGCGCTGCTCGTGGCGTTCTCGAGTGCCGTCTTGGACGCCAGTCACTGGATCCTCTCCGAGCCTCCGTTTCTCGCATTCACTTTCCTCGCTCTGTGGGCGCTCGATTGGCGGGGCGCCCACGCGCGCGGGGGGACCAATCTCACGTCCGGACCGGTAGGGGCGACGACGGAGGAGGACACGGCGCGCACTCCCCGTAGGCTCTCGATCGCTGTCGGTTGCGCGGCCGCGATCCTTGCCTACTTCACACGCTCAGCAGGGCTCCCGTTGCTCGTTGCCGTCTGCGTGTGGCTCGCGTGGAGCCGGCGCTGGCGCGCTCTCGCGGCGTTCGGCCTGGCGGCCGGCGCACCTGCTTTGGCCTGGTGGTCCAGAGGCGCGGACGCCCCCGGGCCGTCCTACGTCGGTGAGTTCTGGATGTTGGATCCGTACGATCCTTCGCTCGGCGGGGTCGGCGTGAGTGACTTGGCAACGAGGGCGGTCGACAACTTCCTGGGCTACGTGACCGCGTACGTGCCGGGTGGAATCGTCGGGACCCAGGGAGGCTGGGTGGCTGGGCTGGGCGTCGCACTGGCGGGTCTCGCCGCCGCCGGTTGGATCATCCGCGTCCGCTCGGAGCTCGGCGTCGCCGAGGTCTTTTTCCCGCTCTACGCGGGGCTCATCCTTCTCTGGCCACAGGTCTGGTCAGGGGACCGGTTCGCGCTGCCGCTCTACCCGCTCATCTTCTACTATGGCGGCGAGGCCGTTCTACGGGCGACCGGTCGGTGGGGGGCGATGGTCAGCAGGGGCGCGCTCGCCGCCGTCCTGCTGGCCGTTCTCATTCCGGCCATGGGAGGTTGGGCCCGGACCGCCCGTCTCACCGCCGCATGTAGAGCGGTTGTGGCCGTGTCGGGACCGTTCGCCTGCTACGGTGCCGGTGTCGAACAGTTCGTCAGCATCGCGCTCTGGAGCGGGTCGGCGCTTCCGGAGAAATCGGCCGTCCTCTCCCGCAAGCCCCGCATCTTCTTCGTGATGAGCCGCACGTTCCCGTTCTCCACCGATCCCGACGCGCTGCTATCGGAAGGGGAGCGCCTGGATGCCGGTTTCGTCGTCCTGGACTACGTCGACCGTCAAGCGCTACGCTACGTGGGCGAGGCGGTACGCGCTCGCCCCGGCGCGTTCTGCGTGGTGGGTGGGTTCCCGGTGACGGGTGGCGGTCCGGCGACACAGATGTTGGGTATCCTCCCAGACACGGAGAGGGACCCACGCGCTGCGCCCTCCGGCGCCGTGTCACTACGCCGATGCCCACCCGCGATGGGCGCCGTGCCACCCACCATCCCGACCTACTCGTCGTGGACCGTGCCGATCTTGGAGTCCGAACCGTCCGGTCGGTAAAGAAGCGCGAGAGCCAGCCCGAAGACGACGTGATCGAGGAACGTGTCCTCGCCAAGAACCTGGTTGCCTGCCAAGCGTGAGAGGACCCCGAGCCGTCCGGCTGGAAGCCGATCTCCCAGTAGGGCGCCCAGGCCACCGAGGGGGGAAACGGCGTACTCGACCGAGCCGTAGAGCGCGCCTCGCAGAAGTTGAGGGCCTCCGAGGCGGGGCTGGACCACGGAGCCGTAAACGAGACCCCTGGCAGCTCCGTCGAGGAGCGCCTCCTCGTCGACGATCGGCCGCGACGTGTCCGCCGGCTGATCGTGGAGGAGCGGGTGCAGAAGCTCACGCAGGAAGGCAGCCCCCGCGCCGGCGGCGGCGGCCCTCAGGAGAGAAAGCAGGCCCGGACGCAGGCGGGCGGGGAAGCCTGCGAGGACCCGATCGGCGGCAACGGCCAGTCCCGCGGCCACCAACGAGTCGAATGTCCGTGTCGGATCGCGCTGCTTCGCTTGCCGAACCTTTTCACGAGGTCCTCGGGGGTGTACATCCGGGGGGGCACCGTTTCCGCGGCGGCGAAGGACACGCTCGCGAAGACCCGCGAGCCGTCCGGCCCGGCTTCCTTGACGGGAGCGCTCGAGCTCGTATCCGAGGCGATACCAGATGCTGCGACTTTCGGCCATGGCGTCGTCGAATGGACGATGGGGGGGGTCGGTCCGGAGTTCTCACGGTGGGGGGTCGAGCCGAGCGTGACAAGGTGGCGCAGCGCCCCGGCCTCCGGAGCGTCGGCCCCCCTGCTCAACCGGATGCGCGTGCTCCTCATGGTGGCACTGCTGTGGCTGGGCTTTGGGAACGGGTGTGGGGTCCGAGCGCAGGTGCCTCCCGACGAGGTCTGGAGGACTCTCGAGACCGAGCACTTTCGGGTGACCTTCCCGGAGCGCCTCGAGGAGCTGGGGCGGGAGGCGGCTGCGAGGGCGGAAGCGACCTACTCGCTGCTCTCCGAGTCTTTCCTGGGGCTCGAGGACGGGCGGACCGAGGTCCTCCTCACCGACCACGTGGACTTCTCGAACGGCAGCGCGAGCGTGGCGCCGTACCGCCGTGTCACGATCTTCGTCCCTCCCCCAGTGGACGGCTCCTCGCTGTCGTTCCATGAGGGCTGGTTACAGCTCGTGCTCACGCACGAACTCGCGCATACGTTCCACCTCGACCGTAAGGGTCCGCTCGCGGCGCTGCTCCGCCGTGTTTTTGGCAACGTCCCGGTCACGTGGCCCTTCTTCCCGGAGCGGTCCGTCCCCGGTTGGACTGTGGAAGGCTTGGCGACGTGGTACGAGTCGGCGCTCGGGCACGCGGGACGCGTCGCGGGGACCCATCACGAGATGGCACTGCGAACGGCCGTCCTCGAAGACCGCTTCGAAGGGGTCGACGTCGCGTCCGGCGACTCCCCGGTATGGCCGGCCGGTGACCGCCGATACGTGTATGGGTCGCTCTTCTTCGACTACCTGGTGCGGTCGTACGGCCCGGAGAAGATCGCGGACTTCGTCGAGACCGTGAGCGAGCAGATCGTGCCGTACCGACTCGACGCTGCGGCACGGCGCTCGTTCGGCGTATCCTTCTCCGACGCGTGGGCCGATTGGGTAGTGGATGTCTCCCAAGGAGTCGCCGAGGCCCGGGAGCAGCTGCGGCTCGCAGCGCCCATCACGGAGCCGGCGCGCTTGACGCACGGAGCGCGCAGGGCACTCCATCCCCGCGTCGATCCCACCGGAGAGGTGCTCGTCTTCGCGCGGTCCGACGGAAGGAGTGACGCCCAGCTGCGCCGCGCCTACCTGGATGGGTCGGCACAGAGCGAATTGACGCGCACCAACGGTACCGCGGCGTTCTCCTGGTTGCCGGACGGTTCGGTTCTGTTTGCGCAGCACGGTGCCGACGGGCCCTACAGGATCGTGAAGGACCTCCACGTATCCGACCGCAACGGGAGCGTTCGGAGGGTCACCCACGGCGCCCGCCTGGACTATCCGTCGGCCGTCCCCGGCGGAAGGCACGCTGTGGCGATCCAGCACGGCGCTGGCACCACGCGGCTCGTCGAGGTCGATCTCACGAGCGGTGACGTGGATGCGCTGGTGCCTTTCCAGCCCGACGTCCACTGGACCTTTCCGGCCGTATCCCCGGACGGTCGCGTCGTCGCGGCGTCGCGCTGGTCGTCGGGAGGCCTTTACGACATCGTCCTCCTGGACCGTGACGGCCGACTCGTCCAGGAGGTGACCCGCGACCGGGCCCTGGACATGGCACCCACCTGGTCGGCCGATGGACGTTGGCTGCTCTGGAGCTCGGACCGCAGCGGCATTCTGAACGTCATGGCGATCCGGTACGATCCCGAGAGCGGGACGCTCGGGGATGCCCTTCAAGTGACCAACCTCCTGACGGGGGCGTTGTCTCCGTCCGTGGATCCCCGAGGTCGTTGGATCTACTTCTCCGGATACCACTCCGACGGATGGGAGGTGGAGCGCGTCCCGTTCGATCCCACCACTTGGTTCGAGCCGTTCCCGATCGATCGGCGCTTCGAGGTCGACATCGACACGGACTCGCCTGCACCGAGGGACTCCTCCGAGCTCGCCGACTACTCTTCAGCGCACACGTTCGTCCCGCGTTACTGGGAGCCGGAGGTGCGTGAGCCCATTGCGAGAGCTGGAAGGCAGATCATCGGTCGAGCCTTCGGTTTGAGCACCGAGGCGCAGGACCTCGTGGGTCGACACACCCTGGACGCATACGCCGTCTACTCGGTGGGTGGTGGCGAGGTCGAGGGGGCCGCCCGCTATGCGTTCGCCGGTTTCGGCAACCCTGTTCTCGGTTTGGCGGCCTCTCAGTTCTGGGACGCGACACCTCCGCTCATGGCGATGAGCGAGGACGGGACCGAGGCACGACTCTGGGTCACGGAGCGAGAACGCTCCTTCAGCGCGTCGATCACCCACCGCTTTCCCGGTCTTCGCACGGCTGCGTCGCTGCAAGCGAGCGGTGGCATGGTGTGGGAGCGCCGCCGGCTCCTCGACGATCACCTCGAGGAATCGAGAGACTTCGAGCTCACCCGGACCGCGTCGCGGCTCAGCGATCTGAGCGCGACCTTCCGCATGAGCACTGCGCGATCGCACGCGTTCTCCATCGGTGTCGAGCGGGGCTTGCGCCTGGCTTTGCAGGCCCGGACTCGCTCCGACCTCGACCTGCCGGACCCTCTGACGGGCTCGTTGGGGGACGACCGGTCCTTCGACGAGCTCACTGCTCGCCTGCGTGCGTACCGATCGTTGCCCGGGCCCGGATTCGCGAACCACGTGCTGGCCGTTCAGGTATCCGGGGGGGTTGCCCGGGGCCCCGGAGCGGATGCCTTCCACTACCACGTTGGCGGAAACGCGGGCAGCACCGAACCGATCACCGGCTTTGGCCTCGTCGGGGGGTCGTCGTACTTCTACCCGGTTCGCGGCTACCCGAACGGGGACCGCAGCGGGCGCTACGCCTGGGCTATCGCGCTCGAATACCGATTCCCGCTCGCGCTCGTGAACGACGCCTTCGGATTGTTTCCGCTCCACGTCGACCGCCTCGCCGGATCTGTCTTCTTCGACGCGGGGAACGCGTGGGGGCCGGAGACCACAGCCGGCGCCCGCTTCGACAATTCTCGCGTAGACGCGCTCGCATCGGTTGGCGTCGAGCTAGTGTCGGACTTGCTGTCGCTTTTCACCATTCCAGTGACGCTGCGAACAGGCATGGCGTTCCCCCTGCTCGCAGACCACGGAGCGGAGTTCTACCTGCGGTTCGGACGGGCCTTCTGATTCCCGAACATAAGACGAAACTTCGGGGATATGCCGGGGTAACGGAGCATGAGGGCCGGAATCTAGACGGTGCAGTGAAAAAGGCCTTGACCCCAACATATGGGGGTCCTACCTTGGCTTTCACCCAACATTTTGGGGTCTCCGTCTTGCTTTTCCACAAGAATGCTATTGCCGGGCGCGGCCTCTCGGCGGTCGTGCACCTGCTTTCAACGATAGTGTCCTGGGTTTCCACCGAGTTCTCCACAACGTGAGCGGAGCAGCTTTCCCATGAAGTCCGAGCCGCGCGAGCCAGCCGCCGAGCCCCTCGTCTTCGACGACGTCGTCCCCGTGGACCTCCAGGCTGCGGAGCTGACCCGAAACGCCCGTATCGTGTTGGGCAAACGATACCTCAAGAAGGACGAGAACGGCGATCCGGTCGAGGAACCGGAAGCGATGTTCTGGCGCGTCGCCCGCGTGATCGCCGAGGCCGATCGCCGCTACGGTGCGTCGGACGCGGCGATCGAGGAGGTCGCGCGGCAGTTCTACGAGCTCTTGACGAAGGGTCTTTTCGAGCCCAACTCGCCGACGCTCATGAACGCTGGACGGCCCCTCGGACAGCTCTCTGCCTGTTTCGTACTGCCCGTCGACGACGCGCTTTCGAACGGCCACAGTGGGATCTACGACACGCTGAAGGCGATGGCGCTCGTCCACCAAAGTGGGGGAGGCACCGGCTTTTCCTTCTCCCGTATCCGCCCGGAGGGCGACACCGTGCGCTCGACGATGGGCGTTGCGTCGGGTCCGGTCTCATTCATGAGGCTCTACGACGCGAGCACGGAGGTCGTCAAGCAAGGGGGGACGCGGCGGGGCGCCAACATGGGAATCCTCCGCGTCGACCACCCCGACATCCGGAGGTTCATCGTCTGCAAGGAAGACACGTCGCAGGTGACGAACTTCAACATCTCGGTGGCGATTACCGACGCGTTCATGGAGGCGGTCAAGGAGGGCGATGACTACGACCTGGTGAGCCCACGTACAGGCGAGATCAAAGGGCGCGAGAATGCGCGCGCGATCTTCGACACGATCGTCCACGGCGCCTGGAGCACGGGCGAGCCGGGCACGTTCTTCATCGATCGAGCGAACGCGGACAATCCCGTCCCCAAGCTGGGGAGCTACGAGGCGACCAATCCGTGCGGCGAACAGGTATTGCTGCCTTACGACGTTTGCAACCTCGGGAGCGTCAACCTCGGCAAGTTCGTACGGCCGGACTTCGGCCCCGGCGCGAATGATCCGCGCGATGGCATCGACTGGGAATCGCTGCGGCGGGTGGTCCATCTGGCGACGCATTTCCTGGATAACGTCATCGACGCCAACCGCTACCCGCTGGACGAGATCCACCAGCTCGCCCAGACGATCCGCCGTATCGGATTGGGCATCATGGGATGGGCGGACCTCCTCGTCCGCCTCGGCGTCTCTTACGATAGCCCAGAGGGCATCGAGTTGGGTCGGAGCGTCATGGAGTTCGTCAACGACGAGTCTCGTGATGCTTCCGAAAAGCTTGCCGACACGCGTGGAGTCTTCCCCGCTTGGGAGGAATCCATCTGGGGGCCCGACGAGACGTGCGCACGCCGGCGCGACGGTTCGAGGATTCGGCCGCAGCGTCGGGTTCGGAACTGCAACCTGACCACGGTTGCGCCTACCGGCACGATCTCCATCTTCGCCGGCTGCTCCGGGGGGATCGAGCCGCTGTTTGCGGTGGCGTTCATGCGGAACCAGGCGGGCGTCATGATGCCCGACGTGAACCCCGACTTCGTGCGGCTAGCGAAGGAAGGCGGCTGGCATTCCGACGACCTCATGGAACGCATCGCCGAGCACGGTCACATCCACTTCGCAGATGTACCCGAAGATGTGCAGCGCGTCTTCGTGACCGCTCACGACATCACGCCGGAGTGGCACGTGCGCATGCAGGCGGCCTTCCAGGAGCACGTGGACGCCGGGATCAGCAAGACCACGAATTTCCCTACCGAGGCTACCGAGGCCGACGTCCGTGCGATCTACGAGCTCGCCTATGACCTCGGCTGCAAGGGCGTCACCGTCTACCGGGACGGCTCGCGCCCAATGCAGGTCCTTTCGACCGGCAAAACCGAAAAGCGCGAAGCGGAGACCGAGCAGGCGGCTGAGCTGGGAGGCCGGATCGCCGAGCTGGAGCTTCTGCTGGCCGACAGTCGGGAGGAGGCGCACCGGCTCCGGGGAGTGATCTCGGAGCTCGAGGGCGAGCGGGAGGAGCTCGATCTCACGGCCCGGGCGAGGCGTCACAAGCGCCAAAGGCCGTCCATGCTCAGGGGAAGAACTGTGAAGATGAACTCTCCCTTGGGTGACCTCTACGTCACAATCAACGAGGACGAGCAAGGCAGGCCATTCGAGGTCTTTTGCACGCTGGGAAAGGCGGGCGGAGCGGCGATGGCCGACGCCGAGGCAATCGGCCGTTTGGTGTCGCTGGCGCTGCGGTCGGGCATTCCGATAACCGCGATCAAGGAGCAGCTCCGGGGCATTTCGTGCGATAGGGCTGTGGGGTTGGGGCCGAACAAGGTGCTCTCCGCGCCCGACGCGATCGGACAGGCGATCGAGCATTACTTGGAGGAGAAGGAGGGTGTGCAGGAGGCCCTGCCGCTCCGCATCGGAGGCCCCGCGGGGGCACAGCCGCTGCTAGAAGGCGCGACGCCGGGGCAGGGCAACTTCCTCGGGACGTGTCCAGATTGTGGCACTGGGCATCTCGCCTACGTAGAAGGGTGCGTGAAATGCCACATCTGTGGGTACAGCGAGTGCGGCTGAGGACATGAGCGGGGGTGTTGACCTGGGCACATGATCGGCCGTGTCTCGCGTTTCTGCCGAGGTCACGCATCGCGCCGAGCCATCGACGCGAGTGGAGCGTCCGGATGAGCCCGAGCGGGCTTCGCCGCGGTTGCGCGCGGGGTCTTGGGCCGCCAGTCTGACCGCGACAACCGATCCGTGGCGGGAGGCTCGATGACGCTTCAGGGCGTGCTGCTGATGCTGGTGATCGCCGGAGGGTGTGGGATCGTCGCGGAGTTCGTACTCGGGCTCGGGGCCGGGAGCTTCCTCGTCTCGGTTGTCGCTGGCCTGGTGGGCGCGGCGCTCGGTGATTGGCTCTCCCGTCTCGCTGGGCTGCCCTCCTTTCTCCCGGTCAGCGTCGAGGGCCAGACGATCGACCTCGCCTGGACGGTATTCGGCGCCGTCCTCTTCCTGGCGCTCGTCAGCATCTTGAAGCGGATGGTGCTCCGCAGATGAGTTGCCAGACCTTGCGCGCGGAAGCGTGAATCCGGTGCCCGCGCGGTCGGTCCGGGCGGCGATCGTCCAGGCGTCGTCGAGGCCCTTCGACACCGAGGGCGCGCTGGAGATCGTCGCAGACCGCACGGACGACGCCGTCCGCGCAGGGGCCCAACTGGTCCTCTTTCCCGAAGCGTTCGTCGGCGGATACCCGTGGGGTCTGTCGTTTGGTACGGTCGTGGGCGGCAGAACCGACGCGGGTCGCCGGACTTGGCAGCGTTACCGGGATGCGGCGATCGAGTTGCCCGGACCCTTCGGCACGCGGCTGGCCGAGATCGCAGCGAACGCGGGCGTTTATCTCGCGGTGGGCGTCGTCGAGCGCGACGGTGAGGCTAGTCACGGCACCCTCTACTGCACGCTGGCGTACTTCGGGCCCGACGGGTCCCTGCTCGGTAAGCACCGGAAGCTCAAGCCGACGGCCGCGGAGCGCTTCATCTGGGGCGAGGGGGACGGCAGCACGCTGACGGTGCTGGAGACGCCTCTGGGCCGGATCGGTGGGCTGATCTGTTGGGAGAACTACATGCCCATGGCGCGAATGAGCATGTACGGGAAGGGGGTCGAGATCTACCTCGCGCCCACGGCCGACGGACGCGAGCGCTGGCAAGCGACATTGCGCCACATCGCGCTGGAGGGGCGATGCTTCGTGCTCGGCTGTAACCAGGTCGTGCGCCGCGGCGTCTACCCCTCCGACCTCGAGGTCCTCGAGGAGCTCGACGGTGGACCCGACCTGCTCTGTCGAGGAGGTAGCGCGGCGTACTCTCCGCTGGGTGAGTGCGTGTCGGGCCCCCTGTGGGACGAGGAAGGCCTGCTCGTCGTCGACCTGGACTTAGGTGAGATCGACCGTGGGAAGTTCGACTTCGACGTGGTAGGTCATTACGCGCGCCCGGACGTTTTCCGCCTCGACGTGGACGAGACGCCGAGGCCGCCCGTGTGCTTCTCGAGCGACTGAAGCTCCACAGTCCCTTCGCGAACACCCGTTGCCCACCGCGAAGGGCGTGTTTAGAGTCTCTTCTTCGATGCCCGCCGCGCGATCATCACATCGCACCGTGAGGGGGGACCATGTCCCAGGCCACCGCGACTCGCACCGATCGCCTGCTGCAGGAGGCGGAAGCGTTCGGTGCCCACAACTACAAACCGCTTCCCGTCGTCCTGGAGCGAGGCGAAGGCGCCTGGGTGTGGGACGCCGACGGGCGGCGCTATCTGGACATGCTCTCGGCGTACTCCGCCCTCAACCAGGGGCATAGGCACCCCGAGATCCTACGGGCGGCGCGCGAGCAGCTCGAGCGGCTGACGCTTACGTCCAGAGCGTTCCACAACGATCAGATGGGTCCGTTCCTAAAGGAGCTATGCGAGTCGACCGGCTACGACCGCGCGCTGCCGATGAATACCGGCGCCGAAGCCGTGGAGACCGCGATCAAGATGGTACGGAAATGGGGCTACGAGCACCGTGGCGTGCCTCGCGATCGCGCGGAGATCATCGTCTGCGAGGACAACTTCCACGGGCGCACGACGACGATCGTGGGGTTCTCATCCGAGGAGCAGTGCCGCGAGGGCTTCGGACCGTTCACGCCAGGGTTCAGATCGATCCCGTTCGGTGACGCGGACGCGCTCGAGGCCGCGATCAACGACAATACGGTCGGCTTTCTGGTCGAGCCCATCCAGGGGGAGGGCGGCGTCATCGTCCCACCCGAAGGCTTCCTTGCATCGGCTGCCGAGATTTGCAGGAGCCGTGGAGTCGCGTTGATCGCTGATGAAATCCAGACGGGGCTGGGTCGGACCGGACGGCTCTTCTGTTCCGAGTGGGATGAGGTGCGTCCAGACGTCCTGATCGTCGGGAAGGCGCTGGGCGGAGGCGTCTACCCGGTCTCGGCCGCCATCGCCGACGACGAGTACATGTCGGTGTTTCGGCCGGGGGACCACGGGTCGACGTTCGGAGGGAATCCGCTCGGCGCCGCGGTTGGACGCGCCTCGCTGCGCGTGATCCTCGACGAAGAGCTGTCGCGTCGAGCCGACGAACTCGGGTCGTGGTTCATGGACGAGCTCCGAAGAATCGACTCGCCCCACGTCGACCACGTGCGCGGGCGTGGCCTGCTCATCGGGGTAGTGATCCGCGAGGGGTCGGGCACGGCGCAGCCCTATTGCGAAGCGCTACAGGCGCGCGGCATCCTGGCCAAGGAGACACACCACCAGGTCATCCGCTTCGCTCCCCCGCTCGTGGTGGAGAAGGAAACGCTGGAGAAGGCGCTGGAGGACATCGAGGCGGTGCTCCGGGCCTGAGCAGCCCCAGGTCGGCGACAGGGTCGGGGCTGGGCTCGGCTCCGGCCCTCCTCGTCACCACTCGATCGAACCTTCCTGGCTCGTGTCGACTTGCTTTGCGGTCCCCTGCCCGAGCAGGACTTCTTCCACCTGTTTGTAAAGGAACTCCCGCGCCTGCTTGTCCCTGGGGTCCAGCCCGTAGTGGTTGATCAGCAACGTTTGGTGTTGGAGCCAGTCCTTCCAGCAGGCCTGGCAGATGGCGTCTTGCACCCGCTCACCGAGCGGGGATCGGAATGGGGGCTTCTCCAGGCGTGGAGCGTCCTCTCCGCAGCGCCTGCAGGCAATGGTCTCCACGGTTGCCTCCGGGTCGGACCTCGCTGATCGTGCGACTGAGGGCCGCTCTACACCGCGGCAAGGGCCCGGGTCCGTGTCCCTTCCCGCCGCCATCGTCACATACAGCCGTCGAGCGTCGGACGGAGGAGTGATCCCATGCGCACAATCATCGCCGGGACTGGGTTCTACGTCCCGGACCGGGTCGTGGGGAACGACGAGCTGGCTGCCTACATGGACACCTCGGACGCTTGGATTCGCGAGCGCTCCGGGATCGAGGAACGCCGCTGGGTGAGCCGGGGCATGACCGGAGCTGAGATGGCTCGCCGGGCAAGTCTCGCGGCTCTCGAAAACGCCCAAATGGAGCCGGCCGATATCGACGCCATCGTCCTGGCGACCTTGAGTCCGGATCACTTCTTTCCGGGTACCGGGGTGTTCCTGCAGAGAGCCCTCGAGATCCCCGGCATTCCGGCGCTGGACATCCGGGCCCAGTGCTGCGGGTTCGTCTACGGGCTGTCGGTAGCCGATGCGTGGATCCGGTCTGGGCAGTATCGCACGGTGCTGCTGGTGGGTGTGGAGATCCAGTCGACCGGCATCGACCTCTCCACGCGGGGAAGGAACATCGCCGTACTCTTCGGGGACGGGGCCGGCGCCGCCATCCTCGAGGCCACGGAGGCGGAGGACCGAGGAGTGCTTTCGACCCATCTGCATGCGGACGGCAGGTACGCGGAGCTGCTGTGGTGCGACGCGTCGTCGAGCGCCCGTGACCCCCGCATCGGAGCTGCAGACCTGGAGGCCGGTCGCCACTATCCGTACATGAACGGCAAGGAGGTCTTCAAGCACGCTGTCTCGCGTATGCCCGAGGTCGTTGAAGAGGCGCTCGCCGACCAGGGCCTCGCGCCGAGCGACCTCGATCTTCTTATCCCCCACCAGGCCAACCTACGCATCTCGCAGGTGGTCCAGAGGCGCCTCGGCCTCCCCGACGAGAAGGTCGTGCACAACATCCAGCGTTACGGGAACACGACTGCCGCGACGATTCCCATCGCTCTGGCCGAGGCGGTGCGCGAGGGGCGCCTACGGCGCGGTGACCTACTCGGCCTGGTCGCCTTCGGCTCCGGCTTCACCTGGGCCAGCGCGCTCGTCCGCTGGTGACGGCCCCACGCGAATGGCGCCGGGGCTCCGGCCGTATCCAGAGATGCTCGCTGCCCTGGAGCAGGCCCGGTGTTTGGGTTAGATTGAGCTGCTAGAAACGGACTAAATGTTCGCTGCTGAGGTACGACCATGTCGCTCACCAAGAAGCAGCTCGCGCATATTGAGAAGCGCCTCCTACAGGAGCGCCAGAAAGCCCTGCGGTCGCTGGGTCTTTTTGATCAGATGGCGAAGGCCGACCGTGAGTCCGGCGATTCGGATCTAGCGGCGTACACCGACCACATGGCGGACCAGGGCACCGAGGCCATGGAGCGGGAGAAGGCGGCCCTATTCGCAACGAAGGAAGGGCGTTACCTGTACCGGTTGGAGGAGGCATTGCGTCGACTCTACCACAGCCCTAAGAGCTTCGGCACCTGCCACACGTGTGACACGCCCTTAGGGTTCGAGCGGCTCGATGCCCTTCCCCACGCGCGCTATTGCATCGACTGCAAGATCAAAGAAGAGGCGGCGGCCTGAGCCCTCTTCAGGCGCTCACCTTCTGCTCTCGCTTGTCCTCCTCCTCCTCTTCCTCCTGCTCTTGGTCGAGCTCCTCCTCTCCTTTCTCGTGCAGAGGGCTGGTTTCGCGCCACAGGTCCTCGATCTCGTTGCGAAGATCGCGGATCTTCCCTTCCTGAGGTTGATCCTGTAGGTGATACCGGGCCGCACTCAAGGCTCGATAGGCCC
Organism: Longimicrobiales bacterium; assembly: GCA_965249195.1. Taxonomy (GTDB): domain Bacteria; phylum Gemmatimonadota; class Gemmatimonadetes; order Longimicrobiales; family Gaopeijiaceae; genus CBDFLM01. The sequence goes on from CBDFLM010000013.1 coordinate 76,454, forward strand.
TCCAGAGAGCCGACGAACCCGGCGTCTGCTCGTGACTCCGGCGCTTCTCTCCACGAAGCCTGGCAAGGACCCATTCGGCGAGCTCGTCGTCCAGGAGCAGCACGTCGCCCTCGCTCTTCGACTCACTCTCCACGAACTTCTGCAACTTCTTCTTGAAGCTCTTCGGCACGCCAGCGACCACATAAATCGAGAGATCGTCGCGCTGCAGCATTTCCGACGCCATTCACACACCTCCACTGCACGATTCTGGGCTGGCTCAGCCCGCAAGTACCTCCAAGAGTCGCGGGCCCAGCTCTTCCGTCTGCCACCGTCTGACGCCATGGACCGCTTCAAGCTCGGCCTGCGTACCTGGACCCTTTCGAGCTATCTCCATGAGAACGGCGTTGGGTAACAGTGTTCCTCGGTCCATCCCGAGCTCGCTTGCCCTCCGATTCCTGACGACCTTGAGGCGGCGTGCGATGACGTCGACCTCCGGTGGCGGCCGTCCTGGGCCGTTTCGCGACGGTCGCGGAAGGGGCGGGAGCTGCGTCTCCGGTAGGCTCTCCACCATCTCCAAACGGGAGATGAGGTCTTTGCCTTCCCCGCTAACGAGTCGAGGACTCAGCCCGCCGACCGCACGGAGCTCGCCGAGGTTGAGCGCGCCCAACCGCGCCACCTCCAGGAGGGGGCCGTCTCCTACGACGCGGAATAGCGCGCGGTCGCTCTCGCGGGCGATGCCGTCTCTCCACGCGAGCGCCTCGCGAAGCCTCGCGAGCTCCCGTCGCGTGAGATCTCGGGCGCCCCGAACCCGGACGACCGTGTCCTCTTCGGGATCGGGATCCCAGCGGGTTCCCTCGAGGAGGCGGAACTCCTCCCGGGCCCACTCCCACCGTCCCTCCTTCTCCAGTCTCGAGCGCAGATGCTCGCCCATGTCGAGCAAGTGACGCGAATCGGTGGCGGCATACTCCAGCATGTCGGCCGGGAGTGGCCGCTTCGCCCAGTCGGCCCGCTGGTGCTTCTTCGAGACCTCCACACCCAGGATGCGCTCCAGCAGCGCCGCCAGCCCCAAGGCCGGCTCGCCCAGCAGCGCGGCGGCGATCTGGGTGTCCATGAGGTTGGTCGCCCGAATGTCGAGGTCGTGGTCGAGCAGCCTCAGGTCGTAGCCGCTGCCGTGCATGACCACCTGAACGCGCGGGTCCTCCAGGACCGGCCGCAGGACGTCGGACGGGTCGAAGGACAATACGTCGAAAAGGTAGGTGCGCTCGGGCGTCGACAATTGGACCAGACAGAGCCGATCCGAGTAGCGATGGAACCCAGCGGCTTCACAATCCAGGGCGATGCTCGCTTCACGCTGCAGCATCTCCTGAAGCCCCGCGATTTGGGCCGCGGCGTCGACGAGGATGAAGGACATCGATACGTATACCTACATAAGTCCTTTAAGTTCCAGGCTTTTCGGTACAGGGTGAGGCTCATCGAGCAGGCGCGGAAAGCGCCTTGCCCCCCGACGACCCCGCCGGCAGGTTGACGGCATGAGGCTCACGTTCCTGGGGACGGGAACGTCCTTCGGGATTCCCGTCGTGGGTTGCGATTGTCAGAACTGCACCTCGCTCGACCCGCGGGACCGTCGTACACGCAGCGGAGCGCTCGTCCGACTTCCAGGCGGGACGTTGCTCGTGGATACGCCACCGGAGCTGCGGGTTCAGCTCGTGCGCGAGGGGGTTCGTCGCATCGACGCGGTGTGGTACACCCACGTTCACGCCGATCACGTGCATGGCATCGACGACCTCCGGGTCTTCACGGTCGGAGGGCGCCCTGCGATCACCGCGTACACGCCGGACGTGTATGAAGAGGTGCTTCGCGCACGCTTCCGCTACATCTTCGATCCTACGGTCCGGCCGCCCGCCGGGTCGTCCAAGCCGGCGATCGAGCTCATGACCCTCTCCGATGGCGTGTCGCTGGAGATTCTGGGGACGACCTTCACGCCGTTCGCAGTCCCACACGGGTCGATGCCTTCGTACGGATTTCGGGTCGGCCCCCTCGGATACGTGACCGACGCAAAACGACTTCCATCCGATGTTGTGAACCAGCTGCGAGGCGTCGAAGTTCTGGTTCTCAACGCGCTATGGTTCGGCAACCCACACCCCACCCATTTCAACGTGGAGGAGGCTGTGGAGGCCGCCGCGGCGGTCGGCGCGAAGAGAACCTACCTGGTCCACCTCACACACCGGGTCGGTCATGAGGAGTTGCTCGGGCGGCTGCCACAAGGCGTCGAGCCTGCATACGACGGCCTGAGTGTCGACTTGTGAGCCGACCCGTTCTCGACTACGCCAACGTCCTCGCTCCGCGGCTCGAAGGTCGCGGGCTCGAACCGGGCGACCTTGACGGCCGGCTGGCTGAGCGGTTCCGTAGAGCCCACGAGGTGTTCGGCCGCAGACACGAGTCCGGAGAGCTCGGGTTCCTGCGGCTTCCCCGCGACGAAGTCATGGTCGCCCGCACCCGAGAGATGGCTACCAAGCTGGGACGGCGCTTCAGCGACCTGGTAGTCCTGGGCATCGGAGGCTCGGCGCTGGGCGCGGTGACGCTGCGGGACGCCCTCCTCGGACTCCACTGGAACGAACGCACGGAGAGCCAGCGGAACGGTTTCCCCCGGCTCTACGTTCTCGACAACCCCGATCCGGATTCGGTTTCAGCCCGGCTCGACAGTCTGGATCTGAATTCCACCTTGTTCGACGTGGTCAGCAAGTCGGGCTCGACCGCCGAGACGATGGCGCAGTATCTGATCGTCCGGGAGAAGCTGGAGAGTGCCCTCGGCCTCGAGGCGGCTCGCGAGCGCCTCCTCTTCACGACCGACCCGGACCAGGGCGTTCTCCGGCATATCGCCCGCCATGAGGGAATCCGCACGCTTCCCGTCCCCCCAGACGTTGGGGGACGCTTCTCCGTGCTTTCGCCTGTCGGTCTGTTCCCGATCACCGCGTGCGGGGTCGATCCGGTGCCGATCATGGCCGCGGCCGAGGAGATGCGGCAGCGCTGCTCCGGCCCCGTCCTGACGGACAATCCCGCAGGGCTGACCGCGGTGCTCCTCCACGCCGCTCACACCGAGTGGGGAGCCGGTATCCATGTGCTCATGCCGTACGCCGACCGACTGCGGAGCCTCGCTGCTTGGTTCCAACAGCTTTGGGCCGAGTCGCTCGGGAAGAAAATGCTCGGGGACGGGGACGGCGCCCGGCACCACGAAGTCGGGCCGACCCCTCTCGCGGCCCTCGGGGCGACGGACCAGCATGCCCAGGTCCAGCTTTTTATGGAGGGGCCGCGGGACAAGGTCGTGATCTTCGTCGGAGTCGGGCCTTCCGGTACCGCACTGGAGATTCCGAGAATGCACACCGACCAAGCCGCGCTGGCTTACCTCGGCGGGCACACACTGGCCGAGCTAATGGGCGCGGAGCGGCGGGCGACCACCGAAGCTTTACGCTTGAGCGGACGGCCGTCGATGACCATCGAGCTTTCGGCGATCGACGCGGGCAACCTCGGGGCCGTCTTGATGCTGTTTCAGATGGCCACGATCTACGCAGCTGCGTTGTATGGGGTCGATCCGTTGGACCAGCCGGGCGTGGAACTCGGCAAACGCCTCGTCTACGGGATGTTCGGGCGCGAGGGCTTCGACGCCCCCGAGCTGCCGACCCCCGATCCTCGCTGGCGCATCTGATGCGACGGGCTCCCGCTTCAGGCTGGTCGAGCGGGTGGGCGGAGGGTCGTGCCGAAACCGTTGCGCGCCGGGCCTCTCCACGCTCGGTTGTGAGACGCCTCTGGCGGGGATTACTTTTCGACGGCTCGCCCTGACCCGGTAGAGCTCGGAAGTCCGCTGAGGAGGATGCTATGAGGGACCGCGACGACGTGCCCTACATCGTGATCGAGAAGGATGGGAGCAACGCAGGCGCCTTCATCTTGGGCGCGCTGGTGGGGGCCGGGCTCGCGCTGCTCTTCGCGCCCCGGAGTGGCACAGAGACGCAAGAAGAGATTAAGGACCGGGCGCGCCGGTTGCGTAGCGCCGCAGAGGATCGCGTCCGAGACGCTCAACGCCATGTCGAGGAGCGGCTGGAGACGGCGCGCGAAAACGTCGGTGCGCGTGTCGACTCCGTGAAGGAGGCGGTTGAGTCCGGCCGGGAGGCCGCACGCCAAGCACGGTCCGAGCTCGAGGAGAAGCTCCAGCGCTCGAAAATCGCGTATCGAGCTGGCGTGGAGGCCGCGAGAGACGTCGGTCGTGACGACGACGGCTCCCAGGCGACGGGAGACGAACCCGAAGCAACGGGCAAGGGCACCGAGTAGCGGGGGCACCCGGCCGGCCGTGTCCGACGCGCCGGTCCCTCCCTCGGCCGACCAGCCCCGTGAGCGGGGCGCGCCGGTCCACCGTGCCGAACGCACGGGACCTCGCCTGACTCGCAGGGTGTGGGGATTCCTCAGGAGACTGTACAAGAAGGCGGCGGAGGATAACGCGTTCTTTCTCGCCGGTGCGGTCTCTTTCAACGTGCTGGCCGCGGTCGTTCCGCTCCTTCTCTTCGCGGTGGGTGTCGCGGGAATCATCCTCGCCGCGCGTTTCGGGGACCCGAGCGCGGTCTTGATCCAGCTCCTTCTAGAGAACTTGCCCGTCGTGGCCGGGGACAACGACTTCGTGGCGCTCCTCGAGAGCCAGATTCGGCTCGTGATCGGCGAACGTCGCAGCTTCACCTTGGTGGGTGCGTTCTTTCTCGTTTGGTTCTCGACCCGGCTCGTCGGCTCGATCCGAGTCGCGCTCCAAGAGGTCTTCGACGTCGCTCAACAGCGGGGCCTTGTCGCTGGGAAGCTCTTCGATGCTCAAGTAGTGCTCATGGGAGGAGTGCTCTTCTCGCTGAACATCGGGATCACGGCTGCCGTCGAAGCGGCCCGCGACCTCGGTGTCAACGTACTCGGGCTCGAGGGGGAAGCGGTCACGCTGGTTCAGGACGTCTTGACCAAGTCGATGGCCTTCGCGTCGATCTGGGTTCTCTTCCTCGTCGTCTATCGCTATCTGCCGGCCCGTTTGATCGCTTGGAGGACGGCGCTCATCGCTGCGACGTTCGCGGCATTGGCGCACGAGGGGCTGAAGTACGGATTCGGATGGTACGCGACCGAGGTGGCGAATTACGGTTCAGCCTATGGAACCCTTATAACCATGGCGCTGCTTTTCTTCTGGATCTATTATGAGGCGCTAGTGTTTATCCTTGGTGGCGAGTTCGCGCAGGTCTGGACGATGCGACGCGCGCTCCGCGTTCGGAGCCCCTTTCACTCCGAGGGTAGCGCCCACGGCGAGCGTACCGGCGTCGCGGAGGAGATCGCACCGGACCGGTAGCGTCGGTCCACGGCACACAGCACCCACCACGAGGGCAGCGATGAACCCCGATCGGCAACTCGGGCCGGGAACGCGTTCACCGAGCTGGCGGATTCTCTTCACCTTGCTCCTGGTCGTACCGCCCCCCGGGCCGGTGTCTCTCCACGCGCAGCACCTCCTGCCCGAGGCGGGCCTGATCGACCTGGGCGGCGACCAGCTCCTCTTCCAGTCACGCATCCTGGAGCGCGAGATCGAGGCGGCAACTTCACTGGTCGGTCACGCGGACCGGTACGTCGTGGTGCACCTGGGGGAGAACCGTGTATTCGTGTTCGAGGGGAGGCGCGCGATCTGGTCCGCCCCGGCGGGCACGGGCGACGGGTTCCGATTGGCGGGGGGCGGGCAAGATTGGACATTTACTACGCCGAGGGGCCTCATGAGCATCCGCCGCATGGAGAAGGATCCTCTGTGGCAAGCTCCCGACTGGTATTACGTCGAGAACGGCCTTCGCATTTCGGCGGGCAACTCACCCGCACGCATGATGCGCGGTGTAATGGGGACGACCGCGATCTATCTGGGGGACGGAATCGCCATACACGGCACCAACGCACCTCACTTGGTCCTCAATCCGGACCCCGAGGCGCGCAGAGTGTCACACGGATGCATCCGGCTCACGAACGAGGCCGCCAGAGACCTGATGCACATGGTCGACGTGGGCACTCCGGTGTTGATCTTCTGACTCCTGCCTCCCCGGAGAGGAGCGCCTCCGCATGACGACCCGGAATGGAACGGGCCGCGCGGAAGGAACGTGTCGCACCATCGTCGTCGTTCGATCCTCGGCGCCGCCGGGCCAGGCGTGAGCGCGCGGAACGGCCGCAGGGTCGTCGCGACGAATCGCAAAGCCCGGCACGAGTACGACGTGCTCGAGACCTTCGAGGCCGGGCTCGTCCTGAAGGGTCCGGAAGTGAAATCCTTGCGTGCCGGGAAAGTCGGCTTGCGGGACGCGTTCGCGCGCATCGAGGGTCGCGAGGCATGGCTGCACAACCTCTACATCGGCCCCTACGAGCAGGCGAACCGCGATAACGAGGATCCGGTTCGCGCGCGAAAGCTCCTGCTGCACCGCCGCGAGATCCAACGCCTAATCGGCAAGGTCGAGGAAAAGGGGCTGACGCTGATTCCCCTGCTGGTCTATTTCAGCCGTGGCTATGCCAAGGTGGACCTGGCGCTCGCCCGCGGCCGGAGGCTACACGACAAGCGCGAGAAGATGCGCCGAGAGATCCAGGACCGAGAGGCCCAGCGCGCGATCGAGGGCGCATGAGGTTCTGCGCTGCCTCCCTCGGCACGGTTCTGGCCTTGGGCTTGGGGAATTCGGTACTTCACGCACAAGAGCGGTCGGTGCTGCGGGTGGAGCGGCCCGCGGGTTCGGACCTGGCGATAGAGATCGTTCGCGCCCAGGGACACGCATCGGTGGCGGCCCCCGATCTCGCGCCCGCGGGCTTCGAGCTCGCTCAGAGCGACGGCGGGTGGCTGCTGCGCATGAGCGGCTCACCCGGCGTCTCCGTTCGGGAGGCCAGCCCCTACGTTTGGTTCGGGGACGAGCTGATCCAGCTCGTCGACGCACCGTACGTAATGGACGGCGTCGTGCACGTGCCGGTGCAGCTCCTCGTGGACGTCCTCCCCGCCCTCATACCGGAACGCCTCATGTCGGTGGGGCCTCGGAGTCTCCGGATCGTGGGAAGTCCGGCACCTCGCGCACCCTCGACCACAGGCAGACGAAGGCCCGACGCCGAATTGGCACCGGGCAGGCCCCCGACGGGGCGAGATGACGCTCGGCGGACGGTCGTGGTCATCGATCCCGGACACGGCGGCAGCGACCCGGGTGCGATCGGTCCCGGTGGTGTCCGGGAAAAAGACGTTGCGCTCGACCTCGCGCGCGAAGTGGCCCGTGCGCTCTCCGCGCATGCGGGCGTCGAGGTGCACCTCACACGCGAGCGCGACGAACTCGTGCCACTGTGGCAGCGCGGCTCACGGGCAACCGAGCTGAAAGGTGACCGTGACGGCGTCTTCATCTCAATCCATGCCAACGCGCTCCCGCGCAAATCTGTTCGCGGCTTCGAGACATATTTCCTGTCGGAGGCGCGCACGGAGCATGAACGGCGGGTCGCCGCCAACGAAAACGCTCCTCTCCGAGATCTGCCGGGAGCCCCCGCTCCGGACCTCGACTTCATCCTGAAGGAGCTCCGGAACTTCGACCACCAACGCTGGTCGGCGCTTCTCGCCGAACTGGTTCAGGACGAGCTCGACGACGTGCATCCCGGGCCCAACCGGGGAGTGAAGCAGGGCCCCTTCGCCGTGATCACGAATGCGCTCATGCCGGCAGTACTGGTGGAGATCGGGTTCGTCACCAACAGCGAGGAGGCGTCTCTACTGGCCAGCTCAGCCTTTCATCAGGACGCCGCCCGAGCTTTGGTCGACGCCGTGCTGGCCTTCTTCGAGAGATACCCGCCGAGCCGGCCTGCGGTGTCGGGGCTCATGCGATGAGCCGACAACGTGCCAGGTTGTTGCTCCCCGGGCTCACGCTGCTCTGGGGGTGCGTTTACTACAACGGCCTCTACAACGCACAGCGCGTCTTCGACGAAGCAGAGCGCCTGGATCGCATGGGCCGACACGCGGAGGCCCGCGAGCGCTACGGGGAGGCGCTTCTGCGGGCCGCCGAGAGCTACCGCAAGGACCGCGAGGGGCGATGGGCGGACGACGCGCTCTACATCGTGGGGCGCTGCTATCTGCGCCAGGGTGAGCTTCTACGAGCCGGCGAGGCATTTGCGCGCGCGCTCGAGCTCACCGGGGACAGGGACCTGCGACGAAGCGCGACACTCTACCAGGGCGCGGTCTTGGCGCTGACGGGAAGCCCTCAGGCAGGACTCATGCGAATCAACGACGCGATTCGTGAGCTGAGTGCCGGCGCGCGTCGCGGCGAAGGGCACCTATGGCGCGCCCGGGCGTTGTTCTCCACGGGACGGGTCCAGGAGGCCCTCTGGGACCTCGACCGCGCGGGGGAGCAGGATCCGCGCCTCGCGGCGACTGCTGCGCTCGAGCGCCTCGGCTGGGGGCTCGCGCTCGACGACCCCGGGCTGGCCGGAGCGGGAGCGCGTGCCATTCTCACCACGGCCGAGGGCGCGTTTCTCTCCGACACCCTCGAAGCGCTCGTCCTCCTGGGCTCCGGGTCGTGGGGTCCCCGCGTGGCCGTCGCGCTGCTGGAGGGGTTGGACCGGGCGCCGTGGCCCGGCGAAGCACGCGCACGTGCCCTGTTGTTCCGGGCATCGCTCGCCGCCGAGGCTGGAGACACCGCTGCCGCGACCGTGGACGCCCAGCGAGTCGCGGCCGGGTCCGGTGCGAGGGCGACCGAGGGTAGAATCTGGCTAGTGCGAATGTTGGCGGGAGCGGCGACGTCGATCGAGGACCTGGCCGACCTGCGCCCATTGCTGCTTCCCGCGATCGGCGACTCGGACGCGTTGGGGCTCCTCGAGACGTTCCGGCAGCTGGAACTGCTGGAGCTCCACGCTGAGCGGCGCGATCCGACCGTGGCGCTTTTCGCCGCCGCCGAGCTGGCTCGGGACCACCTCGGCGCCTACGCGCTCGCCGCGGACATGTTCGTGCGCTACGCCGACCTAGACCCGGCCTCGCCCTGGTCGGGAAAGGCCCTGCTCGCGGCTCGCTCTCTGCTTCCGCAGGGTGACCGCCGTGAACACTTGCGTCGGCGCGTCTCCCGCATGAGCAGTAACCCATACGTGCGCATCGCGAATCGCGACCCGGTGCCCCGCGCCGAATTCGAGCGGCTCGAGCGGGAGCTCGCACAGGCGTTGTCCGCGGTGCTCGCAGCTTCCGTCGCGGCCGCAGTCGAGCGCGACGTGCTCGCGCGGGAGCGCACCGACACCCTCCACCTCCACGAGCCGTCGCAATGAGCGACGCCAGCGGGACGCCCGAGCCGACACCGAACACGCCGGTGTCCCCTCCGTCCGCGCCCCTGGCCGTGGAGCTTTTCGGCGTACGGTTCCAGAATCCGGTGCTCCTGGCCGCTGGGACCTGCGGCTTCGGAGAGGAGCTTCAGGACGTTGCTGACCTGGACTCCCTCGGCGGGCTGGTCACCAAGTCCGTGACGCTCGAACCGCGTGCCGGTAACGCCGCCCCACGGCTCACCGAGCTCCACGGCGCGATGCTCAACTCGGTAGGGCTGGCGAATCCCGGGGTTGAGGTCGTGTGTGCCGAGAAGCTCCCGTGGCTGCGTCGTAACCTCCGACGGGCGCGGGTCGTGGTCAGCCTAGCTGGGCATACCGTGCAGGAGTTCGCGCGTCTGGTCGAAATCCTCGATCGTCAGGAAGGATTTCACGCCTTCGAGCTCAACCTCTCCTGTCCAAACGACGACCGCCGCGAGGGAGCCACGTTCGCGCACAGTCCGGAAGGTACGGCGAGCGTGGTCACCGCGGCCCGGGAGCGCACACAGCGTCCGATCCTGGCCAAGCTGGCACCGGATTCACCCCAGATGATAGAAAGCGTCGAGGCCGCGGAGGCGTCCGGGGCCGACGCAATCACGCTCGTCAACACCCTGCCGGGGTTGGCCCTCGATCCTACCGAGCCTCGTCCGGCTCTCGGGGCGGGAGCGGGCGGAGTCAGCGGGCCCGCGCTCTTCGCCGCTGGGCTCCGCGCGGTTTGGCTGGCGCGGTCGGAGACACGCCTCCCTCTCGTCGGGGTGGGCGGAATCTCCACTGCCGAGCATGCACGCGACTATTTGCGAGCCGGCGCCTCGCTGGTACAGATCGGTACGGCGAGCTTCGCGAACCCCCGCACGGCAGAGCGAATCGTGAAGGTGCTCGCGCGCTGGGCACGGGAAGGGAAGGCGACCCTCTCACCAGTCCACGGTGCTACGCGCGCCGGGGCGGAGCGGGGTCCTCCCACGGGCGGAGACGACCCGGCGTTCGTGCCGAGGGAGGCCGCGTGGCAGAGGTGATCGTTGCGCTCGACTTCCCGTCCGGGGAAGAGGCGTTCACCATCGTCGACTCCCTGGGTGAGACGGGACGCTCCTACAAGGTGGGGCTCGAGCTCTTCACACGTGAAGGCCCGGCCCTCATTCGGGAGCTGGAGCGCAGGGGAAAGACAGTCATGCTGGACCTGAAACTTCACGATATCCCCAGTACGGTAGCGGCAACGGTGCATGCCGCGTCTCAGTTGGGCGTCGACCTACTGACCATCCATTCCCTAGGGGGGCGGACGATGCTCGAGGCCGCCTCCACGGCGGCTCGCCTCGCGTACGAGGCCTCGGATCGGCAAGCTCGGCTACTCGTCCTCGCGGTCACGATGCTCACCTCGCAGTCGGCGGCCGAGGTCGAAGGAGCGTGGGGCAAGTCCATCAAGTCACTGCGCGGCGAGGTCGAGCGATTGGGTGCGCTGGCGGCAGAGTGCGGCGTAGACGGGGTCGTGGCTTCGGTTCTGGAAACCAGCGTACTGAAGCGTAAGCTGGGTTCGGCGTTTCTCGTGGCGACCCCCGGCATTCGTCAGTCGGGCGGCGCACGGGACGACCAGACCAGGGTCGCCACGCCACGCGCGGCCTTGGAGGCGGGTGCGGACTTCCTGGTGGTGGGAAGGCCGATCACGCGAGCTCCGAACCCCGTGACGGCCCTGGAAGCGATCCTCTCCGAGCTGTCGGCCGAGCCCGGTAGGGTCTCCTGATGATCGCTCGCTATGCCCTGACCCTGGTGATCGCTGCCGCCCCCGTCGGTGTGGTCGCACCGGATCGTCCAGTCGAGCCGGTGCGGGGCGCGATCGACGCGTCCCAGCAGTCGCCGTTGGAGGAAGCGTCCACCCTGTTCGTTCAAGCGTGGAGCGCTCGGGACATGGCCGGCGTGGCCGCCGCCATGGCACCGCGGGGCATTCGCCTATACGTCGGTCGCGACGAGTTCGAACTGCTCGGTACGCGTCAGGCGCGGGCCGCGCTCGATGCGTATCTGGAAGGGTTGGCGGTCGGCGCACTCGACGTGGAGCGCGTGAGCGATCTGGGCGGTAGCCCGCGGCGTGGATCGTTGCGACTGCGATGGCAGACCTCCGCCCGCGGCACCAGTGAAAGCCTCGTCTTCACGATCTTCGTCGGATACGAACGCGGCGAGGCAGCGTGGCGCATCACCGAGATCCGCATCATGTGACGTAGGCGAGACTCGAACCGAAGACCATGGCCCTCAATCTCTACAACACACTCACGCGGAGCCTTCAGCCGTTCGAGCCGCTCGAACCCAGCCAGGTTCGGGTATACGGGTGCGGCCCGACCATCTACGGCGATGCCCACATCGGCAACTTCCGCGCTTTCGTTCTCTACGACCTCGTGCACCGCTATCTGGAGTGGAGCGGCTACGAGGTTCGCATCGTCGTCAATCTCACCGATGTCGACGACAAGACCATCGAGGCGGCTCTGAGCCGGGGCCAGACCCTGCGAGAGTACACAGCCCCTCACGGTGAGACGATCCTGGCGGACGCGAGCAGGTTGGGGATTCTTCCGTTCGACGCCAACCCGAGGGCAACCGAGTACGTCCCTCACATGGTCCGCTTCGTCGAGCGGTTGATGGAGAAAGAACTGGGTTATCTGGCCGAGGACGGTTCCATCTACTTCTCCATAGCGTCCTTCCCAGCCTACGGCCGGCTCTCGCGGATGGACCCGAGCCAACTGCGACCCGGCGCTCGCGTGGCCTTGGACGAGTACGAGAAGGACGACGCGCGCGACTTCGCCCTGTGGAAGGCTGCGAAAGAAGACGACGAATCCGTCGGCGCCGCCTGGGACTCCCCCTGGGGAAGGGGACGCCCGGGATGGCACCTGGAATGCTCCGTGATGAGCATTGAAGAGCTCGGGGAGACTCTGGACATCCACATGGGCGGCGAGGACCTGGTGTTCCCACACCACGAGGACGAGATCGCCCAGTCCGAAGGAGCGACCGGCAAGCCCTTCGTGCGGTACTGGCTTCACATGAAGCATTTGCTACTCGAGGGCCGTAAGATGTCGAAGTCGCTGGGCAACACGATGACCGTCCGCGAGCTGCTGGAGCAGGGGTTCGATCCCGCGGCCATTCGACATCAGCTACTGGGCGCCCAGTACCGCCACGAGCTCAACTTCACCCGCGAGGGGTTGGAGGCTTCCAAGCGCGCGGTTCAGAGGCTCCTCGATTTCGAGGCCAGGGTTAGGGAGTGCGCCGTCGACGAGTCTGTATCCGACCGCTCCCTCTCGACACGCGCGGACGAGGTGCTGCGGGACTTCAGGGCCGCCATGGACAACGACCTCAACTCGGCGGACGCGCTCGGTGTGCTCTTCGTTTTCGTGAACGCCGTGAACGCGCACCTCGAGGGATCGTCGGGTGTTCTTCATCCAGCGGATCGAGAAGCGGTCCTCGATGCTCTGATCTCCATCGACCACGTGCTGGGTCTGCTCGAGACCGCTCACATGGCTCGTGAGCTGGACGAAGAGACCGAGCGTTGGGTCGAGGGCCTCATAGAGGAACGTGAGGCCGCGCGTAGCTCGCGAGACTTCGAGCGCGCGGACGCCATCCGCGACGAGCTCGCGGAACGCGGGATCGTGCTCGAGGACACGCCGCAGGGGACGCGTTGGAAGGTCGTGGAGCGGATGCCCGAGGGCACGGCGGCCGGCTGATCTCACGCGAATCTCCGAATATGCGAGTGATGCTCGCTTGCACCAGCCTAGGCCCCGTATGTGCTGGCATCGCGACTTGTGCAAGACTACTATCGCCGGGGGCCCCTGACAGGCGGCCCGCCCCAGAGGGGTCCGACGCACGCGCGCGGAGGGGCTCGTCGTGAGCGCGAGGCGTGAAAAAGAATCTCTTCGGTCCCATGAGCCTCGCGCGTTCCAGGTCCACAGGGGTTTCGCGATACGGCGAGTCGCTCGAAGCCAGGAGGAGGAAGAGCGCCATGAAATGCAGAGCGATCGGAGCGTCGATGCTGGCCCTGGTCGTCCCTGGAGTCCTCGTCGCCCAGACGATCCTGCCGCGGGTGACGGTGATCGGAACGGGCGGGACGATCGCCGGCCAGTCGGAGACCCGAACGAGCTTCCAGGACTACCGCGCCGGGCAGCTCATGATCGTCGACATGGTGGAGGAGCTCAGGCCGCAGATCGACGAGGTCGCGGAGATCACGACCGTTCAGTTCGGGAACCAGGGATCGGGCGGTTACACGATTCCGGAATACTACGACCTCAGCATCGCGATCGACGAGGCACTCGAGACCGCGGACGCGGTCGTCGTAACGACCGGCACGGGCACGCAAGACGAGTTCGTCTACTGGTCGGAGTTGACGGTCCAGAGCCAGAAGCCGGTGGTCTTCACGGGAGCGATGCGCCCGTGGACGGTGATCGGGACCGACGCGCATGCCAACCTTTTCAACGCGATCGTGTTGGCCGCGAGCGGCGAGACGCGCTGCTTCGGGACCGTGAACATCCTCAACGACGAATTCCACGCGGCGAAGGAAGTGTGGAAATCCGACAGTGCGAGAATGGACACCTTCATCGACCGCAAAGTGGGAATCCTCGGCTACGTGGACGACCTCGACGTGCGCACTTTTCGGGCGCCGCCGCGCGTGCAGTTCTGTGACGATCCGGCGCGTTGGCGCACGCCTTTCGACGTCTCCCGCATCTCTCGGGACGATCTCCCCCGCGTCGAGATGTTGATGGGTTATCAGGACGCGGGGTTGGACGAGGCGGTGCTGGCTTGGGCGGACGCGGGTGTGGACGGTATCGTGTTGGCCGGAGGTAGGCCCTCGCGCGAGGCCCAGGAAAAGGCGGAGGAATTGGGCGTGGTCTTCACGCGGACGCAGCGGTTCCGTTCCGGCGGAGACAATCTCATGCCGCAGAAGGCCCGACTCCTTCTGCTCCTCGCGCTCGCGTTCTCAGATGACGAGGAGCAGATCGTAGCGTGGATTGACGGCATCGGCGGTCTCGAGTTCCAGGTAGGAGGGAATGCGCCCGAGGCCACCGACGGCCGGTGATCGCCCCGCCGGAGCCCTGAGCTAGCGCTCCGACATGTCGAAGTCCGGGAGCCCGATCGTCTCGAACCACTCCTGGATTTGCCGAGGGTCGTCGCTGAAGGCGAGCCCGAGCTGCAACAGGATCCTCGCCTTCTGTGGCATCAGGTCTCCGGCCGCGATGATGCCCTCGCCGCCGGTCCAGACGGGACCCGAGCCGGTGCGCGTCGCCTTCACGATGAGCACGCCGTCGGCGATCGCTTCTTCCTGGGCGGAGGACTGTGCGGTGGAGATCCCTCCTGCCCCGTGCCCGGCGGTGACGATTCCCTCGACGCCGTCCTCCACCATCGCAGTGATCGCCGTCGGCCCCGCCTCCAGGTAGCTGAAGACGATCTCCACGCGAGGAATATCGTCCGGGCCAACCTGTGCCAGGTCGAACGGGGTCTGCCACGCGGCCGTGCCGCAGTCGAGCACGCGGGCCGGGGCGTGGATGGCTCGCACCCTGCGCTCATCCACGGCGCCCAGGACTCCGAAGCGCCCACCCGTGAAGGTGTCGGTGCGTACGGCGTCCGACTTGGTGACCTCACGCGCCCCGACGTACTCGTCGTTCAGCAGCAGAACAGTGCCGTAGCAGCGAGTCTTGCCGCTCGCCGCGAGCGTGATCGAGTTGAAGAGGTTCGCCAACCCATCGAAGGAGAAGGTGTTGGCCTGGCGCATCGACCCGGTGATCACGACCGGCTTTTCGCTGCGGACGGTGAGGTCGAGCCAGTAGGCCACTTCCTCCATCACGTTCGTGCCGGTCGTCACCACGACCCCGTCGATGTCGGGGTCCGCGAGCGTCTCGTCTACCTTCATCGTAGCTCGGTGCAGGTGCTCCGCAGTGAGCCCCGACGAGCCCGTATTGTAGAGCTCGTAGCTGGAGACGTTGGCGACCTGCGAGAGATCTGGCATCAGGCGCTGGATGATCTCCTCGATGTGGAAGCCGTCTCCCCCGTAGCTCTGCCAGCGGGACGGGCCCAGCGCGCTGGACGTAATGGTTCCTCCGAGGCCGATCACGCGTACGCTGGGAAGGGTCGGATCGGCCGGTGCGGCCTCGACGACCTGCCGGGTGGGCTGACCTCGCTGGCCCGCGGCGGCACTCGGACCGATCGCGCTGAAGGCCAGGAGCAGGAGCCCCGCTGCGAACGGTGGGGCCGAGCACCGGTGACGCCCGCCCGTCTCTACTTGGTTCATGTCCGCTCCCGATGCTGGAAGAAGGTTGACCGCCATCCAATCTCGTTTCGAACCGTAGTATGGTGTTCCGTCCTCCCGATGGCACGTGGGTGTGCCACGCCCCAGCGCCGACGGCGACCAAGTCGGGGTCCCCCCCCGATCGCCGGCGATGGAGCGGGCGTGGTCCGGGATTCCCCAGAGCCCGCGGTTGAGCCCGGTTCTCGGGCCGGGTAGGTTTGAGTTGAAGGACCTGGGGCCAGGCAAGTGTCTTTGCGCGGCTCCGTGCTCGAGACAGCGCCCGCTGGCGTAGCTCAATTGGCAGAGCAGCTGCCTTGTAAGCAGCAGGTTAACGGTTCGAGTCCGTTCGCCAGCTTCCTTCCAGCCCTGGGGGCAACGTGCCTAGGAAGGGAGCCGCCGCGTGCCCGGACGACACCCCGGGGCTCCCGGCCCGCTCCGAGTTGGCCGGCAAGCGAAAGCCTGGACGGCGGTTGCGAATCGAGGACCGCCTCGCTCTCGGCCAGCGCATGATTCGTACGGTCACCGAAGAAGACCCCAAAGACCTGTTCGACGCGCTGCGAGCCGCCGGCTTCGGCGTGACGAGCGTACGCGGTGCCCTTGGCTCGGGCGACGTGAGCGTGATCTTCAGTGTCGTGAAGCGTGCTGAGGTGCCCCACTACATGAAGGAGGTCGCGGCCATCACCCCGAGGCCTTCACATCGATGGAGGAGGTCCGCTCCGTGCATCGAGGGGTCTTCCGCGCGAACCAGCAGCCCTTCTCCCTCGGTTGGCGGGCGGTGTTCCCACTTCTGGAGAAAGTAAGATGCCGCAGATCGGGGTCGCTGAACCTCTGAGCATCATCAGTGTGTCCGAGGGGATCTTTCTGTAGGAGTCAGTCTCGCATCTCTATGCCCGTGGGGATTGCCCAACGACGCCTCGCACGCCTAGTGTGTCAAGCTCCCGCAACCGGAGGCAGGCTGGATGTTGGCTCGCGTGACGACGATCGCACTCCTTGCGGCCCTCGTGGTGGGTTGCGAGGGGCCGGTCGGCCCTCAGGGTCCAACGGGTCCACAAGGGGCTCCAGGCGCCCAAGGTGCGCCGGGAGAGCCGGGTCCCAGGGACGCGACTCGTCTTGTCGGGCACCGCTCCGGAAAACGAGGGCATCTTTCTCGTCCAGCTTCCTGCGCAGGCCGGAACGCTCGCAGACCCGCCCAACATCGCGGTCTACTATTCGGATGTCGACGGCGATACCTATTTCCTCCTCTCCGATGGGTTCACCGAGGAGAGTCAGTTCTGGTTTCTCACGGAGTCGGAGGGCGCGCTTGGGGTCGTCATCATCGGGATTCCCGAAGCATGGTTTTACCGGATTGTTGTGATCTACTGAGCGCACAGGGCTCCTCCCATGGCTCACGTTTCGGCGTGATCTGGCCCCTTCGGCCCTTCGCCCCTGCTCACGCGTTCGTCGTTCACCGTCGGATGGCCGTCTCGCGAGCGGGGCCCCGCACCACTTGATGGCTCGTCGACAGGCCTTTACCTTTCAATGCTCGTTTAGCTGCGTCGCCGTAGGGGCCACGGCGGCGTGCTCCGAGCCTCGCGGGCAGGTGAGGAGAGGGGGGCAGTCGCGGCTTCCTTTTTCGGGCTCGCCGGTGGGGTACCGAAGCGGCCAAACGGGGCAGACTGTAAATCTGCTGGCGCATGCCTACGTAGGTTCGAATCCTACCCCCACCACTGGAGGAGATTCAGACCGAATCGGGGTCGCCGGCGCTGGTCTCCGCCCCGGGGCGGAACCGACCAAGGCACGACCTGTTTCGCGGGAGTAGCTCAGTTGGCTAGAGCATCAGCCTTCCAAGCTGAGGGTCGCGGGTTCGAGTCCCGTCTCCCGCTCTTGTATGGAGGCGATCGGCGGGGGACCCGGCAGGTGTCGCTCCGATAGCTCAGAGGTAGAGCGCCTCCTTGGTAAGGAGGAGGTCCCGGGTTCAATCCCCGGTCGGAGCTTACGACTCCCGCGGGGAGGACGTGGCGCGCGTCCCGGAGGCGGACGGTCTGGCGCCCATTATCGCTCGAGACGGCAGAGGATATCGATGGGCAAGGCGAAGTTTGAGCGGACGAAGCCGCATGTAAACGTGGGGACGATCGGGCATGTAGATCATGGGAAGACGACGTTGACGGCGGCGATCACGTTTACGCAGGCGAAGAAGTACGGTGGGGACATGGTGGAGTTTGATCAGATCGACAAGGCGCCGGAGGAGCGGGAGCGAGGGATCACGATAGCGACGGCGCACGTGGAGTATGAGACGGAGCATCGGCATTACGCGCACGTGGACTGTCCTGGGCACGCCGACTACGTGAAGAACATGATTACGGGGGCGGCGCAGATGGACGGGGCGATTTTGGTGGTGAGTGCAGCGGACGGGCCGATGCCACAGACGCGCGAGCACATTTTGTTGGCGCGGCAGGTGAACGTGCCCTACATCGTGGTTTTTTTGAACAAGGTGGACATGGTAGACGACGAGGAGTTGTTGGAGTTGGTGGAGTTGGAGGTGAGGGAGTTACTGAGCGAGTATGATTTTCCGGGCGATGATTTACCGGTGGTGAAGGGGAGCGCGTTGAAGGCGATGAACGCGGAGGGGGAGGGTCCGGATGTGGAGTGCATCGGGGATTTGATGGAAGCGATCGACAGCTACATACCGGAGCCGGAGCGCGACGTCGACAAGCCGTTTTTGATGCCAGTGGAGGACGTATTTTCGATTACGGGGCGAGGGACGGTGGCGACGGGACGGATCGAGCGGGGTGTGGTGAAGCAGGGGGAGGAAGTGGCGATTGTGGGGATGGGAGCGGACCGCAAGACGGTGGTGACGGGGGTGGAGATGTTCCGCAAGATTTTGGATGAGGGCAGGGCGGGCGACAATGCGGGGCTATTGCTGAGGGGAGTGGGGAAGGACGAGATCGAGCGAGGGCAAGTGTTGGCGAAGCCGGGCTCGATCACGCCGCACACGAAATTCAAGGCGGAAGTGTACGTGTTGACGAAGGAAGAGGGTGGACGGCACACGCCGTTTTTCAACGGATACCGGCCGCAGTTTTACTTTCGGACGACAGACGTGACGGGTGCGGCGCACCTGCCCGATGGAGTGGAGATGGTGATGCCGGGCGACAACGTTCAGATGGAAGTGGAACTGATCACACCGATCGCGATGGACCGCGAGTTGAGGTTCGCGATCCGAGAGGGCGGTCGCACCGTCGGCGCCGGCGTCGTTACCGAGATCGTCGAGTAGCGAAGAGCCCCCGCTGAGCGCACCGGAAATCGAGAATGCCGAGAGCCCGGATTACCCTGGCATGCTCCCAATGTGAGGAGCGCAACTACACGACAACCAAGAACAAGCGACTTCATCCGGAGCGGGTGGAGTATCGCAAGTTCTGTCGCAGGTGCCGCCTGCACACGTCCCATAAGGAGACGAAGTAGGTCATCCGATGGCCATCCAGAAACTCGTCGAGGCGAGGACGTTCGTCGAAGAGTCGTGGGCCGAGCTGCAGCGGGTCACGTGGCCGGACTACGACCAGCTGAAGAGCGCGACCATCGTCGTGATCGTATTCGTACTGATCATCTCCGCGATCATTTGGGTCATGGACATCGTCGTGCGGTCAATCATCGACATCATCATGGGGATCTTCGGGGCCTGATGGCGGACGAGAAACGCTGGTACGCCATTCAGACGTACTCGGGGCACGAGAACAAGGTGCAGAAGCTCATTGTCCGCAAGATCGAGGACGAGCCGGGGGAGGAGCGCGAGGACAAGGAGATCTCCGAGGTCCTCGTGCCGACCCAGGACGTGGTCGAAATCCGGAACGGCAAGCGGGTGACGGTCAGTCGCCGGCTCTACCCCGGCTACGTACTCGTCCAGATGGCGCTGAACGAGCGCACGATCCATGTCATCAACAACATCCAGGGCGTCATCAAATTCGTCGGGACCGGGAGGACGCCGCAGCCGCTGCGGGACGAGGAGATCAACAAGATCCTGGGGGTGGAGGTCGAGGAGGAGGAGAGCACGGCGGAGGAAATCCCGTTCCACGCCGGCCAGGTGGTCGAGGTTACTGGGGGTCCCTTCACGGACTTCTCCGGAACCGTCCAGGAAGTGTTCGCCGACAAGGGCAAGGTAAAGGTAGAGGTCTCGTTGTTCGGCCGACCCACGGCGGTGGAGCTGGACTACACGCAGCTCAAGGGATACTAGGCGGCTGGGCTCGCACCGGCGCTGCGTGAGCGCGGCGGCGCGGGTCGTCACCGGAGGGTAGAGGGGACCATGGCGAAGAAGGTCATCGGCTTCATCAAGCTGCACGTGCCCGGCGGGCAGGCGAATCCAGCCCCGCCCGTAGGTCCCGCTCTAGGGCAACACGGCGTGAACATCATGGAGTTCTGCAAGCAGTTCAACAGCCGGACACAGCAGCAGATGGGCACGACGATCCCGGTGGAGATCACCGTTTACGCGGACCGGTCGTTCACGTTCATCACGAAGACGCCTCCCGCTGCGGTGCTTCTACGCAAGGCCGCCGGGCTCGAGAAGGGTTCGGGTGTTCCGAATCTGGAGAAGGTCGCGCGCGTCGGTCGCGAGCAGCTTCGGCAGATCGCCGAGACCAAGATGCCGGACCTGAACGCCAGTGATATCGAAGCGGCGATGCGCCAGATCGCCGGCACGGCACGTTCGATGGGGATCGAGGTCGACTGGTAGGCGCGACTGCAAGGAGAGTCCCGGCGGCGAGCGAATCGCGCCGAGTCCGCGGAACCACCGAGTGCGAGCCGCCACCGGTGGGAGGACGAAACTCGACGGCTCGAGCAACATGTCCAAGCACGGGAAGAGGTATGCCAGCGCGAGAGAGCAGTTGCCCGTCGGCTCCAGGTTCGAGCCGAACGACGCGCTTCAGCTCGTCAAGGACCTGTCGTTCGCCAGGTTCGACGAAACGGTGGAGGTATCGACGCGGCTCAGCGTGGATCCTCGGAAGGCGGACCAGATCGTTCGCGGCACGGTCGTGCTCCCGCACGGCACGGGAAAGGAAGTGCGAGTCCTGGTAGCGGCCCAAGGCGAGAAGGAGAAGGAGGCAAAGGAGGCGGGCGCCGATTTTGTCGGGCTAGAGTACATCCCGCAGATCCAGGAGGGGTGGCTGGATTTCGACGTCATGGTGGCGACTCCGGACGTCATGGGGAAGGTGGGGCCTCTCGGTCGTATTCTGGGACCGCGCGGCCTCATGCCGTCGCCCAAGGCGGGAACCGTCACCTTCGACGTCGCGCGGGCCGTCTCGGAGATCAAGGCTGGAAAGATCGAGTTCCGCGTGGACCGAACGGGCAACGTGCACGCTCCCATCGGGAAGGTCTCCTTCGAGACAGAGCGGCTCGCCGAGAATCTGGGCGCCTTCATGGACCAGATCGTGCGAGCGCGCCCCGCGGCAGCAAAAGGTCAGTACGTGAAGAGCGTGACCGTGTCGAGCACGATGGGCCCAGGCGTGTCGATCGACGCCAACCTCTACCGTCGGAGCTCCCGATGAACCGCACCGAGAAGGAGGCTTTCGTCACGGAGTTCCGGAGGCGCCTGGAGCGGGCGGCGGCGGTCTACCTGACGGACTTCACGGGGGTCGACGTGAAGGGCATGACCGTGCTTCGGGCGGAGCTCAAGCAAAGCGGTGGGGAGTTCTTGGTCGCGAAGAACAGGCTCATGAAGCTCGCGATCGCCGGAACGGAGCTGGCCGGTCTCGAGCCGGCCCTGATCGGCCCGACCGGGGTCGTCTTCGGCTACGAAGGTGTGGTAGAGCCGGCGAAAGCCGTGTCCGAGTTCGCAAAGCTGCACCGGGGCAGGCCTGTCTTCAAGTTAGGCGCTCTCCACAGCGAGATCCTGACTCCGGGCGAGATCGAGCGACTCGTGAAGCTACCCCGCAAGGAACAGCTGCTGGCGCAGTTGGCGGGAGTGCTTCAGGCCCCGGCGGCGGCGTTGGCTTTTGCCCTCGAGGCGAAGCTGCGGGAGGCGGCGGGCCTCTTCGAGGCACTTAGGGATGAGCGTCTAGCTTAACTCGGAAACGGGATCGCCCCTGCTCCGGGAGCATGTTGCGAACGGCAACGCCCGACCCCGGCTTCCATAGCCCGGGAGGAGCCACGACCTCGCCGGCGGATGGCCGGGAGAATCAAGGAGGAAGGAACAGACATGGCCGATAAGCAAGAAGAGCTCCTCGAGACCATCGGCAGCATGACGGTCCTCGAGCTATCGGAGTTCGTCGAAGCGTTCAAGGAAAAGTTCAACGTGACTGCGGTCGCGGCGCCCGCCACCGGTGGGCCCGGCGTCGGTCCAGCCGAGACCGAGGAAGAAGAGCAGTCCGAGTTCGACGTGATTCTCGAAGCCATCGGGGACAAGAAGATCCAGGTCATCAAGGTTGTGCGCGAGGTCACAAGCCTCGGCCTCAAAGAGGCCAAGGACTTGGTCGACAGCGCACCCGGAGCGGTCAGGGAGGCGGTCTCGAAGGAGGAGGCCGAACAAATCAAGGCCAAGCTCGAAGAGCAGGGCGCGACCGCTTCGCTCAAGTAGGACGTGACAGCAAGGCGTCGGGGACGGCGCGTCCCCGCATCGCTGAATGATGAAGCTTCAGGACCACTTTGTGCTCCTGGGCTCGTAGGTGAATCCGCATCACGCTGGCCTCGTACACGGCGGGCGGGCCCCGCCCGTCGGAGGTCAAAGGAGGGACATCCCGTTGGATAGACGCAATCTGGTGCTGCCGGTCGTCAGCTTCGCGAAGCTGGATGCGATCATGCCGATGCCGAACCTGCTGGACATTCAGCTCCGTTCGTTCGAGAAGCTCATCGAGTCCGAGCCCAACTCCGAGGAGCGCTGGGACTTCGGTCTGGATCGTGTGTTCGGAGAGATCTTCCCGATCAGCGACGTCAACGAAAACTTCACGCTCGAATACGTGACGTCGTCGCTCGGTGAGCCCAAGTACTCCGTCGAGGAGTGCATCGAGCGGGACATGACTTACGCCGCGCCGCTCAAGGCGACTCTGCGGCTCATCGTCTGGGAGGATCTGGAGGACAAACAGCGTCGCCCACGCGACATCATTGAGAAAGAGGTTTACCTCGGCGACCTACCGCTGCTGACGGAGCTCGGCACGTTCATCATCAACGGTGCGGAGCGGGTCGTCGTGAGCCAGCTTCACCGTTCGCCAGGCGTCGTGTTCGAGGAGAACATCCACCCCAACGGTTCAAAGCTCCACAGCGCACGGATCATCCCGTTCCGCGGTTCGTGGGTCGAGTTCACGATCGATATCAACCACATCTGCTATGTCCACATCGACAAGAAGAAAAAGTTTCCGGCCACCGCCTTACTGAGAGCGTTCGGCTACGGAAGCGACGCGGAGCTCTACCGCCTGTTTTTCACTACCGGGCAGCTCGAGGTGACACAGCCGACCAAGAAGGGCGCGAAGGAGCCCGACCCAGCTCGAGCCGGCCGCGACATTGTGGGCGCCGTGCTCGCCGAAGAGGTGGTCGACTCCGAGACCGGTGAAGTACTCCTGGAGGAGTCCACGGAGATCGATGAAGACGGTCTCGGCATCCTTCAGCGCGCTGGCGTCTCCGAAGTGACCGTCTACTCGAGCGAGAAGCAGGCCGCTCGCGGCGAGAGCCCGATCATAAAGAACACCATCCGTAAGGACCCGACCCACACTGAGGGAGAGGCGTTGCACGCCATTTACACGCTGCTACGGCCCGGCGAAGCCCCCAACGTGGAGACGGCTCGCGCCGCCCTCGAGCGGGTGTTCTTCAACCCGAAGCGTTACGACTTGGGACGCGTCGGCCGCTACAAGATCAACCAGCGCTTAGGGCTGGATGTGCCGAGCAACGAGACCGTCCTCACGCGCGAGGACTTCGTGGCGATCTTGCGGTACTTGATCGAGCTTTCCGAAGGACGCGGGTTCGTCGACGACATCGATCACCTCGGGAATCGGAGGGTGCGTACGGTCGGAGAACTCATCGCCAATCAGTTCTCCGTCGGTCTGTCCCGCATGGCTCGCTTGGTCAAGGAGCGCATGTCGATCAATACCGACCCCGAGAAAATCAACATCGATGATCTGGTGAACGCGCGTACCGTGTCGGCCGTCATTCAGGCGTTCTTCGGGTCGAGCCAGCTCAGCCAGTTCATGGACCAAACGAACCCCTTGGCCGAGCTCACCCACAAGCGCCGCCTCTCGGCGCTGGGACCCGGAGGTCTCACGCGGGAGCGCGCCGGCTTCGAGGTGCGTGACGTCCACTACTCGCACTACGGCCGCATGTGTCCCATCGAGACGCCTGAAGGCCCGAACATCGGCCTGATCACCTCGCTGACCACCTTCGGCCGCATCAACGACCTCGGCTTCATCGAGACCCCGTACCGGAAAGTTAAGAAGGGCAAGGTCACGGACCGGATCGAGTGGCTCAGCGCAAACGAGGAGGAGGAGGCGCGAATCGCTCAGGCGAACGCGCCCCTTTCGGACTCCGGCGATTTCGTCAACGAGTTCGTGCTGTGTCGTGAGCGCGGCGACTTCCCGTTGCTTCGTCCGGACAGCATCGACTTCATGGACGTCGCGCCGGATCAGCTCGTCTCGGTCGCGGCCGCCATGATCCCCTTCCTGGAGCACGACGACGCCAACCGCGCGCTCATGGGCTCCAACATGCAACGCCAGGCCGTTCCGCTGCTCTACACCGACGCTCCGCTCGTGGGCACGGGCCTGGAGCTCAAGGTCGCGCGGGACTCGGGTGCGGTCATCACCGCACGTCGTGGTGGGGAGGTCGTCGACGTGACCGCTGACGAGATCGTCGTAGACACCGGCGCGGGGCGGACCCCAAGCAGTGATACGCCGCTGGCACGACTCGCTCAGTTCGACCGCTACAAGCTAAAGAAATTCTGGCGCACCAATCAGGACACGGCCATCAATCAGCGCCCTTTGGTTTCGATGGGCGAGACGGTCGAGCCCGGTGACATCATCGCGGACGGGCCGTCCACGGACCATGGCGAGCTCGCGCTCGGGCGTAACGTCCTGGTCGCATTCATGCCCTGGTACGGATACAACTTCGAGGACGCCATCGTCGTAAGCGAAAAGCTGGTCAAGGACGACGTCTTCACGTCCATCCACATTCAGGAGCTCGAACTCCATGTGCGGGACACCAAGCGCGGCATGGAGGAGATCACCTTCGAGATCCCGAACGTCGCCGAGGAAAGCCTCGTCGATCTCGACGAGCGGGGGATCGTGCGTGTCGGGGCGCGGGTCAAGAGCGGGGACATCCTCGTAGGGAAGATCACGCCGAAAGGCGAAACGGAGCTCTCGCCCGAAGAGAAGCTCCTGGCCGCCATATTCGGCGAGAAGGCGAAGGACGTGAAGGACTCCTCCCTGCGGGTCCCGCCCGGGATGAGCGGAACGGTGATCGACGTCAAGATCTTCAGCCGCCGCGTCGACGACCCGCTACTCGAAAAGGAGCACGGGGCCAAGATCGGCGGGCTCCGCGAGATGGAGCGAGACGAGATCGGCAGGATCATCGAAGCCCGCGACGAGGAGCTCTCGGAGCTCCTCCACCTTCAGACCGTCGCCTTGATGCTCAAGCGAGGCACCGTCGAGCCGCTCATCGAGGAGGGCACCAAGCTCACGAAATCCCTGCTCGAGGGTCTCAACCTTCAGAAGGTGGACCTCCAAACACTCAAAGTCTCCAGCAAGGAGGCGAGCCAGAAGGTCCGGCGCGTCGTGGAGGAGGCGCAGCGGCGCGTAGAGCGGGTGCGCGAAAAGACAGAGGAATCCATCGACAAAGTCTTCCAGCCCGATGAGCTTCCGCCCGGCGTCGTCCAACTCGTCAAGGCCTACGTTGCGGAAAAGCGCAAGATCTCCGTCGGCGACAAAATGGCCGGACGCCACGGGAACAAGGGAATCATTGCGAGGATCGCGCCGGAGGAAGATATGCCCTTCCTCCCGGATGGCACGCCGGTCGAGATCGTTCTCAACCCGCTCGGTGTTCCGTCGAGAATGAACGTAGGCCAGGTCCTCGAGACACATCTGGGATGGGCCGCCCGGATCCTGGGCTTCGAGGCGAAGACGCCCGTCTTCCAGGGCGCCAGCGAGGACGAGGTGGGGCTACTGCTCAAACTGGCAGGCGTGCGTTGGGCTCACGACGCGCTCGGCGTTCGCGACGCCGAGCCGCCATCGCACATCGACGATCTGCGTAGCGCCGTGGGCTCGACACGACTGTTGCCACGAGGCGCCGTCCGATCAGCCCGCACCGGATCGAACGGAAACGGCGCGGAGGACGAGATGGAACATGGCATCGGGAACTCGCTCGACGAGTACCTCGGCCTGGACCTGACGAAGAGCCAGGTCTCCTTCTTCCAAGCACTGAAGGACTACCTGGTCGCTGCGGGCAAAGAGCTCGCGAAGCGGAAGGAGGTGCCGCTCAAGGATCTGCTCCCCGCGGTGTACGCCCTGAGCCGAAAGCGCACGCTCAAGCAGGGCCTCGAGGTTGCCGCCCTGGAGTTCGTTCGTCACGCGGGGATCTTGGCCAACGGTAAGAGCTGGCTCCGCGACGGTCGGAGCGGACGACGGTTCGATTTCCCGGTCACCGTCGGATCGATCTACATGCTGAAGCTGAGCCACCTCGTGGACGACAAGATCCACGCCCGTAGCATTGGACCCTACTCTCTGGTGACACAACAGCCGTTGGCGGGGAAGGCGCAGTTCGGGGGCCAGCGGTTCGGCGAAATGGAGGTATGGGCGCTCGAGGCGTACGGTGCGGCCCACACGTTGCAGGAGATCTTGACGGTCAAGTCCGACGACGTGACCGGGCGCTCGAAAGTCTACGAGGCCATCGTCAAGGGCGATAATCTTCCCGAGCCAGGGATTCCCGAGTCATTCAACGTGTTGGTGAAGGAGCTCCAGGCGCTCGGACTGAGCGTGACGCTCGGGCGCGACGAGTAGTGGCCGTTTCCACGCGGCGGTTTTCGGGCGCAGATGAGCACACTTCCGGGGCATCCCGGCATTCGGGGGGCCCTTCAAACTCGATCGGGTTGGTGAGATGATCGATTTTCCGCGATCCAGAGAACAACGCTCGGCCGACTTCGACTTCATGCAGCTGAGGATCGCCTCTCCGGAGGAGATCCGCGGTTGGTCGTATGGCGAGGTCACAAAGCCGGAGACCATCAACTACCGCTCCTTCAAGCCCGAGCGGGACGGGCTGTTCTGCGAGCGGATCTTCGGTCCCGTAAAAGACTGGGAATGCCACTGTGGAAAGTTCAAGCGCATCCGCTTCCGTGGCCATGTCTGTGACCGGTGCGGTGTGGAGGTCACTCTCTCGAAGGTCCGACGGGAGCGCATGGGCCACATCGAGCTCGCGGTTCCGGTTGCCCACATCTGGTTCTTCAAGACGCTCCCGAGCCAACTGGGCTACCTCCTCGGAATGACGCTTCGGGACCTCGAGAAAGTGGTCTACTATGCCGCCTATATCGTCACCGATCCCGGCGCTCAAGACGTCGAGTTCCAGGATCTCCTCGATGAGGACGAGTACTACGATCTGAGGGTCAAGGCCCGCGAGGAGGGCGACGCGCACTTCAGGGCCGAAATCGGTGCGGAGGCCGCCCGTACGCTGCTAAAGGCGCTCGATACGCCAGAACGGGACATCGGAGCGCGGAACGCCGATGGACGCGGACTGGATCGGCTCGCTGCCTGGCTTCGCCGCGAGATCGCCACCGAGACCAGCCAGCACCGCAAGAAGAAGAAGCTCAAGCGGTTGAAGGTTGTCGACGCACTCCGCAACTCGGGCGGCAGTCCCGACGGCCGCAACCGGCCAGAGTGGATGGTCATGGACGTCGTTCCGGTAATTCCGCCCGATCTGCGTCCGTTGGTTCCGCTGGACGGTGGCCGGTTCGCGACGAGCGATCTCAACGACCTCTATAGGCGCGTGATCAACCGCAACAACCGTCTGAAGAAGCTCATCGAGATGAAGGCGCCGGAGGTCATCCTCCGCAACGAGAAGCGGATGCTGCAGGAGGCCGTGGATGCGCTGTTCGACAACGGACGGCGTTCGAAGGCCATTCGCGGAAGAGGCAAGAGGCCGCTGAAGTCCCTCTCCGACATGCTCAAGGGAAAGCAGGGACGATTCCGGCAGAACCTGCTCGGCAAGCGCGTCGACTACTCTGGACGCTCCGTGATCGTCGTCGGGCCCGAGCTTCGGCTGCATCAGTGTGGCTTGCCCAAGGCAATGGCCGTCGAGCTCTTCAAGCCCTTCATCATCCACGAGCTCGAGAAGCGCGGGGAGGCCGAAACCGTAAAGCGCGCCAAGAAGATCGTGGAGCGCGACGACCCGAGGGTCTACGAAGTGCTCGAGGACATCATCAAGGATCACCCCGTCCTGCTCAACCGAGCACCCACGTTGCATCGCCTGGGCATCCAGGCCTTCGAGCCCGTGCTCGTGGAGGGGAAAGCGATCCGCATCCACCCCCTGGTCTGCGCCGCCTTCAACGCCGATTTCGACGGCGATCAGATGGCGGTCCACGTGCCGCTCTCGTTCGAGGCTCAACTCGAGGCTCGCGTTTTGATGCTCTCGTCGAACAACCTGCTCTTGCCGTCCAACGGGCGTCCGGTGACAGCCCCCACCCAGGACATGGTCATCGGTGCCTACTACCTGACCAATCCGCCCCTCGAGGTGAAGGATCTGGAAAGGACGCTGGAGAGCCCCAAGCTGGCGCGAAGCGCAAGAGAGAAGGCCACGGCGAGACTCGACACAATGTACGCCGATGTCCCGTGCTTCTCAGCGTATGGCGAGGTGGAGATGGCGCTCGAAGCGGACCACGTCCGGTTCCACTCACTATGCTGGTACTTGGTGGCGCGGGACGGGGACGACCCTGCTGAACCTCGCGGCCGCTGGATCCGAACCACAGCCGGGCGCGTGTTGTTCAATTCGATCATTCCCGAAGAGTTGGGATTCCTGAACATTACCTTCGGGAAGAAGGAACTGGGCGACTTGGCCTTCGACTGCTTCACGACGGTCGGATTGAAGAGGACGACGCAGTTCCTCGATGCCCTCAAGGACTTCGGATTCCGCTACGCGACGCTCGGTGGCATCAGCGTCGGCATCGACGATCTCGAAGTGCCCGCCGAGAAGGGCGCGATCCTCGGGGAAGCGGACGAACAGGTGACACGCTTCCAGCGGGCGTACGCCAGTGGATACATCTCCAACGGGGAGCGATACAACAAGGTCATCGACACCTGGACCCACGCGAATAACGACGTTGCGGACGCGATGGTCCGCCACTTGGAGCGTTCGAAGGACGGCTACAATCCAGTCCACATGATGATGAAGTCCGGTGCCCGCGGGAACCGCGATCAGATGCGCCAGCTTGCGGGGATGCGTGGCCTCATGGCAAAGCCTCAGAAGAAGCTCACGGGAGGCATCGGCGAAATCATCGAGAGTCCCATCAAGTCGAACTTCCGAGAGGGACTGACCGTCGTGGAGTACTTCATCTCCACGCACGGAGCTCGAAAAGGGCTCGCCGATACCGCCCTCAAGACCGCCGATGCCGGATACCTGACCCGACGGCTCGTCGATGTGGCGCAGGACGTCACGGTGACGCACGAGGACTGCGGAACGATCCTCGGCTTGGAGATGACCGCCCTGAAGGAGGGCGAGGACATCATCGAGCCGCTCAAGGACCGCATCGTGGGCAACGTGGCGCTCGAGGACGTCTACGATTCCATTGACGGAGAACTGCTGGTGGAGGCCAGCGAGCTCGTTGACGAGGAAGCCGCCGACGCAGTCGAAGACGCCGGTATCCAGTCATTGAAGATCCGATCGGTCCTCACTTGTGAGGCCAGACGGGGCATCTGCCAGATGTGCTACGGTCGCAATCTTGCGACGATGAAGATCGTGGAGACCGGGGAGGCGGTCGGAATTCTGGCCGCCCAATCCATCGGTGAGCCGGGCACACAGCTCACCCTCCGGACGTTCCACATCGGCGGCACCGCGGCCCGCATCGCGGCCCAGACGCAACGGAAGTCCAAAATCGACGGAACCGTGGCGCTCGAGCGCGTGACGGTCGTGGCAACGTCCAGCGAGGAACGGATCGTCACGTCGCGGGAGGGGCAGATCCTCCTGAAGACTTCCGAAGGGCAGATCCGCAGCCGTCTGTCCGTTCCCTACGGCGCCACCTTGGCAGTGGAGGAGGGTGAGGTGATCGAAGTCGGTGACCCGCTCTTTAGCTGGGACCCGTACTCCGAGCCGATCGTGGCCGACACTGGAGGGCGCATCCGCTTCGTCGACATCGTCGAGGAGCAGACGATGCGTGAGGAGCTGGACGAGTCGACCGGGCGCCGCCAGATGACCATCATCGAGGACAGGGAGAAGAAGCTGCATCCCACTATCCAGATCACGACGAAGACCAAGAAGGCGGAAAAGCTACGGGAGTTCATCATTCCGGTTGGGGCCCAGCTCACGGTGCGAGACCGCGAGGACGTCGGCCAAGGGGACACGATCGCCAAGATCAGTCGCGAGGTGTACAAGACTCGAGACATCACGGGCGGGCTTCCCCGCGTCGCGGAGCTCTTCGAGGCGAGGCGGCCGAAGGACCCGGCTGTCGTCACGGAGATCGACGGCGGCATTTCGTTCGGTGACATCAAGCGCGGAAAGCGAGAGGTCGTGGTGACGCCGGAGAGTGGGCCAGCTCGTTCCTACGACGTGCCCGTCGGAAAGCACATGAGAGTCCACGAGGGCGATCAGGTGCGGGCGGGCGATCGCCTCAGCGAGGGCCCCATCAACCCCCACGACATTCTCCGCATCAAGGGCCCACGGGCAGTGCAGGAATACCTGCTCAACGAGATCCAGGAGGTGTACCGGCTTCAGGGCGTGAAGATCAACGACAAGCACATCGGTGTCATCGTGCGACAGATGCTTCAGAAGGTGAGGATCAGCGACCCCGGTGAAACCGACCTTCTCGAGGGAGAGAACGTCGATCGGACGGAGTTCCGTGAGACGAACCAGCGCTCGATCGCGGTGGACCAGAAGCCGGCCCGGAGCGAGCCTCTCTTGCTCGGGATCACCAAGGCCAGTTTGACCACTGAGTCCTTCATCTCGGCGGCGTCGTTCCAGGAGACCACCCGAGTGCTGACCGACGCGGCAGTGCGAGGAGCCCGGGACAACCTCAAGGGCCTGAAGGAGAACATCATCATCGGGCATCTCATCCCGGCCGGAACGGGAGTGCACCGCTATCAAGATGTCGAGTTCATGGTCGAACAGGCGTTCTACGACGAAGAGATCGTGCCCCTGACGTTACCGGGAGAGTTGGTCCCGGGGCTTGGGGCTGAAACGGAGGGAGCAACAGCCGACTGAGGGGGTCGGGCTTCGCCCGAAACCCATTGACACTACTACGTTTGCTGGATAAGTTTCAAAGCTATATCGTAGATGCTAGAGCGCTGCACTGCGGGTTCTCACGACGGGTTCGATGCCGACGATCAATCAGCTGGTGAGCAAGGGCAGGGCGGAGGTTCAGAAGAAGAACAAGTCGCCCGCCTTACAGAAGAACCCTCAGAAGAGGGGGGTGTGCACGCGCGTCTACACGACGACACCGAAGAAGCCCAACTCTGCGCTTCGCAAGGTAGCACGCGTGCGGTTGACCAACGGATACGAGGTTACGGCGTACATTCCGGGGGAGGGCCACAACCTGCAGGAGCACTCGATCGTCCTCATTCGGGGCGGACGGGTGAAGGACCTTCCCGGAGTGCGTTATCACATCATTCGGGGCACGCTGGACGCCTCGGGCGTGAGCGACCGGCGACAGGGACGTTCGAAGTACGGGGCCAAGCGGCCAAGGTGAAGAACTCCCGATGAGCCGTCGTTCGAGGGCCGAGCGTGGAGAGGTTTCGCCCGATCCGCGACACGGGTCGACGACCGTACACCGGTTCATCAACAATCTGATGTTCGACGGCAAGAAATCGCTCGCGGAGCGGATCTTCTATGAATCGCTGGCGATCGCCGAAGAGCGCTCGGGACAGCCGGGACTCAACGTTTTCCAGCAGGCGGTCAACAACGCCAAGCCGGCCCTGGAGGTGAAGAGCCGCCGAGTGGGCGGCGCCACGTACCAGGTACCGATCGAAGTGAGGCCGGAGAGGCGCCAGGCGCTGGCCATCAAGTGGTTGATCTCCTTCGCGCGCCAGCGCTCGGAGAAGACGATGGCGCAGCGGCTGGCGGGAGAGCTCCTCGCGGCGAGCCGCAACGAGGGAACGACCATCAAGAAAAAGGACGACACGCACCGGATGGCAGAAGCGAACAAAGCGTTCGCCCACTACCGCTGGTAGCCCGGTACTGACCTCATTCGGACCCACACTACGGGTCCGGAGTGGGGCGCAGGGGCGCCGGAAGCACGAGGGGACGCGCGATGGCCCTGGACCAAATGGGTTGAAGGGCCCTCTCCGGTCACCGGAAAGAGCGCGGAGGAGTGCAGGCCACCGGGGAGGTGGCCCATGGCACACGAACGAGCCGCTCTTCGTTGCTTCGCCGTGCCTGCGCCCCTTTGCAGTTGTCGGAGCGTAGCAAAAAGAGGGATTCAACCGCGGGACTTGGACGGATGCCCAGAATCACCAAGCTCGAGCACCTTCGTAACATCGGCATCATGGCGCACATCGATGCCGGCAAGACGACGACCACCGAGCGCGTTCTGTTCTACACGGGCAGAGTGCATCGGATGGGCGAAGTGCACGAGGGCGCCGCGACCATGGACTGGATGGAGCAGGAGCAGGAGCGCGGGATCACGATCACCTCTGCTGCGACGACCTGCTTTTGGAACCGGTTCGAGATCGAGCATCGCATCAACATCATCGACACCCCGGGGCACGTGGACTTTACGGCCGAGGTGGAAAGGTCGCTCCGGGTGCTCGACGGTGCCGTCGCGGTGTTCTGCGCGGTCGGGGGCGTGGAGCCCCAGTCCGAGACCGTTTGGCGGCAGGCGGACCGATACAACGTGCCCCGAATCGCATTGGTCAACAAAATGGACCGGGTCGGAGCGGACTTCGACAACGTCGTGCAGATGATGCGCGACCGGCTGGGCGCCAACGCGTTCGCGATCCAGTATCCGATGGGTGACGGCGAGATGTTCACGGGCATCGTCGACCTCGTGCGCATGAAGTCGATCCACTACCAGGATCAGCTGGGCTCCGAGTTCAATGAGCAGGAGATCCCCTCCGACTTGATGCCGAAATGTGAGAAGCTGCGGCACGAGTTGGTCGAGGCGGCCGTCGAGCACGACGAGGAGCTCTTGGAAAAGTACCTCGAGGGTGAGCCGCTGTCGGAAGACGAGGTGCGCGGTGCGGTTCGGAAGGCCACCATCTCGGGGAGGATGTTCCCCGTATTCTGCGGATCGGCGTTCAAGAACAAGGGCGTCCAGCTGCTTCTGGACGGCGTGATCGACTACCTCCCCTCGCCCCTCGACGTGCCGGCCATCCAAGGCCATCCGCCGCGCAAGGACGAGACGCGGGAGACACGACCGGCCGACGACGACGCCCCCTTCAGCGCGCTCGCTTTCAAGATCGCGACGGACCCCTACGTTGGAAAACTCACGTTCTTCCGTGTCTATTCAGGGTCCCTGGAGGCCGGAAGCTACGTGCTGAACGCGAGCCGAGGGAAGCGAGAACGCGTCGGCCGCATCCTCCAGATGCATGCCAACAAGCGAGAAGAGCGCGACGAGGTGTTCGCGGGCGATATCGCTGCGGCCATCGGGGTCAGGGACGTCAAGACAGGCGATACGCTCTCGGCCGAGAACGCTCCGATCATCCTCGAGGCTATGAGGTTTCCGGAGCCTGTGATCGCCGTGGCGATCGAGCCGAGGACGAAGTCGGACCAGGACAAACTCTCCGGTGGGATGTCGAAGCTCGCCGACGAGGACCCGACATTCAAAGTCCACACGGACTCCGAGACCAACCAAACGATCATCAGCGGGATGGGCGAGCTCCACCTCGAGATCATCGTGGACCGGCTACGTCGAGAGTTTGGAGTCGATGCCAACATCGGAAGGCCTCAGGTCGCCTATCGGGAGACGATCCGACGATCCGTCTCCAAGGTCGAGGGACGGTTCGTACGCCAGACAGGCGGGCGCGGCCAGTATGGGCACGTCGTGATCAACGTCGAGCCTGCCGAACCCGGTACAGGTTTCATCTTCGAAGACCGGATCGTCGGTGGGTCGATCCCAAGAGAGTACATCGCGTCGGTGGAGCAGGGCATTCGGGAGGTCTTGGACACCGGCGTGTTGGCGGGTTATCCGGTCATCGATGTCCGTGTCGAGCTCATCGACGGATCCTACCACGACGTCGATTCGAGCGAGATGGCGTTCCGTATCGCTGGCTCGATGGCTGCGAAGGAGGGTGTGAGGCGCGCTTCGCCGGTCCTTTTGGAGCCGATCATGGACGTCGAGGTTGTGACCCCAGCTGACTACATGGGGGACATCATCGGGGATCTGTCGTCGCGTCGTGGCAAGGTCGGCGGGATGACCGAGCGCGCCGGCGCGCGCGTGATCGGCGCCAGCGTACCCTTGGGTGAGATGTTCGGATACTCGACGACCCTGCGCTCGATGAGCCAGGGTCGAGCCGTTTACACGATGCAATTCGCGCACTACGACGAAGTGCCCAAGTCCAAGTCCGACGAGCTGCTTTCGGCCAACGGCCGTGGCCGACGCTAGGAGCTCGACGGCACCACAACCGCACCGGCAGAGGATATCGATGGGCAAGGCGAAGTTTGAGCGGACGAAGCCGCATGTAAACGTGGGGACGATCGGGCATGTAGATCATGGGAAGACGACGTTGACGGCGGCGATCACGTTTACGCAGGCGAAGAAGTACGGTGGGGACATGGTGGAGTTTGATCAGATCGACAAGGCGCCGGAGGAGCGGGAGCGAGGGATCACGATAGCGACGGCGCACGTGGAGTATGAGACGGAGCATCGGCATTACGCGCACGTGGACTGTCCTGGGCACGCCGACTACGTGAAGAACATGATTACGGGGGCGGCGCAGATGGACGGGGCGATTTTGGTGGTGAGTGCAGCGGACGGGCCGATGCCACAGACGCGCGAGCACATTTTGTTGGCGCGGCAGGTGAACGTGCCCTACATCGTGGTTTTTTTGAACAAGGTGGACATGGTAGACGACGAGGAGTTGTTGGAGTTGGTGGAGTTGGAGGTGAGGGAGTTACTGAGCGAGTATGATTTTCCGGGCGATGATTTACCGGTGGTGAAGGGGAGCGCGTTGAAGGCGATGAACGCGGAGGGGGAGGGTCCGGATGTGGAGTGCATCGGGGATTTGATGGAAGCGATCGACAGCTACATACCGGAGCCGGAGCGCGACGTCGACAAGCCGTTTTTGATGCCAGTGGAGGACGTATTTTCGATTACGGGGCGAGGGACGGTGGCGACGGGACGGATCGAGCGGGGTGTGGTGAAGCAGGGGGAGGAAGTGGCGATTGTGGGGATGGGAGCGGACCGCAAGACGGTGGTGACGGGGGTGGAGATGTTCCGCAAGATTTTGGATGAGGGCAGGGCGGGCGACAATGCGGGGCTATTGCTGAGGGGAGTGGGGAAGGACGAGATCGAGCGAGGGCAAGTGTTGGCGAAGCCGGGCTCGATCACGCCGCACACGAAATTCAAGGCGGAAGTGTACGTGTTGACGAAGGAAGAGGGTGGACGGCACACGCCGTTTTTCAACGGATACCGGCCGCAGTTTTACTTTCGGACGACAGACGTGACGGGTGCGGCGCACCTGCCCGATGGAGTGGAGATGGTGATGCCGGGCGACAACGTTCAGATGGAAGTGGAACTGATCACACCGATCGCGATGGACCGCGAGTTGAGGTTCGCGATCCGAGAGGGCGGTCGCACCGTCGGCGCCGGCGTCGTTACCGAGATCGTCGAATGAGGGGATCCCGCTTCGGTCTCGGCGGGGCGGCGCGGGCCCGTGTCAGGGGAGGCTGCTCCACCCGTCGCTCCCGGTCGGGAAGTGCCCCTTCGCTCGCTTCACGCCCCTTGGGCTCACCAGAGACGAGACATGGCTGACAGGATCCGCATCAGGCTGAAGGCGTTCGACCACTGGGTGGTCGATCAGACGGCTGCAGATATCGTGAGGACGGCCCAGAAGAGCGGCGCGACCGTGCGGGGTCCGATCCCCCTTCCGACGCGACGTCAGCGCTGGACCGTGCTCCGCTCTCCGCACATCGACAAGAAGAGCCGAGAGCAATTCGAGCTTAGGACGCACAAGCGACTGATCGACATCGTCGACAGCCGCCCCCAGACAATCGACGCGCTCACGAAGCTGGATCTACCGGCAGGCGTGGACGTGGAGATCAAGGTCGACTAGAACCACGGAATCCGGATCGAACGGATGGCTGGAATCATCGGACGAAAGGTTGGAATGACTCGCGTCTTCGACGGAGAGTCCGGCGTACAGGTCCCGGTCACGGTGATCGAGGCGGGACCGTGTCCCGTCGTGCAGGTGAAAACCGTCGAACGCGACGGATACGCTGCCGTGCAGCTGGGATACGCGGAGAAAAGGAAGAAGCGGACCGCCAAGGCCGAGCTCGGCCATGCGGCGGGGGCCGGGCTCACGGCCGCGCCTCGGTTGCTCCGGGAGTTCCCGCTCACCGAGGGTGAGGACGTGGAGGTCGGGCAGCGGCTCACGATCGACCAGTTCCAGCCAGGAGACCGCGTGAGGGTGACCGGGACGTCGAAGGGGCGTGGCTTCCAGGGTGTCGTGAAGCGTCACGGGTTCGCCGGGAGGCCCGCCACACACGGTCACCCGATGTCTCGCACGCCCGGCTCCATGGGGCCCGGCACCGACCCGTCCCGGGTGATCAAGGGCAAGAAGCTCCCCGGAAGAATGGGGGGTGCTCGGACCACGGTTCGCAACCTCGTGGTCGTGAGAGTCGACGGCGAGCGAAACCTGCTCTTCATCAAGGGCGGTGTTCCGGGCTCGCGTAACAGTTACGTCCTGATCACGAAGTGAATTCGATGTTCAAGGCTCGATATTACAAACGGGACGGAAAGAAGGGGCGTGCGCGGGCTCTCCCGACGTCCGTGTTCGATGGTGTGATCCACGACTCGGTGATGCACCAGGTGGTCCGTGCCCAGCTCGCCAATCGGCGGCGAGGTACGGGGGCAGCCAAGAACCGCGCAGCCGTACGGGGCGGGAGTCACAAACCCTGGCGGCAGAAGGGCACGGGGCGTGCCCGCCAAGGTACGATCCGCGCTGCACAATGGGCCGGTGGCGGTCGCGCGTTTCCACCGATTCCGCATTCGTGGCGGCAACGCGTGAATCGAAAGGTGCGCGCCCTCGCCAGGCGTTCGGCCCTGAACGCACGGGCACGGGACGAGCGGGTCGTAATCGTCGACGGTCTGTCCTTCGACGAGCCCAAGACGAAGCAGTTCAGGCGGTATCTGGAAAGCATAGAGCTGGGTGGAGTCAAGGTCCTCCTGCTGACCGACGGCCGTAAGGAGGCCGTGTACCTTTCGTCTCGCAACCTCGGGAACGCCCTCACCCGCCCATTCGGTGAGGAGTCGGCCTCCGACGTGCTCTGGTGCGACGTCGTCGTGATCGAGCGCGAGGCGCTGGATAGCGCGGCGACTGCGGCGGCGGACACGGAGCCGGCCCCGCTCGGGGACGTAGACGATGCGTGAACCGTTCGAGGTGCTCGTGAGTCCGGTCGTTACCGAGAAGTCCACTCGGCAGACCGACGAGGAGAACGTATACACCTTCATCGTCGCCTGCGACGCGAACAAACACGAGATCGGAAGGGCGGTGGCGAAAATCTGGGACGTGGATGTCGTCGACGTGAGAACCGTGAACTACCGTGGAAAGCTGCGCCGGTCCCTGATGGGCCGAATGAGTCAGAATAGCAATATTGGCCGGAGCCCGTCGTTCAAGAAGGCGTATGTCACGCTGGCCGAGGGACACCACATCGAGTTCTACGAGGTCGGGTGAGGAGCTGATAGATGGGGATCAAGAGATTCAGACCCGTAACGCCGGGCTCACGGTTCCGTTCCACGTTGGACAACGAGCTCATCACACGCGGTGAGCCCGAGCGGTCCCTGCTCGAGCCGCTCCCGAGAAAGGGCGGGCGCAATCACCACGGACACATCACCATGCGCCGCCGGGGCGGGGGTCACAAGCGCCGTTACCGAAGGGTGGATTTCAAACGCGACAAGCACGGAGTGCCGGGGGTCGTAGCCGAAATCGAGTACGATCCCAATCGCTCGGCTAACCTCGCTCTCATCCATTACTTCGACGGCGAAAAGCGTTACATCCTGCACCCGCGCGACCTCCGCGTCGGCGATACGGTCCTTTCGGGTCCGGAAGCCGACATCAAGATCGGGCACGCGCTCGCGCTGGAACTGGTTCCGCTCGGCACTACCGTCCACAACGTCGAGCTACGGCCACGTAAGGGAGGCCAGATGGCCCGGTCGGCGGGGACGGGTGTACAGGTCGTGGCCAAGGAAGGTGACTTCGTGACCCTTCGTTTGCCTTCCACCGAGGTCCGCCGAATTCGTAAGACGTGTTTGGCCACGATCGGCCAGGTGGGGAACATCGATCACGAGCTCACCGATCTAGGCAAGGCGGGTGCGGCGCGCTGGCGGGGACGCAGGCCCAAGGTCCGCGGCGTCGCGATGAACCCCGTGGACCACCCTCTGGGCGGCGGAGAGGGCCGTTCCTCCGGGGGACGTCCGCCCGTGTCGCCGTGGGGCAAGCCCGAGGGCAAAAAGACCAGACGCCGCAAGAAGGACTCCAACAAATACATCGTACGAGGTCGCAAGCGCGGTCGCGCGACCAAGTAGTAAGAGTCGAAGTCGAAGGGAGAGACCATGTCGCGGAGCATCAAGAAAGGCCCCCACATCGATGATAAGCTTCTCCTCAGGGTGTCGACCATGAACGCCCGTAACGAGCGAAAGGTGCTCAAGACATGGGCGCGAGCGTCCACCATCTCCCCGGAGTTCGTCGGCCATACGATCGCCGTTCACAACGGAAACAAGTTCATCCCGGTCTACATCACCGAGAACATGGTCGGCCACAAGCTGGGCGAGTTCGCACCGACGCGCCTTTTCCGGGGGCACGGGGGCAGGCTGGCCGACAAGCGTTCGAGGCTGACTTGAAGAGGTGGAGAGGATGATGGAGGCCAGGGCCATAGCGAAGTTCGTCCGGATGAGCCCCCGTAAGGTTCGTCTGGTCGTGGACCAGATCCGCGGGCAAAGCGTGGGCAATGCCTACGCCATCTTGCAGTTCTCCCGCAAGGCGGCCGCCGAGCCGGTGGGGAAGACGCTCCGCTCAGCAGTCGCGAACGCCCTCTACAGGGCGCAGGACGAGGGAGAGGTGCTGGACGTGGACGACCTAGTCGTGCGCTCAGCCTTCGTCGACGAAGGCCCCACGCTTCGGCGGTGGCGCGCGGCGGCCATGGGGAGGGCGGCACCCATCAGGCGGCGGACCAGCCATATCACGGTCGTCGTCGAGACAGAGGAAGCGTAACCGACCATGGGACAGAAGACACACCCGCATGGATTCAGACTCGGGATCGTCAAGGACTGGAAGTCGCGTTGGTACGCCGATCGCAATTTCCCGGAGCTACTGCGAGAGGACGAAACGATCCGCCGGTATCTCCATCGTCGCCTGACGCACGCAGCCCTGTCCGCGGTCATTATCGAGCGCAAGCCCAAGAAGATCGTCATCACCGTACACACGGCCCGCCCAGGTGTTGTCATCGGCAAGCGCGGCGCCGAGGTCGACAAGCTCAGGGACGAGCTCGCCGTCCTCACAAACAGCGAGATTTCGGTGAATGTCGAGGAGATCAAGCGCCCTGAGATCGACGCCCGCCTAGTCGCCGAAAACGTCGCGCATCAGCTTCGACAGAGGATCAGCTTTCGCCGCGCGATGAAGCGTGCCGTGCAATCGGCCATGCGCGCAGGTGCAGAGGGCATCAAGATCCAGTGCGCAGGACGCCTCGGCGGTGCCGAGATCGCCCGCACGGAAGGTTATAACGAGGGACGTGTGCCGCTCCATACGCTACGCGCCGACATCGACTACGCGCAGCTGCACGCGTTCACGACCTACGGCGCCATCGGAGTGAAGTGCTGGATCTTCAAGGGAGAGATCGTGGAAGAGCGACGCGGTCGTACATACTCCACCGGCGGGTAAGCCATGCTGGCACCAAAGCGGGTCAAGCACCGCAAGACGCAAAAGGGCCGTATGAAGGGAAACGCCCAGCGCGGCAACCGAGTCTCGTTCGGGGAGTTCGGGTTACAAGCCACCGAGCCCGCCTGGGTCAGCAACCGGCAGATCGAGGCCGCCCGCGTCGCGATGACTCGTCACATCAAGCGCGGCGGGAAGGTCTGGATCAGGATCTTTCCGGACAAGCCGATCACGCAGAAGCCCGCCGAGACGCGGATGGGCAAGGGAAAGGGAAACCCGGAGGGCTGGGTAGCAGTGGTGAAGCCAGGGCGGGTGATGTTTGAGCTGGAGGGCGTTTCGGAGCCCGTCGCGCGGCGTGCCATGGAGCTCGCCGCCGCAAAGCTGCCGATCAAGACGCGCTTCCTGATCCGCGAGCAGCAGATGGGAACGTGAGGGCCGGATGATAGCCGAAGAGATCAGGGAATGGGACAAGGTCGAGATCACGGCCCGCCTTCGCGAGCTGAGGGAGGAGCGATTCAGGCTGAAGTTCCAGGCGGCGACGATGGAGCTCGAAAATCCCAACGTGCTCCGGGAGATCCGGAGGGACATCGCACGTCTGAAGACCATTCTAAGAGAGCGCGAGCTCGCCGGAGAGGCATGAGCGAGGTGGATCATGGCTGAGAACGAGGTCGACCAAGAGAACGAGGCCGTTTCTGCAACCGTGGCCGGCACCCCGGACAGCGGGAGTTCGGAACCCCGGGGGGCAGTGCCGCGGAGGGGGCGGCGCAAGCAGCGTGTCGGCGTCGTCACGAGTGACGTGAGACAGAAGACTGTCACGGTGACGGTCGAGCGGCAGATGGCACACCCCCTCTATGGCAAACAGGTGACATTCGCGAAGCGATACCACGCCCACGACGAGAAGGACGAGTATCGCGTCGGGGACGTGGTCCGGATTCAGGAGACCCGACCGCTGTCCAAGACCAAGCGGTGGCGGGTGCTGGAGCTGGTCGAACGACAGCGTTGAAGGCCCGGTCGGTGTGACGGGCCATCCCGGTTCGAGCAACGTTCTGGAGAGGGACCGGCGAAGGGCGCACGGAGAACACAGATGATCCAGCAGGAATCAATGCTCCGCATCGCGGACAACACGGGCGCGAAGACGGTCCTCTGCATCCGCGTTCTCGGCGGCTCGAGGCGGCGGTACGCGCGGGTCGGCGACGTCGTGGTGGCGACCGTGAAGGACGCGATTCCGAACGCGCCGGTGAAAAAGGGGGAAATCGTAAAGGCCGTGGTCGTACGCACCAGAAAGGAGATGCGGCGCAAGGATGGGACCTACATCCGTTTCGACGACAACGCAGCCGTGCTCATCAGCCCTCAGGGCGAGCCGAGGGGCACACGGATCTTCGGGCCCGTGGGCAGGGAGCTCCGAGAGAAGCGGTACATGAAGATCGTATCGCTAGCTCCCGAGGTGCTGTGAGATGAAGAAGAAGCAAAGCCCCCCGCTCTCCTCGAAGCGGAGGATCGTGAAAGGGGACCGTGTGCGCGTCATTCGGGGAAACTACAGGGACGTGGAAGGAACAGTTCTGAGGATGTTGCCCGACTCGAGCCGATTGGTGGTGGAGGGTGTGAACGTGCGCACGCACCACCAGCGCCCAACGCAAGCCAACCCCGAGGGCGGAATCGCGAGCTTCGAAGAGCCCATCCACATCTCCAACGTCATGCTCGTCGATCCGGCGACCGGCGAGCCGAGTCGCGTCCGGTGGCGTCTGGAGGACGAGGGGAAGAAGGAGCGGATATCGGTAAAGTCCGGCAATCCCGTTCCGAAGCCGTGACGGCGGTTCGGATCGGTCCGGCGGGAACAGTGGCGAGCGGGCACCACGGTGTGGAGCCGCATCAGCCGCGCGGTGAACGGTGAACCACATGGCGGAAAATGGATACAAGCCCCGGCTTCAGCTGCACTACGAGGACTTGGTGCGCCCGCGGCTCATGGAGCGGTTTCAGTTCGAGAACCCGCATCAGATTCCCGGGGTGGTCAAGGTGTCGTTGAACGTCGGAGTCGGTGAGGCGTCGAAGAACCAGAAGCTGCTCGACAGTGTTGTCGAGGAACTGGGGGTCATTAGTGGGCAAAGGGCAGTGGTCACACGTGCCCGAAAGTCGATCTCGAACTTCAGCCTTAGAGAGGGCATGCCCGTCGGCGCGACCGTGACTCTCCGCCGTCACCGCATGTATGAATTCCTGGACAGATTAGTGAGCGCATCCATACCTCGCGTCCGCGATTTTCGCGGCCTTCCGACTCGATCCTTCGACGGACGCGGGAACTATTCCATGGGAATTCTTGAGCAGATCATTTTTCCCGAGGTCGATTACGACCGTGTGAACAAGATCCACGGAATGGACATCACGGTGGTCACCAGCACGGACAAGGACGATGAGGCGCTTGCCCTTCTCCGCGAGCTGGGGTTTCCGTTCCGCGGCGAGGTGCCCGTAATCGTCGGGCAGCCGGAATGACGGGTCAGGCTCGGGCATGTCACGCACTGTAAGCAGAGGACGAAATGGCGAGAAAGGCACTCATCGAAAGAGCAAAGCGCCCCGCGAAGTTCGAGGTGCGCAAACGGAATCGATGCCAACGTTGCGGACGGCCCCGGGGTTACCTACGCAAGTTCGGGCTTTGTCGCATTTGCTTCCGCGAGATGTCGTTGAGAGGGGAGATACCAGGCGTGCGCAAGGCAAGCTGGTGAGGGGGGGCGGACGACCATGATGACCGACCCGATCGCGGACATGCTGACTCGCGTCCGCAACGCTGGGATGGCTGGGCACAGGTGGGTCGACATGCCCCCTTCGCGGCTCAAGGTGGAGGTTGCCAAGCTCCTCAGAGACAGTCATTTCGTCTTCGACTACAAGCTCCTCGAGGACGGCCGGCACGGCACGCTGCGGGTGTACTTGAAGTATTACGAGGGTGCGCCCGTGATCCGGCATCTCGAGAGGGTATCGAGGCCGGGACGCCGACACTACGTGGGAGTCGACGATATACCCCGCGTGAGGAATGGGCTCGGGATGGCGATACTTTCCACCTCGAGGGGCCTGCTCTCGGACCGCTCGGCTCGCCAGGAGCGAGTAGGGGGCGAGCTCATGGCGGTGATCTGGTGAGGGAGTCCCTTGAGGCCCTGTTCGGCGCTCGTGAGGCAGCTCGCTCCCGTTGTGTGACGGACCGCTGACGATGTCTCGTATTGGTAGACAGCCGGTCGAGATCCCCTCTGGCGTACAGGTCGCGTTGGAGGACAGAATCTTTCGTGCCCAGGGTCCGAAGGGCGAGCTCGGGCTGCGCGTGCATCCAGAGATGAAGGTCACGGTAGATGATGGCTGGATACTCGTGGAGCGCCCGAGCGACGCGAAGCGTCATAAGGCCCTTCACGGACTGACGCGCACGCTCGTCGCCAATGCCGTGGCGGGCGTTCTGGACGGTTTCGCGAAGACCCTCGAGATCGTCGGTGTCGGCTACAAGGCGGAGAAGGCGGGAGAGCGGCTCACATTGAGCCTCGGTTTTTCCCACCCGATTCACTACGACCCTCCGGAAGGAATCACCCTGGAGGTTCCCAACCAGACGACCGTCTCCGTTCACGGCATCGACAAGCAGATGGTAGGGCAGGTAGCAGCGGAGATCAGGGGCTTCCGACCTCCCGAGCCATACAAAGGGAAAGGAGTCCGTTATCAAGGGGAGCACGTGCGTCGAAAGGCGGGCAAGACCGCCGGTGCCTAGCGTCTCCACGGAGGTTTCGTAGCGATGAGCGTGACGAGGCGTAAACGGACCCGGGGACTCCGTCGGACGAGACGTCATCGCAGGATCCGCAAACGGATCAGGGGAACGTCGGAGCGTCCCCGCTTGGTCGTCTTCCGGTCGCTCCGGAACATCGAGGGACAAATCGTGGAT
The DNA here is from genome assembly GCA_965249195.1 of Longimicrobiales bacterium. Lineage (GTDB taxonomy): Bacteria > Gemmatimonadota > Gemmatimonadetes > Longimicrobiales > Gaopeijiaceae > CBDFLM01. The sequence continues at coordinate 120,069 of CBDFLM010000013.1, forward strand.
GACGATGGCGGCCGCACGCTCTTAGGACTGAGCACGCTCTCCAGCGACCTGCGCGACTTCTCCACCGAGGGCAAGAACCCCAAGGTCGAACAGGCTGCGGCTGCCGGGAAGATACTGGCTGAGCGGGCCCGTGAAATGGGAGTCGACACCGTCGTGTTCGACCGAGGTGGTTACCGGTATCATGGCCGCGTGAAAGCATTCGCCGACGGTGCACGTGAGGGAGGGCTGAAGTTCTAATGGCACGAGACAAGAGGCACGCCCGGGGTCGGGAATCCGACCTCGTCGAAAACGTCATCCACATCAACCGGGTCGCGAAGGTGGTCAAGGGAGGGCGCCGCTTTTCTTTCTCCGCGCTCGTGTCCGTCGGTGACCAGGCAGGGAAGGTTGGCGTCTCCCTCGCGAAGGCGAACGAGGTGGCGGAAGCGATTCGGAAGGCCTTCGAAAGAGCGAGAGGTAACATGGTCGTCGTGCCGGTGATCCACGGGACCCTGCCGCACGAGATCATCGGAGTCTGGGGTGCGGGGCGAGTGCTGCTGAGGCCGGCTGCGCCGGGCACGGGGGTGATCGCGGGCGGTCCGGTGCGGGCTGTCCTGGAGGCGGCGGGGGTAAAGGACGTGCTGACCAAGAGCCTCGGCACGAACAACCCGATCAACGTCGTCAGGGCCACCATGGACGGGCTCACGCGGCTCGTCACCGCCGAGCAGGTGGCAAAGGAACGTGGCGTGCCGGTGCAGGCCCTCGGAGTTTACCGAGATGCCTAGGAAGAAGAAGCCCAAGGTGTTGGAGATCAAGCAGGTGCGCAGTGCCATCGGTCGCCCGAAAAAGCACCGGCGGACGCTGGAGGCCCTCGGTATCCGACGACACCAACAGGTCGTCGTGCATATCGACAGCCCGCAGATTCGGGGTATGGTGGCAAGGATCCCGCATCTCGTCGAAATGCGGGAGATCGACGCGTGAGCTGCGGAGAGACGCGTCGATGGAATCGCTCGCGATGAAGGGTGTCTGATGGCGGACCTACATGACCTGCGGCCCCCACGTGGAGCGAGCGGGGGGCGCCGACGCGTCGGCCGAGGACCCGGCTCGGGTCTCGGAAAGACGGCTGGCCGCGGACAAGACGGGCAGAAGTCTCGCTCGGGAGGGAACATCCCCGCGGACTTCGAAGGCGGCCAGATGCCGCTGCAGCGGCGAATTCCCAAGCGGGGGTTCCACAACCTCTTTACCAAAGAGTACCAGATCGTGAACGTGCGTGACCTCAAAGACTTCGACGCCGAGGTGACTCCGGAGGTCCTGGAAGCCGCCGGACGGGTCCGTAGCGCGCGTGCCAGGGTCAAGATTCTCGGCGAGGGAACCATGGAGCGCTCCCTCACCGTGCGAGCACATGCCTTCAGCGCGACCGCCAAGGAAAAGATCGAGGCGGCGGGCGGAAGCGTGTCGATCATCGGCGAGGAGCAGGCGTAGGCTCGATGGACAACTGGCTCGCGAAGCTGTGGCGCTCTCCGGAGGTTCGTGAGAAGCTCCTCTTCACCGTCTTCATCTTGCTGGTCTACAGGATCGGGGCGCACATCACCGTCCCCGGCCTGGACGTGGGCGTGCTGCAGCAGCAGTTCGGCCAGTTCCAGAACACGTTTCTGGGCGTGTACGACATGTTCGTGGGAGGAGGCCTCTCCAGGGCCACGATCTTCGCCCTGGGGATCATGCCGTACATCTCCGCTTCGATCATGTTTCAGCTCCTGGCCGCGGTTTTTCCGACCATCGAGAAGATGCAGAAGGAGGGAGAGGACGGCCGCAAAAAGCTGACGCAGTGGACGCGCTACACGACTGTCGTTCTTTCTGCGCTCCAAGCGTACGGTTACTCGGCCTTCCTACAGGGCATCGGCGGAGCGGTGAGAACGCCAGGCTTCTGGTTCACATTCACGACGGTCCTAGCGTTGACGGTAGGGGCCATCTTCGTGATGTGGCTGGGAGAGCAAATTACCGATCGCGGCGTGGGGAACGGGATGAGCCTCCTCATCTTCTTCTCGATCATCGAGACGTTCCCGGCGGCCGTTTTGCGCACGTGGGAGGCCTTTCGGCTTCAGGAGATCGGCGCATTCTCGCTCGCGGCGCTCGTCGGTGTTGTCGTGTTCGTGAGTGGCGGAGTCGTCGCGATGACGATGGCGGCCCGCAAGATCCCTGTTCAGATACCGCGCAAGGTCGTCGGAAGGGGGAGGATCAGGGAGGGCCAGAAGAGCTTCGTCCCACTGAGGGTGAACTCTGCCGGCGTGATGCCGATCATCTTCGCCCAGTCATTCATCATCGTACCCGGGACGGCCGCGGCGTTCAGCAACTCCAGGTTCTTGACCACGGTGGCGGACTTGTTCCAGCCGAACAACTGGGTGTACTACCTCACGTACGGGGTCCTCATCCTGTTCTTCACCTACTTCTATACAGCCATCATCTTCAACCCGGTCGACCTTGCCGAGAACCTCAAGAAGCAGGGGGCGTTCATTCCGGGTGTGAAGCCAGGGACCCGCACCGCCGAGTACATCGACCGCGTGCTGACCCGTGTTACCCTGCCCGGGGCTGTATATCTCGCCCTCATTGCCCTGCTACCGTTCTGGATCTTCGACATCTTCAACATCCAGACCTTCTTCTTCGGGGGGACCAGCTTGCTGATCGTGGTCGGCGTCGGGCTCGACACCGTACAGCAGATACAGCAGCTGCTCTTGGTGCGTCACTACGACGGCTTCATGAAGAAGGGCCGCGTCAAGATGCGCGGCCGCCAGCGCTACATGTGACGGCGATGTCAAAGATCGTACCCCGTGGCGACGCGCAGCCGGAGACGTCGCGGTGATCGTGATCCTCCTGGGACCACCTGGAGTCGGAAAGGGCACTCAGGGCGTCCTTCTCGCGGAGCACCTCGGTTGGGTGCACGTCGCTACCGGCGACTTGCTACGGGGCCATCGCCGACGTGGTACCCAGCTCGGGCGGGAAGCCCAGGCATTCATGGACGGTGGTGAGCTCGTGCCTGACGAGGTCATCGAGGCCATGGTGGAGGACGTCGTCAATGCCATGGAGGACGGTCAAGGCGTCGTCTTCGACGGCTACCCCAGGACGGTCACGCAAGCCGAAGGGCTAGCCGAGCTGATGGCTCGAGAAGGCCTGGAGCTTCGGGCACTCGTCCTTCTGGGAGCCTCCGACGAGACCATCGTCCGGCGCCTGGGCGGGCGGAGGAGCTGTCCAGCCTGTAGTGCGATCTACAACGTCTTCACGAAGCCTCCCTCCGACGATGGAATCTGCGACCGATGCGGTGCGGACCTCGTACAGCGCGAGGACGACCGCGAGGACACGGTTCGGCGCCGGATCAGCGTCTACCATGAGGAGACTCATCCCGTGGTCGAGCACTTCCTCGGCCTCGGCCTGCCCGTCCGGCAAGTGAGCGGGGAGGGATCGGTCGAGGAGATCCAGAAGGCCGTCCGGGCTGCCGTGGACGTCGGCGTCGGGCCTGAGCGCGGGCCGACGGGCGCGGCTCGCTAGGAACTACGTTGATCCATCTCAAGAGCCCCAGCGAGATCGATCTCATCGCGAAGGGTGGAGCGGTCATCGCCGGGTTGTTGAAAGAGGTCGGCGATCTGATCCGTCCCGGGATCAGCACGGAAGAGATCGATGCGTTCTGCGACCGGTACATCCGCTCGCACGACGGAGCCGTCCCGGCTTTCAAGGGACTCTACGGCTTCCCGGGAAGTGTCTGCACGTCGGTCAATCAGGAGGTGGTCCACGGCATCCCCAGCAAGGACCGCGTACTCGATGACGGTGACATCGTGTCCATCGACGTAGGCGTTCGGATGGACGGTTGGTGCTCCGACTCCGCCTGGACTTATCCCGTAGGAGACGTGGATGAAGCGACCAGGCGCCTCTTGGAGGTGACGGAGGGCGCGCTTGACGAAGCCATCGGTGCTGCGTTGGTAGGAGGTCACGTAGGCGACATCGGATGGTCGGTGATGGGCGTCGTCGACGGGACCGGCTACGGGATCATCCGCGATCTGGTCGGACATGGTGTCGGGCGTGAGGTGCACGAAGAGCCCCAAGTCCCCAACATCGGCCGAAGCGGACACGGTCCGCCGCTCAGGCCCGGGATGGTGATGGCGATCGAGCCAATGCTCTCGCTGGGGTCTCCGGAGATCCGAACGCTCGAAGATCGCTGGACTGTGGTGACCACGGACGGAGGCCGATCGGCGCACTTCGAGCATACGGTGGCAGTGACCGAGGAGGGGCCAAGGGTGCTCACCAGAGCTGCGGACACCGCAAATGTCGCCGCCTGATCTGCGGACCGATCGAGGCGGACATCTTGAGTAGACTGGGCGACACGCATATACTTCAGATCTCTACCTTAGACGCGAGAGTTCTGTGGGAGCACGTGGGTGCGGCCGCGAGAAGCGGTCTTACCCGGGAGTCGGCACCATGAAGGTGAGAAGCAGCGTCAAGCCCATGTGCGAACACTGCAAGGTGATCCGCAGACGAGGGGTCGTGCGGGTCATCTGCACCCGGAACCCGAGGCACAAGCAGCGCCAGGGATGACGGGGCCGACAACACACGCAACTCCAGGAGAGTCGGAGTAACCCATGGCACGCATAGCTGGCGTCGACCTTCCACGCGGAAAGCGAGTCGAGGTCGCGCTCACGTACATTTTCGGGATCGGGAGTTCCAGGGCGAAGAAGATCCTGGAACAGACCGGGGTCGACCCTTCGTTGCGGACCCACGAGCTAGGCGATGAGGACGTGAATCGGCTCCGGCGCGAGATCGAGAGCCATTACAAGGTCGAGGGTGCGCTTCGCACTGAGGTGTCGATGAACGTCAAGCGTCTCATGGACATCGGGTGCTACCGGGGCATTCGACACCGGCGCGGCCTTCCGGTGCGTGGTCAGAGAACGCACACCAACGCGAGGACCCACAAAGGCACACGGCGAGCCATCGCGGGGAAAAAGAGGGCTCCGAAGAAGTGACGGGGGCTCAGTGGCTGGGGCGTTCACCGTGGGGGCGTGCATAGTTGGCGACGAACTATTCGCCGCTGTGGTCGAGTTCAGCGGTCACACCATCGAAATATCCCGAAGACTCCTTGGGAGGTAATGCTGCGTGGTAACAGCGAAGAAAGCCGGGCGGGCTAAACGCACCAAGAAGGTTGTCGAGTCCGAAGGCGTAGCCCACATCAAGGCGACGTTCAACAACACGATGATTACCATTACCGACACCAAGGGGAACACCGTCGTCTGGTCGAGTGGCGGCAAGGCGGGCTTCAAGGGCTCGAAGAAGTCCACTCCCTTCGCGGCGACCGTCGCGGCGGAGCAAGCCGGTCGCGAGGCCGTGGCCCTCGGCGTGAAGCGCGTATCGGTCCGAGTGCAGGGCCCCGGTTCGGGGCGCGAATCGGCCATCCAGGCCCTCGCTACCGCCGGCCTCCACATCAAGTCCATTCAGGACGTGACCGCTCTGCCCCATAACGGGTGCCGGCCCCCCAAGAAGCGGCGCGTCTGACGGGCCCCGGCCCGGCGGCGAAAAGGGAAGAGGAGCGACGATGGCTCGCTACACCGGTTCGGTCTGCAAACTCTGTCGGAGGGAGGGCCAGAAGCTCTTTCTCAAGGGCCAGAAGTGTTACACCGAGAAGTGCCCCGTCGAGCGGCGTGCATACCCGCCTGGGCAGCACGGACCGGCCCAGGCGCGGCGCCGAAAGCAGTCGGACTATGCGGTTCAGCTGCGCGAGAAGCAAAAGGTAAAGCGCATCTACGGGCTACAGGAGGGGCAGTTCAGGAATCTCTTCGACCGTGCCGCTAAGCAGCAAGGCATCACGGGTGCGAACCTCCTGCAGCTCCTGGAGTCCCGTCTCGACAACATCGTGTTCAGGCTCGGATTCGCCAGCAGCCGTAACCAATCGCGTCAGCTGGTTCGACATCGCCACGTCGAGCTGAATGGACGGGTTGTCGACGTGCCCAGCTACATGGTCCGCGCGGGCGACGAGGTGGCACTGCGGCCAGGCCACAAGAACCTTCTGATGGTACAGGTTGCGCTGGAGGCCCGCACTCGCCCGAGTCTGCCCGAGTGGCTCGCGCTGGACGAGCCTGCCCGTGTGGGACGAGTCGTGCGCTTGCCGGAGCGCCCCGACATCCCGCTGGCCGTCCAGGAGCAGCTGATCGTCGAGCTTTACTCGAAGTAGCGAACGAATATTCGGTGAGGACATCTCCGAACCCACAGGCGTCCCGAGTCATGAGCTCCAAGAAGGCATCAGGAGAGAGAACGTGGACATAGATCTGGCTGGACTTGTACTTCCCGAGCGGATCGAGGTAGCCGAGGCCTCGGATGACGGCCGCTCTGCGCTTTTCCTATTGGAGCCACTCGAGCGCGGCTTCGGGCATACCCTCGGCAATGCCGTCCGTCGTGCGCTGCTTTCGTCGCTCAGGGGAGCCGCTGTGTGGGCCTTCAGGATCGACGGGGTCGTCCATGAGCATCAGACGATCCAGGGTGTCGTCGAAGACGTTCATCAGGTCATTCAAAACCTTAAGAGTCTGGTAGTGACGCTCGACGACGATGTGGAGGAGGCATCGCTCCAGATCCGGGTTGAGAAGGCCGGGCCGGTGACGGCTGGCGACATCCAAGCCCCCGGCGGCGTCGACGTACTCGATCCGGATCACCATATCCTGACCCTGCAGGAAGACCGGGAGTTGGGGATCGAGCTGCTCGTGAACAAGGGGCGAGGATTCGTGCTCGCCGAGACGCATCCCGTGCCCAACGGCGCTCCGGTCGATCTCGTGAGGATCGATTCGATCTACAATCCCGTCCGACGCGCTAACTTCGCGGTCGAAGAGACCCGCGTGGGCCAGCGCACCGATTTCGACCGTTTGACCTTGCGGGTCGAGACGGATGGTTCCGTCGATCCCGATAGGGCGGTGGCCTTCGCGGCTGAGCTCGTGCGTCGGCACCTCGAGTACCTCTTGTACTTCGGGGTGGGCGGTGCACCCGAGGCCACGCCGCCTGGAGCAACGGCGGTGTCGGAGCGCTTGCAGGATCTGTTCGCGCGGCCTATCGAGGACCTCGCGGAGCTTTCGGTACGGTCACGCAACTCGCTTCAGAAGGAGAATATCAAGACCTTGGGCGACCTGGTTCAGAGAAGCGAGGAAGAGATGCTCGGCATAGAAAACTTCGGCAAGAAGTCACTCAAGGAGATCGCCGACTTCCTGGACGAGCACAACCTCCGTTTCGGAATGAGCCTCGAAACTGCGGACGACGGGATAATTCTCTTCCTCCAGGAGGAGGCGGAGGCTGCCGAGGCTGGCGAGGAATAGAGGGCGATGCGGCATCGCAAGAAGGGTCGCAAGCTGTCGCGCAGCCCCAGCCATCGGCGCGCCACGATGCGGAACATGGCGGCGGCCCTTTTCCGTCACGAACGAATCGAGACGACCACGGCTCGCGCAAAGGAGCTGCGCCCCTTCGCCGAGCGCCTCGTCACGCTCGCCAAACGCGGCGACCTCCATGCGCGCAGGCTCGCGGCCGAACGGTTGTACGACAAGGAAGTGCTGGGAAAACTCTTCAGCGACATCGGGCCACGGTTCGCGGATCGCCCGGGGGGATACACGCGGATTCTGAAGCTGGGCGCTCGCCGGGGGGACGCGGCCGACATGTCGCTCATCGAGTTGGTCGATTAAGTTGCCGGCGTCTCCGAGGGCTCGGCCCTCGACTCTCAATAACCGATTGATTGAGGAAAAGCAGCAGATGGGCGATATCGGATCCCGTCGCGGCGCCGCGAATCTCGCCATGCCCCTCATGGTCATCTCCTTCGCTCTCATGGCCGCATTCCTGTGGTGGCTGAATGGACAGGCGGAGATGTCGGCCATGTCGGCAGTCGAACCCGCGTCGGCGGACACCATGCCTGCGATAGCTGCGACAGCCGTGACGCCCGATGAGCTGCTTAACGTTCCTCAACAATTCGAGGGACAGCTGGTCGCCGTGTCGGACTTGGACGTCGCGGACGTCGTGGGTACTCAAGCATTCTTCCTGGACCTCCCCCAGTCGCCGTTCCTGGTCAAACTCGATTCCACTCTGGTATCGCAGGGCGAGACCGCGCCCATGGGGCGCGTGTCCGTCGTCGGAACCATGCTTGCGATGAACGACAGCATCGTGAACGACTGGATCACCAGCGGTGCCATCGCGGCGGTGGACCAGCTCATCGTGGAGTTTGCGACCCACTTCATCGAGGCGGTGCGAGTGAGCGTCCAGGAGCCCCAGGGGGGGTCCCCAGGCGCTGGAGGCTGAGAGAGAGCCCGCAGGAGGCGCGTTCGACCGACACCCGCGTTCGCGACCCCGCGGGTTCAGTGGAGATCCGAAATCATGGCACGTGTATGCTACGCCTGTGGCAAGCGCCCCTCGACGGGGAACAACGTCAGCCACGCCAACAACAGGACTAAACGTCGCTGGTTGCCCAACCTGCAGCCGGTGAAGATCATCGACGACAGGGGCGTGCGTCGACGCGTCCGCGTATGCGCTTCCTGCATCTCAGCCGGCAAGGTCACCAAGGCTCCACCGGTCGCCGCGAGCGCCTAGCTGCACCGCGCTCCCATCGTCCTCATCACCCGCCCGTTGGACGGCGCCTCGGCCTTGGCTGGGAGGCTGGAGTCCGCGGGTTTCGGGGTCGAGATCATTCCCGCTCTAGAGGTGGTTCCGCCGTCTGATCTCTCCCGGTTCCGCAACGCCATCACGCGAGTCTCGGCCGGCGATTACGACTGGATCATTCTCACATCTCGGAGCGCCGTTCTCCGGCTGGCCGAGGCATTCCGTGAGCTTGGCGCGGTCGGCCCACCCGCGGGGGTCCGATTTGCGGTCGTCGGGAACGCAACGGCCCGCGAACTCGAATCCATCGGATGGACGGTGGACCTGATTCCCGAGGACTTTAGTCAGGAAGGGCTCGTAGCGGCCTTCGCAGGTCGGGCCAGCATGGAAGGAGCTCGGGTCCTTTTCGCCGCGGCCGAGGCGGCGCGGGACGTCATCGCAACCGCGCTGGAAAGGATGGGCGCAACGGTGGACGTGGTGGTCGCCTATCGAACGATCCCGCCGCCTCCATCCTCGTTCGACCGTGCGCGACCACTGCTGGCGCAGGGAAGTGTGGACCTCGTAACGCTCACTTCGCCCTCAGCGGCGTCGAACCTCCTGAAGGGAGTGGGTGAGATCGTGCTCGATGTGCCGTGCGCGGTGATAGGGCCGGTTACCGAGTCTGCCGCCCAGAGCCTCGGCTACGATGTCGTGGCAGTGGCTCGTGAGCATACGATCGACGGCCTCGTCGCGGCCGTCAGGGACTGGGCCGGGCGTGTCAAGCTCTTTCGACCGCAGCCTTGAGCTCGAAAATCTGATCGCGCAGCAGTGCCGCACGCTCGAAATCAAGACCAGCGGACGCCTCGGCCATCTCCTTTTCCAAGATCTTGATGTACTGCTCGGCATCGATCTCGTCGGCGTACGTAGCCTGAGCCTCGGCCACCACCCGGGGACGCTCCCGCGCGTCGGCGACTCGAGTGGTGAACTGGATTTCCTGAATCGTCTTCCGCACGGTGTGGGGAGTGATCCCGTGTTCCACGTTGTGGGCCAGCTGGACTACTCGTCGCCGGTTGGTCTCGTCGATGCAGCGACGCATGGATCCGGTGATCCGCTCGGCGTAGAGGATCGCCCTCCCGTTCTCGTTGCGAGCCGCGCGTCCGATGGTCTGGATCAGTGAACGCTCGTCTCGTAAGAAACCCTCCTTGTCGGCGTCCAGTATCGCGACCAGCGAGACTTCTGGAAGGTCGAGGCCCTCGCGAAGGAGGTTGATCCCCACCAGCACGTCGATCCGCCCCAGGCGCAGGGCCCTCAGGATGTCCATGCGTTCGATGACATCGATGTCGGAGTGCATGTACCGGACTCGCACGCCCACGGATTGGAGGTACTCGGACAAATCTTCGGACATGCGCTTAGTGAGGGTAGTAACGAGTACGCGCTCCTTCCTTGCCGCTCGCTCCCGGATCTCGGCCAGGAGATCGTCGACCTGGCCCCTGACGGGACGCACCTCGACTTCGGGGTCGACCAGGCCGGTGGGCCGAATGATCTGCTCGACAACGACGCCGCCACTCCGGGTTAGCTCCCAGTCGCCCGGAGTGGCGGATACGAATACCACGCGCTGGATCAGGCTCTCCCATTCGTCGAACTGAAGCGGGCGATTGTCGAGGGCGCTGGGCAGTCGGAATCCATGGTCGACCAGTGTCTGCTTCCGCGACCGATCGCCCTTGTACATCCCATTGATCTGGGGGACCGTGACGTGTGACTCGTCTACGATGAGGAGCAGGTTCTCCGGAAAGTAGTCGAAGAGGCACGCAGGCCGTTCGCCAGGCCCTCGCCCCGAGATGTAGCGTGAATAATTCTCGATGCCAGGACAGGTGCCGATCTCGAGCATCATCTCCAAGTCGAAGTTGGTTCTTGCCTCGAGACGCTGCGCCTCAAGCAGGCGACCGGCCGCGCGGAAGTGCTCGAGCTGTTCGGCCAGCTCGTCACGCACCTGTGGGACGATCTGCTCGATGGTTGCGCGGCGGGTCACGTAGTGCGTGGCCGGGTAGATTGCGGCTCGGCCGAGCTCCGTGATCCGCTCGCCTGTCAGCGGATCGAAGCGTGTGATGCGCTCGACTTCCTCTCCCCAGAGCTCGATGCGGACCGCCTGCTCCTCGTATGCCGGGAAGATCTCCACGGTGTCACCGCGAACGCGAAAGGTGCCGCGCTCGAACAGGTAATCGTTGCGTTTGTACTGGATATCTACGAGTCCACCAAGAATCTCTCGGCGCGACCGCCGCTCTCCTTGTTCTACGTGGAGCATGAGCTCCCGGTAGTCGCGCGGATTGCCGAGCCCGTAGATGCATGAGACTGACGACACCACCACGACATCCTCTCGCTCTATGAGCGAAGACGTGGCGCGCAGCCGCAGGCGCTGGATGTCTTCGTTGATCGAAGAGTCCTTCTCAATGTACGTGTCGGTTGCCGGGACGTAGGCCTCCGGCTGATAGTAGTCGTAGTAGCTGATGAAGTATTCGACCGCGTTCCTCGGGAACATCGCTCTCAGCTCGCCGTAGAGCTGAGCCGCGAGCGTCTTGTTGTGGCTCATCACGAGGGCCGGTCGCCCGTACTGGGCGATCACGTGAGCCATCGTGAAGGTCTTCCCTGTCCCGGTGGCGCCGAGGAGCACTTGGTGTCTATCTCCACGATCCAGTCCGGCGGTGAGTTGCGCGATGGCCTCGGGTTGGTCACCTCGAGGGGTGAACGGAGATTCGAGATGAAAGGCTGCCAAGCTCCGCTGGCTCCGTGCGTTGGACGAGTGATCGGCGGCGCGCTGCGATCCGATTCCGCGAGCGTCGGATCGTGCTCGCTCGCAGAGTTGACCGGCTCCTGCCCCCCCTAACTTGCCAAACATCCCCCGAAGTGCTCAACCGGGTTCCGTTCCGAGCCCCACTCGACCGATCGAAGGGACTACGTGTGCATGCGGCTATGTCTAGGGAACAGGCCTTGAGCTCGTGATCTGGCTGCGGGCCGTTCGCGTCCACCAGTGGACTAAGAACACCCTCATCTTCGTACCCACGCTCGCCGCCCACCTCGCACTGGATGGCCCGCTCCTGCTCAGCCTGCTCACGGCCTTCATCTCGTTTTGCCTGTTGGCCTCGGCAATGTATCTGCTGAACGATCTCGCCGACTTGGAGCACGACTCGACGCACCCGCTCAAGCGGGAAAGGCCGCTGGCGAGCGGGCTGATCTCGCCGCGGTCAGGGCTGGCCGTCGCGGTCGCGTCATCCGTCGTCTCTCTAGTGCTCGCGCTCAGGCTACCACCGACCTTCCTCGGAGCCTGGGGCGCATACCTCGGGCTGACCGGGCTGTATTCACTTGGCCTGAAACGCATCGTGATGCTGGACGTCGTCGTGCTGGCCGGGCTGTATACCCTGAGGGTCGTCGCCGGGGCGGCCGCGGTGTCGGTGTCACTCTCACCCTGGTTCCTGGCGTTCTCCGTGTTCCTCTTCGCATCTCTGGCGCTTCTGAAGCGCATGGTCGAGACGCAAGGAGTCACCGAGCGCGATGAACCGCGCCTTCCGGGCCGCGGATGGCTGGCAAGCGACGCGCCCGTGCTCTTGGCCTACGGAGCCGCCTCCTCGGTAGCCGCGGCGCTCGTGTATTGCCTCTACATCACAGGGGAAGAGGTCCTTCGGCTCTACTCGCGCCCAGACGTGTTATGGTTGGGGCTTCCGCTGATCTTGTACTGGCTGGGCAGGGTTTGGCTCCTGGCCGCGCGAGGAGCCGTTCTCGAAGATCCACTCCTTTTTGCCCTGAGAGATCGGGTCAGCTACCTCTCACTCGTGGTTGGGGCGTGTATCGTCTGGGCCGCGACGTGACGACCACGGCCCTACATTCGGCCCGGACCTCCCCGCAGACTTGCGGGTCCGCCGAGGAGCACGCTCGCGCCCTGACCCTCGTCGCGTCGCAGCAAGATTCTTGAGGAAGATCGTGGTCGTCGGGGCTACCGACGGGATCGGGCTGGCTCTCGCGCACGAGTACGTGGGACGGCGATGGCGGGTGGGACTCGTAGGCCGTTCGGAGCAACAATTGGACCGGGTCCTGAGTGGTTTCCAGAGCGGTGGCGCCGAGCCTCAAGTGATTGGCTGCCGTTGTGACGTCTCCGATAGCATGGCCATCGGGGTGGCTTTCGGGAATCTAGTGTCGAGGTTGGGGGGCTTGGATCTGCTCATATACTGCGCTGGAATCAAGCTCCCGGCAGCGAACATGCAGGAGCGACTGGCGGGGACCGGCCCGACTTTTGCCGTGAACGTCGAGGGTGCGGTGCATTTTCTCGAGCGAGGTGCTCGCTATCTCGCGGAGACACGCCGTGGGCGCCTCGCGGCCCTCGGGTCCGTCGCTGGCGTGCGGGGGCGCAAGGGAGACCCCGTCTACGCCGCCAGCGAGGCGGATGCTCGTAGATCCGTATCCTGTTGCGAATATTCTAGTTACGAGATTGACTGGCTGGATTCCCGCCGATTGGATCAGCCGCGAATTCTCCGGCGTCTCTCGAGCGCCTTCCTGAGCTGTCCCTCGTCCGGCCGCTGGTAGCACTGGAGCACGGTTTGGGCCGTCTTCCAGCCACCCAACTCGCAGAGCGCCTTGAGTGGCTGGTTCATGAGGTCGGCGGCGAACTTCCGCCTCAGGGAATGCCAGCCTCTGCCGGGCTTCGGGTCGAGTCCCGCAAGGTTCTCGGCTCTCTTCCACCAAACGCACGCCAGCGCGGAGCCCACGCACGCCGAGGGATTCCTGGCCGCGGGCAGCAACGGCGTGTCTCCGATCCCGGGGTTCCTCTTTCGCGCCTCTTCCAGGGCGGCGATCGCCTCGGCGGTTACCGGCGTCCGGTGTTCGTAGCCCGACTTCTCGTCCTCCGCGCGCCACCGCACCACTCCGCCTTCCATGTCGATGTCCGACCACCGGAGCTGGCGGATGGCACCGATGCGGTGACCCGTCTCGTGCGCGACCACCAGCGCGACACGAAACCGCCAGTCGATCTGGCAGGACACCTTGAGAAGCACCTGGTACTCCTCCTCGGCAAGGACGACCCGGACCGGGTTCTTCTCCTTGGGCGCCTTGAGGCCCTTCAGCGGGTTCGAGTCAAGCAACAGGCGGCCATGCTCGTCCCTCGACTTCGCCGCCCAGTTGAGGACCGCGATCAAGAACTTCAGGTCGTATTCGATCGTCCGGTCGGACACCGGGCTTCCGCTCGCGCCGACCCTGCCTGCCCGCCGCGCCCGGATGAACCGGTCCCAGTCCCGCTTGGACAACGTCGCCGGGTCGCGGTTCCGTCCGAAGCACCCGAGGAACATCCTCGTCGCGGCCCTGTCGTGCCGCCGAGCCTGTTCACACTTGGTGGGCGTCACCTCCTCACCGTAGATGTCAAAAAGCGTCTCCAGGGTGAGCGGCTCGGGCTCGGCTTCGGCCTTGCCATGCAGCTCCGGCCCGGCGAAGCCCGCGGCGAACTCGTCCGCCTGCTTCTTCGCCCGTGCCCAGTCCCGGTGCTTGAGCGACCTGCTCAGTCTGCGCCCGTTCGCGCGCCACTCGATCTGGAACAAGCCGGTCTTGGGATCGGGAAAGACCCGTACCCGGTTCCGGCCCCATTCGCCAGCGGCGTAGCTCCGCTGGCTTCGTTTCGTGCGTGCCATCATTCGATTCCTCTCTCGATGATGGACTGCACGATCTGCGCATCGGAAACTTGGGGTGCGAACGGCTTCTTGACCAGTGGCGTCGGCGGGCTCATGGACGTTGGGCTGCCTGTTCGGCCCACGAGGGCGAAGACCCGAAGGCCGGTCCCAGTCCTTGACCCGCCGAGCCGGATGCTTCGCGACTCGCGAGTTCGGAGCCACGATTGGAGGTCGTTTTCCGCAGCGGCGACCGAGAGCGATTCGGGGGGCGGAACTTGACCGCCGATCGCCGGGGGTCGGTGGCGTACCGCGCGCGCACATCGACATCGAGGTGCATGTGCACGTCGCTGGCTGCTTTGCGGTTGCACCCCGGCCACCGGATCGGCGGTGCCGCTCCGGAGCTTGCGGCCGTGACCGGAGCGACCCCCCTCTTTCGATGCCTGGTACGGCATCGGGGAGGGTTGGATGTACACGCCCATCCACCCTGGGTCGGGAGGTCGCTCCGGTCCAGCAATCCCGTGCGGGAAGGCCATCGGTCACCTGGGACGGGCGCGTCCCGGACTTGGCGGCTTGGGCTGTGCCCCGAGCCATCGGGGGTACCCCGGCCTTGCTCGGTGATGCCCGGCTGCCAGACGGCCGGCCGGTCGGCGAACGGGTGATCCGCCGCCTCGCAGCGGCGCTCAAACCGCCTTCCCGCGTAGGGATTGATGGATCGGGAGCGACCCCAAGGGACAGGGGCAGGGGTGCGCAAACACACCTGCGTCCGAACCCGCACCAGGCCCTCGGACTGGGGGGTCGCTACCGCCTCGGACGGTGCCGCCCGTACAGCGCTGGCCGGCCTGTCCGCGGAAGCGCAAGACGCTGCCGCGCCAGCGGATAGGCGGGAAGCTCCGTGTGAATCGCCGGGGCGCCGAAGTGTGAATCGTACCCCCGCGTCGTTTGCGCACTCCAGTGGCGGCCGTAAGTCGCGCGCCGCTCATCGGTAGCGAGCCCCGGCGAGGCGCGCGGTCCGCCATGTGCTGCCGCGGCGGATTGAGGCGCGGGCGGCCTGCCGTCGGGCCTGTTTCTCTAGCGCCACGCTGCGCTTCATGGCGGCCTGGAGACCGCCGTACTCCTCCAGGATCGGGACCGCGCCCGCGAGAATGGCCTCCTCGATCCGGGCGAGCTCCTTGCGAACCTGGGGGTCGAGTTCGGCTGGACCGGAGGGCTCGGCCCAGTGGCGCATGACTCGCCGTGCCCGCTCAAGCTCTCTCGAGGTGCGACCGACCGCGACAACCTCGACGGATCGGCCTCGTCTCCCAAGCGCGTGCCAGAGCCCGCGGTGCGCCGCACCCCAGGAGTGAAGCGCGGTCGCGGTCGCGTGGCCGGGATCGGCGTAGACGAAGACGGCGCTCTCGGCGTCCAGCGCGACGGGCAGCTTTACCGGGAAGTAGCGCCGAGTCGCACCGGCGGCACCCCGGTAAACCCGGACGGGCAGCAGCCCCCGGTCGATGCCGAGGGCCTCGAACGCGGCGACTTTCTCGGATTCGGTGGCCAGCCAAGGCAAGCCGGGATGCTCGATCACGTAGTCGAGCGAGAACAGGCGCCGCATGAGTACGGCGGGCGAGGCGTCGCGGCGGTGGCGGATGTGCTCGGCTCCGATGGCCCGGTAGATCCGCCGGGAGAAGATGCGGCACACGCGGCCGATCCCCCGGATGCCGGGCACGGTGTCCTCGGCGGCCAGGCCCTGCGCGATCAGCGCGTGGACGACGCGCCGCACCTGTTCCGGGTGTGCATCGAGGAATCGCGCGCACTGGACGCGGGTGAACGCGCCGCTGTGGAGGCAGACGAACGCGATCCACCCGGCCTTTTCTCCCGTCCAGCCGAATGGCGCGAGCGCCTCTTCGCTTCCCTGGAGGTGAACGATCGCATCGCTCACCGCCGACTTGAACTGCTGCTTCCGCGTCTCCATGCCCGGAACAGTGAAGAGCCGTTTGCAAGAAAGTCAACCATTGGGAAATCTCCCAATTGCTTGTAGCGGCTAGAGATAGCCAGTACGGTACGCGAGCTGTTGGACACCGCCGCCAGCGGCATGGCAGACGCCCCCCTCGGCATCGGGAGCAGACCTCGCCAAGGGAGGGGAGATCGACCGGAAGGTCGGCACGGGCACGGCCGATCTGGAGCCGTCCACACGGGGTGGCAGGTCTTGAATGCTAGACCTGAGTCGCGGTCGTAGCGCCCCGTCGACCGCCGAGCACAACGGCACGCATCGGGCACTGTCCAGCGGGCCGCGCCGATTGCTCCGAGGAGGACGGCGCTATGTTGGTTGATCAATTCCTGACGCGGAGAGAGAAGCCATGAAGAGCCTGCCCCAGCGCATCATGGAACACGCCGAGGCCACGCCGATCTGCCCGGCAACCCTGCTTCACCTCGGCCAAAAGGGCCGCAGTGGTCAGGCCCTCTCCCGCCTGGCTCGTTCAGGCCGGCTCATGCGGATCTGTGACGAGGGTTGCGGCTCTCTCGTGCCCCCCCGCATCATTTGACCAGTCCCCTCCTGAAAACTCTGAGCTGGCCCTTGTACCGTTACGCGAATCCTTCCATGACTGTCAACGCCGGTTGAAAATGTCACACATCGGGGGGAGGTGACGGGCCTCTAAGTCGTCGTCGTCTCCTTCGATGTTCTCCTCCTCTTGCGACTGACCTGACGCCCTGAAACGAGACCAGGTGCAATGTTAGGATCGACCTGGTCTGAAGCTTTTCAGCGAGGAGGTCAGGATGGGAAGGAAGCGACACACTCCGGAGCAGATCATCACTGCAGTGCGGGAGGCAGAGGTCAGTCTGGCCGGCGGCAAATCCGTGAAGCTGATCAGCCGGGAGCTCGGCATCACCGAGCAGACGTACTACCGGTGGAGGCGGTGAAGTGACCCCCGGAACCTGATCCAGTTATTGTGGGACTCCTTGAGCAGGAGGAGTCATGCAAAAGAGGCGGTTTCGGGAAGAGCAAATCATCGGGATTCTGCAAGAAGTGGAAGCTGGAGCGACGATCCGTGAGATGTGTCGCAGGCACGGGATCGCGGAGACGACGTACTATCGGTGGCGCACGAAGTACGGTGGTATGGACGTGAACGAGGCGCGACGCCTCAAGCAGGTCGAGGAGGAGAACCGACGGCTGAAGCGGATCGTGGCCGACCAGGCCTTGAATCTTCAGATCCTGAAGGACTTGTTGGGAAACGGATCGTGACGGCCCGGGAACGGCGCCAGGTCGTCGAGCAGGTGCAAGCCGTGCGAGAGGTTTCAGAACGCAGAGCGATCCGGTACACGGGTTTTCCACGCTCTACGATGCGATATCGCAGCACTCGCGATCCCCAGGAGCTTCTACGAGCTCGCATCGTAGAGTTGGCGCAGGAGCGGCCACGCTGGGGCTACCGGATGATCCACGTGATGCTTCGACGAGAAGGCCGGCTGGTGAACAGGAAACGAGTTCAACGACTCTACAGGGAGGAAGGGCTCGCGGTGCGTTCGAAGGGAAGGAAACGTAGGAGCCAGGCCCCTCGACCGATCCGAGAGGCGTTGAGCGGCCCGAACGAGCGGTGGAGCATGGACTTCGTCTCTGACACGCTGAGCAACGGCCGCCAATTTCGGTGCCTGACGATCATGGACGAATTCAGTCGCGAGTGCCTGGCGATTCACATCGCGCATTCGATTCCGGCCGCCGGGGTCATCGAGGTGATGGAGTGCCTCAAAGAGTCCAGAGGGTTGCCCGAAGTGATCATCACGGACAACGGCTCCGAGTTCCGCAGCCGTGCGTTCGATTCATGGGCCTACGCTCGAGGCGTGAAGCTCGATTTTATTCAACCGGGCAAGCCCGTCCAGAACGGCTTCATCGAGAGCTTCAACGGAACACTCCGGGGCGAGTGCTTGAACCTGCACTGGTTCCTCTCGATCCACGACGCGAAACGTTCGATCGAGCAATGGAGAGCTGACTACAACGAAGTTCGTCCCCATAGCTCCTTGGGCTTTCTGACTCCCGAGGAGTTTATGGATATTCATTCACCCAGCGAAGAGAACCTCGCTCCCAAAAATATCTCGGAAGTCCCATGATTTTTGGATCAACTTCGGGGGTCACTTCAAGATATATATAGAGCGGTGTCGGTACGACGAGACCCACTCCTTCTGCCGGAAGGAGGGAGACCCTCGTGTTCTCCTGGTACCTCGAGGCCGGTGTGGGGACGAGAGGGATGTCGGCGGGTCTTCCCGGTGGGTGCCCTCCCGCAGCCGGCGCCAATGATCCGACGGCCACCTCGGTCGGCAGCGGGTCGGCATCGGCGCCATCCAAGACCAGATAGGCTCCCGCCGGCGCATCGGAGAGCTTCGGAACCTGACCGAGACCCTCGAAAGAGATACGGGTGCTCTCCCCGGGAGACAGGCCGGCGAAGAGGTCGGTGGGCTCGAGGCTCTGGAAGTCCCCGTTGATGCGCCGCATGCTGAACTGCGGTGGAACGCTTTCCGGCACGATCGTGCGCTGGAAGTTGAAATAGAAGGTCCAGGCGGCCCCGAGGGGTGCCTGGCCGGTGTTGGTCAGCGTGAGCACCGCAGCGAACGCTTCCCCGACTCCTGGATCGAGTCGGTGCTCGACGACGTCGAACGTCGCGGAGAGCCGGGGCTGTCGTACCTGTGGCTCGTCCAAGAGACACCCTCCGGCAAACAGGGTCATGGAGGTCAGCAGGGCCGTCGCGCCAGGCGAGTGCGTAGCGCGCACGTCAGACACTCGAGGACCGATCCCGATCGCCCGCATCGCTCGGGTCCGGTGTCCCACCCAGAAGCCGGACCGCAGCGAGCAGCACGAGCGGATAGGCTACCAGCTGTCCGGCGACGAACCACGTCGGATGTACGAAGCTCACCCAGTTGAAAGCGCTTCCGGCGAGCGCCATGACAACGACGATGGCGGCGAGCTCGGGGCGGTGGTCATGGCCGATCCGGGCTGCCGTCAGGGCGCCCAGGAACGCCCCCAGCGGCTCCGACCCGAAGGCGAGAGCCCAGCTCACGGTCGGCATTCCTTTCAGGTATGCGGCGAAGGCGTCGCGGCTGGCCGGATCGGTGGGATCGAGTCCGTCCGGCAGGGGGTACAGCCGAGACCCCGCCCCCTGCACGAGCATGACGACCGCCCCCACGACGACGACGCCGGCCAAGACCGCACCCATTCTCCTCAGCATGGTGTGCCTCCTACTCACGTCGATCGATGCCCACTCACGATCTTATCATGATCGCGCCCTCAGCGCCGCCGCCGGGCGGGCGTGAGCGTGGACGCCGTCGAAGCGGGGCTGCGCGGGCGATGGAGGCACCTCGGGGCGCTGCGGACCGCTCTACCGATGATCTTCGCCAACGCCTCCGTTCCCATCGCGGGCGTGGTGGACACGGCGGCCATCGGCGCAATGGGAGGCAAGGAAGATCTCGGAGGCGTCGCCCTCGGCGTCACTGTCTTCAACATCGTGGCCATGAGCTTCTACTTCCTGCGCATGGGGTCCACCGGGCTGGCTGCGCAAGCCATGGGTGCCGAGGACGAAGCCCGGCTCCAGCGAGTGCTCGTGCGAGCAGTCGGCCTGGCCGCGACGTTGGGGATCTGTGTCGTCGTGCTGCGGGGAGAGCTTTCCCGGGTGGCCTTCGTGGCGCTGCAAGGTGGCTCGATGGTAGAGCGCACGGGTGATCTCTACTTCGGGGTGCGCGTTCTCGGCGCCCCGGGGACCTTCACGGTGTACGCCCTGACGGGGTGGCTCATCGGCATGGGGCGCACCGGATCGGTGCTGGCCATGCATGCCTTGGGAAGCCTGGTCAACGTGGTCCTGGACCTATGGCTCGTGATGGGAATGGGATTCGGCGTGGGCGCCGTGGCCGCGGCAGGAGCGGTCGCGGACTGGTCGGCCGCGGCGGCGGGTGGGGTGCTCGTGGTCCTCCTGATCCGCGCTCGTGGCGGTCTCCGGGCAGGCGTCCTGGAGCTCGCATCGATTCTGGACCTGGGCGCGATGCGGCGTCTCCTCGCCCTGAATTGGGATCTCATGGTGCGCAGCTGGGCTCTTCTGCTGGGATTCGCGTGGTTCATCAACACCGCGGCCCGCCACGGCGCCGCCACGCTCGCGGGCACGCACGTCCTCATGCAATTGGTAACCGTCTGGGCCTTCGTGTTGGACGCGTTCGCTTTCACCGCGGAGTGGGCCGTGGGCCGTGCGGTGGGCCGACAGTCGGTGCCAGAGCTGCGGTCGGCGATCCGGGTGACCAGCGAACTGGCGTTCGCGGTCGCATTCGTCTTCTTTCTGTCCGCGCTCGTTGCCGGACCCTGGATGCTCGACGCGTGGATCGCCGATCCCGAGGCCGGGACGTAGCTCTCGCCTATCTGCCCTACTGTGCGCTGATTCCGTTGCTCGGCGTGCCGGCTTGGCAGCTCGACGGAGTGTTCGTGGGCGCGACCCGGTCCAGCGCCATGCGAAACGCTTCCATCGCTGCGGTTGCGATCTACGTGGTCGCCGATGTGGGATTGACGGGGGCCTGGGGTGCCTCCGGCACGTGGGCGGCGTTTCTCGTCTACTACGTCGCCCGCACCGCTACTTTGGCAGTCGCTTATCCCGGCGTCGAGCGGCACGTCCGACGGCATCGCAGGTCCGGTCCTGGACCTGGCGGGCATGCTTGAGGCGCGAAGCCCTGCGCGGAAGATCGCGCGAAGAACCGCCTCGGTCGCTGAAACAGGGGCGGCGTGCTAGCCTTAACAGGTCGCTCAGCGAACCTGCTAAGGAGGAAAGACGCACAAAGCCCTGGAGGCTCCGATGCTCCCTTCGCGTTCTATGGGCCCATTGCTCATGGCCGTCTTCGTTACGGCTTGCGCGACCTCGGGCGGGTCCGGGGTCCGAAGAGACCCCAATCTCATCACCGCCGAAGAGGTCACCACGGTCGGCAGTGAGGCGATGTCGGCCTACGACGCCGTGCAACGCCTGAGACCGCGCTGGCTGACGTCACGGGGGAACACGACGTCTGGACTAGCGGCCGACCGCCTGCCTGCGGTCATGCTCAACAGTACCCGGCACGCCGTCGATATCCTGCGGTCCTTGAGGGCCATCGATGTCGCTTCGATGCGCTACGTGAGTGGAACGGATGCGACCACGCGGTACGGGCTGGGGTACATTAACGGGCTCATTGAGGTCGTGATGGCGGGGCTGGCCCGCTGATCGGATCGAGCCGATCATCAGGGCTCTTGCTCGTCCCGGAGAGGAGCTCCCGCGCGCGAGCCCAGACGAGGTCGAACATCTCCTCGGTGAGCTTCCCGGTGAAGGTGTTCTGCTGGCTGGGATGGTAGGACGCGATCACGATCGGCCCACGAGCCAGCTCCACTTCGACGCCGTGACCGAAGCGCGGACGTGGACGCGGTAGGACGAACCCGCGGTCGCCCAGTATCCTCAGGACGTGGGACCACGCGTACCCGCCGAGGGCGACGATCGCTTCGAGCTGGCCCGACACGAGATCCAGCTCGCGCTCCAGAAAGTCGCGGCAGCGCAGACGCTCGTCCGGGCGTGGCCTGTTGGCCGGCGGAGCACACCGTACCGTGGCCGTCACGAGCACGTCGGTGAGCGCGAGCCCGTCCTCGCGGTGGGTGGCATGCGGTAAGTTCGCGAAACCCGCGCGGTGGAGCGCGCGATAGAGCCAGTCCCCGGAACGATCACCGGTGAACATGCGTCCAGTGCGGTTCGCGCCGTGTGCCGCGGGCGCCAACCCAACGATCAGCAAACGCGCCCGGGGGTCGCCGAAGGCCGGAACCGGCCGGCCCCAATACGTGTCGCTTGCATACGCGGCGCGCTTCGTTCGAGCGACCTCTTCACGCCATGCGACCAGCCGGGGACACTTGCGGCACCGCACTATCTCGTGGTGCAGCACCGCGAGCGACGTCGCTGTCACGCCCCGAAGCCGAGCTCATCCGGCTCGGCCGGCCCGAGCGCATCGGCTTCCTCGAGCTCCGCCATGAGCGTCTGCAGCGTCTCGAGGTCTTCGCCGCTCTCGTCAGAGACCGCCGACATCGGCCCCTCCCCCGCCCAGGTCTTCCGGCCTGCCCTTTCCCCCTTCCGCCGTCTCCTGCGCTGGCGGGGGCATTTCTCCACCCTCATCAGTCGAGCGTCGATGTCCGCCAGGATCCGGTGGAGGATTTCCTCCGACATGAGGCCACCGCGATAAGCGTCGTACGCCTGACGCCGCTCGATGAAGAGGAGCCGGCGGCGAGCTCTCACGAGCTCCTCGTTCCGCAGGTCGGCGTGTTCGAGATGAAGCCTCTCGAGTCGGCGCTGCTCGGCTTCGATGCGCCTCTGGTATTCGCGTTCGAGATCCTGGAGGAGGTGCCTGTCGGTGAAACGCTCGTCGACCATTCGCTGGATCGCGGCAAGGGCTCGATTGGCCACGTGAAGTCGCCCCCGCGTGAGCTCGAACTCCTCGCGCTCGCGACGCGCGCGTGTCAGGCCAAGGCCTCTCAGCAGAGCCGGCATGGTGAGACCGTGGACCAGAATCACGAGCGTCACGACTCCCATCGTCATGGTGACGAGCAAGTTCCGGTTCTCAACTCCACCCACCGCGGCGGCGGTCAGCGAAAGCGCCAGGACCATGCTTATTCCGCCCCTGAGCCCACCCCAGGCAAGGACGGTAGGCCACGACCACGGGATCGGTCGTCGCGCGGCGTGCATCCCCCCGCTGACCACGGCGACCACGAGGACGCGCGCCGCCAGCACAGCCAAGTAGGCGGACACGATCGGGCGCCACGCCTGTAGCAGCGACGCGATCTCCACCTCGAAACCGATGAGCAGGAAGACGATGGAGTTGAGTGCGAAGGCCAGGTATTCCCAGAAGCTCTCGACGGCCATCCGCGTGGACGGGCTCATCCCCTCGCGGGCCGTGTAGTTGCCGCAGAGCATTCCGGCCGACACCGTCGCGATCACTCCAGAGAGGTGGAAGTGCTCGGCACCGACGAACGACCCGTAGGCGGCGATCGTGGTGAGCGTGATCTCGATCATGGGATCGTCGATCCGCTTCATCACCTCGGAAACGGCCATCCCGATCACCACGCCCAGGCACACTCCGCCGCCTACGGTCACGGCGAAGTCGACGATTACGTCGCTCGCGGTCATGGCCTCGCCTGCGACGATCGCGAGGATGAGCGAGAAAAAGACGATGGCGGTGCCGTCGTTCAGCAGGCTCTCGCCCTCGACCATGACCCCGAGGTCGCGTGGGGCCCCCGTACTCTTGAAGAGCGCAACGACGGCGATAGGATCGGTCGCGGCGATGAGCGCACCGAAGATCAAGCCGTGTCCCCACGTGAAACCGTCTGCGAGGCCGAGTGCGCCCACGACCGGGGTCAAGATCGCTGCGGTGAGCGCGACGGCGGCGATCACCCCCGGTACGGCGAGCGACGCGATGGGCACGAGCTGACGCCGAAAGTCGGAGAACTCCAGATGATATGCAGGCTTCGAAGAGCAGACCCGGCAGGAACACCATGAACAGGAGCTCCTGCGTGAGCTGGGGTGGCTCGAGCAGATCGAGCGCTCCCAGCCCCAGGCCGGCCAGCACCAGGGCCACCGTGTAGGGGATGTCGAGCCGGCGTGAGGCGATGGCGACAGTCGTCGCCACCACGAACAGAAGGATGAAGACGGCCTCGGTTGACACGAAATCCCCGCCGGCGCCTGAGAAGGAGGTTGGGGTGGGCAATGATACCGGACCCCCCCCTCGCCCCGAAACCAGGAATGAAATCCGACCTCGAGGACGGGTCGCCGCTCGGGCCGCACCCCTTCGCTCACCGCGAGGCCATTCGCCGTGTACGTAACGCCCTCGGCTGACCGGGGCGCCGCCGCCCGGGGGAACTCTGGTGGGGGTATCGGGCGTCTAAGGATGGCGGGAGCGCTCGTGGCGCCCGAGCGTGGTCGGCGTGGCGTCGAGATCGGAGCGCGTGGATGCCCCGACGCGATGAAAGCGGCGGCGGCACCAGTACGAAGTGAGGAGGGCACGTGCGATGACGGGGATGACAGGATCCATGACGACTCTACTTCTGGTGATGCTGGGCGTGAACGTGGTCGCGCTCTTGGTGGTTGCAGTGCTGTACCGCCGGGCGAGGCGGGCACAACGAAAGAGACGGCTCGAGGCACCGAACTCCCAGGACAAGTCCCAGTACGTCATGGATCTCGAGTCGAAGGAACGATGGGAATCGATGGAGCTCAGCCGGCTCCACGAGCTGAACCGCGAGGAAGTCGAGAAGATCCTGAGGAAGCTCCGGGTGACCAGCGTGCGTGTGCTGACCCAAAACGAGCGGGCGTTCCTGGACCGCATGGTCGAGGCTCAGCGGCGAAGTTCCCAAACGGATCGCGGCGGAGGTCGAGGAAACGCTGGTGCGAGGCCTCAGCGGCTTCCCGGGACGCCTTAGGCCGTCCCCTTCGGGGTGGGGGCGCTGAGTATCCAGCGCCGCGTCGTAGCAACGGTTGAGCGACCCTTCATAGCCCCGGCCGAGCGTCCCAGCTTCCAGTGAAGTCGGGAGAGTCAGAACGAGGGCCGCCGCGTTCGGCGTGACGTTGGCCTTCGCATTCGTCGTCGAAGCGCCCGTGGTCATGCTGATGGCAGCCACGACGGCCCTCGCGAAGGACGGACCGGCTTTCCGCCGACTCCGCCTCTTCGCCTACGGCCTGGGGGCGCTCGTAACCGGCGTTCTCCTGTTCGTGCTTCTCCCGCCGGTCTTCCGCTTTCTGGCGCTCGAGGTCATCGCCGTGCCGGAGCGGGTGGCGTCCCTCACGTACGGTGGCCTCTGGATTCTCCTTCCCTGGCCAGCGGCAGTCGGCTATCGACGCTTCTATCAGGGCCTGCTCATTCGCGAGGGTCGCACTCGGCTCGTGGCCGTCGGGACCGTGCTCAGGGTCCTCTTCATGACCGGTACCGCGCTCGCGCTGTACCGGGCCTCCTCGCTGCCGGGCAACTACGTGGCGGCCGCTGCCCTCTCCGCAGGTGTCATCGGGGAGGCGATCGCGAGCCGTTGGATGGCGCGGAGATCGGTCGAAAGGGTGCTGGGCAAGCGTGCGTCCTCCGATCGCTTGCAGCTCACGCTGGGTCGGATCATCGGCTTCTACGCTCCGCTGGCCCTCACCTCCATTCTGGGATTCGCCGTTCATCCCCTTCTGACGTTCTTCATGGGCCGAGCCCCTTTGCCGGTGATCTCACTGGCGGCCTTCCCGGTTGTCAACGCCCTCGGCTTTCTCTTTCGAGCGACGAGCCTCGCTTTCCAGGAGGTCGCGATCACGCTCCTCGGTGATCGCTACGAGCACCTTGGGGAGCTGCGCACGTTCGCGACGGCGCTCGGAGTGGCCGCCTCGGCTCTTCTCGGGCTGATCGCCGTGACACCGCTCGCGAGAGTGTGGTTCGAATCGATCTCGGGGCTTTCGCCCGAACTCGCCGGCTACGCCCTTCTCCCCACGCTCCTGCTAGCTCCGATTCCCTTTCTCTCGGCGGTTCTTGCACTGCTGCGCGGGATCCTCGTGACCGCGCACCAGACGCGCCCCATCACCCTGGCTACGGCCATGGAGGTCACCGTGATCGCGATCGTGTTTCCGGTGCTGAGTGAGGGCCTCGATGTCTTCGGAGCCACGGCTGCGGCCGGCGCGTTCTTGCTCCGGCGCGCAATGAGCACGTTGTGGCTGGCGCCCAGAGCGGTGCGGGCCATGGGCTGAGCGAGGGCTACACGCTCCCGGTGCCCTGGATCAGCAGCTGAACGAACTTTCGGATGCTGAGGCTGCTCTGGACGCTGACCGAGGTGAATTCGATGCTGATCTGAAACCGCCCGTTCTCGGCTCGCGTCCTGCATATCCTGGCGTAGATGTCCGCCACCGTCCTATCCACGAGGGAAAGGTCGATCTTCAGCTTGATCTCGCTGGGTGGCTCGAGCCGTTCTTCGACCTCGGCCAGAACGCCGTGATAGCTTATGTCGACGATGGTACCCCCCGCACCTCGGGCCTCACGATCTTGTCCACGATCAACTGGTAAGTGAAGGGCATGGTCGCCCTCACTCTGAGGCTCCTACGGATCTCATGTCGCGGGATCTCCTTCCCGAGCGAAGGGATGCCGAGCACCTCGCGAACGATGATCTTCGCTTCCTTCCCCTTCACGAAGATCTCGCTCGCCTCGCCTACACTCACGAGGTCGTGGCAGCGTTCGTAGGTGCTTTCGCTAATCAGTATCTGACCCCGCAGGCTGAACGCCGATACGCGAGGCTGTGTTCACGTCGTCACCGATCACGGTGTATTCGGAGTGAATCTCCGAGCCCAGCCGGCCCGCCATGACCAGGCCGGTGTTGACGCCGATGCCCATGAAGAGGTCCGGCAAGCCGAGTCTCAGGTGGTGCTCGTTCAGCTCTACCATCGCGATCTGCATGTCGACCGCGCAGATCACCGCACACTCCGCGTCGTTCCCCTGTGACGTGGGGGCACCGAACAGCGCCATGACCGAATCGCCCATGAATTTGTCAACGGTTCCGCCGTGTTCCGCGACGACCTCGGTCATTCGGGTGAGATAAATGTTCAACACCTCCAGCACGGTGGTCGCCGGAAAGGTCTCCGAGATCGAAGTGAACCCGCGTAGGTCCGTCAGCAGGACCGCCACCTCACGTGGCGAAAACCGCTCGCCCAATTCGCCCGGACGCTTCTGGCCGGCGAGATCGGGGAGCAGACGGGTGAGCTTCTCGGTCGCTGGCTCACCGAGGACTTGTCCGGTTTCCTCCTCGACGAGGTCGAGAATCCGCGCCAAGAGGTCGCTCGGAACCGGGTTCGTCATCGCTTTTCGCACCCGCGCCTGGGGATTGCCGCGCCGACGCACCGGCTGTCGTTGGCGCTCAAAGTGGCCTTGTGACTACCCTCGTCTGCGTGAACTGCCGGTGTCCGTCCTTGGACTTGTGGAAGCCGAAGCCGCTTTCGCGTGCCCCGACCCATGGCGTGCCGACGGCGCCCCCCGCTGACCGGTTGATGCCGATCATCCCCGCTGTCAGCCGCCTCGCCACTGCGGCAGTCTTCTCCTCATCACCGCCGAACACCACGGCGCCCAGACCGAACCGAGTGGCGTTCGCCCGGCTGACGGCTTCCTCGGCCGAGCCGACCCGCGTGACGCATGCGACCGGCCCGAATGTCTCGTCTCGCGCTACGTCCATCTCGTCGGTGACGTCGGCGAGGACCGTGGGCATGACGAAGTTATCGTGGTGGCCCGCGCCGCCCGTGAGAACACGCGCGCCCCGGGCCATGGCGTCGTCGAGTTGCGCGAGCACGTGGTCGCGCTGACGGCCGTTCACCACGGGTCCCACGTCGGCGTCGTCGAGACCATTGCCGACGCTCATGGCTCGAGTGAGGTCCACCAACGCCCTCTCGAACTCGTTCGCGACGCTCCGGTGGACGAATATGCGCTCGGTCGAAACACAAACCTGGCCGGCGTTACGGAACGAGTTCCAGGCGGCGAACTCTGCGGCGCGCTCCGGGTCGGCGTCCTCCAGAACGATCATCGGGTCCTTGCCGCCCATCTCCAGCACGACGCGCTTGAGCGCCCCACTGGCCTCGCGCAGGATTCGCTTGCCCACCTCACGGGAGCCGGTGAAGGCGATCATGTCCACGTCCGCGCGTACCAGCGCCGCACCCTGCTCGTCCGCACCATGCAGGACGAGGAGCACATCGTCGGGCAGGACCTCGTTCAGTACGTCGGCATAGGCCTGCCCCGAGAGAGGTGTTTCCTCCGAGGGTTTCAAAACCACGGTGTTTCCGGCCACCAGGGCCGGTAGCACCATCCAGCTCGGCATCGACATGGGGAAGTTCCATGGCGTGATGGCCGCACAGACCCCCAACGGGTCGTGATGGACGGTGGAGCGTGCGAGGGTGTCCTCGACGACCTCGGGTTGCAGTGCGTCCACCATCTCTTCGAGGTGCTCGACCATGCCCTGACCGAGAGAGCGTGCCTCGGAGACGCTCTCCCTGCGCGGCTTGCCCATCTCCTTGGTCATGAGCTCGGCGTGGGTCGTGACGAGGTCGTCGAAGCGCCGAGCGGTTCCTGCCAGGAGCTGCGCTCGTGCCCGTGATCCGAGCGCCTCCCAGGCCGGTTGGACGGCCCGGGCCCGCGACACCGTCTCGGGCACTCGGGTTACCGGGGTAGTGGGAACCTCCCCGACGAGCTCGCCCGTCGCAGGGTCGAAGGATTTCAGCATGTCCATGGCAGCTCGTCGGGTGCGTCGGGTCCGGATTTTCCGGTCCCGCAGTGCCGTCGGGGTCGGTCGGGGCGCCTACGAGACTGTGGTGCGCTCCGGGTGCGCGCGCCGTGTGGGTCTACACGATCTAGGTGGAGCCGCGAGGCCGTCGAGCGCAAGGGGTTCCCCGCCCGCCCGCCGCGAACATCGTCCGGGTCGACTAGGGAGTTGAGCCTGGCGGAACGGGTCTTCTGCGCGAAGCGCCCCTGTGGTATGGTCATCGATTGGTTCGCGCACATGGCGGGCCGCCATGGAGGAGTACTCTTCATGACGCGACCGTGTCGGAGGCGTCTCGGACTCTTGGCCGCAACTCTCGCCCCGGCGTTGTGGAGCTGCGGCGACGGGACCGGACCGGAGAGCCTGTTCGCGGCCAGGATCGAGGTCGCCGACGATTCGATCACCCTGACTCAGCTGGGCGAGACCGCGCAGCTCGCCTTCACGGTCTATGACCAGAACGGCGACCCCATGACCGATCCGTTGATCGGCTTCCTCAGCGGGGACGTCAACGTCGTGTTCGTCGATCAGACCGGGCTGGTCACCGCAGTGGGGAACGGGTCGACGGCCATCTCGGTTGTTTCCAACAACACCGGCACGCCCGTCTTCCTCGTCGTCGCGATCGGCTCCGCCGCGCTCGTCGAAGGAATGGCGCCAGGTCTCGCAGGGGGTGACCAAAGCGAGCGCCGATTCACCTTCGACGTGCCGGACGTCGCCGAGTCCAGCTACCTTCTCGTACGCCTCCGCGGCGGCACCGGAGATGCGGACCTGGCCGTGCAGCGTGCTGGGCCGCCCCCGGCCGCGGGGGGAGACTGCTTCTCGGCCACGGGCCCCTTCGTCCAGCTCGACAACATGGAGTTCTGCGCGATCACTGCACCCGAGGCGGGGACGTGGCACCTCCTCGTGTACGGGTTCGCTGCCTTCGCCGACGTGAGCGTCGACGCCCGCGTTCTTCCGTCGACGCCCCTCGAAGAGGGTGAGGAGCTCTCAGGCATAGGGGGCGAGCGCTTCGACCTCAGCCACTTCACGCTCGTCGTGCCTGCGTCCACGGGGACGCTGCGCATCGAAGCGTCGGGGGGCACAGGAGAGGTGGACCTCTTCGCCACGCCCGGCGAAGTCTTCTCGTTCAACACCATCTTCGAGGTGTCATGCAGGTCCACGCAGCCGCTGAACGCAGAGGAATGCGAGGTGACCGACCCCGAGGCCACCACCTGGCACGTCTTCCTCGTCGGCTTCCAGGACTTCGACGGCCTCTCCTTGCGTGCGACGTTTCCCGGGTCGGGTCCACCATCGGCCCGGACCGCGGCTCGTCACTTTCCCCGACCCCGCTGATCTTCCGGCAGCGCTGTACACCCCAGCAAGGCACGGTGTCAGGGCTCAGGGCCCACGCGCGGCAGGGTTTGCTCCAGGCTGGAGATAGGCGTCCAGGAGCCGCCTGCGCAGGTCGCCCGAGTTGCCGGTGCGCCTGGGACTGAGAACCGTGTGGAGAGCTCTCGCGGCGATCTCGTCGCCCCCCATCAGGAGAGCCGTGACCCCTCCGCTGAGGAGCAGGTCGGTCTCGATGAGTCCCTGGACGTCGGCGCGTCCCGTCGCCAGCCTACGCGTGACCGCCGCAGCCGTCTCGAAGTCCCAGGCGTTGAGGCTGTAGCGGAACACCACCACGTCGCGGACGTTCTCAGGGGCGTCGTGGCGGTCGACGAAAGCCAATACCCGTTCGAAAAGCTCGTCGTCGACGTATCCGGCTGTTCCGAGATGACGGTCCCGCTCCACCTCCGCGAAGTCCTGCATCCAGAGTCGCCAGCTCGCGGGTGGCTCGTCGGCGGAGAGTATGGTGCGCAGGCGCGCCGCGCGGTGCTCGGCGTCGTCGGTGCCTCCGTCCGACTGGTACCCAGCGAGAGCACGGACTCTCGGTAGCGCCAGCGGCAGTGGCGTATCCGGCTCCATTCGCGTCGCTCGTCGGCCGAAGAGCGCAGCCGTGAAATCGAATCCGGTCATGCGGAGGCTGATGATCCCCTCGGCGCTGGTGCGTAGGTATCGAGCTCGTTCGGCCCCGAGATCCAGGAGGGGATAGAAATCGGAGTTGACGGCCTCCCAGTTGTCGAGCAATGGCGCGAGGGCGGCACGGTGCGTGAGCCGGGTGGACTCCAGCACGGGGGCGCTCAGGGGCGGCGCATGACAGAGGTCCTCTGCCAGGGGTGGTGCCTCCGTGATCGACCAGTCGGGAGCCGGTAGGTCGTTCCCCGGCGTCGCTACGATCAGCAGGTCCGCTTCCTGGGTTTGGAAGATCTCGTACGCGCCGAAGGTCTGATGGAGCGCAGCGAGAACCGTGAGAACCAGCCCGTCGTTCATCTCGTACAGATGGAGCCACTGTCCGAAGACGCCGCCGGGGCCGATGTGCTCGCGCACGCGCTCGTAGAACTCCACGGTGAAGAGGCTCGAAACGCCGCTTACCCAGGGGTTGGACGGCTCCGACAGGATGAGGTCGAAGCGGCGATCTGCGGAGGCGAGGTACGTCTTGGCGTCGTCGATGACGAGGGTCGAGCGGGGATCGTCGAAGACGCGTCTGTTGACACGGCCCAGCTCGCGAGATCCGGCGATCATCTCCGGCTCGATCTCGATCGTCACCAGCTCTTCGATGCGGGGGCCACCGAGGAGGATGTGGGAGGTCAGCCCGGACCCCTGGTCGATGACCGCCGCCGTGCGCGCTTCCGGCTGGTGCGCCAGCGTGATGAGCGGCAGAAGCGCCTGGGTGGCCATGTCCCCGGCGAGGAGTCCCTGGCGCGTGTCGGGACGGCACGGCTCACGCCAGACCGCCGGGATGGAGGCGTCCGGCTTGCCGTTGGTCCGGATGGTCAGGAGGTCGCTCGATACGACGCGCTCCACGGCCACCGACGCAGTGCGGCCGTCCGCGTAGAAGACGTGCTCCCATGCCGGAAGGTTGCGCGTGTCCCCCCGTCGGAAGACACCGCTGGCGAGGAGGCGAGGATCGTACCCCTCGCTCACGATGGCGACCGTCGAGGCAGCGACTACGACCGCGAACGGGGCCCATGCGGGCTTACGGGCCTGGCGTGCCGGAGAAGGAAGCGCCAAGAGGATGAGGAGGCCCAAGCCCATGTCGAGCGTTGCGCCGGCGACGATGAGCCCTTTGAGGCCGAGCGCGGGGAGCAGGACGGCTCCGGCTGCCGAGACGCCGAGGATGGACCCGAGCGTGTTCACTCCGTAGACCCTTCCGATGGAGCGCTCGCCGTCCCCGGCCACGAGGAGAGTGCGAGTGATGAGCGGAAGCGTCGTTCCGGCGAAGAACGAGGCGGGGAACATGATGGCCAGACAGATCGCGTAACGCGCGAGGTTGAAGCCCGCGTAGCCGACGTCAGTCTGGGTGAAGACGTCCATGAGCTTGGCGATCCATGCGAACGACTCGGCGTAGAGCGGGAGCGTGGACAGCGCGGCGAGACCCATGAGGATCTGTAGCTGCGCCAGGACGCGTGCCGGATCCTGCCACCGGTCCGCCCGCCCGCGTACCCACAGCGCTCCGGCGGCAAGCCCGGCGATGAACGCCGACAGCATCAGCTCGAAGGAATGGGTCGCGGAGCCCAGCACGAGCGCGAGCATCCTCAACCACCCGATCTCGTAGCCGAAAGACGCGACCGCCGTGCCGAACGCGACCCCGAGCATGAGCATCCGAAGGCGCGGCAGGCTGGAAGAGAATGCGCCGCCCTCGGCGAGCGGTCTCCGGTCCGAGGGGTCCAGCGTGAGTCGCTCCGCGCCCGGTCGCCTGTCGGCGATGGCGAGCGTGGCCACCGCGACGAGAACGTTGAGTGCCGCCGCCGTGAGTAGCGTCCCCGGCAGCCCGACAGCGGCCACCAGGTAGAAGCCCGCAATGAGAACGCCGGCCGCGGCCCCGAAGCTGTTGGCGAAGTAGAGCACGGCGAAGGTGCGGCCCGGGTTGGAGACGTCGCGGCGCATGAGCCCGGCCGCCATGAGCGGGAAGGTCGTTCCCAGCAGTACCGACTGGGGGAGGATGAGCGCAGCGGCGATCGCGAACTTGACCGGTGTGAGCGCTGCGCTTCCCGCGAGCACCGGGAAGAGCGTCGCGTATGCGAAGTCAGTCGTCGCGACGAAAACGTCGTGGAAGGCGACCCCGATGCAACCTGCGAGGAGCTCGGCGACTGCGTACCACTTGAGGGGATCACGCAGACGCTCCGTGCGCCACCCGGCGGCCAGCGCGCCCAGAGCCATCCCACCCAGGAAGATCGTAATGACGAGGATCTGTGCGTAGGCGCTGTGCCCGAGGAACAGGGACAGGTAGCGCGCCCAGATCATCTCGTAGACGAGGCCCGCCGCGCCCGAGATCGTGAAGACGATGTAGAGCGACAGCCGCATCACGATCCCCGTTGGCATCGCGAGGGGCGGGCCAGAAATGGAGGTGGGAAGGGGGTCCCGCGCATGGGCGCCCGCGGATGGTGGATGGTTCGTATGCCGGCCAGCGAGTCGGGGGCCAAGATGCCGGGCCTAGTTGGCTGGCACCACGAGCCCCGCTGAAGAAGGCCCCCGGCGGGAGCCGGGGGCCTTCTGATTCAGCCCTGGCGGCTGCGCTAGCTTCGCATCAGCC
This sequence comes from Longimicrobiales bacterium, assembly GCA_965249195.1. Lineage (GTDB taxonomy): Bacteria > Gemmatimonadota > Gemmatimonadetes > Longimicrobiales > Gaopeijiaceae > CBDFLM01. The sequence goes on from CBDFLM010000013.1 coordinate 153,124, forward strand.
TCCGCACCCGCCCTCGACGGAGTAGGCCGGGCCGTCGTCGATGGCGGGGTCGCCGGATTGGTCGTGCGGCACGTGTACCTCGAACGACGCCGTTCCGGTGTTGCCTTCGGTGTCGGTGGCCTCGACGTGGATCGTGTACACGCGCCCGTTGCCGCCTCCACTTCGCTCAGCACGCAGTTGGACCGATTGGCAGCCCTCGGCGATCACGATGTCGTCGGTTGTGTTTCCGTCGCCCTCCCCGTTCTCCTCCTCGTCGCTCGTGACGGACGTGATCGTCACGTCATCCACCGACAGATCATCCTCGTTGTCGTCGACGTCGGTAATGACGTCTTCCAGGCTGATCTCGTGGTACTCGTGGTTCGGAGGCCACAGCTCGATGGGCTCTTCCGGCACTCCGATGACCGGTTCCTCGATCACGAACGTCTCGAGGTCGCCGGAAGCCGGATCACCGAGCAGCTCGTCATACCCGACCATGGTGGAGATCTCGCTCGTCGTGTTCGTAAAGACTCCCTCCGGTGCGTCGTCGGGCACCGCGAGCGTGACGCTCAACGTGCACGTCGCGCCCGGGTCGAGGGAGCCACCGGTCAGCGAAATGACACCGGTGCCGCTGAGCTCCGATCCGCTCCCGCATACGTCCGCGGCGGGAAGACCGATGGCGGCCAATCCCGAGAGCACGGCGTCGAGGTCGTCCGTAAACTCGATGTCGGTCGCCGCCGTGGTTCCTTCGTAGCCGATTGTGAACTCGAGCGTCACCTCGCCGCCCACGGGCACCGGGTCGTCGGTCGCCGCACATGTTGCGTGATCGTAACACGGCGCGTTTCCTTTCGTGACCAGAGTAGCGTGGACCCAGGGCCCTACCTAGTCGGAAAACGTGGTGCGATAACGGCTTTCAGGTTTTCTGGACCTGTGGCACGTAGACTGCAATAGTACGCCTTGATGGATGTCGGGCGCCCCCAGGTGTGGGCGCGAGTCACGGGAGCGCCGGGGGAAGAAAGTCCTATTGATCCGCGGGCGCTCGTCATATCTTTGATAGAGGCGGCCGCGTCGGCGAATGATCACGCCTCGATTAGCGCTCGCACGGTCGCCCGGCTGGGCGGCGTTACGATCTGAAACCTCTGACGTTTAGTTTCGCAACATGACTCGAATCTCAGGCCGGAGTCGGACACAGCGAAGCCCACTGTGGATACCTGACGTTGCGCGTTCTCGGGCCTGGCATGCAGGTTGCCGGAGGGTGCGGTAGCAGCAGTCTCGGACTCCGATCCCTGGATACCTTCAAGTGGGCGTCACAGAAATGAGAGCTTCGATGATGAGGACCCTGAGTTGCATCGGCGTACTTTTCTTGGCGATCGTCGGCTGCAGCGACCCTGTCGCCGAACCGTTTCCCGTCGAGGAAAACGTGGCCATCAAGGGCATCGGCACGTCGAGCCCGGCGCCCATCGAGTACAGCAACGATACGCTCGCGATCACCCCTGAAGGCGGCGCGACCGCGGCGCTCGGCATCGGCGGCGCGACCGCGGCGCTCGGCATCGGCGCCGCGCCGCTCGCGATCGACGACCCTGACGACGCCGCGGTGAAGGTCAATCTCATCCGGGTGGCCCGCATCCCGGCGCCGGTCGTTGGCGGGAGCACGGTCCAGGCGAACGACATCGTCATCGACGGGAACACCGCCTACATCGCTTACAACTACGAGGGCGGTCCGTGGATCGGCGCCGTGCAGGCGTTGGACATCACCGATCCGACCACCCCTGTGCACCTCTGGAATCAGATCGACTTCGCGTCGATGGACATCAATGCCCTCGGCGTCGACGGAGCCAAGCTGCTCATCACGGGCGCGGCCGATCCGAGCGTGTGGGGCGGCGTGGTCACCACCCCCGCGTTCGCCGCCCACGCGGCCGCCGGGGCTCCCGTCCCGGCCGACATCGCGGCGAGCGTGGTCGGGCTTCCCCTCCTACGCCGGCACCGGCATCGCGCGTCACGGCGACAACTACTACGTCGGGGTGGGCGCCTCGGGCGGATCGATCCAGGTGCTCGACATGGCCTTCGACTTCGTCGACCTGCTGGACTTCGCCGACATTCGTGACGTCGATTCCTACGGCCAGGGCATCATCGCGATCGCGGGTACGACGGATAACGCGGCCCCCACCGGACGCGTGATCGTGGGCGATGTCGGGAGTACGACGGAGCTGGCCCTCGTCGACTTCGGCAGCGACTACCACAAGGCCACGATCGAGATCTGGGAGGAGACGATCGCGCTGCTCGGACTCTCCGAGGCGGGCTTCAAGGTCCTCGATCTCAACTCGCCCGGTGCGTTCATCGAGCAGATCGCCAACCCAGCGCCGAACAAGCCGGGCCAGCTGACCAACACCAACAGCGTGTCGACGGACGGCAACTGGGTCGTCACGGCGAACGGCGAGTACGGCTTCCGCATTCTCCGTCCGAACGGCGGCGACTTCACCGACATCGACGTGATCGGCCACTTCGCCTCGCAGTTGCCGCCCCCCGGCGCGCTGGAGGACCAGTTCTCGGTCAACCACGTGGCGATGGCCAACGGCTGTTTCTTCGCGGCGGCAGGCGCGTGGGGCGTGTACGTGTACTGCATCTCGCAGGAGCCGGACATCAGCGTGACCAAGACCGCGGACCCGGCGTCGCTCTCCTGGGTCGGAGGCGAGCTGGACTTCGACCCCGACCGGACCTTCCTGCAGGACCCCGATCCGCCTGAACCGGGCGAGTTCCTGTTCAGCCCACCCACGTGCGACGTGGATGGGCCCAACGACGTGCCGGCCCAGGTGGACGTCAACTGCATGAGCCGGGCCGACAACCTACCCGGCCTGCTGGGGCTGAAGTGGAGCTGGGACGACATCGACTCCTGGTTGGGCAAGGGGCAGACAGGAGACATCTGCGCGTTGCTGGACACCGACGCGGACGGGAACGCCAACTTCGCCGCCTGCGCATCGATCGAGAACGACCCCGACACCGGCGAGATCATCCAGGTCAACGGCGACGGGGCGGTCGACATCTATTCGTGCGGCGACTCGAAACTGGACCGCTGCTCGAGCCAGACCACGCTGATCGCGCAGGATCAGATCGGAAACTCGAACTGCACCTTAGCCCTGGCGCCCGAGGCCTTCCCGGGCGAAGGTGACGACGACCCCTTCGACGCGGAAGCGACGTGCTTGATCGATCTCGTCGCGCCGGGCTTCGGTGGCGCGGAGATGGTCAGCCTCGTGACCAGCTGCTCCTTCCCGTCCGGACAGCCCAACAGCAACCCGTTCGACTGCGTGGTGTCAGTCGGCGCGGGGTTCATCCAAATCACGAAGCTCGTCGATCCGGACATCACGGCCCTGTTCGGCTTCACCCTGTCGCCGGGCTCCGAGGACGGCACCAGCAAGTACGCGGTCCAGAGCGGAGTCTCGACGGCGCTGATTCCAGTGGAGCCGGGCGACGACTACAGTGTGACCGAGACGCTTCCGTCGGGCTGGCAGCTCGACTCGGCGTCCTGCACGGTGAACGACGAGAGCACGGGCGACCTCAGCGAGCTCGTGGTCAGTGGGATCGAGGTGAGAAGGGGCCAGACTACCAAATGCACCTTCACGAACGGCGCGAAGGTCACGGGCGACGTGACCTTCACCGTCGTCGTCACGAACCACGGACTCGAGGCCGTGACCCTGGACTCGTTGATCGATGACATGTTCGGGGATCTGAACGGAACGGGCACGTGCGGGACGGGTGGCGCGATCGCCCAAGAGGGCGGCTCCTACATGTGCGCCTTCACGGAGATGCTGATGGGCCCACCCGGCACGGAGCACACCAACACCGTGACCGCCGAGGCGAGCAGCGACGACGGCAGCGACCGCGCCTCCGACGACGCCACGGTGAGCTTCGTGCTCGATTTGAACTAGCTCCGGCCGGGCCGCTCGCGGCTCGGGGAGCCCGGTGGTCGGTTGCCGAACAGGGGGGGCGAAGTGGAGCAGCGATGCGGCCGCGTCGGCCGTCGCCTACCATCCCCACGTCCGCTCGTCCCACGAGCACCACGGCTCGAGCAGGCCGAGGAAGTCCATGGCCGGCTCCCCGATCGGGGCGCCCGGCGGCGCGATGAGTGTAGCGGGAGCGGAAACCTCGCCGGGTCCGTCGTGGTCCATGAAGCGGCTGATCTCGTGGGTGAGCAGCGCGTAGTGCGCCTGGTCCGCCTCGTCCGCTGACACCGCCAATCGGCCGAGGCTCTCTGCCTGCCGCTCCAAACGCATGAGGGCCACCGCGCGAACCTGTGGCATCGGGGCGCTCGCAGCGAGCTTGCGGATCCCGTCGAGGACGACCCGCTCGACCGCGCGGCGGATCTCGGCCTCGTAGGGACCGTCTACGTCCGCCCCGAACGATCCGTCCAGGAGCGCGTCGATCACGGTCTCGAGCCCCGGGAGGGACGGATCGAGCGCGTGCTGCTCGACGAGGCGGGCCGCCCGTTGCTCATCCAGCACCTGAGTGACCGTGAGCCCCGCGGCGACCACGGCCGGGGACACGACGTCGAACATTCCACCCGTGTAGCGTGGGAAGAGCTCCCTGTGCGAGGCGAAGCCGGATGGCCTCGGCGGCAGGGTCTCCACGACCGCGGAAGGGAGCGCGAGAGCACTCGGCCGGATGGTCGCAACGAGGGCGTCGATGGCCGCGTGCTGCTCCGTGGCGCTCGGCCTCCGGAACGGCTCTCGCCCGTCCCCGCGCAGCGCGTATACGTAGTCGACCCCGCCCAGCACAGATGCGGCGGCGTCAACCTGGAAGCGATGATGCAGGTAGAGGGGGACGAGCACTTCCTCCATCGTGGCCATCGGCCGGCCGGTTTGGATCGCGCGCTCGCCGAAGCGCGCCAGCGCGGCGGCGCGCACGTCCATCATCCGGTTCAGCTCCGCGGCCGCGTCGGTGCCGTTGGACCATTGGTCGGCGCGGGGGTGGGTCGCGATGTCCTGGTTCGTCAGGAAGCGCAGGTCCTGCTCCCAAGCATCGTCCAGGATCCTCCGCAGCTCGCGGGGCTCGCCGGCGCCGTCGGGGAAGTCCCGATACCCGTAATCGATCGCGACCCGGTCCCACGCGCCGATACCCACGTCGTAGACCTCGGAGTGGTCGAAGGAGCCGTCGGGGTTCAGCTGGATGAGCGGATGGGGATAGTCGAGCACCGAGATGCAACCCCGCTCGCTGTCGTAGTAGTTGTGGCTGAGCCCGAGGGTGTGTCCCACCTCGTGGGCGGAGAGCTGCCGGATGCGGGCCAGCGCCCACTCGGCCAGCTCGGGTGGCGTCTCGTCGCCGGTCTGATAGGGTGCGAGAAGTCCCTCGGCGAGCATGTAGTCCTGCCGGATGCGCAGCGAGCCGAGGGTGACCACGCCCTTGATGATCTCGCCGGTCCGCGGGTCGGTGACCGACCCGCCGGTGCTCCATCCGCGCGTCGAACGGTGCACCCAGTTGATGACGTTGTAGCGGATGTCGTGAGAGCTGATGCTGTCCGGCCGCAGCACGACCTGGAAGGCGTCCCGGTAACCTGCCGCCTCGAATGCCTGGTTCCACCAGCGCGCGCCGTCCAACAACGCGGACCGGATCGGCTCAGGCCCCCTGGTCCAGGTAGTACACGACGGGCTCCACGGGATCGCCCACGGTCTCGGCCGGGTCGCGCTTCTGAAGCCGGTGCCGCCGGATGAAGCGGCGCGTCATCGACTCACCGAGCGGCACCGAGTAGTCGGCGTAGGAGATGGAGCCATACCCGGCGCGTGGATCATACGTGCGCGGCTGGTAGCCGTCGTCAGGCAGCTTCACGAAGGAGTGGTGCAGCCTGACACTGGCCGCTGCGCCGCTCGCCGCGACGTCCGCGACGCCCTCGAACGCGCCCGTCCTGGTCCGAGGGTCGTCCTCGCCAGGCTGGCGCACGAATGTGAGCTCGACCTCGAGCTCGCTGTTCTCGGGGAAGTTCATGGTCATCGGGAGGTAGACCGAGCTGCGACCTGCATCGAAGCGGTACGACCCGGGACCCAGCCGCTGCGCGAAGTTTGTTGCGTCGCGGAGCAGGAAGTCCGACATGTCGACCAACGGCGTGTCCCCCGTCTCGGCCGCCGCCGTGAACGCCCACAGCACGGACCGGGCGAAAGCGTCCTGGACGGATTGTCCGAGCTCGCCCGGAAGCCGTAGTTGGGTTGCACCATGAGGATCTTGCGCCCGACGCGCTCGAACTCGACGATGCGCGATCCAGCCAGCGCTCCCCGGTCGATGCCGATGTCGTTCGACCCGAGTCCGGCGCCGACGCCGTTGGAATGGAGCAGCTCCGTGCCGAAGATCGCGATCTCCATCCAGATCTTGCCCAGCTCTGCGTCCCAGTAGAGCGGGAAATAGCCATCCATCCGTTCCATGCCGGCGGTCTTTTCGCCGATGGTGGGCAGACCCTCCTCGGCATCGCGGTCGGGACTCGGCTGAGCTTGGGAGCCCGTTGGGAACGCCGCCGAGGAGAGTGGCGCGAGGAGCGTGAGAGCCAGCGCAGCGGCTGAGCTGGGAGCGGACAGCCTCGGGCGGTGCATCGCGACCTCCTTTCGCACTGAGGAAGTGAAATTGCGCGCGGGGGGGGGCTTCGGGGCCGTGGCCCTGGAGAAGTAGCTTACGCCTCGGTCTTCATTTCAGAGAGTCGATGCCCGGGGCATCGAGATCGATCTTGTCGCGCGCGCCCGCCAGCACGTGGTCGTACGCGTCGGCCAGGGTGGCACTCGCCGTGCGACAGCCTTCCACGACCCTGACGGTCCAATCCAGATACTCTCGCCGCCGGGCGTCCGACCAGTCCACAGGAGGGGCGTTCACGACCGAAAGGACATTGCTGATCTTGTCACCGAGCTTGACGAGCTTGGCGTCCGTAGAAAGAACAGGCGCGTGCTCGATCTGCTTTCGTTTGCGAACGTTCTTCGGAAGCGACTTGTCGTCGGTCACTTCCTCCACGATGGCCCGTACTCGCGCGCCGAAACGCCGCTCGAGATCCTCGGGCCTGGTTTCGGTGTCCTCGATGGTGTCGTGGAGGACGGCGGCCGCCAGAACCTCCACGTCGTCGACTCCTCCGGTCGTAGCCAGGAGATGGGCGACCTCCAGCGGATGGTTGATGTAGGGAGAGGCGTCCTCCCCCTTCCGACGCTGATCGCGGTGGCGGTCCGCCGCGAACCTGATGGCGGCCAGCAGAAAGGCGGTGTCGTTCAAGGAGGTGTCCGTGAGGGATGGGCAAGGGGAGCGCCGGCAAGATAGTCGCGTACCGGGTGCCTTCGAAATTGCGACGTGTTGTGGCGTCGAGGGCCATGCCGCACTTTCTCGGCTACCCCGCGGTCGACGCTTGTGGGGAAGCGCCGCCCAGGCCAAGGAGGCTCACGCTCATGCGTACTGCCTGTCACGTCTTCTCGAGCGCTCATGCGATCGCGATCACCGCTACCCTCACGGCTTGCACGCTGCAGGCGCAGGACACCGAGGCGTCGGCCCGATACCTCCGCTTCGAGTTCGACGGAAGCGTCTCTTCCGGACTTCTCGCGGGTGATCAGGTGGCATTCATCGATGGCGACATCTTCTCGGAGCACACCGTTACGGATCGGCGGGTTGCGCTATCGGACGTCACGTTCCTGGCCCCCACCGAGGCCAGCAAGGTGATTGCCGTGGGTCGCAACTTCGAGAGTCACCTGGGCGACCGCGCCCGCCCGACCGAGCCTCAGCTGTTCGCGATGTATCCATCGTCGCTCGTGGGTCACGAGGCCGACATCCTTATGCCGCAGGATGCGCACAACCTCCACTACGAAGGCGAGCTCGTTCTGGTCATCGGTCGCCCTTGCTCGGACGTTACCGAGGCGCAGGCCCTGGAGTGCGTCTTCGGTGTGACGGGCGGCAACGACGTCTCGGAACGAGACTGGCAGGACAGCGACCTACAGTGGCTGCGCGCCAAAGCGTCGGACACCTTCGCTCCCGCGGGCCCCTTCATCGCCACGGGGCTCGATCCCGATGACCTGCTCATCCAGACCCGCGTAAACGGTGAAACTCGGCAGTCAGAGCGTAGCAGCGACCTCATCTACGACGTTTCGGCCCTGGTCAGCTACATAAGCCGCTACTTCAGCCTCAATCCCGGGGACCTGATCTTCACAGGGACTCCGCAGACGACGCGCGCCATGAGTCAGGGCGACGTCATCGAGGTCGAGATCGAGGGCGTTGGCGTGCTGAGGAACCGGGTCGTACGCCGCTAGCGAAGAGCCCCGGCCGAGACACGCTTCGACCGGGGCCTTCATTTTCGCTGGGGGGAACCCGTCCTCTCACTCGGATGCTGCCGCCATCGCACCGTCGTTGAGCGGCGCTTGTTGCACCGACAACGGTGCGCGCCCGGCACGGAAGGAGTCAGGCCGCCTTCTTCAGCCGCTTCGCCCGCCGCCGAAGGTCCTTGAACCGAATGAGCCGCCCCTGCTCCTCGTCCCACAGCGCGAGGTTGATGAGCCGCCAAGTGTCCGCCATCGTCACTTTGTGCACGCCGTGAAACTCGGGGTTCTCGTCGTGCACCGCCTGGAGCTTGTAGTTGGGGATGCGGCTGCTCATGTGGTGCACGTGGTGGATGCCGATATTGGCCGTAATCCACTGCAACGGCTTCGGGAGCACGAGGTAGGAGCTCCCGAAGAGGGCGGAGTCGTAGTAGTCCCAACTGCCGTGCCACCGCCAGTACGTCTGTTCGTACTGGTGCTGGATGTAGAACAGCCAGACGCCCAGGGTGCCTGCGACGAGGAAGACGGGCGTGTGCACCAAGAGGAAGCGGTCGATCCCGATGGTCATCCACATGATGGCGACGATGACCGCGATCAGGCCGTTCGTCCACCAAACGCTGTGCCACGCCGTGCGCCAGGTCTTCGGGATGTCGTGGGGGAAGCGATGCTTCACGAGGAATATGAAGGCTGGGCCGATCCCGAAGAGGACGAGCGGATGGCGGTAAAGGCGATACTTGAGACGTTCGAACCAGCTGAGCGACAGATACTCCTGAACGGTGAGCGTCTCGATGTCTCCGAACCCTCGGAAGTCGAGGTCCCCGGAGTGAGCGTGGTGGGCCGCGTGCGCCTTGCGCCAGTATGCGTAGGGGGTAAGCATGAGCACGCCAATGCAGAACCCCACGACGTCCCTAGCCTTGCGTGACTTGAAGAAGGAGCCGTGGCCACAGTCGTGCTGGATCATGAAGAGGCGCATCATGAACCCGGCCGTCGGAACGGCCAGGAGCAGTGTGAGCCAATACCCGATTTCGAGGCTGCGAAACATCGTGTACCAGAGCAGCACGAAGGGTATGGCCGAGGTCAGGAGCTGGGTGACGCTCTTTCGTGTGTCAGCTCCCCAATAGGGGCGAAGGATCTCGTTCCAGCGCTCGACGCGCTCTGGGCTCAGTCTGTTCAAGGACGGGCTTCCTGCTGGTTGTGTACGTGCGACGAATCCAAACAATTAAAAATGGGGCCGCTCGCCGCGTCGTGCAAACGCTTCGTCCAAGGGGGATACCCCGAACCCGCACGTGGGGTGCTCCGCATGCGCGCTCCGACGCTTGGGCGTACGGTCTCTTCAGAAGTCCTCCACCTTCCTGAGGGCTTCCACCAGACGGGTGGGGAACCATTGGTCGCGGTGGGCCGCCAGAGCGTCGAACGCGTCGCGACGGCTCATCGCGCTCCTGTGGGGACGCTCCTCCTGGAACGCAGACCAGGCCTCGGCGATCCCCACGATCTGTCCGCCTTCGCTGGTGGCCGGACTCTCGAGACCGAGCGGGTAGCCGGAGCCGTCCCATCGCTCGTGGTGTTCGAGCACGTATCGAGCGGCCGCGGAAAGGTGCTCGACGGGATCGAGTATGTCGCCCTCGCAGAACTGCTCGGCGGAGCCTCGTTTGCCCACGACGGCCGACCCTCTCCAGGTCGTCGACGAGCTCCTGGCCGCGTCCTAGTCTTCTAGCTTCACCTGTGCCCGCTCGCGTCCGTGGTAGGCGGCCAGCGCTGCTGCTTCTGCCTCGACCGCGGGCCTGAACCGGGCACGCCACTCACCAAGGGGTGCACGCATACCTCCACACGCTTCTCGGAGAGGCTATGGCTCCAGGTGGCCACGATGCGACCTCGGGCCACGACGCACGCGCAGACGTAGGCGGCTTTTCGCCAGACGGCCTTTTGCTCGTCGTCGCGGATGACCCAACTCTTGTCCTTGTGGGTCATGAGCATCGTGTCCCAGAGCGGCAGCAGGCGGACCGGCCACTGCGATGTTTCGGGCAGTGGGCGAAGCTGTCCCAACCGTAGTTGAAGGTTCCTGATAGGGGAGAAAGAAAAGTGGTGGCTCCGGGGGTCCCGGGCCGATAGGCTCGGGTAGGCAAAAACCCCAACACGGAGCCACCACGATGAAGAGAACGTACGAGGTAAGGGATCGGGCGGACAAGCGCGCGATCAGGGAGTTCCTGAAGCGGGAGGGGCAGTTTCTGCTTCCGATGCTTGAGTTCGTGGAGCAGACGGAGGTCGCGATCGACGAAGTCATCCAGGTGATGGGACGAGCGACGATCGAAGCGGTGCTGGAGATGAGCGCCGAGGGTGTGGCAGGCGTGAAGCAGGCAGGTCGGTCACGAGCGGAAGACGACACGGTGTGGTATGGCCGGCAGGGTGGTGTGGTTTACCTGTCGGACCGGAAGGTGCGTGTGGAGCGGCCACGGCTCAGGCGCCGGGGCGCCGGGGAGGGTGGCGAGGTCGAGGTGCCGGCGTACGCAGCGATGCGGAGACCGGGCGCTGTGGCGGATCGGATGCTCGAGGTCCTGATGGCGGGGGTGAGCACGCGCAAGTACGGCCGTGTGATCGGTGAGATGGCCGACACGGTCGGGGTGAGCAAGTCGGCGGTGAGCCGTGAGACGGTCGAGGCCTCGGAGCGCGTGCTGAAGGAGCTGATGGAGCGCCGGCTGGATGCGTGGGACCTCCTGGTGATCTACCTGGACGGGATCCAGATGGGCTCGCACCACGTGCTTGCTGCGGTAGGCGTGGACTCAGACGGAAAGAAGCACGTGCTGGGCGTGAGGGAAGGAGCGAGTGAGAACGCCGAGGTGACCAGCGCGCTCCTAGAGGATCTGGTCGAGCGCGGCCTGGACCCGGGCAGGCGGCGGCTGTTCGTGATCGATGGCTCGAAAGCGCTCAGGAAGGCGATCGAGAAGGTGTTCGGCCAACGTCACCCCATCCAGCGCTGCCGCAACCACAAGCTCCGCAACGTGCTGGGTCATCTGCCGAAGGATCAGCATCCTCAGGTGAAGGCGGCGTTCCGGGCGGCGATGAAGCTGGACGCGAAGCAGGGCGAGCAGAAGCTCGAGCAGCTCGCCCGATGGCTCGAGCGCGACCACCCCTCGGCCTCCCGCCGCGGCTGAGGAAGTGCCTGGGCTCGACCAACCTGATCGACAGCACCCACTCGGGCGTAAGACAGAAGACCCGCAGGGTGACCAACTGGAAGAACGGAGCGATGGCCTTGCGCTGGGCTGCGGCCTCGTTCGTGGAGACCGAGAAGAGCTACCGGAGGATCATCGGCTACGACCAGCTCTGGATGCTCAGGGCCCACCTCGACGACCATGAACCGGTTGCCGAAATGAGAAAGGCAGGCTAACAAGGAGACTCTCCGGAGCCACCACCTTCAACTGTCAGCGGGACACCATCTGAGCGTGGGAGCGGCGTGGCTAACCCTCGAGGCTTTGGTGGAGGTCGTGCGCCCGGGAACCGAGGCTCAGTGGAGAATGTTCGACGGCGCGCGCAGGGTTGCCTGGAAGACCGGAACGAGCTTCGGGCATCGCGACGCATGGGCGATCGGCAGCACCGCGCGGTACACGGTCGGTGTCTGGGTGGGGAACGCCAACGGAGAGGGCCGCCCCGAGCTCACGGGAATCGCGGCCGCCGCCCCGATCCTGTTCGACGTCTTCGGCCGACTCGACGCGTCGGACTGGTTTCCTCGGCCGGATCCGGCGTTGAAGCAGGTGGAGGTTTGCCGCACCGACGGGTATCTGGCCGCTGCGGGCTGCGAGACCGAGCTCACATGGGCCCCGCTCGATAGCCACTTCGAGCGCCCCAGCCCGCACCAACGGCTCGTACACCTCGACCGGGACGGTGAGTGGCGTGTTCACGGTCGCTGTGCGTCCGTCGCCGACATGACCCATCGCTCATGGTTCGTTCTTCCGGCTGGCCAGGAGTACTACTACCGCCGCCATCGGATGGGCTACCGGCCGCTCCCTCCGTACCGGCCGGACTGCGTGGCCACCGCTGCCGAGGCCGATGCCGCGGGGCCCATCGACTTCCTCTACCCGAGCGCCGGCACGCGTGTGTACATCCCCATCGAGCTGACGGGCACGAAGGGTCGCGTGGTGTTTGCCGTGGCCCACCGCGACCCCGACGCTACGTTGCACTGGCACCTCGACGACCGATTCGTGGGCACCACCCGGGCGTTTCACGAGCAGGCTCTGGACGTGCCCCGAGGGACGCACACGCTCACCGTCGTGGATGGGGCCGGAAACCGCGCGCGACGAGCGTTCGAGGTACTGGACAAGCAGGGAGCACATTAGGGCCCTGCGCCTCCCCCCATGTCATATGATGGGGGCGCCCGCGTCACCTACCATTGAGCATGGACCCACAAGGGTTGGATGATCTCGTCCGAGTTGACGCCCGAAGAGCTGCAGATCCAGCTCGAGCAGCTGCACGACGAGAGCTTCGGCTGGGCCCTGAGCTGCTGTCGATGGGACGAAACAGACGCAGAGGACGTTTTGCAGACGACGTACCTGAAGGTCGTATCGCGACGTGCGCGCTTCGGAGGTCGGTCCGCGTTCAAGACGTGGCTCTTCGGGGTGATCCGGCAGACCGCTCGAGAGCATCTGCGGCGGGCGCGATCCCAGCGGGCCCGGGTGGAGAGACTGCAGCAGGAAATGGTATCTGATGGTGCAGGCGTGGCCCAGCCGCACGATCCGGTGGAGGGCTCCGAAACCAGCAGAGCCCTGCTGGACGCCATGGCCACGCTGACGGCCAAGCAGCGTGAAGTGCTTCACCTGGTCTTCTACCAGGACTTCACTGTCCGCGAGGCGGCCGAAGTCATGGGAGTGTCTCTGGGCACGGCGCGGTTGCATTATGACCGAGGCAAGAAGAAGTTGAGAGCCGTTCTCTCCGATGAGGAAGCAGGCGGAGGATCCCGTGACGGGACATGACGACGACCTTCTGAGGGAGGCGTTTCGGCGACTCAGGGCCGAGACCGAGGCCTCGGCGCGCACGCCGGACTTCCGGGGGATGTTCGATGGAGCCACCGCCGAAGCGCGCGTGCCGCCAGAGCTTGGGGTCGTGCGAGGTGGGCAGGCGGACGGGGGAACGCGGCGCAGTCGCGCCGTGCGGATCGCTGGTTGGGCGGCGGCCGTCGCGGCGGCCATCGGAACGGTCATATTGGTGGGAGACCGCCCCGATGCCGACCGGGAGTTCGAGCGCCTGGTAGCTGCCTACTCGGCCGAAGCGTTCCCCCGAGCTTGGCGGTCGCCGACGTCTGGACTCTTGGAGGTTCCGGGCGCGAGCCTCACCCGCTCCGTGCCGTCGCTCGGCACAGCGATCCGAGGCCTTGATCCGGGCCAGCGCCCGAACTCCCCCGATCCCGGAGGGACGGATTCATGAAAGCACCGTTCACCGGGCTTCTGATCGCCCTCGCAGCCTGCTCCGCGGCCCTATCGACTCCCGCCCTCGCGCAACAAGAGCAGCCGATCGCCGAGCATCCGCTGTTTTCGACGCTCTTTCCGCCCGAGCTCATCATGCAGCACCGACGCGCAATCGGCCTCAGGGAGGAGCAGCGGGACGCGATCAGCCGGTTGATCACGGAGCTGCAGGAGCGCGTCATCCGACTACAGTGGGAGCTGCTCGACGAGATTCAGCAGCTGACGGAGATCACGTCGAGCCCGCGGGTCGAGCTCGATCGATCCCTCGATCAGATCGAGAACGTCCTCGACACCGAAAACGAGATCAAGCTGGCGCACCTCGAAATGCTGGTGCGAATCAAGAATCTGCTGAGCGCCGAACAGCAGGCGACGTTGGAACGGTTACGTGGTGCCGAGGAGCCGCCCAACGGCTGAGCGGCGGCGCGGGGCAGGCGCTTCTGCCCCGCTACGGCCACCACGAAATGCCGATGTTGAAACGCGTCGAGGTGGCTTCGAAGTCCAGGCCGCTCACCGAAACGTTGTCGACGGTCACGGTGGTGAACGTGCCGCCGGTCCACAAGAGCTGCACATCCAGCCCGAAGGTCTCGCTGAAGTAGATGTCGACTCCTCCGCCGAGTGAGAGCCCTGCGCCTGAAATCGTGACCTCGTCCACCGGGGCGTCGTCGACCAAGGGGTCCGTGACGCTCACCGCACGGTAGCCGAGCGCCGCCTGCACAAACGGAACCCAGCTCCGCAGCGAGTTGGCGAAGTTGAAGCGGACGCCGAGGTCGAAATGCCCGAGGGTCCACGTTCCCGCGACATCGCCTGTGCTCTGCTCGTCGAATTGCGCGCCGTCGCCCTGTGCGAAGATGGTGAACTGACGGTTGAGTCCGTAGCCGAGAAGGATGCCGCCACCGCCCGCGTTGGTGCGCCCCTCGGTGTCGCCCTCGACGACCAGAGACGCTCCGGTCGCGTGAAGCCCGATCAGGAACCCCCTCGTGGTGGATTCCTGCGCCGCGGCCGATTCCGCCGGGAGTAAAGAGGTCAGAGCGGCCAGCGTGAAGAGACCGAGCTTCGAGCGTCGCATGGTTGCCTCGGTGGTGCGGGTGCGAGGGATCTAGAGTATCAGGCCGAGCGTCACGAGATCGTCGATCGGGTCGAGCAGATCCTCGAGGAAGTCGAACACGTCTTCGATGGCGTCGACGATCCGTTGGAGCACGAGCACCTCCTCGTACGTGAGCGGGTTCCCGGCCGCTCCGAGGTTCGTCGGAGCGTCCGCGGGGCCCGACACCGTAGCGAAGACTTCGCCATCGGAGGAAGAAGGTCCCTTCCAGCATGCCTTCGCTTCCATTCACATCGACTCGGATGGAGTGCGTGCCATGGCGCACCGTGAGGTCGATGTCCCCTTCGCCCTCGCTACCGTCCTCGATGCCGCTGACGTTTCCGGTGATGCTGAAGTCACGCGCTGCGACGCGGCGCTCGAAGGCGACGTCGAGCGTCGTCCGGGGCCCGGTTGCCTTCCCGACGGCTGCGATGTCGAAGTCCAGCCTGACGCCGTCGCCGTACAAGAAGCCACGGACGGTCAGGGCGCCCCGATTCCCGTTTTCATCCAGTGTGGTCCGGTAGTCGAGCACCGAGCTCTCGTCCTGAACGACCGTGAGGTGTAAGACGATGTCCTCGGCGCTCCCGTCTCCCTCGTCGATCAGGTCCGCGTGTCCGGTTTCCTGCTCGACGATCGGCGTCCCGGTTCCGTCTAGCTCGTACGTGATGAAGCGCACGCCGGTCTCCGGGGCGCCGGTGCGATCCGGATCGGGTGCGTACTCATCGCTGGCCGGATCAAAGACGAATGTCACACCGCGGTGGGTGTCGGAGATGATCGGCGCAGCCGCCGGTCCTGCGGTCTTCGCGGCCTCTTGGATCCCGCGGAGCAAGCTCCACACGAACGCCCTCCCGCCCCCGGCCGCGTCCGCAGCGCCCATTCCGGCGGCGACGTCGGTGGGGGCGGACGAGCCGCCGAACGGCGTCCGCTCGCCCAGAGCTCGGAAGCTGGCCAGCTCGGTCGAGCCCAGAACCGCGGCGAGCGCCTCGTAGTCCGCGAGCGCGGCCTCCGTATCGAGTGCCGTCTCGAGGTCGGGCCCCGTAGTGCCATCACACGCGGCCACGAACGTGACAACGGCCGCCATCGTCACCAGCCGACTTGCCCGACTCTTCAACATGGTGCGGTCCTCCCCTCTCGTTCACGAAATCGTGTCGGTCGAGGATGAGTGACCTGGGGGCTCCCGCTGTATGACGGGGATCGACCCCTACAGCTCCGAGCGCCTCCATGCCGTCGCCAGCGAGTCGGCGTACTCGTTCCATCGTGAACCGGCGTGGGCGCGGAGCCACTCGAGGGGGCAGTTCGGATGCTCGCGGTAGAGCGCTAGAAGAGCCTTCACGAGGTCGAGATTCTTCAGTGGCCCTCCCTTGCGCTTCCAGCCCTTCTTTTCCCAGCCCGGTGCCCATTCGTTGATCGTCTTCGAACAGAGCTGACTGTCGGTGAAGACGGTCACCCAGGCGTCCTGCGGAAGCGCCTTGTAGGCCTCTATCAGGGCCGTCAGCTCCATGCGGTTGTTCGTCGTGTCCCTCGACGAGCCATGATCCTCCAGCACGATCTCGCCGTCCAGGACCCACACGAATCCCCAACCCCCGGGTCCGGGGTTGGGGTGGGCGCTGCCGTCCGTGAAGACGCCTGTTCGAGGGCCGCCGGTATACTTGGCGAGGACCTCCGCCCGTGTCAGATTTTCTTCGCTCGACGATCTCGAGCTTCTGCGCGCTGCATCCGATGTCTCTCGCCCTGGGCCGTCGGCCACTGAGCGCCGAGCCTTCTTCTTCTTAGGTGAGTGCTCGCGGCAGTACTTCGGCTCCCAGCCCGGGTACTTCTCGAGCGCGGCCTCGGAGACGCTGAAGCGCTCCTCGCACAAGCGGCATCTGAACTCGGGCATGTCTTTGGGATCCTCGCGGGCTCGTGGCCGGACCAGCCGGCGGGTCCGCTCCTCAGTCCAAGAAGCCGCTGTCGAAGAAGTGGAGCGCGGCCATGAACTTTGTGCCTGTCATGGTTCGTGCTGCAGCAGCCGCTGGCCGCTCCCCACCGGGAGCCGCTCCGGTAGATGTCGCCGTCGTCTTCGATCTCGCCGACCCGGGACCCCGAGATGTAGATATCGCCGTCGGCCTCGATCTCACCCACGCGAGAGCCTCCGATGTAGATGTCTCCATCGTCCTCGATGACGGCCCATCGGGAGCCGTGACGGTAGACGGTGATGTCGGACCGGGAGCCGCTCGCGGCGGGGAGCCCGAGACCGAACAGGGCGGTGAGGACGATTAGGCTTCGCACACGTGCGTCTCCGGTAGTTCTTATCTCTCGGAGCATCTACACCACTCCGGGTCCTCTGATCGATGTCGATGTCTCGCGGACTGGGGCCGCGCGCTACCGTTCGACGACGGCCAAACCGTAGGGGTCGTTGCCGACCCCGGTGACGGTGGCCACGACTCTGCGGGAGACGAGATCGATCACGTAGACGTGCCCGAGCTCCTCGGTGAACGGCGCGGTCGAGGGTCCGGCGCTGACGATCGCGTAGCGGCCGTCGGACGTGACCGCCGATCCCTTCGGTCGGGCGGGGAGACCGTCGGTGCGGATCAGTGAGATTCGCGTGACCTCGGCGTCCGCCTGACCCGCCAGCACGCGCTCGAGATCGACGATCGAGACGCTGTTGGTGCGGAAGTTCGGAACGACGACCTCACGCCCGTCGGGGGTGACCGAAGGGATGAACGGACGCGTCGGCTCGCGCGGATCGTCGGTGCCCACAAGCACACGGGCTACTTCTGCGCCCCTCGAACCTGCGAAGGCGCTGTCCACATCGATGATCGAGACGGTGTTGCCCTCGAAGGCCGCCTGCTGGCTCTCTCGGCTGGCCACGACGATGGTGCGCCCGTCTGGGGTGGCCGCGATTCCCCAGGGCCCCGTCTGGGTCTGCATACGGTGGATCTCGGCGGGCCTCTCACCGCTGAGCGCACGCTCGAGATCGATCACCGACACGTCGTCCGTTCCGCCGTTCGCCGCAAACAAGTAGCGCCTCCCGTCGCTGCCGCGGCCAAGCGCCAGCCCGTTGGTGTCCGGAAAGCAGCCCCAGCTCGGGTGAGGGGAGAGCACGGCGAGGTCCGGCGGCGGCCCGTGCGGTGAAACGAAGGGCACCGGGTAGGCGGGACACTCGAAGCCCGGGTCGCCCAACGCCAGCTCGATGACGCCGCGCAGGCTCCCAGTCCGTCGATCGAGGAACGTGATGCGATTGCCGCCGTCCTCGGTCAGGTGATTCTCGGCGTGCGCGACGACGAGCAGGTCCGGCAGCAGCACGATACCCACTGCTCCGAAGCCGCCGGAGTCGAAGTGATGCCGCAGCGCGGTCGCGGTACGGTCGTTCTCTGGAGCGAGAACGGCGTCGGTATCCAACACGGCGATCTGGCCTCTGCCGCCGTGCTGCCTGAACTCGGCGTTGTCGACGGCTCCGTGATGATTCACTACGTAGGTTGTGGCTCCGTCCTCGCTTACGGCGACGTTGGCCGGATCGCCGAGGAGCTGACCATCCAGTCGCTCGAGGGCCACCTTGCTGCGGCTGACGATGGCGCCCGCCGTGTTGTCGTTCGCGGGATCGAGAGCCGCGTCCAGGGAGATGGCGTACAGGTAGGGGAGTCGCCGGCCGGTCGCGAGGATGTAGGTGCGCTCTTCCCGCGCCTGCTCCGGGCCGCACGCGGCTGCCAGCAAAGTCACGGTCATGACCGTGACGCGTCCGAGCGGCCATCGGTGGGCGCCCATGGGGCTAGCGCGGCCGGGCCGACCGCGGGTCGTCAAGTGGCAACGGTCAGTGCGCGTCCGGCGAGACGGCGGCCTCGAGCTCCTGCAGTCGCGCCAGGTCGGTGACGGGTGCATAGCCGCTCAGCACCTCCACGATGGTCCGGATCTGGGCCGCGCTGAACCGCCCCGGCTCGCGCTGTACGGTGTCGATGAGCTCGCGCCAGCCGCCGGCGTGGCCGATCGCGTCGAGCACGTTCCTGGAGGCGAGCCGCTCCGGGGGCAGCGAGACCATGACCTCGACGGCGCTCGGCCCCGTGATGGCTCCGAGCGCGATCGCCGCCGACGTCCAACGCGCCTCCGATTCAGAACGGATCACCGAATCGAGGCAGTCGATGGCCTCCCCGCCGCCTAGTCCGCCCAAAGCGCGGATCGCAGTCACGGCGACCTCGTCGTCCTCATCGTCCGTCGCGGCCAGGATGACCGGTAGGGCCTCATGGGAGGTGCGCGCGCACAGCTCCACGATCGCGCGGGAGCGCGCGAACGTGTGCCCGTCGTCGGCGAGGCGCATGAGGGAGTCGACGCTCAGGCGCGGCGCCAAGCTCCGGATGGCCTCCTCCGCCTCCGGCGCTCCCTCGTCGAGCCCGGCGAGGAGCATCGGAAGCGCGTTCTCCGTGCCCGTTCTGCCGAGCGCCAGCCACAGCCGAGTGCGGACGGTGCGGCTCGCTGTCCGGCCGGCGACGTCCAGCAGAGCCTCCTCATCAGCGCGTCGTCCGAAGGCGTCGGCCGCGCCCGAGAGGTCGAGCGCGGCTGCATCTTCCAGCTGCGGGAAGACGAAGTCGTGCGAGATCCGCTCTTCGTCGGGCGGGGCGTCCGCGAGTAGACTGGCGAGCGCGTCGAGATCACCTTCGGCCGCGGCCGTGAGCGTCAGCAGAGACGCGAGGTCCCCGCGCAAAGACGCGGAGGCCTGCCCCTCGGCGAGCGCTTCGTGATTGGCGCGCACGACGTGCGACGCCCCCAACGCCACGAGAGCCTCCGCGACCGTGGGGAGAGAGGGGTCGTCCGCGTTGGTCTGGCTTCCGCGGAGCCGCTCGCTCAGCCGACCCACCGCGAGGTCGTGGGCGCGCCCCCCGAGGGCGCTCAACGACGCGCCCGCCCGCGCCCGGAAGCGAGGCTCGATCGCCATCTCCAGCAGGCGCTCGAAGGCGTCTTGCCGCACCTCGGGCCGGCGGTGCTGGAGGGTCGCGTAGAGGCGACGCACGTCCCCGCGCTGCTGCAGCTTTTCTGTGTTCGGCTTGCCGAGTCCGAACAGGGCCATGCCCACTCCTTCGGTGGTTGGCGCGCGGGCGGTGCGGGTAACGAGCGGTGTCGCCCGCCGTCGGAGAGCGCGCCGGGATCAGCCTACGTCGGGCCGTTCGGGAAGTTCCGAAAAGCGCGGCACGGCTGGCAACGAAGATCGCGTCCTCGCGTCCCGGTGCGCCACGACGCTCCGCTCCCCACGACACCTCCCTGCTGGAGAGAACTGATGCGATCGAGACTGGAGTGCACCGCCCTCGGCGCGTTCGTGATGGCGACGACGTTCTCCGGGGCCGCGGCGCAGACCAACCCCTTGTGGACGCAGCAGCAGGTCAGGAACTACCTACCGCACATGACGGCTCCGGAGGTCCGCGACCTCCTGACCCGCACCGACATGGTGCTCATCCCCGTACTCTCGCTCGAGCAGCACGGCCGCCATCTGCCGATCGGAACCGACTACCTCAACGGCGTCGAGCGGGCGAAGCCCCGGACCTCGTGAGCCGCGACCAGGCGGTGGGTCGAGCGAGCTCCTCTCGACGCTCGACCCGCACACCGAGGGCGCCGCAGAGGTCCGCGTAGGCCGCGAAGCTCGGATTGGAGAGCGAGGTCTGCCAGACGTCCCAGTTCCCGGCGCGCTGCTCCTTCGAGATCTTGCCGAGCTCGAAGTTGTTGAGCAGAACGTGGGTGATGTCCATCCCGTATTTCACTGCCGTGGTCAGCTCGGCCATGTACTGTCCGAAGCCGCCGTCCCCGGAGACCGACACCACCTTCCGCCCCCGGAACCGGGGGTCGTCCTCCTGTGTCGCGGCCCACGCACCGAGCGCGGCGGGGAAGGCGAAGCCGATCGAGCCCAGATACCCCGACATGAGGACCGACTGCCGCGTGCACTCGAAGTAGCGACCGAACGAGTAGGTGTTGTTGCCCACGTCCACGGGCATGATCGCGTCCTCGGGAACGACCCGGTTCATCGCGTCGAAGACCGCCGAGGAACTGACGCCGCGGCCTCGGTCGTCCGCGAGCCGCCGCTCCTTCTCCTCGCGCCAGATGGCCCACCGCTCCGCGATCTCCTCCCTCTGACTGCGGGCGGCCGCGCCTTTTTCCAGGCGTCCCTGCAGTAGGCTCAGCGTCACGCCGATCTCGCCCCAGACGGGGACGCTCACGGAGTGGAACTTGCCCAGGGTCATCGCGTCGAAGTCCACCTGGATCGTAGGGATCTTGGAGGTGATCCCCGTGTGGTTGCTGAAGCTGGCGCCGAGAACGATCAACAGGTCGCTCTCGTTCATGAACCAGCTGGCGATGGGCGTCCCGCTGCGGCCGAGCACGCCGCATCCGAGCGGGTGGCGGTCCGAGACCTGACCCTTGCCCTTGAAGGTCGTGATGACCGGGCACTCCAGCGCCCCAGCCAGCGCCAGAACCGCGTCCATGCTGAAGCGCGCGCCGTGCCCTACGATGATCACGGGGCGCTCCGCCTCCTGCAGCAGATCGGCGGCGCGGTCGAGGCTCTCGGCGGGAGGGGCGATCGTTCGCGGCGTGATACGGCCCTGCGGTCCCCCGGCCTTGGCGTCGTCGACCTCGATGCGCTGGACCTCGTCCGGGAAGATGAGGTGCGACACGCCCCGGTTCAGGATCGCGCTCTTGCACGCGAGGTTCACGAGCTCGGCGTGGCGGCTAGAGTGGAGCACCGGTTGGGTCCACTGCGCCACTTTTCCGTACGCAGCCGCCAGGTCCACCTCCTGGAACGCGCCCGGCCCCAGGACCTGGGTGTCCACCTGTCCGGTGAGGGCGAGCACGGGCGAGCGGTCCACGTTGGCGTCCCAGAGCTCCGTGAGCAGGTTCGTGGCCCCGGGTCCGGCGATCGAAAAACACGCCGCCGGCCTCCCCGTCAGCTTCCCGTACGCGGAGGCGGCGAACGACGCGGCCCCCTCGTGGCGGATGCCGATGTAGGTGAGCCCGCCCTCCTCCTCGCGCCGCTTCGGCGCGTCGGCGAGCCCGAGGTTGGAGTAGCCGACCATTCCGAACACCCACTTGACGCCCCAGGCTACCATCGTCTCGGCCATGACGTCAGAGACCGTGCGCTGGTGGCCCGCTTCAGCCGGAAACGCGACGTAGATCCCGTCCGCGCGTACGTCGACGGGGAAGGTCTCCACCCCGTCGTCGAAGCCGCCGGGCGAGCGCCCCGTGAGGGGATGGAAGTCCCAGCCGTGCCAGGGACAGCGCAGCCATCCGTTCTCGATGGATCCTTCGCCCAGGGGCCCGCCTTGATGCGGGCACGCGTTGTCGAGCGCCGCGTACTTGCCCTCGAAGCGCGTCATGCAGACCGTCCGGTGAGCGCACGTCACGGGCTTCACGCGCCCCTCGGGCAGCTCGTCGAGCTCGAGCGCCTTCAGCCAGGATTTACCGTTCCCCGACGCCGACGTTCTGAGTCCAGACCCCAGCGATCGCCGGAGTCTGTTCGCGGCAATTCTACCAGGAGGCTCGCCATGAGCGCGAAGAGCCGCACCGAGCAGGTCGTCAGGTGGTTGAAGTTGACGGTCCCCGCGCGGGTGTCTACGGCGTTCGGAGATGGGCGTGGGGGGCGCTCGGGGTGGAGGCAGGGGTCGGTTCGAGGCCGACCAGACGGGATTGATTGGGAAAGCTAACCGGCGGGCTCGCGATTCCGCCAGCGGACGTTCCCCCACGACATCCCTACCAAGATTCCCGACAGACGGCGAGCGCCTAATTGGTCACTTTGGCCCATAGGTTCTTCACTCGACCTGGGCACGAGTCCTACGATCTCGTCCCCCCGGCGAGACATGGGCTCGCGCATGCCATGGTCTCGGAGGGGCCGGTCGTGAGGCCGCCCATGTGATGGCACGAGTGACCTTGCCGGCGTAGCGGCCCTCCCCCCGAAGCCGAAACCTGTCCCTTCGGTCGGCGGGAAAGTAGCTTGGTAATTGCCTCCTACTTCCCCTCTGCCAAGCCCCTTCCACACCGAGCGTCGTGAGCCCCCATACACCGTCCTTTGGAATGCTGCGCGCCTTCGGCCTCATCTCGGCCGCGGCGCTGATGTTCTCCTATGGTGGCGACGACACGCCTTCCGGTCCCCGACCCGTCCGGCATCGCGTCCGTCAGCGTCGTGCCGACCAGCGGCCAGATCAACATCGGTGGCCAGGTTCAGCTCTCGGCCACGGTCGTGAACAACGCCGGAGCGACCGTGACGCCGTCCGTCTCATGGAGCAGCTCGGCTCCAGCCGTAGCCACCGTGAGCTCGTCGGGCTTGGTCAGCGGGGTCAGCGAGGTCCAGGCCACCATCACCGCCACGCAGGGCGACCAGTCGGGCACGGCGACGGTGTCGGTCAATGACCCGAATCCGCCCGCCGAGCCCTCGGGGCTGGTGGCGAGGCCTCTTTCGGACACGTCGATCGAGCTGACGTGGGAAGACAACTCCGACAACGAGACCGGGTTCGTCATTGAGCGGGAGACGGTCGATCCGAAGCTGTCCCAACCGTAGTTGAAGGTTCCTGATAGGGGAGAAAGAAAAGTGGTGGCTCCGGGGGTCCCGGGCCGATAGGCTCGGGTAGGCAAAAACCCCAACACGGAGCCACCACGATGAAGAGAACGTACGAGGTAAGGGATCGGGCGGACAAGCGCGCGATCAGGGAGTTCCTGAAGCGGGAGGGGCAGTTTCTGCTTCCGATGCTTGAGCTCGTGGAGCAGACGGAGGTCATGATCGACGAAGTCATCCAGGTGATGGGACGAGCGACGATCGAAGCGGTGCTGGAGATGAGCGCCGAGGGTGTGGCAGGCGTGAAGCAGGCAGGTCGGTCACGAGCGGAAGACGACACGGTGTGGTATGGCCGGCAGGGTGGTGTGGTTTACCTGTCGGACCGGAAGGTGCGTGTGGAGCGGCCACGGCTCAGGCGCCGGGGCGCCGGGGAGGGTGGCGAGGTCGAGGTGCCGGCGTACGCAGCGATGCGGAGACCGGGCGCTGTGGCGGATCGGATGCTCGAGGTCCTGATGGCGGGGGTGAGCACGCGCAAGTACGGCCGTGTGATCGGTGAGATGGCCGACACGGTCGGGGTGAGCAAGTCGGCGGTGAGCCGTGAGACGGTCGAGGCCTCGGAGCGCGTGCTGAAGGAGCTGATGGAGCGCCGGCTGGATGCGTGGGACCTGCTGGTGATCTACCTGGACGGGATCCAGATGGGCTCGCACCACGTGCTTGCTGCGGTAGGCGTGGACTCAGACGGAAAGAAGCACGTGCTGGGCGTGAGGGAAGGAGCGAGTGAGAACGCCGAGGTGACCAGCGCGCTCCTAGAGGATCTGGTCGAGCGCGGCCTGGACCCGGGCAGGCGGCGGCTGTTCGTGATCGATGGCTCGAAAGCGCTCAGGAAGGCGATCGAGAAGGTGTTCGGCCAACGTCACCCCATCCAGCGCTGCCGCAACCACAAGCTCCGCAACGTGCTGGGTCATCTGCCGAAGGATCAGCATCCTCAGGTGAAGGCGGCGTTCCGGGCGGCGATGAAGCTGGACGCGAAGCAGGGCGAGCAGAAGCTCGAGCAGCTCGCCCGATGGCTCGAGCGCGACCACCCCTCGGCCTCGGCCAGCCTACGCGAAGGCCTCAGCGAGATGTTCACGATCAACCGGCTCGGCCTCCCGCCGCGGCTGAGGAAGTGCCTGGGCTCGACCAACCTGATCGACAGCACCCACTCGGGCGTAAGACAGAAGACCCGCAGGGTGACCAACTGGAAGAACGGAGCGATGGCCTTGCGCTGGGCTGCGGCCTCGTTCGTGGAGACCGAGAAGAGCTACCGGAGGATCATCGGCTACGACCAGCTCTGGATGCTCAGGGCCCACCTCGACGACCATGAACCGGTTGCCGAAATGAGAAAGGCAGGCTAACAAGGAGACTCTCCGGAGCTACCACCTTCAACTGTCAGCGGGACACCATCGAAGCAGCACCCAAACCGCCATACGCGCCGTCTCCATGACCATCGCCAATGCGGCAGCGCACACAACGCTAACGAGGAACACCTTCCCGGAGGCGCGATGGACGCGCTCCCCTTTCCGCATGGCGAGAGCAACGATGGCTGCGGCGACCAGCAACCAACCTGAGGCGTGATGAATGTTCCCTAGAACCTCGCGAGCCGTCCTGCCTATCCACATCGTGTCCAAGTCAGTCCACGTCCAGCGCCACTGTCGGCGGCTTGTCCGCTTCTACAGATTCTGTAGCGAGCACAGGCACGGAGACAGCGCTCCAGGTCCGTTGAACGGGTTCTACAGGCGTCTTCGTTACTATGGATCCCGGCCGGATCAGCGCTAGTATGACGCGCCCGAAGACACTCGGATCGTAGAGCATGTTGATCGGGATCGCGCACATCCAGTCGCAATTGCACTTCGTGGCCACGATGTCGCGCCGATGAAGGTCGTCCACGTGCTGCTCCCGCTTCAGAGCATAGAAGTCGTAGTCGAAGTCCTTGATGTTTCCCAGGCGAGTATCCTCCAGGATCTCACACGGCGTGATCTGCCCGTCGTCCCACAACGTGGCGAACTTCTGTGTGGCCGTGCATGGCCTCAGAAACGTACCCTTGGCTTTGATCTCGGCCAGGTCGCGGTACACCAGCCCCTGCAACGCCCGAACAGCACGGTTCCAGAGCGTTCTCCTCTGCTCCTTCCATTCGTACTCTTCGTGCTGCGACAGCAGCCTGAAATACGACGTCAGAAGAGTTGGCTCGACATCGGTGATCAGCGCGTGCTGATCCCGAATCAGGTAGAACATCTGCTGGTCGTAGTCGAAGCTCTCGCGGCAGTGATCGACGATTTCCTCAATCTGCTCTCGATTGAAGTCGTCGTAACAAGTCGCGATCTGCAGTCTCAGATTGGGGTAGCGGCGTCGCACTTCGGCCAGCCGTTTGAGGGTCTTACTCATTTTTTCGAATCCACCGGGCAACACGCGAGACCGATCGTGCACTTCGAACAACCCGTCGATGCTGACCTGAATGGTCAGGAACAGACCAGGGCGCTTATTGAGGATCTCCAGGGTCGCACGCACGGTTCGATCAGTGAGAGCTGCGTTGCTGGGGATCGTCACCCACTGCGTCCTGGCATGCTCGTGAAAGGCCTGGATAACGTCGGGTAGGTCCTCCCGAATGAATGGTTCTCCACCGGAAAGGGTCAGATAGGGGAGTCGGCCGAGCCGGCGAGCGACCAACTTCAACTCTTCCAAACTGAGCTCGTCGGGTCGACGCTGCTTCCAGTTGACGACGTTGTCGAGGTTGAAGCAGAAAGAACAGCGCGCATTGCAGCGGGACGTCACGAAGTAGAACAGTTTGGAGATCCGGCCCGGTCGCCAGAAATGAAGGATGGAGCAGAGGATGTTCCACTGGCGGCCCACGACGAATCTCAAGTGACGCATCCCGCTGATGGCTGCGCCGACACCCCAGCATGAGGTCCGAACCAGGAGCATGCCCCGTGGCCCTTGGCGTCTTACCCATCCGATGGACCATCGATGCAACCGCACGAACGCGAAGAACTCCGAAGACAGAAGAACGCTGGCTAACAAGCTGATGCCGAGCACGGCCATGGCGGCTAAGGGCCAGAGACCAAGGAGCGCCACAGCGAACAGCGCAACCCCAAATTGAACCGCCCCGGGATCATCGGAGACCGATTGATTTGAGTGTCTCCAGCTTTGCTGGAGTGTGCAGTTCACGGTAGTAGACCTCCTCGAACTCGGCCGGTGGGACAAGGCCGATCGGCTTGAGCAGGCGGTGGTTGTTGAACCACCAGACCCACTCGAGGGTGGCGAGCTCGATGTCTTCGAGCCGGGACCACGGACCGTGGTGGTAGACGAGCTCGGTCTTGTAGAGCCCGATGATCGTCTCGGCCAGCGCGTTGTCGTAGGAGTCGCCGCGGCTCCCGACCGAGGGCTCGATGCCGGCGAGCGCGAGCCGCTCAGTGTAGCGAATAGACAGATATTGAACGCCGCGGTTCGAGTGATGAACTGGGCGCTCGCCCTCGTCTCCCAGCCGCTCGCTGATCGCCTGCTCCAGGGCATCCAGGGCCAGGTCGCTCCTCAACGAGCTCGAGATCTGCCAGCCGACGATCCGCCGAGCGAACGCATCGATGATGAACGCCACGTAGGCGAACGTGCGCCCGGTCCGTACGTATGTCAGATCCGACACCCACAGCTCGTTGGGACGCGACGCCGTGAAGTCGCGGTCCACCAGGTCCAGCGGGCGCTCGGTGCCGTCGGCCGCATGCGTCGTCACCTTGAAGCTGCGGCCTCGCACCACCCCTCTCAGCCCCAGTTCGGTCATCAGACGGGCCACCGTGCAGCGGGCGACCCGGATGCCTTCCCGGTTCAGCTGCGTCCAGACCTGCTCCGCACCGTAAACCTGGAAGTTCTGGTCCCAGACCCTGCGGACCAGAGGACGTAGCAGCTCGTCGCGCTGCGCCCGAGCCGAGCGTAGCGAGGGGTCGGCCTCTCTGGCCTTGTGCCAGTAGTAGGTCGACGGAGCGATCGGCAGCACCCGGCAGATCGGCTCGACTCCGTACTCGGCCTTATGGTCGTCGATGAACGCCACCATCAGCGGGGTCAGCGGTCGAGCTCCGCCTGTGCGAAATACGCCGATGCCTTGCGTAGGATCTCGTTCGCCCGCTTCAGCTCCCGAACCTCACGCTCCAGGTCCTTGAGCCGCTGACGCTCGTCCGTCCTCAGCCCTGGCCGCTTCCCGCTATCGCGTTCAGCCCTCCGTACCCAACTCCGAAGCGTCTCCGGCGTACAGCCGATCTTGCCTGCGATCGACACGATCGCCGCCCACTGCGACGCGTGCTCCAACTCGTGATCGAAGACCAGCCGAACGGCTCTCTCCCGCGTCTCCACGGAATACTTCTTCGCCCTTTGTCATGACCCCATCCTCTCAAGGGTTGGGGTCTCCGACAATCCCGGTGCGGTTCAAATAGCAAGGAGCCCGCCGCAAGTGACGGACCGCCGTATGCCGCGAAGGCGAGGCGACTTTCCGAACCGTCGGTCAGTCGTTTGGTCAGGATCGCGGTACGCGACAGACCGCGATTCAGATGACGTCCGAAAAACCCTCCTTCGTTGCGGGCGCTGTGCAAGACGTTGAGCTGGGGTCGAAACTCGACCCGGGCGTGGCGCTTGATGTCGTGGCCGGCAACGGTGTCCTCACCGCTTCCCATGCCTCGAAAGTGCTGCGACTCTCGCCCCGTGCGCGCCTGCTGCCAGATCTCTCGCCGATATGCGCAGTTGCCTCCCGGTGGGATGGCGTCGGTCGCTTGGCGCGCAAACACGGCGTGGGCGAACTCCTCTTCCAAGGCCCCGATGAGCCCTTGCCAGGTCGGGGGGGGCAGGTGTTCATAGCCGCCCCCCACTCCGCCGAGATTGGGATCCTCGAACGCTTCTGCGATGATGGACAGCCACGCGGGGGGTGCGATGCAGTCGGCGTCCAAGAAGGCCACGATGGAACCGGTGGCGGCTTGTGCTCCGTCGGCCCGCGCCGCTCCTGCTCCACCATTTTCGGAGCGCGAGACGAGCCGGACCGGGAGCTGCTCGAGCACGTCTCCTGTGCCGTCATCGGAGGCGTCGTCCACGGCGATGATCTCATGGGCCGCGTGATCCTGGACCCGGAGCGATTCGATGCACGCCCGTATGGCAGCCCCTCCGTCCGCAGCCACGTCGTGACAGGGGACCACTACGGAAATGGACGGCGCGGGCGCACTCATGGTGCGTCCCATACGGCTTCAGTGCGGACGCGGTCCGGCTGCTCAGATAGCTCACAACAAACCTCGAGCGAGCACCCTAGCCGGCGGGCCACCCCGGGCAGATTCAAGACATCCGCTCGATCTTGCCCTTCCGGCACCCGATCGCCCGGGCGTTCATCACGCGCTCCAAGCCGATGTGGCTAAGATCGGGAATCAGGCGACCCATGGGACTCCTATCATGAGGTAGGATGCTTGATGGCAGTCGACAGCTAGAGCAACATCCGCTTGGCCGATACGAAGCGCAAGGAAGGATCCTAGCGGGGTTGTAGGATCCGATCACGGCAACCCACTCCCGAGGGCAAGCTCGGTGCCGAGTCCGTGGAGTCCCACCGCACAGACGGTGCAGCACGCCGGGCGCTCGAGGGAGACACGCTTGGGCACGTGACAAAGACCAGTACCGTGCCCGGAAGAAGCGAAGGCGGGGCACCTCCGCGATGCTGGCCCAAACCCGTCGCTGCCGACTGCAGGAGTCGCTTCACAAGCGCCGGGCCGCCTGTCGCGCCCAGTACGTGATGATCACGTCCGCGCCAGCGCGGGCGATCGAGAGGAGGGCCTCCATCATGACGCGCTCCTCGTCGAGCCATCCGCGCTCGACCGCCGCCATGATGGCCGCGTACTCCCCCGAGACCTGGTAGGCCGCCAGCGGCCACCCGGTCTCGACTTTCACGCGCTGGATGACGTCGAGGTAGGGGAGCGCCGGCTTGACCATGACGATATCCGCGCCTTCCTCGATGTCACGGTGCGCCTCCCGCAGCGCCTCGTCTTGGTTCGCCGGATCCATCTGATAGCCGCGGCGGTCGCCGAACGCGGGGGCGGAATCAGCGGCGTCGCGGAAGGGCCCGTAGAACGAGGACGCATACTTCGCGGCGTAGCTCATAATCGGGAGGCTCGCGTGGCCGGCCTCGTCGAGCGCCTCGCGGATCGCCTTCACCCTGCCGTCCATCATGTCGGAGGGGGCCACGATGTCGGCGCCCGCGTCTGCGTGGCTCACCGCTGCGCGCGCCAAAAGCTCCAAGGTGGGGTCGTTCAGCACTTGCTCCCCGTCCAGGACGCCACAGTGGCCATGAGACGTGTACTCGCAGAGGCACACGTCCGTGATCACGGTGAGACCAGGGAGCTCGTTCTTGATGCGCCGAACCGCGGACTGTACGACGCCGTCCTCCGCCCATGCAGACGAGCCCTCCTCGTCCTTGGACGCCGGGATGCCGAAGAGGAGTACGCCGCCGAGGCCGTGCTGGAGCGCCTCCTCGCAGTCACGGAGCAACTCGTCGATCGAGCTCCGGAACACAGCCGGCATCGAGGGCACGGGCTCGCGCCCAGAGACGTTCTCGTCGACGAAGAGCGGTAGCAGAAGGCTATGAGGGGAGAGGCGCGTCTCGCGCACGAGTGCGCGAAGCGACTCCGTTCGGCGGAGGCGGCGAGCCCGGTGGATGGGAAAGGCCGTCATGCGTCCTCTCCGAGCCGCCTCACGAGGACGACCGCGTCCTCTCGTGGACGGTCGTAGTAGTTGCGCCGGGTCCCGATCTGCTCGAATCCCTTCGACGCGTACATCGACACCGCACGGGCGTTGGACCTCCGGACCTCCAAGAAGAGGCTCTTAACGCCTCTTCCTCGCGCCACGCGGAGTACGTGGTCGAGAAGCAGTGACCCCCATCCGCGCCCCCGTTGATCCTCTCTCACGGCGATATTGGCAAGCTCGCCCTGATCCTGGATGCACCAGAGGACGTAGTACCCGACCACTTCGCCCGCCAGGTCGGCCACCCAGAGCTCCGCGCCAGGCCGGTCCAGCAGCGTCAGGAAGGTGGCCTCCTTCCAGGGCGTTGTGAAGGCCTCGCACTCGAGCCGAGCCACGTCCCCCACGTCGTCCTCACACATGGTCCGGATCGCCGGCGCCGGTGCCGCGGATCCCGATCGGCCGCCCCGACGGCTGACCGCTCCAACCCGGGTCAACGCGCGGTCTCCGGTCCTGACCGCCACGCTCGCAGGTAGCTCGGCTCCCAGGACGCGGGATCGGGCACGGGCGCCTCCGTAGGTTGCAGCGCCATCAACGAAAGGAGGGCCTCGGCGGTGGGGCGGCCACAGGGGGGACCGAGCACGGAGTGCCCCTCGGCGCGGATGCGCTCAGCGTGCCGAACCGCCGCGTCTCCGGTAAACGTCACGCCACCCGGGAGGGGTCCCTCCAGGATATCGCCCAACCGACTCGCGCTGGGCGGCATGAGCTCCTCCAAATCGTCTGCGGACACGCGGTAGCATCCAGCGTACACGCGCTCGCCACGGGCGTCAAAGATCACGCATCGGACCGGTCGGTCCATGAGCGCGTCGTCCTCTTGTTGCCCTCCCATGGAATTCCGAGGGGATGGAGCGAGATCAGACACCGCGGCCGCCGCAAGGCTCGAAAGAGCCCACAGGGGCACCGCGAGCGCGTGGGCAAGCCCTTTGGCGGTGGCGGCCGCGACCCGGACGCCCGTGAACGAGCCGGGGCCAGAACCGACCACGATCCCCGTGAGGTCGTCTGGGCCGTATCCCGCTTCCTCAAGCACCAACCGAATCGCGGGGATGATGGCGCTTGCCTGCTGACGGCGTTCCAGGAGCTCAACGCTGGCCACGACGTCCCCGTCCACCGCCAACGCGACCGAGCCCATGGGCCCGGACGTCTCGAGCGCGAGAACGGGACCGTCGATGGGGGGCGCTGGGCTCATGGACTCAGCCAGGCCCGCCGCTGACGGGTCGCGTGGGTAGCATCTCGGCCGCTCGCCGTAAGCTCATGATCGGTCGAGCCCGTCCGCAGCCGCGCCAACGGGAAGCTCCGGTAGCGGACACGCGGCCCCTACGCGCGTCACCTGGACGGTCCTCTCGGATGTATCTCCCCGCACGTACCCGAGCACGACGTCCCAGCGATCCAACGGGAGTCTCTCACCTGCACGCTCGGGCCACTCCACGAGGACGATCTCCCCGGGGGCACCGAGGTCGCCCCACCCGAGCTCTCGCAGCTCTTCAGGCCTGCGGATCCGAAAAAGGTCGACGTGGAC
Organism: Longimicrobiales bacterium; assembly: GCA_965249195.1. GTDB lineage: Bacteria > Gemmatimonadota > Gemmatimonadetes > Longimicrobiales > Gaopeijiaceae > CBDFLM01. Next base: position 184,691 of record CBDFLM010000013.1, read on the forward strand.
TACCTCGCGTCCGTAGGGGACCGCATACCGCAGCAGCAGATTGAAGGTAGGTGAGGGTATCGGGCCGTCCACGCCGGCGCCTCTGGCGACCGCCCGGGCAAGTGTGGACTTCCCGGCTCCGAGGGGTCCCCAAAGGGCCAAGCATGCGGGGGTGGGAACCTGCGCGCCGATGCTCCGTCCCCAGCGCTCGAGCTCGGGCTCGGTGAGGGTCGGAGCCTGTGACCTCTGAGGTCGGCTGCTCGTGTATGCCAGCGCGGTCTGAGGAAAGACGCTGCTACAACCTGCTGACGGCCAGCAACAGCGTGGCCAGAGTGGTGGTGATCGAGAGCGTGCGGGTGAGAATCTGATCCCAGTCGGTCCCATCCGCGCCCTTGAACGGCACGCGCAGCGTCGCGCCAGGCCGAACTTCCGGGTCGCGGCGGACCCAGAAGAACTTGCTCGAAATGGCTCGCGATCCGTTCGCGTACTCGACGATCACTCGGTCGCGGTTCCCGTCGTCGAGCGTTCCACCCGCGTCGGCCAGGTAGTCGCCCAGGTTCATTCCATCCCGATAAGGTACCTTCGTGGTAAATGCGACGGCCCCCATGACGGTCACGGTCGGCGTGTAGCGCGGGAACTCCGGCCGATCCCCCGCCTCCAGCACCAGATCGGCGGGCCCGCCTGGCTCGCGCAGCACGTCCGTCAGGCTGATGCCCACGAGGATCGAATCGCGGACGAGGCGACCGCCCTCGATGAACGCCTCGTCGGTGAGCCCGCCAGCCCGCCGGAGGACGCTGGAGACCCGCTCCTCGCGGAAACGGATCGGATACGGTCCCGGATTGGCGACCTCTCCCACGACGTCGACCGAAGCCGGCTCCACGAATCCGGGAAGCCGCCTCACGAAGATCCGATCGCCCGCCTCGAGAGGGTACTCGTCCGCCCGGAGAAGTCCGCCTCTGCCAACACCGTTACCGTTGTTACCGTTGTCGCCGAACCGGTCGATGACCTCCTCATACGGCCACGGGACCGTAGCCGTGAGCTGCACGGTTGTGGATCGCGAGATGGTATCGCTACGGGTGAGGCCGGTCCTGAGGCGGGAAACCTCGGCCTCGACCCCGTGGGCTCCTTCGATGAAGCCCCCTGCCATGAGGAGCACGTCCTCCACCGTCATTCCCTCCGCGAGGTCGTACTGTCCCGGATCCTTGACGAACCCCTCGATTGAGACCGTCTGAGGAACCGCGAGCCGAGGTCCGCTGTACACGACGACGCGATCCTGGTCCTGTAGGAGCAGGTCGTCCACCGGGCCCGTGGGTCCCGTCTCCAGTGAGGCGCGCAGCTGCTGGAACGTGCTGTCGGCCTCGTTCAAGCGGAACACATGCGCCACGGGCCGGAAGGCGTCCGGCAGCAGGCCTCCGGCCCGCTCGACCAGCTCCCACATGCTCATGTTCGTTCGGTACTCATAGTCGCCGGGGCGCTCGACCTGTCCATCGACTACGACGACGTTCGCGCGCTCGTCGCGGATCTCCCTCACGACCACTGAGTCGGCGTCGGCCATGGGGATGGTCTCACCGCTCAACAGATCCTCAAGACCGACGTCCACGAGCACGCGGTCCCGTACGCCGGTGCGCTCGGCCAGCGGCAGGATGCGGTACACGTGGATCTGGTCCCCCCGTGCGCTCGGCGAGAAGCCACCGGAAAACCGGAGGGCGTCGCCCAGACCCTCGTACTCGCCGAGCTCGTAGATGGCCGGCCGGCGCACGCCACCCGTCATGGCCACCCGGGGACGGCTAAGAGGGACGAAGACGATGTCGCCTTGGAGGAGTCGGATGTCGTTGGAGGCATCCCCCTCGAGGAGATACGCGTAGAGGTCGACCTCGCGCACGACCTCGCCGCTGCGGAGAACCCGCACGTTCCGGAACGAGCCGCGCGGAGTCGGGCCGCCTGCCATGTGCAAGACATGGAACACCGTGGCGAGGCCGCTCACCTGGTACGCGTTCGGAAAGTATACCTCCCCCGTGACGAAAACCTGGTTCGTACGCGCTTCTTCCAGCGTGACTCCGAGCGCCGTCGTCCCGCTCTCGAGACCGCTGTACGAGCGTCCGACGACTCCGGTCATCCTCTCCTTCAACTCGGCCATCGTGAGACCGTTGACCAGGATCCGGCCCACGTCCGGGATCGTCAGGTATCCCTCCCGGTCGATGACGAGGCTGTAGACGATCTGCACGTCTCCGGTGAGGAAGAGGCCGAGGGCGTCCCCCGGTGCAACCCGGTAGTCGGGGTCCGCTGGGCCCGAGACGACCTCGAAGCTGAGGGGGCGCGCGAAGATGTCCAGGCCGAACACGGTGAGCGCCTCCGGCGGTGGCTCGCGCCTGGCGTACCCCAGCGTGTCGACGCTCTCGAGCGGCAGCAGGCCAGGCACCGAGTCTCCTGTCAGGCGCACCAGCCCGATGCGCTGCAGCGCCCCGACGAAGTCCGATCCAGGCAGGGGAATCGAGTCGGTGGTGAGGCCCTCGAGCCGATCGAAGTAGGGATCGACCAGCGCGGGATCGTATCCGAACCCACGAAGGCGCTCCTTCGCTTGCTCCCGGGTGATCCCCAACTCGGAGAGCTGCTGGAGGATCTCGTCCTGGTTCATGGCCCGCCCGGCCACCTGCCCGATCACGCGCTCGATATCCTGCCAGGCCGAAGCCGCTCCTGGCGAGGTCAGGAAGGGCAGGAGGGACACGGCGCAAAGCCCTGCGCCCGGGAGAAGGCGCGCGCCGTTCCGGCTGAAGCGTGAGAAGTGGAGCATCTTCGGTCCCGCACTCGGGAGTGGCAAGATTCAGTCTCTGCCAGAGTCAGAAAAGATGCTTTCCTGAGCGGACGCACGCAATCTTCCTGCTGTTTCGCGGCTGATCTGCAGGCCGGGCGGTGCCAGAGCTCACGGGTAGCTACCGTGTGTTCGGTGCAACCCTTATTCTGCTGGCTCTGGTGGTCGAGGACCGCGAGCTGTTCTCACAGGTCCACTTCTATCTTCGAGGACGGTAGCCGACAGGCCGCGACCGGGAGTAACCCTCGGCGTCCGTCCCGCGAACCAGCTCCGAGCACCTTCTAGCCCGAGCGGTTCCTGAGTCACGAGCCAACTGGTGCTCTTGAGGTTGCTCATCGCACGCGGCGGATTTACAAAGCGGGTGGTTCGCGGTCGCCGTCCCATCCTTCAGCGCGGATCGGGCACCAACGTCAACGTTTTCGGGAGGCAGCATGCTAATGGTCGATCAGCTTTTTCACGTGGGCGAGTTCGCCGGTATCGCTTGGGCTGTCGTTTTCGGGAGCAAAGCGTCAATGGGGTCTTCCACGGCGATCGGATCAGCCCCAACGCCGTCGTCTGCGCCGGGGCAGCAGTCTTCGGCCAACCGGCGGGAAGCGTGACAGCCCCCGGGACACTCGTCACGGTCGTTCCGAAGCGAGCCGAGCCCGCTCGCCGCAGATCCTGATCGGCTTCAGTCCCAGTCCCCTGTCCTCCCTGGCTCGGCATCGTTTACCAGCCCTTCTCTGGGTGAATCATTATGCTGTCGCTCCCAGCGATCGCGGTGGAACTCGACACTTCGAGTTGGCGTGTGCCCTGAGGTCTCATGGCTGGAGAACGAGCATCGCGGCGTCTGACTTCAGCTTCCAGAGCCGCTCCTGCTCCCGTCGAAAAGGCCCTGACGATCGATCCCTCATCAGGGAAGAAGTCGATGGTGTCGAGTTCATCTGGCTCCACACAACGCCGTATCGGAGAAATGACTGGCGGAGGGGGGCCAACTGGCTTTCGTTCTCCCGGTCTCTCTTGAACTTGAACGCGACAGCCCAAGCGGACTGGAACGTGGTCATTGGCTCTTCCCCACACCTTTTCGCGGCAGCCTCCGCAGAGCGTCTTGCCTCGAGACGGGACGTGCCTTTTGTGCTGGAGGTCCGTGATCTGTGGCCGGAGAGCATGGTTGCTGCCGGCGGACGCAAGGGCCCCTTCTACTTTGGGCTGGCCCTTCTGGCACGCTGGCTTTACCGCCACGCCGACGGCGTTGTCGTGCTCACGGACGGCGTCGCTGATCACTTGGAGAGGCTGGGGGTGCCCAGGGCCAGAATCGCAAGTATTCCAAATGGGGTCCAAGCGGACCGCTTCGCGGGAATCCAGCGACCCGTCTGTGATCGAACCCGCTTCATCTACGCCGGCGCCCACGGTGCCGCTAACGGACTGGAGGTGGTGCTTCGAGCCGCCCGCTTACTCACCGATCGAGGCGACGTTTCGTTCCTCCTCGTAGGTGACGGACCGGAGAAGCCAGCCCTGATGACTCTTGCGAAGGAGTTGGATCTGAGGAACGTCGCGTTTCGTGATGCGGTTCCGAGTTCTCAAATGCCTCAGGTGCTCGCCGAGGCCGACGCTGGGCTGATGGTGCTCCGAGAATCACCCCTGTTCTCTTTCGGGGTGAGCCCGAACAAGCTCCTCGACTACTTCGCTGCGGGACTCCCGGTCGTGTGCAACGTTCCAGGGGAGCTGACTCAGATAGTCAGGGACGTTGGCGCCGGGGAGGTGGCCCCCTCGGGATCGCCGGAGGGACTGGCGGAAGCCGTGGTCCGGCTCCAGAACGAGTTACCTGTGCGTCGCCAGGCGATGGGCCGTGCAGGACGCGACTGGGTGATCGCCGAGCGAGCACCCGAGACCCTAGCTGGCCGACTCGACCGGACGCTCAGGGAGGTTCTCCATCGAGTCGGGGAGGTACGTCAGTGAGTCGGCGCGAACGGGTTTACCTCTCTCCACCCCATCTCACTGGGGAGGAGTGGGTGTTTCTTCGCGACGCGCTTGCCTCCAATTGGATCGCTCCCGTAGGTCCGCAGGTCGACGCGTTCGCGCGTGAGTTCGCGCAGACCGTGGGGAGCCGCGCGGCCACCGCTACCGCTTCCGGCACGGCCGCTCTGCATCTCGCGCTCAAGGTGGTTGGAGTGAGGCCCAAGGACGAGGTTTTGGTCTCTACACTGACGTTCGTGGCAAGCGTGAACCCGATACGCTACGTCGGTGCCCGGCCCGTGTTCATCGATTGCCAGGCTGACTCCTGGAATATCGACCCCGATCTCGTTTCCCAGGCCGTCGAGCAACGCGTGAAGAAGGGCAATCCTCCGGCTGCCGTGATAGTGGTGCACCTTTACGGCCAACCGGCCGACATGCACTCCATCTTGCAGATATGTGATCGGTACGAGATCCCGGTAGTGGAAGACGCCGCGGAGGCATTGGGAACCCAGGTCATTGGCCGTGCCGCCGGAACGCTGGGGAAGGTCGGCATATTCTCCTTCAACGGGAACAAAATGATCACCACGTCCGGTGGGGGCATGCTGGTATCCGATAACGAAGCACTGGTCGACCGCGCTCGACACTTGGCCACCCAGGCTCGCGAGGATGTAGCCCATTACGAGCACGTCGAGGTGGGGTACAACTACCGGATGAGCAACCTGTTGGCGGCGGGTGGTGAAGTGACCCCCGAAGTTGATCCAAAAATCATGGGACTTCCGAGATATTTTTGGGAGCGAGGTTCTCTTCGCTGGGTGAATGAATATCCATAAACTCCTCGGGAGTCAGAAAGCCCAAGGAGCTATGGGGACGAACTTCGTTGTAGTCAGCTCTCCATTGCTCGATCGAACGTTTCGCGTCGTGGATCGAGAGGAACCAGTGCAGGTTCAAGCACTCGCCCCGGAGTGTTCCGTTGAAGCTCTCGATGAAGCCGTTCTGGACGGGCTTGCCCGGTTGAATAAAATCGAGCTTCACGCCTCGAGCGTAGGCCCATGAATCGAACGCACGGCTGCGGAACTCGGAGCCGTTGTCCGTGATGATCACTTCGGGCAACCCTCTGGACTCTTTGAGGCACTCCATCACCTCGATGACCCCGGCGGCCGGAATCGAATGCGCGATGTGAATCGCCAGGCACTCGCGACTGAATTCGTCCATGATCGTCAGGCACCGAAATTGGCGGCCGTTGCTCAGCGTGTCAGAGACGAAGTCCATGCTCCACCGCTCGTTCGGGCCGCTCAACGCCTCTCGGATCGGTCGAGGGGCCTGGCTCCTACGTTTCCTTCCCTTCGAACGCACCGCGAGCCCTTCCTCCCTGTAGAGTCGTTGAACTCGTTTCCTGTTCACCAGCCGGCCTTCTCGTCGAAGCATCACGTGGATCATCCGGTAGCCCCAGCGTGGCCGCTCCTGCGCCAACTCTACGATGCGAGCTCGTAGAAGCTCCTGGGGATCGCGAGTGCTGCGATATCGCATCGTAGAGCGTGGAAAACCCGTGTACCGGATCGCTCTGCGTTCTGAAACCTCTCGCACGGCTTGCACCTGCTCGACGACCTGGCGCCGTTCCCGGGCCGTCACGATCCGTTTCCCAACAAGTCCTTCAGGATCTGAAGATTCAAGGCCTGGTCGGCCACGATCCGCTTCAGCCGTCGGTTCTCCTCCTCGACCTGCTTGAGGCGTCGCGCCTCGTTCACGTCCATACCACCGTACTTCGTGCGCCACCGATAGTACGTCGTCTCCGCGATCCCGTGCCTGCGACACATCTCACGGATCGTCGCTCCAGCTTCCACTTCTTGCAGAATCCCGATGATTTGCTCTTCCCGAAACCGCCTCTTTTGCATGACTCCTCCTGCTCAAGGAGTCCCACAATAACTGGATCAGGTTCCGGGGGTCACTTCAATCGAACGCTCCCGCGGGTCGGTCACTCTGGACGCCACTTGGGAGGTCCGGTACGACCCCGACCTCGCGGCCGAGGCATCGGCGCTGGCCGGAGCGCTGCAACGGCTGCTCGGGGAGCGTATCGAAGTCTCAGAGGGGCCCGGAACGGGCCCTACGACGATCGAGCTCGCCACCGAGGCGCTCCCAGTCCGCGGTCTCGCAGGGGGCCAGCGAGATGAGGCGTACCGGCTCACTGTGAGCGCGGAGGACGGCATCCGGATCATCGGCTCGGACCGGGCGGGCGTGTTCTACGGCGTCCAAAGCCTGCTCGGGCTCATGCCGCCGGACGCACACCGCGAACCTGCCACGTCTCTAGGCGTCCCTGCCGTGGTGGTCGAGGACGCGCCCCGCTTCCGCTACCGCGGGCTCCACCTCGACGTGGCCCGGAACTTCCACCCTGTCGGGACGGTGGAAAAGCTCTTGGAGCTCATGGCGCGTTACAAGCTGAATCGCTTCCACGTCCACCTCACCGATGACGAGGGCTGGCGGCTCGCGATCGCGGCTCTTCCGGAGTTGAGCGAGATGGGAGGCCACCGCGGCCACACTCTGGACGAGACGGACCATCTCGTACCCTCCTTCGGGTCGGGGCCCGACCCCGATCCCTCGGTCTCGAACGGCAGCGGTTTTTACTCACGCGACGAGTTCGTGCACATCCTCCGATTCGCGCACGATCGCCACATCCTGGTGATCCCCGAGATCGACACGCCCGGGCACGCACGGGCCGCGGTGAAGGCCATGGGGGTACGCTACGCCCGTCTGGCGGCCGAGGGGCGTGAAGAGGACGCGCGCGCGTTTCTACTCACCGATCTGGACGACCGCTCGGTGCATCGGTCGGTTCAGGGCTGGAACGACCACGTCATGAATCCGTGCCAGGAGTCCACGTACCACTTCGTGGCGACGGTAATCGACGAGATAGGGGACATGTACCGCGAAGCCGGCGCGGAGCTGACGGCGATCCACATCGGCGGGGACGAGGTTCCGCGCGGCGTCTGGGAAGGCTCGCCCGTCTGCGAGTCTTTCCTGGCGGGCAGCGACGATCTCGGAGGCGTCGACGACCTCTTCCCGTACTTCGTGGACCGGGTCAGTGCGATCGTCCACGACTACGGCCTCAGAACCGCCGGCTGGGAGGAGATCGCGCTGAGCGAGCGTGGACAGGGCGGCCCGAGGGGCCGGGTCCCCAACGCGGCGCTGCTCGACCGCGACCTCCAGCCGTACGTGTGGAACAACGTCTGGAGAGGCGGGGCAGAGGACCTCGGCTATCGGATCGCCAACGCGGGCTTCCCGGTCGTCCTCGCCAACGCCACGGGCCTGTATTTCGATCTCGCCTACGACCGCGACCCGCGAGAGCCCGGGTTCATGTGGGCCGGGTTGACGGACGCGCGCACAGTCTACGAATTCGTGCCGCTCGACCTCTTCAAGAGCGCACGTGAGGACCTCTCCGGCAGGCCCATCGATCCAGATACGGAATTCGCCGACCGGGTGCGTCTGACCGAGACGGGACGTGAGAATGTCTTGGGCATCCAAGGCCAACTTTGGGGCGAGAACGCCAAGGGTCCGGAGATGCTCGAGTACCTGGCCTTCCCGAAGCTCCTCGCGCTCGCCGAGCGCGCGTGGGCGCCCCAACCGGCCTGGACATCGATCCCCGGGCGAGCGCAACGAGATCCGGCGCTCGACTCGGCGTGGAACGAATTCGCGAACCGCATGGGTCAGAGAGAGCTCGTCAGGCTCGACGGACTCCTCGGCGGTGTCTCCTACCGGATCCCACCTCCCGGCGCCGTCGTCGAAGAGGGGGCGCTGCGCGCCAACGTCGCGTTCCCGGGATTGCAGATTCGCTATACGACGGACGGGCGCGAGCCCGTAGCAGACTCGTCCCCCTACGAAGGACCTGTCGCGGTCAGCGGAGAGGTCCGCGTGCGGGTGTTCGACACGAGGGGACGCGGAAGCCGTGAGGCGCGACCCGCTCCGATCCCCTGATCGATCAATCGTCGCCGCTGGCAGTCGCCATCGCCATCTGGCCCCGCTGCCGGTCGTAGGTCAGCGTCTCACCTTCGGTGCGGGCGATGACGACAGCCCCGCAGCTGTCGCTGAACACGTTCGTGGCCGTCCTGAACATGTCCAGGATGCGGTCCACGGCGAGGATCAGCCCCACTCCCTCCAGCGGCAGGCCCACGGCCGTGAGGATCACGGTGATCATGACGAGCCCCGCCATGGGGATGCCGGCCGCTCCGATGGACGCGAGCACGGCCGTGAAGACGACCAGAACCTGCTGTCCGAAGCCCAGGCTGATTCCATAGGCTTGTGCGATGAACATGGCAGCCACGCACTCGTAGAGCGCCGTCCCGTCCATGTTCACGGTGGCCCCCAGGGGCAGCACGAAGCTGGTCACCTTGTTCGAAACCCCCGCGTTCTTCTCGACTGCCTCCATCGTCAGCGGCAGGGTGGCGGAGGAGGAGGACGTGGACCAGGCGGTCAGTAGAGGCACCGACATCGCCTTGTAATGAAGCCAGGGGTTGGCCTTTCCGACCGTGCGGACGATCAGCGGCAGCGTCACGAAGAAATGGATGGCGAGGCCTCCGAGGACGCAGACCATGTACAGCCCCATGCGCTGGGCGACCTCGATCAGCGCGGCCCGGTCCCCGGCCTGTTCCGCGACGACGACGGCCACGATGGCGAGCACGCCGAGGGGCGTGAAGAGGATGATGAAGTGCGTGACCTTCATGATCAGCTCGAAGGCCGCGTTCACGAAGTCCACGATCGTCTTCCGCGGAGGCTCCTCGAGCCGGGTGGCGAAGAAGCCCATGACGATGGCGAAGAAGATGATGGACAGCATGTCGTCCGATCTCATCGCCTCGAAGATGTTTTGAGGGACGATCTGGATGAGCGTGCTCCCGAACCCCTCCGCTGCCGCCGAGAGGCCCTCCACGTCGGAGGTGAGGCCGAGGTCCGCGCCTACGCCGGGCCTGATTACGTTCACCAGTAGCAGGCCCGTGAGAATCGCGAGGACGCTCGTCGACAGATAGTAGAGGATGGTCTTGAAGCCGAGCCGTCCAAGCTCTTCTGCCCGCCCGATATTCGCGATCCCGGCGAAGATGGACGTGAGGATGAGCGGAACGATGATCATCCTGAGAGCGCTCAGGAACACGTCTCCCATCCACGCGATGAACCGGAGGTGGTCCGGAAGAAAAAGTCCGTAGAGCACCCCGATGAGTAGACCGATCGCGATTTGCCAGTGCAATGCGAGTTTTTTCATCACGCCACTCTCTTGGCTGGTTGGGGGGGGCCACCGAAATGCGCACGCACCACGCGAGACTCGGGCAGGCTAGCGCCAGAACAGCAATATCGGCAATGCCCGGACGCGCTGCCAGGAATCGAGCATGAGCGAGCGCGCCCCTGCGCGGGGTCGAAGGCGATGCATCGCGCCGGCGGAAAGCCCGGGACCACGAGACCCGTCCGCCTCGACCCGCGGTGATGCGGTCCCTCGGGGCTCGCCGCCATCATAACGGCACGCTGCCGCGAAGACGTGGGCCACGAGGAAGCAGGCAGGGGTTCTTGTGTTCGATGCCCATGGCCCGCGATCGTCACCATACCATGGTGCCCGTCCGATCCCGATACGTCCGTGCGGTCCGAGGTGGTCTTGCAATCGGCCTCGGCGTGCTGCTTGCCGCCCCCGGCGTCCCAGCACAGGCCGTTCCCTATCGTGTTCTGCCCTCGAGCGTCTTCGAGGTCTCGACCGAGACGGAGGGGATCCTGGGGCGCTTCGTCCACCGCCACGTCGTCCGCGCGGACTCCTTTCGCGTGCGGCTTCTCTACGACAGGACGGCTCCCAGGCGCTCGTCGATAGAGGTGCTGGTTCCGGCGGCCGGGCTCAGGGTGCCTACCGAAGCTGATTCCGACGTCCGCGTCGAAATTCGCCAGGCCATGCTCACGGAGGTTCTGCGAGCGGCCGAGCACCCCGAGATCCGGCTGGCTTCGAGCTACTTGAGGGACGGCGCGGGGGGTCTGGAGCTCGTAGCCGCGCTCACCCTCGTCGGGGTCACGCGGGGAGTCGTCGTGCCGTTGAGTCTGACCGAGAGGGGCGATACGCTCCGCGTCGAGGCGAGCTTCACGGCGAGGCAGTCCCACTTCGACATCGAACCGTACTCGAAGGGGCTCGGGACACTGCGCGTCGCCGACCAGATCGAGTTCCGCGTGGACGCCGAGGCGGTACCCGTGGTCCAAGGAGCTCCGACGACGAGTCGCAGGATGCGTGCGGCCGAACGGCCCAAGGACTTCGGTGCCTGCGGGCTAGAGGCTGTACATGAAATCCGGCCATGGAGTCCTACACGGTTCTCCGCGCTCGTACCGTCGCAAATTCTCCCGTAGGTGAGCGACGTACTCCTCCTCACCCCGCGCCTGGGCGGCTCGTAGCGCTTCCTCCTGGAGGCGCATCGCCTCCGCGTAACGACCGAGCTCCGCGTGAGCCATCGCCGCCGTCTCGAGCGTCTCCGCGCGCTCTTCCCGCTCGAGCGCTCGCTGGCTCAGCGCGAGCGCTCGCCCACCATCACGGACGGAGGCATCCGGGCTGGACGCCAAGACCCGCGCGAGCGCGTCCATGAATCCCAGATGGTCCGGCCAAACCTCCAGGCCCTGCTCCAGAATGTCCTTCGCACGGGCGAACGCCCCCAGCCGGAGGTCGCAGAGGGCGAGGTGCTGCATGCCTGCGACGTGGGCGGGCGTGACCTCCAGCGCGGCCCGGAAGTGTCCGACCGCTTCGGCGCAGCGCCCGGCACGTCTCAGGAGCTCCGCGAGCTCTAGATGCGAATCCGCGTGGCGGGGATCGCTTTCCATGGCAGCTTCGAAGTGGCCTGCGGCCACGCTGGTGTCGCCCTCGGCAAGCCGGAGCACCCCGAGGTTGTAGTGGGCACCGCTCTTCGTGGGATCGATGCGGATCGCCTCCTCGAGGGCGACGATCGCCCCGGCGCGGTCGCCCGCATAGGCTCGGGCCACGCCCAGGTTCATGATGACCGACGTGTTGCTCCGATCCTGTGTCGCGGCGCGCTCCAGAACTGTGACCGCCTCCTCGAAGCGGCCAGCGCTCAACAGCGCTTCCCCGGTCGTGACCGCGTTGGCGTCGACCGAGCCCCGTAGGCCTTCGAGCTCAGTGACACGAGGGTCGCTCAGTACGACCGGCGCCTCCCCCCGCCGCTGTTAGTGATATCGCGCGCGTTCCTCCTGGCCTAGTCTCCCGTAGACCGGCCCCAGGACGCCATGCACCCTCGTGGCCGTGGGCTGTAGTTGGAGCACCATCTCCAGATGGACCAGGGCCGTCTGGTCGTCTCCCACCTCCAAGGCGACCTGGCCCCTGAGAAAGTGAGCGAAGGCGTTGACGGGATCCTCCTCAAGAAGCTCCGTGAGCAGCGCCTCGGCCTCGGCGTGCCGGCTCGTCTCGAGGTGGATCTCTGCCAACCGCAACCGAGCGAGGTGCTCCTCGGGCGCAGCTTCGATCACGGCGAGAAAACGCTCGCCGGCGGCTTCGAACTCGCCCCGCCGCCGGTGGAGCATCCCCAGATAGTATGGCCAACTCGGGTCTCGTGGATCGAGCGCGGACGCGTTGAGGAGAGCGATCTCCGCCGCGTCGAGCAGGCCGTACGTGAAAAGTAGTTGGCCCAGGGCGCCCCACTCTTCGGCAGCGAGCGTCCCCTCGGCGGCGGAAGCGGCGAGCGTGTTTTGGTGCTGGCGGGTGAGCTGCTCCCGGGCGCCGTCGGTGAGGCCGGAGAGGTCCGGCATCTCGAGCGAGCGCACCGCTGGCGCAGACGAATCCCCTACGCAGCTCACAGCCACGAGCACGAGCCAGGCCGAAGCCACGGACAAGCGCGCGATCACGGACGCGGATTCCCCGCGCCCTGGCGCAGGGTATGGTACTCGCCGCTCGTCAGGCCGACCCACTCCTCGACGTGTCCGTCGGGCCACTCGACGCGGACGGTCCCCGTGACCGGGTCGCCGCCGAGTCCGAACACGACCCTGGGATCGTGAGCGGACCCGAAGCTCCCGTCCGTGTGGCTGCGTCCCCACAGTGTCGAGCCGCCCGCCCGGACGAGCGCCACCCGGGCCCCAAGCGCGTTGCGGCCAGGCGGCCCCAACAAGCGCATTCCAACCCAGTTCGCTCGATCGCTGCCCTCGCTCAGAAACAGCCGCGCCGGTCCGTTGTTGTTGAGCACCAACACGTCCGTATCGCCGTCGTTGTCCACGTCGCCGAACGCCGACCCACGACTGACTTCGGAGAGTGACCCGGTCGGACCACCCCATCCCGGCACCTCTTCGAAGCGTCCATCGCCGAGGTTGCGAAAGAGCTGGTTGGGTTGCCGCAGCGGCAGCGGGTCGCCCGCGTCTGCCTGCTCCGGGACGACCCTCACTTCCCCGTTCACGATGAAGATGTCCAGCCACCCGTCGAGGTCGACATCGAGGGCTCCCGTGCCGAACGCCGTGTAGGGCCAGCTGGCCTGGCCGAGGCCGAAGCGACGAGTACGGTCAGCGAACAGCCCGGATCCGAGGTTCTCGTAGAGCGTGTTGCTCTCGCCGTTCAGGTGCGTCATGAAGAGGTCGTCGTCTCCGTCGCCGTCGAAGTCCGCCGCAACGACCCCCATGCTGGCTTCGGGAGCTCCCAGGAGGCTGACTGCGGCGCCTGCGCTGACGGCCCGATTCACGAAGCGGTCGCCCCCCTGATTTATCCAGAGCTGGTTCTCCATGCCGTCGTTGGCGACGTAGACGTCCGGCCATCCGTCCAGGTCGAAATCCGCGACAGTAACCCCCAAGCCGGCCCCGAACGTGACGGCCATACCGATCCTTAGGGTAACGTCCTCGAACGTGCCGTCGCCGAGGTTACGCAGCAGGCGGTCGGGCTCGGGATCGTAGGCCTGAGGACCACAATAGTCTCGGCGCCCTGACATCGTGGCGAAGCAGGGATGGTCGTTGACGAGACGGTAGTCCACGTAGTTGGCTACGACCAGATCCAGCCACCCATCCCGATCGAAGTCGACGAACGCGGCGCTGGTCGACCAGCGAGGGTCGTCGCTCACGCCGGGTTGAGTGGCGTCCGCGAACGTCCCGTCGCCCTCGTTGCGCCAGAGCTGGTTCTTTCCCCAGTTGGTCACGTAGAGATCGACGTCGCCGTCGTTGTCGATGTCTCCAGTGGCGACCCCCATCCCGTAGCCGGTGGACACCAGTCCGCTGGCCTCGGTGACGTCGACGAATCGAAGGCTCCGTGTCCCGGCGCCCGTGACCACGAGGTCGTTCCGCAACAGTCGGTCCCCGGCGCCAGGGTAGCCGTCCGGAGACGGAAGGGGGACGCTGAACGGACCCCCCTGTACGAGATACAGATCCAGGTCGCCGTCACCGTCGTAGTCGAGAAGCCCTCCACCGGCCCCGGTCATCTCCACGAAGTGCATCTGCCCCGACATCCCGTTGTCGTGGACGAAGTCGAGGCCTGTCGCCTCTGTGACCTCTTTGAGCAAGGGGCTGGAACCGCTGGGCTCGAGCTGGGCCCCGGTGCCGCGCGACCCGGTCTCCAGCGCCCCCTCCTCCGAGGCACACGCAATCGACAGCATCACCGCCACAGCCGACCAGAACCGCGTCACGTGGATTCGGACCTCCCGTGGTCGGTCGTCGCGCGGAGAACCTCCTCCGGTGTGGTCACGCCCGCCAGGACCTGGCGCAGACCGTCTTCCCGCAGGCCCGTCATACCTTTTCCTGCGGCTAGCCTACGGAGAGGCCCTGCCCCGGGATCACGCTGCAGCTGGGCGCGCATCTCGTCGTCCAGGACCAGAAGCTCGTAGATACCCGTCCGTCCCGTGAACCCCGTCCCGCGACAGTGCTCACAGCCCTCGCCGCGACGAGCGGTCCCGGATGCATCGCCGGTGTCTCCGAGGGAGCGGGCCCACTCGGCGTCGGCCGGCGAGGGCACCGCGCAGTCCTCGCAATTGACCCGCACCAGACGCTGGGCGAGCACCGCTTCGACGGTGCTCGCAACCAGATACCCGGGCACGCCCAGGTCCACGAGGCGGGTGAGGGCGCTGGGAGCGTCGTTCGTGTGCAGGGTCGACAGCACGAGGTGTCCGGTGAGGGCGGCGTGCGTTGCGATGTCGGCCGTGTCGGGATCCCGGATCTCCCCGACCAGGAGGACGTCAGGGTCCTGACGTAGCAGTGCTCGCAGCGCGGTCGCGAAGGTGACGCCGACCTTCTCTCTCACCGGCACCTGGGGGACACCAGCCAACTCGTACTCCACCGGATCTTCGACCGTGAGAATCTTCTCACGTCCCGTGCGAAGGCGGTCCACGGCCGCATAGAGCGTCGTAGTCTTGCCCGACCCCGTGGGACCGGTCGCGAGCACGATCCCGTGGATCGACTCCAGCACACCTTCGAACGCCTTCTGCGTGCGAGGGGACATCCCGAGGGCGTCCAGCCCCACCCTGCCGCGGTCCTTGTCGAGCAGCCTGAGAACGACGCTCTCTCCGTGCAGCGTGGGCAGCGTGGAGACGCGCACATCGACCTCTCGATCACGGAGGCCGAGCCGGATCCGACCGTCCTGGGGGACGCGTCGCTCGGCGATGTCGAGGTCGGCCATGATCTTGAGGCGACTGATGACGGCCGGCATGAGGTGCACCGGGGGAGACGGGGCGTCCTGCAGCACGCCGTCGATACGGTAGCGGACCCGAAGGACGTCGGAATAGGCCTCGATGTGGACGTCCGAAGCGCGAGCATCCAGCGCCTCTACCAGGAGCAGATTCACCAGCTTCACGACGGGCGCCTGGTTGACGAGACTCACCCCGAGCTTGCCCGGGGCACGGCCTGGATCGTGCGCGGCGGTGCGCCCGTCGTGGAGTTCGCTCCCGCGAGCCCACGGTCAACTGCGAATAATCGCGCCTGGTCCACCGCCCTCCCGACGGGGTGACGCGCGCTGCTGGTCCAAGAGATTCCGTGGCCCTCCCAGAGCCGCTTCGAGCGCGGGCGCAGTCTCGGCAGTGGACGGCGCCTCACGCTCCGCGGGTGAGCGGCTCAGACCGTGAGCACGCTCACGGTGGGGGCGTTGCTCTTCGGGTCCGGGCGGAAGCCCCCCACCTTCAGGATGCGATCGCCCTCTTTGGCCAAACCGGATTCCCGCGCTACCCGGCGAGCCAGCTCGTAGAGCGGGTCGATTCCGTCGCCGAGCGGCGCTCTCACCGGCACGACACCCCACAGCAGCTTCATGCGCCGGCACGTGGTCTCGTCCGGTGTCACCCCCAGCACCGGCGCCTGGGGACGCCCCGCAGCAACCATCTGAGCCGACCGCCCGCTACGGCTGAAGACGACGATCGCCCGCACCAGCAGATCCCGAGAGAGCTGACCGGTAGCGCGGGACACGGCCTCGTGGACCTCCAAGGCGAGGTCCTGGCTCCAGGGCGCCGCCTCTCCCGCGACCGCGCCGAAACCCCCGCGACTCCACAGGTAGCCCTCCGTCGTGCGGGCGATGCGGTCCATCATCTCGACCGAGCCGATCGGATGCTTCCCGATCGCGGTCTCGGCCGAGAGCATCACGGCGTCGGCGCCGCTGCTCACCGCGCTGGACACGTCGGTGACCTCGGCCCGCGTCGGGCGGGTCCTCTCCACCGTCGATTCGAGCATCTGCGTGGCCACGATCACGGGCTTGCCGCGGGCGCGGGCGAGGTCCACGAGCTGGCCCTGTGCGATGGGTACGAACTCCGGCGGAAGCTCTACGCCGAGGTCTCCGCGCGCCACCATGATCGCGTCCGAACGGTCGAGAATGCCGTCGATTCGCTCGAGCGCTTCGGGCTTCTCGATCTTCGACACGAGCCATGGGGTCGGCGAACTGGAGGCGACCAGGTCGCGCAACGCGTCCACGTCGTCGGGACGCCTCACGAACGACAAAGCCAGCAGGTCGACTCCCAGCTCCAGAGCGAAGAGGGCGTCCTCCCGATCCTTCGGGGTCAGAGACGGCGCCGAGATCGAGACGTTCGGGAGGTTGATTCCCTTGCGGTCTCGCAGCACTCCTCCCTCGATCACCCGACACACGACCTCGGTGCCGTCCACGCGCTCCACGAGGAGCCGAAGCTGGCCGTCGTCCAAGAGCACCACGCTTCCGGCCCGCAGGTCGTCGGCCAAGCCTGCATATGTCGAGGGGATGAGCTGCGCGTTTCCGACCACGTCGCGAACCGTCAAGACGACCGTCCGACCCTTCTCCAGCGTGACGGCGCCACCCTCGAAGCGACCGGTCCTGATCTTGGGTCCGCAGAGGTCTGCGAGGATCGCCACGGACACGCCGAGCCGCACGGCTGCGTTCCTGATCGCGACGGCGACGGACGCGTGCTCGTCGTGGGAGCCGTGTGAGAAGTTCAGTCGAAATACGTCCACGCCCGCCTTGATCAGGGCCTCGAGCATGGTCGGTGCGCTCGACGCCGGCCCCACGGTGGCGACGATCTTGGTCCGGCGGTGCTGGAGCTGTTGCGACTCGGTGCGAATGCCCATGCGCAAAGCTGGCACGCGTCGCTGCCAGGAGCAAAACCACCGCCCCGCCGCAGTCGTCCCGTTGCGTATCAGGGCTTGCGCGGCGAACGTCGAGCGCGAGCCCTCCCGAGGGAGGAAGCCGGGGGACGACGGAGAGGAGATGATCGACACCAAGGTGAAGGAGCTCTTCTCCGTCGCGAACGTCGAGCGAGCCGTGCTCCCGTCCGTGGCCCCTCGGGGCAACCACTGGCTCTTCTGCTCGGCGCATCGTCGGTACGACCCGGTTGGACCTAGGAAGGCTTCGCGCTGCACCAGACGGGAGGTTGGACTCTGCGGCCTCGGCGTTTGACCATTTCGCAGTCCCGCCTCCCCGGCGGCGGCCAAAACGAAGCGTCTCTCCGCGACCAGCGGCGCACGTCCTTCATCGTCGTCTTCTCCCTCTGGCTGCTCGTTTTCAGCTCGTCCAGCCAGATCATGATCATAGCCCCGATCTTACCCCGGATCGGAGACGAGCTGGGCATCTCCGACTCGATCCTCGGCACCCTCGTGTCGGCGTACTCCCTCATGGTCGGAGTCTTCGCCATTATTTCCGGCCCCATCTCCGACCGGATCGGCCGTCGACGGATCTTGATGCTCGGCGCCGCAGTCATGACCGTGGCCCTGCTCCTGCACGGGCTCGTCATCGGCTATCTGTCGTTCCTGGCCGTGCGCGTGTTCGCGGGCGTCGCCGGAGGGGTGCTTTCCGGGGCCGCCGTCAGCTACATCGGCGACTACTTCCCGTACAGCCGGCGCGGATGGGCTACGGGATGGGTCATGAGCGGCGCTGCCTTCGGGCAGATCATCGGGATCCCCCTGGGCATCCTCATTGCGGGGCGCTGGGGAATCAGAATGCCCTTCTACCTCTTCGCTGCCACCATGGCCGTTACGGTGACGCTCATGTTCTTCCGCCTCCCGCAACCCGACGTCGAGCGGGCTCGGGATCGGCTCAGCGTGGCCGGCGCCGTCCGCGACTATTGGGACCTGCTCCGCCGGCGCGAGATCGCGTTCGCCTCGCTAGCGTTCTTTTTGATGTTCCTGGGCGTGTCGCTCTACGTCGTATACTTGCCCACCTGGCTGGAGAGAGAGCTGGGGGCCAGCTCCGGCACCATCGCACTTCTCTTCCTCATAGGCGGCATCGCGAACGTTCTGACCGGCCCGCAGGCTGGCAAGCTTTCCGACCGCATCGGGCGCAAAGGCATCATCCTGCTCGCCTGCGCAGGCCTCGCGATCGTCATGGTCCTCACGACCGTGGTGGTGAAAGAGATGTGGATGGCCTACCCGCTCTTCTTCATTACGATGGTCCTCGTCGCGATGAGGGTGAGTCCGTTTTCCGCACTGCTCACGGCGCTGGTGACCGGTCGACGCAGAGGCTCTTTGATGAGCCTCGCCGTAGCGCTGGGTCAGGTCGGTTTCGCAGTGGGGGGAATGCTCGCGGGTCCGCTCTTCGCGCGGGTGGGCTATTGGTCCAACACCTGGCTCGGCGCAGCGTCCGTGCTCGGCATGGGTCTGATCGTCTGGTTTCTAGTGCCCGAGCCTAGCGGCGACGCCGATGGCGGTCCCAAATCCGAGGGGCTGCACACCGCCGCGCCTCAGCCGAGCACGGCCTGAGGCGTCGCTTCCGACCAGATCGAGCGTCGCGACGCCCCAGACACCCCTTCGCCGTATCGACCGGCGAGAGCCGTCGAATCCTGAATGACGTCCTCTGGGAGCTACGCGGAAGGCGGTCCAACCCGGCCAGCTCGTCGATCTCGACTTCCCCGCCGCGTGCGCCGCGGCATGCGGCACACAGGCCTCGGGGGCGACACTCCGACTAGACAGCGTCGGCGCTCCCTTCACGGCAAGGGCAGAGCCCCGTTAGACTAAACATTCCGTAGGCTCCCGCGGGGATCTTCAGCGGTTGCGCGGCTCCTCGTCGCGGCCCCGCGCTCGCCACCGAAGCCGAACCCGGAGGGCTCTTGGCCAGGACGCCGCACCTCCAGTTCGAGAGCGACATCGTCGAGATCCAGGACCAGATCCAGCATCTGCTCGACCTGGCGGATCGAAAGGGGGTCGATGTCACGGGTGAGCTGGCGGAGCTGAGAACCAGGCTCGGCGAGCTCTGGGAAGAGACCTATCGGAACCTGACTCCGCTGGAGCAGGTTCAGGTGGCTCGGCACCCCAGGCGTCCCTACACGATGGACTACGTCTCGAGGATCTTCACCGACTTCGTGGAGCTCCACGGGGATCGGGGGTTTCGCGATGACGAGGCGATCGTCGGGGGATGGGCTCGACTCGATGGCGCCTCGGTGATGGTGGTCGGGCACCAGAAGGGTCGGGACATGAAGGAGAATCTCCAGCGCAACTTCGGGATGCCGCATCCCGAGGGTTACCGCAAAGCCCTGAGACTCATGCTGCAGGCAGAGAAATTCGGACGACCCGTGATCACCCTCATCGACACCCCTGGAGCCTATCCCGGGATCGGGGCCGAGGAGCGGGGTCAGGCCGAGGCGATCGCGACCAACCTCCGGGAAATGGCGCGTTTGCGAACCCCAATCGTCTCGGTCGTCATCGGTGAAGGTGGGTCGGGAGGGGCGTTGGCGCTGGGGGTGTCCGACCGCATCCTCATGCTGGAGCACTCGATCTATTCCGTTATCTCTCCGGAAGGGTGCGCCGCCATCCTGTGGAGATCCGCAGCTCATCGAGAAGAGGCTGCCCACAACCTGAAGCTGACTTCCACCGACCTGAAACGACTGGGCGTAGCAGACGAGGTCGTCTCCGAGCCACCCGGGGGCGCGCATTCGAACTGGGACGAGAGCGCCGCGAATCTGAAGGAGGCGCTGGCCCGGGTGCTGACCGAACTGCGCGACATCGAGATCGAGCAGCTCCGAGAGCAACGTTGGCTCAAGTACGAATCGATTGGTGCCTGGGTCGGCGGGGAGCACATGCAGGCGGCGGACGAGCAAGCTGCGAAGTCGGACGACGGCGCACATCGAGCGGCGGACTAGAGATGGCAGAGTTCGCCGAGGTGCACTTCAAGGGGAATCGTCGCGAGTACTTCACCGCTGAGGAGATGAGCCTTCGTCCGGGGCAGCAGGTCATCGTCGAAGCGGACCGGGGTGAGGATCTCGGCGAGATCACGGCGGTCGGTCTGATCGCCGAGCGAAAGTGCAGTTCGTCGGGCGGGTGTAGCACGCCGGTCCCGGAAAAGCGCGTGCTCCGGGTGGCACGGCCAGACGAGGTGAAGACCGTTGCGGCGCTCCGTGGAGATGAGGCCCGCGTCCGGGAGGAGACCAGACGCCTGGTGCAGAAGCACGGTCTGAAGATGAAGGTCACCGAAGCGACGTGGCAGTTCGACCGCAACAGGCTGATCATACACTTCACCGCGGATCGGCGTGTCGACTTCCGGCACCTGGTGCGCGACCTGGCGCGCGCCTTCCGTACTCGAATCGAGCTTCGCCAGATCGGCGTACGGAACGAGGCGGCGCTCCTGGGAGGAGTGGGCCGTTGCGGGCGGGAGCTGTGCTGCTCGACGTGGCTTCCTGAGCTCAGGCCGGTAAGCCTGCAACTCGCCAAGGACCAGCGGCTCTCGCTGAACCCAGCGCAGATATCGGGCTGCTGTGGCCGACTTATGTGCTGTCTCATGTACGAGCATCGTACCTACGTCGAGGCTCGCCGTCGCTTCCCACGAGAGGGCCGCAGCGTTCCCACCGCCGAAGGGAGTGAGACGGTGGTGGCGGTCGACATCTGGCGTGAGTCCGTGACGCTTCGAGATCGTGAGGGCAATCGACGCACGCTTCCGCTGGAGGCGCTGAAGAGTGAGGTTGGGGAAATGACGGGGCGGTCGCACCCAGGCACCGGCGGCTGACAGAATCGCGACTCCGTACTGATCGTGCGCGGTCGGCCCGACCCCGTTTCGAGCGGGCGATCGTCACCCGCTTGACACTCGCGGGAATCCCCCGGTAGCTTGCCGCGCCTCCTCGACGTGGCCGTAACCGTCATCCCTGGACGGACTGAGTCCGCCCAGGGCGATTTGTGTCAACGGGCTGGAGTCGCCGATTTGATGAAACGCAAGCAGTGGACGTTCCTGCTCCTCGGGAGCGGGGAACGGGCCGTTCGACAATACACGGTGTCTTCCGTCGCGGTGCGGCGGATCCTGGTCGTTTCTGCAATCGCGGTCTCGACCGGGGCTGGACTGACCGTCGCGGCGTTGCTCGAGGGAAGCGCCCGCGTCCACGCTAGACACGTCGAGCTCAAGAACACCGCGCTCACCGCCGAGCTGGGCCGCATCCAGACGCGAGTCGAGGGCCTCGAGGCAACGCTGGTGGATATCGCCGAGCGTGACGGCGCGATGCGCGTGCTGGCGGGTCTGGACGCGTTCGAAGACTACGTGCTGGAGGTGGGCGTGGGAGGTCCGGGCCTCGGAACTCCCGAGTCCAATCCACTCTTCTCCTTCGACGAGGAGCTCGGCGAGACCGCCTTCGCGGTCATGTACGACCTCAACGCCATGGAGCGCCGAACGCGACTACTCGCCGAAAGCATGGATGAGGCAACCGACTCTCTCACCGCGCATCGCGACCTGCTCGAGTCGACTCCCTCGATCCTTCCCACCGCCGGGTTCCTCAGCAGTCGTTTCTCGAGATCGCGCATCCATCCGATCCACAACGTCCCGCGCCCGCATGAGGGGGTGGACATTTCGGCACGTCACGGTACGCCGATCAGGGCGGCGGCAAACGGCCGCGTCGTCCGCTCGGGCTGGCGCGCCGGACTCGGGCAGATGGTGGAGATCGACCACGGCTTCGGCTTCAAGACGATCTACGGTCATGCGTCCAAGCTCCTCGTCCGCATGGGGCAGTCCGTGGAGCGAGGTGACGTCATCGCGCAGGTCGGGAGGACGGGGATCGCAACGTCGTCGCACCTCCACTACGAGGTGCACGTCAACGGTAGACCGCGGAATCCGCTGAACTACGTGCTGTCGGGCTCGGTGCCCTGACCCGAGACGCGAACCGACGGGGACGGGGCGGGCGCCATCGTGGTGCCCGTCCCTTTTGCATCCCCGGACTCGAGCCTGCGCGTGGAGCGCGCTCGGCAGCCCTCTACCGAATTTGTCGACTGCAGCTGTGGACGGACCAGCTGAGGCGTGCCGGAGTAGACGTGCGAGGTGCGGGGGGAGCGCGCCGGAATCGGCCTTCTCCGCGGCGTTCCTGGAGGAGAGCGGACCGAACCGTTCATGCGGAGCGACTACGCTTGTTTGCCCGAATCGCACTCCTGTTGACGTTGTGGCTCCCGGCCGGGACGTCGAGCTCATCCGGACAGCTCGCAGGGCTGGGCACCACCGGGGACGCCTTCTCGCCCGACACGGTCCTTTACCTCGAAAGCGGGCTCCGTATCATCCGACTCCGGACTCCCGGGTCGGAGGTCGTGGCGCTCCGCCTCGCGGTCGCGTTGCCGGAGCTTCCGTCCGACGCGGGAGTGGGCCGGATGCTGCAGCTGCTCGGGGAGCAAAGGGCCCGCGCTGCCGCGGCGCCCGTCGGCGTCGACCTCGAGGGGGCGCGAACCCCTTGGGGCGTCGCCTACACCGTCGTCGGAGCTCACGCCGACTTCGACTTCCTCGCCTACCTCATCCGTCGTGCCGCCGCGCAACCGAGCCCCCAACGAGTGGTGCTGGAACGCCACAGGTCCGCGCTGAAGGAGGAGATCTCGAAGGGTATGGAAACCCCGTCGGGTCGGATCCTGACCGAGCTGCGGGCGACGGCGGCGCCTTCCTCGCTCCCGCCCGAGGGCACCCTGACGAGCCTGAACGCCATCTCACCCGCCACCCTGCGTGACTTCTGGAGACGAACGCACCGTCTGGAAGCCATGACTCTCGTAATCGCGGGCGACCTCCCCGACGAGCTCGTCGTCTCCGCCTTCGAGAGGTTCGCAACGGAGACCGAGCCCGGTGTCGGCGTCGCACCGCGACGAGCGCCGGCACCCGCGCCGCCTCGCACGCAGGTGCTGCGCCACTGGTACGGTGAAGCATATCAGGCGGGCGATACAGGCGAACCGCGGGGACCGGTGGGGGCCGTCCTGCTCTCGACCCACCTCCGTGAGGCCGGTGCCGACCTGGAGGCCGAGGTGCAGCTCTGGGAGCTCGACCGTTCACAGATCATCGTGGTCGTGGGCGCGGCCTACCCTGCATCGGCGGCACGAATGCGGCAGCGAATCCAGGGGCTGGTCTCCGAAGCTCGCGACGGCACCAAGCCCACCTCCGTTCGCGACGCCGTGGAGCGCGTCCGTCGAAGCCTGCTCTACGACGCACGCACGCCGCGCGGCCTCGTCACCTTCGTGGGGCGCCACACGGAAGCGACAGGAGACCCTACGTCGGGAAGGCGATTCCTCGATGCGCTGGAGGCAGTCACGGCCGCATCGATGCGCGCCTATTTCGACGCCCTTCTCATCCGTGCCCCCGCCCGGGCCCAGGTCCGACCCTGATGATGCCGAGACCACGGGCCTTCCGCCGCCGCGCCGCGGGAGCCGTTCGGCGACTCGCCGTCGTCGCCGCCGCCGTGACGCTCGTCCATCTTCCGCTCGCGGCCCAAGCGCCCCTGCAGTCGGAGGGGCTCGCGTCGCTGGTGGTCGCGGGCCACCCGTGGGGGACACTCGTAGGGATCACGCTCATAGTTCCTCACGGCTCCGCGGACGATCCTCCCGGACGAGCGGGTACGGCGTGGCTCACCGGAGCCGGAATGCGCCAGACGATCGAGGATCGCCTCGGGCAGGACCTCGTGTCCGCGACCGTGGAGGTCGACCGCACTCAGACGCTGTTCCAGACGCTCGTGGTGCCGGGAGACTGGCACGGGGCCCTGCGGACTTTGCTCGAAGCCGTCTTCTCGGGAAGCCCTGCGGCCACGACCATCGAGTTGGAGCGGGGGTCACTGACGGAGGCGTTCCTCTTCGAGCGAAACGCGCCCGTGCGGGACTTCCAGGACGCGTTCTACGCCCTCCTGGCGGGGGCCGACTCTTCGTGGAGCCGCAACCCGCGCGGCTCCCTTCGGTCGATCCAGACGGTCACGGTCGACGACGTCCTCAGCTACCATCGAGCGTTCTACGACCGCGACGAGGCGGTGGCTGCGGTGGTCGGTGCGGTCGAAGGCCTCGTGGAGGTGCAGGTGTACGGAGCCGGCGCCAGCGGCCTCACCGGATCCATCCTGCGGGCCGTGCTCTCGTCGAACGAGCCGGCGCCGTGGGGCTCGGGCCAGCGAGTCCAGATCGCCCGCGACGTGACGAGCACTTGGATCGGGGTGGCCTTTCCCATTCCCCGTGCCGTGCCGCGGACGACGGCTGAACTCATCGAGATGCGCGTGCGCGAGCAGCTCAACCCCGATCCTCCGGATCCGGGCCTGTACGGCTCGCTGGTGCGGTTGGAGATGCTCCCGTCCGGACCCGCCTTGCTGATCGAGACGGCGACACTGCCCGAGGCCCGCGAGCGCTGGGAGGCGAAGATCGTCGAGGCCGTAGGCGGGCTGGGGACGGCTCACCGCGAACCCGGATTCTTCCGCTGGCATCGCCGCCGCTTTCGCTCCGTCCGGCTCGTCGGTGAGGGAGATCCCGAGAGCGAGGGGCGGCGGCTCGCGGCCGACCTCCTCCGCGACGGCTTCACACGAGATCTGGCCGCCGACATCGCGGGTCTCGGACCGTTCTCCCTGTCCGAAGCCGTCGACTCGCTCGGCGAGCCACGGATTCTCGTGTACGGGCCCGACTAGTCCGCCGGCGGCGGCTGAGGCGCGGCCGCCTGCCACTCCTTGATGGGCCCGGAGGCCTAGGCTACTTTCGTCGCCCGTTTCGTCTAACGTGAAGCACCGGGAGGGACTCATGCGGCATGGCATCTCCGCGGGACTGGCGCTCACAGCGCTGCTCCTATCGGCGTGTGGACCGGCCGAAGTGGTCGTGACGGCCGAGATCCAGGTCGAAGACCCACTGACAGGGGAGGCGACCGCCCGCGCCCTGTCGGACCTCGAGATCCGGCTGGTCCCTTACGACCGGAACGCAGTGTTCGACTCACTCACCAGGGTCGCCTCCACTCCGGAGCCCCCGATCCCGGACCAGGTTCTTCTTGCCCAGGAGGAGATCGCCGAGGCTCAGCTCACTTGGCGCGAAGCGGAGAATCGCTGGAACACCCTTCGAGACACACTCCAGAGGCTCAACACGGCCCTGAATCAGTACTCGAGAGGTGAGCAGCGTTACATCACGTTGTTCAACGAGTGGCAGAACCTGGACGGGGCGCTCGGCGGCGTCGAACGTCAGATGGAGAGGGAATTCGAGCGTTTCGACAGCCTCAGCAAGGCGAATATCCAGGCCACCGAGGCCGCCAGAATCGAGCGCGACAATTGGGCCGACGACGCGTTCGCGGAGGTAGGCCTGGTTTTCGCCGCGAAGGAGGACGGGTCGGGATTGGAGCAAGTTGCGGACACCACCAATGCCGCCGGAGTCGCTACGTTCGAGGCTCGGCCGGGACCGTACTGGGTGTACGCCCGTTACGAGGAGCCGTATACGGAGCTCTATTGGAACGTCCCGCTGGAAGTGGCACGGGGTGAGCCCATACAGTTCCGCCTGACGCGCGAGAACGCCGACGTGCGGCCCAAGCTGTAGCGGCACTCCCCACGTTCCTTCGAAGAAGCCGACCCGCGGACTCGGAGGCGGGCAGGTGTCCACCGGGTCGTCCCCACGGTCCGACCGGATCGGCTCCGGTCCCTATCTCGAGGTCGACCAGAACGAAATCGCCTGGGTAACGTTCGACGACCCCGAGCGAAGGCTGAACGTCCTCGACGAACGCGTCATGCGTGGCCTCGCCGACGTCGTCGAAGAGATCGGTCGCCTGGCCGCCGCCGCCCAGGTCCGAACCGCAGTGTTCGTGAGTGGAAAGCCGATGGGGTTCATCGCCGGCGCAGACGTCGACGAGATCGCGGACATCGACGATCCGAATCAGGGTGAGGCAGGGTCCCGCCTGGGTCAGGCCATCTTCCGCGAAATCGAGCGACTCCCCATCCCGACCGTGGCCGCCGTGCACGGGATCTGTCTCGGGGGGGGCACGGAGCTCGCCTTAGCGTGCCGCCACCGCGTCGCGTCCGACGCGTCGGAGACGAAGATCGGGCTGCCCGAGGTCAACCTCGGAATTCTCCCCGCTTGGGGGGGCACCACACGTCTACCCCGGCTCGTCGGGCTTCGAAACGCCCTCGACATGCTCCTCACCGGCCGCCCGGTGTCGGCATCGCGGGCGAGCCGCATGGGACTCGTCGGCGAGGTGTACCCTTCGCAGCTCTTCCGCGAGCACGTGGAGTCGTTTGCCGCGGCCGCCTCCCACCTACCCCCCGGAGCGTCCCGCAAGAAGCGGCCGTGGCTGACCCGCATGATCGAGGGCCCCGGGCGCCGCCTGGTGCTCAAGACCGCCCGGCGTCGTGTGATGTCGACGACCGGGGGTCACTACCCCGCCCCGCTGCGCATTCTACAGGTCCTGGGCCATGGTCTGGGCGCGTCGTTGAGGAAGAACCTGGAGCTCGAAGCCCAGGCTGCGGGAGAACTGATCGCTTCGCCCGTCGCCAAGAACCTGATCCGGATCTTCCGCCTTCGTGAGGCCGCCCGAAAGCCCCCCGAGGCACCGGTCCAGCCGCGGAAAGTACAGCGCATGGCCGTCCTCGGTGCCGGCATCATGGGCGGCGGGATCGCCCAGCTCGCCGCTTACAAGGGCGTGCGGGTGCGGCTAAAGGACATCAACCACGAAGCCGTCGCGGGTGGGCTGCAGCACGCGCGCGACCTCTTCGCGTCGGCCGTCGAGAAGTGCAAGATGTCGGCCAGGGAAGCGGAGCAGGCGATGGAGCTGGTCTCCGGCGGGATCGAGTACCACGGGTTCGCGACCGCGGACCTGGTCATCGAGGCGATCGTGGAGAGGATGGACGTCAAGCGGGCGGTCCTACGAGAGACGGAGAAGCGGGTCGGTGAGGATTGCCTGCTGGCCACGAACACCTCGTCCTTATCCGTCGACGAGATGTCAGAAGCCCTTGAAAGACCGGAGAACTTCTGTGGTCTCCACTTCTTCAACCCGGTCCACAGGATGCCGCTGGTGGAGATCGTGCGCGGGAGCGCGACGAGTGACGCGACCATCGCGACCGTTCACGCTCTCTCCACGCGGCTCGGGAAGGTTCCCGTCGTCGTTCGGGACGGTCCCGGATTCCTCGTCAACCGGATCCTCGGTCCCTACCTGAACGAAGCCGGCTGGCTCATCTCCGACGGAGCGAGCATCGAAGAGGTGGACGCGGCGGCCCTGGATTTCGGGATGCCCATGGGTCCCCTCCGCCTCGTCGACGAAGTGGGGATCGACATCGCGCTGCACGCGGGTGCCTCTCTTCATCGGACGCTTGGAGATCGCCTCTCACCTCCCCTCACTCTCACGGCGCTCGGGCGAACCGAGCGGCTGGGGCGAAAGAACGGGAGGGGCTTCTACGTATACGACGGTCGCAAGGAAAAGGGAGTGGACGATTCGATCTACGGGGAGATGGGCTTGGCCATTCCGGGCACCGGCGTGGGCCCAGGAGCGCGCGAGATTCGGGCCAGGCTCGTGCTGGCGATGGTCAACGAGGCCGCAAGAGTCCTCGAGGAAGGCCTGGTCCAGGGCGCGGGCGCGGTCGATCTGGGCATGATCATGGGTGCCGGTTTCCCACCCTTCCGGGGCGGGCTTCTGCGCTTCGCGGACACCATGGGGGCACGCCTGGTGCGCGAACGCCTGGAGAGTCTTCGCGACGAGTTCGGTGAACGCTTCGAGCCGGCCCCCGCCGTCGAACGCCTAGACGACGAGAATCTCACGTTCCAGGACGCCTTTCCGGACCCCGCGCCGGCGTGACGCCGTGGCGGCAGACCTCCCCACAGTCGTCATACACTATCACCGCCCTCCCGCAGGCGAGGAGATCTTTCGCCAGCTCCTCGTCCACGACGAACCCCGCGTCAAGGTGACGCTGGCCACTTCCATGCGGCTCGAGCAGCCGAAGCGGATCGACGGCGTCCTCGTCCTGGAGGAAGGATCGGACGCGGTGTGGTTCACCTTTCCCGGCGCCTGGCACGACATCGGGCGTTTTCACGACGCCGAAGGGACGTTCACGGGCGTGTACACGAACATCCTCACCCCTCCCCAGTTGCGCCCGAACCATGTTTGGCACACAACCGATCTGTTCCTCGACCTCTGGGTGCCGGCGGGTGGTGAGCCCCGAACCCTCGATCGTGAGGAATTCGACGAGGCCGTTCGGCGGGGATGGATCGGCGACGTCGAGCGTCGCCGTGCGCGTCAGGAGGTGCGTCGACTGCTCGAGCTCGCCCGGAGGGGGCGCTGGCCACCGGCCATCGTGTGGACCTGGACCCTCGAACGCGCACGGGCCGCAGCCGGCCTCAGTCCTCATCCTCCAGATAGGCGGCGCACAGGCGATTGACGTCGACGTGCAGTCGCTCCAACACGTGCGGGTCCTCACGCAGACAGTCTATGAGACGTTCGTAGGCGCCCAGCACACGCGCCGGGATCTCGACGATCTCGTGGTGGAAGCCCCCACCCTCGGCGAAGAGGAGCCGAACTCGACGCACCTCGTCGCTCACGTCCGGGTCGGATGCAGTGGACAGGCTCAGCCGCCCTGCGGGAAGGACTCGACCGCAGCCTGGATGGCCTCGAAGTTGAAGTTCTCCAGACGCCGGGGCATCCCATTGCCCGCATTCACGAGGATGGTGGGCGTGCCGCTGATGCGGAGCTCCTCACCCAGCCGCATGTTGGCGCTCACGACGTCGGCGAAGCGATCGCTGCGCAAGCAGCTCTCGAATGCGTCGACGTCAGCCCCCACTTGTTCCGCGAAGTCGACGAACATTCCCGATGGAGACGCGCTGGCGGACCACCTCGGCTGGTTGCGAAAGAGCGTCTCGTGGTAGGGCCAGTAGAGGTCGGCGTCGCCGGCGCAGCGCGCAGCTCTGGCCGCGAGAAACGCGTGCGGGTGGATACCCACGAGGGGGTAATCGTAGAACACGAAACGGGCCTGTCCCGTCTGAATGTAGGCGAGGTCCACACGAGGCTTGACCGATGTGGCGAAGCTCCCGCAGCCGGGGCACTGATAGTCGCCGAACTCGATGATCTCGATCAGCGCGTCCTGATTACCTGCGGAAACGCCCTGCGCCATCTCGACGAGACGCGCCGGGTCGTCGAGCCCCGGAACCTCGATCGGCTCGGTCGCCATGGCGCCCGCGAACGCGCGGTCGCGCACCGTATACCCGACGACCCCAACCGCGATCACGGCGACCACTCCGAGGGCGATGTACAGCTTGTTCAAGTCCGAGCCGCCGGCAGCGGTGCCGCGGTCACGCCCTTTCGCGTCTTTCGCCTTCTTCCTGGCCACGCTTCGATTCCTCCCCGGGCGGCGCTCGCCACCCAACTCGCTGAATCTCGTCTACTTCGAACCACCGGGCCTCTCGCGGCACCCGTTCCGAGAGGGCTACCCTCGGCCCCGAAGATGGATTCCGAGTTGCGCGGCAGCAAGCCGGCCCCACTTACCCGCGGAGGAGCTCGTCGACGACCTCCTGGGTGCCCTTGAAGTCGTCGAAGACCGCGTCCGCACCCGCGTCGCGGAGCGTCTCGAGGGAAAAGCGGCCGGTGGCGACCGCGAGCGTGCGTACGCCCTCGTGACGGCCGCAGGCGACGTCACGCGGAGTATCGCCGACCACGTGGACCCGGTCCTTCGAGAACGGGACACCGAAGTGGCGCGCGGCCCGCTCGATCGCCACGGCGGGCAGATGGTCGCGAACCTCGTGATCGGAGCCGTACCCACCGACCTGGAAGTGCTCGCGGATTCCCGCTGAGGCGAGCTTCAGGTGGGCGCCACCGGCTATGTTACCGGTGACCAGGCCCATGGCCACTTCACCCACCCCGTCCAAAGCTCGCAGCAATTCCGCGACGCCGGCGAGAAGCTTCATGGGCCGCGCCGTGAGCCGGGCCTCCAGCTCGCGCAGGTAGCATTTCCAAAGGTCCGGGAAGCCGGCGTCTACTTCGTCGGCTTCGAGACCCGCGCCGGTGAGGAGCTCGCGGGCGATGGAGGGATCGGTCTTCCCGGCGAACTCATGGACTTCGATGTCACCGGTCGTCCCGTACGCCTCGATCATCGCGGCGTGAAACGCATCCTTCGCTGGGCCCCCGTGAACGAGCGTCCCGTCGACGTCGAACAGCACCAGCGTACGCACCTCCCCTTGCTCCTTAGCCGCCCGCCGGCTCTACGGCGCCGGTGATGGCCTCCTCGACCGCGTCGCGCGCCGCGTTTCCCTGCGCGAGCAGCGCCGCCGGGTCCACGTCCTGTGCGGTCGGAGCCGTGGATAGCGTGAACACGATGTCGCCGTCGAAGGGAGTGTTGACCGGAGACACCCGCCGCGAGAGTGCGGTCGTGCTCATGCGCGCCAGCCGTGACAGGTCGCGACGATCGAGCGGGGCGTCGGTCGCGACTACGCACAGCGTAGTGTTGCGCGCGGGCCTCGGCTCGCCGCCCCCCCAGTGGGTCGTGGGAGGGGACTGTCGCAGCAAGCGCGCGCTGTCGAGAAAGCTCCCGTCCGGCCCACGTGCGCCGGCGACGATGCGACCGTCCCCGTCGAGGACGTCCCCGAGAGCGTTGACGACCGCCAAGGCAGCGAACGTCCACGCCCCAAGCGTCACCGCGGAGCTGCCGAGCCCGCCCGGCATCGCCCCCTCGGGTCCCCCGAGGTTCCCCACGGTCGCTCCGGCAGCAGCCCCAACCCGGCCCGTCCGCACGGGGGTCTCACTCGCCGCGTCGCATGCAGCGCGTCCCGTGCGTGCGTCCGGACGCTGGCGCCCCGGTGCCAGGTCGAAGACGACAGCTGCCGGGACGATGGGCACGATCGCCACGCCGGTGTCGAAGCCTCGCCCCCGCTCTTCCAGCCAAGCGGCGACCCCGTCCGCGGCGCCCAGGCCGAACGCGGACCCCCCGGTCAACAGAAGGGCGTCCACGCTCGGGACCAGGTGCTCGGGGTCGAGGACGTCGAGCTCGCGGGTGCCCGTGGCCATTCCGCTGATGTGCGCCGCTGCACGAAAGGGGCCGAGGACCACGGTGCAGCCCGAGCCCCCGCCCGGCACCTCGGCGTGTCCCACGCGAAGTCCCGGCACGGCGGTCAGCGTTTGGTTGGAGGGTGTCACACCAGACCGGGCAGCAGAGAGGGATCGAGGTTGCCGCCGCTGAGCACGACGGCGACCCGCCGGCCCTCAGCCTCGAGCACGCCGCTCCTGAGGGCCGCCACCGCCGCCGCGCCCGAGTATTCGACGACGAGCTTCTGGCGGCGTAGGAGGAAGCGGGTGGCGTCGCGGATCGCGTCGTCCTCGACCAGAACGACGTCGTCGACGAGATCGCGTACGTGCGCGTAGGTCAGGTCGCCCACGACGTTGGGCGCGAGCCCGTCCGCGATGGTGTCGATGTCGTCGAGCACTACGGGACGCCCCGCGTCCAACGCCCTCCTCATGGCCGCCGAACCGGTCGGCTCGACGCCAACGATGCTCGCCTCCGGCCGGAGCCGTCGAACCGCCGCCGCAACCCCCGAGAGGAGCCCACCTCCTCCGATGGGCGCGACCACGAGGTCCACGTCCGGCCAATCCTCCACGATCTCGAGCCCCACGGTCCCCTGGCCGGCAATGATGTGCGGATGATCGAAGGGAGGAACCATCGTGAGCGCTCTGTCCTGCGCGATCGCCTCGGCCCGAAGCTTCCGCTGCTGCGAGCTCGTGCCTTCGAACACGACCTCGGCACCGAGGCGCACCGCACCTTCGCGTTTCACATCCGGAGCGGTGACCGGCATGACCACGACCGAGGGAACCCCTCGCAGGGCGGCCGCGAGCGCCACCGCCTGCGCGTGGTTTCCAGAGGAGTACGTGACGAGCCCGTGCGCGACGTCCCGGTCCGAGAGCAGCCGCACGAAGTTGTTCGCTCCTCGGGACTTGAACGCCCCCGTGCGCTGGAGCGACTCGCACTTCAGTCGCACCTCAGCGCCAACCTCGGCGGAGAGCTCGGGGGCAGACACGAGCGGAGTCCGAACGACGATCCCGCGCAGCCGGACGGCCGCGGCGCGGACAGCCTCCAACGAGACCAGATCCCCGGTCGAGACCGCGGTCAACGGCCTTCCTCCACCGCCTTTGGCTCAGCAGCAGCCGAGACGTCCACCGCGGATACGCTCTCGCCGTTCTCCTCGCCGTTCTCGTCCTCCGTGATGACTCGCGCGACGTCTACGACCTGGTCACCGTCGTCGAGATTGAGGAGCCGCACGCCCTGCGTCGCCCGCCCTATGACTCGGATCTCGTCCACCCGCTGACGGTTCACGACGCCGTTGCGTGTGATGATCATGAGCTGCTCGCCGTCTACGACGTTCTTGATCGCCACCACCTTCCCCGTCTTGTCCGAGGTCTTGATGTTGATCACGCCCCTCCCACCCCTCTTCTGGAATCGGTACGCCTCGACGTCGCTCCGCTTTCCCATGCCCTCTTCCGTGACGACGAGGAGGGAGGAATCCGGACGCACCACGACCATCCCGATCACGTAGTCGCCCCTGTCCAGCCTGATGCCCCTCACGCCTTCGGTGGCTCTCCCCATCGGTCGAGCGTCGGACCCGTGGAAGCGGATCGCCATTCCCTCGCGTGTCGCCAGGATGATCTGGTCGTCGTCGGAGGTGATCTGCACGTTGATGAGTTCGTCTCCGTCGCGGATGTTGATGGCGTTCAGACCCACCGCACGCACGTTCCCGTACGCCGACAGCTTCGTCTTCTTCAACACCCCTCGGCGGGTCGAGAAGAGAAGGCAGCGGTCGTCCGCAAAATCCCGCACGGGTACCAGGGCGGCGACTTCGGCGCCGTCTTGTAGCCCCAGCAGGTTCACGATGGGCTTGCCCCTGGAGATGCGGCTCGCTTGAGGGATCTGCCACACTTTCAGCCAATGGCACTGCCCGCCGCGCGTGAACACCATCACGTAGTCGTGCGTGGACGCAACGAACAGATGCTCGACCCAATCCTGGTCCTTGGTGTCCATGCCGCGCAGCCCCCGCCCGCCCCGGCGCTGGGCCCTGTAGGTCGTCGCGGGGATACGCTTCACGTATCCCTCGTGAGAGACGGTGATCACCATGTCCTCTTCGACGATCAGGTCCTCGATGTCGAGGTTGACCATGTCCGGGAGGATCTCCGTGCGACGGTCGTCACCGTATTTCTCGGCGATCTCGCGCAGCTCCTCCGAGACGATTTCCAGGCGTCTCTGCTCGCTTCCGAGGATGTCGCGCAGCTCCCCGATGCGCGTGCGGACCTCGCTGAGCTCGGTCTCCAGCTTTTCCATCTCGAGCCCAGTGAGCCGCGCCAGCCGCATGTCGAGGATGGCTTTGGCCTGCAGCGCCGAGAGCTCGAAGCGCTCCTGGAGAGCCTCCGACGCCTCGGGCGTTTCCCGCGAGCCCCGGATGATCTTGATGAC
Source organism: Longimicrobiales bacterium (assembly GCA_965249195.1). Classification (GTDB taxonomy): domain Bacteria; phylum Gemmatimonadota; class Gemmatimonadetes; order Longimicrobiales; family Gaopeijiaceae; genus CBDFLM01. The sequence goes on from CBDFLM010000013.1 coordinate 218,396, forward strand.
CTCGTCGATGCTGTCGACCGCGATCTGGAGCCCTTCGAGGATGTGCTCCCGATCGAGCGCCCGGCGCAGCTCGTACTCCGAGCGCTTGGTCACGACCACGTGGCGGTGGTCGACGAAGTGGAGAAGCATCGCCCGGAGGGGCATCACCCGCGGTACGCCACCGACCAGGGCGAGGAAGATCGCACCGAAGGTCGACTGCATCTGGGTATGCTTGTAGAGCCGGTTGAGCGTGATTGCGGGAACGGCGTCGCGCTTCAGCTCGATCACGATCCTCATTCCGTCGCGGTCCGATTCGTCCCGCATGTCACGCACGTCGGTCAGCTTCTTTTCGCGGACGAGTGCTGCGATCTGCTCGATGAGCCTCGACTTGTTCACCATGAACGGGATCTCGGTGACCACGATGCGTTCGCCACCGCTTCGGGGATCCTCCTCGATCTTTACCTGCGCGCGCATGATGATGCGTCCGCGACCGGTTTCGTAGGCGTCGCGCACGCCCTCGAGCCCGCAGATGTACCCACCGGTGGGGAAGTCCGGACCCTGCACGATCGCGAGCAGATCCTCGGTGGGGAGATCGCGATCGTCGATGAGAGCCTGACACGCGGCGACGATCTCCCGGACGTTGTGCGGAGGGATGTTGGTGGCCATCCCCACTGCGATGCCGGAGCTGCCGTTCACCAGCAAGTTGGGAGCCTTGGCAGGCAGGACCGTCGGCTCGACGCGCTGCCCATCGAAATTGGGGACGAAATCGACCGTCTCGCGGTCGATGTCGGTCAGCAGCTCCATGGCGAGCGGAGTGAGGCGCGCCTCCGTATAGCGATAGGCGGCCGCCGAGTCACCGTCGAGGGATCCGAAGTTCCCCTGACCGTCGATGAGCGGATATCGCAGCGAGAAGTCCTGCACCATCCGGACCAGCGAGTCGTAGACCGCCGAGTCCCCGTGCGGGTGGTATTTTCCGAGCACCTCACCCACGACGCTCGCGCTCTTCTTGTACGCTCGACCGGGCGAAAGCCCCAGATCGCTCATCGCGTAGAGGATTCGCCTGTGGACGGGCTTGAGTCCGTCTCGAACGTCGGGCAAGGCCCGCTGCACGATCACGCTCATCGAGTAGTCGATGAACGACTCCCGCATCTCGTCCTCGATGAGGCGGGCCACCACTCGTGCGCCGCCCGAATCCGTAACGCCGTCGTTGTTCGCCATGCGCTCCTCTTGCCTCAAGTGTCGTCGGGCGCCCAGCCGGGTCACCCCATCCCGCTCCTCGCCGGCCATCGTAGATCCGGCGCCACCAGCCCACCCGCGCGCCAGTCTTCCCTACGCACCCCGCCCCAAGGGGGGTTAGACGCGACCGGGCCGCCCAGAGGGCCAGGGGAGGACCGCCGGACCCCCGGCACCGGAGCTTGCCGAGCGGGTGATTCGCTCCGGAGCCATACCCTCGGGAGGGAGGGGCCGACGACCCCATAAGATATTGAAATACAACGCTCAACGTAACTCCCACCGGCGATCGGCCCTGGTCCCACTTCACCCTCGATGGGGCCTCGATCGGGCGGACGAATCCGTCGAACCAGAGAAGGCGCGCCTCCGCCTTCGCGGTTTGACTCCCCTCCCCCCCCCCGATCGTACTCTTGGCGCCGGTCGAGCGGGTGTTCGACCCCGCAGGGTCCGTACCCCCCGAAACCCAGTTCCCAGGCTGCGATCGGGCGCCACCATCCGGCCCTGCGGCGCCTTCCACGACCGCTCTCGCCGAGGCTGAAAATGGATCGACGTAACGCCATCCGCGCTGGACTAGTGACCACCGCCGGCCTCGCCGCGGGTCGAGTGTCACCGTTGGCGGCAGCTTCGGACGCCGCCGAGGGCCGCCCGGGGCAGGCGGGCGCCCAGCCGTCCGAGCTCCTGATTCGGGGAGGACGGGTAGTCAACTCCGACGGGAACCGCATGGCGGACGTTCGCATCTCGGGTGAACGCATCGAGGAGGTGGGTGCGGACCTCGCGACGCGCCCCGACGCCCGCGTCATCGACGCGACCGGCAAGCTCGTCATGCCGGGAGGGATCGATCCGCACACCCATCTCCAGGGAAGCTTCATCGACGACCTCACGACCGGAACTGCGGCGGCGGCGGCCGGGGGCATCACGACCGTCGGGACGTCCGCGTACGGCGATGGCGAGGAGAACGCCGTCGAGGCAATGGATCGGTGGCTCGCCCAGGTGGAGCGAAGCGCGGTGGGTGACGTTTTCTTCCACGCATCGAGCTGGCCGCCAGAGGCCAACCGAGCCACAAGGTCTTCATGACACGCTCGGACTTCGCGCAAAACAGGGGCGCTCTGATCGAGGTGCTCGAGGCGGCGCGCGACGCCGGTGTCGTGACGCTCATGCACTGCGAGGACTCGGCGATCCTCGCCTCGGCGCTGACCCGCCTGCGTGAGGAAGGCCGCACCTCCTTGGCCCACTACGCGGAGAGTCGACCGGAGATCGCGGAGGTCGCCGCCACACAGGAAGCGGTCGCGCTCTGCGAGCACACCGGCGCGCCGATGCACTTGGTGCACCTTTCCTGCGGCCGAGCCCTCGACGCGGCGCGCAACCCGTGGGCGCGGCCCCTGCCGCTCACGATCGAGACCCGGCCCCTCTATCCGTACTTCACGTCCGAGTGGCTTCGCGGCCCCGACGGACCCCTCTACATCGGGCAGCCGCCGCTGCGTCCGGCCGCGGACGTCGAAGCGATGTGGCGCGGACTCGCGGACGGCCGCGTCGACATGCTCGCGACCGACCACGCACCCTGGACCCGGGCACAGAAGCTCGACCCGGAGCTGGACGTCGGACGTCTGCGCCCCGGTGTGAGCGACCTCCGCTTCGTGCGGCCCGTGCTCTACTCCGAGGGAGTCCGCACGGGAAGGATCACCCTGGAGCGCTTCGTCGACGCCACCTCGACCGCGGCAGCCAAGACGTTCGGGCTCTATCCCGACCGCGGCGTGCTGCGCGTGGGCGCGTACGCCGACGTGATGATCCTGGCCCCCGAGCTCGACCACGTCGTGGGAGCAGACGATGACCCCTCGAACTCCGACTACACGCCGTTCCAGAGTTGGGCGCTCAAGGGGTGGCCGGTGATGACGATCCGCCGTGGAGAGGTGATCTACGAGGACGGCCGGGTCACGGGGCAGCCGGGAAGCGGAAGGCCCGCGACACGGGCGCCGTGGGGAGCCTGATCGAGTCCGAGAGACCGCTCTGATTCTACTTGACACCCGCACATGCTGCGTGCTACCGTACATGTGGATTATTTTATTCTGTCCGGGTGGGCGCGCCTAGTGTGTTCGGACCTACGACACATGGGCCTCCGCCCGCCAAGTGACACCTCCAAACAAGGAACGTCTCATGCCGAGTCCATCGTTCGTGGTTTCGACCGATCTGCGCAGAGCTGGCATAGGTAGGAGGCTCGGGCGCGCAGGCGTGCTCCTGGTTGCCGCGACCTGCGGGTTCGCGGCCGCCACCGACGCCCAAGAGACCGGCCGTATGGTCGGCCAGGTCGTCAATGCCCAGTCCGGGGCGCCGCTGGGCGAGGTGCAGGTGTTCTTGCCCTCGATGAGCCTCGGCACGTTGAGCCGGCAAAACGGCCGCTTCGTGATCCTCTCCGTTCCGGTTGGAACCCACGAGGTTAGCGCGGAGCGCATCGGTTTGCAGGCGGCCACCCAGCAGGTGACGGTCGCCGCGGGCGAGGTCGCGGAGGTCAACTTCCAGATGTCGACCGAGGTTCTCGGCCTGGACGAGATCGTGGTGACCGGGACGGCGGGAGCGGCCCGGCGGCGGGAGATCGGCAACACCATCAATCAGATCAACCCGTCCCAGATGCCGACCAGGAGCGCGAACGCGATCGAGCTGCTGCAGGCGACCGCGCCCGGGATCAGCGTGACCCGCCATGGCGGTACGCTGGGGGGCGGGTACAACATCCGGCTCAGGGGCAACACGACGGTGTCGATGAGCAACCTGCCGATCATCTACATCGACGGCGTGCGGATGCAGAGCAAGCCCTTCCCCAACGGAAGGGCACGTGCGGCGGGCACATCTGGATCGGGAGGGGTGGTCGAGGCCAACCCGCTGAACAGCATCAACCCGGCCGACATCGAGCGGATCGAGGTGATCAAGGGATCCGCGGCTACCACCCTCTACGGGACGGAGGCCTCGGCAGGCGTGATCCAGGTCTTCACGAAGCGGGGCTCCGCGGGAGCTCCTCAATGGACCCTCGAGACCGCGCACGACCTTTCTCGGTCCGTAACGCTCTATCACGGTCCCGAGGAGTTCAAGCAGCTCTTCCCCTATCACCGCATGGGGCCGTTCCTGAGCACCGGCTACCTGGGCAGGTACGCCGCGTCGGTCCGGGGCGGCGGTGAGGCGCTGCAATACTTCATGTCCGGTCACTTCGAGAACGGCACGGGCATCCTCCCGCTGGACTCCATTAACTCGCTGGCGGTGCGCGCCAACTTCACGTTCACACCGGCGACGGACCTTCAGGTGCAGTGGAACAGCGCCTACTCGCGGACCTGGCAGCGCAACACGCCCCAGGGAGGCAACGCGAACGGCCTCACGCACAACGCCTACCGCGGCCAGGGCAACTACTTCAAGAGTGAAAATCCCGAAAGCATCGCCCAGTTGTTCACCCAGATCGCCAAGCAGCAGATCGAGCGTTTCACGACCGGGGGCACGGTCACCTACTCTCCGACCGCGAACCTGACCAACCGGCTGTCAATCGGCTACGATTTCTCCCAGCAGGAGGTGCGCAACCAGCGGCCCTTCGGCTTCGTCTTCTTCCCGCAGGGCAGCATCTACAACGACACCTGGGAGAACCGGCTCGTCACCCTCGATTACGTCGCGACGTACGCCTTCGAACTCACCGACGCGATCCGCTCCAGCTTCTCGGCGGGCGGTCAGGCCATCGGTGAGACCGAGGACCGGGTAAATGCCTACGGTGAGGGTTTTCCGAGCTCGGGCGCACCGACCGTCAGCAGCGCCGCCATCACGATCGGCGAGGAGAACCGGGAGAAGACGTGGAACGCCGGCTTCTTCTTCCAGAACGTGTTCGACATCAGCAACAAGTACTTTGTCACGCTGGGCCTGCGGGTGGACGGGAACAGCTCGTTCGGGTCGGACTTCGGCCTTCAGGCTTATCCCAAGGCCAGCGCGTCCTGGGTGATCTCGGACGAAGACTTCTGGCAGGACGGATGGGGCTCGATGAAGCTCAGGGCGGCGTTCGGCAAGTCCGGACGTGCCCCGGGGGCGTTCGACGAGGCGCGAACCTGGAACGCCCAGCCGTTCGGCGGTACCGCCGGCCTCGTCCCGGGGAACCTGGGCAACCCGCTTCTGGGACCCGAGGTCACGTCCGAGTTCGAGTTCGGCTACGACCTCGAGTGGTTCGACGGCAGGCTGTCGTCGACTTTCACCTACTTCAACCAGAGGACGACCGACGCCCTTTTCGAGGTCGACCAGATTCCCTCCACCGGGTTCGTCTCGGACCAGGCGCTGAACATCGGCGAGCTCAAGAACACGGGCACCGAGTTCACCCTCGACCTGTCGCCGATCGCCTCCCCCGACTTCGGTTGGGACGTGGGAGCGAGCGTCACCACGAACCACTCGGAGGTGATCGATCTCGGGGGCATTCCAGAGTTCACGGCCGCGCGTCGCGCGTGGATCATCGAAGGCGAGCCGGCACCGGTCATCGCCGGACGGTGGCTGACCAACCCGGAGGAGATCGCCGACCCCATCAAGGAGTCGTTCCGGGTCCACGGGCCCGCCCAGCCAACGCTGATGGTGGCGCCGAGAACCACGCTGCGCCTGCCGCGCGGGATCATCCTCACCGCGGTAGGCGAGTACCGAGGCGGCCATAAGATCGTCGACTCGAACTTCACCCGGGGTGGCGTCAGCCGGCAGGCCTGGATGCCCGCGTGCTGGGAGTGGTACGTGAACCCCTACAACGGCGTCGCGGACAGAGGGTACGGCACGTACGGGACGGTCACGGAGCTCGTGCCGGGCACACACGATCTGTCGCTGAAGCCCGAGACTCCCGCCCTCTGGCGGATCAACTGCACCCCCACCACCGTCCACGAAGAATACTCCGTCATCAACGGAGACTACTTCAAGCTCCGGAACGTGAGCGCCCAGATCCCGGTGGGCTTCGCGTTCCCCGAGCGGGTGAGCGACGCGACGCTCACGCTGTCGCTCAACAACGCCTGGCGCTGGCTCAACAGCGACTGGATCGTGGGCGACCCCGAGCAGGGCGTGCCCGTGGACGGAATCGTGTCCGGTAGACCAGCCAGCCGGCCTCCGCCGACCTATCAGTTCCACGCGGCCCTTCGGGTCCAGTTCTGAGGGGGGGCAGAACATGAAAACCATGAAATCGAAGCCCCTGAAGGGCCCGTCCGGACTCCTCTTCGCCACCCTCGCGCTGCTAGTCCTGGGCGCGTGCGACGTAACCAACCCGGGGCCGGTGAGCGACGAGTTCTTGAACGTGCCCGAGGCGCACCAGGCCGTCGTCGACGGCGCAGGGGCGAGAGTGTCTGGCGCCATAAGTCGCATCACTCCGACGGTCGGCTTCGCCACTCGGGAGATCTTTCCGACGGGGCAGACCAGCACAGGAGCCCCCCCTCTGATCCAGGGCGGGCTGCTTCCGTTCGACGCAGTCAACACTCAGTGGAGCTACGCCCAGCAGGGGCGGTGGATCGCCGAGGACGCCATCCGGCGCTTCTCCTCCGCAGCCGAGGACGTCAAGCAGGTGCACCTCGCGCAGGTCTATCTGTGGGCGGGATTCGCGAACCGCATCCTGGGCGAGAACATGTGTGACGCCGTATTCGACGGCGGGCCCGCGGGGGCCAACATTCTCTATTTCGAGCGAGCGGCGGGGCACCTCGGGGATGCGATCGCCATCGGCAACGCAGAGCAGAAGACGGCAGCTTATGCGGCTCGAGCGGGCGTCCGGGTCTTCATGCAGGACTGGTCCGGCGCCGTGAGCGACGCTTCGCAGGTACCGCTCGGCTTCTCCTACTCGGTGCGGGCCGACATTTCAGATCCGAACACCCGCAACCACATCCACTACTCCAACGCCAACAACCCGTACCGGGACTACACGAAGTTCAAGACCTGGTTCGGCCAGTACTACGACGAGACCGGCGATCCGAGGATCCCGTGGCGAACCGACGAGAACTTTCCGTTGGGCAACGCCACGCTCCAGGGCTTCGGTGCCGTTCCCTGGTCGTTCACGGCGAAATACTCTAGGTTGGACGATCCGATCCCGCTCGCCGACGGTCGCGAGATGGTCTTGATCATGGCCGAGGCGGACCTGGTCGGGGGTCAATGGGAGTCCGCGATGGACCGGATCAACAGCCTCCGGAGCAGCGTGACCAGCGAGTTCACGGGGGAGCCGTTGGAGCCGTGGGTGGCCAACTCGATCACCGAGGCGTGGACGTTCCTGAAGCGGGAGCGGGGCATCGAGCTCTGGCTCGAGGGCCGGCGACTCGGAGACTTTCGCCGTTGGCAGGAGAACGGGACGCCGGGCGTGGTGGACTGGCCCGACTACACTGGCCTCTCTCCCCTCTTCGAGCTGGGGAACGACGTGTGTTTCCCGATCCCGAGCGACGAGATCGACACGAATCCCAACTTCTGATCGACGCATGATCGACGGGAGCACCGCATGAAAATGTCGACCGCCGGCGTGCTCGGCGCGCTGCTCGTGTTCGTGGGCCAGGCCCCCGAAACCCCATCGCTCGTCCTGGTCGGATCGAAACCCGGGGTGGCACTGGCCGTGAGCTCGGAGGGCCACGCAGCGAGGGCGGACGTCGCACCGGAGGATCTGACGCTGGTGGTGCGCGCCTACTGTGTGGTCTGTCACAACGACGGTATGCTCACGGGCAACCTCTCGTTGCAGGATTTCGAGGTGGAGAACGCGCCCGAGCGGGGCGCCACCGCTGAGAAGATGATCGTCAAGCTCCGGGCGGGGATGATGCCACCTCCGGGAATGCCCCGTCCCAGTCCGGACACGCTCCTGGAGCTCGTCGAGACCCTGGAAGACCTGATGGACCGGGCCGCGGCGGAGGATCCGAACCCAGGCAGTCGCACGTTCCAACGGCTGAACCGCGCCGAGTACGAGGCCTCGATCCACGACCTTCTCGGCTTCCGGGTGAGCGCGGGCGATTATCTGCCGCTCGACACCAAGAGCGCCAACTTCGACAACATCGCCGACGCGCAGCTCATGTCCCCCACGCTGCTGGACGCGTACATGCGCGCCGCAGCCGAGATCAGCCGGCTGGCCGTTGGTGACACGGACGCGTCGCCCAGTGAGACCCAATACCTGGTGCCTCGATGGTATTCCCAGCTCGACAAAGTCGAAGGCGCACCGGTCGGTACGCGAGGCGGCACCGCGGCGATCCACAACTTCCCGGCCGACGGCGAGTACTTCTTCCGGGTCGCATTCCACAACGAAACGACGGGCACCCTGCTCGGAAACGGCCGCAACGCCCTCCACACCCACGAGGGGCCCGAGCAGCTCGAGATTTCCGTCGACGGCGAGCGCGTTGCACTTCTCGATGTCGACCGTTGGATGAGCATGGAGGATCCCAACGGAACCACCATGCGAACCGGGATGATCTTCGTACGAGCCGGCCCGCACCAGGTGGCCGCAGCGTTCGTGAGGAGGTACGAGGGGCCGGTCGCAGACCTGATCACGCCACACGACTGGAGCATCGCCAGCACCGCCATCGCAGGTGAGTACGGCGTCCAGGCGGTGCCTCACCTGCGAGACCTCGTGGTGGCGGGCCCGTACAATCCGACCGGCGTCTCGGAGACGCCGACGCGCCAGAGGATCTTCACGTGTCGCCCGACCTCGCCCGCGGACGCACCCGCGTGCGCACGAAACATTCTTTCGAGACTGGCCACGAGGGCCTTCCGCCGGCCGCTCCAGGAAGATCAGCTCGACGCGCTCATGCAGTTCTATCGAGAGGGGGAGGCGGAGGGCGGGTTCGAGGTCGGGATCCGCACGGGTCTCGAAGCGATTCTCGCGACCCCGCACTTCGTGTTCCGCATCGAGGAGTCGCCAACCGACGCGAGCCCGGGCGAGATCATCCCGATCAGCGACTTCGACCTGGCGTCTCGGCTCTCGTACTTCCTTTGGGGCACACCTCCCGACGAGGAGCTAACCACGCTCGCTCAGCAGGGGAGGCTTTCCGAGCCGAGAACGCTGGAGGAGCAAGCTCGGCGGATGCTGGACGATCCGCGCTCCGAGGCTTTGGCGACCAGGTTCGCCGCCCAGTGGCTCCGGCTTCCGGACCTGGAGGACATTCATCCCAACGTGAGGCTCTACCCGGACTTCCACGAGCAGCTCCGGCACGCCATGAGGCGCGAAACGGAGCTCTTCTTCCACAGCCTGGTGAAGGACGACCGGAGCGTCCTCGACCTGATCACGGCGGACTACACGTTCGTCGATGAGCGACTCGCCAAGCACTATGGCATCCCGGACGTGACGGGAGACGAGTTCCGGCGCGTGGAGTATCTGGACGATCGACGTCGTGGAATCTTCGGCCACGCCAGCGTCTTGACGCTGACCTCCGTCGCCGGCCGTACCTCGCCGGTCCTTCGCGGAAAGTGGGTCATGGAGGTGATTCTCGGCACGCCGCCCCCACCGCCGCCTCCCGGCGTCCCGGCGCTGGAGGAGACCGCGGAGACGGTCGAAGGCCGCGTGCTGACGACCCGGGAGCGGATGGAGCAGCACCGGGCCAACGCGATATGCGCGTCCTGCCACCGATTCATGGACCCCATCGGACTGGCATTGGACAACTTCGACGTGACCGGTGAGTGGCGGATACGCGAGAACGGGATGCCGCTGGACACTCGAGGCGAGCTCTACGACGGCACCCCGGTGACCAGCCCCGGGGACCTACGGCAGGCCCTGCTCCGGCTTCGGATTCCCATTCTGCGAAACTTCACGTCGAACCTCATGACCTACGCGCTCGGCCGGCGGGTCGAGTACTACGACATGCCCACCGTCCGGCGGATCGTAGCTTCGGCCGAGAGCCAAGATTACCGGATGTCTGAGTTCGTCCTTGGCGTGGTGAACAGCGACGCCTTCATAACGAGGAAGCCCGCGGCCGTTGCGGATAGCTCGGGAGACGACGAGCAGCGCTAGAACCCCAACACCTGGAAGGTTCATCATGCGATTCATCACGGGAAGGTATTTACCGCGCAGGACGTTCCTCCGGGGGGTGGGCGCGACAGTGGCCCTGCCGTTCCTCGACGCGATGGCACCCGCCGGGCGTCTCTGGGCCGAGGTCGCGGCGGAAATAGGCCAGACCAGGCTGATCGCGATCGAGATGGTGCACGGCTGCGCGGGCAGCAACGAGTGGGGCGCCTCACAGAACCTATGGGCTCCCGCGAAAGTGGGACACGGTCCCGACTTGAGTGCAGGAGCTCTGAGCTCGCTGGAGCCGTTCCAGGACTACCTGACCATCATCAGCAACACGGACATGCGGATGGCGGAGGCGTTCCAGCCCAAGGAAATCGGCGGAGACCACTTCCGCTCCAGCGCCACGTTCCTGACGCAGGCGCACCCGAAGCAGACGGAAGCCTCGGACGTGTTCGTAGGCACGTCGCTCGACCAGGTCTACGCGCGCCGCTTCGGACAGGACACGGCCATCCCGTCGATCCAGATGTGTATCGAGAACGTCGACCAGGCGGGCGGTTGTGCGTACGGCTATTCGTGCGCCTACACGGACTCCCTGAGCTGGGCGTCTCCCACGGAGCCGCTTCCGATGATCCGTGATCCCCGCGTCGCGTTCGACCAGCTGTTCGGGGCCGGCGGCACACCCGAAGAGCGGGCGTCTCGGCGCCGAACGCAGAAGAGCATTCTCGACTGGATCGCCGAGGACGTAGCGCGGCTGAAGCGGGAGATCGTGGCCGAGGACCGCCACAGGATCGATCAGTACCTCGCCAACATCCGCGAGCTGGAGCGTCGCATCGAGGGGATCGAGGCGCGCAACTCGAGCGGTGAGGAGCGTGAGCTCCCGGAGGCACCTCCCGGTGTGCCGGATTCCTTCACGGAGCACGTTCACCTGATGATGGACCTTCAGGTGCTCGCCTTCGAGTCCGACATGACCCGCGTGTTCTCGTTCAAGATGGGCCGCGACGCGAGCGGACGCGTCTATCCGGAGAGCGGCTCCGATACGCCCTTCCACCCCGCGTCGCACCACGGCGGAAAGCCCGAGTCCGTGCTTGATTTCAACGCGATCAACGCCTATCACGTGAGCCACTTGACCTACCTGATGGGGAAGCTGCAGGAGAGACAGGAGGGCGAGACGCACCTCCTCGACAAGACCGTGATCCTCTACGGCTCGGCAATGGGCGACAGCAACCTCCATAACCACAAGCGGGTGCCGCTCCTCCTGCTGGGCGGAGGAAACGGACAACTGGAGGGCAACCTCCACCTGAAGGCCCCCGACGCAACGCCCACGGCCAACGCGATGTTGACCCTGCTGCACAAGGTGGGCTTCGACGACATGGAGAGCTTCGGGGACAGCACGGCGGAGTTTTCGCTGACGAGCCCGACCCACGATGCGGTGACCGCCGCGTCCAGCAGCTCGGGTTGAGCGAACGGCCACTTCGAGACGCGACCGGACACGAATGGGGAGAGGTATGATGAGAAGGACGCTGCGCGTGAACGTTCTGGGTGCCCTCGCCTTGACCATGCTCTGGGCGCCCGCTCCGGATGCCCCGCTGGCCGACGCCGCGATGAGGGGCGACGTGGACGCGGTGCGTACGCTTCTGGAGGAAGGGGCGGACGTGAACGCCTCTCAGGGGGACGGCATGACGGCCCTGCACTGGGCGGCACATCACGGAAACGTCGAGATCACCGAGCTCTTGACTTACGCCGGCGCGCTCGTCGAGCCACGGACGCGTCTCGGTAAATACACTCCGCTTCACCTCGCGAGCCGCGAGGGACACGCCGGAGTGGTGAACGCGCTGCTCGCCGGAGGGGCCGACCCAGACGCCGTTACCTCCACCGGGTCGGTCACGGCCCTTCATCTCGCTGCCGATGCCGGGAGCGTCGAGACGATCGAGGCATTGGCGGGTCACGGCGCCGAGTTGGACGCGGCCGAGCGGGTGTGGGGGCATACGCCCCTCATGTTCGCCGCCGCCGCCGACCGCCCCTACGCCATCACGGCGCTGTTGGGGCTCGGAGCGGCTCCCGACCTGAGGGGGTCCACGATCGACATGTTGGAGCGGGACGAGGCGGACGCGGCATCCCAGCAGCGACGGCAGCAGCTGCTGGAGATCCAAACGAACCCCTCGCTCACGGATTTTCCCGAGGCCAGCACCAGTGACTTCCGCCCTGGCGACACGCCGACGGAGATCGGACGGTATGGAGGCCACACCGCGCTGACCCTCGCCGCCCGGGATGGCAACATCCGAGCCGCCAGGGCTCTTCTGGACGGCGGCGCCGACATCGATCAGGGGACGGACGGGAACCACGCGAGCCCGCTCCTCGTGGCGGCGATCAACGGGCAGTTCGACCTGGCGAGCATGCTTCTGGAGCGGGGCGCCGACGTGAGCGCTGCCAGCGACGCCGGCAACACCCCGGTCTTCGCTACGTTGACCGCACAGTGGATCCCGAAGGCCAGGCATCCCGAGCCGGCCGACTACATGCACCAGCAGACCACATACCTGGAGATCATGCAGGCGCTCATCGACGCCGGGGCGGACGTGAACGCCCGTCTGAAGTACAACGTCTGGCACATGGAGCTCGGTGCGGACTATCTCTCGCTCGACTGGACCGGGGCCAACCCGTTCTTCCGGGCCGTCCACGCGCTGGATCTCGAGGCGATGAAGATGCTCGTCGAGCACGGCGCGGATCCGAACGTTCCGTCACTGAAGGGGAAGAGGACGTTCGGGCGAGGGGGGACCGGTGAGGACTTGTCCGGCCTTCCCCCGGTAGAGGAAGGCGACCCGGCCGTGCATCCGATCCACCTCGCCTCCGGCTACGGCTACGGCTTTCAGTTCGTGTCCAACGTCCACCGGCACGTCGAGGACGCGTGGCTGCCGGTGCTCAAGTACCTGGTAGAGGAGCATGGCGCCGACGTGACCCTCCTGGACTCGAACGGGGACACGCCCATACACAATGCCGCGGCCCGGGGCGACAATGATATGATCCGCTACCTGGTGGAGAAGGGCGCCGACGCTACGGTCATCAACCGCAGGGGGCAGACCACCGTGGACATGGCCAACGGTCCTCAGCAGCGGGTCCAGCCCTTCCCCAAGACGATGGCGCTCCTGGAGAGCCTGGGCGCGAAGAACAACGACATGTGCATCTCCTGCTGAGGTCACCGCCCTAGCCGACCTCGATCCTGCTCGAGCCAGGAGTTGCCGAAAGCGCTCGTCTCGCCGGAACGGGGCCCCTAAAGGTGCGACCTTTGTGTTGGCGCCGACCGTCCCGACGCGGCGCGCGAGCGCCGCCGAGCTAAGCGACCGCCACGAAGTCCTCGCCCTCCCGCCATCCTTTTGCGTGGAGAGCGGTCCGGACGTGCTCTCGCGCTCCCGGCTGAGCCACGGCAGCCACAGCAAAGGCGTCGCCGGGCTCCTTCACCTCATGGGGGGGCCAGACCGCCGCGCCCCGGATCCGTTGGCCGATCTTGCGGGGATCCAAGTCGACGAACCCCAGGATCGCGACGCCACACTCCGAAAGCCCTCGGGCGAACGCCTTCCCAGTCGGGCCGGCGCCCCAGACGACGACGCCACGCCGGCCCCGTAGGAGCGTACGCCCAAGGACGTCGATCTTGAGCCTTTGAAACGCTTCGTGCGCGTAAGACGGGTGTACCCGCGACAGCCGCTCCGGCCGCTCTCGCCAGTCGAGGAGGACACGAGGGACCTTCGCGAACCGGGCCCCCGCCTCCCAGAGGCGCAGGATGAGGTCGTAGTCCTCGGGCCAACCTTTGTCGCGGTATCCGCCCACCGCCGCCACCGCCGAGGCGTCGAGGAAGAACGTCGGATGGGCGAGAGGACACTCGACGAAGAGGTCGCGTTCGATCTGCGAAGGCGTTACCAGGCCGTTGAGCCAGCGCTCGTATCGGAGCGCACCACCCCGTATCCGGCTTCGGGGCACGTATCGCACCATACATCCGCAGCCGGTGAGCTCGGGCTGCTCCCTCATGAGCGCCAGCTGGTGCTGCAGCCTTTCCGGATGGGCGACGTCGTCGGCGTCCATGCGCGCGAGGAACCGCCCACGGGCGTGGAGTCGGGCCAACTCGAGAGAAGCGACGAGCCCTTGGCGCCCCCGAGTCAGCACCCGAACGCGTTCGTCCGCTTCTGCCCAGCGCCGGAGGATCCCGGCCGATTCGTCGCTCGAGCCGTCGTCGACGGCGAGGACCTCGAAATCCGACATCGTCTGGCGGACGAGGGAGTCGATCGATTCCGGGAGATGGGCAGCTTCGTCCCGCACTGGCAGCACCACGGACACCAGCGGGACCCTACCGTGCCCATGCGTGCTTGCGCCTAGAACCTCGTCGTAGTCCATCGCTTGAAACATAGAGTGGAAGCTGTGAGATCGCGCGCGAACGCGCCCCTCAGCAGGACGGCCGGCCCGTGACAGGGGTGTGCACGGTCGAGCCGCCGGAGCCGCGGCGCGCAACGCATCCGGCCTCTTGACGGACACTCGACGGAGTGCGGTCTTTCCCAAAGGACGGCCGGACGAGTGCGACGGCCGCGAACGAGCCCCGGCGGCCCCGGGGCATCCCAACAAGGTGCGAGGAGGTTCGTCATCGCGGTCTCGGCTCACGAGCACGTCACGAAGCGGCGGCCACATGGCCCCGTTCTGATTCTCGGGTGCGCGCTCGGGGCCGCCGCGGCGACCGGAGCCAGCGCGCAGACCAGCGGAGACGCGGTGGTCCCGTTGGCCGAGGAGCGCATGTTGGCAGTCCCTCTCGGGTCCAATGAGCTCGAGGGATTCCAGCTCGACGGCCTCCTCGCCGAAGATTTCTGGGCGGACGCCGAGCGGGTGACGGGCTTCCGCCAGGCCGAGCCGCTCGAGGGTGAGGAGCCCACCGAGCGCACCGACGTGCGCATGGCGTACGACGACGAGGCGCTCTACGTGGGTGTGACCGCGTACGACAGCGACCCGGACCGGATCGTCGGCCGCATCCTGCAGCGCGACAAGATCATGGAGGTCGATGCCTTCGGCGGGGGTCTGGCGTTCGCGGGGGACGACGCCGTCGCGATCCTTCTCGATCCCTTCCACGACCACCGCAACGGCGTCGTCTTCGCCACCAACATGAACGGGGCCGAGTTCGAGGCGCTGATCGCGAACGAGGGGGGAGAGATCAACGTCGACTGGCGGGGCGTATGGGAGGTCGCGGCGACGCGAACGGCGTTCGGATGGTCAGCCGAGTTCCAGATTCCGTGGCGCACGCTCCGCTACCCCGCGGGCGAGCGGGCCGAGCCATGGGGCTTCAACGTATACCGCATCATCCGACGCAAGAACGAGCAGGTGCTTTGGCGATCCTGGGGGCGCGAAGGGGAAGGCTTCCATCGCGTGGGGCGCGCCGGGCACATCGACGGTCTGGTGGACCTGCCTCGGCCGGGGCTCAATGCCGAGGTGAAGCCGTTCTTTCTCACGGGCGTGACCCAGAGCGCCACCGACCTGGGCGAGCTGCCCGCCGAAGGGGAGATGGACGTGGGGCTCGATCTCAAGGCCGAGGTCCTCCCCGGGCTGGTCCTCGACCTGACCGTCAACACCGACTTCGCTCAGGTTGAGGCCGACGCGGAGCAGGTGAGCCTGACACGCTTCAGCTTGTTCTTTCCGGAGAAGCGGCACTTCTTCCTGGAGAACTCGGGCGTCTTCGAGCTAGGCACGGGAGCGGGGAGCCCCTTCGAGCCCCCGCCGTTCTTGATGTTCTTCAGTCGCCGTGTCGGCATCTCCGAAGACGGACCGGTTCCCATGCGCGGCGGCGCCCGTCTCACCGGTCGCGCGGGCGGCCAAACACTCGGCTTCATGCACGTTCGCACCGGCGAAGCGTTCGACATGCCCGGGGAGAGCTTCTCGCTGGCGCGGGTCAAGCGAGACGTCGGCGAGAGCGCGTACATCGGCGCCATGCTCACCGACCGCCGCGGCGGGGAAGCCTGGAACACCGTCGGCGGCATCGACGGGCAGTTCCGACCTGCAGACGGATGGAACGCACGGACGTTTTTCACGCGGACTTTTACCGAGGGCGAGGGCGGGGACGATCACGCCTACCAGCTCGCCGCCGACTATGAAGGAGACCGTTGGAGCCTCTTCTTCAACCACCTCGAGATCGGTCCCGAAGCGAAGGCTGAAGCCGGCTTCGTCACACGCACCGACCTCCGCAGAACCGAGATCTTCCCGATCCGCCGTTGGCGGCCGACCGCCTTCGGACTGAGAAGCTTCGAGGTTCGAGCCCGAGCGCGCTATCAGTCGACTCTCGAGGGCTCGCTGCAGGATTGGAACGTGAATCCGTCGATCGGCTTCGAGTGGAACTCGGGAGAGGAGTTCAACGCGTTCTTCGGACTCGCCGAGACGGTCGTCGATTCGGCGTTCTCGCTCACGGACGATGTCGACGTCGTGCCGGGTCGATACGATGCCAACGTCTTGGGGTGGTTCCTCAACACGAGCCGCAACCGGCCCCTCTACCTGGACATGAACGGCATGGCGAGCGAGTTCCACGGCGGCACGCTGTTCAGCGTAGGCGGCTGGCTCAACCTCGCTCCCAGCCCGAGCGTGGCGCTCGCTCTGGGCTACCAGAGAAACGACGTGGACGTGCCGGGGGGATCGTTCGTCGCGAACGTGAGCTCGCTCCGCGTGGCTTATTCCTTCTCCACGAAGATGACCACGAACGTCTTGATGCAGCACAACTCGCTCGCCAACACCTTCTCCACCAACGTGCGCTTCAACCTCGTCCACCGCCCGGGGAGCGATCTCTTCATCGTGCTGACGGAGCAGCGGGGCCGCGACGAAGAGCTCTGGGACGTGGAGGACCGCGCGATGGTGCTCAAGCTGACCTATCTGGCCAGGCTGTGAGCGCCACGTTCACGTCAGAGCCGCGCCGCACGTTCCTTCTTCAGGGACCCGTCTGACCCTCCGGAAGCGGACGGCCCGAACGGCTCACCTCACGGCGCGCCCATACCGAATCCCTGAAAGTTGAACTTCTGGGCGCGGCGTCCGGGATGGGCCTCGGCCACGTAGACGTTGCCGTCGGAATCGACCGCGATGTTGTGGGGACGCCCGAACTGCCCAGGCTCGGCTCCGGGGCTGCCGAACTCACCGACGACCTCGAGCCCATCGCGCCGCAGGATCCAGATCTTGTGCTCCGCGCCGTCGGCCACGTAGACGAAACGCTGCTCGGGATCGTGCGAAACTGCAATCGCGGTGGCCGCGCCCTCTCCCGAGCGGATCACCCGCTCCATGACGAACTCGCCATCGCGCTGGAAGACCTGGACGCGGCTGTTCTGCTGGTCCGCCACGTAGATGAGCCCGTCGTCGGATCCGGTGATGCCGTGGACGAGGTTGAACTGCCGGGACGGCGGTGAGTCCGGACCCATGGGCTCCGGCTCGTACTCGTCGTCGGGCGGCTCGCCGTAGGCGCCCCAGTGGCGAAGGTACGCGCCGGTCTCGGCGTCGAAGACGATCACGCGGCGGTTGATGTAACCATCCACGACGAAGAGCTCGTTGGTCTCGGCGTCGATGTGGATGTCGGCCGGCCGGCCCAGCCGCTCCGTGTCGTGGCTTCCGCCGGTCTCGTCGTACTTCCCGATGGTGAGGACGACCTCCCCGTCGCGGGTGAACTTCCTGATCTCGTGGTGGTCGCGGGCGTTGCTCCAGACGTATCCGTTGTGATCCACGCGAAGACCGTGGAGCACCGTCGGCCAGTCCTCGGCTTCATCATGGGCGCCCCACCACTGGACGATCTCGCCCCGTTCGTCGTACTCCATGACGAGCGGAGCGCGGACGCAGCATTCGTCCAGGGGAGCTACCGCCTCGGGGGGCACGAGCTCGGCTCGGTGGGACAGCCAAACGTGTCCGTTGTCCTCCGCGAACAGCCCGATCGCCGACGCCAGGATCCAACCGTTGGGGAGCGGCGACAGCCAGCCCGCGTCGGGCTCGAACGACGGGATGCCGTCAGAGGCCGCGACGGCCGCTCCCGAGTCGGGCTCGGGCGTGGCCTCGGGTACGCAGGCCGGGAGGCAGACGGCGCATGCGCCGAGAACGGCCCCGACGTAGAGTCTCTGGAGTCCCTTTATCATTCGTCGTGCTCCTGGTCTTCGGTTGCGGTGCTCCCGGCGGGGTAGCAAAACGGCAACCTTCAGGATGCGGTGCCACAACGCGCCGCGAAAGGGCCGACGGCTTGGACGGCGTACCACGAACGGTCCCGGAAAGGCGCCCCCGGCGAGTCCGGTGGCACAGATTGCGGCGACCGGCCTACACACATATGCTGCCGACCGCCTACCCCCGTGCGCGCTCCGAAGCGCAGCCCCGGGAACCCCTGGCACGAGTCACGCTGCCGCTCGATGACCCCGCACACCCCTGCCGACGTCCCGCGCTCGGGACGGCTTCGTCCCTCCGCGGCGCCCGGCGCCGCATCGACGGCCACCGTGTGGTGGCTCGTCTGCGCAACGACGCTAGGGGCCCAGACGAGGGCGTCCGATGCGCCTCCGCCGGAGACGACTGCCCCCGTGACCGACTTCGCCGCCGTGCAGCGGTCCAAGGTGTACCGCGCGGCACGCATCACGGGAGCAATCCAACTGGACGGACGCTTCGACGAGGCCGCGTGGGAATCGGCACAGGTCGGGAGCGGCTTTTACCAGACCGACCCCGAAAGCGGCGACCCGGCCACGGAAGCGACGACGTTCCGCGTCGTCTACGATGAGAACAACATCTACGTGGCCGTCACTGCCCAGCAGCGCGATCCTGTCATCATCAGTGAGCTGAAGCGCGAGTTCGCGACCACCGACGGAGACGAGATCGTCCTCTTCTTCGACACGTTTCACGACGGACGCAACGGATTCGCGTTTCACACCAATCCCGGGGCGGCCATGCGCGACCAACAGATCGCCGCGGGAACCCCCAACGAGAACTGGGACGGGGTCTTCGACGTAGCCACGGAAGTGACGGGCGAGGGGTGGACGGCCGAGTTCGAGATCCCGTTCCGAACCCTGCGCTTCGACGATAGCGGAGCGGCCGAGGCCTGGGGCTTTAACGTCCAGCGCATCATGCGGGGCAAGAACGAGTGGGTGCAGTGGTCCCCCTCTCCCCGACCGTTTCGCATCTTCGAAGCCTCTACGGCCGGCACGCTGGAGGGCTTGGAGGGCGTGCGACAAGGGCGGAATCTCAAGGTCAAGCCCTTCACCGTCGGCTCCCTGGAGGGTGACAACGAGGACGTGCTTCCGGGCGGAAACGACCTCGATGTCGGGCTCGACCTGAAGTACGGCGTCACATCGCGGCTCACTCTCGACCTGACGGTCAACACGGACTTCTCGCAGGTGGAAGCGGACGCGCAGCAGGTGAACCTGACCCGCTTCAGCCTGTTCTTCCCCGAAAAGCGGGACTTCTTTCTGGAAAACCTCGGTCTCTTCGACGTTTGCGGGAACGTGCCCGAAGACGGACGAGGGGGACGCCTGCGGGGACGTTGCGGCATCGAGCGGGACATCGTGCCGTTCTTCAGCCGGCGCATCGGCCTCTCGGACTCGGGACAACCGTTGCCCATTCGCGGTGGCGCGCGTCTCACGGGCAAGGTCGGTGGCCTCGATGTCGGCCTCCTGAGCATGTTCGTCGGGGACCAGGACGAGATCGCAGGCAGCAATTGGACCGTGGGGAGGGTCCGCCAGGACATCCTGTCCAACTCGCAGATCGGCGGGTTCGCACTGAATCGACGGTCCGACGGTGACGACTGGAACCGCAGCGTCGGCGTCGACGGCAACTTCAACTTTTTCCGCCAGCGGCTCAACGTGACGGGCTTCACGATGATCACGGACACCCCCGGAGAAGACGCCGAGAACATGGCGGGCGCACTGCAGCTCAACTATCAGGATCGGCTGCTGAGCGGCTCGATGGGGCTCGTCTTCATCGGCGACGACTTCGATAACGACTTCGGATTCGTGCCCCAGAGGGGTGTCCGCAAGTACCTGAGCAACACGGGAATCACGCCCAGATTCGGTTCCGGACCCGTCCTCGAGATCAATCCCCGCGTGATCTTGCGCCACACCTTCGACACCTCGAATGAGAGGGTCTCCAAGTTCGACGCGGTCGGCAACATCACGACGTTCCGGGACGGAGCCCGCCTCGTCGTATTCCGTAACCTCAATTTCGAGCGCCTCGACGACCCGTTCCTTATCCAAGGGGTGACAATCCCGGCGGGCGAGTACTCCTTCGAGGACTGGCACATCAGGTACGTGAGCTCGGCCGCTCGCCGGCTCTCGCTCCAGGGGCTGCTGCGCACGGGTGAGTTCTACTCGGGCACCAAACGGGAGGTCGAGGTCGGCGCCACGCTGCGGTACGGGGCGGCGCTCCAAACGAGCGTGATCTGGGGCCACAACGTCGTCACGCTCCCCACCGGCGGCTTCACCACGGACCTCGTGAGCGCGCGCGCGGACCTGGCGGTCTCGCCCAGGATGTTCCTGCAGAGCTTCATCCAATACAACACGGCTGCGAAGACGCTGTCCTCGAACATCCGTTACCGCTTCATCCATCACCCGCTGAGCGACCTCTTCCTGGTGTACAACGAGGTCCGGGGCATCGAGGGGAACGATCAAACCTACCGGGTCCTGAGCCTCAAGCTGACCCACCTGTTGAGCTTCTGAGTCCGGGGTACGGACGGCGTGAGCACGCCCACCGAGACCACGGTTCTCGTGCTCACGGCTCGCTTTCCGGCTGCGACCTCGGCGCGTATTGTTGCCCATTCGTTTCGGTGAAAGCAAGGAGCGACGTATGACCCGGTTTAATTGCGGTTTTTTGCCCGTGGCGCTGGCTCTGGGGACCATGACGGAACCGGCTGCGGCCCAGGACCTCCTCGGCATGCAGAAGGTGGCGGACGACGTCTACGTGTACACGGACTCCGACGGCGGCGAGGATCCCGCGACGGTGAGCTCGATGGTCGTGATCACGGACGACGGTGTGCTCGTCGCGGACGGCCTCGGTCACATCGGGGACGTGCACGAGAGCGAAGCGAAGGTCCAGAGGTTGATCGACGCGATCGCCGAACTCACGGACCAGCCCATCCGGTACTTGGTGAACTGCAGCTGGCACCCCGACCACACAGAGGGCAATCACGTGTTCCGAGACCTCGGCGCCGTGATCATCGGGCACCGGAAGGCGCGCGAGGGACTGTTGCAGTGGTACGCGAACCGTCCAGAGATCCCCCCGGCCCCACCCGAGGTGATCTTCGACGACCAGCTCACGCTGACGGTGGGCGGCACGGAGGTCCGCGTTCTGTTCCTGGGGCGCGCGCACACGGAGGGCGACGCGGTCGTGTTCCTCCCGGAGCAGCGCGTGGCATTCCTGAGCGAGATCTTCTTCAACAAGCAGTTTCCCGGCCTACGCTCCGGATACCCGATGGAGTGGATCGGAACGCTCGATGCGATCCTCGAGCTCGACGCCGACGTCTTCGTTCCGGGCCACGGACTTGTGGAGAACGGCGGAAGGCTGCGAGGCTCGGTCGTCCAGATGCGTGACGACCTCGTCGAGATGCGCGAAGAGATCAAAGGATACTTCGATGAGGGCCTCGACCGTGACGAGATGATGGCGCGGGAGCCCCTGGCGAAGTGGGCGGACGTGATCAATGCGTACCGGAACCTTCCGATCGCGGTCGATCGGATCCTCATGGAGCTCCGCGGGGAGTTGGAGCCAGCCGGCTGAGGCGCCACGCCCAAGGTTTGACCCCATCGGTGCGGACCGGTATTTTTAATCCGTTTCACGTGAGGCAGCGAGGGCGGGCGGAAACGACCGCCTCGAGTCGACTATCACGTGGGGCCAGATGTTCTTGTGTCCCGTCGTCATTCTTCCGATGACGACGATCGAACCCGCCGGCCGCGAGCCGACTGGAGGCCAGGGATGAGGATAGTGACCGTTGCGCTCCTCGGTGTGGGGCTCGTCCTTTCCGGCCATGGGCTGGACGGGGTCTCCGCGCCGCAAAGTGTCGACGTCGACGGGCCTGCCGTGCTCGCAGCAGGATTGGTTACCGCCTCGGAGGTTGCCCCCGAGGACTTGACCGCCGTGGTACGCCGTACCTGCACAGCCTGCCACAACGACGGGCTCCTGACGGGGGGGCTGTCGCTTCAGGACTTCGACGTGGAGCGCGCGCCAGAGCTCGCCGAGACGGCCGAGAAGATCATCGTGAAGCTGCGCGCCGGCATGATGCCGCCTCCCGGCATACCCAGGCCCGGCGGTGATACGCTGCAGATGCTCGTCGAGACGCTCGAGCAGCTGATCGACGAAGCCGCGGCGGAGGACCCGAACCCTGGGGACCGGACCTTCCAGCGCCTCAATCGCACCGAGTACGAGGCTTCCATCCAGGACCTGCTCGACCTCCAGGTCGACGCGGGCGACTACCTGCCACTCGATACGAAGAGCGCGAACTTCGACAACATCGCAGACGTGCAGACACTCTCCCCCACTCTCCTCGACGCATATTTGCGGGCCGCGGCCGAGATCAGTCGACTCGCGGTTGGCTATCCGGACGCCAGGGCGAGTGAGAAGCAGTATCCCATCCCCCGCTGGGAGTCTCAGGTCACGCGCGTTCCCGGCGCCCCGATCGGCACGCGCGGCGGGACATCCGTGATGCATAACTTCCCGGCCGACGGGGAGTACTTCTTCCGGGTCGCGTTTCATCACGAGACCATGGGGAACATCGTAGGGAACCAGCGATCCGCGCTGAACAGCGCCGAGGACCTGGAGCAAATCGAAATCTCGATCGACGGCCAACGGGTGGCCCTCATCCCGGTCGACCCGTGGATGCACATCTCCGACCGCGAAGGTG
Source organism: Longimicrobiales bacterium (assembly GCA_965249195.1). Lineage (GTDB taxonomy): Bacteria > Gemmatimonadota > Gemmatimonadetes > Longimicrobiales > Gaopeijiaceae > CBDFLM01. The sequence continues at coordinate 241,390 of CBDFLM010000013.1, forward strand.
TCGAACGGCGGAGCCCCAACGTGTTCGTCCCGGCAGGTCCCCACCGGGTCACGGCCGCCTTCCTCAATAGGCTGCACGGACCCACCCAGGATTTGGTGTCGCCCCACGATTGGACGCTGACCAGCACGAACATGGCAAACGCGTACGGCTTCCTTCAGCTTCCGCACCTGAGGGACATGGTCGTAGCCGGGCCCTACAACACGAAGGGGGTGTCGGAAACGCCGAGCCGCCGGAGTATCTTCAGCTGTCGGCCCCTAGCCCCCAGTGAGGAGCCCGCTTGCGCACGGGAGATCGTTTCCCGGCTGGCCACAGATGCCTTTCGTCGACCCGTGGAGAGCGACGAGCTCGAGGGCCTGATGTCCATCTATAGGATGAGCGCGGAGGACGGCGGTTTCGAGATCGGCATCCGTACGGCCCTCGAGGCCATTTTGGCCATGCCCAATTTCGTCTTCCGCTTCGAGAGGCCTGCAGCAGGCGTCGCCGAGGGAGAAACGTATGCGCTCCGTGGGTTGGACCTCGCGTCCCGCCTGTCGTTCTTCTTGTGGGGGGCCCCACCGGACGCGGAGCTTCTGGAGCTGGCGCACGAGGGCTCGTTGTCGGACCCGGACGTGCTCGAAGCGCAGGTCGATAGGATGATCGCCGATGCGCGAGTCGAAGCGCTCGGCAGCCGTTTCGCGGCCCAATGGCTCCGACTCCAGGACCTCGACAAGATCAATCCCGACGTGCGCGAGTATCCCGACTACCACTGGCGGCTTCGCACTGCGATGCGGCTCGAGACCGAGACGTTCTTCAACAATCTCGTCAAGGAAGACCGTAGCATGCTCGAGCTGTTCACAGCAGACTACACGTTCCTGAACGAGACCCTGGCGGACCACTACGGGATCCCGGGCGTCGTGGGAGACGAGCTGCGCATCGTAGAGTATCCGGACGCGCGTCGGCGCGGCATCTTCGGGCACGGGAGCATCCTCACGCTGACGTCCCTCGCTGGCCGCACTTCTCCAGTGCTTCGGGGGAAGTGGGTCATGGAGGTCATTATAGGCACCCCGCCGCCGCCCCCACCCCCCGGCGTACCGGACCTCGAGGCGACCGAGGACAGCGATGGCACGCGGCAACTCACGACACGCGAGCGGATGGAGAAGCACCGCTCCAACCTGATCTGCGCGGGGTGCCACAAGTTCATGGATCCGATCGGGCTGTCGCTGGACAACTTCGACGTGACGGGCCGGTGGCGGATCCGGGAGTTCGGAATGCCGTTGGACACCAGGGGAGAGTTGTACGACGGGACCCCGGTCACGTCCCCGAGTGACCTCGTCAACGCGCTGATGGGCCGGCCCATTCCGTTGGTCCGGAACTTCACCACGAACCTGTTTACGTACGCGCTGGGGCGGCGTGCGGAGTACTACGATCAGCCGACGATCAGGGCCATCAGCGCGCAAGGGGAAGCCGACGGATATCGTATCTCATCCTTCATCCACGGCGTCGTGCAAAGCGATGCCTTCCGGATGAAGAGGGCAGTCGACGTAGCGGCAGAAGAAGCCATGGGAGCGCAGAGGTAACACCAACACAGTCGAGGAGACTCGAACGATGGAATTCATCACCGGAAAGCACATTCCTCGCCGCATGTTTCTCCGTGGCGCGGGGGCGACAGTGGGGTTGCCCTTCCTCGAGGCCATGGTTCCTGCCGGCCGACTTTGGTCCGAGACCGCCGCTCAGATCGACAAGACCCGATTCGTAGGTGTCGAGATCGTGCACGGTACCGCAGGCGGTGAGAAGTGGGGTGCCACACAGAACCTCTGGTCGCCTGCCAATGTGGGTCGGGACTTCGACGTGAGCGCCGGCGCCCTGAGCCCCCTGGAGCGCTACCAGGACTACTTGACGGTCGTCAGCCACACCGACATGCGCATGGCGGAGGCCTTCGAGCAACTGGAGGTCGGTGGCGACCATTTCCGTTCCAGCGCGGTCTTCCTGACCCAGGCACACCCGAGGCAGACGGAGAGCTCCGATATCTACGTGGGCACGTCGATGGATCAGCTCTTCGCGCAGCGGTTCGGCCAGGACACCCCGATTCCCTCGATGCAGCTCTGCATCGAGAACGTCGATCAGTCGGGCGGCTGTGCATACGGCTATTCCTGCGCCTATACCGATTCCATCAGTTGGGCGTCTCCCACCGAGCCGCTACCGATGGTGCGCGATCCCAGCGTAGCCTTCGCTCTGCTCTTCGGCGGTGGGCGCACGGCGGAAGAGCGAACCGCGAGGCGGCAAACGCAACGCAGCATCCTGGATCTGATCAAGGAGCAGCTCGGAGGGCTCACGCGTGAGCTGGGCGCCTCCGATCAGCAGCGGATGGCCCGCTACCTGGAAAACATCCGCGAGATCGAGCGTCGGCTGCAGGCCGTGGAGGCGCAGAACAGCAGTGGCGAGCAACGAGAGCTGCCGGAGGCGCCGCTTGGCGTTCCGGACTCCTTCGACGAGCACGCGAAGCTCATGTTCGACCTGCAGGCCCTCGCCTTCGCGGCAGACACGACCCGCGTGTTCACGCTCAAGCTTTCGCGCGACGCCACGGGACGCGTCTTTCCAGATAGCGGGTCCGAGACGCCGTTCCATTCGGCGTCACACCATGGCGGGAATGAGCAGGCGGTCCTGGCGTTCAACCAAATCAACAGGTACCACGTCAGCCTGCTGCCGTACTTCATGGACAAGCTGAAAGAGACGATGGAGGGTGACACCCACCTCCTGGACAAGACGATGATCGTCTACGGCTCGCCGATGTCGGATGGGAATCTCCACAACCATCGCCGCTGTCCGCTGATCGTGCTTGGCGGCGCGAACGGAGGACTCGAGGGTGGCCAGCACCTGATGGCGCCTGATGGAACGCCCATGGCGAACGCCATGCTGCACCTCTTGCACGTTCTGGGGCTGGACGACCTGACGTCATTCGGGGACAGCACGGGCGAGTTCTCCTTCTCCTCGATCGCCTGACGCGCGAGCTGCAACGACGCAGCTCCCAGCGCAACCGAAACCGTTTTGGAGGAAATGATGAGCAGGAGCTTACGCGTGAATGCCCTCGGTGCGCTGTTCCTGTCCGGACTCTTGTGGACGTTGGCACCCGATGCCCCAGTGGCTGACGCTGCCATGCGCGGCGACGACGACGAAGTGCGCGCGTTGCTCCGGCAGGGCGCCGACGTGAATGGGGCGCAGCCGGACGGGATGACGGCGCTGCATTGGGCGGCTATGAATGGGAACGCTGGTCTGGCCGAGGTGCTCGTCTTCGCTGGCGCCAACGTGCAGGCCGCCACGCGGATCGGCGACTACAGGCCCCTCCACCTCGCGGCGCAGGCAGCGCAACCGACCGTGGCAAGGCTGCTGCTCGAGGCGGGGAGCGATCCAAACGCGGCCACCACCGACGGCGGAGCGACCCCGCTGCATTTCGCTGCCCAGTCGGGGAGCGCCCAGATCGTTCAAGCGCTCGTCGATCACGGAGCGAACGTGGACGCGATGGAGCCGAAGTGGGGTCAGACGCCCCTCATGTTCGCCGCCGCACGGAACAGGGCGCCCGCGATCCAGGCGCTCATGGCGGCCGGCGCCGATCCGGCGATCACCGGGAGGGTGGAGAATCTCCCGGAGCGGAACGTCAAGGATGAGGCTGCTCGCAGACACAGTAGCCGTCTCGTGTTGATGATGCGTGGCATCGATCCGGAAGCCGAGGCAAGCATCACCAGCACGCCCCTGGACTCTCGGTTCACCGCAGTGGCGGCACCGACCGACGGACCGCGGGCGCTCGGTTACGTCGACCTCATCGGGAACTACGGCGGGTTGGGCGCGCTTCACCTGGCCGCGCGCGATGGGAACATCGAGGCGGCCATGAGCCTCATCGAGGGGGGCGCCGAGATCGACCAGCCGACTGCGGGGGACAACAGCAGCCCGCTCCTGGTGGCTACCATCAACGGCCACTTCGACCTCGCCATGCTGATGCTCGAGCGCGGCGCCGACCCGACGCTGGCCAGTGATGCGGGAGCGACTCCGCTCTTCGCTACGATCAACATCCAGTGGATTCCCGAGTCCCGTTTTCCGCAGCCCATGGACTTCCTGCAGCAAGAGACCACCTACCTCGAGCTCATGAAGGCCCTCTTGGACGCGGGGGTAGACCCCAACGTGCGGCTGACCTATAAGCCATGGTACATCGAGTACGCGCGCGCATTCCTCGGTGTCGAATGGAGAGGCGCCACTCCCTTCTTCCGGGCCACCCACGCGACCGACCTCGAGGCCATGAAGCTGCTGGTGGAATACGGTGCGGATCCGAACATCCCGACCGCCAAGCCGGTCCCGAGTCGCCGCTACCAAGCGCTGCAGAGACCCCAAGTCGGGCTAGACGCGGAGGAGGACCCGTCCGGGCTGCCGCCGGTCCCCGTCGGAGGGCCGGGAGTATGGCCCATCACAGCCGCTTCCGGCGTCGGCTACGGCGTCGACTCGGCCGGCCACGTCCACCGGCACATCCCCAACGCCTGGCTGGCCACGGTGAAGTACCTGGTCGAGGAGCACGGGGCGGACGTGAACGCGCGTGACGCCGACGGCTACACGGCCGTCCATCACGCAGCCGCCAGGGGTGATGACGAGCTGATCCGCTACCTGGTGGAGAAGGGGGCCGACGTCATGGCCGTTGCGCGCAACGGCCAGACGACCGTCGACATGGCAAACGGACCCTATCAGCGGGTTCTTCCAATCGTGTCGACCATCGAGCTGCTGGAAGGCCTCGGCGCGATCAACAACGACAACTGCGTGTCCTGCTGAGGCGGAAAACTCCGTCCCTTCGCGGCAGAGCCGCGTCCAGCGCACCACCCGGGGGAGCCGGCGGCTGATCTAGCTGCCTGGCTCCCCCCGTTTTAGTTTCGTTCGCCCCTCACCACTGGTACTCGTATGGCTGGCCATGCGGCTGGCCGCCCACAAACCACAGCGATTCAACCGAGGCTCGAGATGTCGAAGCAGACCCTAATCGCGGCAATGGCGATCGTTCCACCCTTAGCCCAGAGCGCTCTTGGGCAAACGATTCAGCACCCGCGGGAGATCATCGGCCAGGAGCTCGGCGAGAACAACAAGGTCCCCAGGTGGGAACGGGTCGTAGAGTATTTCCGCTACCTCGATGGCGCTTCCGATCGCGTACAGTATCGCCAGCTGGGCGAATCCTCACGGGGAAACCCGTTCATCCTCGTCACCATCTCCTCGCCGGAGAACCTGGCCAACCTGGAGGAATACCGGGGAATCCTGAACCGGCTCGCAGACCCGCGGGGGCTCTCCGACGAAGAGGCTCGCTCGCTCATCGCCCGAGGCAAGATGGCCGTGGCGATTACGGCCCTGGTCGATGCGGACGAAGTCGGGTCGCCCCAGTCATCGATGCTGTTCGCCTACACGCTCGCAACGCAGAGCACGCCGGAGGTCGAGGAGGTCCTGGACAATACGATCCTGCTTCTCGTGCCCGCCCTGAACCCGGACGGGCTCAACGTCTACTCCGGCTGGGTCGCGAAGACCGCAGGCACGCCGTACGAGGGCACGATGGCCGACACCCATCACTTCTACTACGGCGAGAACAACCGCGACTGGTTCATGTTCGTGCACAACGAGACCCAGCTCACCGTCGAGCACGTCTTCAACGCATGGCGCCCCCCGATCGTCTACGACGATGGTGTCCCGCTGACAGTTGAAGGTGGTGGCTCCGGAGAGTCTCCTTGTTAGCCTGCCTTTCTCATTTCGGCAACCGGTTCATGGTCGTCGAGGTGGGCCCTGAGCATCCAGAGCTGGTCGTAGCCGATGATCCTCCGGTAGCTCTTCTCGGTCTCCACGAACGAGGCCGCAGCCCAGCGCAAGGCCATCGCTCCGTTCTTCCAGTTGGTCACCCTGCGGGTCTTCTGTCTTACGCCCGAGTGGGTGCTGTCGATCAGGTTGGTCGAGCCCCAGGCACTTCCTCAGCCGCGGCGGGAGGCCGAGCCGGTTGATCGTGAACATCTCGCTGAGGCCTTCGCGTAGCTGGCCGAGGCCGAGGGGTGGTCGCGCTCGAGCCTCGGGCGAGCTGCTCGAGCTTCTGCTCGCCCTGCTTCGCGTCCAGCTTCATCGCCGCCCGAACGCCGCCTTCACCTGAGGATGCTGATCCTTCGGCAGATGACCCAGCACGTTGCGGAGCTTGTGGTTGCGGCAGCGCTGGATGGGGTGACGTTGGCCGAACACCTTCTCGATCGCCTTCCTGAGCGCTTCGAGCCATCGATCACGAACAGCCGCCGCCTGCCCGGGTCCAGCCGCGCTCGACCAGATCCTCTAGGAGCGCGCTGGTCACCTCGGCGTTCTCACTCGCTCCTTCCCTCACGCCCAGCACGTGCTTCTTTCCGTCTGAGTCCACGCCTACCGCAGCAAGCACGTGGTGCGAGCCCATCTGGATCCCGTCCAGGTAGATCACCAGCAGGTCCCACGCATCCAGCCGGCGCTCCATCAGCTCCTTCAGCACGCGCTCCGAGGCCTCGACCGTCTCACGGCTCACCGCCGACTTGCTCACCCCGACCGTGTCGGCCATCTCACCGATCACACGGCCGTACTTGCGCGTGCTCACCCCCGCCATCAGGACCTCGAGCATCCGATCCGCCACAGCGCCCGGTCTCCGCATCGCTGCGTACGCCGGCACCTCGACCTCGCCACCCTCCCCGGCGCCCCGGCGCCTGAGCCGTGGCCGCTCCACACGCACCTTCCGGTCCGACAGGTAAACCACACCACCCTGCCGGCCATACCACACCGTGTCGTCTTCCGCTCGTGACCGACCTGCCTGCTTCACGCCTGCCACACCCTCGGCGCTCATCTCCAGCACCGCTTCGATCGTCGCTCGTCCCATCACCTGGATGACTTCGTCGATCACGACCTCCGTCTGCTCCACGAACTCAAGCATCGGAAGCAGAAACTGCCCCTCCCGCTTCAGGAACTCCCTGATCGCGCGCTTGTCCGCCCGATCCCTTACCTCGTACGTTCTCTTCATCGTGGTGGCTCCGTGTTGGGGTTTTTGCCTACCCGAGCCTATCGGCCCGGGACCCCCGGAGCCACCACTTTTCTTTCTCCCCTATCAGGAACCTTCAACTACGGTTGGGACAGCTTCGACCTCGCCAATCTATTGTCCAGTGGAATCGGGGGCGCAAAAACCCCCCTTCAACACGGTGCTGTTGCGACGACCCCTTGAACCTGGGCTCTACGCCTCGACACGTTTCTCGACCACAACGGGGCGGCGAGCTTCTCCATCAACCCGGCGGGGGTTCGGGGCGACGCGCTGAACTTCGACGACTCGTGGAACCCGATCTGGCGCGCTGAGGCCAGCATCGACGCCGACGGATGGTCGGCCGAACTAGCGATTCCGTTCTCCCAGTTGCGATTCCCGAAAACGGCCGATCAGGTGTGGGGCCTGCAGGTCGAGCGGGTCGTGAGTCGACTCAACGAGACGGCGGCGTGGTCCTTCTGGTACCAGAACGACTCGTGGGGGCCCTCACGCTTCGGCCACCTCGAAGGGCTCAGAGGCATCCAGGCCCGCACCGACCGGCTCGAGGTCCTCCCATACGCTGTCACTCAGCTCGACGTCAGGGGATCGGTCGATGCGGCTGATCCTTTCACTCAGGACGCCGAGTCGACGGCCCGCGTCGGGGCCGATCTGAAGTACCTGCTGACCTCCAACCTCACGCTGAGCGCGACGATCAATCCGGATTTCGGGCAGGCCGAGGTAGACCCGGCGGTGGTCAATCTCAGCGCGTTCGAGACCTTCTTTCCGGAGAAGCGGGAGTTCTTCGTCGAGGGACAGCAGAACTTCGGATTCGGTAATTTCTGGTGCAAGTTCTGCAGCAACGCTTCCTCGCTCGGGATGCTCTTCACGCGGCGGATCGGCCGAGCGCCGCAGGGCTCGTCGCTAGCAGACGACGCGGGCGAGTACTCCGACGTTCCCAGCGCGAGTACGATTCTCGGCGCGGCCAAGATCACCGGGAGGACGGGGGCCGGGACCTCCGTGGGTCTTCTCGGCGCGGTCACGCAACGTGAGCGGGCCGATGTCGCCACCGAGACGGGCGAGGTGTTCCCGCTGAACGTCGAGCCGGCCACGACCTATCTGGTGGGACGGGTGAAGCAGGACCTCCTGGACGGAGACCTGCAGATCGGGGGGATCGCGACCGGCGTGCTGCGGGATTTCGACGACCCCGAGCTCCGCGACATGCTCAGCCGCCACGCCGAGGCCGTGGGGCTCGATGCGGAGCTCTGGTGGGCGGATAGGACCTATCGCCTGCTCCTCAGCAGCGCCATCAGCAACGTCTCGGGCTCCACGGCCGCAATCGAGCGGATCCAGCGCGCGAGCGCCCGATACTTTCAGAGGCCCGATCGCCAGCACGGAGCCAACGGCCTCTTCAGCGACCGCTACGACGTCGACCGGACCTCGCTCAAGGGATGGGGTCTTTATTCGCGGGTCGCGAAGGACGCCGGTGACTGGCAGTGGGAGCTCGCCGGAAACGCGCGTAGCCCGGGGTTCGAGAACAACGACCTCGCGTTCCTCACCCGCAGCGACTACGTCTGGATGAACGGCAACGTCGCCCGCTCCTGGACAACGCCCGGAAGCTGGTACCGGAGCATCTGGACCACGGTGGGAGCGCAGCAGGAATACAACTTCGACGGGGACCTGACGGACCGACAGTTCCACGCGTCCTTCTATATGGAGGCGCCCTTCTACTGGGACTTCAACGCGTTCGTGATTCATCGCCCCTCGACCTTCGACGATCGGCTCACCCGAGGAGGTCCGGTCGTGCGGCAACCCTCGAGCACGTTCGTGTTCGCCGGCATCAGCACGGACGACCGCAGGCCGGTCGTGGCGAATCTCAATCCCTCCTACGGCTGGAACGAGGAGGGTGGCTGGAACTACGACGTGACGCTCGACCTGACGCTCAAACCCAGGTCCAACGTGGTCCTGTCGCTGGCGCCCTCGCTGGGCCGTTCCTACAACACGGCCCAATACCTGAACTCGGTCGAGGACGCGACCGCAGGGGCTTTCTTCGGGAGTCGCTACGTGTTTTCGGAGCTCGAGCAGACCAGCCTCTCGATGACAACACGGCTCAACTGGACGTTCACGCCGACGATGTCGCTCGAGCTCTTCCTGCAGCCGCTCATCTCGGCGAACGAGTTCGGCGAGCTCAGGGATTTCGACGCCCCCCGGCAGCTCGGCAAGAGCGTCTACGGACGTGATGTGGGCGTGGTCCGCTCCGAGGGGGAGGGCCTCAACGGAGTCTACTGGGTCGATCCCGACGGGGCAGGGCCCGCCGACGAGTTCTCCGTCGACAACGAGGACTTCAACTTTCGCTCACTGAGGGGGAATGCCGTGTACCGTTGGGAGTTCGCACCGGGCTCCACCCTCTTTGTGGTGTGGACCCAGGACCGCAACGTGACCGCCCACGTCGGCGACCTGGACTTCTCCCGCGACGCGAGCGCGCTCTTCGGTGCGGCGTCCGACCACGTCCTTCTGGTCAAGCTTAGCTACTGGCTCGGCCCCTGACGCCTCCGACTGGGCCGAGATCCGCTACCGATCGGGGTCGTTTCCCACGCTGGCCGGCGGGACTCAGCCGGCCAGCCCTACACGGCGCTCGTACGCGCCGATCTTCTCTTCGTGGAGCAGCGTAAGGGCGATGTCGTCCAGCCCTTCGATGAGACACTGGCGGCGAAACTCGTGGACATCGGGCACGTTGTGCACGGTGAAGGGGACGGTCAGCCCCTCCTCGTCCGTCAGCATGCACGTCTCCAAGTCGGCCGTGATCCGATGCCCGGGTCGGGCCCTGGCCGCCTCCACGATCGCGTCCACCTGCTTTTGGGGCACGTGTGCCGGCACGATTCCGTTGTCGAAGCAGTTCTTGTGGAAGATCTCGGCGAAGCTGGGCGCGATGATCACCCGGAAGCCATAATCGCGCAGTGCCCAGGGGGCGTGCTCGCGCGAGGAGCCGCAGCCGAAGTTGCGGCCGGTCGCCAGGATCGTGGCACCCGCATAGGCGGGATCGTTCAGCACGAAGTCGGGATTCGGCTGGCCGTCGGGGAGGAAGCGCCACTGCGCGAAGAGGAACTGGCCGAAGCCGCTGCGCTCAACGCGCTTGAGGTAGACGGCCGGGATGATCTGGTCCGTGTCGACGTTGACCCGGTCGAGGGGAGCGACGATTCCGGTTGTCTTCGAGAAGGGTTCCACGGGGCGCCTCCTAGGACGTCCACTCACGAATGTCCACGAAGTGGCCGGCGATGGCCGCGGCCGCAGCCATGGGCGGGCTCACCAGGTGCGTTCGTCCTCCCTTTCCCTGCCGGCCCTCGAAGTTGCGGTTGGACGTAGAGGCGCAGCGCTCGCCAGGCTGGAGGACGTCGGGGTTCATTCCCAGGCACATCGAGCAGCCGGCCTCGCGCCAGTCGAAGCCGGCGTCCCTAAAGACGCTGTCCAGGCCTTCCCTCTCCGCCTGCGCCTTCACGGCCGCAGACCCTGGGACCACCATGGCCCGCACTCGCGGGTGAGTCTTCCTGCCCTGAATCACCGAGGCAGCCGCCCTGAGATCCTCGATGCGCGCGTTCGTGCACGAACCCAGGAAGACGCGGTCTATGCGAATGTCCTGGATGGGCGTGCCAGGCACCAGCGCCATGTACTCCAGGGCCCGCTCGGCCGCGGCGCGGTCCGAGGCCGAAGCGAACGCGCTCGGGTCGGGCACGCTTCCAGTGACGGGTGCCACCATGCCCGGGTTGGTTCCCCACGTCACGAACGGCGCGAGGCCAGCCGCGTCGATCTCCACGACCTTGTCGTAACGGGCTCCACTATCCGTGGGCAGCTCGGACCAGCGCTGAACCGCCGCTTCGAACGCCTTCCCCTGGGGGGCGTGAGGTCGGCCTCGCACGTATTCGAAAGTCGTGTCGTCCGGAGCGATCATTCCCGCACGCGCGCCCGCTTCGATCGACATGTTGCACACCGTCATCCGGCCCTCCATGGAGAGCGAGCGGATGGCCTCGCCGGTGTACTCGATGACGTGACCAACCCCCCCGTCGACGCCGATGCTGCCGATGATGCCCAGGACGAGATCCTTGGCCGTCACCGCTTCGGGCAGCGCGCCATTCACCCTGATTTCCATGGGTGAGAGCCTGGCCTGGACCAAGCACTGCGTCGCCAGAACCTGCTCGATTTGCGTCGTGCCGATGGGCAACGCGAGTGCGCCGAAGGCCCCGTGCGTCGCCGTATGGCTGTCGCCGCAGACGATGGTTTTGCCGGGCTGCGTGTAGCCCTGCTCCGGTCCGATGATGTGTACGATTCCCTGCTTGGGGCTCTCCATACCGTAGTACGTGATGCCGAACTCCCGGACGTTGCGCTCCAGCGCCTCGAGCTGCTTGCGGGACATGTCGTCCGCCATCGGGAGCGATCGATCCGAGGTGGGGACGTTGTGGTCTGCGGTAGCGACCGTGAGCTCCGGACGGCGCACGGTACGTCCCGCCGCCCTCAGCCCGTCGAACGCTTGGGGCGAGGTGACCTCGTGGATGAGATGAAGGTCCACGTAGAGAACGGTCGAGCGACCTCGGTCCTCGTGCACGACATGGGTGTCCCAGATCTTGTCCAACATCGTCTTGGCTGACATGACGGTGGTACTCGTTGGATTGCGGTGCGTTGGGGTGGCCGTGCGGGATCGGGCTTCCGAAGGCCCGTCCCCAGACGGGTCGGTTCAGTCCAGTAGCGTCATCACGAGCCCGCTGCGGATCTTGGGCTCGAACCATGTGGACTTCGGGGGCATCATCTTTCTTTGGTGACACACCTCCATGAACTGCTCCATCGTAACAGCGGGCAGCGTCACCGCATAAGTGGCGCGACCCTCATCGACCTCGCGTTGGAGCCACGAGGCGTCCTTATTGGCCCCCACGAAGGCGAGGCGGTCGTCGCGCGCGTCCTCGATTCCGAAGGTGTCGCCGAACAGCAGACGCTGGACGATGTCGTGGTCGATGGATTGGCCGGCGTCGGCCGGATCGAACGTGGCCTCGCGGGGCGTGAGACGCAGCCATCCCTCCTCGCGTCCGTACAGCCCGATGCGGTGGGTTCTGCCGGGCTGGTAAGGGCTGGCGCCCTCGTGGTGCTCGACCCCGAAGCTCCGGGCGAGCGCTTCGCCCAGGCGCGCCACGGGCGCCGCGGCACGCACGAGCCGGTTGTAGGGAGAGATCCCCATCGTGGCCGCTGGAAAGAAAACCGCCTGGAAGTGATCGTGGCCGAGCATCGCCGCCGCAGCGCTCCGGTGGTTGCCGTCGGCGACGTACGCGAGTGGCTCGTCGGCAAGTAGCCTCTGGAGCGCGTCGATCTCGGCCGGTTCGTCGACGAGCCAGATGCGGTGTCGGTTCGCGTGCTCGTCCGCAACCTCCAGGTCGGGGGTGTTGGCGTCCGCCAGCTCTTGCAGCGACCCGTGGAATCGGCCGCCTCGGTCGGCCACCGCGTTGTTCACCGTGCCGACTATGGCCCGCGTGGCTTCGATCAGATTCGCCCGCCCGCGGGCCTTGGGCTCACGAACCCCCTCGTTGCGGATGATGGTGCCAGCGGGTTGCCCGGTGGTGCGAATCTGCGACGTCTCGGCCAAGCCCCCCAGTCCGATCTGCCTGACGCCCGGTCGGCGAGGGTCCACGATCTCGTATACGTAGAGAACGTCCTTGGCTTGGCGGGTGAGGCCGCTCGCCACCAGCCGCGCCATGTTCTCCGCGGCACGGCCGAGCGCTTCGCGTGAGTCGCCCTCCCCGAGGTCGTCGAAGGAAGGGACCGAGCAGTGGGCCATCGTAACCCGGAGGACGTTGTCCGGGCGCATCCGGATCGCTTCCCAGATCTCACGGTTTCCCTGGAACTCGTCGTAGTTGGGCGCGCTCACCCGGGCCGCTGCCGTTGAGTCGACGGGGACCAGGGCCCGATCGATCGGTTGAATGTTGATCATGGATTCTTGGTGGTCGGCCTGTGGCCGCTCAGAACATCTCCGACTCGTCGGGCTCGGCGTGTTCCTCGCGGTCGTACCGGTTGGGAATGTGCTCTCCCGTGATCATGCCATGGTAGGAGAGGCCGGGCCCCACCATGGGGTACACGCTGGCCTCCGGGTCGATGATCACGTCCAGAAATGCGGGGCCCTCGAAACCGAGGAACTCTTCGAGCACGCTGGGAACGTCCTCCTTGCGATCCAGACGTCTGGCCCAGGGGAAACCGTCGGCTTCGGCGGCCTTCACGAAGTCCTTCTTTCGGAGAGACTTGTCACTCGCCGACAGGCGCCCTTTGAAGAAGAGGCGTTGCCACTGCATGACCATCCCATCACCGAAGTTGTTGAGAACCATGATCTTGATGGGCAGATCGTAGGTCGTGACCGTCTCCAGCTCGCCAATGTTCATGCGAATGCTGGCGTCACCGTCCACGTCGACGACGAGCCTGTCGGGGCGCGCGAACTGGGCGCCGATCGCAGCGGGCAGGCCGAACCCCATCGTGCCCATGCTACCCGACGTGAGCCAAAGCCGCGGTTCGCGGAAATCGCAGTACTGGGCCGCCCACATCTGGTGTTGGCCTACGCCCGTGGACACGATGGCTTCTCCACGGGTGATGCGGTTCATCGTCTCGAGGACGTAGTTGGGCTGGATGAGCTCGCTCTCGCGGTCGTAGTTGAGCGCATATCGTGATTTGAGCTCGTCGATCTCGGCGTGCCACTCCGAGAAGTCACCGCGGAATTCCACACGGCGTCCGTACGCGACGAGCGAGTCGAGCGCCTGGGCCAGAAGGCCCACGAAATGCCAATCCGCCTGCTTGACCTTGTGGATCTCCGAAGGATCGATGTCGAAGTGGAGAACACGCTTCGCGTTCCCGGCGAACTTGGGCGGATCGCCCGCCACGCGGTCGTCGAAACGGGCGCCCAGCGTGATGAGCAGGTCACAATCGTCGACCGCGTAGTTCGCGTACGCCGTGCCGTGCATCCCCAGCATGTGCAGGGAGAGGGAATGTGTGGTGTCGAAGCTGCCGAGCCCCATCAAGGTCGTGACGACGGGGATCCCGAAGCTCGTTGCCAGCGTGCGAAGCCCCTCGCTCGCCTCTGCGTTGATCACGCCACCCCCCGCGTAGATCAACGGCCGTCGGCTCTCTGCGAGGATCTCGAAGAACTCCTCGCACCGGCCTTCGTCCAGATGGTTCGAGTGCACCATCTCCAGACGGTGACGGTACCCAGGGATCGGCATGCGGCCCTCACCACGGAACGGTCCCTCCCAATTCTGCACGTCCTTGGGAATGTCGACGACCACGGGTCCGGGACGGCCGGTTCGTGCGATCTCGAACGCGGTCCGCATCGTGGCTTCTAGGCGTTCTGCGTCCGTCACGAGGAATACGTGCTTGGCCACGGCGCCCATGACCGCGCTTACGGGCGCCTCCTGAAACGCGTCCGTTCCTATGGCCGCAGTCGGCACCTGCCCGCAGATGACCACGATGGCAATCGAGTCCGCCATACAGTCGCGCACGGGCGTGACGCAGTTCGTCGCCCCGGGTCCCGACGTGACCATGACCACCCCCACGCGGCCGCTGGCGCGGGCGTATCCGGCCGCCATGAATCCAGCGCCCTGTTCGTTTGCCGGAACGATGAGCGGCATCGGCTCCCGACCGTCCTCGGAGTGCGCCGCGTTGTAGCGGAATGCAGCGTCATAGGTGGGCAGAATGGCGCCGCCGCTGTAACCGAAGATCGTTTGCACACCCTCGTCGGCCAGCACCTGCACGATCATCTCCGCGCCGCTCATGACGGCGCCGGAGAGTGGGTGAGGCCGATCGAGCTTCGGTCGAACCTGGGCTTCCATGACCTCGTTTCGCGTTGTGACGCTGAGGGGGCGGGAGCTCGTGTCCGCCCAGGGGGGCGTCTTCACCAACGGCAGAGGCGGTCCCCGTCGCGGACTCGCCGCGGCCGGGCCCGCCCCGATAGCCTCGTCTCTATGACGTTTGCAAGGTCGACGATGAGCCCGCGCATTGCAATAGGCGTTGATGCCGGCCAACTTGCTCGACTACTCCGAAGCGCCTCGCGAGTCCCGAAGCGGCCCCCATGCGTCACATCATCTCCATCCTCTTGCAGAACGAAGCGGGTGCGCTGTCGAGGGTAGCGAACCTCTTTTCCTCGCGCGGCTTCAACATCGAAAGCCTCAACGTCGCGCCGACCCACGACGAAACGGTCTCGCGACTGACCCTCGTGACCTTCGGGTCCGACGAGGTCATCGACCAGATCGTGAAGCAGCTCGGAAAGCTGGTCGATATCGTGAACATCCTGGATATGACCGGCGTGGATCACATCGAAAGAGAGTTGGCGCTGTTCAAGCTGCGCGCACCCGAGTCCGGGGTGGAGCGGCTGGCCGAGCTCTTCGCGGCCTTCGAAGGAAGGGTGCTGAACGAGACCGGGGCGCACGTCACGGTCGAGATCATCGGGAACGGCACGGTGATCGATCGCTTCAAGGAAGAGGCGGAAAAGCTCGCCGAGATCGAAACCGTGGCCCGCTGTGGTGCAATGGCCATCGCCAGGGGGGCTTCGATCTCGACGCTCGCCTAGGCGCGAGCCAGAGCCTCCTCCAGGCTCTCGACGTCCGGCTCCAGTTCTTCGTGACTCGCCGGCCGGTCGAGGAGCGCTCGCAGCGCCGGAGGGACCTCCACCGAACGGCCCACCAGAGGCTCGACGATTTCGTCGAACTTCGCCGGGTGGGCGGTAGACACGACGACGGCGTGCTCGAGGTCGAGCTCGTTCACCGCGTGCACGGCCGTGGCCGTGTGCGGATCCCAGACGCGTCCACGTTCGATCGCGTGGTCGCGAATCACCGACGCGATCGTATCGTCGTCCACCGCGACCGCCACGACATCGCGGCGTAGCTGGTCGTGGTCGGGGTAGAGGTGGAAGACGCGCTCCATGTTGGACGGGTCGCCGACATCCATTGCGTTGGCCAGCGTCGCTTCAGAGGGCCGGGGCTCCCATCGGCCCGTGGCGAAGAAGTCGCCGACCACGCGGTTCGCGTTGGTCGCCATGACCACTCTCTCGATTGGAAGACCCATGCGGCGAGCCCACATCGCCGCCAGGGCGTTGCCCACGTTTCCGGACGGCACGACCAGCGTCGGTGATACCCCCCGTTGACGTCGGTAGCGCAAGGCGGCGAGCGCGTGGTACACCACCTGCGGTAACAGCCGTGCGACGTTGATGCTGTTGGCGGTTGTAAGCGCGTATCGGTCGGCGAGGACGGGGTCGCCCAGAGCCGCCTTGAGCAGTCGCTGACAGTCGTCGAACGTCCCGCGGACCGCGAAGGAGCGCACGTTGCCTCCGAAGCACGTGAGTTGATGCTGTTGCCTCGCGGAGACCCGTCCGGAAGGAAAGAGAACGACGACGCGGAAGCCGGGACGCCCGTGAAAGGCCGAAGCGACCGCTCCCCCGGTGTCCCCCGAGGTCGCCACGAGGATGGTGCGAGGGGTCGCGGGCGCCGAATCGTCGCCCCCGCGATCGCTGCGGCCCACGACGCGTCCGAAGCACGCGGCCATGAAGCGTGCCCCGACATCCTTGAACGCCGCCGTGGGGCCGTGGAAGAGCTCCAGCA
Source organism: Longimicrobiales bacterium (assembly GCA_965249195.1). Classification (GTDB taxonomy): domain Bacteria; phylum Gemmatimonadota; class Gemmatimonadetes; order Longimicrobiales; family Gaopeijiaceae; genus CBDFLM01. The sequence goes on from CBDFLM010000013.1 coordinate 257,998, forward strand.
CGGAGAAGTCTTCCAGGTGCACGAGGGGCAAGGGGAACGAAAAGGCCTCGTCGACGATGGCGGGCAGGGCTGCTTCGAGCTCGTCTCCCGCGAGGAACGGTCCCAGCGTGCGCGTGGCGGTCGCAACCAGACCACGTCGCTCCGTCGAGCACCGAACCAGGAGGTCGTCGAGGTCCTCGCGGCCGAGCATGGGGAAAGCGCTGGGCACGTAGAGGCCGCCGTCCGGGGCGAGCCCGAGCACGACGGCCGTAGTGAACGAGACCGGCGGTGCTCCCCCTCGGGTCGAGACGAACCGCATTCAGCGTGTGTCCACCACCGCGGCGCCCGGACCGCCCGGCACCGCGGTCCACGAGACTACGGGACATCCGTTGGACCCGAGCGCCGCGATCAGGGCGTCGCGGGCTGCCGGGGCGGACTCGTCCTCCCTCGTCCACGCGAAGACGCTGGGTCCGGACCCCGCGATGCTGCATCCGATGGCGCCCGCGTCCATGGCCGCCCGCTGAGCGTCGCTGAACCCAGGGACGAGTCGCGCGCGTTGGGGCTCCGCGACCACGTCCCGCATACACGTAGCGAGGAGGTCGAGGTCTCCACGGTGAAGCGCAGCGACGAACGCGACCAGCTCAGCCGATTGCTGGACGTGCGTACCGAGTGGAACGGCCTGGGCGAGGGCCGCTCGCGCCTCGCGCGTGTCGACCTTCACCTGCGGATGCACGATCACGCAGGTCAGGCCGTCTGGCAGCGGGAGCGAGAGGACTCGGGGCCGGGGTCCCGGCGTGCTCGCCGTGAGGCCCCCGAAGAGGCACGGAGCCACGTTGTCGCTGTGGTATCCCCCGCTCGCGCACGCTTCGCCGACCAACGCGAAAGGCAGCAGCTCGTGGGGACCCATTCCGAGCCCGAGGAGCTCGTTGCCTGCCACCACCGCGCCGACCGCCGACGCGGCCGAGCCACCCATGCCGGCGCTCAAGGGGATCCCCTTCTGGACGCGCACGTAGAAGGATCCGTCCACGCCTCGAGCGTCGAGCAGCGCCCGTAGCGCGACCGACGCGGTGTTGCGCTCCGGGTCGGTGGGGACCCCGTCGATTCCCTCGACCTCGACCCGGATGCCGGAGCCATGATCGCGCTCGACCGTTACGCGATCGCCCAAGGCCCCGAAGGCGAACCCGAGGACGTCGAAGCCGACCCCGGCGTTGCCCACCGACGCCGGTGAGAAGGCCGTTACTGATGTCATCCCGGAGGTCCCAGATAGGTGGCGAGCCGCAGGATGTCGCTGAAGACTCCGCCCGCCGTGACCGCCGGACCGGCTCCGGGACCCTGGATGATGAGCGGAAGTGTGCTGTACCGCTCGGTGGTGAAGGCGATGATGTTGTCGGCGCTCTGGATACGTGCGAACGGGTGGCTCTCGGAATAGCCCTGGAGACGGACCGCCGCCCGCCCGCCGTCGATGACGGCGACGTAGCGGAGGACTTCCCCCGCCTGCTCGGCCACGAGGCGTCGATTCTCCATCTCTTCATCGTAGGAGGAGAGCGCTTCGATGAACGCTTCGGCGCCGCCCGTGGAGCGCAGATCGGTAGGCACGAGGGTCTCCACGTCGATGTCGGAAGGCTGCAACGGCAGCCCCATTTCTCTGGCCAGAATCAACGCCTTGCGTGCGACATCGGTGCCCGAGAGGTCATCGCGCGGGTCGGGCTCCGTGTAGCCCCGCCGATATGCGTCGGCCACCACAGCCGAGAGTGGCAGGTCACGAGCGAGGGAGTTGAAGATGTACGACAGCGTGCCGGAAAGGACTCCCTCCACGCGAATCACGCGGTCGCCCGTGCGGATGAGGTCGCGAAGAGTCTCGATCACCGGCAGCCCGGCGCCGACCGTGGCCGAGCCGAAGTAGTGGGCCCGGTGCCCGGTCCTCGGCTCCCGGATACGCCGGAAGAGCTCGAGCGAAGCCGAGGTCGCCTGCTTGTTGGCCGTCACGACGTGCACACCGCTCCCCAGCCAACCGGGGTAAGCGTCGTTGAGCTCTCCGCTTGCCGTGCAATCCACGATTACGGCGTGGGGCAGGTGGTTCGCGTGGACGTGGGCGGTGAAGCGTTTCAGGTCTGCGGGCTCACCTTCCGTCTCGAGCGATTCCTCCCAACGGGTGAGGTCGATGCCCTGATCGTGGAGGATCATCTTCGTGGACCGCATGATGCCGCGAACGCGCACGTCGATGCGGAAGCGCTCGTGTAGCTTGGCGGCCTCCGCCCGAATCTGTCGCAGCAGCTCCGAGCCGATCCTGCCCGGGCCCAGTAGTCCCACCGACAACGTCTGGTCGGAGAGATAGAATCCCGCGTGAACGGCTCTCAGGGCACGGGTAGCGTCGGCGTCGGCGACCACGGCAGAGATATTTCGTTCCGACGCGCCCTGTGCGATGGCTCGCACGTTGACACCGGCCGCGCCCAGGGCACGGAAGAATCGGCCGGAGACACCCGCCGTCCTCACCATGCCATCGCCCACGGCCGCCAGGATCCGATAGGGCCCGTCTACCTCGACGGTCTGAACCTGTCCCTCGTGGAGCTCGGCGTGGAAAGCGCGGCGGACCGCCGCCTCGGCGGTTTCCGCGTCCGCGATGGGAAGGGCCACACAGATCGAATGCTCTGAGCCCGCCTGGGAGATCAGCACCACGGAAACCCCGACCTCGCGAAGCGCCCCGAACAAACGCTGAGCAACGCCCGGCACTCCCACCATGCCCACCCCTTCCAGATTCAAGAGCGCCATCGGCCCCGACGCCGAGAATCCCCTTATCGCGGCTTCGTGCTCCCCTGCCACAACGCTGCGTCCGCTGCTCAGGATCGTGCCCGGCCGATCGGGGTGCCGTGCGTTCCTGATATGGATGGGGATACCGCTGGCGATCGCGGGAGCCATCGTGTGCGGGTGCAGCACCGCCGCACCGAAATAGGACAGCTCCGCGGCTTCTTCATACGAAAGATGAGGGAGCAGGACAGCCTCCGGCACTAGCCGAGGGTCGGCGCTCATCACGCCATCGACATCGGTCCAGATCGTCAGAGTCTCAGCCCCGAGTAGCTTCGCGAAAATCGACGCCGAGAAGTCGCTTCCGTTGCGTTCCAGGCTCACGGGAACGCCGTCGGGGTCGCAGGCCACGTATCCCGTGATGACGATCGTGTCGGCTGCGTGGTGGGACCGCCACCGCTTCAGGAGCTCGGATGTCTCGTCCCACTGAACGGCCGGTCCGGGTCCCGCCTTTCGTACGACGAGCACTTCGCGTGCGTCCATCCAGGCGACGTCTTCGTCGCATGAGGCGAGATGGGCCTGGAGCAGCTGGGCGGACCAGAGCTCGCCATATCCGGAGACGAAATCCGCCGTCTGCTCCGACGCCGTCCGCGTGAGTCTCACGCTGCGCAGGACGCCCTCGAGGTCGGAGGCATCCGATCGTATCGCCTCGGCAACGGCTACCGCTCCGTCTCCGAGCAGGTCCGTAGCTAGGTCGAGATTGAGGTCGCGCGCAGCCCGGAGGTGCTCCAGGAAGGATTCGCTCTGGGCCGCAGCCTCATGGACAGCCCGGAGGAGTGAGTCGGTGACACCCGCGATTGCCGAGACGACCACCGCCGTACGCTCGCCACCGGTGGTCCGGACGATCTCGGCGGCGCGGCGGTAACGGTTGGCATTCGCGAGGGAAGTGCCCCCGAACTTGTGTACGACCCAGGCGCTCATGCGGGAGACGAAGCGGCGGCGGGGGAGCGAAGTCAAGAGGTGGGGCGCGCACGCGGCTGTGGGTGCGTGAGCCCCGATCAGGTCGACCTGGTGCGGCTCAGGCCTCCCGTACCCAGCGGACGAGCTCCGGCAGCGTCGGTCGTTTTCCCTGCATGAGGATTCCCACCCGGTAGATCCGCCCGGCCACCCACGCGACCGCCCAAATGGTGAGGGCCACCAGCACGACCGAGACGCCAACCTGCCAGAGGGGCGCGCCGGCGATGAAGCGCGGGAACATGAGTATGGGTGAGAAGAAGGGCACGAGCGACAGCCAGGTGGAGAACGCGCTCTCGGGTGATTCGAGGACTTTCGGAAGCACGATGACCGGCACGACCACCAGCATCGTGACCGGAATCTGGGTCTGCTGGGCCTCCTCGTCGGTCGAGCACATGGCGGCGACGGCTACGTAGAGGCTGGAATAGAGGAAATATCCCAGGACGAAGAAGAGGAGGAAGACGAGCACGCCCCCGAAGGCCGGAAGATACTGCAACAAGTCCTCCAGCTCCCCGAGCTCCGGGCGCGCCGCAAGCAGAGTGGGGATTCCCACGGACACCGCCAGCCCCATCAGCGTTGCCCAGATCGCAAGCTGCGTCAGGCCCACGGCTCCGACACCGAGGATCTTACCCAGCATGAGCTGCCAGGGCTCGATCGAAGACACGATCACCTCGACGATTCGGTTGGTCTTTTCCTCGAGCACCGAGCGCATCACCTGTACGCCGTAGAGGAGGATCACGCCGTAGAGGACGAAGGCGCCGCCGAACCCCGAGACGAGGACTCGTCGCCGGGTATTCTCGTCGGGCTCTTCTCCGCTCACGCTCTCGTAGACGATCTCTCCTCCACCCACAAGCGCCACGGCGGCGTCCTCCTGGGCCAAGCCAGAGCCCAGCGCCTCGAGCACCGAACGTACCACCGCCTGTTGCATACGAAGACTGCGTAAGGCGCTCGGTGGATGGTCGCCCCTGAACACCGTCCGGCCCCTCCGTAGCGTCTCCTGGTCGAGGACGAGGTAGCCGGAGATCTCGCCACGGCGCGTGCGGTCGTCGAGACGGGCGCGCGCTTCGGGGCCCGCGAGCACGACACCGACGTCGAAGTCCTCGGAGAGCCGATTGGACACGACCCCGTGCAGCACGCCCGTCTCGTCCAGCAAGGCGATCGACCGGTTGCGAGCGCTTTCGCGCGTCTCGATGACGACCGGGATCGCGAACACCAAGGAGAAGAAAATCGGGACCCCGATGGTGACGAGGATGAACCACTTGTTGAGCACGCGATACACGTACTCCCGCCGGACGATGGCCAGCACGGGCCTCACGCCGCTCCCCCGTCGGCTGCGCGCCGCACGAAGGGATGCGGGCGCGCCGCCACGTCGCTGCCGGCGTGTCGAACGAAGATCTCGTGTAGGCTGGGCTCGACGAGCTCGAAGCGTCGAATGCTCGCACCGGACTCCACCCCACGGCGGAGGAGCGCGTCCGGGTCGGCGCCGTCGCGCAGGAGTGCCCGCACCTCGTCGCCGTTACGCTCGAAGCTTGCCACGTCGGGCCCGCCGATCCAGCCGTGGTCGTCACCCGCGAACTCGATGGCCACGACGCCCCGCCGCTCGGCCCTCTTCAGCTCCCGCAGGTTGCCGTCGAGCACCTTCTTGGCATCAGAGATCAGGCAGACCCGCTCGCACAGGTGCTCGGCCTGCGCCATGAGGTGAGTCGAGAAGAGGATCGTCCGTCCGCGCGCGTGGAACTCGCGCACGACATCCTCGAGGACGTCTTGATTGATCGGGTCGAGACCGCTGAAGGGCTCGTCGAGAATCAGCAGTTGAGGTTCGTGCAGGACGGTGCCCACGAATTGGATCTTCTGCTGCATCCCCTTGGAGAGATCCTCCAATTTCTTGTGCCTCCACTCCGCGAGCGCCAGACGTTCGAGCCATTCCGTGGCCCGCCGCCGAGCGAGTCGCCTTTCGAGACCGCGGATCTCGCCGAGGAACTCGAGCTGAGCCAGGACCTTCATCTTCCTATAGACGCCGCGCGCCTCGGGGAGGTAGCCCACTCGCTTCCGGGCTGGGCCGTTGGGGTCTCCTCCGAGCAGGACGGCACGGCCGGTGTCGGGGACGAGAATGCCCATCATCATCCGGATCGTCGTGGTCTTTCCGGAGCCGTTCGGCCCCAGCAATCCGTAGATGACGCCAGCCGGAATCACGAGGTTCAGATCGGAAACGGCGGTATGCCCGCCGAAGCGCTTCGTGACGCCTTCCAACTGCACGGCGGGTGTCGGGACGGTGTCGCTCACGGGAGGTCGCGTGTCGCCGCCTCGCGCTCCCTCAGCCGAGTCCCTCGACGCCAAGGTAGAGCCAAAGCAGGAGCACCACGCCGGTAACGAGCCCTACCATGAACGCGTTGTACGAGAGTCGTAACAGTCGGAACTTCCGATCGAGCACGACACCCAGGTAATAGATGTCCCGGACCATGTTCATGTACGTCTTCTCGCTGTTGCGCATGAGGTCCTGCATGCCGAGCTCGTAGTCCTCGATGCTCATCTTCACGAAATTTCCGAAGAAGAGGATGTTGGCGCGACCCGCGTGTACGTCGTCGAGGGTGACCGTGTGCTGGGTGACACGGGGCCTGGCCGCGAGAACCGCGAAGACCAACGACACGAGGCAGCCCACGAGGAGCACCGCGGTCGGATAGATGATCCAGACGACGCTGTCGATGCCCTGGGGACAACGAGGCGATGAGGATCGAGATGATGATCCCGTTGATCGAGATCATGATGTTCGCCTTGTTGTCGGCAAGGGCGGCGAGGTCGTTGTGGGTCCGGTAGGAAGTGCGAAACATCGTCTCGATGCCCCGCGACGTCCCGAGCGTGTCCTTTTTCTTCTTCTTCTTCGGCTCGGGCCCCGGTGCCCCCGGCGGTTCACTCCGCGGCCCCGGGGCGTCACCGGGCGCTTGCTGCGCCAACGGGGAGCCCGCTTCGTCTTCCGGACCGGGAGCGCTCTCGCGTGGGAGAGAAGGACTGCTGGTCGGATTCTCGTCGGTCATGTCATACCCGTCCGATTCCTGTCCCCGTCGTCGAGCGGGTGTCGCATCTTTGCCCTACCCTCGCTCACCTGCGAAGACGGGCGCGGAAGAGGACGTCTCGGGATTGAGTCCGCCAAACGCGTTTGTAGCATGAGCTTGATCCAAGTACGAGCATAAGGAAGACGGGTCGATGGGATAGCTAAAGATCCTTTGGACGAACGAAGTGTTCCAGCTGCCCCTCGCCTCTTGCGACCTCTTGCCACGAGTCGACCCCGAAGCGGATGACAGCCAGAGCTGCGGTCGGGAACTTGTGCTCGAGATTGGCTAAGGCGTCGGGCGTTCCGGAGCCGATGAGCGAATGTGCGAGGACGGCCATCCCCGGGTTGTGGCCGATGAGCATGAGCTTCTCGATACCAGGACCGGCTTCGTGGACGAGCGCCAGCAGGTCATGGGCACCGCCGTGGTAGATCTCCTCGGAGAACTCGACGCGAACGTGGTCGGGCAGTAGGGGCTCGACGAGAGCCCAGGTCTGCCGCGTCCGCTTCGAGGTCGAGCAGACCACGAGATCGGGCACGAGCTCCTCTTGTCGCATGAAGCTTGCGATGGCAGGGGCTGCGCGTCGCCCGCGGGGCGCCAGCGGCCGCTCGTGGTCGCGGAGGTGCGGCTCATCCCAACTCGATTTCGCGTGTCTCAACAGGTAGAGCGTTTTCATCGCCTGTTCCGGTCGGAGACCGGCTCCGCGCCCGACGCGTGCGAGCCGTGGGCCAGCCTGTATCGGGTCAAACGGCCGTCGCCCTCGTCAGCTACGAGCAGGTCGAGATCCCGCGAGAAGGCCAGCCCCTGCGGTTGGGGGTGGACTCGGCTCGAGAGCGACCGCCCGGAAAGGAGCCGGCCGTCGCGGTCCAGCTCGATCAGCGCCTCCTCCTGCGCCGCGAGGACGAACATGTGGCCCGATACGGGGTGGACCTCGAGCGCCGACGGATGGAAGCCCTCCTCCAGATTCCAGCGCGCGAGCACACCGTGCGACAGCCGCACCCTGGGGTAGGGCTCGAGCGCCATGGTCGAGAGCCGCAGGGCGAACACCACGAGGTGCTCTTTCGCAACCGGGTCACGAGCCGTCTTGCAAGGCAGAAGGAGCGCGTCGGTCGTCGAATCGTACGCCAACCCCTCCAGCTCGCACACCCTACCGAGTCTGGTGCGAAAGGTCCGAGATTCAGCGATGCCGCCGTCTCCCGTCTCCGCGAATTCCACCAGCGTCCCATCGCTGGTCGAAAGGAAGAACCGCTCTCCGACGACGGCCAGGCCCTCGAAGTCACCACGCATGCCCAGCCGACCGCCCACGGTGAAACTGCTGAGCGCATCCCCGCCATCCGGGTCGATTCGAGAGATTCGCGCGCGCTCGTCGTCGTGTGCAAAGAGCCTTCCGCGCTCGTCGACCGCGAGGCCGGAGACCTCGCCCAGGGCGCTGGGGAGGCGGACGGACTCGGCGGCCGACGAGGAGAGATCGTAGCGGCTCAGCCAACTCTCCGTCTGGGACCGTAGGTTCCCGCTCGTGGCCGCGACGAGCGCGGCGAGAAGAAGGATCGCGGCGAAACGAAGCGCGTCCACGCTGGGTGCTCCGGGGTTGGGGGAACGGTCACGAGCCTGACGAAATCTAGCCGACGCTCCCGTCCGAGTATATTGCGGCCCCGCCAGCGCACCGAGATCGGCTGCCCGCCCGGCTAGGCACGATGCCCCAGACACCTGCCTCGATACCGACCGTCGTTCACAACGACTCCAAGATCATGGGTGGACTCGAGCTGTGGCTGTCAAAGCTGCTCGCTCGACTGGTAGCACGCGGCCACCCACTCCTGTTGCTCTGCCGCAACGCGGAGATGGAGCGGCAGTTCGTGGACTGCGGTGTCCCGGCACGGGTGTTTCATATCGGCGGCCAGCTGTCGATCCACGATGCGGTTCGGCTCGCTGTCCGGCTCCGGCGTTGGCGGTGCAGCACGCTCGTCCTGTCCAGCTTCAAGAAGGCCTGGATCGGTGCGCTCGCGGGACGTCTCGCAGGCGTGACACGGGTTGTCGGCATGATACGGTGGAGCCCCTACCGAACGGGTGGAAGCGTGTTTCATCGACTCGCGTTCGGTCGCCTGGTACACCTCGTGGTGACGAATGCCGAGACGATGCGCCGCCAGATACTCGAGGACCTCCCCGGCGCCGATCCGCGTCGTGTGATCACGATCTACAACGGAGCGTCGGCGCCTCCGCTGAGTCTCCCCGCCGGAGAGCTCCGCAACACTCTCGGCATCCCCTCGGACGCGCCGGTAGTGGGCACGTTGGCGCGCCTCGTTCCCGAGAAGCGCATCGACGTGCTCCTGAGGTCGGTCCAGCTCTGCGATCCGCCCCCACACTGTGTCGTGGCGGGTGAAGGTCCCGAGCGCGGGACGCTCGAGAGGTTGGCCGGCGAGTTGGCACTCACCGACCGCGTGCGGTTCCTGGGATTGCGCGAAGACATCGGAGACATCCTTTCCTGCCTGGACCTCATGGTGGTCACCTCGCAGGCGGAGGGCATGAGCAACGCCATGTTGGAGGCGCTCGCATCGGGCGTACCGGTCGTGTCCACGTCCGTCAGCGGTGCCGTCGAGGCGCTCGCCCCGATCGAGGATGGACGCGCTCCGGGGCTCGTGGTCTCCTCGACGCCCTCCGAGATCGGCGCTGCCGTGGGGAGGCTGATGCGCGATCCCGACCTTCGCACGGAGATGGCTGATGCGGCGCGCATCCGCGCACGAGCGCTCTTCGGATGGGATGACAAGGTCGTGAGGTGGGAGGCCCTCCTCGCGGGAGACTCCCCCGAAGCGATTCACGAAGGTCCATCGAGGCTCGTCCCGGATCCCGTCCCCTCCTGACGAATCCAGCGTAGAAGCCGACGAAGTTCCGCTCGGAATCGGGATCTCTTGCTGGAAGGCCCGGCCCCAGGCAACCTTTTCCACCTCTCGGGGATTGAACAGCCGGGTTCGACGCGTTCGTCGTTTTCGAGGTGGGCGCAGGATGACAAGGACGTTCGAGGAACGGATCGTCGCCGAGCTCGATCCGCTCTATCAGGGGGCCCTCTTCCTTGCGGGAGGAGTGTCGAAGGAGGCCGAACGAGCCCTCGTCGCGGCGGCTCGCTCGGCCTTCCAACAAGACTGGGAGCGAGACCCGGAGGCGGAGTTCGCCCATCGGCTCGAGGGGTGCCTGGCTCAGGTCGTTCTAGAAGAGGCCGCCCCCGTGGGTGTCTCGAGCCCACGCAAGCTCGGCCGGGATCGCGTGCGAAGCCTCTCCGAGTTCGATGCACGACGCCTGCACCGTGCCGCCAAGGGCCTCCCAGTTGCGGCGAGAGCAGCGCTGTGGCTCGTGCTGCTGAGGTGGTGGTCGTACGCCGACGCGTCGGCGCTTCTGCGCGTGAGCGAGACGGAGCTGCGAGCCCTATTGGAGCATCGGACCCGGCTGGTGGATTCCCTGTCTCCGCGTTCCGGAAGTGAGCCGGACCGTGAGCATCCTCCCTCGGCCGGTGTGTCCGGCCTGGAAGGCGGAAGGTAGGCGTAGCGGTGATGGACTGTCAGACCGCCCGGACCGGTTTGTGGCCGCCCGAACGACCGCGGCTGTGTGGCGACGACGTCGTGGAAGCCCGTCGCCACGTCGACTCGTGTGAGGAGTGCCAGGGGTATTTTGCCCAGGATCGGCTGCTCCTTGATGCCTATGGGCGGATCCAGCGAACGGAAGCTCCGAGACGGGCGCGGGAGGCCGTCTTCGATGCCCTCGCGAAGGAGCGGCGCCTTTGTATCGCCGGGCTCCGCGCCAAGGTGGGGGGCCCCCGGATGTGGGCGATCCAGCTCGCAGCGATCGCCGGGCTCGTCGGCCTCGCCGTTACCGGGGCGCGCGTCGCCCGCTCGCCGGCCGACTCCGAGATTCAGAGCACCCCCTTCATCGAGGACTACCTGCGCCGCGCCGTTGGTGAAGACCAGATCGTCTCCTCCGATCCAGTCGAGGTGGCCCATTTCCTGACCCGTGAGCTGGGCGTCCCGCTTGCTCCACTCGAGGCTCGGGAGCTGCAGGTGGAGCGCGCCGAGATCTGTCTCCTCGAGGGCAGGCGTGGAGCCATGATCGTCTACCGGGTGAACGGTCGCGTGGTCAACCACTACGTGCTGCCGCGACCGGAGGGAGAGGCGAGCTCGCCGGCGAGGTCGAGCCGTGAGGCGGTGGGCGCGACGGGCCCGGGCGGTCCGATGGTCGTGACGTGGGCCTCCGCGACCCTGGAGCAGGCGCTCGTGGGCGAGCTCTCGGAGTCGGAGTTGATCCGACTCGCCACCGCGTCCGTGACCAGATGACGCGGGTCGGCTCGCTCGGCGCTTCAGACGGGAGCGCGGACCTCCCGAGCGGCCGAGACCATCGTGGCGACACGCTCGGCGACGGCCTTTGGGCTGAACCCGAAATCCTCGAAGAGAACGTCTGCGGGTGCTGAGGCCCCGAATCGGTCGAGGCCTACGGACGCCCCCGAACGTCCGATCCAACGCTCCCAGCCCAGGGTCGCTCCCGCTTCGACCGAGACCCGTGTCACAGCGTCGTCACCCAGGACGCTCCTCTGGTACGCGTCCGTCTGCCTGCTGAAGAGATACCAGCTCGGAAGGCTCACGACGCGCGTGCCGATGCCGTGCCCGTGCAGAAGCTCGCGGGCTTGGACGGCGACCTGGACCTCCGAGCCGCTCGCGATCAGGACGGCCTCGAGGGCCCCGTGCGCGTCTCCCAGCACGTACCCGCCGCGGCAAAGTCCTTCCGCGTCGGTGCCCTGACTCCGATCCAGTATCGGCACCTTCTGGCGGGTGAGCGCCAGGAAGGATGGACCGTCGGTGCGCTCCAGCGCGACCCGCCACGCCATGGCGGTCTCGGCGGGGTCGGCGGGCCGTAGATCCATGAGGTTCGGGATCGCTCGTAAAGCCATCATGTGCTCGACGGGCTGGTGCGTGGGGCCGTCCTCGCCCAGCCCGATGCTGTCGTGCGTGAACACGTAGACGACGGGCAAGCCGCTCAACGCCGCCAGCCGCACCGCCGGACGCATGTAGTCGGAGAACACGAGAAACGTCCCCCCGAATGGGCGGATACCGCCGTGGTATGCCATTCCGTTCATGACGGCGCCCATGGCGTGCTCGCGGACCCCGAAATGGAACACTCGCCCGTCCGGTGTTGCCGGCAAGACGGAGGGCGCCCCTACGATGTCGGTCTGGTTGGAGGAGCCGAGATCGGCGGAGCCCCCGATGAGCTCCGGCACTCTTGCCGCGAGGGCTTGGAGCACGACGCCCGAAGCGGAGCGGGTCGCGACCGAGCCCGGCCCGGAGAAGTCGGGCACGTCCGTGTCCCAAGCTGCTGGAAGCTCGCGCCCCGTCATTCGCTCGAGCTCTGCGGCGTCCGTTGGGTGTTCGGTCGCGTACGCTGCGAATCGGCGTCGCCACTCCGCCTCGAGGCCTTCGCCGCGTGCCCGCGCTCCACGCCAGACCTCGCGAGCGCCGGCGGGAACGTGAAACGATTCGAGCGACGGGTAGCCCAGGTTGGTCTTCGTCGCGGCCACCTCGTCGGCGCCCAACGGCGAGCCGTGTGCGCTGTGATGTCCGGCCTTCCCGGGACTTCCCCAGGCTATCGTCGTTCGGAGGATGATCAGCGAGGGCCTCTCGGACTCCCCGCGAGCGGAGCGCAACGCCCGCTCGATCGCGCCGAGATCGTTCCCGTCATCGACCCTCAACACGTGCCAACCGTAGCCCTCGAATCGAAGCGCATGATCGGTCGAGGTGGCCAGGTCGGTGTGCCCCTCTATCGTGATCCCATTGTCGTCGAAGACCCAGACCAGCTTGGAGAGTTTCTGGTGACCGGCGAGCTCCGCGGCCTCGTGGCTGACGCCCTCCATGAGGTCGCCATCGGAGCAGAACGCAAAAGTGTGGTGGTCGATGATGCGGTGCCCAGGTCGGTTGAAGCGGGCCGCGAGCCAGCGCTCGGCGAGTGCCATGCCCACCGAGTTCGCTGCGCCTTGTCCCAGGGGCCCCGTCGTCGTCTCGACACCCGGAGTCAAAAAGCTTTCGGGATGGCCCGGCGTTTTCGAGTGCCGCTGGCGGAAGGCTCGCAGGTCCTCCAGCTCCAGCTCGTAGCCGGTAAGGTGGAGGACCGAGTAGAGAAGCATGGAGGCGTGTCCGAGAGAAAGCACGAACCGGTCCCGGTCCAGCCAGTCCGGGTTGGCCGGGTTGTGGCGCAGGTGTCGAGTCCACAGCTCGTAGGCAGCGGGTGCGAGTGCCATGGGTGTGCCGGGGTGACCCGATCCAGCCGCCTGGACCGCGTCCATGGCGAGCACCCGAACCGCGTCGATCGCCAGCTGCTCTACCTCGGGCGAGGGTCTGGTCGTCGTCATCTGGGAGTCACGACGAAGTTCAAGAGCCGGTCCTGGACGAAGATGACACGCCGCACCTCCACGTCCTTGAGGTGGCGGCCGACGTTCTCGTCTCGCCTGGCGCGCTCCTCCGCCGCCTCCTGGCGGAGTCCCGGCGCTCCGACGATCGCGCCCCGCAGCTTCCCGTTGACCTGGACGGCGATCTCGATCTGCGCCTCTCGCGCCTTGGACGGGTCGAACGAGGGCCAGGGGGCTGCGTCGAAGATGCTCCCTTCGTGGCCGAGCTGCTCCCACATCTCCTCGGCGAGATGCGGAGCGAAGGGCGCGACCATCACGACCAGCGGCTCGACCTCGGCGATGGCAGCCTGCCGCCCATCCGCCCGCACGGCGTTCAGATACTCCATCATGGCCGCGACACACGTGTTGTAACCGAGCTCGGGCATCTGCTCGCTAACCTGTCGGATGGTACGATGGAGCTTGCTCTCGACGTCGGGAGCGGGCTCGAGCTCATCGGCGGTGGCGACCGCGTCGTGAAGCCGACCGAGGAAGCCGTAGGGCCCCTGGATGCCTTCGTCGCGCCAGTCGCCTCCCTCGCTGAAGGGCCCCATGAACATCAAGTACGTGCGGAAGGCGTCGGCCCCGAATCTCTCGATGATGTCATCCGGTACGATCACGTTCCCCTTGCTCTTCGACATCTTGGTACCGGCACGCGTGATGTGGCCGTGGGCTCGAAACCTCGTGAAAGGTTCCTCGAAGTCCAGGTGCCCGAGGTCGTGGAGGACCATGGTGAGGAAGCGGGCGTACATGAGGTGGAGCACCGCGTGCTCGTTCCCTCCGATGTAACAGTCGACAGGCAACCATTTCTCGGTCAGCGCCCCCGCGAGCGGCGTTTCGTCGAAATCCGTAGAGGGGTAGCGGAGGAAGTACCAGCCGCTGTCCAGGAAGGTGTCGGAGACGTCGCTCTCCCGACGTGCCTCCGCACCGCACTCTGGGCAGGAGACGCGGGTCCACTCCTCGACACGGGCAAGCGGGCTGATGCCGCTGTCGTCCGGCCCCCAATCCTCGAGACGTGGAAGGACCACCGGGAGATGCTCCCGCGGCACCGGTACTGCGCCACACTCCGGACAGTGGATGATGGGAATCGGTGGTCCCCAGTACCGTTGTCTGGAGATGCACCAGTCGTGGAGGCGGAAGTTGATCCGGCGCTCCGCGAGGCCCATCGACTGGAGCCAATCCACGATGTGGGCGCCGCCCCCGGCAACGTCGAGGCCGTCGAACTGCCCCGAGTTGACCAGGGCCCCCGGTCCCGCGTAGGCCTCCGTGACGGGCGTCGACGAACTCTGGCCCGGAGCGGCTACCACGCGAGTCACCGGCAGGTCGAACGCCGTCGCGAATTCGAAGTCACGCCCGTCGTGACCCGGCACGGCCATGATCGCCCCGGTCCCGTACTCGATGAGCACGTAGTCCGCGATCCAGATCGGGATCGGCTCTCCGGTGGCCGGGTTGAGGCAGTACCCACCCGTGAACTCGCCTGTCTTGTCCTTCTCCACCTTCTGGCGGGCGACCAGATCCAGGGCGGCCGCGGCCGCACGGTAGGCTTCCACAGCCGGCCTGCGCCCCCCCGTCGTGACCCCGTCCACCAGCGGATGCTCGGGGGCGAGCACCATATAGGTAGCCCCGAACACGGTGTCCGGGCGCGTGGTGAAGACGCGGATGCTCTCCCCTTCCTCGGTCGACGAGTTCTTTGCATCTCGGTCGAGGGCCGCGGCGCCGGGCGGGTGAAGCACCAACGGAAAGCGGAGCTCCGCCCCTTCGCTGCGACCGATCCAATTCGCCTGGGCCTTCTTCGTGGAGTCGGACCAGTCGATGCATTCGAGATTGTCCAGGAGACGCTGAGCGAAGTCGGTGATGCGGAAGAACCACTGCGCGATGTGACGCTGCTCGACCGGGGTCTCGCAGCGCTCGCAAGCCCCGGCGATGACCTGCTCGTTGGCCAGGACGGTCTTGCAGGACGGGCACCAGTTGACGGGCGCCTCCTTGCGGTACGCCAGTCCTGCGTCGAACAGCTCCAGAAAGACCCACTGCGTCCAGCGATAGTAGTCCGGATCGGTCGTGTCGACGGTGTGGTTCCAGTCGAACATGCCTCCGATGCGCCGCAGCTGACTCGTGAAGTTGGAGACGTTGCGCGGGATGAGGTCCATCGGGTTCACGCCGACCTTGAGCGCGTAGTTCTCGGAGTGGATTCCGAAGGCGTCGAACCCGATGGGCTCGAACACGTCCAATCCCTGCAGGCGCCGGAAGCGGCCGTGCACGTCCGCTCCGGTGAACGCGTAGATGTTCCCCACGTGGAGGCCTTCGGCCGAGGGGTAGGGGAACATCATGAGATTGTAGTACGGGGTTTGCGCCGAACGGAGACCGTCCAGCGTGAAGCGGTTCGTCCCCCATTCCTCCCATCGCTGCTGCCACTTTTGCTCAATCTGGGAAGGCGTGAGTCCCTGCTCCTCCGTCATCGCTCGCGCTCGGTTCGGATGGTCGCCGTCACGGCGACCTGTGGAGGGCAGATGAGAGGGGGCGAGGGGTCTTCAAGAGCCCGTCCGGGTGTCGGCCTGCAGCGGGGCGAGCGATCCAGTTGGAAAGCGGTGACTAACCTATACGCTGACGGGTGCAGCGACCAAGGGGCTGGCTTCGGCGCCAAGCGATCCGAGTTATGGCGCAGGGGCTCCTCCGACAGCGCGGTCCGAGCGACCGACGGGTACCACGTCATCCGCGGGGAGCAGGCCGAATGGGTCCTCGACGGTCTGGAGACCACGGGCGATGGCTGCGACCGCCGCTCCGACGTCACCCCCGTGTCCATCGAGCAGGAGTTGAAAGTCGGAGAGCCGGTGATAGTAACGGATCTGTGCCAGCAGGGTCGCGTTGTTGAGCGGGCCGTTCAAGAAGCCGGCGAAAGAGAATTCCTCGAGTGCCGGCCGCACCTCCCGGTCGAATCCACTGACGTGCGTGGAGAACACCTCTTCGCGGCGCGTGAGCTTCTCGGCGTACTCGAGTGAGGGGTCCTCATAGACCGCCTCCAGATCAGAAACGAGTCCGTCGACGAAACGGCTGAACCGTTGCACGTCCCGCCATCGCGCCCGGGCCCGCTCGCACTTCACCGTATCGGCTCCACCACCGCGGCGGGTGCAGAAGAACTGCACGGCACCGGCTCTGCCGACGAACGTGGCGAAGCTCTCGTTGAACGTGACGCGTCCAGGTACGAAGAGGTGGTTGTGGGAGAGCTCGTGCAGGATGGTCTCGACGAGATCGACTTCGTCCTGCCGCATGAGCGTCGAGAGAAGTGGGTCGGCGAACCAGCCGAGCGTGCTGAACGCGGCCGTCGGACGCAGATAGGTGTCGAAGCCATCCTCTTCCAGGTCGCGTTGATCGGCGAGCGCGTCCTCCGCGTCGAAGTAGCCCTTGTACGGGACGTGGCCTACGATCGGGAACCACCACGTCTTCGAAGCCAGCCTGTCCCGGTGCGCGGCGGAGAGGACGAGGGCGAGCGTGTCGGTCTCGAGCTGCGAGAAGGACGTGTAGGAATCGCCCACGTCCAGGCCCAAGGAGTCGGCGGCCCACCGCCGCGCCTCCAGGGCCAGTGCGAGCTTGCCCCGGGTCCGCTCGTCCGTCTCCGGATCCAGCATCACCTCGGGGATGGGTCGCCTGGCCCGCAAGATCCGATACTCCGCGATCCCGGCACGCAGCACATAGAGCGGGGAGCACGCTGCTGCGCCCCAGAGGGCTGCCGCGGCGGTGCCCACGAGCAGAACGAGCCTGGCTCTCGGCGCCCTCGCTGCCGTTTGCCGCTTCTTTCCGGAGTCGCTCAGGGTCAACCGCCTCCGCCGGGACGTCGGTCTCAGATCAGGACTTCCGGAATCTCCATCTCACCCCGCGCGAACACTGCGAGGAAGGCACGGACGACGGTGGGGTCGAAGTCCCTTCCCGCCTGCTCCGAGATCACCTCTTTCGCTTCGAACGTGGACATCGCCTTCCGGTAGGGGCGGTCCGAGGTCAACGCGTCGTAAACGTCGGCCACCAAGATGATCCGCGCCTCGAGCGGGATCTCGTCCCCGCGAGTGGGATGGTAGCCGGTGCCGTCGGTGTGCAAAATACCTTCCACTCGCCCAAAAGCGGAGGGATGGGATCCGTTGGGCGGTGGCCCCGTCTTCCCCGACTGGTGGACGGCCTGGACCGGCGCGTCTATCCTCCACCATGCTCCCCGACCTCGCCTACCGAGCGGCCGTGAGGGGTGTCCGCCTGTTATCCCCGTTCTTCGCGCGAGGCTCTTCCAAGCTGGCCAGAGGCGTGCGCGGGCGTCGCCGCGCGGTCGAGAGGATCGAGACGTGGGCGCGCTCGCACCGACGTGAAGGCGTCCCATTGTTGTGGCTGCACGCTCCCTCGGTAGGCGAGGGCCTCCAGGCGCGCGCAGTGTGGCGGGCCCTGCGGACGCGGGGCGGCCCGCTGCAGTGCCTGTTCACGCATTTCTCCCCCTCAGCGGAGTCGCTCGCCGGTCTTTTCGGGGCCGATATCGACAGCTACCTGCCCTGGGACCTGCCGGCGGACATGGGCCGCACGCTGGACGCCGTGAGGCCTTCCGCGGTGGTGTTCACCCAGACCGAGGTCTGGCCGGTGCTGGCCCACGAGGCCAGGCGCCGAGGAATCCCCACCGCCTTGGTGGCCGGGACGCTTGCTCCCGGAGCCGGGAGACTGTCTCGGGTCGCCCGCGCCGTGCTGCGACCGGCTTTCGCCGGCCTGGACACGGTGCACGCGGTCGCCGCGGACGACGGTCGGCGGTTCCAAGAGCTAGGCGTGGCGGAGGCGTCCGTGGTCGTGACGGGAGATCCCGGCATCGACTCGGCCGCTGATCGGGCCAGCTCGGCAGATCCGACCGCGGATCATCTCAGGCCGTTCCATGCGGCCGCCCGTCGGCGCGTCGTGGCCGGATCCACCTGGCCCTCCGATGAATCCGTGCTTCTCGCGGCCTGGCGCCGCATCCGCGCTGCGGCCGGTGACGTGCAGTTGGTGATCGTGCCGCATGAGCCCACCGAAGACGCCACACGCACACTTCTAGGACGACTCGAGCGGGAGGGATGTAGCGTGGCGACACTGTCCGACGTCGAAGCGGCGGGGGACGCCGACAACCTCGACGCAGTGGTGGTCGAGCGCGTCGGGGTTTTGGCCGACCTCTACACTGTAGCGAATGTGGCCTTCGTCGGTGGCGGATTCCACCGGTCCGGGTTGCATTCCGTTCTCGAGCCGGCGGCAGCGCGGGTCCCGGTACTCTTCGGCCCGCTTTACGAGGGGTCACGTGCGGCCGTCGACCTCCTGCGTGCCGGCGGAGCGCGCTGCGCCACGGACGCCGCCGAGCTCGCCGAGGCGATCGGTGAATGGCTCCGAGACTCGACGGCCCGGACCCGTGCCGGTGAGGCCGCTTCGGCCTACGTCTCGACCCACCGGGGCGCCGCCGGGCGCTCCGCGGATCTGCTCCTCGGGCTCCTGGAACCCGCGGTCGGGTCCGACCCGAGCCCGGGAACTACCACCTCCCCTGCGCCTAGAACCTAGCGTTCGTCGATTCTTACCCTTCCCTCGATCCGACCTGCGATGAGCCCGAACGGACACACGACGCCTCCCTCCACCGACGATGAGCTCCCCGAGCTGACTGCCACCGAGCTCAGCGACCGGTTGGAAGCCTCCGAGCCGCTCGTCCTAGTGGACGTGCGCCAGCCGTTCGAAATGCACATCGCCGACCTTCCCGAAGTGGGCCAGTTGCGGATCCCCATGAACGAGTTCGCTGAGCGGACCGATGAGCTGGATCCAGACGCGGAGATGGTCCTCTACTGCCGGTCCGGTGCTCGCAGCGGCCGCGCGACCCGGTATCTCCTGGGCCTCGGGTTCAAGAGCGTCTGGAACCTCAAGGGAGGCGTTCTGGCGTGGCGTGAGGAGGTGGATCCCTCCCTGGAGCGCTACTGACGGCCCGACCGGGCTCGTCAAGCAGCGGGGGCGAACTGCAGCTCGTGAAGGCGAGCGTAGATTCCGTCCTTCTCCAACAGCTCGGCGTGGGTGCCCTCTTCCCTCAAGCGTCCGTGGTGCAGAACGACGATGTGGTCGGCTCCCTGGACGGTCGAGAGGCGGTGTGCGATCACGAGCGAGGTGCGCCCCGTGAGGAGCTCGTCGGTCGCCGCCTCGATGTGAGCCTCGATCTCGGAGTCTACGGAGCTGGTGGCCTCATCGAGCACCAGAATCTCGGGATCGAACGCCAGCGCGCGGGCGAATGAAACGAGCTGACGCTCGCCGACCGACAGGCTCGATCCGCGCTCACCGAGCGGCTGATCGAAGCCGCGCGGGAGCCGTTCGATGAAGCGCCTTGCGCCGACCCGATCCGCCGCCTTCAGCAGCGCCGCGTCGTCGATATCGTCCGATCCGAGACGGATGTTGTAGGCGATGTCTCGACTGAACAGGAAGACGTCTTGAAGCACGAGGCCGATGCGGGCGCGGAGGTCGTCCAACCTCAGGCGGCGGATGTCGATCCCGTCCAGCAGGATCTCCCCCCGCTGGGCCTCATAAAACCGCATCAGCAGGTTGATGATCGTCGTCTTGCCGGCTCCGGTGTGGCCGACGATCGCCACCTTCTCCCCATGCGCGACTCGAAAGCTCACGTCCTCCAATACCCAGTCCGGCTCCCCCTCCTCGGTCTCTCCGTAGGCGAACCATATGTGGCGAAACTCGATGGAGCCCACCGTGCCCGGAGGCAACTCCGCTGGATCGGACGGGTCCCGAATGGCCACGTCGCGGTCGAGCAGCTTGAAGACCCGCTCCGAAGAGGCCATGGCCGTCTGGAGGATGTTGTACTTCTCCGATAGATCCTGAATCGGCCGGAAGAAGCGCCGTGCGAACTGGAGGAACGCGGCCACCACCCCGAGCGACAGGGCTCCATCCAGCATGCGCAGCCCTCCGGCCCAGATGATGAGTGCCAGCGCGATCGCGGTGAACACCTCGATGACGGGGAAGAACAGCGCGTAGTATGTGATGGAACGCAGGTGGGCGTCGAGGTAGTCCCGGTTGACGTCCTCGTGCTTGGCCGCGTCGGCGTCCTCACGGTTGAACAGCTGCACGACCGTCATGCCGGTGATGCGCTCGTGGAGGTATGCGTTGATGCGCGCCAGGCGGACCCGGATGTCCCGATACGCCGCTCGGATCCGTGAGCGAAAAACCAACGCTGCCCAGGCGACGAACGGAAGGACGCTGAAAGAGACGAGGGCCAACTGCCAGTCCATCACCACCATCGCCACCACGATGAACGCCAGCGTGAAGACGTCTCCGAAAACGGTGACCACGCCGGAGGACATGAGGTTGTTCAGGGTCTCGACGTCGCTGGTGATTCGGGTCATGAGGCGCCCGACGGGATTCCTGTCGTAGAAGCGCAGATCGAGGCGCTGGAACTTCTCGAAGATCTCCGAGCGCAGGTCGAACATCACGCTCTGGCCGACCCACGTGGTCAGGATGGCCTCGACGTACGCGAGGCCGAATCCGAGCAGCACCGACGTGAGGTATGCCGCTGCGAGAAGGGAAAGAAAGCCCGTGTCGCGTTGCGGTACCGCGACGTCCAGCGCCTGCTGCGTGAGCCAGGGACCGACGATCTGGAGTCCGGAGCTGAGCATCAGGAGCAGCACAGCCGCCGTGACCTGCCATCTGTACGGACGAAGGTAGGCCAGCATCCTGCGCATGAGCCGGCCGTCGTAGACCTTGCCTAGCGTCTCTTCCTCGTGGAAATGAGCCGCGGTCGACACGTCAGCCGCGCCTCGCGTCCAGCTCCTCGAGGACGTCGTCGAGGCTGACCCCCTCGGCCAGCAGAGCCACGAGCACGTGGTACAAGAGATCGGCCGCCTCGCCGGTGGCCTTCCCGCTCTCGTGGCGAGCGAGCGCGCTCACGAGCTCCGCCGTCTCCTCGCCGAGCTTCTTGATCCGCAGGTTCTCGTCATCCAGGAGACGGGTCGTGTAGCTCCCGCTGGGACGCTCTTGCGCGCGCGAGCGCAAGACCGACCAGAGCTCGGCGAGCGTCTCTCGCCGCTCCGTCCCCGCCCCGAAGCACGAGGGTTCACCGGTGTGGCAGGCGGGACCGGTAGGCTTCACCAGGGCGAGAACGGTATCCCCGTCGCAGTCGGAGTGGAGGCTCACCACTTCGAGGACGTTCCCGCTCGTCTCGCCCTTTCGCCAGAGCGCCTTTCTGGAGCGGGACCAGAAGTGCATCTGTCCTGTGCCCAGCGAGCGCTCGAGCGCCTCGCGATTCGCCCATGCCATCATGAGCACGGCGCCCGTCCCCTGGTCCTGGGCGATCACGGGGACCAGTCCTCGGTCATCGAAAGCCAGCGCCTTCACGTCTGCCTGCGCGCTTAACCGGCGGTCCGTCCGGGGCGCCGCCGGAGGCCTGTCCGGCGTCATCGAACCGGCACCCCCCAGCCGCGCAGGGCGGCCTTGAGCGCCCCGACGGTCGTGAGTCCCTCGTGGAGGATGCCGGCGACCAGTGCCGCCGAAGCATTCCCCTGCGTGAAAGCGTCTCGGAGGTGCGATGCTTCCCCCGCTCCTCCCGACGCCACGACGGGAACGTGGACCTCGTCGACGACCGCGCGGGTGAGTGCGAGGTCGTAACCGGTCCGGACGCCGTCGCGGTCGATGCTGGTGAGGAGCACCTCACCTGCGCCCAGCTCGGTGGCCTCGCGTGCCCACGCCACGGCGTCGAGGCCCGTGGGTAGACTCCCCCCGTGCGTGAACGCGCGCCACACGCCGTTCTCCCTCGAGGCATCGACGCTGATCACGATGCACTGGCTTCCGAACCGCGCGGCGCCCTCCTCGAGAAGCTCCCGGTGATGCACGGCGGCCGTGTTCACGCTGACCTTGTCGGCGCCGGCGCGCAGCAAGGGGCCGATGTCGTCCACGGAGCGGACGCCGCCTCCCACCGTGAGAGGTACGAAGAGCACCTCGGCGGTCCGACGCACGACGTCCAGCAGGGTGCCACGCTCCTCCTTCGAGGCGGACACGTCGAGGAACACGATTTCATCGGCCCCCTCCTGCTCGTAGCGCTGGGCGAGCTCGACCGGATGGCCCACGTCGCGGAGCTCTACGAAGCGAGTGCCCTTGACGACCCGGCCGGCGTCGACGTCGAGACACACTACGACGCGTGGCCTCAGCATCGATCGCCTCCGCGACCGAGCTCGGGCGTGGGACTTCCACGTAGGCTCGTGCGTGAGCCTGCCATCAAGAGTCCCCGTCCTCACGCTCCAGAAGCACCGCTCCCTTGGTGCTGAAGACGACCGAGCCTGGCCGCACCGCCTGCCTGAGCGAGAGCCCCACGGCCTTCACGGCGGACTCCACGATGTGGTGCCGATCGCTGCCCCGCAGCACGCGAACGTGGAGCGTCGCACCGAGGTTGGCGGCCAGCGAGTGGAGGAAATGCGTGTAGAGCTTGGAGGGGAGGCGTCCCACGTACCACGGCCGCCCCCCCACGTCCACGGCCGCTTGCACGAGTGCATCGTCCATGGGCACCAGAGCCCACCCGAAGCGCGTCGCCTCGGCCGGCACCTCGTCGCGGAGCGCGAGCCCGAGGGTGATCGCGACGTCCTCGATTAGGTGGTGCCTCATGTCTCCCTCGGCTTCGATGTCGATCTCGAGGCCGCCGTAACGCCCTAGCGTCTCGACCATGTGCCCCAGAAACCGGTCGCTCACGCGGACCTGCCCTGGACGCTCGCCGATCCGCACGGTGGCGCGGACCTTCGTTTCTCGGGTGTCTCTCCTCAAGGTGCTCAACGGGTCCTCCTCGTACTCGTTTCGACACGACCGCCGAACCGCGCGGCGGCCGCCGTCGGGTCGAGCGATCCGGTGTAGATGGCCATCCCCATCACCGCGCCCGCTGCGCCTGCAGCGTCCAGCCGCTCCAGGTCGATCTCGTCGCGGATTCCGCCCGAGGCCCAGTAGGGATGAGTCGCGCTCTCGACGTGGGCCGTCACTACGCCGGCGTCGATTCCGCCGAGCCGGCCTTCCCGAGCCACGTCGGTGCACAGCACGCCGGCCAGCGGGAGTGGGGCCAGCCGGGCCATCAAGGTGCTCACCATGAGCTCGGATTCGACCGTCCAGCCTCGACTCAGCACGCGTCCTCCTCGATGATCGGCGGCGACCATGACCCTGCCCGGCCAACGGGCTGACAGGCGCTCGAGCCAGGCCGGATCCGCCAACGCGCGGGTCCCCACGATGACACGGTCGGCCCCCTCGTCCAGCAAGCGGTCCGCGCTCTGATCGTCCCGCACCCCGCCGCCCACCTGCGTGATGGCGGGCGTCGACCGGGTCAGTTCGAGTACGAGGTCCAGGTTGTCGCCGTCGCCGAGCGCGGCGTCGAGGTCGACGACGTGTAGCACCGCGAACCCGGCTTGCCACCAGCGCTCAGCCACGGCAAGGGGGTCGGGCAGCGACACACGCTCTTCTTCGGGACGCCCCCCCACCAGCTGGACGCAGCGGCCACCTCGCACGTCGATGGCTGGTGCGGCGATCATCGAGCGCACCCGCGGAAGCGGCTAGAGGTTGCGGACATCATGACGCCGTTTCCCCCGACCGGGCCGCCATGCGAACGAAGTTCTCGATTATGCGCAGCCCGGGTGCGGAGCTCTTCTCGGGATGGAACTGGAGGCCCCACGTTCGACCCCTGCGCACGCCGGCAGCGAAGCGCCTCCCTTCGTATGCCGACCATGCGATGGCGGAGTCGGGATCGTCGGGCTCGCAGATATAGGAGTTGGCGTAGTACGCTACGACCTCGTTCGTGCCCTCGAAGAGGGGGTCCGAGGACGTCTCCACGTCGTTCCACCCCATCTGGGGCACCACGCTTCCGGTAAGGCGGTTCACGTCCCCACCCAGGAGGCCGATCCCTCGTCCGGCTGACTCCTCGCTCGCCTCGAATAGGAGCTGCATCCCCAAGCAGATCCCAAGACACGGCAGCCCTCCCTCGAGCGAGTCACGAACCCGGGAGGGATCGGCAGGCAGCGCGCTCGCCGCGTGACCGAACGATCCGACCCCAGGTAGCACGAGCGCGTCCGATGCGAGGGCGCGACTCCAGTCGCTGGTGACGGCTACGGTGGCGCCTGCCCGTTCGAGGGCCTTCCCGAGCGAGTGCAGGTTCCCCGCACCGTAGTCGAACAGCGCGGCGGTCACTCCGGACCGTCCTCGGGGGTCCCCAGCGGGATCGTCCCGGTGCCGTCGGCCTCCCCGCGGTCCACGCGCGCCACGCGAAGCTCGGCTACTCTCGCGTCCAATGCGCGCAGGAAGCGTTCCAGGATCGGCCATGGTGCGACGGTCACCCGGAGGGCCTCGCCACGAGGATGGGCATCGGCGAACGGACGCACCGCGACGCTCCGTCGTCTCAGCGCCCTCGCATCGTCTTGGGCGACTGGTCCAGGAGCCTTGAAGAGAACGAAGTTCGCGTGGGACTCGAGGGGCTCCAAACCTCGCTCCTCGAGCGCCGTCGTCAGCCGTTCACGGTTGGCCCTCGCCTCCTTCAGGGTCCCCCTGAGCCAGCCGCTCTCGTCGTTCAAGGCAGCGACGGCCGCCTCGCCCGCCACGCGACCCACCTTGAACGGGCCGCGCGCCTTCTCGATCTCCAGGGCGGTGTCGGGAGTCCCGATGCCGTATCCGACGCGGAGCCCGGCGAGTCCGAAGGCCTTCGACAGTGTCCTGGTCACGAGCAGGCGGGGTCGCTCCACCGCGCGCTCGACCAGCGAGTGGTCGGCGAACTCCGCGTAGGCCTCGTCGACAACGACGAGCACGCTCGACTCGGCGGCGAGCTTCAGGACGCCCTCCAGCCAGTCCAGAGGGACGACGTGCCCGGTCGGGTTGTTCGGCCGGCACACGTAGAGGAGCGACGGATCGTTACGAAAGAGTCGGCCAGGATCGTCGAGCGCGTCCGCCCACGACACGGCGTCGGTCCCGAAGCCGTTCATGCGAGCGAGGTAGTCCGCCATCGAGAACGTCGGAACGCAGAACGCTACCGTGTTTCCCGTGTGCCCCGAGGAGCGATAGGCGCAGTCGAGCACGTCGTCCGCTCCACAGCCCGTCGTCACGCACTCCGCCGGCACCCCGAGCCGTTTCGAGACAGCACCCCGCAGCGACGCGGCATAGGGCTCGGGGTAACGCCCGAGCGTGTCCCAATCCGCTCTCCAGACGACCTCCAACGCGTCCGGGTGGGCTCCCCAGTGGTTCGTGTTGTCGCTCAGGTCGACCTCCACCGGCGTGCGGTCGATGCGGTACCTGTCGAGTGACTCGTAGTCGGGACGGGGGAAGGGGCTCATGCGTCTCTCCTCAGGTCGGCTGCGGCGGCATGGGCGGGAAGGCCCTCTGCTCGCGCGAGAACCGCTGTTGCGGAAGCCATGTTCCGCGCACCCTCGCGGGTCAGCTCCTGTACCGTGAACGAGCGCAGGTAATGGACGGTGGAGAGTCCCGAGAAGCTGCGGGCCCGACCTCCGGTCGGGAGCACGTGGTTCGCGCCGGTCAGATAGTCTCCGAACGCGACCGAACTCGCGTCCCCGACGAACACGGATCCGGCCGTGCTCACCCTGGAGGCGTCCGCGGCGGCGTCCTCGGTAATCACCGCGAGGTGCTCCGGCGCATACGCTTCGGCGAACTGGAGTGCCTCTCCCAAGCTCTCCGCCACCAGGACCGCTCCGCCGCGAGCCAGCGCCTCGCCGATGATGTCGCCCCTCGGCTGGCGAGGCAATGACGCTGCCAGTAGGCGGGCGACCTCGTCCGCCAGCGACTGCTCGGTCGTAACGAGGACTACAGCGGCGTCGACGTCGTGCTCGGCCTGGGCCAAGAGTTCCGCCGCCACCAGCGTAGGGTCCGCAGTCCCGTCCGCGAGCACGAGGACCTCCGACGGCCCGGCTGGTGCGTCGATGGGCACCTCGCCCGCAATCTGCCGCTTCGCTTCGGTGACCCACCGGTTCCCCGGCCCCACGATCGCCTGCACCGCCGGCACCGACTCTGTGCCATAGGCCATCGCCGCGACGGCGCCCGCGCCACCGAGGGCGAAGAGTCGCGAGGCGCCTCCGAGGGCGCACGCCGCCAGGACCTCCACCGCCGGGGCGCCCGTGGGCCCCGGAGGGGAGCAGACGACAACGTCGGGAACGCCCGCGGCGCGGGCAGGGACCACTCCCATGAGGACGCTGGACGGGTAGGCGGCGGTCCCGCCCGGGGCGTACACGCCGACCGAGGCGAGCGGGCTCCACTTGCGGCTGACTCGAACGCCGGGCTCCACCTCGACGGTGACGTCGGCCGGCAGCTGGGCGCGATGGAAGGTCTCGATGTTCCGGGCGGCTCTCTCCAAGGCGCCGCGAACTTCTGCTGGCAGGGTGTCGATTGCGCGATCCCAGGCAGCCCTCGGCACCTCCAGGTCGTCCAGCTCAACTCCGTCGAGTCGACGCGCCAACTCGCGCAGCGCAGCGTCGCCACGAAGCCGGACGTCATTGATGATCTCCCTCACTGCCGCCTCTTCGGCTCGCGCTCCGATGGCCTCCCGCTCGAGGAGGCGCCGGCGCTGCTCGTCGGAGATGGTGCCGATGCGGCCGCGCACAGCCAAGCGAATCGCCGCCGGGTCGGGGGTGAAGCTCGTCATGGCATCAGCCGCTCGATCCGCGTCACGAGGATTCCCTCCGCGCCGAGACTCTTGAGCCGGGCGATCGTCTGGTACACGCGCTCGGCGTCCACCACCGCGTGGGCTGCCACCCAGGTGCCGGAGTCCATCACTTCGACGATGGTCGGCCCGCGGATGCCAGGGATCACGCTGCGGACTTCGTCGAGTCGGTCCCGGGGCACGTTTGCCATCAGGTAGCGCTTCCGCTGTGCCCGGATGACCGATTCCAACGCCGCTACGAGCTCGTCGATCTGGCTCTTCGCCGCGGGGCGGGCCATCGCCTCTCCGTTGGCGATCAGCTCCGCCGTGGACTCCATGATCGTGGCCACTTCCCGCAGCCCGTTCACGCGGAGCGTGGAGCCCGTCGACACGAGGTCGACCACGACGTCGGCGACCCCTAGATGCGGGGCGACCTCTGCAGCGCCGGTGACCGGAACCAGATCCACCGGTACTCCGATCTGCGAGAAGAAGCCGCTGGTGGCGCGGGGAAACGCGGTAGCGACACGGGCTCCCGGAGTGATGTCCTGTGCTGTTCTCACCGGACTCGAGTCGGGCACGGCGACGACGAGGCGACAGTGTCCGAACCCCAGGTCGAGGAGACGGTCGACCTCGCGGCCGGTTTCGACGACCAGATCGGCTCCCGTCACGCCTGCATCCGCCGCGCCGTCGGCGACGAACTCCGGGATGTCCGCGGCCCGCACGAAGATCCCCTGGAAGTCGCCACCGAGCGGCGCTACGAGGGCGCGGTCCGACGCCAGCTCGGCCCGAAGGCCGGCCTGCTCGAACAGCTTGAGGGCGCTCTGCGCCAGGCGGCCCTTGTTGGGTAGAGCGATTCGAATCACGAATTCGGCCTCTCGATCAGGGTCCCGTCCAGAAAAGAGCCACGGCCCGCCGGTAGCTTCCGACGGGCCGTGGCTCCAGGTTTTCGGCGCTTCAGTCTGCGAATGTCAGGCGCGCACCCCGGTCACCACGGAGCCCGTCGGGGCCCGTGACGCACGTGACGATGGGGATGAGCAGCGAGACACCACATGGGACCAAACTAGGCACGCGACGCGGGGAGGGTCAAGCCGCGAATCGTCCCCGTAACCCGCGGCGTGCCTACACGGCCCATCACTTCTTCCGATGATGGAGGTGGATGGGTGCCTTCTCCCGTGACCGCTCCCACCAGTTCTGGTACAGGTCCACGCTGAACATCAGCAGCAGCATGAAGATCACGATCCATTGGGGGATATAGGGGAACTCGGTGCCGTTCGCGGTGAGGTGCGCGGTGTGCCCGCCCTCGAGAACCAGCACGAAGCCGATGAGCAGGAGGACGAAGAGGCCCAGGATCTCGAATTCCGGGTTCTCCTCGAGGAAGTCTGAGATGGCCCCCGCGAAGGCAAGCATGAGCGCCACGGAGATCACGACCGAGCCCACCATGACGAGGAAGATGTCGGTCATGCCCACCACGGTGAGGATCGAGTCGACCGAAAAGAGGAGGTTCATCCCCACGATGAGCGTCACGACCTCGGCGAAACGGGCGGCCTCCTCCACCTCGTCTTCGACGCCCTTCAGCTTTATGCGCAGCTCCTTCACTCCTTTCCACGTCAGGAACAGGCCCCCGACGATGAGGACCAACGCCTTGCCGCTCATCTCGCCGCTCAGCGTGACGCTGGGCAGGATCCGCCCTTCGAAGCTGTAGAACACGGAAGTTGCGTACGTCAAGATCAGGCTGACGGCCCCCAGGAGCGCGATACGAAACACCATCGCCAGCGCCAGACCCACGTTGATCGCCTTCTTCCTTTCAGAGCCCGGGAGCTTTCCCGCAATGATCGTGATGATGATGAGGTTGTCCGCGCCGAGGGCAAGCTGGATCAGGGTCACGGAGAAGAGACTCGCCCAGAACGTCGGATCGATCAGCAAGGCGACCATCGGTAGCTCCTCTGGAGGCTTCGTCGCGAGCCGAGCGCGAGGGGCGCGAGCCGCGGAAGGGGGGTGGCGGCGGATGCCGTGAGCCTCCTGATTAATACGTGCACGGGGTCGATGCCAGGCCCGTCACTGCTGCTCACACGGAGGGCATGACGGCGCTGCGAGCTTGAGCCAGCGCCTGCGGTGGCCCCATAGTGCGGCACCCACTTCCAGGAGTCGTATCGTGGCGACACCCCCCGACCCCCCGAGCGACCCGACCGAGCCGACTCCTCCGACAGGAGCCGGCGGGAGCCCCTCCAGCGGCACCGAGGGCAAGTCAGCGAAGCGCGGAATCCCCGTGTTCGTCAAGCTGCTCTTGGGATGCCTCGTCCTCGTGGTGGCCCTCGGCGCCCTCGCAGCGGTCGCCGTCGGGGTGGGAGGCTACCTCTTCAAGCGCGGTGTCGAATCGACTGTCGGAAGCGTCGGCGATCACGCCAGCGCGACCGCGGCGCTCATGCGGCTGGAGCGGGAGCACCCGTTCGCGGTGCCCGAGGACGGCATCGTGTCCGAAGCGCAGGCCCTGGACTACTTCGCCGCGACCGAGCGTGCGTGGGAGGACATGGAACCTTGGGCCGACGACCTCGCGGAGCTTCGGACCCGTAGCGAAGGGTGGGACGGGAGCCCTGGTGCAAGGCCGGGACTCCGGGACGCGGTTCTCGGGGCCCTCAGCCTCGGAGGCGTCGTGCGTGCGCGCCTCGCCTTGGCCGACGCTCTCGAAGTGGAGGGGATGTCGCTGGGCGAGTATGTATGGACGGGTGTCACGCTCGCGCAGGCGTCCGGTACCGTCGCGAGCGCAGAGACGCCGGCCGTGAGGGAGAACCGTCGACTCGCGGAGCGGTTCCAGGGCCGGCTTCCGAGCGTGGACGAGGACTCTGGAGCCGTGGGACCCGGGGCAGTCCTGATGGTCGCGACGCTGTGGGGCGTCACCGAGGCGAGTACGTGGAGCGCTCTCGGCCTCGACACCCTCGTGACGCGCTGACGGCGCGCGCCCGATGGCGCACCCGTACCAGCACGGTCTATTGCCCCGGTAGTCTCCCGGCCGAGCTCACTCACTGCCCCACGCCGCCCCGCGGCGGCGTATGTGACGACCTGCGTCGGCACTGGGTATTTTGCGGTTTTCGTGGGAACTCCGAGCCTCGGGTCGGGTCAAGACCGGGCTATGGACGACCCCATCCGCATCCGCGGCGCCCGCCAGCACAACCTCAAGGACGTCGACCTCGACATCCCTCGGCGCTCCTTGACGGTCGTGACCGGTCCGTCCGGATCCGGCAAGTCGTCTCTGGCTCTCGACACCCTGTTCGCCGAAGGACAGCGGCGATA
The DNA here is from genome assembly GCA_965249195.1 of Longimicrobiales bacterium. Taxonomy (GTDB): domain Bacteria; phylum Gemmatimonadota; class Gemmatimonadetes; order Longimicrobiales; family Gaopeijiaceae; genus CBDFLM01. Next base: position 288,101 of record CBDFLM010000013.1, read on the forward strand.
CGTGGAGTCACTGTCGACGTATGCGAAGCAGTTCCTGGAGCGGATGGAGAAGCCGGACGTCGACTCGGTCGAGGGCATCTCGCCCGCCGTCGCGATCGAGCAGAAGAATCCGACCAAGACTTCCAGGTCGACGGTCGGGACGGCCACGGAGGTGCTCGACTACCTGCGGCTCCTGTGGGCGCGCGTGGGGCGCACGACGTGCCCGGAGTGCGGAAGACGGGTGAAGCCGGACACCGTCAGCGCGGCGGCCGACCGCATCCTCGAGCTCGAGGCGGGCGCGCGGTTCCGGGTCGCCTTCCCGCTCTCCACGAGTGGGCGCACGCCGCACACGCTTCTGGTGGAGAATCTTCGCGCTCTGGGATTTTTACGGGTTCTGGCCGACGGCGTCGCGCTCGACTTGTCCGGTCCGTCCGCTGAGGAGCCGGCGACCCTCGGGGTCGACCTGACGGGGGTCGGCGAGCTCCTCGTCGTAGTGGACCGCCTGCAGGTCTCCGTCGACCTCCGCGACCGCCTGGCGGACTCGGTTTCCACGGCGTTCGCCGAAGATGAGGGCGAGTGCATCGTAGTCTTGGCCGACGACGCCTCGTGTGGAGGGTTGCCTCTCCGGTTGACGTTCACGGAGCACTTCCGCTGTCCCGAGCATCCCGACATCCGGTTTCCCGAGCCCACGCCCCAGCTCTTCAGCTTCAACAGCCCTTACGGCTCGTGCCCCTGGTGCACGGGCTTCGGCGCCACGCTCGAGTACGACCCCCGGCTGATCGTCCCCAACCCCCGCGCGTCGCTCGACGACGGGGCGGTGGACCCGTGGACGAAGCCTCGCTACCGCAAGGAGCGCCAGCTTCTGAGGAATTTCGCGCTCGAGCGGGGGATGTCGCTCTATGCACCCTGGGAGGAGCTGCCGCCCGGGTTCCGCGAAGCGGTGATGTTCGGCGCCGAGGACTTCGTGGGCGTCGTTCCCTTCCTCCGCTCGCGGGAGCGCAAACGCTACAAGCAGTATATACGCGTTTTTCTCAGGCAGTATCAGAGCCCCGTGGCGTGCCCCCACTGTGGGGGAGCTCGTCTGCGGCCTCGCGCTCTGGACGTCAAGGTGGCTGGCGTGGACATCGGCTACCCGAGCGAGCTCGCGCTCGACGATCTCCAGCGCTGGCTGGACGACTTGGAGCTCGAGGGAGCGGAGGCCGAGATCGCCGCCACGATCCTGCGCGAGCTGCGGTCGCGGGTCGGCTTCCTCGTGGCCGTTGGGCTCGGCTACCTCACCCTCGCACGGCAGACCCGTACGCTTTCCGGGGGCGAGGCGCAGCGGATCAACCTCGCCAACTCGTTGGGCTCGAGGCTTGTGGACACGCTCTACGTCCTCGACGAGCCCACGGTGGGCCTCCATCCGAAGGACACCGACACGCTCCTCGCCCTGCTCCGCCGCCTCCGCGACGCGGGCAACACGGTCGTCGTGGTGGAGCACGACTCGGCGTCCGTCCGCAGCGCCGATCACGTCGTCGAGCTCGGCCCGGGATCGGGCGAGGACGGGGGCCACGTCGTGTTCGAGGGATCCCCGACGGAGCTGCTCAGGAAGGATACGGTGACCGGGCGCTTCCTCTCGGGCCGTTCGCCGGTTCCCGTCCCCGACCGGCGGCGCGCGGTCGACGGCCCGAGGCTCTCACTGCGGGGAGCGCGCTTGCACAACGTTCGGGACGTGGACGTGGACATCCCTCACCGGGCCATGACGGCGGTCACCGGGGTGTCCGGCTCGGGCAAGTCGACGCTCGTCCACGACATCCTCTTCCGAGCACTCGAGCGAGAGCTCGGAGGGGGCGAGACGAGCGCCAAGGAGCACCTCGGCGAGGCGGTAGGACACTACGAGACCCTCGAGGGGGTCGGGCGCCTGTCTGACGTCGTGCTCGTCGATCAGTCACCGATCGGCCGCACGCCCCGGTCGAACCCCGTGACCTATATCAAGGCCTGGGATGAGGTGCGCCGCATCTTCGCCCGGCAGCCCCTTTCCCTGCAGCGCCGCTTCACGGCGGGGACATTCTCGTTCAACACGGCCGGAGGACGTTGCGACACCTGCAAAGGCGCCGGTCACGTGAAAATCGAGATGGTGTTCATGGCCGACGTCTACGTACGCTGTGACGACTGCGACGGTCGTCGCTACAAGCCCGAGGTGCTCGAGGTGACCTACAAGGGCCTGAGCGTGGCGGACGTTCTCGCGCTGACCGTGGATCAGGCGATCCGCTTCTTCATCAAGGAAGCACGGCTCGGGCAGACCCTGTGGCACCTGCAACAGGTCGGCCTCGGCTACCTGCGCCTCGGCCAGCCCGCGCCGACCCTCTCCGGGGGCGAGGCGCAGCGCCTGAAGATCGCGCGGGAGCTCGCGGGGACGTCGTCACGAGTGGGCCCCAAGCTCTACGTCCTCGACGAGCCCACGACCGGGCTCTCGGGGCCCGACGTTCACAAGCTCACACGTGTCCTGGACCGGCTCGTGGACGGCGGTCACACGGTGGTGGTGATCGAGCACAACCTCGACTTGATCAAGACCGCGGACTGGATCGTCGACCTCGGTCCGGGCGCAGGCGTCCACGGGGGGAGAGTCGTCGCGATGGGCCGGCCTGAGGAAGTCGCGCGCGTTCCGGAGAGCGTGACGGGAGCGTATTTGCGCGACGTCCTGGCGAGCCCGAGCCCGGCGTCTTGAGACCGTCGATCGGTCCGACATCATCATAGCGCCGAGAGCGTGGCTGCGCGGGGCGTGCCCCGATCACCCGGATCCCGGCTCCTCGCCGGTTGCGCTTCCCCGGACCGAGACGTAGGCTGCGAGCCCTTCGTCCCCTCTCTCCACAGAGCAGCCGGCCTTGACCGCATCCGAAACGGGCGGCACGGACAAACCTCGTCGCGACCGCAACATCGTTCACCTGGTCGCGGCGCCGTCGGTGTTTCTCGTCTTTCTCCTTGCACCGCTCCCCACGGTGCCCTTGGAGATCCGGGCAGCCCTCGGCCTTCTAGTCTGGATGGCTTGGTGGTGGATCGCGCGGCCGGTGCACTTGGCCGTGACGGGGTTCCTGCCGCTGGTCGTCGCGCCGCTGCTCGATCTCGCGCCCATCGGTCGTGTCCTCGGCTCGTACTCGGAGCAGACGATCATGCTCCTGCTGGGCGCCAACGTCCTCACGAGCGTGTGGGCCCGCTGGGGCCTCGACCGGCGCGTGGCCCTCGCGTCGCTGATGAGCGTGGGCCCCGGGACCACACGTCAGGTGATGGCCTGGTTCATCATCAGCCTGGTCCTGAGCGGCATCCTACCGAACACCATCGTTGCCGCGACCATGATTCCGATCGTCGTTGCCATGCTCCGCTTCGTCGGCATCGAGGACCTGTGGAACAGCCGCTTGGGCACTGCTCTGGTTCTGGCCGTCGCCTGGGGCACGAGCGCGGGGGGCGCGGCGACCCCCCTGGGTGGGGCGCCGAACCTGCTGACGGTGGCCTTCATCCAGGAGTACACGGGCAACGAGTTCCTCTTCGTGACGTGGGTCAAGCGGTTCCTTCCGCTCACGCTGGCGATCGTGGCGGTGATGTTGGTCTTCATGCGTTTCGCTTTCCTGCGCGGCCTGGAAACCATTCCGGGCACGAAGGATTTCTTCCAGAAGGAAATGCGGGCGCTGGGGCCGATGAAGGTCGAGGAGCGGTGGGCACTGTTGCTCTTCGCGGTCGCCGCCGGCCTGGCATTCGCAAGACCCATGTACGTGGACGTGCTCCCGGGTCTGACGCCCGCGTTCGCGTTCATCATCATGGCCGTTTTGAGCTTCGGAATTCGCAGCAAGGGCGAGCCGCTCATCACGTGGGAGTTTGCCCAGAAGAACATGATGTGGGGGCTCTTCTACCTCTTCGCAGGCGGAATCGCGCTGGGACGCATCTTGAGCGAGTCGGGCGCGGCCGACTTCCTCGCGGATGCGCTCATCCCCTACGCGGCTGGGGGTGGGTTCATGGCGGTGCTGGTGTTCGCGGTCCTGACCATGGTCCTGACCCAGATCACCAGCAACACGGCGGCGGTGGCGATCACCGTGCCCATCGTCATCAGCACCTTCGAGAGCCTCGGGATGAACCCGATCCCCTTCATTTACATCGTGACCGCCGTAGGAAACTGCGGTTTCGTGCTTCCCTCCTCGGCTGGAGGGCCGGCAGTCGCGGCGGGATACGAGATCAACCTGCAGACGATGTTCGTCAAAGGGCTGATAGCGTCCGTATTGGTGATTGTGGTGGTGGTGGCGTTGGGTTATCTGCTGGCGATCCATTGGCCGGCGTTCGGTTTGGCCTAGGCCTACTAGGGATTTGCGCGGACCCGCCCGCGCACGAGCGGGGGCGGTCTTTCGACACGGAGGCACGATGATTCACTATTTGATGCACAATGAAACGGACGACGTGGGGGTCGCAGTTGTCGACATCACCGCGGGCGAGACCGTAGCAGGGATGACGCTCGACACGAAAAAGTCGACCGAGGTCAGGGCGATCAGCGACGTACCGCTGAGTCACAAGCTGGCGCTCAGGGACTTCGCGGTCGGCGACACGGTGACGAAGTACGGGCAGGACATCGGCAAGGTGGTCGCCCCCATCAAGACCGGCGAGCACGTGCATGTACACAACGTCAAGACCAAGAGGTGGTAACGATGGACATTCCGACCTTCGTGGGGTACCGGCGCGAGAACGGACGGGTCGGGATCCGCAACCATGTGGTGATCCTCCCGGTGGACGACATCTCGAACGCGGCGTGCGAGGCCGTGGCCCGCAACATCATGGGCACGATCGCGATCCCGCACGCGTACGGGCGACTCCAGTTCGGTGCGGATCTCGAGCTGTTCTTCCGGACCATCATCGGGACGGGCGCGAATCCCAACGTGGCCGCGGTCGTGGTGATCGGCATCGAGCCCGGGTGGACCGAGCGCGTGGTGAACGGAATCGCGAAGACCGGGAAGCCGGTGACGGGATTCCACATCGAGCGGACCGGCGACCTGATGACGATCGCCAAGGCTTCCAGGCAGGCCAAGGAATACGTGCATTGGGCCACGGAGCTTCAGCGGGAGGAGTGCTCCGTTACCGATCTGTACGTCTCGTGCAAGTGCGGCGAGTCCGACACTACGACGGGCCTGGGCTCGTGCCCCACCGTCGGCAACGTATACGACCGGATCATCCCCATGGGTGCGACCGGGTCCTTCGGTGAGACCTCGGAGCTGACGGGGGGCGAGCACGTGGTGGAAGCGTTGGCGGCGACGCCCGAGGTGGCCGCGGAGTTCAGGGAGATCTACAACGCTTACAACGACTTCATCCTCGCCGAGAAGGTCGATGATCTCTCGGATTCGCAGCCGACGAAGGGCAACATCATCGGCGGCCTGACCACGATCGAGGAGAAGGCCTTCGGAAACATCGAGAAGCTCGGCAAGTCGACGAAGTGGGTGGGTTGTCTCCAACCCGCCGAAGCCCCTTCGGGCCCCGGTCTCTGGTTCATGGACACCTCGTCGGCGGCGGCAGAGGCGGTAACGCTGTGGGCGGCCTCCGGTGCGGTCGTGCACCTGTTCCCCACGGGGCAAGGCAACGTCGTGGGACACCCCGTGGTGCCGGTCATCAAGCTTTCGGCGAACCCGCTCACGTGCTCGACCATGAGCGAGCACATCGATCTCGACGTTTCACCCATCCTGCAGGGCGAGATGTCATATCCCGAGGCGGGGCAGGCGCTGTTGGACCTGATGATCCGGACGTGCAACGGCCGAGCCACCGCCGCCGAGGCCTTGGGTCACCGTGAGTTCGTGATCACCAAGCTCTACCGCAGCGCCTGAGGAGTACGCCTCGCGTGGGAACGGAAGCCTCGCAGCGCCACGACCCGGACGTGGTCGTGGCGCTCGTCGCGGATTTGGCAATGGCGGCGGGCGTCCCTCCGGCGGACGCGCGCCGGTTCGGCGACGCCCTCGTGGACGCCGACGTTCAGGGCGTTGCGACCCACGGGGTCTCGCGGCTGGCGATCTACCTGCGACGCATGGAGGCAGGCCTGATCGATCCGCGCGCCGAGCTGCACGTCGAGCGGCGCAGGCCGGGCGTTTTAGTCGCGGACGCCGGATCGGGGCTCGGCCAGGTTCAGGCCCTTCGGGTTTTGGATCGACTCTTCCCGATCGCCGCCGAGCTCGGGGTGGCGTCGGCCACCATCAAGAACTCCCAGCACTTCGGCTCCGTCGGGTACTACTGTAACCTCGCGGCGGCGCGCGAGATGATCCTGATCGGGACGACGAACGCCGAGCCGGCGATGCCTCCATTCGGCGGCCGGGAGGCGTACTTTGGCACAAACCCGGTGGCTGCGTCGTTTCCCACTGGGATGGGCTTCCCGGTCAGGGTCGACATGTCCACCTCGGTGGTCGCCCGCGGCCACATCATCGCCGCGGCCAAGCGAGGCGAGGCCATCCCGAGCGGATGGGCGATCGACGAGCGGGGGGAGCCGACGACCGACTCCGAGGCGGCGCTGGCCGGGGCGGTGCTTACGATGGCCGGCCACAAGGGGTACGCGTTGGCCCTGATGGTGGAAGCGTTTTCGAGCGTGCTCTCCGGCGCCTCGATCGGGCCGGCGGTAGGCTCGATGTACAAGAATCTGGACCGGAAGCAGGACGTGGGTCATTTCTTTTGCCTGCTCGACATCTCGGCCTTCATGGACGTAGCCGATTTCAAGGAGCGGATCGACGCGATGATCGCCGACATCAAGGCGAGCGAGCGCCGGCCGGGCGTGGACGAGATCTTCGTCCCGGGCGAGCTGGAGCACCGCAAGATCATAGAGAATCGCAGGGACGGCGTCCGCATCGACGAGGCGACCCTCGCCGAGCTCGCCGCGCTCTGCGAACGGTATGGTGTCACGTTCCCCCTCGATTCGTAGGCGCTATCTGGGCTGGCCCGGGTCGCCTCTGCGGGCGGGTGGGGTCCGACGAACGGAAGGCACGGGCTTGCTGCCCCCCTGGTGACTACCGGTGACGTCGGATAGACTTCAATAGGTCGGGGGCGCGGTGCTCGAAGGACGGCCTTCGCGGGTCCCCCCGACCCCGCGAGAGCGACGACGACGGTCGACGATGAAGCTGAGCAACAAAGGGAGAATCGCGGGAGCCACGGCGGCACTGGCTCTCTGTGCGTGCTATTCGTACGTCCCCGCCGAGTTCGAGGCCGTGCCCCTGGGTGAGGAGGTGCGGGTGTACCTGAGCAGCCGGGGAATGGTCCGGCTCGCCGAGCTCACCGAGGGCGAGGTGACGCTCCCGGGGCAGCCCATCGTCGGGGGAGCCCTCGCGGGGCGGGACGAGAGCGAGTTCTCGTTGAGGATCCCGGTCGCCAGCCGCCAGGTGGGGTTCCTGCAGAGCCAGATCAGCCAGCAGGTCACGCTGCAACGGGACGACCTCGTGCAGGTCACAGTCCGTCAATTCGACAAGACGAGAACGGGCCTCACGGTCGGCGCGTCGGCGGCAGCTATCGCCGGCGTGATCGCCTTCATCCTCGGCTCGAGCGAGGGGGAGGACCGGCCTCCCACTCCGGACGGGCCCGAGGACCTGCGTATCCCGGTCTTTTCGTTCCCGATTCGGTAGCGGGTTCGGACGTAGACGGAGGCCGATGTGCGGAGAGGACGGTCGCCGAAATCTTTCTTGCTGCGCCAACCATGGGAATATACATTCCAAAACCCGATTTTTCCCTGGGCCGGTCGGCGTTCCGTTGGCCGGTCGAGGCCGTCGGACTGATCCGTCCAGATCGGCCGGCTTTCGGTCGTTTGTAGGAAGCAGGGGCAGTATCGACGGGCCGCGGAGGCGCGGTCAGCGTCGCTTGGAGTTGGAGGTAGGAGGGGGCCCTGAGGCCTCCGGGCTTAGGTACCGCAAACGTGAGGAGGGTTGTATGTGCGAAGGCAAGTATGGCACCATCGGCCAGTCGGCCACCGAGAATTGGCGCGCGGTCGCGCGGATTCTGCGTCGGGGCCTGGTCGCGATCGTAGGGCTGGGGCTCGTCGCCTCTTCGGTGAGCGCCCAGACGACGGGTCGTGTCGTCGGTAGGGTCACCGGGCCGGGCGGCGCAGCCGTCAGCGAGGTCCAGGTCTACCTGCCGGCAAGCGGCCTCGGCTCGCTCACGCGCGCCAACGGAAGCTTCATCCTTCTAGAGGTCCCGGTCGGCACGCACGAGATTCGCGCCGAGCGCATCGGGCTCGCGACCGCCACCCAGCAGATCACGGTGAGCGCGGACCAGGTCACCGAGGTCAACTTCCAGCTCCAGACGCAGGCGCTCGGCCTGGACGAGATCGTCGTCACGGGCACCGCCGGAGCCGCCCGCAGGAGGGAGATCGGGAACTCGATCGCCCAGATCAACCCGAGCGACCTTCCGGAGCGCCCCAAGAAGGTCGAGGACATCCTCCAGGCGTCCGCGCCCGGGATCAACGTGGGCGCGGTCGGTGGCGGAATCGGCCAGGGGCAGCGCATCACGCTGAGGGGCAACAACAGCGTTTCGATGAGCAACCAGCCGATCATCTACATCGACGGCGTGCGCATCCAAGCCAACCAGTTTCCCAAGGCGACGGCGCCCGACAACCGCGGTAACCGCGGGCCCAACCTCACGGCCAACCCGCTGTCCATGGTGAACCCGTCCGACATCGACAGGATCGAGGTCATCAAGGGCTCGGCCGCCACGACACTGTACGGAACCGAGGCCTCGGCCGGCGTCATCCAGATCTTCACCAAGAGCGGCTCGTCGGGCGAAGCGGTGTGGACCATGGAGGCGCAGGGTGGCCAGTCCTGGTCGCGAGAGCACTGCTCCGTTTGTCTGCCGGGCCCATCGACTGGGGCTGGAGGGGGCCATTACCGGATGGACCCGTACCTGAGCAACGGCTACATCGGACAGTTGGCTGCCTCAGTGCGCGGGGGCGGTCAGAACCTACAGTACTTCGCCTCCGGTCAGTACACGAACGAGGACGGCCTCCTGCCCCTCGACGCGGGCGAGAAGTGGAATATTCGCAGCAACTTCACCTTCACGCCGAGCAGCGATCTAGTGCTGCAGTGGAACACGTCGTTCTCGCGCTACCAGATCCAGACCACCCCGATAGGCTCCAGCGCCGAGGGCGTGACCCTCAACGCCTACCGCGCCGAGCGGAACTACTTCGGCAGCGGCGACCCGGAGGTCATCGGTGCGGTTTTCGAGTGGGACATGCAAACCACGCTGGAGAGGTTCACGACGGGCGGAACGGTCACCTATTCGCCGTCCTCGAGCTTCACGAACCGCTTCACGATCGGGTACGACTTCTCCGAGCAGTTCGTCAACAGCCTCCGGCCCGTCGGCCACGAATTCTGGCCGACGGGGGCGCTGAACGTCCACAACTGGGAGGATCGGCTCCTCACCTTCGACTACGTGGGCACGGTGCGCTTAAACCTCACCGACGCCGTGACCACCAACTTCTCGTGGGGCGGACAGGCGGTCGGTGACGAGATCCGCCAGGTCGAAGGCTGGGCGCTCGACTTCCCCGGCGCCTTGAACCCCACGCTCAGCTCGGCGGCGCAGACGCAGGCCTTCCAGAACCGGCAGAGGGTCTGGAACGCCGGCTTCTTCCTCCAGAACATCTTCGGCATCCAGGACCGCTACTTCTTCACCGCCGGCGTGCGCGTGGACGGCAACAGCGCCTTCGGTGAGGGCTTCGGACTCCAGGCGTACCCGAAAGCGAGCGCCTCGTGGGTGATGTCCGAAGAGGATTTCTGGCCTGAGAGTTGGGGTGACCTCAAGGTCCGCGCCGCGTTCGGAAAGTCCGGGAGGGCGCCGGGAGCCTTCGACGCGGTCCGCACGTGGCAGGGCTCGGGCTGGAACGGGGACCCGGCTTTCGTGCCGCTCAACGTCGGCAACCCCGACCTGGGCCCGGAAGTGAGCACCGAGATCGAGGTGGGCTTCGACGCATCGTGGTTCGACGACCGGCTCGGCACGGTCTTCACCTACTACAACCAGAAGACCGCGGACGCGCTGTTCACGGTGGACCAGATTCCCACCGAGGGCTTCCTGGAGAGCCAGGTGCTCAACGTGGGGGAACTGCAGAACACCGGGATCGAGCTGGCGCTGAACACCACGCTCATCCGCTCGTCCGACTACGGTTGGGACGTGAACGTGAACGTCACTACGAACAACTCGAAGGTGCTCGACCTGGGTGGCGCACCGGCGTTCAGCGTCGGCAACAGCGGGTGGATCATCGAGGGTGAGCCCGCGCCTGTGATGTTCGCGCGGCGTATCACCAACCCCGACGAGATCGCGGACGCGATCATCGAGAAGGACCACGCCTACGGCCCCAACGCGCCGACGTTGATCATCGCCCCGAGCACGTCGCTCCGGCTCCCGGGTGGGATCCTGCTGAGCGCCCGTGGCGAGTACCAGGGTGGTCACTTCATGGACGTCAACCATCAGAACGACGGGGGCGTCAACCGCGGCGCCAAGATGCCGCTGTGCTGGCCGTACTACGAGGATCCCAACGCAGCGGTGAACGCCACCAAGCTCGCCCTTGATCGGACCCCCGCCGTCTGGCGTCAGCGCTGCACGGCAGGAAAGGCGGACGACGACTGGCTCATCCTGTCCGCGGACTTCTTCCGTCTTCGGAGCGTGAGCATGACGCTTCCCGTCACGTTCGCGTTCCCCGACAACGTAGACGACGCCGCGTTGACGCTGTCGCTGAACCAGTCGTGGACGTGGTTCAACGAAGAGTGGATCTACTTCGACCCGGAGATGCAGGGCAACAACGGGACCGCCGACCAGGTCGTGGCCCCGGGATACCGTCTCCCGATTCCGATCGAGTTCCGTGCCGCACTGCAGGTCCGCTTCTAAGCGAGACCTCGCGGTCGCAAGGACACTCGCAATGAAACTGAAGATTCCGAATCAGGAGGCTGGAAGATGTCTAGAGTTCTTAGCTTGCGAAGCTTGAAAATCACTTGGATGGCGCGTGCGCCGAGGGCGGGAGCCCTCGGCGCCGTCGCCTGCGCTTTCATGCTGTCGGCGTGCGAGGTCACGAACCCCGGACCCATCGCCGACGGCGATCTGAACGACGAGACTGCGCACGCGGCGCTGGTCAACGGGGCAGGGGCGCGGTTCCTGGCCGCGTACAACCAGGTCGCCTACACCGGCGCGATCGTCTCCAGGGAGCTGCTGCCCGGTGGCCAGACCGGCAACTACGGGCACAGCTCCATCACGCAGGGGGGTCACATCCCCGGTGCGGGTGGGGAGATACTGACCAACGTCCATTTTGACTTTTCACATCAGGCGCGCTTCATCGCCGAGGAGGCGCTCAGGCGGTTCGCGTCGGGTGACGCAGGAACCGTCGATGCGGAGGTCCTGGCCCAAGCCTATGTGTGGGCCGGGTTCATCAACCGGATGCTGGGCGCGAACATGTGCGAAGCGGTCTTCGACGGTGGCGCAGCCGAGCCGGTCGAGCGCCACCTGGAGCGGGCGGAAGAGCAGTTCGGCAACGCGGTCGGGACCGGGGGCGATCTGGGAATGGCGGCTCTGGCGGGCCGCGCGGCGACCCGCGCGCACATGGGCGACTGGGCTGGCGCAGCGTCCGACGCGGCTCAGGTGCCCGACGGTTTCAACTACTACCTGAGCGCCGACGGCACGGAGCGCAACAAGCTCCACTGGATCTACTGGGCCAACGCGAACAAGCCTTACCGGGCTTATTCGGTCTGGATGACCTGGTTCGACAGCTATTACGCCGACACCGGCGACCCCAGGACGCCGTGGGGCATCGAGCCCAACGCGATCTTCGATGGGGGCGCGTTGGCCGGCTTCGGTCAGGTGACGCGGTACGTCCAGCTCAAGTACACCGACACGGGCGGGGCGGACGACTACCGCATCGCCGGCGGAACGGAGATGCGGCTCCTCCAGGCCGAGTCGATGCTGATCAACGGCGAGTGGGAAGCCGCTATGGACATGATCAACGGCGTGCGGACCGTCAACATCAGCGACAACACGGGCGACCCGTTGGAGGCGTGGGTGGCCAACAACGCGACGGAGGCCTGGGTGTTCCTCAAGCGGGAGCGCGCGATCGAGCTCTGGCTCGAGGGCCGTCGCTTCGAGGACCTGCGCCGCTGGGAGAGCCAGGGGGCGCCCGGCGAGGTCGACTGGCCCGACTTCGAGTCGCTTACCACCCTCTTCACCGATAACCCGAGAAGCGACTGCTTTCCGATCTCGGACAACGAGCGTGATACCAACCCCAACATTTGACGAGTCAAGCCCCAACCCGACGGCGCCGGTCAACATTCCGGCGTCGTCGGGTGTAGTACTCATGCCCTCCTGGCGCTTAGAGAGCACCTACTGGAGACATCGATGATGAAGACCTTCACCGTCACCGCGGCCGCGCTCGGCATGAGTATTTTGCTGCTGGGCCCCGCGGGCGAGGGCGAAGCGGGTCCGGAGGGAATCGACCGGTCCCCCGCGGCTGGAGCGGTGGAGCGGTCTGCTGCTTTGGCCACCACTCCCGCAGCGCAAGACGTTTCCCCGGAGGCGCTGACCGCGGTGGTCCGGCGCACGTGCGTCGCATGCCACAACGACGCCATGCTGACGGGAAGCCTGACCCTGCAGCACTTCGACGTGGCGCAGGCGGCGGAGCTCGCCGAGACGGCCGAAAAGATGATCGTCAAGCTGCGGGCCGGGATGATGCCTCCTCCGGGCATTCCGCGTCCAGGCGGTGACACTCTGCTCGCGTTGGTCGAGACGCTCGAGGAGCTGGTCGACGAGGCGGCGGCAGAGAACCCCAACCCCGGCTCGAAGACCTTTCAGCGGCTGAACCGCACCGAGTACGCAGCGGCGATCGAGAGTCTGCTCGACCTCGAGATCGACGCGGGTGACTACCTGCCGCTGGACACGAAGAGCGCCAACTTCGACAACATCGCAGACGTCCAGCTGCTGTCCCCGACGCTGCTGGATGCCTATCTGCGGGCAGCCGCCGAGGTGGCCCGTCTCGCTGTAGGTTTCGCGGAGGCGAGGCCGTCGGAGACCCAGTACAGGGTCTCGCGTCTGGCTTCCCAGGACGATTGGGTCCCGGGCACGCCCTTCGGAACCCGCGGGGGGGTGGTATCGACGCACAACTTCCCGGCCGACGCTGAGTACATCTTCAGGATCTCGTTCAGCCACGAGACGACCGGGAACCTCGTCGGAAACCAGCGCTCCGCGCTGAACGACGCCAGCGATCCCGAGCAGGTCGAGATCTCCGTCGACGGAGAGCGCGTCGCGCTCATTACGGTCGACCCTTGGATGCATACCTCCGACCCCGGCGGCGTGGACAGACGGACGGAGCCGATCTTCGTCCGTGCGGGCCCGCATCGGGTGGCGGCCGCGTTCATCCGCAGACTGGATGGCCCCGTGCAGGACCTCGAGTCGCCGCACGAGTGGTCGCTGGCGAGCACGGCCATGGCCGATTCCTACGGCTTCCTCCAGCTTCCCCACCTCCGGGACCTGGTCGTCGGAGGGCCGTACAACCCGAAGGGCGTCTCCGAGACGCCGAGCAGGCGGAAGGTCTTCACCTGCCGGCCGCTCTCGTCGAGCGAGGCGCCGACGTGCGCACGCGACATCATCTCGCGTCTGGCCACCGGGGCGTTCCGTCGGCCGGTGGAGACCGACGAGATCGAGGCGCTCATGTCGTTCTACGAGATGGGTGTCGAGGAGGGAGGGTTCGAGACCGGTATCCGGACGGCGTTGGAGGCTGCGCTGGCCAACCCGCACTTCGTCTTCCGGTTCGAGGAGCCGACGGGTGACGTGGAGGCCGGCGAGAACTATCTGTTGAGCGACGCGGACGTGGCTTCACGCCTGTCGTTCTTCTTGTGGGGCACACCGCCGGACGAGGAGCTGAGGGAGCTCGCCACGGCCGGGCGGCTGTCCGACCGGGACGTCTTGAGGGCTCAGACCGAGCGGGCGCTCGCCGATCCCCGTATCGAGGCGCTCGGGCCGCGGTTCGCCGGGCAGTGGCTGCAGCTGCAGGACTTGGACAAGATCAACCCGGACGTGCGCTTCTATCCCGACTTCCACGAGCAGCTCAGAGACGCGATGTGGACGGAGACGGAGACGTTCTTCAACTACGTCGTGCGTGAAAACCGGAGCCTGATGGAGCTCTATACGGCCGACTACACCTTTTTGAACGAGCGCCTCGCCAAGCATTACGGTATCGAGGGCGTGAGGGGCGAGGACTTCCGCCGGGTTTCGTATCCCGATGACAGGCGAAAGGGAATCTTCGGGCACGGGAGCATACTGACGCTCACATCTGTGGCGGGCCGCACGTCGCCTGTGCTGCGTGGCAAGTGGGTCATGATCGCGGTGCTGGGCACGCCCCCGCCCCCGCCCCCGCCCGGCGTGCCGGACCTGGAAGAGACCGAGGGGAACGAGGGCACCCGACAGCTCACCACGCGCGAGCGTATGGAGAAGCACCGCTCGAACGCGATCTGCGCGGGATGCCACCGATTCATGGACCCCATCGGGTTGTCGCTGGACAACTTCGACGTGACCGGGAAGTGGCGTATCCGAGAGTTCGGGATGCCGCTGGACACCCGGGGTGAGCTGTACGACGGGACTCCGGTCACGTCGCCGAACGATCTCGTGAACGCGCTGATGGACCGGCCTATCCCCGTGGTGCGCAACTTCACCAAGAACCTCTTGGCGTACGCGCTGGGTCGTCGGGCGGAGTACTACGACCAGCCCACGATCCGGGCCATCTCCGCTGCGGCGGAGGCCGAGGACTACCGTATATCTTCCTTCATTCACGGCGTCGTGCAGAGCGACGCATTCCGAATGAAGCGTGCAGTCGACGTCGTGGCGGCAGAAGCGACGGGAGCGCAGAGGTAACACCAACACAGCCGAGGAGATCTACACGATGGAATTCATCACTGGAAAGCACATGCCGCGGCGCTCGTTCGTACGCGGCGTGGGTGCCACCGTAGCGCTTCCGTTCCTGGATGCGATGGTGCCAGCGGGTCGGCTGTGGGCGGAGACCGCAGCGCAGATTGACCGGCCGAGGCTCATCGCGATCGAGCAGGTGCACGGATGCGCAGGGAGTAACGAGTGGGGTGCGACGCAGAACTTGTGGGCGCCCGCGAAGGTCGGGCGTGAGTTCGAGTTCGGTCCGAGCGCACTGAGTCCGTTGGAGGACTATCGTGAGCATTTGACGATCGTCAGCAACACGAACGTGCGCATGGCCGAGGCCTTCCAGGCGAAGGAGATCGGGGGGGACCACTTCCGATCGAGCGCCGTGTTCTTGACGCAGCAGCATCCGAAGCAGACGGAGAGCTCGGATCTGTTCGTGGGCGTGTCGATGGATCAGATGTTTGCGAATCGATTCGGTCAGGACACACCGATTCCGTCCATGCAGCTGTGCATCGAGAACGTCGATCAAGCGGGCGGGTGTGCGTACGGTTATTCGTGTGCGTACACGGATTCGATCAGCTGGGCCTCGCCGACCGAGCCGCTTCCGATGATTCGCGATCCACGCATCGTTTTCGAGCAGCTCTTCGGCGGCGGCGGCACGCCGGAGGAGCGGGCGCTACGACGGCGTACGCAGAGCAGCATCCTGGACTGGGTGGCCTCGGAGGTCGCTCAGCTCAAGCGGGAGCTGGGCGGTGAGGATCGGGTGAGGATGGACCGGTATCTGGATAACATCCGCGAGATCGAGCGGCGCATCGAGATGATCGAGGCGCAGAACACGAGCGGTCAGCAGAGGGAGCTACCGGAGGCACCTGCGGGAGTACCGGACTCGTTCAGCGAGCACGTGCACGTGATGTTCGATCTTCAGGCGCTCGCGTTCGCCTCCGATACCACACGGGTGTTTTCCTTCAAGCTCTCCCGTGACGCGACGGGCCGGGTGTTTCCGGAGAGTGGGACCGAGACGCCGTTCCATCCGGCCTCTCACCACGGCGGCAACCCGGAGGGTGTGCTGGACTTCAACGTCCTCAACCGGTACCACGTGAGCATGCTTCCCTACCTCCTGGACCGGCTGAAGGAGACGATGGAGGGTGACCGGGACCTGTTGGAGAAGACCCTGATCGTCTACGGCTCTCCGATGGGCGATGGCAACCTGCACAACCACAAGCGCAATCCGCTGATCGCACTGGGCGGTGCCAACGGGAGGCTGGAGGGCAACCTGCACATCAAGGCGCCCGACGGGACGCCGATGGCGAACGCGATGCTGAGCATGATGCACGCGCTCGGCTTCGACGACCTGGAAGCGTTCGGTGACAGCACCGGCGAACTTCCGCTCACCATGTCGAGCTTCGTCGACGACGCCTGAAGTCGTCGACGAAGCGGGCCCCAGCAGTAGGCCCCGGTCCACCATCGCGTGTCCTGCTGACTGGCGGAGCGCGACGAAGGAAACAACTGGGAGAAAAGCGAGAATGAAAGGTTCGTTCCGAGTGAATGCGACGGGTGCCCTCGCGCTGGTGACGCTGTTTTGGGCCGCGGCCCCGGACTCGCCTGTCGCCGACGCGGCGATGCGGGGCGACACCGACGCCGTGCGCACGCTCATCCAGGAGGGTGCGGACGTCAACGCGGCCCAGGGCGACGGCATGACGGCGCTCCACTGGGCGGCCATGAACGGCGACGGCGCGCTGGCCGAGGTACTGATCTACGCCGGTGCCATGGTGAAGTCGAAGACCCGGATCGGCGACTACACGCCGCTGCATCTGGCGAGCCTATCGGGAGCTGGCGACCTGGTGGGCATGCTCCTGGCCGCGGGCGCCGATCCGAACGCGGCGACGACGGCGGGCGGCGGGACGCCGTTGCACTATGCGGCGCAATCGGGGAGCGCGGAGGCGGTCCAGGCGCTTGTGGATCACGGCGCGGAGGTGGACGCGCGTGAGCCGAATTGGGGACAGACGCCGCTCATGTTCGCGGCGGCCGAGAACCGGGTGGATGCGACCCGGGCGCTCCTGGCGGCCGGTGCGGACCCGGCGGTCCAAGGCCGCATGATCGACATCGCTGAGCGGGACATTGCGGACGGAGAAGCGCTTAGACAGCGCCGGGCCTTGCAGGCAGCGATGCGGCAAGCACAGGATCCGAACACGGCCTCCGCGGGTGGAGCCGCCGTGGGTCAGCGAGGTGCCTCGGGTAGTGGCCGCTATGCCCGCACCGTCGCGTATTACGGTGGACTCTCCGCACTTCACCTGGCCGCCCGTGAGGGGAGCGTCGGAGCAGCGCACGCGCTGCTCGACGGGGGCGCGGACATCAACCAGCGGACCGCCGGGGACATGGACAGCCCGCTAGTGGTGTCTACGCTGAACGGCCACTTCGATCTGGCCATGGAGCTGCTGCAGAGGGGCGCCGACCCGACGCTCGTCAGCGACGGCGGCGTGACGGCGCTCTACGCTGTGATCAACCAGCAGTGGATCCCCAAGTCGCGGCATCCGCATCCGGCGGACTACATGCAGCAGCAGACGACGCACCTGGAGCTGATGGAGGCGCTGCTCGAGGCGGGCGCCGACCCCAACGCGCGGCTCACGCGGACCGTTTGGTACACCGAGTACGCGAGGAATGACCTGCACGTGGATGGGACCGGTGCAACGGTGTTCTGGCGGGCGTCTCACGCTCTGGACCTGGAGGCGATGAAGCTGCTGGTCTCCTACGGAGCCGATGCGAGCATTCCGACGATGGTTGGAGAGGTTCGGAGAAGCTTCTATACGGGCTCCACCAGCGTCGATCCTTCCGACGTGGAGGTCGATCCCTCCGGGCTCGCTGCGGTAGAGTCCGGTGATCCGGGGGTGTACCCGATCCACGCCGCCGCCGGGGTAGGCTTCGGACAGGGCTTCGCCGGCTACGTTCACCGGCACGTGCCGACCGGCTGGCTGCCCGCGATCGAGTATCTGGTGGAGGAGCAGGGGGCGGACGTGAACGCGCGGGACCTGGACGGATACACGCCGGCCCATCACGCGGCGGCGCGTGGGGACAACGAGGTTCTGCGCTTTCTCATCGAGAAGGGCGCGGACGTGACGCTGCTAGCGCGTTCCGGGCAGACGACGGTGGACATGGCGAACGGTCCCATTCAGCGGATCCAGCCGTTCCCGGAGACCATCGAGCTGCTGGAGAGCCACGGCGCGAGCAACAACAACAGCTGCTTGTCCTGCTGAGCCCGGCCTAGCGGCCACCAGGGTAGCGGAGCCCCCGCGCGAGGTCGCGCGGGGGCTTTTTGTCAGCCTCCCGATCTCACGAGCGGCCGCCCCGACCGGTAGAGCGCCAGATTGGCCCGGATCTCGGCCTCTAGCTCCGGCCCTGAGCGCTCCGCGAGGGCGGCAGCCTCCTCGGCCGTCGCGACCGCTTCCGCGAATCGGCCGGCCGAAGCGTAGGCCGCAGCCAGCGCGTCCAGCATCGAGGGGTCGCCATCGTTCGTGATCTCCGCGGCTCGGGAGGCCAGGCGGACCGCTGCCTCCGGGTCGCGGACGCTCGAGTCCGGGTGTGTCGAGCGGAGAAGCGCATAGTCCCTCAACGCTTCCGCCCAATCGGGGCGGAGTCGCAGCGCCACCTCGAACTGTTCGGCCGCGGCGTCAGCCCGGCCGGTGGCCGCCAGGGCGAGAGCCAGGTTGTAGTGCTCTTCGGGGTATCGAGGCTCGAGGCGCAGCGCCTGCCCGAGAGACGACACCGCCTCGTCCGGTCGCCCCGCCAGGAGCAGCGCGAGCCCGAGGCTGTTGTGCGCCTCTGGGTGAGCAGGCTCCAGCTCGATCGCTTGGCGGAGAGGGCGGATCGCATCCGCGGCGCGTCCGGTCTGAATGAGTGCCAGCCCGAGATTGTTGAAAGCGTCGGGATGGTCGGGCCGGAGCTCGAGCGCACGCTCCAGGGGTGCGAGCGCATCCTGGGGACGCCCTGATCGAAGCAGCGCCAGGCCGAGGTTGTAGCTCGCCTCGGGGTGTTCGGGCGCGATCCGTAGCACGTGCTCCAGGGGAGCGATCGCATCCGGGGCGCGTCCGATCTGCATGAGCGCCAGCCCGAGGGTATTGTGCGCCTCGGGGGAGTCGGGCTGCAGCTGAAGGGCACGCTCTAGAGAGGGGAACGCCTGCTGGGCCTGCGAGGCGGCTACGAGCGCTCGCGCGAGGCGCCTGTGCGCGCCCGCATGATCCGGTTCGAGCTCGAGGAACTCCTGGTACTCAGTGATCGCCTCCCCGAAATCGTCTTGCGACAGGCGTGCGTCGGCTCTGGCGAGGACCATCTGCGGGCCGATTTGCACCTGCATGAGCACGAACACGACGGCCCAGACCGACACGTAGGCGACGTTCCGCCGGAAGGCCCGGAGCGTTCCCTGAGCGAGAGCCGCGGGGTTGAACCGACGCAGCACGTCGCTCCGCGCGAGGCGATCGATCCCCTGGATGGCCGTGTTCAGGATTGGAATGGGGAGGAGCTTGTCGTAGAACGTGGGGATGTCGAAGCGACCGAGAAGCGCGAACAGCGCGAGGACGCTCAAACCGTAGAGCATCCCGAACATGACACGGCCCGCTTCGGTCCTCGGCGACGTCGAAGGATCGACGAAGAGCAGGTTCATCCCCACGAACACCCCGATCGGGACACGCGGGTCGGCGAACCAGTAACCGCCGGTGACGCCGTAGAACGCCAGATTGAGCGCGTAGGCAGTCGTCACGGCCGATAGCGTCATGGAGGTGACGCCGAACAGGAGCTGAGCGGGCAACGCGACCAGAAAGATCACCAGGTAGATGTGGGGCGGATGAAGGAGCGTCGTCGCGATCTCCACGCCCCATGTCAGGTCTGTCGTGCCCGTGAGAATCAGCACCAAGGAGAAGACGCTCAGGGGGAACGACGACGGGTTGAAGACGTGTGCTTGCCGACCTTCCTTCTCCCACCGTATCAACTCCTTCGCCATGAAGCCCATGGCCACCATGACGAACTGCAGGTAGAACCAATCGGGCTTGAACCAGAGGAAGAGGTTGATGCTCAGAATGATCGGGAACGGCCCGAAGCTGAGCACATGGGTTTCTCGGCGGGACCACTCGAGCAGCGCGTGGAAGGCGTATGCGAACACCAGCTGCCCAACGATGAGCGCCGCCGAGTCGTAGACCACGCGCCAATACCAGCCCCAATACACGTATACGATCAGCTGGGCGCACGCCTGTACCCAGTGCTGCTTCCGGAGGACGAGCCGGAGCGAGAAGCTTCGCCCACGCGCGACCGCGACCGCAAGCAGCGCTCCGCACCAGAGCAGGAGTACGGCACCCGTGCCGTGAAACGACCACCGCAGGGTCGGGTTCTGGCGGATCGAGGGTAGCCAGCCGAGCGTGACGAGTAGCAGGGTAAACGCAAGCGGGACGGCGAGGGCCGACAACGGTCTCAGTCCCGAGAGCTGCGACAGGCGGTCCGGATGCGTGGCGCGTCCTCGGCCAGCCGTTGCTCGAGGTTCGGGTTCAGCCATGCGCTCGTCCGTCCGGTCTTCAGGGGTCCTCGGCACCGGACAGCATGGGAAACCCGGCCGGTCCGGGCCAGCCCCGGAAGCGGATAAACCACCGCTTTTGCCCGGGAGCCGGAGGGGGCGAAGCGAAGGCTGGATCCGACCCGGACATACTCGTCCGGCCTCGGCTATGCGCCCCTTGCGTCGCGGCCGTGCTTCCGGTATTTCTCGCCGGCGTTTCCCGGCCATATGACGCTTCCCGGAGTCCCCATGAGCCTCGTCCCACCCCACGGCGCAGATAGACGGCTGAAGCCGCTTCTGCTCCAGGGTGAGGAGCTCGATGAGGAGCGCGAGAGGGCTCGCACCCTCACGCCGATTCCGATCACGTCGAGGGAGGCGTCGGACCTCATCATGATGGGCCTCGGCGCCTTCACCCCCGTGGACGGCTTCATGGGTCACGACAGCTGGCGGGGGGTGTGCGACGACTTCCAGACGGAGGACGGGACGTTCTGGCCGATTCCTCTGACGCTCTCGACGACCAAGGAAACAGGGGCGGGCCTTCGCCCGGGTCAGGCCGTGGCGGTCGTGGATTCGGACGGCGGAGAGCTCATGGCCACGCTGACCGTGCGCGAGACATACGAGCCGGACCGGGAGCACGAGTGCCGGGAAGTGTTCAGGACGACCGATCCGGCGCACCCCGGCGTGGCCGCGGTGATGGCGCAGGGGGAGGTGAACGTGGCGGGCGCGGTCAAGGTCTGTAGCGAGGGTCTGTACGCCCGGAAATACGCTTCCCTCTTCAAGCGCCCGGCGGAAACGCGCGCCGCGTTCGAGGAGAGGGGCTGGAGCACGGTGGCGGCCTTACAGCTCCGTAATCCGATGCATCGCTCCCACGAATACCTGGCTAAGCTGGCCATCGAGGTCTGCGACGGTGTTCTCATCCAACAGATTCTGGGCAAGCTGAAGCCCGGAGACATCCCGGCGGAGGTTCGCGTCCGGGCCGTGGAAACGCTCGTCGAGCACTACTTCGTTCCGAACACCTGCATTCAGGCGGGCGTCCCGCTGGAGATGCGTTACGGAGGGCCGCGGGAGGCGCTTCTGCACGCCGTATTTCGCCAGAACTTCGGCTGCAGCCATCTACTGGTCGGTCGCGATCATGCTGGAGTGGGCGAGTACTACGGTCCGTTCGACTCCCATCACATCTTCGACGAGATTCCCGGCGACGCGCTGGAGCTGAAGCCGCTGAAGATCGACTGGACCTTCTACTGCCGGCGTTGCGACGGGATGGCGTCGATGAAGACCTGTCCCCATCCTGGGGAGGATCGCGTCCTCGTGAGCGGGACGATGTTGCGCAAGACGCTATCGGAAGGCGGCGAGCTTCCCGATCATTTCAGTAGGCCGGAGGTGCTGGCGATATTGACCGAGTATTATCGGGGGCTCGAGGAGCAGGTGGAGGTGGAGATGCACAAGTACGCCGCCGGCTGAATCAACACCGAGCGGTTGCCAGATCATGATTCTTGACACGAGCCGAGAGAAAAGAGGGGGGTCATGCCGACGTTCGTAAATCCGGACAAGTGCGACGGCTGCAAGGCATTGGACAAGCCCGCGTGTATGTACATCTGCCCGTCCGACATCATGCACCTGGACGTGTCGATGGGTAAGGCCTTCAACGTGGAGCCGGACCAGTGCTGGGAGTGCTACGCGTGCGTCAAGACGTGCCCGCAGGGTGCGATCGCAATGCGAGGCTACGGTGACGTGATGCCCATGGGTGCGAGCCTGACGCCACTTCGGGGGACCGACGCGATCATGTGGACGGTCAAGTACCGCAACGGTCACCTGAAGCGTTTCAAGTTCGCCATCCGCACGACCCCGTGGGGTACGATCGTGCCCTTCGACGGGCTGGAGGATCCGACGCTGGAGGCGCTTAAGACCGTCGAGTTGAGCGGGCAGGACCGCTACCTCGGCGTGCCAGAGCTTCCCGCGAACCCCAACTGACGGCGGGGCGAGCGTTCTTTCAGTGGTGAGCCGGGGTGTGTGCCGCCTCTTCGTTGGGGTAGCGTGCGACCACCGGCCGATTTCTTTGTCTGAACAATCTTGGAGGCAAAGCAGCTGATGGTCGATCCGCAGATCGAAGTCGTCGATACCGATGTACTGATCGTCGGTGGGGGGATGGCCGGGTGTGGCGCCGCGTACGAGGCGGCGTACTGGGCTCGGGCCAGTGGCATGAGGGTCGTCATGGTGGAAAAGGGGGCCACGGAGCGGAGCGGAGCGGTCGCGATGGGGCTTTCGGCGATCAACTGCTACATGGGCATGAAGAACGATGAGAACCAGCCGGAGGACTTCGTGAAGTACGTCCGGCAGGATCTCATGGGTCTTTGTCGTGAGGATCTGGTCTACGACATCGCGCGTCACGTGGATTCGACGGTGCACATGCTCGAGGACTGGGGCTTGCCGTTCTGGAAGGGCGAGGACGGGCAGTACGTGCGGGAGGGCAGATGGCAAGTCATGATCCACGGGGAGTCCTACAAGCCCATCGTGGCGGAGTCCGCCAAGCTGGCCCTTGGGGAGGGCAACATCCTCGAGCGGATCTTCGTCTCGCACCTTCTCACCGACGCGGACGACCCGGGGAAGATCGCCGGGGCCATCGGCTTCAGCGTGCGTGAGCCGAAGATCTACATCTTCAAGGCGAAGGCGGTGATCTGTGCAGCGGGCGGCGCGACGGGCGTCTTCCGCCCGCACGCCATCGGAGAAGGCCTCGGACGCATCTGGTACGCACCGTGGAACACGGGATCCGTCTACAGCCTGATGATGGGCGTTGGTGCCCAGATGAGCCAGTTCGAGCATCGCCTCGTCGTGACTCGCTTCAAGGACGGGTACGGCCCCGTGGGGATGTGGTTCCTCTTCATGAAGGCGCAGCTCAAGAACGCGCGCGGTGAGCTCGTGGAGGAAAAGCAGAAGCATTTGCTCGAGGAGTGGGCGCCCTACGGAACGGACAGGCCGATCCCCACGCCTCTGCGCAACCACCAGATGATCAGGGACTTCATGGAAGGTGGGGGTCCCCACCTGCTCAGGACCGACGAGGCGATGCAGAAGATGTTCGCCGACGTGCAGCACGATCCCAAGAAGATGAGGGAGATCGAGAGCGAGGCGTGGGAGGATTTCCTCGACATGACGATGTCCCAGGCGCTCTTGTGGGCGTCGGAGAACCGGGATCCCGCGGAGACGCCCTCGGAGGTGGTTCTGACCGAACCCTACCTGATGGGCTCCCACGCATCGGCCTGTGGGGCATGGGTGAGCGGCCCCGAGGACATCGCGCCCCCAGATTACTTCCTGGGCTACAACAGGATGACCACCGTCCGTGGGCTGTTCGCGGCCGGGGACGGCGTGAGTGGTTCGGCACACAAGTTTTCGTCGGGGTCGCACGTGGAGGGGCGCATGGCCGGGAAGGCGGCGGTGCAATACGCGTTCGACCATCCGGACGATCCGAAGCTCGACTCCGATCGTGTGCAGTCGATTCAGGAAGATCTCTGGAAGCCATTCCGCGTTATCAAGGAGGCGCGTGGCGGCTCCACGCAGGAAGACGTCAACCCGAACTACGTCCTACCCAAGCAGGCGTTGCTGCGTCTGCAGAAGATCATGGACGAGTACGCGGCGGGTCGGGGCGCCTACTACATGACGAACGAGCACATGCTCAAACGCGGGCTCCAGCTGATGGAGTTCTTCCGTGAGGACATGCACAAGCTGGCGGCGCGAGACCTACACGACCTCCTGCGCTGCTGGGAGGTGTGGGACCGCTACTGGTGTGCGGAGGCGCACCTGCGGCACCTGTTGTTCCGCAAGGAGACGCGTTGGCCAGGTTATTACTACCGGAACGACTACCCCGACCTCGACGAGCAGGACTGGAAGTGCTTCACGAACTCGAGCTACGACCGGGTCAATGACGAGTGGAACGTGGAGAAGGTCACGCACCGTTCGATCATCTCGTGAGCGGGGTTTCGCAGCGGAAGAGGGAAGTCGGTGAGGGATGAGCCTGGCCCTGAACCCGAGGGAGCGGGTGCGGCGACCGGCGTTTCGATCCATCGCAGCATCCTCGTAGTCGGAGGCGGAATCGCGGGGATTACCGCCGCGTTGGAGGCGTCCGAAGCCGGCTACGACGTCGTGCTCGTCGAGAATCAGCCCTACCTGGGGGGTCGGGTCGCGCAGCTCGCGAAATACTTCCCGAAGCTCTGCCCTCCGTACTGCGGGTTGGAGATCAACTTCCAGCGTCTAAGGAACAGTCGGCGAGTCCGCTTCATCACGATGGCGGAGGTGGAGCGGGTGAGCGGCGGACCGGGCGACTTCACGGTCACGATCCGTCAACATCCACGCTACGTGAACGAGCGGTGCACCGCCTGTAACGCATGCGTGGAGGTGTGCCCGGTGGACCGGCCCGATGCGTTCAACTTCGGGATGGGGGAGACGAAAGCCATCTATCTGCCGCATCAGATGGCTTTCCCCATGAAATACGCGATCGACGACTCGGTGTGCGAGCTCACGGAATGCGCCAAATGCGTGGAGGTCTGCGATTACGACGCTATCGACCTGGCCATGGGCCCGAAGACCTATGACCTGAAGGTCGGATCGGTGATCATGGCCACCGGCTGGCAGCCGTACGACGCTGAGAAGATCGACAACCTCGGATTCGGCCGATACTCCGACGTCATCTCGAACGTGATGATGGAGCGGCTGGCGGCGCCCAACGGTCCCACGCAGGGACGTATCGTGCGTCCGTCGGACGGAAAGCCGGTGGAGCGGGTCGCCTTCGTGCAGTGCGCGGGACAGCGGGACGAGACCCACCTCGGGTTCTGCTCGGGGATCTGCTGCCTGGCGTCGTTGAAGCAGGCCACGTACGTGCGCGACCAGAACCCTGACTCCACCGCCTACGTCTTCTACATCGACCTCCGCACCCCGGGCACCTACCAGTTCTTCTCGAAGAAGGTGCAGGCCGACGGGAAGGTCGTGACCATCAAGGGCAAGGTGGCTCGGATCATCCAGGAGCCCAACGGCGAGCTCCTCGTCGAAGCCGAGGACATCGTCTCGCAGGAGAAGATCCGAGTCGCGGTCGACCTCGTGGTTCTGGCGACCGGGATGGCGTCGAGCCTGCTCGCGGGCAAGCCGGAGGCGGGGTTGGAATTCGACCGCGACGATTTCGTGCTCACCGAGCAGTCCGCGCCGGGGATCTTCGCCGCGGGCTGCGCGCGCGGGCCCGTCGACGTGGCCACCGCCGTACAGGACGCGACGTCCGCCGCTCTCAGGGCGATTCAGGCGATCGAGGCGGCCACGCCGCCACGAGCGTCGGCAGCAGTGGAGGCGTCGTGAGCGAGAAGAGCGCCGTCTATGTGTGCAGCGGCTGTGGGATCGGCGACTGCCTCGACGTCGAACGGCTCGCTCAGCTCGCGACGGAGCGCAACGTGCCCATCGTTCGCACATCGGCTGCCTTCTGCCTTGAGGACGCTCGCCTCATCGCGGAGGACGTCGAGAGCGCGGGCGTGGACGGCGTGGTCGTGGCCGCGTGCTCTCCTCGCGTCAACACCGAGGTGTTCGATTTTCCCGAGGCCTTCGTCGAGCGCGTCAACATCCGCGAGCTGGTGGCGTGGAGCCACGAGCCGAACGAGGAAGAGACCCAGGCCCTGGCAGAGGACTACCTGCGCATGGGTCTGGAGCGGACCGCCAGGGCCAAGAAAGCCACACCGCACACCGAGGCCAACCAGCGCACCGTACTGGTGGTGGGAGGCGGACCCGCCGGGATCGCGGCGGCGTCCGGGGCCTCTGGAGCCGGCTACGACGTCGTGCTCGTCGAGAAGAGCGCGGAGCTGGGAGGCTACGCCCGACGGATGCACAAGCAGTACCCGAAGCGGGCGCCGTACGAGGAGCTCGAAAGCGTCGACATCGACGCCGCGGTAGCCGAGGTCGAGTCGGCGTCGAACGTGAAGGTGCTGACCGGCGCGGTGGTGGCCGAGATCTCCGGCGAGCCCGGCGACTTCCAGGTGAGCGTGCGCCGCAACGGCGCCACCGACGCCATGAGGGTCGGCGCGGTGGTGATGGCCACCGGTTGGGTGCCCCCGGATCCGAATGAGCTCACCCGTTGGGGAGTGGGCTCCTACGCGAACGCGGTCACGAGCCTCACGCTCGAGGAGATGGCCGCCAAGGGCGAGATCCGGCGGCCATCGGACGGTGACGCCGTGAAGCGGGCGGCCATCGTCCTGCCCGACGATCCCGCCGACGACTCACGTTTGGCATACGGGGGCAACGTTTCCAGCCTCGTTGCGCTCAAGCAGGCGACCTACATCCGCGAGCAGCATCCGGACGCGATCGTGTACGTCCTCTACCGCGACATGCAGACTCCGGGGCTTCACGAATACTACTATCGCGCGGTGCAGGCGGACGAAGGAGTCTTGTTCGCGCGTAGCGAGGTCGGCAGCGTCAGCGAGGACGAGGGTCACAACATCGTCCTCGAGCTCGACAACACCGTGCTCGGCGGCAGCGTGCGCGTGGCCGTCGACCTCCTCGTCGTTTCCGTCGGCATGGAGCCGGCGACCCTGCACCCCGACGAGAGCGGGAGCCTCAACCTCAGCTACCTGCAGGGAGCGGAGCTGCCCACGAACCAGCACGGCTTCGCCGACTCCAACTTCATCTGCTTCCCCTACGAGACGCGTCGCACGGGTATCTATTCCGCGGGCGCCGTCCGCCATCCCATGGACCTCGCCGAAAGCGTCCGCGACGCGACCGCCGCGGCCCTGAAGGCGATCCAATGCATCGAGCAATCCTCGGCCGGATCCGCCGTCCACCCGCGCGTGGGCGACCTTTCCTACCCCGAGTTCTTCATGCAGCGCTGCACTTCTTGCGGACGCTGTACGCAAGAGTGTCCGTTCGGCGCTCTGGGTCTGGACGACATCAACCAGCCCGTCCTCGATACGAATCGGTGCCGGCGCTGTGGCATCTGCATGGGGGCCTGCCCCGTCCAGATCATCTCCTTCAGCGACTACTCGGTGGACATGTTGTCGGCGATGGTCAGCGCCGTGGAGATCCCCGAAGACGACGAGGACAAGCCACGAATCCTGGTGTTCGCTTGCGAGAACGACGCCTACCCCGCCCTGGACATGGCGGGCGTGGCCCGTCAGCGCTACAGCGCGGCCGTGCGTGTGATCCCGGTGCGCTGCCTGGGGTCGGTGAACTCGATACTCGTAGCCGACGCGATGTCGAGCGGCTTCGACGGGGTCGCCCTCATGGGGTGCAAGTCCGGCGACGACTATCAGTGCCATTTCATCCAGGGTAGCGAGCTGCTCACCACGCGCATGGACAACGTCCGCGAGACGCTCGACCGACTCATGCTCGAGACCGAGCGTGTGCAGGTCATGGAGGTGGAGATCTCCGACTCCGCTCGAGTCCCGGAGCTGATCCAAGGCATGGTGGACACCGTCGCGCGTATTGGACTCAATCCGATGAAGGGGTTCTGAGCAACGTGTCCGGTGAGGGCGGGCCATCGGTGATGGAAGGGACCGACACTGCGGTCGAGCTCGTCGAGCCCGATCTTGCCTTCAAGCGCAGGATTTTGGGGCTCGGCGCCCACGATCTGAGCTTGTGCTACCAGTGTGGGACATGCTCGGTCGTGTGTCCGCTGTCTTCTTCCGACAACCCCTTCCCGCGCAAAGAGATGGTCTTCGTGCAGTGGGGGCTCACCGAGCGCGCGCTCTCGCAGTCGTCGATCTGGTTGTGTCACCAGTGCGGGACCTGCACGACCTACTGCCCGCGCGAGGCGAACCCGTCCGACGTGATGTCGGCGCTGCGCGAGGAGAGCATCGCCCACTACGCCGTCCCGAAGTTCATGGGTCGCGCCATGGCCGAGCCCAAATTCCTCCCTTTGCTGTTCGCCTTGCCGGCCCTGCTCCTGCTCGCGGTGCTCGCCCTGACCGGAAAGCTGACAGGCCTGCCGCAGGGCGAGATCGTGTACTCCAAGCTCTTCTCCACGTTGACGATCGAGATCGTATTCGTCGCCTCCATCACGCTTTCGCTGCTGGGCGCCGCAGCGGGCGCGGCCCGCTACTGGCGAGCGATGAGCACACAGCGACCGGTCGCGACCAACGGCCGCGGACCCGTCGGGGGCTTGGTCGCGACGCTGCTCACGATCTTCAGGCACCGCAGGTTCAAGGACTGCCAGGACGAGCCGGTCGGGACGCGCGAGACCCACAAGGAGCATCTGCATCGGACGCACCTGTTCGCTTTCTACGGCTTCATGGGCCTCGTCATCACGACGACCTCGGTGGGCATCGGGATCTACGTGTTCGACTACCCGACACCGTGGCCCGTCTGGCATCCGGTCAAGATCCTCGGGAACGTGAGCGGCATCGCCCTCTTCGGGGCGCTTGCCGTGTTCTGGTACCGGCGCATCGCAGACCGCGCCAAGGCCGGAAAGAGCACCTACCCCGACTGGCTTCTCATCGCCATTCTCGTGCTCACCGTTCTCACCGGGTTCCTCTCGGAGCTCGTGCGCCTGGCCGACATCGCGGCGCTCGCCTATCCGAGCTACTACGTCCACCTCGTCCTCGTCTTCTTTCTGCTCGTCTACCTCCCCTACACCAAGTTTGCGCATCTACTCTATCGGACCGTGGCCATGGCTCACGACGCCGTAACGAACACAGGCGGGAGCGCGGGATCGCAACGCGGGGAGAGCCCAATCCACAGAGCGCCTTCTTCCACTTGACACAAGATCAGATAGGCGGTAACTAAACTTGTTGGTTCAGCGCGATCTCGTGTCCGCGGATAAGCCATTGGATACGGGAACGCGGGTCTTTCGCGCTTTTCGCAGATTCGAGACCCGCGAGGCTTTCTGTAAAGGAGGGACGTATGATCCGTTCGTTGACAGGAAACAACGGAGGAAGGGCCACTCCCCTTAGGTTGTTGGGCCTACCTCTGGTAGCTGCGGGCATGCTGGCGTTCTCGATCCCGGCGGACGCCCAGGAGACCGGTCGCATCGTCGGGTCGGTGACCAGCGCCGCGTCCGGAGCCCCGGCCAGCTCGGTGCAGGTCTACCTCACGGGTACCCAACTCGGTTCGTTGACCCGGCAGAACGGCGCATACGTGATTCTCAACGTCCCCGTAGGGACCCACGAGATCGTCGCGGAGCGGATCGGGATGGGGACCGTGACGCAGCAGGTGGAGATCACGGCCGGGCAGGTCACCGAGGTCAACTTCCAGATGAGGGCTCAGGCGCTGGGCCTCGACGAGATCGTGGTGACCGGCACCGCCGGGGCCGCGCGCCGCCGCGAGATCGGCAACTCGATCGCTCAGATCAACGTTGCCGACATTCCCGAGCGGCCGACCCAGGTGTTCGAGCTCCTCCAGAGTCGCGCACCGGGGATCGAGGTCACGACCGGGGGCGGCAACCTCGGCCAAGGTCAGCAGATCAAGCTGCGCGGCGTGAACACGGTGAGTCAGAGCAACCAGCCGATCATCTACGTCGACGGCGTCCGCATCATGGGCGGCGCGTTCCCCAAGAGCCAGGGCGGTGACCACTACGATCTGGTAACGTTCAACCCCGGCAACCGGGGGGCGGCGACCACCGTGAGCCCCATCGACCAGATCAATCCGAACGACATCGAGCGGATCGAGGTCATCAAGGGGTCGGCGGCCACCACGCTCTACGGCACCGAGGCGTCCGCGGGTGTGGTCCAGATCTTCACCAAGCGTGGCGCGACGGGCGCGCCGGTCTGGACGGCGGGAGTGCAGCAGGGTACGGGGTGGTCGCGTAAGTTCGGGCAGGACCACGGCGTGCCTTACTTCTGGATGCACCACTACATGCGCGATGCCTGGTGGGGAGGCGGATACTCTCCGGGGCCGGGGGGCGACCCGTGCAGTTCCCTCAGCAACGGCGGGGAGAGCGACACTAATTGCAGCTGGCCCGGCGCCGTATGGTTCCAGAACTACACGACGTCGGTGCGAGGCGGAACGGAGGCCTTCCAGTACTTCATCTCCGGCGGGTTCACCAACGACAGCGGTCTCTTGGCCCTGGACGAACAGGAGAAGTGGCAGGTGCGGGCGAACTTCACGTTCTCTCCCGCCTCCGACCTCCAGATCCAGTGGAACTCGTCCTACTCCAACCTCGACCTTGCTCTGACCCCGAGCGCCAACAACGCGCAGGGGCTCGAGCTCAACGCGTTCCGTCAGAACGCCAACTACTTCGGTGACGGCAACCCGCTGGTGATCGCGAGCGTGCTGGATTGGGAGCTCGTCCAGACCAACGAGCGGTTCACGACAGGCGGGACCGTGACGTATTCACCGATCGCGGAGCTGACCAACCGCTTCACGATCGGGTACGATTACTCGATCCAGGATTCGCGCAACCACAGGCCCTTCGGCTTCAACGGCTTCCCGGAGGGTGCGCTAACCACCCAGAAGTGGACGAACCGCGTTCTCACCTTCGACTACGTGGGCACCTTCCGATTCCCCATCACCGATGACATCAACAACAGCTTCTCGTGGGGCGGCCAGGCGATCGGCGACGAAACGCACAACCTGACCGGTTTCGGGCGGAACTTCCCCGGCGCTACCGAGCCCACGGTCACCACCGCGGCCTCCGTCCAGAGCTGGGAGGAGCGCGAGAGGGTCTGGAACGCGGGCTTCTTCTTCCAGAACGTCTTCGACATCTCGAACAAGTACTTCCTCACCATGGGGCTCCGGGTCGACGGCAACAGCGCCTTCGGCGAGGGCTTCGGCCTGCAGGCCTACCCCAAGGCGAGCGCTTCCTGGGTGGTCTCCGACGAGGACTTTTGGAGCGAGTCGATGGGGTCGCTCAAGCTCCGCGCCGCGTTCGGTAGGTCCGGCCAGGCGCCCGGCACCTTCGATAAGGTCCGCACCTGGGTCTCCGGGGGCTTCCACGGCGAGCCCGCTTTCATCCCGCAGAACGTCGGGAACCCCGATCTCGGCCCAGAGGTGACGAGCGAGTTCGAGGTGGGATTCGACGCGTCTTGGATCGACGACCGGCTTAGCGCCAGCGTCACCCACTATCGGCAGACGACGACCGACGCGCTGTTCAACGTGGTCAACGTTCCATCCGAGGGCTTCATAGGCAGTCAGGCCCAGAACATCGGTGAGCTGAAGACCTGGGGCACCGAGGTTCAGCTCGACGGGGCCATCATCCAAACGCCGACCTTCGGCTGGGACATGGGCTTGTCATTCACGTTAACGGGCTCGGAGGTGGTGGATCTAGGAGGCCTTCCGTCGTTCTCGACAGCCCGGGGCTACGCGGGGGGGTGGATGATCGAAGGGGAGGAGATGTTGATCCGCAGAGACTGGTTGGTGCTGAACCCCACCGAGATCGCCGATCCGGAATACGAGAGAAATTACAACTACGGCTCGCTCCTCCCCGACAAGACCTTCATGGTATCCCAGACGCTCCGGCTGCCCGGCAACGTCCAGCTGTCGGCCCGCGGGGAGTATCGCGGCGGGAACGTCGTTAGGGCGAGGCCGTTCCACATCAGCCGAGGGGCCCGCGCGCCAGTATGCTTCCCGTACTACGTCGACCGGGTAGCAAGCACCACCCTCATTGATAGCACGCCGGCGCTCTGGCGTGCGCGGTGCAACCCGATCGAGAGACAGCCCTACACGTTCGACGCCTCCTTCTTCAAGCTCCGCACGGTAACGGCGACGGTCCCCGTCGACTTCGCCTTCCCGGAAAGCGTCAATGACGCCACGCTGACGGCGACGCTCGCGAACTCCTATCTGTGGTTGAAGGAACTTCCGTGGATGGATCCGGAGACGTCCGGCAACGATGGAGCCAATGCCGATGTGGGCCAGATCCACGAGCGCACTCCCGCGCCGATCACGCTGCATTTCGCCCTTCAGCTTACCTTCTGAGGAGGCGACGATCATGACTACCTACATGAGGGATCGGATCGCGGGCATGAGGCGAACGCTCGCGGCGGCGACTCGCACACTCTGCGCCCTGACCGTGATGGTGACGCTGTTGGCGGGCTGCGACGTCACGAACCCGGGTCCCGTGCAGGACGACTTCCTGGGAGACCCGGCCACCCAGCAAGGGATGGTGAACGGTTCCATCACAAAGCTTTTGGAGGCGGTGAACGGCGGGGGGGCGGGGGCGCTCTTAATCGTCACGGCGGCGGTATCCAGGGAGATCCTCCCCGGCGGCAACACCAACTTCGGGATGGCCGTGATCACTCAGGGGGGCCACATCGCGCCGGGAACCTACGGAGGTTACTTCGAGAGGGCGCAGCAGGCGCGCTTCATCGGTGAGGAGGCCATCGCGCGCTTCGCGGAACGAGGCGCCCCGCAGAACATGAACTACCAGGCCCACCTCTGGACCGGATTCGCGTACCGCGTCTTGGGCGAGAACTGGTGCGAGGCCGTGATCGACGGGTCGGGGCTCCTGCCGAATAGCGTGTACTTCGAGAACGCCGAGAGCCGCTTCACAGAGGCGCTCTCGCTGGCTTCGGGCGACAGCGAGCGCTACGCCGCGTTGGCCGGGCGGGCGCAGGCGCGGATCTTCCTGAGCGACTTCGCCGGGGCGGCCAGCGACGCGGGAGGGGTACCGACCTCGTTCCGCTTCGACCTCGACCACGAGCAGGGAATTTTCAACCTGGAGAACGCTCTCCAGGTCTCGAACGCGAATCTGCCGTACCGTGCCTTCACCGTTCACTTCACCTTCCAGTTCGACTACTACACCGACACGGGAGATCCACGCACCGAGTGGGTCGTCGACCCCAATGTTGCGCACCCCAACGGGACGCTCTCGGGGTACCAGGAGAACGAGGGAAGGGTGCCCTGGTCGAACCAGACGAAGTACTCCCGTGCCGATTCTCCCACGCGCTTGGCTGGAGGCACCGAGATGCGGCTCATCGAAGCCGAGGTGCTTCTCAGGAACGGCAACTGGGAGGACGCCCTGGAGCTGATCAACGAGGTCCGGACCGGAAACGTGAGCGACATCACCGGCGTGGCCTTGGAGCCGTGGGAAGGCAGCTCCGTGGAGGAAGTGGGGGCAGCTCTCAAGCGGGAGCACTCCATCGAGCTCTGGCTCGAGGCCCGGCACATGAGTGCCCTGAGGCGGTGGGGGGAGCAGAGCACCCCGGGGGCGTTCGAGCTCCCGAACTTCGAGGTGCTGACCCCGCTCTTCACGACGAATCCGCGCTCAGACTGCTTCGACGTTCCCGACGGGGAGCGTGAGGCGAACCCCAACATACCCACCGTCTGATCTAGGGCACACAACTCGCCTGTTTCGTGATCGGAGCGGTCGCGAAGGAGTAGAAGGGGCCTCCGGTCGAACCAGACCGGAGGCCCCGACTGCGTCTAGTGCTCTAAATGCCTAGCGCGCGCGATGCCTAGCGCACACGCGGCCTGACCGAGCACTCCTCCAGCGTCTCGCACGTCAGCTCGTAGAGGGCACGCTGCTCGTGGGTCAGCGCCAGGATCGAGGTGGCCGCGACGGCCTCCCGTATGTCGACCGGCTGACCGGGAGCGAACTGGAGCAGCGCGCGCCAGCGTCTGACTCCGTCCTCTTCGTAGGTCTCCAGGTCTACGGCCGATACCCAAGGCACCTTGGCCAACGCTTGGCGGAGGTCGATCTCTTCCGCCGGCGTCGTCGGGCCCCTTCCCATCCTCAGCGTGAGCGTCCTGGCCGAGGAGGGGTGGTTCGAGCGCCACAGCTTCGCCGCCTCGTTGATGGCCTGCCAATCGCCGCCCCGGTTCAGCAGGTGTTGGGTGTAGTACTGGTAGAGCTCCTCGTTGTGCTTGGGATCTGCGGCGAGCGCCTCTTCGAGGCGGGCGACGAACTCCTCTTCGTCCCCTGCCGACAAGGCCCTCATACCCTCGTAAAACCGCGTGTCCGGATCATCGGGATTGAGCTGCGCCACGACGTCGGTCATCTCCTCTCGCCAGGTCGGTGGCGGTCCGTCGGGAAGTTTGACGAACTCGCGCAGGCCCACGACCAGACCCGCGCCGTAGACGACCACCAGCAGCCGGTAGCGACGCCACCACATCGTCTCAGAGCCCTTCCTGCACCTGCACGTCGCGGACCTTCCAGATGAAGGAGTCGACGTAGTAGTGCGTCATGCCGTACAAGTAGACCATGAGCTGTGCGAAGAGCGCATAGCCGGCCGCGTAGTCGAGCGCCGGAAGATTGAACTCGGGAATGGCGGGGTAGGGAGCGAAGTTTACGACGCCGAACCCGAACTGGTCGAGCGGTCTGTTGATGATGAGCTGGAAGACGACCGCGTAGACCGCGCCACCGAGGATGAACCACTTCAGCTTTCCTGGCCCCACCAGACGCGTCCACAGCCCCGGCTTGGCCGAGGGGTTCGCGGCCGTGCGGTCCATGAAGGAGTACACGATCACGATGTACTGGACGCCGTGCATGATCCGGTGGGCGATCCCGTACAAGAGGACCGAGTTCGTGTTCCAGGTCACGTAGTACCAGAGGAAGTAGCTCGCCCCGATGAAGGCGTATTTCAGGGGGTTGATCGGCCTGCCGCTCGCGACGGTCCTCCACAGGTGCCATGCGTAGACCGCGAGGTAGGCCCCCAGCACGATCCAGCTGACGAGCAGCAGCGACGTGACGAACTGCGCCGAGACCGGTATGCCCATCCGGTAGAGCTCGCGGATCCAGAGCAGGCGGAACATCGGCGCGTTGAGGAACATGTGCGCGTAGAGCACGAGGTGCAGCGTCAAGTCGAAGCGGCGCGTCGTGGGGAGGCCGGCCTTCGCCTTGAAGTCGTAGATGCGGCTGAAGCCGTGCTGCTGCATGACGCTGTGCTGGTGGTCCCAGAGGGTCACCAACAAAAGCAGCGTGATCGGCGCCGACAGCAGCCCCAGCACGGTGATCAGGAAGATGATGATAGGCCCGAGGATCAGCTCCTGGCGGAACCGCTGCCAGACCTCGGGCATGCCATAGGACCGCACCCACGTGGCGTAGTGATGGGGGATGGTGATCCAAAGGTTGATGGACGCGACCGCCACGAACGGCAGCCATGCCTGGCTGCCGAGCGCGATCAGGACGGCGACGAACGGCAGCCCCATGAACCAGACCAGGTCCGCATGTCGGTTGAGGATGTAGCCCGTTCGGAACATCGGCTCTGGCGTTGCGGCAGAGCTGCGACGACGGCTGGCGGCTTTGGAAAGTGTCCGGTTCATGCCGGTAGACGGGGCGTTGCCTTGAGCCTGGGGAACAGATGAATCGTAGGGGCGAGCCCTACCGAGATCAAGACCGCGAGACCGCCGCGGGTGGCCGTCAGAGGAGCCCGACAGCCACGTATTGCAGGAACAGATAAGGGCGCGCCGGTCCTCGAAGATCGAACTGTCCGAAGAGTACCAGCGGAGGAAGCCGCACCTCCCCCATGAGGACGGTGGCGCCCGTGGAGAGATTGCGGGTTCCTCCCAACATGAGGCTGGGGAGCACGACGTCGCGAAAGTACCGGCGGGAGCCGTCTGGTCGTGACGACTGCGGGCGCTGTAGCATTCGGGCCGGGAAGAGCCTCGCGTCGAGGGTGACCTCGGCCTCGCCCGCCTCGACCTCGTAAAGGGCGCCCACGACACCGACGCCACTGGTGCGGGCGTGATTCCGTATGGAGGGTCGGAAGTAGCGCATCACGTCCCCCAGGGCCTCGAAGTTCCTCTCATGAGGCCACTGGTCCATCCCGTATCTTCCCCACGAGGTCAGGTAGTTGAAGGTTGCTTTGTCGGCGAAGAACACCTCCGCGAAGTACTCCTGGGAGCTCTCCCGCTCGACGCCGAACCAGGCGCCCGGCCCGCCCCCCCGTTCAGCGGGCTGCCACGTACCCGCGACGTGTTGGTAGCGACTCTCGCCCGGACCCACCGCACCCCCCACGGCGATGCTGTAGTTCACGTTCTTGGCGTAGAGCCCTCCGTGCCAGACCCATTCTTCGTTTCGCTTTCCGCTCCCCATCGCCACCTCCAGGTCCTTCCCTCGAAGGCGGAGATAGAGCCCGGTGAAGTCGTGGGTCGCACGCTCGAGGCTTCCTCCTACCGCGACGAGGCCGTGGCCCAGGTCGAAGTTGGTGCCGATGCCGTTTTTGCCCGGAGCCCTGCGAGCGAAGAACGACGCGTAGCCGTCCAGACCGAAAAGGCGTCCCGGCGCTTGGACGCCGACCCAGGTGGTGGTCTCGCCTTCCTCCCGCTCCTGCTCGGCGCGCAGGGTATAGAAGCCGTTGGCGAGGAGCTCGACGCGGGTCGTGGTCGCGTCGTCGTCGTGCTCCACCTCGAGCTCGGCCGCATACTGAGCGTGGAGTGGGCACGGGGCGGTCACAGTCGCCGCAACGGCGAGCGAGATGAGACGGCGGACGAAGACGAGATCCGAAATGATCTGGACCGACCGAGGCCGAACGCTCCGGGACGCTAGACGGGCGCCCGCGGGTCACGCGCCTGAGCCCCTGGCTCGAGGCGAAGTGAACCGTGGGCGTTGCAAGCAGCTATCCGAGCGGAACCGGTGAGGCCGAGCCGTAGAAGATGGCGTTGAACAGGAGCTTGTACGTGCCCCGGGCCTGCATGCGGAAGATGGGACGGATCCCGTACAGGAACACGTGCCCGCGTCCGACGGAGCTGTGCACCACGGCGGCGCGGCCGTATACGTGCTCGGGGCCGATGACCCAGCCGCTGATCAATGGGTTCGTGCTCGGGTAACTGACCACCGCCTCCGCGCCCTCGCCCGTGATTTCAAAGACGGGATTGCGGAAGTGCATCCCCGCGAAGTCACGGGTCATGCCGTAGTTGACTGGACTTTCCGTATCCGCGATCAGGTTGATCAACGATCCCGGGATTACGAATTCGCGGTCGACGTTCTGGGCAGCTCCCTGGGGACCAGTGCCCGCGTTGCGGCTCTGACCCAAACCCAAGACCACGTCGCGCACCGGAAGGTCGAACTCTTCGATCGCGAAGTGGGCGGTGAGATCGTTGGCGATCAGCGTCCCGCCACGCTCCACGAACGCTCGCAGCTCTCGTGCCCCGACCTCCCCGATTCCGCCGGCCTGCTCGGGGAAGATCTGATCCGATGGCCGACCGTCTACGAGCACGGACGAGCGCATATACGGGGGCAGGATGATCACGTCGAATCGTTCGTTCAGCTCGCCTTGGCGGATGTCACCGTCGACCACGTCCTCCCACGGTAGGCCGTACTCGTCGAAGAGCTTTCGGTACCAACCGTACTCGTCGTACCGCTCCCGCGCGTAGCTTCGGTAGATGCCCATCCGCGCCAGCTTCAGCTGCTGCATCGGTACGTTCACCGGGGTGTCGGCACTGAAGTGACCCCCGAAGTTGATCCAAAAATCATGGGACTTCCGAGATATTTTTGGGAGCGAGGTTCTCTTCGCTCGGTGAATGAATATCCATAAACTCCTCGGGAGTCAGAAAGCCCAAGGAGCTATGGGGACGAACTTCGTTGTAGTCAGCTCTCCATTGCTCGATCGAACGTTTCGCGTCGTGGATCGAGAGGAACCAGTGCAGGTTCAAGCACTCGCCCCGGAGTGTTCCGTTGAAGCTCTCGATGAAGCCGTTCTGGACGGGCTTGCCCGGTTGAATAAAATCGAGCTTCACGCCTCGAGCGTAGGCCCATGAATCGAACGCACGGCTGCGGAACTCGGAGCCGTTGTCCGTGATGATCACTTCGGGCAACCCTCTGGACTCTTTGAGGCACTCCATCACCTCGATGACCCCGGCGGCCGGAATCGAATGCGCGATGTGAATCGCCAGGCACTCGCGACTGAATTCGTCCATGATCGTCAGGCACCGAAATTGGCGGCCGTTGCTCAGCGTGTCAGAGACGAAGTCCATGCTCCACCGCTCGTTCGGGCCGCTCAACGCCTCTCGGATCGGTCGAGGGGCCTGGCTCCTACGTTTCCTTCCCTTCGAACGCACCGCGAGCCCTTCCTCCCTGTAGAGTCGTTGAACTCGTTTCCTGTTCACCAGCCGGCCTTCTCGTCGAAGCATCACGTGGATCATCCGGTAGCCCCAGCGTGGCCGCTCCTGCGCCAACTCTACGATGCGAGCTCGTAGAAGCTCCTGGGGATCGCGAGTGCTGCGATATCGCATCGTAGAGCGTGGAAAACCCGTGTACCGGATCGCTCTGCGTTCTGAAACCTCTCGCACGGCTTGCACCTGCTCGACGACCTGGCGCCGTTCCCGGGCCGTCACGATCCGTTTCCCAACAAGTCCTTCAGGATCTGAAGATTCAAGGCCTGGTCGGCCACGATCCGCTTCAGCCGTCGGTTCTCCTCCTCGACCTGCTTGAGGCGTCGCGCCTCGTTCACGTCCATACCACCGTACTTCGTGCGCCACCGATAGTACGTCGTCTCCGCGATCCCGTGCCTGCGACACATCTCACGGATCGTCGCTCCAGCTTCCACTTCTTGCAGAATCCCGATGATTTGCTCTTCCCGAAACCGCCTCTTTTGCATGACTCCTCCTGCTCAAGGAGTCCCACAATAACTGGATCAGGTTCCGGGGGTCACTTCAGTTGTGATCGTCGCAAGCTCGTTTCTGCAAGCCCGAATTGTCTTCGATCACTTGCTCGGGTTCCTGGGCGAACGGATCAACGACCGGAAGGTCTGGAGGCTGTGGGACTCGACCCAATCCGCTCGACTGCTTCACCTGGAAAGCGGCGCGTCCGTGCGGTGCATCGGGAGCGGCTGGCCCTGCTCCACGTCTTGATCCAGCCTCTTGAATCTACTAACAACCCCCAGGATTCTGTGCCCCAAAAGTGAGGGGTGAACACCCGCACACACGGCCCGTGGACAACGTCCGTAAAATTTCCGACCATCCCGTCCATCCCGTGTGCGTCCCAAGTCGTCCTCCACATTGGAGATACGAGGTCACGCACGACCCCCCCCCTGCGTCCATGTCCATCTCCTTGCTACGGTACAGTACCCTAGACAGACAGGTGTACACACTGGTACACGATTACTTGCTGGCGATTGTGGGGAGACGTCGGCTCTGAAAGAGTAAATCAAGCGCTTCGCCTAAGAGCTTCTGATGGGACGTGTCTTCGTCTACGGCGAGTTGGCGTAGCTGTTTCGCAATCTCGGGTGGGAAATGGCCGCCGATGTGCTTGGTGCCCGTCCGTGAGGGTTTGAGCGTCGAGGTCCCTCCTCTGCTCCGCTTGGGCCCTTTCGGTTCTTCATTAGCGGGCTTCCTCTTGCTAAGCGCCTCTTCGAAGCTTGGCTTTCCGGCCATCGGTTCGTGTCTCCTTTCGAGAAGCGTACAGGTGTGTACACACGAAGGTGTGCAGGGCAGCGGTCTCCTTCGCGGCCTTGTCGTTCGGGCGAAACTCCTGGGCGACTTGACCGACCATGAGTGAGCGGGCGTACGCCACGCGGTTCACCAGGCGCACGGGCGCTACGGCAAAGCCCTGGGCTTCGATTGCTCTGGCCGCGTCGTCTGCTTCACTGCCCACGGCCTCGGTGTCCAAAGTGTACAAATAGATTCCCCTGCGTTCTCCGCCTCGCTTTCGGTCTCCTGCGGCCAGGTGCCTTTTGTCCAAAATGTACACGTCAAAACGCCCGTCCATGTACGCCTTCTGGACAGCCGGCGTGTGGACGAGGAGGCGGCGCTCGGGCATCACGAACGAGGACCTCCGCGACGTCGTCCGGGTCAGCGCGAAGCGGGCGGGGAGCTAGGACCGACTCCGAGCCGTCACGAAAGAGCTCGTCCTCCGGAGAGAGAACCCGCGAGAGGATATGCGCGGCCAACCACGACTTGCCGTTCCCTCGACCTCATGCGCGAGCCCGCCCTCGGGAAACCCTTCCACGTCCGTGTTCCCTCGATCGTCGGCGGGACCGGCGGCCGACGTGCTGATGCCGGCGCGTGTCGGCGGAGCTCCTTGCCGGGGGTGGAGCTGCTCGAGGAAAGCTTTTCGCGGAAATGGATTAGGGGTCTGATGCTGGCGTAACGGTGCTTTGGTCTTCCCAACCCACAACCGACCCGCCACGAAGCCAACACACGGGAGAGAGGGGCTCCCAGGGCCCCGGTCGGTCGTCAGCGCGGACTTTCCGGCACCGGCTGAGCCCCCCTCTAGGGACCTTGGGAAAGGGA
The DNA here is from genome assembly GCA_965249195.1 of Longimicrobiales bacterium. GTDB lineage: Bacteria > Gemmatimonadota > Gemmatimonadetes > Longimicrobiales > Gaopeijiaceae > CBDFLM01. The sequence continues at coordinate 328,545 of CBDFLM010000013.1, forward strand.
CGGCCCGAGGGCTCGCCGTCGCCCGGATGGTATCCGAGCTCGCGGGCAACGGACCACCAGGATGTCGCGACCGGCGTCTTGACTGGACAGACTGTTTGAATGATAATGTAATTCAACTCTTGACTGGACAGACTGTTTGAATGACAATGTAATTCAACTAAGGAAGACTACGACATGCCTGCAAATCAACTCGTCCAGGCCCGTATCGACGGGGCCGTCAAGGAAGAAGCGGCCACGGTGCTGGCCGCCATGGGCTTGACCGTGTCCGACGCGGTGCGGTTGCTACTGACCAAGGTGGCGAGAGAGAAGGCCCTGCCCTTCGCGCCGCTAATCCCCAACGCCGTCACCATCGAGGCGATGAAGGAAGCCCGCCAGGGCAACCTCCCGCAGTTCGCCAGCGTCGAGGACCTACTCGACGCTCTGCATGCGGACGATTGAGCGCACCAGCCAGTTCAAGCGCGACTACAAGCGTGAGTCCCGGGGCCGGCATCGGACAGACCTCGATGCCAGGCTGGCACTCATCGTGGAGGCCCTGGCCAATGATCAGCCGCTGAAGCCTCGGCACCACGACCACGCGCTAAGCGGTGAGTGGGGAGATCACCATGACTGCCACGTGAAGCCGGACCTGGTGCTGATCTACCAGAAGTCCGGCGCCGACACCCTGCGCCTGGTACGCCTCGGATCACATGCCGAACTCGGTTTATAGCGCGGCCGGTCACGGACTCCGCCGCGACGAGGTCGCGCGCCTCAGCGTCGGATCGCTCCACGAACACCGGGGCGTGCCGCACCTCAGGGTCCTCGGCAAGGGCTCCAAGACCCGGCCCGTGCCGGTCCACCCGGCCGCGCTCTCGGCCCTGTGCGACTACCTCGAGCTCGCACCCCACCGCCGCGACCGGAACGATCCCCTGTTCCAGCCGACCCAGGCCCGCTGGGCCGGCCGGCCGCTCACAGGCGACGGCATCTACAAGCTCGTCCGGAAGTACGCCTCGGCGGCCGCCATTACCATGGAGCGCCGGTCGTAGAGCCGGGTGGTGCTGACGTTGGCGTGGCCGAGCCAGTCCTGGACGCGAGCGATGTCGGCCTCGTGCTCGAGGGCGTTGGTGGCGGCGGTGGCCCGGAGGGCGTGGACGATGCGGCGTGCACACCGGCCCGAGGACAGCCCCACGTTCCGAGTCAGCTACTGACGGCGCGAAATCAGCCCCTCTAGGGAGGGAATGTGGACCGTTCTGGCCAGCTGGACCGAGGCGAACCGGGAGTACCGGGTGCCGCTGAGGAAGCCGGATACACGGTGGAGCTCTCCCTCGTCGATCTCGACCCCGAGCTCGCTACCGACCGCGTCGTGACACGCTTCTACGAAACGGGCCGGTTCGTCGACCCGGACTACGTGCTCAATGTGGTCGGGGCCCATCCGCGAGCGGTGTTCCAGGAGTTGAAGAGCCACCCTGCGGTCGCTAGATTTACTTGGCTGGATCAGGACGTGGAGTTCGGCCAGCCGCCCATCCTGGTCGAGGAGGGCAGAAATGACACCGAAGAAGCGCCCCGGGGACATCTCCTACCTGAAGGATCTCCGGGAAGAGGACTACAGGATTCCGGGGACCAAGACGCTCGACCTCATGGCGCTGGAGGAAGCGGTCTTGGATCTCAGGGAGGCCAGGGACAAGGCCGACCGCTCGAAGGACAACACCCGCTAGCTCCCACCGCTCAGGTTTCCGAGCAGCTCCCAAGCGCCGGCACGTTCCAAGAGGGCACGGCTACCGAAGCGGGGGATCTTCGCACGTGCACTGGCCGTCGTGGATGCGCGCGCCCAGGTCGTGCGCTCCGTCTCGTTGTCCGACGTCCCGGCGATCGGCCACGAGTACGGCCACCTCATGCAAAAGCTCCTGTTGGGCTCCAGCAGGGAGGGCGGGATCGACAACGCTACACTCGCGACGCTGCCCGGTGCGTGGCGAGTCAAGAACGCATGGCAGGACGCACGCGAGCAGGTGGAAGCTACACCGCGACGCGAGTCCACAGGCCCGGCTCCGGAGTCACATCTCGATCAGCGAGAGCGACGTGGATGCGCTGTCGATCGTCGACAAGTGGATACGCTTCCGGACGAACATCTTGGACGACTTCGAGCCGCTGCGGCAGGTGCTCGATTCTCACGTCCGCCAGCGTACACGCGGGAACGACGATGACCGCCTGGCGGAGACCCTGGTTCTCGAGCTTGTCAAGCGCGATGAACATGAGCGCCCGGCTCTTCCCCGAAGCCGTCGGCGACTTGATCAGGAGATACTGCTCTCCTCGCTTCTCCCAGGCGCGCTCCTGCATCGGGCGCATCCCGAGCTCGTTGGACCGGGCCGTGCGTAGGTGACGGATACGGAGGGAATGCTCTTCGCGGTGGTCATTTGAACAGCTCGGCGTGGGTACCGGCGCGGGCAAAATAGACGGCCCCGCTCGGCCCGTCGGTGTCGTCGACGCGATAGATCAGAAGGAAGCCACCGCCGACGTGGCATTCCCGGTAGCGCGCCCATGAGCCTTTGAGCGCGTGATCCCTACGTTCGGGACCGAGCGGGGCCTCGTTGGCGATGAGAAGCAGCATGACCGCCTTAAGCCGATTCATATCGTATCGGCCGGAACGCGAGAGCTGCTCCCAGTCCTTGAGGAATTGCCGGGCGTAGTCAACCCGGCGCGGCAGCTTGGCCCGCTTACTACTGGCCGCAGGCTTCTTCAAGCTCCGCAAACATCTCGTCCGCGCTTTCGAATCGCGCCGTGCGCGTCTTCACCATCTCGTCAACCTCGGCCATGGCCCTGCGGGTTCGCGCGTTCGGTACCTTGAGTTCGAGAGGGAAGGCCTGATCGACCGCGATTCGGTGGAAGAACAGCCGCACAGCCTCCGAGGCCGTCAGCCCCATCGCCGCGAGCGTCTCCGTCGCCTTCCGCTTCATCTCGGTGTCCATCCGGACGTGCAGCATCGAGCTCTGTGTCTTCATCCCAGCCTCCTGTATCGCATTTGCGATATATTGTGTCACGCCGGCGCGATCCAGTCAACTCGATGCGGTCAGGCAAACCGTCTTGCTGCCGGCCATCTTCTTGTACAGCTCGAAGAGGCCGATGTAGTGCGCCGGATGAAGCGGGCCTCCTGCTCCGGGGTGAGCTCGGGATGCGCCACCTCATCACGGGTGATCCAATGGCGTCTCGAAGAGGTCGTCGGCCACGTGCCTCACCCCAGCGGACGCCCACCACCTGCCCCCTGCCCCGGGCCCGTCCTTCGCGCCGGAACGGCGGCCACGGACCTGGCCGGCCACGGCCGGGGGAGGCCTCCGCAAAGCCTCTGAGAGCCGACGATCGCCCGCGTCGCCGGCGCATCCGCCCGGACTGCCGGTGGCGTTCGCTCTGAGAAGCTCCTCACGAGCTCGGCTTCCGCCCCGGCTTCAAGGGCTCGCTCTGCTCCACGGCCTCGCCGAACTCTCTTGGCGTCATGGCGTCGAGGGCCCGGAGCCCGGCCCGCACGATCTGGCTCTTTGTGAACCTCAAGCCCTGACGCAGACCCCGTGTCTGGAGCGTTTCGATGAGCTGGTGATCCTCGACCTTGGCTGCGCCCAAATCGAATCGTGCAACAACACCGCTGGCCGTCACTGATGATCACCCGCTCGCCGTTGTGGGCGGCGGTGACCAGTTCGGAAAGGCGAGCCTGCTCCTCGCGAAGGCGAGTGCTTTTCCCCTGAACCGCCTTTCTGGCTGATGATCGCTACGGTTTTCATGCGTCCTCGTGGGGTCGGTCTGTACACGCGAAGGTGTGTACACCTGTAGGCATATTACGGATCCGCCGCGCGGACAAGACGGGGAGCGCCAGGAGTACGAGCTAGTGGTAAACGTGGCTAACTTCAATCAGCGGAGGCCGAGCTCCGCTACGGGGCGTAGAACCCCCCGATGGGGGGGGGCGCCTTACAGCAGAGCAGGATCGTCTTCCCCGTTATCGCCTTGCGCTAACGCCCACAGGCGGATAGGTAAGTACCATTCCGCTGACGAATGGCCCGACGCCTTTGTGATCGACGTTTAGGAGATTGACGATGCCCCGCGTAGCCCTCTTTGTCTTAGTAGCACTACTCACGGTCAGTTGCGAGGGTCCGATCGGACCTACGGGTCCAGGGGGTCCACAGGGGCCAGGGGGTCCACAGGGTCCAGGGGGTCCACAGGGTCTAGGGGGTCCACAGGGTCTAGGGGGTCCACAGGGGCCCCAAGGAGAGACGGGCGAGCCGTTTAACTGGGGTGAGGTTGTTGGGAGTGAGAATCTCGAGGCTGGCGTGTTTGGTATAGGAGTATTGTTCGATCACCCTAGTGGATCGCGTCGCGCATTGTTGATCGGCACCGGATTCAATGCCGAGTACTCCAATGCCCTCTGGACCAATGCCCATGTCGTACAGGGGCTGGAGGAGGCACTTGACATTTTGTCCGACAGAAACCCAGAGGCCTTTGCCTTTAGGTCGGGTAGCATGCTCAGGGGTCAGGACGCGTACGTGATACCTGATCCAGGTTTCGTCCATCCTGCCTATGACTCTACAGAGGCCGTCGGTGACACTCCCGATGTCGGAGTATTCTTCCTCGATGACATGCTAGCCGAAGAGGGCCTGTCAGTCCTTCCTCGTGAACGTGTAGATGGCCTCCGTATAGGGCAGCCCGTAGCGACTTTGGGATTCCCCGGTGAGCTGCGGTTCACGGGAGGAGATGCTGATAACACGGTCAACGCCACATTCAAGGATGGCACTATCAGCGCCCTCAGGATCCGAGGGTCAGGGGACGCCGAATATGTCCAGGTGCAATACAACTTCGATACCACGGGAGGCACTAGCGGCAGCCCGGTGTTCGACCAACACGGATGGGTAATCGCCATTAACGCTTCGGGCATAGACGCCAGGGTAACCGATACCGATGGAGATCCCGTGGGTATTGGCGTGGGTAGCCTGGATTTCGGTGTGCGTGTAGACGCTATCTGGGACTTCATCGAATGCTGCACCACTCCTGCTGCCATGCCTCTCCGGGATGGCGGACGTCCACTGCACCAGCGCACCTACCCGTTCACCGAGTACCAGCCGTTCCCTGAGAACTGGAACGGCGAGACGATCGTACCGGATATGTGATCAAAATGCTGCCGGTCAATCGCTGCGTCGGCGTGCACTGGGGCATGGCGCTGATCGTGGCCAGGGCTCAATACAAGCTCGCCCCTCGCTTCCATCTTCACGTACAGAGAACCGCAGCCGTCACGGAGCCCTTTTTCCTTCGGCCCAGGATCCGATCCGAAGGAAGCCACGCCATCGAGGCGTCCGGTGTCCACCCAAAAGCCAGCCGCCGCGCTCATCGCTTCCGTGCTCCCGAGATCCAGGCCGAGCACGTAGTCACCCACCGCCGCCGCCTCGCCTTCCGCAGCCTTCCAGGTGCCCGACTGTAGCAAGTGCGCTTCCACCGTGTCGCTCGTTCCCATGTTCAACCGCAGCGCCTCGAAGGAGGCGAGCGCCACGGGATCGCGGCTCGCGACCTTCGCCTCCTCACGCAACCGCGCCTCTAGGTCGGGCATAAGGTCGAGGCTCGGGTTCGCTCGCTTCCAGGTGCGCCGCTGGAACGGAGGATCGTCGGGCCGCGCCGCGAACGTCAACGACCGCTCACCGGCCAGCATCCGGGCGAACCAATGGCCCTCATCATCCGGACGTGTCCCGAGCGCGATCAGCCGAGAATCCGGGATCTTGCCGAGCCCGGTCCTGAGCGCCGCTAGGCTCGCCTCCGACGTTGAGCCGCCCCACTGTGCGGGCTCATTGGCCAGGACCAACACCGGCGCTAGCCCGTGCGTCCGCTTTGGGTCGCTCCCGATGCACCGCACGGACGCGCCGGTAGGCAGGTGAAGCAACCGAGCGGATTGGGTCGAGTCCCACAGACGCCACACCTTGCGGTCGTTGATCCGTTCGCCCAGGAACCCGAGCAAGTGAAGCTGTCCCAACCGTAGTTGAAGGTTCCTGATAGGGGAGAAAGAAAAGTGGTGGCTCCGGGGGTCCCGGGCCGATAGGCTCGGGTAGGCAAAAACCCCAACACGGAGCCACCACGATGAAGAGAACGTACGAGGTAAGGGATCGGGCGGACAAGCGCGCGATCAGGGAGTTCCTGAAGCGGGAGGGGCAGTTTCTGCTTCCGATGCTTGAGTTCGTGGAGCAGACGGAGGTCGTGATCGACGAAGTCATCCAGGTGATGGGACGAGCGACGATCGAAGCGGTGCTGGAGATGAGCGCCGAGGGTGTGGCAGGCGTGAAGCAGGCAGGTCGGTCACGAGCGGAAGACGACACGGTGTGGTATGGCCGGCAGGGTGGTGTGGTTTACCTGTCGGACCGGAAGGTGCGTGTGGAGCGGCCACGGCTCAGGCGCCGGGGCGCCGGGGAGGGTGGCGAGGTCGAGGTGCCGGCGTACGCAGCGATGCGGAGACCGGGCGCTGTGGCGGATCGGATGCTCGAGGTCCTGATGGCGGGGGTGAGCACGCGGAAGTACGGCCGTGTGATCGGTGAGATGGCCGACACGGTCGGGGTGAGCAAGTCGGCGGTGAGCCGTGAGACGGTCGAGGCCTCGGAGCGCGTGCTGAAGGAGCTGATGGAGCGCCGGCTGGATGCGTGGGACCTGCTGGTGATCTACCTGGACGGGATCCAGATGGGCTCGCACCACGTGCTTGCTGCGGTAGGCGTGGACTCAGACGGAAAGAAGCACGTGCTGGGCGTGAGGGAAGGAGCGAGTGAGAACGCCGAGGTGACCAGCGCGCTCCTAGAGGATCTGGTCGAGCGCGGCCTGGACCCGGGCAGGCGGCGGCTGTTCGTGATCGATGGCTCGAAAGCGCTCAGGAAGGCGATCGAGAAGGTGTTCGGCCAACGTCACCCCATCCAGCGCTGCCGCAACCACAAGCTCCGCAACGTGCTGGGTCATCTGCCGAAGGATCAGCATCCTCAGGTGAAGGCGGCGTTCCGGGCGGCGATGAAGCTGGACGCGAAGCAGGGCGAGCAGAAGCTCGAGCAGCTCGCCCGATGGCTCGAGCGCGACCACCCCTCGGCCTCGGCCAGCCTACGCGAAGGCCTCAGCGAGATGTTCACGATCAACCGGCTCGGCCTCCCGCCGCGGCTGAGGAAGTGCCTGGGCTCGACCAACCTGATCGACAGCACCCACTCGGGCGTACGACAGAAGACCCGCAGGGTGACCAACTGGAAGAACGGAGCGATGGCCTTGCGCTGGGCTGCGGCCTCGTTCGTGGAGACCGAGAAGAGCTACCGGAGGATCATCGGCTACGACCAGCTCTGGATGCTCAGGGCCCACCTCGACGACCATGAACCGGTTGCCGAAATGAGAAAGGCAGGCTAACAAGGAGACTCTCCGGAGCCACCACCTTCAACTGTCAGTGGGACACCATCCGAATTCTTGCCATCGCAGTCGGGGCTGTGCTGGGACACCCGCTTCTGGCGCTGTTAGCCATCGGGTCACTCACTCACCTTGCCGTGTTCCAAATACTGGTGTCCGGCTGGCATACCACTCGCGCGCTCCATCCATCGCAGGCGCCGATAGCAGTCACGAGCCGAGGACGATCGCCTATGCAGGCCCCGCTGGACATCAGCGTTGGCGCTGCGGCTGGCCATGCGAGCGGAGCTACAACCGTGGTTTCCCCGACCAGCGGATTCCTCCGTGCGGAGACCGTCGAGTCGGTCGAGGTTGGGTCAATAGATGTGTAAACGTCATGACTACATCCAGCCGTCTAACCGGGTAAGAATCGGCTCAAGTTGACAGTACCCCGCGGCCTCCTGGAGCGGACCCTTGGCCCGAGCGTAAACGAGGAAAGACGTCCGCCACCGGCTGGCCCTTGGCCCGATCACCGAGGGCCATTGAGGAACTGCAGTAGGTCTCCCCCCGTGGTAAGGATCAGGGTCGTGGTCGAATCAATGACCGTCTCGAAGGTCTCCATGCTCTTGAGAAAAGCATAGAACCCGGGATCGAGGTTGTAGGCGTCGGCATAGATGCGCGTCGATTCCGCGTCGGCTGTGCCCATGTTCTCCTGGGCCTGCCGGTACGCCTCGGACTGAATCCGTTGCAGTTCCCTCTCCCTCTCACCGCGAATCCGCGCCGCCTCTCCTTCACCTTCCGACCGGTAGCGCTGCGCGATCCGCTGACGCTCGGCGATCATCCTGTCGAACACGTCCCGTCTGACTTCGTCGACATAGTTGATCCGTTTGAGACGGAAATCGATCAGTTCGATGCCGAGCTCTTCCAGGCGGGGCGCTGCGGTCGCGATAATTTCCTCAGTGATGGCAGTGCGGCCGGTCACGATCTCCTCGAGGACTCCGGTCTCCTCCTCGTCCTGAAGGGACAAGTCAGGCTGGCGGTTGGTCGTCCGAACGACCTGAACCAGATCGTGGCGGGCCACCGAATTGCGGGTCTCTCCGTCGAGAATGTCGTCCAGGCGAGACTGGGCCGTCGCCTCGTCGCCGCGGAGACGCTCCAGATATACGCGTGGATCGCTGATCCTCCAGCGCGCATAGGTGTCCACCCAGATGAACCGCTTGTCGCGCGTCGGGACCTGGTTGGCCGCGCCATCCCACTCCAAGAACCGCTTGTCGAAATAGTTGACCCGCTGAATGAACGGGATCTTGATGTGGAGTCCCGGTTCGGTAATCGCGACTCCTACTGGTTCACCAAACCTCGTGATGATCACCTGCTGAGTTTCGCCAATTATGTATAATCCGCTCGTCAGAAGCACGATCCCTACGACGATTGCTGCAAACAGAACCGGGGCTCGCATGCTCATCGGTTACCCCCCGTGACTGTGGTGGGCTGAAGCAGGTTGGTTCCGCTGCCGATCGACAGGAGCGGGAGAACACCCTGGGCCTGGTCGTCGAGGATGACCTTGCTCCCCGCTTGCGGCAGCATCCGCGTCATCGTTTCCAGATACATACGACGCCGTGTGACGTTCGGGGCTCGCCGGTACTCTTCGTAGAGCGCCTTGAAGCGCGCGGCATCGCCTTCCGATCGATTGACGCGATCTAGCGCGTAACCTTCCGCCTGCAGGATCGTCTGCTGGGCTTCGCCACTGGCCCGCGGGATGACGCTGTTGTAATCCGCAAGCGCTTCGTTGATCATCCGGTCCCTTTGCTGCTGGGCTTGGTTGACTTCGTCCCAAGACGGCTTGACCAGATCCGGTGGGTTGACGTCCTGCAGGACGACCTGCTCGACACGGATGCCGGTCTCATACTGGTCGCACAGCTCCTGAAGGCGAATCTGGGCGTTCACCTCGATCTCCTGACGGCCGACGGTCAGAACCTCAGTTACGGTGCGATCTCCCACGACCTCCCGCATAACAGCCTCGTTCATGTCACGGAAGGTCTCCTCCACGTTCCGGACCTTGAACAGGTAGCTGTACGGGTCGGCAACGCGGTATTGCACGATCCATTCGACGACGGCCACGTTCAGGTCACCAGTCAGCATCAGAGCTTCACCGTCAAACGTGCTTTGGCTGTATTGTGTTTGCACGCCCGCCGACAAAGTCCGAAAACCGAACTCTTGTTTGAGCTGGCGCTCCACGGGAACCTTCAGAACGTTCTCTGCGAACGGAATCTTGAAGTGCAGTCCGGGATCAGTATTCCGGATATACTTTCCGAACCGAAGCACGATACCAGCTTCCTCGGGCTCGATCTGATAGACCGCGTTCCACACCCCCGCCAGGACGAGGATGAGGGCAAGCCCCTTGACGATCGCGGGCACCCCGATGTCGGACGACTGCAGGCCGGGGACTTCCACTTCTTTGTCAAAAATCTTGATCTTCATACGTCGCACCTCTTTGGGGGGCGGGAAGTCGAGAACCGCACAAGAGGGAGAGCGTTACCGGCGGAGGCCCGCGACCGCACGATGACCGGTACTATCGACATCGGACGCGGCTTCATCTGCACCGGAGCAGGCCGGGACAACTGAAGCTTCGGTGCGGCGAGCCCTGTCGTCAACCCAAACGGCACTCCCTCGGGTACCTAATCGTCATGGCTTCGTAAAATCCTACCATTCCGGGGACTTAGGGAGAACGGCTACAACGAGAGCTTCAACGATAAGCTGAGGGACGAGTTCTTGAACGGGGAGATCTTCTACACATTGCCCGAGGCGGTCGTCCTCGTCGAGCAATGGAGACGGATGTACAATACGGTCCGCCCCCACAGCGCCTACGGCGGCCTACCCCCGGCTCCAGACACGATAAAACCATCCGCTTGGTTCCTTAGGATGCCCCAACTTCTAGGGCCACCGGTGGCTCAAGGTCTAACATAGGGAGTGGTACCGTACCGGGGGGCACGTCAATCTAGCCTGAAGCATGTAAAAATGCTGTTGGGCACAGCCGCGTCCCTCGTGTCGCTGTATCGGGCGATGTATCCCTGCGGGAACGCCTTTGTCGCACTCTTGTTGTAGGCAAAATCGTTCGGTTGCAGCCGAATGTAGTTCTTATACGAGTTGCCCGCGATAGTGCGGCCGAACTTTTCTTCCTGGCTGAGAAGACCGACGCCAGTCGTTACGCTCATGGGCACGCACTTGCTCGTCCCAGCCCTCTCGGAGATCGGCTCCGCGATGTCGCTGAGCGGCTGGAATTGCCAGTCTCCTGCGCTACGGAACTCGGGAAACCGCAGGTTGGGCACCACGGGCGTCGGCTTGTCGGCTGTCATCGCGCGCCCCCTTGCTCGTAGGCGTTGAGGCCCGAAATGTCCCTGTGACCTGCCCCCAAGAGCGGTACCACATCCTATGTTAGTCCCAGCACCTGTGGAGGGCCGTGAAGGACGGGCATCCTCAGGAACCAGGGCGACGGCTTAATCGCCTCAGGGGCCGGGGGAAAGCCGCCGCAGGCGCTGTGGGGTCGGACGGTATTGTACTCGCGCCTCCATTGCTCGACCAGCACGGCCGCCTCCGCCAACTAGTAGAAGATCTCCCCGTTCAACAGCTCGTCCCTGAGCTTGCCGTTGAAGCTCTCGTTGTAGCCGTTCTCCCACGGGCTGCCCGGCTCGATAAAGAGCGTCTCGACGCCCACGCGCCCCAACCACCGCCGCACGAGCTTCGCGGTGAACTCCGGTCCGTTGTCCGACCTCAGATACTCGGGAGGCCCGTGTCGGACGAACAGATCGGCCAGCACCTCGAGCACGTCGTGCGAGCGGATCTTGCGAGCCACCACGATCGCCAGGCACTCCCTCGTGTGCTCGTCCAGCACTGTCAGCAGCTTCAGCGCACGCCCGTCGTGCGTCCTCGAGGCCACGAAGTCGTACGACCAGACGTGGCCCCGATACAGCGGCCTCAGCCGGATGCACGATCCGTCGTTGAGCCACAGCCGACCTCGCTTCGGCTGCCGCTGCGGGACCTTCAGCCCCTCCTGCCTCCAGATCCGCTCCACCCGCTTGTGGTTCACCCCCCAGCCCTCGATGCGGAGCATGTCCGTGACGCGTCGGTAGCCGTAGCGGCCGAATCGACTCGCGAGTCGCACGATATCACCTCGGAGCGCCCCCTCGTCACTCGCCACTTTCCTCGCCCGGCGCTGGGTCGTGCGTGGCTGCCCGAGCACCCGGCACGCTCTCCTCTCCGACGCCCCGAGCTGCTGACGTACACGCACCACACAACGTCGTCGGCGCTCGGGGCTCAGAAGTTTCCCTCGGCCGCTTCCTCCAGGATCAGCTTGTCCAGTGTCAAGTCCGCCACTGCTCGCTTCAGGCGCCCGTTCTCGCGCTCACGCTCCTTCAGGCGCCGTGCCTGGCTCACCTTCATCCCGCCGTACTCCCGCCTCCACCGGTAGTACGTCTGCTCGGTGATGCCGAGCTCCCGGCTGATCAGCTTCACGGATTTGCCGCGAGCCAGACCCACCTCTGCCTCCCGCAGTGCAGTGATGATCTGCTCCGGAGTGTGTCGCTTCCTTCCCATCCTCACCTCCTCGCTGAAAAGCTTCAGACCAGGTCGATCCTAACATTGCACCTGGTCTCGTTTCAGGGGGTCAGGTCACTGCCTCAGTTCGCCGTTCGCAGCGAGTTTGGCAACTTTCGGACGCTTCGCTCGCCGATCGGCATGCCATTGGGCGGTCGTGGCTCGATACTCGAGGTTTCCACTTCGCGTTGCTGCGTTCCGCCGCAGTTCTCGCGAGATCGTCGACGATGAGCGGCGCAACTGCCGGGCGATCTCACGTACGCCACAACCGCAGGCTTGAAGAACCGCAATCTCTTCTCGCTCGACGAACGATAGGTAGCGCCCCGACAGAGGACGAAGACTGAAAGGTGGCATGCCACCACATTGGCGAAACCAGCGCGCCCCAACAGCGGGAGACACGCCGGCTGCCACCGCCGACTCCTCGCTCGACAGCCTTCGAGCAACTTCTTCCCAAAACCTCTGCCGATGCTCCCGGCGCCCCAACGGGGGACGACCGGGTGAACCCCTCGGCGGACGCAAAGCTCGATCCGACCGTCGGCGCTTGCTTGCCGCCATCGCAACTCCTCCTCTTTCCTGAGGTGTTGCGACGACCTCTTGAATTCACCGAGTGAGCATGTCGCTCTGCGGATCCCCGTCTCTGCGCACGAGCTGCGAGACAACGCCATCCGCGCCCTCGCTGTCGTACATTCGCGCTCCGATGAAGAGCGTCGCGTCGTCGTAGGCGAAGCGCACCTCCGTGCGCTGCGACGCCGGGGCGGCCTCGTCCGGCTCGCGCTGCCAGAACGCAGTGATGACCGGCGCCGAGCGCCAGGCCTCCTCGTCAAGACGGCCGTCGAGCTCGATCTCGCCATCCGTGCGTACCGCCGTGGCCCGGGGGGCGAGCAGGTCGTAGTCGGGCATGCCCGCGGTGGGCGTCACGACCGGGCCGATCGTGACGGCGCCTTCGGAGACGGTCACAGGGGATCGCGACTGGGCGTGAGCCCTTTCGGGGAGGACGATCCCAGCCGTCGAAAGCAAGACAGCAAGCCGTAGGGCTCGCTTGACTAGGTTCGCCACGACCACCACCCCCTTCCCCACGGAAACGGTCACGCTGCTCTCGCCTTCTGACGATGGGCCGGGTCGAAAGGTTGCAGCGCGGCCCGCACGACCTCGCAGGCGACCGACTCCGGCGTTATTGTGCGTCCCCCTCCCTGAGCCTCCTCCTCCGGTGTGCTCACCCGCACCGACGCAATTCTCGTGACTGGACGAGGTCGACGATGCCCGAGGACCACCTCGTAGAGCTCGACCCCCTGCAAGAGCCCATCTGGAGTCGTTGCTTCATAGTCGCGCCCCTCGTCGTCGTAGGAACGCTCGAAGAAGACGGCAGGCCCGACTTCGCGCCAAAGCACATGGTGACGCCCCTGAGCTGGGAGAACCATTTCGGCTTCGTTTGTACCCCCCGGCACGCCACCTATCGGAACGCGATCCGGGAAGGATGCTTCACGGTGAGCTTCCCCCGTCCGACGCAGGTGGTCCTCGCCAGCCTCGCCGCGGCTCCGCGTTGCGACGACGACACGAAGCACTCCCTCGCGACGCTGCCCACGCTACCCGCTCGAAGCGTGCGGGGCGCCTTGCTCGAGGACGCATATCTGCACCTGGAGTGCGAGCTCGACCGCGTGGTGGACGACTTCGGCCCAAACAGCCTCATCTGCGGGCGGATCGTGACCGCGCTCTTGGCGGCGGAGGCGCAGCGGGACGCGGACCGCGACGACCAGGACGTCATTGCCGCGTCACCTCTGCTGGCCTACCTCAATCCCGGGCACTTCGCGTCGATCGAGGAGAGCCGCTCGTTTCCGTTCCACCAGGGCTTTTCGCGGTAGCTGCCGCGTGTCCGGTTCACTCGCGAAACGAATCGTCGCACACCTGGAGGGACGCCGCGCAGCCATGGCGGACCTCCTTTCCCGCCTGGTCGTCGCGGAGTCTCCTTCACTGGTCGCCGGGTCGCAGCTCGAGGTGATGGAGATCCTCACCGACGAGCTCGAAGACCGCGGCTTCTCTGTTTCGCGACAGACCGGCCAGGAGGCCGGCGGCACGCTCATGGCGCGTCCCACCGTGCGACAACCGGGATCACCCTTCCAGCTTCTGCTCGGACACTGCGACACGGTGTGGCCACTCGGAACGCTCGAGACGATGCCGCTGAGAGTCGAGGACGACCTGATCGCCGGCCCTGGCTCGTTCGACATGAAGGGAGGTCTCGTGCAGGGCCTTTTCGCGGTCGAGGCGCTCGGGAAGCGGGGTACTGAGGTCGTGCCGGTCTTCTTCATCAACTCCGACGACGAGACGGGAAGCCGCGAGTCGACCCCGTCACATCGAGCGCCTCTCGAAGCGCGCCGACCGGGTGCTCGTGCTGGAGCCTGCATTGGGCCCGGAGGGAAGGCTCAAGACCGCCCGCAAGGGGATCGGCCGGTTCAAGATCGAGGTCCACGGTCGGGCCGCGCATGCCGGGCTCGATCCAGGAGCTGGCGCCAGCGCGATCCTGGAGCTTTCGATGATCGTACAGAAGCTCTTCGAGCTCAACGACCTGGAGAAAGGCATCACGGTCAACGTGGGCACCATCGACGGTGGTCTGCGACCCAACGTGGTGGCCTCCCGGTCCTCCGCGGTCGTAGACGTGCGTGTGCCCACGCGGGAGGACGCGCGGGCCATCGAAGAGGAGATACGCCCGCTGACGCCGACGACCCCCGGCACGCGGCTGGTGGTCACAGGCGGCATGGGTCGGCCGCCCCTGGAGCGGACCCCGAGGAATCGAGCGCTTTGGACGCGCGCGCGGGCCGCGGCCTCCGAGCTCGGTATCGACATCGGTGAAGCCACCGCCGGGGGAGGGTCGGACGGCAACACCGCGAGCCGCTTCGCGCCGACGCTGGACGGCCTCGGGGCGGTGGGCGCGGGAGCTCACTCCCCCGGAGAGCACCTCCGCATCGACAAGATGGTGGAGCGATCCGCCCTGCTGGCACTCCTACTGTACCAGCCACCCCTGGGAACGTCCTAGTGTCGACACAGCCTCGTGCGGAGCCGCAGCGGCGGGCTCGTGTATAGCCCCGCAGCGCTCGGCGATGGCCGCGCCCACTGAACCGGTGGGAGTGACCGGCCGGGCCCGTCGAAACCCCGCGCGAAGCGAGGGCGAGTTGTCCAGGAACACGAGACCGAGCAAGTGGTGGGTGCTCGTGGTGATCGCCCTCCTCACGACACCCTCCCCGACGCGCGGTCAGGACGCGTCCATCGAGGGGCGGGTGCGCGATACGGGCGGAGTCCCGGTAGCCGCCGCGCTAGTCGAGCTCGAGCTCGAGGCTGACACGACCCTTCTGCGCCAGACCGAAACCGACCGCCTGGGCTTCTTCCGCTTCGTTGATCTCGCCTCGGACCGCTTTACTGTACGGGTGGGCAGGCTCGGATACGGCGACTGGGAGCTGCGCGTGCCGGTGGAGCCCGCGTCGCGCGTCGAGCTCGAGGTGACGCTGGAGGAGGCGCCGATCCCCCTGGAAGGCATCTCGGTGTCTTCCGAGGCGAGCCGCGACCGCGCGCGCTTCGACGAGAACACGGGCCTCACTGCGAGGGACGTGGACGCCCGCCAGCTGAAGCTCATCCCGGGCGTCGGCGAGGCCGATCCCGTCCGCGCCGTGGAGACGCTCCCCGGCGTTACCTCGGTGTCGGACTTCTCCGCCGCCTTCAACGTGCGCGGAGGCTCGGCGGACCAGAACCTCGTCGTCCTCGACGGAACGCCGGTGTTCAGCCCCTTTCACCTGGGCGGGCTGTTCTCGGTCTTCAACTCCGACATGGTGGAGCGCGTGGAGCTCCTCTCGGGCGGCTTCCCGGCGCGCTACGGAGAGCGCGTCTCCTCGGTCCTCAACGTGGTCTCCGACCCGGGCGACGGGAGCTTCGCCGTCGACGGCGCCGTCTCGGTCGTCGCGAGCCGGGCAGCCGTGCAGGGCAGCCTCCCTCGAGGAGCGCGCGCTCTCCTCGGGCTGCAGTCCGCACGGTGGCGGCTGTCCGCTCGGCGGTCGTACTTCGACGTGCTGCTCCGCCCGTTCATGGACTTCCCCTACCACCTGATCGGCACCCAGGGCGTCCTCGAGGCGTGGACCCGATCGGGGGACCGCCTGTCCGTGACGGGTTACGCCGGCGGAGACGCGCTTCGACTGGACGAGCTCGAGAACGAGGAGTTCCCCCTCCGGCTCAACTGGAAATGGGGCAACCGCGCCCTCGGGGCGCGTTGGCTGCGTCCGACCCGAGGCGGCGGTTCCGTCGAGGTGGCGGCGAGCTTCTCACGATTCTCATCCGCGTTCCGGTTCCCGGACTTCTCTGACACGGACTTCAGCAGCTCCGTCGACCGAGCCGGCGTCGAGATGCACGTCGAGCGTCGTCCCGCGCCGCGGTGGACGCTCTCGATGGGAGCGGTCACGGCCCGATCGACGTACCTCAACCGCTTCATCAGCGGCGGCACGGTGTTCGAGGAGGGCTTCGGTCACGGGTGGCACCTCGGGGGCTACCTCTCTGGCCGCTGGGAGCCACGCGCAGACTGGGCCGTCGAAGCCGGGATGCGGGCCGACGGCTGGTATCCCGGTGCAGGACCCGGTGGCCTCGTCGTGGGTCCGCGTCTGTCGGCTAAACGCTTCTTGTTCGGCGGCAGCGCCGCGCTCAAGCTTTCCGCGGGCCGATATTCCCAGTTCCTGCAGTCACTGCGGAACGAGGAGCTGCCCGTCGGGATCGACGTCTGGCTTCTCAAGGGACACGAGGCGCCGGGGGTCGTGTCGGATCAGCTGCAACTGGGCCTCGAGGCCTTCCCGGCGGAGGGCTGGTTCATCGCGCTGGAAGGCTACGTGCGAGGCTTCGACGGCGTGGTGGCGATCAACACGGCCGACGACCCCAACGACGAGGGGGACGACGTTCTCGTGGGACGCGGATGGGTGTGGGGTGGTGACCTCTACGTGCAGAGGACGGTGGGCGCCACGACCGGATGGCTGTCGGTTTCCGTTCAGAAAGGTGAGCGCACCTTCCCCGACGTACGCCTCGGAATGCGGCCTCCTCCGGAGGCGTCCTGGCCCCCCTCGTTCGACCGCCGCTTCGAGATGGACCTGGTCGCGCAGCGGTCTCTGGGTTGGAACGTCGAGGCGGGCCTGCGGTGGAACCTCGCCACCGGACGACCGTTCACGCGCCCCGTCGGAGGGTTCACTTACCACGACGTCCAAGTCGGCGACGACGCTCGGCTGAGCCCGAACGACCCCGACGGCCTCGAGGGCATGGCCGTGCTCCTCGGGTCTCGCAACGCCGAGCGATTCCCCTTGAGGCACCGCCTCGACATCTCGTTACGAAAGCGGATCAGCAAGAGCTGGGGCACGCTGACGCCGTTCCTCGACCTGCTGAACATCTACGATCGTCGCAACGTCCTCTTCTATTTCTACGAGTACGACCTCGACCCACCCCGCCGCTCCGGTATCTCGATGATCCCGATCCTTCCCACGGTCGGGCTGGAGGTGCGCTTCCGATGAGAGGCGCCGTCACGCGTGCAACGCACGTGGTCGCGCTTTCGGCCGTCATCCTGATGGGCGGCTGCGATCTGGAGGAGGTCACGATCGTCGAGCCGGAGAGCGTGCTGGTGGTCGAGGCGTTCCTTCTCCTCGGCGACCTGGAGACGATCGGCCGAGTCTTTCTCTACAGCTCCCTCGGCGCCGGTCCGAATGATGACCTTCCTGTTGCCGAGATCGTTCTGAGCTCCGAGTCGGGCGGGATCTTCGAGTTCACCGAAGCGCACGCGTTGGTGTGTCTCTCGCTCGCCCCCGAGGTCGAGGCGTACGGCCGCTGTTACGTCGGACAGGAGGCCGGTGCGCCGCTGTTCCGTCCCGGCGACCGCGTGACGCTGGAGGTCCGGACGAGCTCGGGTCAGGTGCTCCAAGGATCGTCGACCATCCCCGGGGACTTCACGTTCGACGGCAACGCTTCACAGATCGGGTGTCGGCTTCCAGCGGACACGGCCTTCGAGCTGTCCTGGTCCCGCTCGGAGGGGGCGGTGGGCTACCTGGGCGAGACCTGGCTGCGCGGCCTACCGGAGGCTTTAGCCGAGCGGGGTCTGGTGGTAACGGACGACCCGCTCATTCTGCGGGGCCTTTCGGTGTCCGCGGATGACACGAGCATTCGCTTCCCCTCCGACTTCGGGATCTTCGAGAGGCTCGCCCTGGATGCCGACCTGGCGCGCGCGCTTCAGGTCGGGATGCCCCCGGACACGTGGGCCGACGTGGTCGTGAGCGCAGCCGATCTCAACCTCGTCAACTGGCTGCGCCCCGGCGATTTCAACCCGTCGGGCCTAATCCGCGTGCCGAGCCTGTTCGGGGACGGGACCGGGGTGTTCGGCACGGCGATGGTACGTCGCGTTCAGATCGCCGTCGAAGTCCCCTCACTCTTCTACCTTGACGAGTGTGCGGGATGAGCCCGCGCTCGATCTTGCTCGCGCTCCTGGCGACTCCCTGGCTGGCGCCATCCGCTCGGGCGCTCGCCCAGCCGGTCGGCGCAAACGACTACGCAACCGACTTCATGCACGCCTGGTCGCCCGACGGTGCGCGCCTGGTGTTCGCGTCCGACCGCGACGGCGACTTCGATCTGTTCATCATGAGCGCGGACGGGTCCGGAGTGATCCGGCTGACCGACGACCCCGCGTCCGACCTGTTTCCAAGCTGGTCTCCGGACGGAGCGAGCATCGTCTTCTCCTCGAGTCGCGACAACCAGTACGTCGGCTTCGAGGACTACGATCTCTACTCGGTCGCGATCGATGGCAGCTCGTTGACACGACTCGGACCCTCGCACGTCGCCGGCGCCATAGACCTGGCTCCGGCCTGGTCGCCCGATGGCACGAGGATCGCGCACGCCTCCGAATCGCCGGAGAGCACGAACTATGGCGTCAACATATTCGTGACCTCGAAGGACGGCTCCGGAATGACGCTCCTCACCGACATCGCGGAGCGAGACGACGTGCCCGCGTGGTCACCGGACGGTTCCCGCATCGCGTTCACGTCGGCCAGGGACGGAGACTTCGACATCTATGTCATGAACGCGGACGGAACGGACGTCACGCAGTTGACCGACGACCCGGCGCCGGATTTCAAGCCGTCCTGGTCCCCCGAGGGGTCCCACATCGCCTTCGAGTCGCGCAGGGACGGCGACGTGGACATCTATGTGATGAGGGCGGACGGTAGTGCGGTCGCACAGCTAACCGACGATCCGGCCGACGACTTCATGCCCGCCTGGTCCCCCGACGGCACGCGCATCGCGTTCTCGTCCAATCGGGACGGCGACTCCGACATCTACCTGATGCGCACGGACGGCAGCGTCGTCGTCAAGCTCGACGGACACGCGCCTTGACGTCGGAGTTCCTCGTCTATCTACGCATCGGGGTCGAGCACATCGCAGACGTGCAGGGTTACGACCACATCATGTTCGTCGCGGCGCTCTGCGCCGGTTACGAGCTGAAACACTGGAAGCACGTGCTCGTCCTGGTCACGGCGTTCACGGTGGGACACTAATATGGATCCGGCACAGCCTTCACTCCTGGGCCTCGACGGCACAACCGAACAGCCGCGCTGCCACAAGTTCGGTTCCGGCGACGGCCTGGTGACCACGCGCCATCCACCCCCACCTGGGACGGACGCCCCGACCGGCTCACAGTATAACGCCGTGCCGGCGCGGCGCTCCGGTCCTTCGCGGTAGTCAGCCTAGCCGTTCACCACGTTCTGCGGGCTGCCGTCCAGGAACGCCAGCGCGTTCTCGACAGCACCTTGGTTCAACCGATCCAGCCCCTCCGGCGTCATGTCGGCCACGTGCGGCGTTAGCACGATGTGCTCGCACGACAACAGCGCGCTTTCGGGCGGGATCGGCTCCGTCTCGAAGACGTCGAGCCCCGCCCCCCCGAGACGGCCGGACTGGAGGGCCTCCACCAGGGCGCCCTGATCGAGGACGCCTCCGCGGCACACGTTGATCAGGAGCGCACCCTCCTTCATCAGGCCCAGCTCTCGCCTTCCCATCATGCCCCGGGTTTGGTCCGAGAGCGCGACGTGAAGGCTGACCACGTCGGCGCGGCGGAGGAGATCGTCGAGCTCCACATACTCGACGCCGAGCTCGCGGCCTCGTTCGGGCGATGGCCTGAAGGTCCAGGCGAGCACGTCCATCCCGAGCGCACGGCAGAGGGCCGCTGTCCGCGCGCCGTGGTTTCCGGTCCCCACGATGCCCGCCGTCTTTCCGCGGAGGAGGACCGTGTCCTGCTTTAACCACCGGCCTTCGCGCAGTGCAGCCGTATAGAAGGAGGTGCGCTTGGCCACGGCTAGCATCAGCGCGAGCGCGTGCTCGGCCACGATGGCACCCGTGCGGCCAGGAACGTTCGAGATCACGATGCCCCAGCGCACGGCCGACGGGAGATCCAGGGTGTCGGTGCCGATGCCACACGTAGTGATGAATCTGAGATCGGGCAGCCGCGCGAACGCCTCGTCGGTCCATCGCAGGTAGCTGCGGGAGTTGATGACTACGTGTGCGCCGGCCACCCGCTCCAACTGTTCCTCGAGGCCGGCGACGCGATCGGTGAAGAGACGGATCTCGGCGCGTTTGTCGAGCAACTCCAGCCAGGAGGATCCCTGGATCTGGGGCGGGTCGTCGGACGGGATGGCGACGATCGGACGATCCGGCAAGGGAGATCGATGTGGCGAGGGATGGTTCACGGTCGAGGGATCTCCGACGTCGAAGGACGCATCTCAGGATGAGGAACTGGCCCGCTGGTCGCAGGCTCGCCGATCCCCTCGACGGGCAAGCCCGCGGCCCCGGGCCTGCTGGGTTTCCGTCGCATCGCCGACCGTGGAGACGCGGGCGGCGGAAAGCCGGATGGACTCGCCCGACAGGAGCTCGTGGGACTCTCCGAGGATGACCTTTGTCACGACCGGAGGCTCGCTAGGCGATCCTCGCATGCCCCAAGGAGCAGAAGGAACGCCAACGGACCCACCCGCCACGGCCAACGCGTTATGCATGGTACTAGCATATCAGGCAGGACACCGCGCGGTCTACGAGCGGGTTCGCGTTCTTTGTGTCGGTTTCGGCGAGGCGCTATTCGCGTGCAGGCTGCGCGATGCAAGGAAGCTCGCCGACCAAACCCCGGCTCGCAGCGATTATGGCCAAGGGTCGCGAGAGACCCCCCCGGGGCGTGGTCGGGGGGCCTCGGCAGGGATTGTTCGAGCGCTCGTCCCACCGCCCTGGGGGCTGGTCAGTTGCTCGTCGAGCGAGTGGGAGTAGGATGTGTCGTGGCGCGGATCCTGGCGTAAGTTGTCCTGCCGAGATCCTCGCCTGGGGCTGGATGGCCATGGTGGCGGCGTGGTTCCACGCGAGCGTGACGAGGAGACTCCACGGGAGTAGAACCAGCGGGGGAGAAACATGGTAAACAGACGGCACGCACTACGGTCACTGCTCGGGGGCGCCGGCGGCGCCGCCGTGTGGACCGAGGATCGAGAGGCCTTCGCGGCTCAGGTTGGCCAGGAGCCGATCGAGACGGCACAGGCCGCGACGAGGCGTGGGCTGCCGCCGGTGAGGATCACCGACGTTCGTGTGATCCTTACCGAGGTCGGTAACGCCAGGTTCTGCAACGTCAAGGTAATGACCGACGAGCCCGGCCTGTATGGCGTGGGTGATGGCAATCACGCGGAGCGCGTGGGTATCGTCGCGCAGACCATCGAGGAATACCTCAAGCCCATGGTGGTCGGGCGCCGAGTTGAAGAGATCGAGGACATCTGGCAGACCGCCTTCGTCGCGCCCTATTGGCGTTACGATGTCGATGCGGCCAATGCGATGGCCGCCATTGACGGTGCGCTCTGGGACATCATGGGCAAGCGCGCGGACATGCCCGTCTATCAGCTCTTGGGCGGCAAGGTGCGACCGGCGTGCCGTATGTTCGCCAACGCCAGGGGTGAGGACCTCTCGGAGTTGGAGGATAACGTGCGTGCGTTGATGGAAGACGGATACCAGCACGTGCGGCTCCGCGCTGTCGGCCTTGGTGGGGGCGGCTTCGGTCAGCGCGTGGGTCCCCAGGCGGGGGCGGGCACAGTCGGCAGTGGGCGACGTCAGGATGCGGTGTATATCGAAGCCTTGGTTCGGGAATTTGAGCACCTCCGCGATACCGTCGGCTGGGACGTAGGCCTGTCGTTCGACGTTCACGAGTACCCGCATCCCAGTGGCGCGCTGCTGCTCGCTAAGGCTCTTGAGCCCTACCGCCCGCACTTCCTTGAGGACTTGTTCGCGCCCGAGGATGCCTACTGGTACGAGAGGGTCCGCGAGCAGTCCGCAGTCGGCATCGCCATGGGCGAGCTGTTCGTGAATCGTGTAGAGTGGCTGCCACTCGTGAAGAATCGCTGGATCGACTTCTTCCGAGGGCACATCTCGGCCATGGGCGGCCTCAACGAGGCGAGAAAGATCGCAATGGCCTGTGAGTTCTATAACGTCCAGACGGCTTGGCACGGGCCCGGGAACGTCTCGCCGGTCGGGCACGCCATCAATCTCCACCTCGACCTTGCCACCTACAACTTCGGCATCGGTGAGGGCGGCAACTTCAGCGAGCAGATCAGATAGCTGTTCCCCGGTGCGCCGGAGGTGCGCGACGGGATGCGCTACTCGAACGATCAGCCTGGTCTCGGAATCGATATCGATGAGGCGGTTGCGGCCAGGTACCCGATGACTCAGTTCGGGTCCAATCGCGGCATGAGAGGTGAGGATGGTGAGCCGCGGCGTCCCTGAGCTTTCGCCTGGATCAGACGGCCATCGGTTGACGCTAATCGGAGAAGGATCATGCAGATGATGTTCATGAATCGGCGCCATGCGCTGAAGCGGATGGGGCAGGGCACCGCAGCTGCTGCGGCCGTTGTCGCAGGCCAGGACGTGTTCTCGGAGTTCTTCGGGAGACCAGATCCGGCAGTCTATGCGCAGGAAGTTTCCCGTCGTGGTCTGCCGCCCGTGAAGATTACGGATGTCAAGGTCATCCGTACCAGGGTCGGTAACCAGCAGCTGCTCAACGTCAAGGTCATGACGGATGAGCCAGGCTTGTATGGCGTCGGGGATGGGAATCACGCAGAGCGCGTGTCAATCGTCGCGGCTAACATCGAGCAGTTTCTGAAGCCCATGATCGTCGGCCGAAACGCCGACGAGATCGAGGACATCTGGCAGACCGCGTTCACGTCGACGTACTGGCGGTCTGGTGTTGACGCCAACAACGCCATGGCCGCGATCGATGGTGCCCTGTGGGACATCCTGGGCAAACGCGCGGGGATGCCGGTGTATGACCTTCTCGGAGGTCGCGTGCGCGCGGGCACACGGATGTTTCGTGGCGCAAACACTCAGTCGCTGCAGGCCATGGAGGACGACATCCGCGAGGGGATGGAGCAGGGCTACCAGCACTTCCGCTTCCGCGGAGTGACGGACCCGCTCTCGCAAGTCACTGCCATGAATCAGGGCGCGGCAGCGACCGCAGCTGAGGAGCTGGACAGGGGTGTGGATCTACCGAGGTTCAGCAAGACCACCGACGCTTACTTCATTCACCGACTGGAGCGGGCCTTCGAGCATATCCGCAACACGATCGGATGGGAGATCGAACTCGGAACGGACGTTCACAACAACGTGACTCCGGCTGGTGGTCTGATTCTCGCCAAAGCGCTCGAGCCGTATCGCCCGTGGTTCGTCGAGGATCTGTTTACGGTTGACGACTGGGGGTGGTACAGGCGTCTCCGAGAGCAGTCGGCGATCGGCACGGCCATGGGTGAGACGTTCAGTCACCGCTTGGAGTGGCTCCCGCTGGTCGAGGAGCAACTCATCGACTACAACCGCGCCCACATCTCGGCGATTGGTGGCTTGAGCATGGCCCGCAAGGCTGCCGCGCTCTGTGAGTTCTTCAACGTGCGAACGGCGTGGCATGGGCCCGGAAACGTCTCTCCAATCGGGCACGCGATCAACATGCACCTAGACCTTTCCGTGTACAACTTCGGAATTGGTGAAGGCCGCAACTTCAACGATGAGCTCAGGGAGCTGTATCCAGGTCTGCCTGAGATTCGGAACGGGGTTCGCTATCCAGCCAACGAACTTCCAGGTCTGGGAGTTGATATCGATGAGGCGGTAGCGGCGAGATTTCCACCGGACGAGCCTGGCGGAAATCGGGGCGCCCGAAGCATCGACGGCGAACCCCGTCGCCCGTAAGACGGCGAAATCATCACCGTGTCTCTATGGGACCAATGTAAAGAGACGTGCCGAGTCTCGTAGAGGCCGGGATCGCGGCGCGACTGCCGTAAGGCGAAGGGCCCGAACTCGGCACCGTCGAGCGCGATCGTGACCTGTGCATCCGCGAGGTCGACATACCGCTGCTCGTCCGCCAGTGAGCTGACGCGCCAGCGTAAGAACTCCACCTCCCCCGCCTCGCCCACCTGGATCCGGTTGTTGATCGTGAAGTCCCAGGTGTCCTCGCTGGATGCGGAGAGAGAGAACGGTCGCCGCACCGGAAGGGAGGACCCACGACCCGCTACCCATGGCTAACTCTTTGGTCTCGAAAGGGGCCTTGCCACCTGTGAAGCACGACGCTTAACGAAAGAGCGCCACCTGATGAGTCGATCGACGCGATCTGCCGCCGTCTTCATGGCTGTTCTGGTTTGTCGGACACCCTTCGTTACCGCCGCAGCTCAGCAGCCACCGGGGCGGAGTGGGAGCACCGAGGTGCCCTCTCCGGTTCCCCGAGCGTCGGGACTTCTTCCTCGAGGGCTCGGGCGTCTTTTCCTTTGCGCCCAGGAGCGGACCCTCGCCGTTCTACTCCAGGCAGGTCGGCCTCAAGTCGGGGCAGCAGGTCCCGATTCAATACGGCACTAGGATGACGGGCCAGGTCGGCAACTTCGAGGTGGGCATCTACCAGATCGGCACAGGGCAGCACACGTACTTCGATGAAGGCGACCTCCTGAACGTGACGATTCCAAGGGAGAGTTTCACCGTCGCTCGGGTGACGCGTAGGATCTTCGAGCAATCCGCGGTCGGCGCGATCTACACCCGACGCGTGACTTCGCCCAGCGCCGGCGGCGTATCTCCCAACGATGCCCACACCGCAGGAGTCGACCTCGAGTTCGCCTCGCGCAACTTCATGGGGGGGCAAGAATGTCGAGCTGGAGGCGTTCGTCGCGTGGAACTCGAACCCCGATCCGACCCTGGATCGGTCGTTCGGGGACCTTTCGTCCCGCGGGCTGCGACTCAACTTTCCGAACGATATCTGGTCGGGTCACCTCTCGTACCGGGAGTTTGGAGCCGACTACGACCCCGAGATGGGGTTCGTCACTCGAAACAACTTCCGGCGGTTCGAGCCACGCTTCGGGTGGGCACCCCGGCCCGAGAGCATCGACTGGATCCGGCAGATGGACTTCTCGGTCCAGGTCCGGAATCTGACTCAGCTCGGCACGGGCTTGCTCGAGGAGCGCCAGTGGCAGTTCGACCTCCTCGGTATCGACTTCGAGAGTGGCGACAACATCGACGTGCAGGCCACCCGGACCTTCGAGTACCTCGACGAGGACTTCGAAGTGAGCGAGGGCATCGACATCGTGACGGGTTCTTACACGAACTGGGAGTATCGCGTGAACGGGCGGACGGCTGGCCGGCGTCGAGTGTCCGTCAACGGCGGCTACACTACGGGCGGCTTTTGGAACGGGGGCCGGACGCAAGTGGACGCGCGCATCACGTTCCGTCCGAACCCGGGCGTCAGCATCTCGACCAACTTCGAGCGCAACGACGTCACGCTGCCCCAAGGTGACTTCACAGCGAACGTCTACGAGCTAGAGGGCGAGTGGAACCCGAACCATTGGATCAGCTTCACCAACCAGCTCCAATACGACAACGAAAGCGAGCTGGTGGGCCTCTTCGCACGAATGCGATGGATCTTGCAGCCAGGAAATGACCTCTATCTGGTCTATACGCACAACTGGCAGAACTTCGGTGCGGGGATCCTGGACCAACCCGATCTGACCACGCTGTCGAGGGGCGGGGCGGTCAAGCTCAACTACACCTATCGATTCTAGTCGCGCCGGGAGGGGACCGTGAGAACGAGGGACGAACTCGACCCTCTCGTGCCGATCCCACAGCTCCCTGGCTTGCGCCACACGTGCCTAGCCGCCCCGGCAGGCTCTCAACTAGTTGGATCATCCGCCGGAGATGGTCCGACGTGGGTAGGCGTCCTCGCCCACCGCCGAGGTTGTCCACCATGTGCTCCGGGTCACCAGTGCCCGACACCGCCACCGCGACCGCCGCGTGGGCGACCACGAACTTCAGCGCGCCCACGGGCTCCGCCGAATCTACCGAGCCATAACCCACCGCTGAACTCTTTGGCCGGGGCCCGTCTCGGCGGTGTAGATGTTCCCCCTCGAGTCCACGGCGATGCCATGAACGTGCTGGAACTGACCAGGGAAGGTTCCCGAGCCATAGCCGAAGCTCCCGAGGTGTCGGCCGCTGAGACGGTCCAGCACCTCGATCTGCGAGTTGTCCTCGTTGGTGGTGAAGAGGAACGTCTGCGCGGGATCCGGCGAGAAGGCGAGGGCCGAGGCCGAGCCGTAAATGCCACTCTCCCTGTCCTCGGGAGACGTGTACGGCTTCCACGGTACCGGGATGTTCTGCTTGAAGTTGCCCATCCGATCGAACACCTGCACCCGGAAAGCGCGACGGTCGCAGACATACACGAGACCGTCGTTGGAGAACCCGATGCAGTGCAGGACCTGCGGGATGTCTGCCTCGTCGGGCGCGCGGCTCAACTTGAACTGGCGCAGGAACTCTCCGGTGCGATCCACGACCAGGACACGCTCGCCCTCGCTATCGTTAATGTACACGTCGCCGTTCTGCGGGTCGATGGCGACGCCCTCGGGTCTGTACTCCTCGTTGTTGGGGCCTTGGACCTGGAGCAGGAAACGGCCGTCGTGGGTGAACTGCTTCACGCCGCCGCCGGCGGCGAGCCAGACGTTGTTCTGGTCGTCGAACGCGCAGCCGTGAAGGCCTCCGCCGAGGAACTCCATGTCCCCCCAGGCGTCGACGATATTGCCCTGCAGATCGAACATGATGATCGGCGGACCGTTGATCCCGGCATCGAGGGCCGTGTTGTCCGACTGGCCTCGGTTCATGACGACCACTATGCCGTCCCGATCCACACACACACCGCCGATCTGTCCGAGAACCCATCTGTTCTGGAGCGGCATCTTCGGCCAAGAGGCGTCGAAGCTGACCGCCGGAGCTTGGCTCTGCGCGGTGGCCGACATCGGCCAGCACACGACCAAGAGCAGCGCGATGAGGAGGCTTGATAGACGCTCCATTTTCGTCTCCGTGGAAGGGCTGAAGCTATCAGGACACGGGACCGCCGGAGGCCGTTGGTCAAATGTGCAAGGTGGAGAGGTCAGCCGCCGGACCCAGACATCATTCGCGTGGAAGCTGCTGGAGGCAAGCAAGCTGGCCGCAGCCTCACCCTATGGCCAGATCCGGGCCGACTTCTGTCTCCCGGAGGGACGGCCCGGGGGTCGAGCCCACCGACGCGACCGAGCCGGAGGGACGCTGAGAGGTCCCGTTTTTCAGCTGTGACCCGCCGCGCCAGCGGCGGTCGCTTCTCGCTCGCGTGCGCTGTACCTAAGTTCGACAGGGATTCTTCCGCCAACACTGGATCTCCCGAGCGCTGCCCGCCGTCGCGTTCGTCGCGCTTCTGCTTCAGATGCCGGCTACGGCCGCGCAAACGCGAACTGCGCTTTTCACACGTCGAGGGTCATCCACGCAGGAGGACGGCTTTGACAGGCGCCATTTCGGGCGGTACTATCCCAGCGTATCCGTAACAGACGTTTGGATATGGTGATGGCGTAAGAGGGCTGACCTCTGGTGCGGGGTGGTTGGGGGCAAGGGAGAGGATCCCGGGTCTCGGCACGAGCGAGTCAAGCCATGGCGCACTCAAGAGCGCGGAGGGCGGTATGAAACAGGTTTTGTCAGTGACGCTGGGCGCGTTCCTCTTGTTCTTTGCCCGTCCGACCGACGATCTCTCTGCTCAGCTCTTCGGTTCCCTGGGGAGCGCCGAACCGGGCGAGGATATCGTGTCGGTGGGCGTGATCTTCGGACAGATGGACCCACAGACGACGTTCCGGGATGGCGGAGGGTTCGACGGCACCACGATGCTGGGCGCATCCGTCAACTTCTGGATCCATCGTTACTTCGGAGTGCAGGTCAACGTATTGCGGACCGACCACGGGACGTTGGACTCCTCCGACGGACGGGCGTCGATAGTCACGGGTCGTGATCCCGAGATCTGGACGTACCAGGGCGACTTCGTGGTCCGCTTTCCCCTGTCGACCGGAGGAGCCTTGACGGTTTCACCGTACGCGGCGGTCGGCGGAGGTTGGAAGTCGTACAAATGGGGCTTCGACCCCCAAGGCGGACCGGACGCGAGGGGATTGGACGGCGCTTACAGCTTTGCCGGCGGCCTGGATGCCCGGTTCGGAGCTCAGAGCCGCATCGGGGTCCGTGGGGAGTTCCGAGAGCTCCGCACAAGGTTCAGTCGTTTCGGAGAGGACCTCACGCACAAGGATCGGGTCTTCAGCGGCGCACTCCTCCTGCATTTTTGAAGCTCGGGAGTTTCGCCCCTGGCGCGCCACTATTTGGGCAGCGACTAAGCTAGTTTCCCTCGGCCGTCCGGGGAATACGGTTCGCTTGACACGCGTCAGGGGCCATCCTAGTCTGACGATACGATTCCGTCACTGCCGCGTTTAAGTGTTCGTCCTTTCCGAGCAACCTAAGCGCGGTCGCTGAGGAGAAGGGGCTCTATAGCTTACCTCTTTGTGCTCACCTGAAGATGGGGGGTTCAACATGGATGCGTCATTCGTTAGGAGGTTATGGCCATCGTTGGCCGCTGCGGCGGTAGCCTTGGCTCTAGTCACGGGAAGTCTGGAGGCACAGCAGACGGGCTCGGTGACGGGGACGGTCACGGATCAGACCAGCGGCGCGGTTATTGCCACGGTGCAGGTCCACATCCCGGCCCTCCAGATGGGAACGCTCACGAACGCGGCGGGCAACTTCCTCCTCCTGAACGTGCCTGCGGGGCAGCACGAGATCAGGGCGGAGCTCATCGGTCGCACGGCCGGCTCTCAGACGGTGGACGTCCCGGCCGGTGGGTCCGCGACCGTGAACTTTTCGTTGCAGTCGCGGGCACTTGCCCTGGACGGCGTCGTAGTGACGGGGGTGGCCGGCGCCACGCCCGAGAACCAGCTGTCGTTCACGGTGGACCAGGTGCAGATCGAGGCCCCCCAGATCGCTTCGGCGCTGAGCGTGGCCAGCCTGCTCCAGGGCCGGACGGCCGGAACGCGGGTGGTCCAGGGCACCGGTCAGCCCGGGGACGAGCCCTCCATCCAGTTCCGGGGGCCCACGAGCATCATGCAGAGCCAGGCGCCACTTCTGATCATCGATGGGGTCATTTCCAGCGGATCTCTCGCGGACATCGACCCGAACGACATCGAGAGCATCGAGGTCGTTAGAGGGGCTGCCGCCGCCTCGCTGTACGGCTCCCGCGCGCAGGCCGGCGTGATGGAGGTGACGACCCGCCGGGGCGCCTCGGTGCGGGAGGGCTCCCACGAGTTCACGATCCGCAGCCGGTACATGTTCAACAGCCTCGATTACCTGATGAACCTGACCGACTCGCACGAATACCGGATGAACCCGTCCGGCACCTCCTTCTTGGATCTAAGCGGCAGCGAAATCAATCTGCGGGACCAGAACATAGAGGACAGGGACGACCTCTTACTTCTGAACGACAACTTCGGCAGGCCCGGCGGGTCCGGCTCGGATCCGTGGACGACGTTCCAGGACCAGCGGGTCCCGGCGAACCTCTACGGAGGCGACGTCTGGGAGACGATCTTCTCCGCCGGAGACGCGTATGGCACGTATCTCTCTGCCGCCGGAAACCAGGGAAGCACCCAGTACCGCGCGTCCGCTGCGTTCGCACGGGACGAGGGCGCCCTCCTGGAGCACGCGGGGTCCGAGCAGCTGAACTTCCGGCTGAACCTCGATCAGCAGATCGGAGAGACCTTCCAGCTCTCGATAAGCGCGTACGTCGCGGAGCGCGAGCAGGACGTGATCTTCCAGATGGAGAGGGACGGCCTGAGCGACCTGTCGGATGTGGTGGGATTTGAGCCGCGAGATCCCGCCGCCAGGATCGGCGGCGGACTCAACAGCCGGGGGATCTTCCGGGACACCGACCACTTTCGCCCCGCCACCATCGACCTCTTCACGAAGGACGAGAACGGTGACTACTTGATCACCGGCGACCTGATCGGCGGGGGAGAGAACCCCCTCTACACGCTGTCGAACCAGGATTGGACTCGTGACCGCCTACGGGTCATGGGCGCGCTCGACGCACAGTACGCCCCGTTTTCCTGGCTGACGCTCCAGGGGAACATCTCCTACGATCGCACGAATGCGTCGGAGGTGAACGTCCAGCCGCGTCCGTGGAAGCAGACCTTTCCGCGTGCTCCGTCGGAGGGGGCCATGTTCCGGCTCGAGGATCTCTCGACGGAGCTGAACGGCAGCCTCACCGCGTCGATCGCCCACAGCTTCGGAGATCTCACGACGCGGAGCCGGTTCCGCTGGCTGGTGGAGGAGCAGAACAGGGACAACTTCGTTGCTGGAGGCGCCCACTTCTCGGTGCAGGGCGTTCCTCAAATGGGGCTCCTTACGGAAGGCTTGTACTCGCGTTCCCTCAAGGAGAGCGTCCGGTCCCAGGGCCTGTTCGCCATCACGGCTCTGACCTGGAAAAGCAAGTACATCATCGATCTCCTCGTCCGTCGCGACGGAAGCTCTCTGTTCGGCCCGGCCGAGCGCTGGCAGACCTACTACAGGGTCTCCGGTGCCTGGAGGTTGGCAGAGGAAGACTGGTGGCCTTTCGACTTCATCAACGAGTTCAGGCCCCGGTACTCGATCGGAACGGCCGGCGGCCGCCCCGGGTTCTCATACCAGTACCAGACGTACGCGGTCGACCGGGGGCGCATCGTACCCCAGATCCTCGGAAACAATGCCCTGAAGCCCGAGCTGGCCACGGAGCAGGAGTACGGCGTCGACATGATGTTCGCCGAGCGGTATCGCGTGAATCTGAGCTATGTCGACATGAGGGTGGAAGATCAGCTCCTTCAGGTTCCCCTCAGCTCAGCCCTGGGCTTCAGATCTCAATGGCGGAACGCTGGTACCGTGGAGTCCACCACGTGGGAGGCAACGCTCGAGGCGGCGTTCGTCGAGCGTCCCGACCTCCTCTGGACAGCCCGCCTCACGATGGACCGCACGCGCCAGAAGATCACGGAGCTCAATGTTCCGCCCTTCGAGGTACGAGACCTTCGCGCGCGGATGCAGGTCAGAGAGGGTGAGGAGCTCGGATCGTTCTACGGCTTCGAGTGGCTCACGGACTGCGGGGGCCTGCCGACCGGGACGGACTGCAGCCAGTTCGACGTCAACGACGACGGACTCCTCGTCTACGTCGGTCAAGGCAACGGCTACAGGGACGGGATCGCCAAGGAGCTCTGGGGCACCACCGGGGACGTCGACGGCCAGACCCTTGACTGGGGCATGCCCATCAAGCATACCCTCTTCGACCCTGAGCGGAGATTGCTGGGCTCGTCCGCGCCGGACCTGAACCTCGGCTTCCTCCAGGACTTGCAGTATAGGAATTTCGGGTTCACACTCCTCTTCGACGCCGAGTTCGGGGCGGATATCATGAACCAGACCCGCCAGTGGGGCTCCCGGAGCGCCGTCGGTTCCATCGACCAGGCGGGCAAGCCCGACGAGCTCAAGAAGCCGCTCCCGTACTACGGTGCCGCATTTCTGTACAACCGGAACACCCGTAACGACTGGTTCGTCGAGCGCGCGGACTTCATCAAGCTGAGGGAGCTGTCCCTGCGCTACACCTTCGAAGGGAACAATCTCCCGACGGTTCTGCAGAGCGCAGGCTTCGATCGTGCCACGATCAACCTGGCCGGTCGCAACCTGGTCACGTGGACCGGTTATCAGGGTCACGATCCGGAGGTAGGCAAGTCCACGTTTGGAGGTTCGGCGGCCGTGGGCCGGATCGACGAGTACTTCTACCCGAATTACCGCAGCATAGGCTTCGACGTCGAGCTCGTATTCTGACCCAGGTTTAGGCTGCCCCGGTGCCCGATGACGGGGCACATCCGATTCCCGTCGGGTGTGTCCCGGCCGGGCCATGCGGGGTCCCCAGGGGAGGACGCTCGACAACGCAGATCGTGGATGAGGAGCGTTAGACATGAGATTTCTAGCGTCAGGACTGTTGAGAAACGTGGCCGGCTTGGCCATGATCCTGGTCGTGGCCTCGGGTTGCGAGCTGGAAGTGGCGAACCCCAACGAGCCCGACAGGGAGCGAGCGCTCTCCGAGGCGGGGGACGTCGAATCGCTCATATCCGGTACCTTCCAGTCGTGGTGGAAGCAGACGCACGGAGCCAGCGACGAGCTCGCCATCCCGCGAGGACTCAGCACTGCAGCCGAGGTTCTAATGTCCTCGGGCGCGAACCACTTCGCGGGCGACCAGAACCAGCAGCCGCGCATACCGCTTCCGAACGAAATAGGCTACCAATGGGGTCGTTCGCTGCGGGCCCCGTGGATGGACTTGAATCAAGCGCTCGCTTCGATCCGGGACGGGGTGCAGGTGATCGAAGGCGGCCTCGATCTCGGCGGGGACACTCCCAGGATCCTGGCGTTCGCCAAGCTCGTGCAGGGGCTAAACCACGCGCACCTCGCGAACGTCTTCGATCAAGGGTGGATCATCGACGAGACCGTAGATGTCGAGGCAGCCGTGGAGGCGGCCGACCTGCGTCCGTACGGCGAGGTGATGGAAGCAGCGCTAGGCCACCTGCAGACGGCCCGACAGATGGCGGGCGCGAGCGCGTTCACGATCCCCGCGGCGTGGATGGGCCAATCCGTCCCGAGTGACGAGCTCGTCCTGATGATCAACTCCTGGGAGGCCCGGTACATGACGACCGTGGCCCGGACCCCCGCCGAAAGGGCCTCGGTGAACTGGAACCAGGTGCTGAGTCTCGCCCAACAGGGAGTGACGACCGTCTACGGCATCGAACAGTCGCCGGGAGATGTTTGGGACAACTCTTACAACGGGCCCCACGTCATCAACACCCGCTTCGTTGGCCGTGCGGACCAGTCGGGTGGCTGGCAGACTTGGGAAGCAGCGGGCCCGAGGGACAAATTGCCGTTTTACGCGGAGACGGACGATCGGCGCATTCACGCTCCCGGCGATCCCACGGCCTCCGGAACGCTCATGGAGATTCCAGGCGCACAGTTCGGGGACGCGCAGCGTGGGGTCCATTTCCTCACATTCTATCGGACCTTCAAGTGGCGGGACCTCTCTGACACGAGCTTCGGGTTCGTACCGGAGCTGAGGCCGCGGGAGCTGGAGTTCCTCATTGCGGAGGCCTACATCAGGCTCGGCCAGCCGGAGTTGGCGCTCCCTTACATCAACTCGAGCCGGGTTGCGGCCGGTCTTCCGCCTGCCACGGTCGACGGGGTTTCCGGTGACCGATGCGTGCCCCGGACGCCCACCGGTGGATGCGGCAGCTTGCTTTACGCATTGTTGTACGAGAAGCAGCTGGAGCTCCTCTTCGAGAGCGGGGGAATCGACTACTACGATCAGCGAGGCTTCGGGACCCTTCGGGAGGGAACCCACCTGCACATGCCGGTGATCGCCGAGGAGTTGGAGACCCTCAAGCTGCCGGTGTACACGTTCGGTGGGCCGGGAGGTGTGGACACTTCTCCAGGGTGGACGCTGAAGTAGCGCCAACTGGGCATCATCGCTCGCCCTGGTTCACGGGGTCGAGGGGGAGGCGCGCGGATTCCGATTCGCCGCCTCCCCTTTCGTACAGGATTGGTGTGTCGGAGTTTTCGGGGCCGGTTCGGTTCGTGCGCGACGGAGACCGCATCTGCCGGGAGGCAACTCATCATAAAGGCCCGACCGATCATCGCCCTCGCTCTCCTGAGCGTCCCACCGGCGGCTCTGCACACCCAGGAGCCTGCTGATCCGGCCAATCCAGATGGAAGCCTCACGGTCGTCATCGGGCGAGTGCTCGACCTGGTCACGGAACGCCCTCTACGCTCGGCGTCGATCCGTTTTCTGGTCGATGGAGCCGACGACGTCGCGTGGGAGGGACTCACTGACTCCATCGGTGATTTCCGCACCTCCGGTCTGCGCGAGGGCCCCTACGAACTCCTCCTGGAAGCCTTCGGGTATGCCCCGGTCACTCATTCGCTGACGCTGTCAGGCTCCGGAACGGTGGAGCTACGAGCGCAGTTGGTCCCTGTCGCGCTGGAGCTCGAGCCCATCGTGGTGACCTTACAGCGCCCCTCGCGACTGGAGGCGTCCGGCTTCTACGATCGCCGCCGCTCCGGGTTCGGGCACACGATGACCCGGGAGGAGATCGAAGCGCGCCATCCCATTCTAGCATCCGATCTCTTCAGGGCCATCCCTGGCACTCGGGTCGAGCGCAGAGGATTGTACGGAACGGTCGTCAGGATGCGGGGGGGCTGTTCGCCGACCCTGGTCATCGATGGATTCGAGGTGAGTGGCCCCGCTGCCATCGACGAGTTGATCGCGGTGGGCGACCTCGGGGCGCTGGAGGTCTACACCGGAGTGTCGGCCACGGAATACGGCTCGTCAACCTGCGGCGCGATTCTCATGTGGACGCAGCCGCCCGGCGCCCCGCAAGGGAACTCGATGACTTTGACGAGATTCGGCATCGCCGCGGCTTTCGTGGCGGCGGTGTTTCTTCTCGCGAAGTGAGACAGGCCACTCAGCGCCCACCGGCGAAGGAAGAAAGCCTGAGAGCTTTCTCGACCGGCGGCGTTATGAGAACGGGACTCGGCAGCCTCGTCGTCCCTCGACAGGTCAGCGGGTCCGCACCCCAGCGTTCATATTCATGATGAGCTCATCGGACACGCTCCTCACGTGCTCCTGAAAATCGGGACTCGAGAGGGGCGTCCACTCCGCGCTGGGGGAGACGCCCCGGACGAAGTTTTCGGCCTTGATCTCGACGTCGTAGAAATCCGACCCCCCTCTTCGCCCCTGGACGATGAACCTGGTCCGCACATCCTCCACACCCCTGTCGGCCTCGTCCTCGAAAGGCTCCCTGTAGAGCCAAGACGTTTCGTAGTAGATACGTCTCCCCGTCTGCCTCCGCTGACTGACCGAGTAGCCGTGGTCGGCCAATACCTGCGGCACGTTGAGCTCGATGTCCGTGAGCGTCGCGCGACCGATGCCGCTCCTCGTATCCCGGCTCAGAGATCCTCCGCAGCCGGCGAGGAAAACGCCCGCGGCCAGCGCGGGCAACGCACGCCTTCCGACCGCCAGCAAGCGCTGAACGGATTCGCGACCGGGCGCGGAAGCCCGGGTCCCCGAATCAGGGTTTCGCACGGGCCCGCGTGCAGCCGCTATGGACATCGAGATCTCCCAGCGTCCAAAGGAAGGTATCAACGTGAAACGACGCTTTCACAACGGGGGAGCCACACGGCGGCGTCATTCGCCAGAGCCCACTCCTTCGTGGTGACCTGGATCACGCCACTCTCTCCCTGAGCGCCGTAGAGCACCGCGCCGGCGGCGCCCTGTAGCATCCGAATGTCGCTGATCGTCGCCGGGTCCACCGAGGCCAGCGTTTCCTCGGTGATCTGTCCGTCGATCACCAGCAGGGGCCCCTCCGGCGGCGGGTTCCCGGCCAAACCCCTCTTGGTCGTGATCTCGATCACGCCGGCCTGCGCCCGCGACCCGTAGACGGCGGAGGCCGTAGCTCCCTTGAGCACCTCGATGCGGTCGACGTCCATGGGATGGATGGTGCTCAGACCCCCGCGAAAGGGGATCCCATCGACTACAATGAGCGGTTCCTGAAGGCGCTGTAGGCTGGTAGGCCCGCGGAACTGGATCGAGAATTCCGCGCCAGGTTGTCCACTACCCTGAATGATCTTGGCGCCTGGAATCCGCCCTCGGATGAGATCCGCGATGCTACGAGCTTGACCTACAGGCAGTTCCTCCGCGTCTAACCGCTCGACCGTGAAGGGAAGCTCGGCTTCGGGCATCCCTGCGGCGAGCCCGGTCACCACCAAGCCCTCGAGGTTGATGACGGGCGGACCGATGGCGAAATCCATCGTGCGTTCCTCGCCGGCGACCACCGTAACCGTCCGTGCCGCCAGCTCGCAACCGAAGAGGTCCAGCGTCAGATCGTGCTCACCGGCTGGAACCCTCTCGATCCGGAAGCGACCCTGCTCGTCCGTCGTCGTCAGAAACCGCGCCTCGGGCAGCATCACCCGAATCCCGGGAACGCCCTCGCCGTTGTGCCCGTAGGTGATCGTGCCTCTCAGCACGCCGGTCTGCTGGGCAGTGGCAACGCTCCCCGTCGCGAGAGTCGCAGCGAGGATCAGGCTGCTTCTCATGAACCACTTGGCAACCATCGTTGCCCCTCCTGTTCCGCAATTGCTCCCTCAGGACTACCCGCGCTCCGCGGCCTTCAGACCTCCAACCGCGCGCTCGTCTCCTCTTCGTGCGGGGCCGCGCTCGTCCGACAGCGGTGAAGGGCACCTACGGACACGTCGGCGAAGAGGCCATTACGTAGGCCCCACCTGGACATCGACCGGATACACTCTCGCCACCGCGAGCGTTCCAAATCCGCAAGCCGTCGCGTCGGAGGGGTGATCGGCCCACCATCCCGACGCCGTTACCACTCTCTAACGCCGCCCGCACGGCCGGTCACGAAAGCGCCGCGAGCGCGTCCACGACCCTCTCCACCTGCGCGAGCGTATTGTAGATGTGAGGGCAGAGTCGGATGCCGTTGAATCCGCCACCGGCCGACGCGCCCGCGACCCCAAAGTCCTCGTACAGGCGCCCGAAGGCCTCTCGATGGCTCTGAACGCTCGGGAGCGCGCAGACCACCACACCTGCGCTGAGCGCCGGGTCCGCGGGCGTGTGGAAATGCACGCCGGGCACGCGCTCGGTGAGCCGAGTCCGCAGCGCGGACACCAGCTCACGCACGCGCGCCTCGACCTCCTCCAGGCCGATGAGCTCGTGGAATTCGACGGTGGTCGCCACCGCGGCTACGGCGGCATCGTCTCTCTGTCCGAGCACTTCGAATTTTCGGGCGCCGTTCTCGATGGCTCCGGCCCAACCCACTCCGACCTGGGTCGGCCACATTTCGCTGTGGCGATCGCGGCGGACGAACAGAAGGCCGGCTTCCTTGGGGCCGACGAACCATTTGTGAGCGCTTCCGGTGTAGGCGTCACAGCCCATTTCGCTGAGGTCCACGCGCAGAGCCCCGAACGTCTGCGCTCCGTCCACCATCGCGAAGGCGCCACGCTCATGCGCCAGAGCGCACAGCTCCCGTGCCGGGAGCGCGACCCCGGACACGTTCGACACGTGGCTGAAGGAGACGACCCGGGTCGAGCCCGTGATGGCGTCCGCGAACGGGGCGAGGAGCTCCTGGGCACCGGCCGGAGTAGGCGAGGTCGACACCCGCCGAAGCGTGAAGCCGAGGCGCTGGGCTCTCACGTCCCAGGCGAGGTTGTTGGTGGGGTGGTTCTGGTCCCACAGCACGACCTCATCACCGGGACCCAGGTCCAGAGCGTTCACCACCGTCGCGTTCGCGGAGCTGGTGTTGCGCACGATGGCGATCTCGTCGGCGCCGGCGTCCATCAACCTGGCGAGCGCTTCCCTCGACGCCTGCGCGAGGGCGCCGAACTTGCTACGGTTCTGGAACGACGCGTCGGCATCCACGTCGCGGGTGAGCTCGAACACCCGCTCCTGGACGGTTCGCGGCGAGGGACACAGGTTTGCGGCGTTCATCAGGACCAAGTCCTCGCGCACGGGAAACTGGTCACGGACCAGGCGCCAGTACGCTTCGTCCTGCTGGGTCCAGAACCGCAACGCCCGACTGAGATCGTCGAGGCCCGTGAGGCTGCGCTCACTCCAGCGGGACGAGGCCGCGCGGACGCCAGGCGGGAGCGCCATGGTCCCGACAACCGCGCCCGCGGTTCGTCCTAGAAAACGTCGGCGTGAATGGGGCATGTGGGCCTCCGCGGTTGGAGTGGAGCACTCCCCCCACATTGAGCCCCCCGAACTCGGCAGACAAGCCGGGTCAGCGTCCCCCGGGGGTGCCGCATCGGATCGTCACGCGTCAGGGCGCCGCACCGGAGGCGCCCACACCCGACCCTTCACCGTGAAAGCGGGCGGACCTCCGACTCGAGTTCCTCTCTCAGCGTCTCGCCGAGGTCGAGCGCCTCGTTCAGGACGCGCTCCTCCAGATACGAACGGGCTGGAAGCGCGATCACGTGCTCGACCTCCTCCAGCGCTTGCTCGGGACGATCGGTATCCCGGAACAGGTTTGCGAGCTGAAGATGGTGGTCAGCCAACTCGGGCACGCGCTCCTCCGCGAAGGCGAGGTGCTGCTCCGCCTCCTCCCAGGTCGCCTTGCCGAGCTCGCCGCCGCCGAGGAGGTTGGTCGCGATCCGGCGCGTGACCCGTCCCATGCGGAGCACCCCGGCGTGGAGCCGACCCAGCATGTGCCGGGCACGCGCGTGGTCGGGCTCCAGCTCGAGGATCCTGCCCAGCTCTCCGTGGAGCTCCGAGGCGGCCCGGACCTTGGTGCGCCCCCCCCTCGAAGTTGGCCCGCAAGCCGAGGACCACCGCGAGAGCGAAGCGCCTCCCGACGTCGTCCCCGCCGTCGGCGACGGCTGCACGCGCGTGGACTTCCGCCTCCTTCAGGAGGTCCTTCATACGGTCGTCGTCCTCCTCGTCGACAGATGCCTCGACGAGGAGCCAGACGGTGTCGGGGACTCCTTGGGTGATCCACGCGGGCCGGGCTCGGGGCGTCTCGCGGGGGGATTGGGCCGAGATAAGGAGAGGGCTCGCGAGAATCGCGCCTGCCAGCCCCAGCGTGAACCTGTTCAGGCTCTTCATGACGATACCCTTCCTTTCAGAGCAAGAGCAGCCGCGACAACCGCACCGGCGCGGACGGCGGCATGGCCCAGCCGCGTACCCACGCTGGCGATCGGGACCATCGAAACAGCTCGCGAGAGATCGGGCTCCCAGACTCGAGTCCGGAACTCGTCGACGACGGCTCGCTCTCGGGTCATCAGTATGAGCTCCTCCAATATGTGGTAACTCATGAAGTCGAAGTTGCACGAGCCGGCCACGAGCATCTCGTCGTCGATCAGCATCGCCTTCATATGACTCATGCCCGGGACACGCCTGACCTCGAAGCCGTGTCTGTGCGCCGCCTGCAAGACGTGCCGGGCCAGGTTCGACTTGTTGTTCTGCGACGGCGTGAGCACGCGGACGCGGACGCCCCGTCTGCGGGCTGCTGCCAGGTGGTCGGTGAAGGGAGGCGACAGGTACGCGCTCACGGCGTCGATCCGCGAGCGGGCAGCGCCGATCGCGTCCAGCACCGGTTTCACCCGGCGTGCGTTGTCGCGCCCGTTGAGCGAGATCATGCGAATCCCCCCCACCGTGCAATCGAACGCGATGGATCGCCCACGCCACGAATAGCGAAAGTCGTTCGCCAGCAGGCGCCCGAGATCGGCGTCCTCGACGCGCAGCATCATGTCGTGCCACGCGAAGTTGTGGTCCGAGAAGTTGATCCCGCCGAGGTAGCTCACGCGCTCGTCGACGACGATGAGCTTCTTGTGATTCCTCCGCACCAGCTGGAGAGGAGATGGCCCAATGGGGTTTCCGAACCGTACGCCCGCGCTGCCGCGTCGCAGACGACCGACCCAGCGGTGGGTCAGCAGGACCTCCCGGCGAAAGGGCCGCTCCAGCCACGCCGGTCCCGGGATGAGTCGGTCGTTGTGATAGAGCAGCGTGTACCCGTCGACCAGGAGCCGGCGGTCCGCAGCCGGGCAGGCTTCCATGGCGCGCCCGAGGGCCGTGCCCACCCGATCGCCCTCGAACGTGAAGGTCTGCACGAAGGCGCTCTCGGTCGCCGTCCGCAGATCCTCCTCGAGCCTGGCCCAGAACTCGTGCGCGTCGATCAGTATCTCGGTCTTCATGGCTGCACCCTCACGGCTTGACCGCGGGCACCAGCCCAGCGGTCACCAGTTCCATTCCTTCGCTTCCGAGCTGGCTCCCTGCCCACGCCAGCGCGCCGAACCGCACGAGCCGTCCGACCCCACCACTCAGGACGAACGACCCGGTCCGCATGCCGAGCGCACCGCAGGCGAGGCTCACGCCGTAGAACGGGGGAAATCCCACCGCCGCGCTTGTGAGGACCAGCGAGCTCGCGGCGCCCCCACGGGCGGAGACCGCTCGCGAAGCGCGCTCCAGAGTGGCCCGAGCTCGGTCGGGAAGTCGGGAAGGGGCCCACCGCGCGAGCCCGAACAGGGCTGTCTTCGTGACCATCTGGCCGAGCGTCGAAACGACGGCCACCAACGGAACGCCGATCCCCGGCACGACGGCGGCGGCGGCCACGACGAGCAGCTCCGCGTTGACGATGGGAAC
Organism: Longimicrobiales bacterium; assembly: GCA_965249195.1. GTDB lineage: Bacteria > Gemmatimonadota > Gemmatimonadetes > Longimicrobiales > Gaopeijiaceae > CBDFLM01. The sequence continues at coordinate 369,034 of CBDFLM010000013.1, forward strand.
GAGCCCACTGATGAGCGTCCCAACGAAGAGGCCTGCCAGCAGCTCCCACATGGATCGAGCCCTCCAGGATGGCGGACGGACCCGGCGTTCGGCCGTCCGGGTCCTGCACCAAGTTGTGACACGGACTCGACGGCCACCCTACGTAGGATGGCGTATCCGAAACGTGCGTAGTGACGTAGGCGGATGTAACAACTGAGACCTCGTGATCGCCCGGTCGTTACCGCGCCCGGGCGAGCCATCTATCGTGAGGGCCCCTCGATCTGGAGGGACACGCCCTTTCCGGTGCGTCTTCCGAGAACGCCATGGAGGCTTGAAATGAGAACACTGCGGCGGACAGCGGCCCCGAGTCTGATGGCGCTGGCGGTCGTCTTCGGCTGCTCCAGCGAGAGCGGGACACTCACCCGGGTGGACTCGCCTGCCGAGCTCGGCCCGCGGTCCGGTCCGACGGTCGCGGGGCAGCCCGCGAGCGTCACGATCGCCGCGACCACCGCGCTGTTCGGCTCCGGCTGGTCAGTGAACAACAACGCGGACTGGACACCGTTCCCGCCCAACACAAACCCGCTCGGGGCACCCAACGACTTATGCACGGGCGCCTCGACGCCTACCGGGTCCTGGGCCGAGTTCACCTTCGCCGGGTTCAGCATCCCGGGGGGTGACGTGGTCACGGGCATCGAGGTTCGCGTCAACTACCTCAGTGCGTCGGGGAGCAATACGGTACAGTTGACCGACGACGGCTCGCTCACCGGCAATTCGAAGACCGTGGCCTCGGTGAGCGCCCAATCGTTCTGCAGCAACACCGCATGGGTGAGCGCCGGTGGGGCGGCGGACCTGTGGGGGACGACCCTCACAACGGCCGACTTCAACGCCGGGACCGTGGGCTTTCGCCTCACACAAAATGCGAACACGGTGGACCTGGACGCTGTGGAGCTAATCGTGCACCACGAGCCCGAGCAGCAGCCAGAGAACCCGGCTATCGACGTCGAGAAGGCGACCGAGGGCCAGGACGCCGACGCTGCGCCGGGACCGTACGTGCTGGTAGGCGAGACGGTGAGCTGGACGTACGTCGTCACCAACACGGGTGACGTCGCGCTGAGCAGCGTAGGGGTCAGCGACGATATCGAGGGCGCCGCGTCGTGTCCGCAGACCACGCTCGCCGTCGGCGAGTCGATGACCTGCAACGCGAGCGGAACGGCGGCCTCCGGACAGTACGAGAACGAGGCGACGGCGAGCGGCACGTCTCCGGCCCAGACCACGGTGGATGACATCGACCCGAGCCATTACTTCGGGGCTGACCCGGGAATCGACATCGAGAAGTCCACCGAGGGCCAGGACGCGGACGCCGCTCCGGGGCCCACCATTCTGGCGGGCCAGAGCGTGGGGTGGACGTACGAGGTCGAGAACACCGGAAACGTGACACTCACCGGGATCGCGGTGAGCGATGACGAGGGCGTGAGCGTATCCTGCCCCGAGAGCGAGCTGGACCCCGGCGAGAGCATGACCTGCACGGGCAGCGGCACGACGGGAGTGGGGCAGTACGACAACGTCGGTACCGCGACAGGGACACCTCCGGGAGGGCTGGACGACGTGTCGGACACCGACCCCAGCCACTACTTCGGCGCGGCCCCCTCCATCGACATCGAGAAGGCCACCAACGGAGAGGACGCGGACGATCCGCCCGGCGTGTTCGCCCTCGAGGGCGATCCGGTGTCGTGGTCGTACGAGGTCACCAACGACGGGAACGTCGCTCTCAGCGGCATCGCGGTCGTCGACGACCAGGGGGTCACGGTCTCCTGCCCGGCCAGCGACCTCGCGCCGGGCGCGTCCATGACCTGCACCGCCGCCGGCACCGTCGAGCTGGGGCAGTACGCCAACACAGGCTCGGTGTCGGTGGACTTCACCGACGACCTGGGCAACGGCACCACGGTCGAAGACCAGGACCCGAGCCACTACTTCGGGTTCGTCACGAATCGACCCAGCCTTGAGCTCTTCGACCTCGACTTCGACCTCGACGGTGAGGAGATCCACGGCAGCTTCGTGATCCAGGACGCCAGCAGCGGCAGCGTGCCCCACATCGGCGTCACCAACCTGGAGATCCTGGTCCAATACCGGACACCGAAGGGAAAGGGAGGCACGAACCAGTGGCTCGAAGCCGCCGCCACCTGCAGCTTCGATCCCGCAGCCCAGTTTGTCTTCAGCGGCCAAATCACGGTGGACCTGTGGTGCACGCTCGACGAGGCGCTGCCGGCCGGAGCGACGGTCCGACTCACCGCGTCGGTGAACATCTTCAACCGCGGCAAGACCTTCTGGGTGCGGACTTCCAAACGGTGATCTAAATGAGGGGGGGGGCGCTGGAGCCTACCAGCCCCCTCCCCCGCCCCCTCCGCCGCCTCCTCCCGAAGACCCGCCGCTGAATCCGCCGCCTCCGCTACCACCGCTGCTCGGCGCGGCGGACGATGACGACAGGGAGGAGGAGAACGAGCTGCCCAGCGCGGAGGCCAGCCCCGGCGCGTCGAAGCCGTCCGTGCCTCCGCTGTACCAGCTCACCGGGGGGCCGGTTGCCGACGAGGCGGCCATGGCCGCGGGCGTGAGCACGTCCTGGAAGCGCTCGGCCCACCGATTCGCCACACCGAGGGCGATCGCGTGCGGCAGGAAGCGCTCGAAAAGCTCGAGGGGGCGATCCGGTGGCTGGAGCCGGTCCAGTCGATCCTGGTCGGTGGTGGAGAGGAACTCCCGGAACCCCTCCAGGTGGTCAAGGACGCCCCTGCCTTTCAAGGTCGGGCGCTCCAGCAGATGATAGAACAGGACGTTCACCCCGCCGAGCAAGACGGCTGCCGCGAGCAGGTGTCGGGGTGCGCTCTGAAAAAGGAGGTACCCAACAACGATCTCCGCGCCCACGAACGGGAGGGCGAAGAGGCTGAGCATGATCGCTCCGATCCATGCCAAGGCCTCTCCTCTGAGCGCCTGTGACCACAGGAAGGCTACTCGGTAGACCAGCGTCGCAACGCCAATGGACCCAAACGACAGCCAGATGCCAAGGAACCACCCCTCCGGCTCGATTCCGAACCGGGCGCGCCACGCCAGGGCGGTGAACCCCACGAGGGTCACCACGAGGCCGGCCAGGAACCAGCCGCGATTGTTGATGAAGTAGTGCCTCTCGAGGGCCGCCCGAAGCCTACGCTTGAGTTCAGACACACCCTTGCGCAGTGTGCTGTTGGAGGAGCCGCTCAGCTTCAGGGTCTCCTTCGTCCCGAGAAGATCCTTCAGGAGACTTCGCTCCTCCTTCGAAAGATTCTCCGCCTGCGCGCCCGTGCTGCGTAGGATCCACTCTTTTCCGTCCCTCTCGATGTGGATCGCACCCTTGACGGCGAGACTCACCAGCGCAGCCGCGAGAAGCTCCGTGGCATAGCCGCGTTCCTGCAGGAAGCCCAACGCGGCGGCTGAGAACCCCTCCGGCGGCTCGTACTGAACGACGAGAGGGCGTCGGGGCGGGTCCCGACCCACCCGGACCCACATGAGCAGGTATAGCCCCAGAACGACGAGCACGACGAGGCCCGCGTCCACCCAGGGAAGCCAGTCCAGACGGAACCACTCAGCTCGCTGCTCGGACGTCGGCGGAAGGACCACGCCCTTGGGGAACGAGACACGGATGGTCAGTCCTTCCCTCGGCGCGAGCGGCCGGGAGACCTCGTAGACGACCGCTCCGCTCGCGGGGTCGACGCGCGCGCTGAGGTCGGACACGGTGGAGCCCTCGGGCCCGGTCCAGCCTTCGAGCTCGAGGGCACCCTGCCGGACCGAGCCAGGCAGAATGACGCGGGCGGATACCGACTCCATCGGGAACCCCCACCCGTTCCCGGTGACGTTCCAGTAGAGCCGATCTACGTCGTCCTCGTAGATCATCCACCGCTCGGTCCGGTACACGAGCTCGTACCGGTGAACGCCGCTCGGGAGGAAAACGTTCGGACTGCCGATGCGGACCCGGAGGCCGCCCCGACCGGCCGGCCCTCCGATGCTCAGCACCTCGTGGGGCTCCGGCTCCCCGCCACGGCTGACAGACAGCACCTCGAACGGCGCGATGATGCTCCCCCAGCCGCCGGGTCTCGGAAAGCGCGTTGGGAAATCGCGGTAGATGCCTCGTCTGATCTCCTGTCCTAGCGCGCGAACGGTGATCTCCTCGGTGACGACGAAGGCGCCTTCGGGTTGAACGTCGACGACCACGTCGTAGGAAAGGATCTCCTCGCGCTGCTGGGCGGTGGACGGAGCCCCGAGCATGACGGATGCCGAGGCCGCAACGAAGATCGACCTGCGAATTACACGCACTGTCTTCACTCGTATCCCCGCGTAAAGAGTGGAGCAGACCCCCCGTAAAGATCGGGCGCGAGCCCGCTGGCGAGCAACGCCGCGTGGGAATGGGTAGGCCGGATCTCCAACCCCCAGGGACGCCCGCGCCTCCCGTCGGGCGCTGGCCCTGGCAGCCCTCTCCCCAATAAAGTGCCTACAGCCGGGACCGGCACCCTCGTCGGCCTCGCGCTTCACACTGGAAATCTCCTCGTCCTGGCTATGGGGCTCGACGCAGTGAATGGACAACCTTCCCGGCTCGTGCAGCTCGCGCTCGGAGTCCTCCTCGTGGCTCCCATCGCTTGCCAGAAGCCCGCGGGCGCGCGACGCATGGTCCCAGAAGTCCTGCGTGAGCTCCCGCATGATACGCTCGCGTCCACCCAGGGGCTTCTCCTGCACGACGGACTCTTCTACGAGAGCCTGGGCGGATACGGTAGCTCCGCGCTCCGTGAGGTGGATCCAGAAACCGGTGAGGTGCTTCGCAGCGTCGATCTCGCCGCCGACCAGTTCGGGGAGGGCCTCGCGCTGGTCGGAGAGCGTCTCATCCAAATCACCTGGATGGCCGACCTGGCGTACGTCTACGACCTCGAGACGTTGGAGGTGCGGGACACGTTGAGCTACGACAGCCAGGGCTGGGGGCTGTGCTTCGATGGTGAGTGGCTCTACAACACCGACGGCAGCGCGACACTCTACCGGCGGGATCCAGTGACCTTTTCGGTCGTCGGAGCACGCCAGGTCAGCCTCGACGGCGTCCCCCTTCGCCAGCTCAACGAGCTGGAGTGCGTCGGCGACGACGTGTACGCCAACGTGTTTCTAACGGACCGCATCGTGCGCATCGACAAGGCAACCGGTGAAGTCCTCGACGACATCGACGCCTCAGCCCTACTCGCCGACCGGCGGCCGGCCAACGATGGCGCGGTGCTGAACGGGATCGCCCACGACCCCGAGCGGGACATGTTCTACCTGACCGGGAAGCTGTGGCCGATCATGTACGAGGTGCGCTTCGTCCCGCGCTGACGGCGGCTCATCTCGAGCGCTCACACGATGGCCGTCGCACGCTCCTCGGCCGGTGCGCCCCAGCGCTCGACACGATCGAGTGCCGGCTCGAGGAGACCGCTTCTGAGGAAGAACGCGTCGCGGCCCATCGCGAAGCTGATGCGCAGGGCGGACATGAGCCGAGCTGCTCGGTCCGCCTGGGTTGATACATATTCGATGGGATTCGAGACCCACCCCTATTCGGAGTGCACTTGATCTTCTACGCGGCAGTGGCCCGAACGCTGGGAGTCCTCGCGATCGTCGCGGTCGCGGTGGCCATCGTGCTCGTCTTCGCCCTGGTGCGGCCCGCTGGGCGTGCCTGGCTGCGAGCCACCTTCTCGGACCGGGAGCGGCATCCCATCGGTTGGGCTTGGGTCGCTGTGCTGCTCGCCACCGCGGGCAGCCTGTACTTCTCCGAAGTAATGGGGTTCATCCCTTGCCTGCTGTGCTGGTACCAGCGGATCGCCATGTATCCGCTGCTGCTCGTCCTCGGGGTGGGTGTGCTCCGCGGTGATCCCGGAGTGTGGCGCTACGCGCTTCCGCTCTCGCTGATCGGACTCTCCGTGTCCGCCTACCACGTCGCCCTGCAGTATCAACCGAGCCTGGAGATCGTCCCGTGCACCACGGGCGTGCCCTGCACAATGCGGTACGTGGCGGTGTTCGGCTTTATTTCCATTCCCGCGATGGCGGGGGCGGTATTCATGATGGTGAGCGCCCTGCTCCTGGCAGTGCGGGTAGCGGCCCACTCGCCTGAAGCCGCCGCGGGCGCCTGACGCGATCCCTCAATGATCTCGGTGGCAGGCCTCTCGAAGTCGTTCGCGGATCGTACGCTCTTCGAGAGCGTGACCCTCCAGCTCGACGCGGGCGAGCGCTACGGGCTGGTCGGCGCAAACGGCTCGGGGAAGACGACTCTAATGGGCATCCTTGGCGGTATCGTGGAGCCCAGCGAAGGCATGGTGTCGATCCCGAAGGACCTCACCCTGGGCATTCTCGAGCAGGACGCCTTCTCCTATGACGACCAGCCCATCCTGGGCGTCGCCCTCATGGGCAACCGCGAGCTGTGGGACGCGATGGCGGAGAAGGCGGAGCTGTTGGCCGGCGCCGAGGAGGCGTTCGACGCAGCGCGGTTCTCCACACTGGAGGAGATCGTGCAGCACCACGACGGGTATGCGGCCGAGGCTCGCGCGGCGGCCATACTGGAGGGCCTGGGACTTCCTGCCGAGGTACACGACCGGCCCCTCTCGACGCTCTCCGGAGGGTTCAAGCTTCGCGTATTGCTGGCCCAGGTGCTCGCGGCCACGCCCGACGTCCTGTTGCTGGACGAGCCGACGAACCACCTCGACATCCTCTCCATACGCTGGCTCGAGAAGTTTCTTACGGAGTTTCCGGGTCCCGTCGTGGTCATCTCGCACGACCACCGCTTCCTCGACAACGTGGCCACCCAGATTCTGGACGTCGACTACCGGACGGTCCTCTCGTACTCAGGCGACTACAGCGCCTTCGCCGTTGCCAAGCGAATGGAGCGCGAGCGGCGCGCCAAGGAGATCGAGGGCAGGGAGCGCGAGATCGCGCATCACCGCAAGTTCGTCGATCGCTTCCGGGCCAAAGCGAGCAAAGCACGGCAGGCGCAGAGCAAGCTCCGGCTCATCGAGAAGAAAGCCGAGTCGCTCGAGGAGCTCCCCGCGAGCTCGCGGCGTCATCCCAAGTTCGCCTTCGAACAGACCCGCCCGAGCGGGCGAGACGTGCTCACGCTCCGCGACATCCACAAGGCCTTCGCAGACAACGAGGTGCTCCACGGCGTGCACCTCGAGGTGCGGCGAGGGGACCGCGTCGCCATCCTGGGCCCGAACGGCATCGGGAAGTCCACGCTGCTCAAGATCGCGGTGGGCGAGCTCGCGCCCGACTTGGGGTCGGTGAGTTGGGGTTACGAGACCCACCCAGGCTACTTCGCCCAAGATCACGAAGAGCAGCTGGACGCTCCCGACCGCACGGCGGTGGACTGGATCTGGGACGCGTGCCCGGGCCGCGACATCGGGTTCGTCCGAAGCCGCATGGGCCTGCTGCTGTTTTCCGGCGAGGAGGCTGACAAGAGGTTGGGCTCGCTCTCGGGAGGCGAGGCCGCTCGACTGGTTTTCTGTCGGCTCGCGATCCAACAGCCGAACGTGCTGGCACTGGACGAGCCCACGAACCACCTCGACCTCGAGGCGATCGAGGCGCTGGTGACAGGGCTGAAGCGGTACCCGGGCACGTTGATCTTCGTCTCCCACGACCGCTGGTTCGTGGGCAAGCTCGCCACGCGTGTCCTGGAGATCTCACGCAACGGCGTGCGCGATTACCAGGGTACGTACGAGGAGTACGTGCACGCGTGTGGAGACGACCACCTCGACGCGGACGCGGTGGTGCTGGAGGCGCGCGAGAAGAAACGGCAGGCGAGGCGTGACAAGCACAGCGAGGCAAGAGACCGTGAGCCGCCTCGCACGCGGCCCTACGATCCTGCGAGACCCAGACGGTTGAAGAGCCGACTCCGCGAGGTGACGTCGGCCGTGGAGCAGACGGAGGCGCGTCTGCGCGAGATCGACGCAGCATTCTCCGAACCGGCCTTCTATGGGCGGACCGACCCGGAGGCCATGCGCGCCCTCGAAGCCGAGCGGGCGCGGCTGCAATCGGAGACCGAGGGGCTCATCGCGGAGTGGGAGAGCGTGGAGAGAGAGCTGGAGGGGCTGGGCGGCGACGGGGCGTGACGGGACCTCCGTTACCCTCTCCCATCGATGCGTCGGCAGCGGCTTCCTGGAAGCGGGAGCCGTCGGAGGAGATGAAGCACGGATGGCACTTCGGAATCACGGGCGATCATGGGCACAGAACTCCCGGCCTGCGGGCGCAGCGTCGTCACATGCCCGCGATCATCGAATAAGCGATTCCGAGCGCAGCGCCGACACCGAGCGTGCCGAAGATTCCCCACCGGAATGCGAAGAGGGCTAAGAACGCCGCGGCGCCGATGCCCACCGCGGCCAGGTCGACCGTCGCCCAAACCGGCACGGTCATGTCGAAGGGAGCTCCGACGACACGGGTCTCGCGAAACAAAGTGTGGATGGCGAACCAGAGCGCGAGATTCAGGACGACCCCTACCACGGCGGCGGTGATCCCCGAAAGAGCCGCGGTCAAAGCTCTTCTGCCTCGGAGGTACTCGATGTAGGGGGCCCCTACGAAGATCCACAAAAAGCACGGCGCGAACGTCACCCAGGTCGTGACCACGGAGCCGACGAGCCCGGCGACCAAGGGGTCGAGGCCACTGGGGTGGCGGTAGGCGCCCATGAAGCCCACGAATTGCACGACCTGGATGAGCGGCCCAGGGGTCGTTTCGGCCATGCCCAGGCCGTCGAGCATCTCTCCGGGCGCGAGCCAAGCGTACACATCGACCGCCTGCTGCGCGATGTAGGCCAGCACGGCATACGCGCCTCCGAAGGTGACGACGGCCACCTTGCTGAAGAAGAGTCCCTCCGTCATGAAGATGCTGTCTCGACCGACCGTGGCGGCCAGCACCAACAGCGGAAGCAACCAGATGCCCAGCCACAGCGCCGCCGTCCCGAGCGTGCGTCGCATGGACGGCGGCGGTCCCGACTCGTGGTGATCGTCGAAGACGCTCCCTGATCCATCCGGCTGAGGGTCGGATGGTGCGCGGATCACCAGAAAGCGCCCCCCGTCGGCGCTCCGTCCCAGGTATCCGATGAGAGCGGCGGTGGCGATGATGAGTGGAAAGCTCACCCCGAAGCCGAAGATCGCCACGAAGGCGGCGGTGGCGATCGCCAACATGATCCAGTTCTTCAACGCCCTGCGACCAATCCTGACCACGGCCTCCAGCACGATCGCCAGGACCGCCGGCTTGAGCCCGAAGAACACCGCAGCGACGACGGCCACGTCCCTGAAGCCCGCGTAGAGGATGGAGAGAGCCAGGATCGAGACGAAGCCCGGAAGGATGAACAGCCCCCCGGCCAGCAGCCCCCCGCGCCATCCGTGCAGCATCCAGCCCCCGTAGGTCGCGAGCTGCTGGGCCTCCGGCCCCGGAAGGAGCATCGTGTAGTTCATTGCGTGGAGGAAACGATTCTGGCTGAACCAGCGCTTCTCATCCACGAGAATCTTTTGCATGACGGCGATTTGACCGGCAGGACCACCGAAGCTGTAGGCGGCGACCCTCACCCACACCCGAAGGGCTTCGCTGAACGGGACACCATGTGGGGCTCCCGCACCGGAAGCACCGGTCGATGCGGCCTCCCGCGCATCATCTTCGTTCATGCAGAGCAACTCCGTAACACACCATGAAGGGGCGAGGGCTTACTACCACCCTGATGAGGCCGAGCTGAATCGCTTCGAGGGTTCACCGCATCGGCCGCGGACCTCTTGTTCAGAAGCTGACCAGCGTGGCGCAGATCCTCGCCGGACCGGGAGCCTGGCCGTGGACAACGTCCTCTGGAGGTCCCGCGCCGTGAGTGGCTCTACCTGTAGCCGCCTCCCGTTCCGTCTCCGACGTGGGTCACGCGCCTCGCCCCCATGTCGTAGACGTCCCCCGGCGAGAGGACGAAGTAGGGCCCCTCCCATGGCTGGTAGGAGCGGGTGTTGCCGTGCACGGCGACTTTCCACTTGCCGATCACCTCGAAGGAATCTCCGGATACGACGATGGCCGTACCTTCTGACAGCCCCAGCCCGAGCAACTCGGTCCGCAGTTCGACGATCGGGATGATGTCGTCCCAACGGTTGCGTGTGTTGACGTGCTGATCGATCGCCGTACGCTTCAGAAACTCGAATCCCTTCTCGTGCTCCCGTTCGTCGGTCATGACGATTTGCAAGCCCTCGGTGTCCCCACGCACGAGGTACTCGCCCTGAATGGACGCTCCTGCCGAGGAGCCGCCGATGACGCCGCCCCGTGCGAGGACCCCGTGGAACTCGTCGTACGTACGGGTTCCCGCGTACGAGTCGACGATGTTCCACTGGCGGCCACCGTTGAACCAGACTGCTGTGGCCTCTGTCAGGGGTCGGGCGAACGCTTCGCCGTCGGCCAAGGTCGGGTCGTGCGTGTGGAGCATCTCGAAGTTTCGTAAACCCCTCTCCCGCCACGATCGCAGCACCTCGTCCTCGTCGAACACCCGCACGTTCCCCTCACCGTCCAGGTTACCTCCCGCCGTGGGCACGATCACGAAGCGCCCTTGCTCGGCTCCACCCCCGAGCTCGATGAAGCGCTCGAAGATCCCGGTGTCGTCGAGGTTACCGCCCCCGGCGACGACGAGGGTGCCGTTCGGGGGTCCATACTCTGGCGCCATCTGGGCGGAAGCGGGGCCGCCGAAACCGAAGACCAGCGCGAGCGAAAAGAAGGCGGACGTAAGCGTCCGAGCAGGCATGGGAGTCCTCGGGTCCATGATGGTGGGTGACGGCGGCCCTGCGCGGCTGCCGAGGCACCAGAGTAGAGCGGCCCGAGCCGGCCGGCAAGAAGCTCATCCGGTGCAGCGGAAGGGCACGGAACCCGCCCACGAGTAGCGAGAACGCAGACCGCGATCCGTGCTGAGGCGCTCGCTTGGTGGCTCCTCGTTCCCACCACTTCTATACTTCCCGCCACGACACCACAAAGGAGCGTCCGATGACCCCCCCTCGTCTGCAGACCCTCGCTGGAATCTCTTTCGTCCTGGCGATCACTGCCGCACCCGCCCCAGCTCAGAACGCCGGCCCAACTCCCGTCCAGCTGCGCGCACAGCCAGCGAGCCTGGCAATCACGGCAGGCCAGGCGGTCGCGCTCCGGATTACCGCGTTCGACGCGAGCGGCGAAGCGATCGCGGCGGCCGTACGGCTCGGGGTGCCCCGGTCCGGGGTCGACGTCAGCAGCTGGGTCGAGAACGGCACCGTGCGCGGGGTCGCCGCCGGAACGTACCAGCTGGTAGCCACCGCAGTCGGTGCGCCCGAGGGGGGCGATCCGGCGTCCGTGACGGTCCCGATCACCGTTACATGGCCACCAATCAGCCGGGTGGAGATCGCAGTGGGTCCCGGCAGGCTCTACACCGGAACCACGCTCCGCCACGACGCCGCCGCGATCCATGCCGACGGCTCGGAGCGCCCTGGCGCCGCGTTCGGCTGGTCCAGCTCCGATCCGGACGTTGCCACCGTGGACCGCTGGGGTCAGGTCCGCGCGGTTTCCACGGGCGCTGTGACCATCCGGGCGCGCGCCGAAGGGGTCGGCGCGGCCATCACCTACCAGGTCGACGCGTTTCCCGCCGCGCGTCTGGAGCTCACCGGAGGTGCCGACGATATCCGCACGGGTGACGTGCAGACGTTCACGGCCACGGCGTACGACGAAGAGGGCTCGGTGATCGAGGACCTCCCGGTGGCGTGGTCTCATCGCTACGAGCCCGCGGACGGCGTCGTGGCTCCGCCCGCCACGGGCTACCTCGGCGGCAACCGGTTCGTGGCCGACGTGCCGGGCCTCCACACCGTCGTCGTGTCCGCGGGGCCGCTCCGCACAGAGCGCTCCTTCGAGGTGAGCCAGCGCGACGTCGTGCAGCGAGTCCAGGTGCTCGGGCACGGATCGGTTTCGAGCCACTACACGAGCGACGTCTGGCCATTCGAGGGAATGGACGGCCGCGACTATGCAATGACCGGCTCGCGGCAGGGGATGAGCCACGCCTACATCTGGGACATCACCGACCCGTCGAACATCTTCAAGACGGACTCGGTCATGGTCGACGCCCGGTCGGTCAACGACGTCAAGGTCTCCCCGAACGGTCGTTACGGCGTCATCTCCCGCGAAGGTGCCTCCAACCGGCGCAACGGAGTGGTCATCCTAGACCTCCAAGACCCGGCCCACCCGACCATCGCGTCCACGTACGATCGGGACCTCACCGGCGGCGTCCACAACGTCTTCGCCACCAACGACCATCTCTTCGCGCTCTCAGGTGGCCTCAAATACATCATTCTGGACATGGGCGACCTCTCGAACCCGAGGTACGTCAGCGAGTACGACCACCCGGACAGCCGAATCCACGACCTCTGGGTCCACGACGGCCTGGTCTATTCCGCGGAGTGGGAGACGGGCGTCGTGGTCGTGGACGTCGGCAACGGCCGCTGGGGCGGGTCGATCGAGAACCCGGTATTCGTAACCTCCTTCCCGCTTCCGACCGGCGAGACACACGCCGTATTCCCCTATCTGCAGGAGGCGACGGGGACCTTCTATCTCTTCGTGGGGGACGAGATCACGAACCGGCGTGGCCTCGCCTGGGAGGGTGCGGGCCCCGACTTCCGGCAGCCGTATGATCCGGAAACCGGCAGGGGCGGATATCCGCGCGCGACGTCCGGCTACATCCAGATCGTCGACTTCAGCGACCCGGAGCGGCCGGAGATGGTCGCGCGATACGAAGTGCCCGAGTTCGGGACGCACAACATCTGGGTCGAGGACGACGTTCTGTACCAAGCGTACTACGAGGGTGGTGCGCGCATGGTCGACGTGTCGGGCGATCTGATGGGCAACCTCTACACGCAGGGCCGTGAGATCGCCGTCTTCAAGGCGCACGACCCGCTCGGCTGGATCGCCAACGCCCCCGGGGCCTGGTCGGTCATTCCCTTCAAGGGCAACATCTACTTCTCGGACAACACCAGCGGGCTATGGGCCATCAAGCTGCTGCCGAGGGACAACCTGGCGATGTAGCGCTCCGCCGAGCGGGCAAGTACCACGCGTAGCCTCCCGTGAGCGCTGTTCCGAAACGCTCCGCGGCGCGCGCACGGGTCTTGCGGGCTTCCGCCTCGCGGTCGCGCGGCGTACCGCTCGTTTCGAGCGCCGACGAGACGACGCGTGGCTTCGGCGACCTCGTCCACCGCGCGGTCGAATGCCGTTCGGTTCGCCTGCGAAGGCTTGTTGAAGCCGCTCACCTTGCGCACGAACTGAAGGGCGGACGCTCTGATCTCATTGTGCGTCGCAGGCGGCTCGAAGTTGAATAGCGGTCTTATGTTGCGGCACATGGCTCCACTCGTCGAAGGGTGTGACGGCTCCCCGCCGCACGTGTGCGGGTAACGGTTTTCCAGACATGCCGGCTCGCGCCTCTCTCATCATGGCCGCATCTTCGGCGCTGCGCGAGCGAGCGCATTCGGGGACGTCGACGACCAGCATTTCCAGGGGCTCGGACATGGCATGCATCGAAGCGAACAATGCCCGCGTGATCGTGGCGCTCGGCCTGTGCGTCCTCATGGCGTCCCCGGTGTGCGCGCAGGCGCCGGAACTCGTCTACGTGTCGGACGTGACGGGCGTGGCCGGCGACGGATCGACGCCAACCGTGGAGGCCCAGACACGGCTCATGCTCGAACGGCTCGGAGCGGAGCTGGAAGGTCGAGGGCTGACCTACCGGGACGTCGTCGTGTCCAACGTGTTTCTCAGCGACGCCCGCAACTTCCAGCCCTTGAACGCGATCTATCGCGAGTACTTCGACACCGATCCCCCGACCCGCGCCACCGTGCAGGCAGACCTGGTCGACCCCGCCGCGCTCGTCCGGATATCGGTCGTCGCGACCGGGGCCGAGAAGGAGGTCGTCACTCCCCAGGGGATGCTTTCTCCGGCCTTGCCTTACTCGTGGGGCATCAAGGTCGGAAGCATGCTGTTCATGGCCGGCGCCACCAGCCGGAGCCCGCAAACGTACCAGCCCGTCGAGGGAAACGTGGCGACGCAGACGCGCCGCGTCTTCGGTAACATCGGCTTGGTGCTCGAAGCGGCGGGAATGGACAGCGGGGATTTGGTGAGCTGCCGCGCGTTCCTCGACGATCCGCGGCGCTTCGGGGCGATGAACGCGGCCTATGCCGAGTCGGTCCGCCCCGGCGACCCACCGGCTCGTGCCACCGTTCGCTCGGGCCTCATGAATCCGGTGTTCCAGGTAGAGATCCAGTGCATCGCAGATGCATCGGCAGACCGCCGCGTGGTCGAGCCCGAGGGGGCGCAGCGAAACCCGTTCCCCTACTCGCCGGCGATCTTCGCCGGTGGCCGGCTGTACCTCGCGGGTGTGGTCGGACGCGGCCCCGACATCGAGGCGCAAACGCGGAACGCCCTCGACAGGCTCTCGGCGACTTTGAGCGCCGCCGAGCTCACGCTGTCCGACGTCGAGGACGTCTGGGTGTTCGTGGGCGACGTTCGGGACGCCGACGCCGTTCTGCGGATCGTCCACGAAACGCTACCCCCGGGCGCGCCGAGAGGCACGACGGTCGGCGCACGGCTCATGGGCTGGGGCGGGGTGGAGATCCAGATGGTCGCGAAGCGTTGAGGGCACCGTCAGCCCGGCGATCCTAGGTGCTGGGCAAGCTCTTCCAGGGTCTCCCGCTCACCCTCGGTGCTCAGTAGGACGAGCACGTCTCCCTCGTCGAGTCGCGTGTCCCAGCGCGGCACGAACGTACGAGCCGCCCGACGAACGAGCGCGATGAGCACGGGCTCGGGGATCGTCAGATCCCTTACGAGGCGTCCCGCGGCGGTGCGGTTGCCTTCTGGGATCTGGACCTCCATCTGGCACGTTGCTACGCTCGGATCACGCACACGCCCCTGACTCGCGTCGAGGAGCTTTTGATGCTCGTCGGCCAGCTCCCGGTGGGCCCAAAGCATGTCGTGGCGGCGCAGCATGCCGACGACCCGCTCAGGATCGTCCGGGTCCACGACCGGGACCTGCTGGACGTCCCGCTCGGCGAAGCGACGGAAGGCCACCCGGAGCGAGTCGTCCAACCGGCACATGGTGACGCCCCTCGTCATCACGTCGCTTACCATCAGCTCCTCCGGAGGTCGGGCCCCCTCGGACTCGATAAGCTGTCGCTGTAGATCGGTCTCCGTCACCATGCCGACCAGTCGCCCGTCCGCGTCTATCACCGGCCAGCTTCTCGTGCGGCGCTCACTCGCCATGGCCGCTAGATCTCGGACGCTCAGCTCCGGCGCCACCGTCTCGAAACGCTCCGACATGGCGTCGGCGACGAGGACGAGATCGAGCGTGCTCACCTCGCCTGGGGATGCGAGGGCTCCACGTCGTCTCAGCTTGAGCGAGTAGATCGAATCGTCGAACAGCCGGGAAGCGACGAGGTAGCTGACGACGACCGAGAACATGAGGGGAAGGATGATCTGATAGTTGTCGGTCATCTCGAACAAGACGAGAACGCTCGTGATCGGTGCGTGGGCCGCTCCCCCAATGACCGCCGCCATCCCGACCAGAGCGTACGCCCCCGGGGTGGCGGTCCACGAGGGGAACAGCCCGTGCACCATCGAGCCGAATCCGCCCCCGGCCATGGCCCCGATGAACAGCGCGGGCGCGAAGACGCCACCCGATCCTCCCGCGGCCAGGGTGATCGAGGTGGCCACGATCTTGAGGGCCGCCAGCAACAGCATCGTGCCCATCGCGAGCTGCTCGGCCAGCGCGAGCTCGACGCCCTGGTTCCCCGATCCAAGAACGAGCTCGCTCCCAAGCAGGCCCATCGCACCGACCGCGAGCCCGCCAACCAGGGCCTTCGTCGTGGCCGAGGGAGACCACTCGGAGAAGACGTCCCCGGTGAAGTAGATGGCTCGCGTGTAGACCGTCGAGACGACACCGAGGAGCGCGCCGAGCACCAGGTAGAGCCCCAACTCCCTCGGGCTCACGAGGGCGAATTCTTGGGTGAGGCCGTAGGCCGGCTGGTTGCCCAGGACCGCCTGCGAGAGGGCAGTAGCGGACACGGCCGCGACCACGACGAGGCCGAACGAGCGCGCGGCGAAGCTCGCCAGGATCACTTCGAGAGCGAACATGACGCCGGCGATCGGTGCGTTGAATGTCGCGCCGACCGCGGCGGCGGCGCCGCACGCCACGAGGAGCTTCACCTGGTCCGCCGCCAGGCCGGTAATCTGCCCAACGGTGCTCCCGAGCGAGGAACCGATCTGCACGATCGGGCCCTCCCGGCCGACCGAGCCCCCCGATCCGATCGTGATGGCCGCCGTCACCGCCTTGTATGACGACGAATAGGTAGTTTTGTTGGGTACACAGGGTCGGTAGCCCGTCCCGCCTAGGGTCCTAGAGACCGATTGTTAGCGTGGGCGCCGTCCCTTCTAGATCGTGATGAGTCCGAACAGTTGTTGGGGCCGAGGGAGCCCGGATCTGCAAGGTAGGACGATGCACGATCATCCTCCCGAGTCTGGAGAGAGGGATGTCTGAGGCCGAGGCGTACGTAGGGATCGATGTCTCAAAGGCGGAGCTCGAGGTGGCGGTAGAAGACGAGGGGTGGACGGTCTCGAACGACGAATCTGGGATCGAAGTGCTTGTTGAGCAGCTGTGCGAGCGTCCGGTTGAGCTAGTCGTTCTGGAAGCGACCGGCGGGTACGAGATGCCGGCGGCGGCGGCACTCGCCGAAGCGGGGATCCCGGTGGTGGTAGCGAACCCGCGGCAGGTGCGCGACTTCGCACGGGCAACGGGCCAGCTCGCCAAGACGGACCGGATCGACGCGAGGGTATTGGCGCTGTTCGGCGAGCGGGTGCGGCCAGAGGTGCGGGTGCTGCCGGACGAGGACACCCAGCAGTTAACGGCCCTTCTGGCCCGTCGTCGTCAACTGCTCGAGATGATGGTCGCGGAGAAGAACCGGCTGAAGATGGCGTCCACCACGGTGGCGAAGGACATCGGCGAGCACATCGAGTGGCTCAAGCGCAAGCTGAAGTCCGTGGACTCGGAACTCGAGCGTCGCATCAAGGCGAGTCCGGTGTGGCGCGCGAAGGAGGATCTGCTGCGGAGCGTACCGGGGATCGGTCCGGTCGTCTCACGCACGCTGATCGGAGAGCTCCCCGAGCTCGGGCAGCTGAACCGGCAACAGATCGCTGCGCTTGCCGGCGTCGCCCCTCTGAACCGGGACTCGGGTACGTTGAGAGGTAAGCGAATGGTCTGGGGAGGCCGTCGTTCCGTACGCGTGGCGTTGTACATGGCGGCCCTGACCGCTAGTCAGCGTAATCCCGCGATCCGCGTCTTCTACCAGCGGCTCACAGAACGTGGCAAGCCTCCGAAAGTCGCCCTCACCGCCTGCATGCGTAAGTTGCTTGTGATCGCCAACGCTATGGTTCGAGACGGCGTATCCTGGGACCCCACCCACGCTTCAGAGCTTGAGTTCGCACACAGTTGCTGACGAGCGCGACACGGGGCCGGATACGACCGCCCTGCGCCCGCACCGCGTACTGGACTTCGGGGATCCCGTGGCCCGACGTATCGGACGACCATTGGCGAACGATCCGGACCACGATTACGAGCCCGAGCGCTGGCGCAACAAGGGTGGGCCACCCCTCAAGAGCCTCGGGAAGCGTGAGCCATGAGCCCAGGCGGGGGAGCCGAACGAAGAAAAGCGACGTGGCCGACGTGATCAACCAGCGCAGGACGATCGCGCCGGTCCCGGCCAGGAGTCCGACCAGCACGGCCAGCACCAGCGGGACGGTGGTCCGGGATCGCTGGAGCCGACGCAACAGCCGCGAGGGCACGGGGCTCGTCACGGCCGACGGTGAACGCGGCCGGTAACCCGGCCCGTCAGGATTCGTTCGAGCCCACGAGGCCCAGCAGATTCTCCGGCGGACGACCGACCACTGCACGGCCTCCGTACACGCCGATGGGCCGCTGTAGCAGCGTCGGATGCTCCGCCATGAGGGTCACGAGCGAGTTCTCGTCCTCGCTGCCCGTGAGCTCGAGCTCCTTGTAGGCCCGGTCGTTCGTCCGCAGCACCTGCTGAGGACCGACACCCAGCAGCGCGAGGACCTCGCGGATCTCGGCGGTGCTGAGCGGCTCCTTCTTGTAGTCCCGGTACACGTACGGGACCTCGCGCTCTTTCAACAGGGCGACCGCCCTGCGGCACGTACTTCAGGTGCGGGTACAGATGAGCTCGAGCATCGCGACCAGCCTAGCCCTCGTCCTCAACGAACGCCAAGGTCACGTCGGCGACTTGGGGTTCGCCCTCGAGCACCTTTCCCTCGCGAGTATGACCGACGAGCCTGGATGCGCACTGTTCCCTCATGAGCATCGGACGGCGCCGTGACCGACCATGACCGATCGCGCCGCACCGCTCTGGAGGACCCTCGATGATGCCCAGCAGCGCTTCCTCGGCGCGGCGGGGGGGATTCTCATCTCTTGACAGAGTAGCGTTATTCATCGTATTAGTAATCAATTGATTAATTATGTAGCGATGATACCGTGACGACACAGCCCTTGTCCCACCCCGTGCTGGAGCTCATCGCCCAGCGCTTTCGCGCCCTCGGCGAGCCCGCCAGGCTTCGGCTCCTAAGCATTCTGCTCGGTGGCGAACGCTCTGTCGGCGAGCTCGTAGAGGAGACCGGTCTCGGTCAAGCGAACGTGTCGAAGCATCTGCAGACGCTTCGCGCCCAGGACTTCGTGGAGCGACGCAAGGAGGGGCTCTACGCTTTCTACCGGATCTGCGACCCTTCGGTGGCCGAGCTCTGCCGCATCATGTGCGGCCGCCTAGAGGAGGAGATGGAGGAGCGTCAGAGCCTTCTGGCGACCCTCGACTCATGAGCTTGCTCCGACAACCCTGGCCGTGGTACGTAGCCGGACCGCTGATCGGCCTCGTCGTCCCACTCGTGTACCTGTACGCGGGTCGGAAATGGGGCGTGTCGAGCAGCCTCCGCGACATCTGCGCTGCGATCGTGCCGGCCAACATCTCGTACTTTCGTTACGACTGGAAAGAGCACGGTGGATGGCGTTTGGCGATGGTGGCGGGCCTGCTCTTGGGGGGCCTGCTGGCCTCCGTATTCCTAGCCGCGCCGGATGCCGAGATCGCCATTTCCGCGGCAACGAGAAGCGATCTCGCCCAGCTCGGTATCTCAGACTTCGAGGGACTCGCGCCGCGTGAAGTCTTCTCGTGGTCGGGCCTGGCGAGCGCACCGGGAATCGTCATGATCGTCGTGGGCGGATTCCTGGTCGGTTTCGGAGCTCGCTACGCCGGAGGATGCACGTCGGGCCATGCGATCTCGGGCCTCGCCAGCCTTCAGGTCCGCTCTCTGGTCGCCGTCCTGGGCTTCTTCGCGGGCGGGTTGGTCACCACCCATCTCCTGCTGCCTCTGATTCTGGTGGGCGTGCGATGAGCGTACAGACGCCGACGCCGCCAGCGGGCTTCGAGCGTGGCCCAGAGCAGCCCTCCAGGACCGAACCGCGCCGTGAGCGGCTCGGGCCGTACCTGCTCGTGGGGGTCTACTTGGGCATCGTGTTCACCAAATCGGAGGTCATCTCCTGGTTCCGGATCCAGGAGATGTTCCGGTTCCAGGCGTTCCACATGTACGGGATCATCGGGTCGGCCGTGATCGTCGCCGCGATCTCGGTCGCGTTGATCCAGCGTCTGGGCATCGGCTCCGTGACCGGCCGTCCGCTGCGGATCCCCAGACAGCCGTGGACATGGCCCGGCTACCAGTTCTGGATCGGAGGGACACTGTTCGGGCTGGGCTGGGCGCTCACGGGCGCCTGCCCCGGCCCCCTCTACGTCTTGATCGGCAGCGGGCTCTCCGTCATGGTGGCGGCCCTCGCTGCGGCGATCGCCGGTGTGTGGACGTACGGGTTGGTCAGACACCGAATCAGACATTCCTGAGCGGCCGTAACTCCGGCCACCGAGTAAGGGATACAGACCGATGTTCTTCAGACGGGTCTCAGACGACTTGCTGGCTCAATACGGCTACTTGATCGGGTGTCAGCGAACGGGCGAAGCCATCGTCATCGACCCGGAGCGAGACATCGATCGCTACGTCGAGCTCGCCCGCAGCGAGGGGCTGGAGATCGTCGCCGTCGCCGAGACCCACATCCACGCAGATTTCCTCTCCGGAGCGAGAGAGTTCGCCGAGCAATACGGCACGAAGCTCTTCCTGTCCGACGAAGGGGGGCCGGATTGGGGATCCGAGTGGGCGAGAAAGGGAAGCTACGACGTCCGCTTTCTCCACGACGGTGACCGGTTCCGGATCGGTAACGTAGAGCTGCGGGCTTTGCACACGCCCGGACACACACCCGAGCACCTCAGCTATTTCGTAACGGACCTGGGTAGCGGCTCGAACGAGCCGATGGGCATCGCTTCGGGGGACTTCGTGTTCGTGGGAGACGTCGGGCGTCCCGACCTGCTCGAGACGGCGGCGGGCGTGGTAGGTGCCCAGGATCCCTCTGCCCGCACGCTTTATGCGTCTGTGCTTCGGTTCCTGCAGCTCCCCGATCACCTCCAGGTGTGGCCTGGCCACGGCGCAGGCAGCGCGTGTGGAAAGGCGCTGGGAGCGGTCCCACAGTCGACCGTGGGTTATGAGCGCCGTCACAGCCCCGCCCTGGCCCATCGCAGCGAGGAGGAGTTCGTGGACTTCATCCTCGAGGGGCAGCCCGAGCCACCGCTCTACTTCGCCCGCATGAAAGAGCTCAATCGGGAAGGGCCGCCGGTCCTGGGGCCGCTTCCCACGCCGCAGCGTATCGACACGCACACCTTGGGCACCGTCGCGACCTCGAAGAGCGGCTTCATCGTGGATACGAGGGGGGACCGCGCGGCGTTCTTCGGTAGGCACATTCCGGGTTCGCTGCACGCACCCCTCGGCAAGGACCTTCCAATGACGGTGGGTTCCTACGCCGATCCGGACATGGACATCTATCTGATCGTGGATCCGCGGGAGCTCGAGCCGGCCACACGGAGCCTGGTGCGGATCGGCTACGACCGCGTCGTCGGCTGGGCCCCACCGGCCGTGCTAGAGGCGTACGAACTGGCGCACGTGCTGCGCTCGATCGATCGCCTCGATCTCCCCGACTTCGACGTCTCGAGCGCGCCTTCCGACGCGACCATTCTGGACGTGCGAGCCGCCTCGGAGTTCGAAGAGGCTCATCTTCCCAACGCGGTCAACATCGCTCACACGAGGTTGGGCGAGCGCCTCAGCGAGGTCCCGACCGGCCATCCCGTCTTCGTCTACTGCCGAACGGGCAACCGAGCGTCTGCGGCCGCCTCGCTACTCGCTCGCGAGGGCCGCGACGTGACGCTTCTCGACGGGCTCTTGAGGGAGCACGAGAGCTGCCGTGTGAGCAGCGCGAGCGCGGGCTCCCTGGAGCGAGAGGGTCAAAGGGAAGCCGTGCAGGGCTGATGCCGCCCTGTGCCGCGAATGGGTCGGCCCGCCCGGCGGACGCCGACCCGGGCGGCGGCTAGGTGGGGGATCCCACCCTCACTGGAGGACGCTTCTGCCTCGACTCCGCACCACGAACAGCCCCTCGCTCATGCTGGTGAGCACGATGAGGCCGCTCCCGAAATAGGGGTAGTTGCTCCAGGAGCCTCCGCCGCCGTAAGGCGTGGTGTCGAAGTAGCCCACCTCGAGCGGGCTCTCGGGGTCGGAGATGTCGAGGATCCGGAGTCCGCTCTCGTAGTTCGACTGATACATCATGTCGCCACGGACGTAGAGGTTGTGGTCCGTGGTCGTCGTCTGGGCGATGTACTCCTTCACCAGGATCGGATCCTCCAGGTCGGTCACGTCCCAGACCAGTGTCCGTGTGCCGGGCACGAGGCCTTGGGGCTCGTCGCCCTCGTCGTTCAGGTAGAAGTGCCGCTGGTCCTCGCTGAGCCAGCCCTGGTGCGTGTAAGCGACGTTCGGGTAGGAGGTCACCGCAAGCGCCATCGGGCTCTGTTTGTCGGTGACGTCGGCGATGCTCAGGGCCGTTTCGTTCGCTCCGAGGCAGATCTCCTTCCCCACGTGCTCCGTGTCGGGGCCCCGGTAGACGACGCACTGTGCGTCGTGGGTGTAACCGGTGTTCCGCCGGCCCGTCTCGGCGTGGGCGAAGCAGCTGGCGAATACAGGGCTCGCGGGTTCGCGGATGTCGATCATGTGGAGCCCGCCACCGCACGTCTCCCCTCCTCCGCTGCTCCCGACCGCGTACGCGAACCCCGTCTCTTCGTTGATGACGATGTTGTGCGCGCTGAAGATGCCGTCGTAGTGCGCGGTCTCCTCGAAAACGACCGGCGTAAGGCCGACGTCGCGGAGCTGTCGTAGGTCGAAGACCTGCACGCCGTGCGGCCCCGCAGCATCCGCCACGATATATGCATGGTCCCGGTACACCTTGATATCGCGCCAGATGCTGCTGTTCGTCCCCTCGGTCATCGGGAGATCACCCAGGAACACGGGCCGAACCGGATCGGTGATGTCTACGAAGGACGTCCCCTCGGTACGCCCGACCAGCACATACTCGCTGCCGGTGTCTGGGTCGGTCCACCCCCAGATGTCGTTCACCCTCGATCCCCGGCTACCCCCGATGTCCTTGATCGGCAGGAATGAGACTACGTCGACGTTGCTGCAGCCGAACGCGCCGGCTCGGTCGTCCGCGCACGGGACCTCCTCACCGGTGAGAGCGGCGTAGCCCTTCATCTCGTTCACGACCGTGCTCCGCTCCTCCCAGGCCCCGTCCGCGCCACGCACGAAGATCACCGCGGCGCCCTCTCCCGAGTCCACTCCCGTCGCTCCTGCGACGGCGAGCGTTCCTTGCACGCTCACCGAGCTGCCGAAGGAGGCGCGACCCTTGACGCCGTGGGCCCTCAGCTTGCTGGCACCGGTCCAGCCTCCCGTGGAGTCACGTTCGAACACGTAAAACGTGCCTTCCCCGCTCCCGTCTCCGGGCGCCCCGACCCAGGCGCTCGACCCGTCGAAAGCGACGGCGGTACCGAACCTGGCATTGGGGCGCGCTTCGAACGGGCCGAGGATCGTCTGGCCGGCGAACCCGCCGGCCTGGGGGTCTCGCCCGAACACCAACACCGCGCCGGTCCCCTGCGCCGCGCCCGGTGCGCCGACCAGGGCAACACCGTCCTGGAGCGCGACCGCCGCGCCCACCCCGGCGGCTTCGCCAAGCGCCTGGGTCTCGAACCTTCCCTCCTCGACCCACTCCCGGAACGTCGGATCGAAGCTGAACGCGTAAACCGAGCCGTTCTCGTGTGCTTCCCCGGGGGCCCCGACGAGCACCGCGTCGCGGTCGAGCGCCACCGAAGTGCCGAATCGTCGACCGGGCTGTAGGTCCGAGCCCCGGAGCTTGGCCCGCTCGGACCACGCACCGTTGGCATCACGCCTGAAGACGTACACGGCGCCCGTCCCCTCGTCTTGGGCAGGAGCCGAAACGAGCGCGATATCGTCCCCCAGGACGACGACCGCGCCGAATTCGTCGCCTTCGGCGCCGTCACTCGCAGACAGCCTGGCCGTCTCCACGTACCGCCCCTCGGGGCCGCGCACGAGGACGTGAACCGAGCCGCCGGTCGCACCCGACCGTGGCGCGCCGACCAACAGCGTTCCTCCCAGCTCGGCGAGCGCGCGACCGAACCCGTCGGGCCGCTCCCCGGATTGTGAGCCGGTGAGCTGCACGACTTCCGTCCACGACCCGTCCGAGTCGCCGAAGACATAGACGATGCCAGGCAGCGTCTCGTTCCCACCCTCGCCGACGAGGACCTGGTCGCCCGCAACCGCGAGGGAGGCACCGAACTGCTGTGCGTCCAGCGGCGCGAGAACCGCCAGGAGCGGTAGCACCACCAGCGCACAGCTGCGTCTCGCCAGGACGCTACGAATCACTTTCGCAGGCCCGTCCGTCACACGAACGGACTCAGTCCATGACGCCCAGGTTCTCCACCAGGACTGAGGAGATCGTGTGGTTCACCCGCACTCCCCAGATGCCGTCCGTGTTTTCCATCCTGCCTGTCTTGGCCGCCGTGTACACGACCGTCCCGTTCACCGCGAACTCGACATCGTCGGCGCCGACGCGTACCCCCAGCTCGTTTACGGAGGGTCCGTCTTCGTATGGCACGACGGCGTCGTGAGCCGTGCGTCCCTGGATGCTGCCTGAGTCCTCGCCGTCGCGGTAATTGACGATATAGGACCCGTTCTGCGCCACGAGGAAGTAGAGATAGCTTTGCTGTGGACCCTCGATGTCGCTGCCGCCGAAAACCAGGCCGTAGTAGTTCACGTGGCCCGGGAGCTCCTCAAGTGTGAAGGTTGCGCTCAGCGTATACGTGCCCGTCGCGGTATCCTCCGGCCTCCAGAAGACCACCGCGGGGCCAACACTCACGCGAAGTCCCTCTCCCACGGTCGTCAACGTCACGTCCGGCACGTCATCGGGGTCTGCCGCGTTCGTGCTCCGGTCGACACGCATCATGTAGCCCTCCGGGGCCTGCGCAGCGAGCGGCAGGGGGAGGAGAAGGGCGAAGAGTGCAATCGAGATTCGACGGATCATCTTTGACTCCTGGCTGAAGGACCGACCGGTATTATAAGGCCATCCGCGACGGCGGGGCACCCGCGAAGGCGAGCGCTTGCCCCAGCGCCTGCGACGCCACACGTTGGGCGAAGTGAGCGCCGCGCCTTCCACTCCTCGGACAGGAGTTTCCCTCGATGAGCATTTCACGACGCGAAGCGATCGCCGTTTCCGGGTCCGCCCTGGCGGGTCTATCCGTCGGAGGGATCGACGCTTCCGGACTGAGCGCCCAGGTGGCTCAGCCGGAGCAGGAGTGGCCCGACCGGCTCGTCGAGGCGGAGATGCGCGAGGGCTTCCCCGTGCCCTTGCCGCTCAACCCCGATGGCTCGGCCCCGGAGCACGATCCGGGCGAAGCGGGACCGATCACACCTCCGCTCATGTGGCGCAGTCGTCCCCGTGTGACCCCCGACGTCGAGGCGGATTATCGGCGGATGGCGATCAAGTTGAACAGCCGTGGCTTCTCGAGGCTCGAGGGGACGCTCAGATTCACCGATCTCGAGCAGCTTCCTCGCGTGACGCACACCTTCCTCATGCAATGCGGCGCACCCAATCCGCGCGGCATCGTGAAGTGGACGGGCGTGCGGTACGCCGACTTCGTCGACATGATCGGCCTCATCGAGGGAGCGCATTACTGCCGCTTCATCGCCGCCGACGGCCATTACGTCGACGAAGCCGTGAGCACCCTCAGGCATCCCCAGGTGATGCTGGCGTGGATGATGAACGACGAGCCGATCACCCCGGACCACGGTGCTCCGCTGCGGTTGGTCATCCCGTTCCGGTACGGCAACCGGAGCGTCAAAGCGATCACCGAGATCCTCTTCGGCACGCCGTCTCTTCCCGCACCGCCGACGACGGGCTGATCGAGGGGGGGCGGTCGCTCGACGGCCGCTTCGAGCGGGTCGTCCTCCGGCCGCGACCGGGATGCGCTCTAGCGCGCCGGGCCCGTGCGAGCTCCGTCGCGCGACAGGACCACGCCGGGCAGAGCGCCCGTGAGATTGCCTTCGCCGTCCACGACGAACTCCCCGTTGATGAGGACGTACTCGATACCCTGCGAGTACTGGTGCGGCTCGGTGAAAGTAGACATGTCCCGGACGCGGTCGAGGTCCATCACGACCACGTCGGCCCAGTAGCCCTCCCTCAGCAGACCCCGGTCGCGGAGGCCCATGATCTGGGCCGGCAGCGACTTACCGGCTCGTACCGCGAACTCGACCGAGATCACCCCGCGCCGCTCGCACCCCAATACTCCTCTCCCTTCGCCTTGAGGTGGGTCTGGGCCACTCGGGCACCGGTGCGCTCTCCGATTTCGATCAACTCACGGATGTTGTCGAGCATCGTGAACTTCCCAGCGCCGACGCCGTCGGGGTCGTCGAGCGAGGGGATCCACCAAACGGGCACGTCTGCTTCCGAACGCTCGTGCTGGATGTAGAACCCGTCGTAGGGAACGACCTCCTCGACGAGGGCGACCAGCTCGTCGGTATCGCTCCAGATGCCGGGCACGTATTCGAGGCCCGCCGTCAGTCCGAAGGCGCCTTCTTCCATCCCCTGGCGCACAAGCGCGCGCATGCGCTCGAGCTCGGTCGGGGTCGAGGTCCGGCGATGGTTCTCACCGAGGACCTCGTGCCGCACGGTGTTGTGCGGGACCATCTGGACGACGTTGAGCGCGACCCCGGGATCGACCAGCGCCGCCCTCTGCTCGGCCATGGAAAGCGGGCCTCCTCCATCCGGATTGATCAGAATGGTCGTAATGCCCTGTGTGACCAGGTTGGGCGCGCGGCGCCTCCGGATGTCGTCGGAGGTGAGTCCACCGGACCCGTGGGAATGGATGTCGATGAAGCCGGGAGCAATGGTCTTACCTGTCGCGTCGATCGTCCGACCCGCAACGGCGCCCGCGAGCTTTCCGACGGCCACGATCTTGCCATCGCGGATGCCCACGTCGGCGCTGAACCAGGGGTTTCCGGTACCGTCGACGACATGACCTCCGACGAGGAGGATGTCGAACGGACCCGGGTCCTGAGCCACCATGGCCAGCGGCCGCGTCGCGACGGCCACGAGCGCAAGAGCGAGCACCCGTCGTAGCCTCATGATTCCCCCTTTCCTTAAGGTCCCCCGGGACGTCAGTCCGTCCAATCGGGGCGGCGCTACGCCCATTGTCAACGTGGAAGCTGGTCGTCGGAAGGAGTCCTTTCGAGCCAAGCGAACCTTTTGACGGGGCATATCACGACGTCCGCAACCGCGTCAGCCAACGTGGCACATCCGCCGCCAGCCCACGCGATCCCTCTTGCGAATCCCGCACCGCGCACACGATGTTGACCATCCCCCCCGATGGAACACGCAGCTCGGCTCATGACAGCGATGTCCGGGCCGCTCTTTTGACGCGCTCTTTCGCCACCTCGAAAGGTGCCTCGTATGGTGACAGGCACTCCGGATCGGGAGGGTAGACCGCCGGATGATGGAACCGCGCGCGAAACGCCGACCTCGGATCTCACGGGACTCGACCGCGCCATGCGTGTACTCCTCGTGGAGGACGATCCGGTCGATGCCGACGCGGTGCGAGCGATCCTCGAGGAGGCCTCCGGCCAATACGAGGTGACGACCGTGACGACGCTCGCAGCCGCGCTCAACGCGAAGCAACGGACGTCGTCGTCCTCGATCTCACTACGCCGGACTCGGAGGGCTCCGAGACCGTCCGCCGGGTTCGAGACCCGCACCCCGACGTTGCCATCCTCGTCCAGTCCGAACGCGACGACCTCGTCACGGGGACGGAGGCGCTGAGGGAGGGTGCCGACGACTGCGTGGTCAAAGGACGCTTCGGCCGCGATCGGCTCGCACGTGTCCTTCACTACAGCATCGAGCGTCGCGCGCTGGCCATTGAGGCGAGGAAGGGCGCGGAGCGCCTTCGCGAGGCCGAGCGCAGGCTGCGCATGCTCGTGGAGGGGAACCTCGACGGCGTGCTCATCGTGAACGAGGCGGGGGAAACGCGCTTCGCCAATTCGGTTGCCGTCGATTACCTCGGTGGCGACGCCCTTCCGGGAGACGCACTCGGCCTTCCGGTGGGCGTCCTGACGGAGGCGGAGATCGAGATCAAGAGCCCGAGCGGCGACCCGCGTCTCCTGGAAATGCGCACCACGCCGATCGACTGGGAGGGCGAGCCGTGTCAGCTCGTCATCTTGAGGGACGTGACGCGGAACAGGCTGTTGGAGGAAGCGCTGCGCCAGTCCCAGAAGATGGAGGCTCTCGGTCAGTTGACGGGAGGCATCGCGCACGACTTCAACAACGTGCTCACCGTGATCCAGGCCAGCGCCGATCTGCTCGAGCTCGGCCTCGGGGAGCCGAGCGGAGAGATGCTCGAGGAGATCAAGGAGATCCAAGACTCCGTGGGCCGAGCCAGCTCGATGGTGAGACGCCCCCTCGGATTCAGCCGGCACGGCCAGCTGCAGATCAAGCCCGTCGACGCACGAGAGGTCGTGACCGACGCCACGCAGACTTTGACGCGCACGCTGACGGAGCGCGTGACCGTGACACTGAGCTGCGCCCCGAATGCGGGTCTGATGCGGGCAGACGCGGACGCGGTCCACCAGATCCTGCTCAATCTGGCGACCAACGCTCGCGACGCCATGCCCCGTGGCGGCACCCTCTCCATCAGCTGTGACCGAGCTCACCTCGACGCGGGGTACCACGCGACGCACCCGTGGATCGAACCCGGTGAGTACGTGCGCATCGCCGTGTCCGATACGGGCCACGGAATGGACGAAGCGACGCAGGCACGCATCTTCGAGCCGTTCTTCACGACCAAGGAGCGCGGGAAAGGCACCGGCCTCGGGCTCGCGATGGTGTACGGCCTCATGAAGCAGCACGAGGGGATGGCCCACGTTTACAGCGAACCGGATCAGGGCACAATCTTCCGCCTCTATTTCCCGATCGCATCGGCCTCCCAACCGGACAATCCGGCGGGACGAGACGGCTCGCCCATCCATGACGACCCGCGGCCTCGCACGATCCTGGTGATCGAGGACGAGGTCGGGGTCCGACGCAGCATCGTGAGGGCGTTGACGGCCTGGGGCTATCGAACCCTGACGGCATCGGACGGCGAGGAAGGTCTCGAGATCCTCGCGCTCGCCGATCACGGGATCGACCTCGTGATCTCCGACCTGGTCATGCCGAAGCTCGGAGGCCGGCAGGTGCTCGACTCCCTGCGCGAGCGGGGGATCGCCGTCCCCTGCGTCCTCATGACCGGCTACAGCCCCGATTCCATCGCCGGTCTCCTCGACCGAGACGTCACGATCCTACACAAGCCCTGGAGCCTTCAAGAGCTCCTCGACACCGTACGCGACGCGCTCGAGGGCAGCAGGCACACGGGCGATCAACCTGGCTCGGACGGAGGTTAGGCCCGAGACAGCTCGAGCCTCAGCGTCTCCCCGTGGCTCAGAACACAGAGGCGCTCTGCGGGCAGTCCGGCCTTCGCCCAGGCGGCCCGCGCCCTCTGCGGCGGCTCCATGGGATCTTCGAAGGTCAGGCGAAAGGTGCCCCCAGTGTGTCGCAACCAGCCGGCCGCGGCCGCCGAGGTCTCCGTAGACCTGGACGGCCTCCTCGGGGTTCAGGTGCGCCGCGCCCATGAACCACTCCGGCTCGTACGCTCCGATCGGGACGAGAGAAAGCGCGAACGGCCCGAGCTCGGCGCCGATCTCCCGGAAGACGCGGCAATACCCGGTATCGCCCGCGAAATAGACGGGCAGGGGCGGGGGCCCGCTGTCGGAGGTCGAAGAGGCGGCTCCGGACAGCAGCGCCCACGAGCACCAGAGACGTCGGTTCGTCCCCGTCGGTGTGCGCCGTGTCCAGTGACGCGAAGGAAGCGCGACCGCCCGGTAGCGCCCCCCCGACAGCTCGTGCCCGTCCCACCAGTCTAGCTCGACCACCCGGGTAATCCCCTGCCGTGCGAGCCAACCGCTGTATCCGAGGGGAGTGAGCCAAGTGAGTCTGTCGCCGTTCCGCCTCGCCAGAGCCCGAACCGTCCGCCGGTCGAGATGGTCGTAGTGATCGTGGGACAGCAGCACGACGTCGATGGGCGGAAGATGGTCCAGCTCTGGGACGGCGCGCACCAACCGCTTCGGGCCGAACCAGGGCACGGGCGATGCACGGCGACTCCAGATCGGGTCCGTCAGCACGTTGAGACCGGGGACCTGGACGAGCGCCGTGCAATGGCCAACCCACGTGAGCCTGCACTCGCCGTCCCCGGCGCGCGGGAGTGCCATGTCGGGCACGGCGAGCGGAAGCTGGGACGGGTGCGGGTTGGCAGGCCGTCGGGTGAGCGCCCAATCCCTGGCGACGCGCCAGAACCGACGACGGAGACGGTCGTCCCCTCGGGCTTCGGGCCAAGGATTGCGATATCGGCCGTTCGGAAGGTGATGGTCGCGAGACAGGAGGGCACCTCCGCTTGAGTCGACTGACCCTGAGAACACCCCGCGACCTCGCGGTGATCCGCGCCGTGGGAACCGACGAGACGCCGTTCGCCTGACGGCAGCGTTCCAGTTCGAGTGTCCGACGGCCCGTCGACCGCAGAGGCGACCAAGCGTTCATCGACCTGGCTCCGAGGCCCCGGCAATAGTCGCAGGCGTAGCGAAGCCCACGACCTGGTGATCATGATGCCCTGGACGGAGACGTCGACGCCCAGCACCTTCTTCCGCACCGCCTCACTCGGTCGAGCCGACGGGAGTCTCGAAATGAGGACGAACGACTCAGCGCCGCAGCCCCCAAAAGCGCCGGCCGCGCACGGGCGGACTGACGTGCTCGGTCTCGCCTGCCATCGTTCTCAGGGATGGACGACCCGTACTCGTGACTGGCGCGGCGGGTGGCACGCTCATCCTGGGCGCGGTCCAGCACACCATAAGCAACACCGTCGACTTCGACATGCCGGTCCTGGAGGCCGCCTCCACGCCGCGGGGCTCGAACCCGCTTCCGGCCGCCTCTCCGGAGGGCCGGACCCACGCGGCTGGGCCGGAGGATCCGCCACGGGATGAGCGGCGCGCCGCGACCCGCGGGCACGCTCGCGGCGGTGCTCGTGCTTGCTTGCGCAGGCCCTGCCGCGGGTCCTCAAGCGACGCCTGGAACCCTCACGACGGGTGTTCAGCAGACGCCCCGGCCCACCGCCTACGCCCGTGCCATCGCCCCGTTCCAGGTGCTGGACGTGACGGGTGAGCCATACGAGTTCCCGTTCCTGGGCGGCCTGGAGGTGCCGCGGCCCCAGTTCGTCGACATCGACGGCGACTCCGATTTCGACCTCTTCGTCCAGGAGCGATCGGACGAGCTCATGTTCTTCGAGAACACGGGCTCGCCCAGCGAGGCTCACTTCGTCTGGCGCAACGACCGGTTCGAGGACCTTGTGATCGGCGACTGGAGCCGTTTCGTCGACATGGACGCAGACGGCGACCTCGACCTGTTCGCGGAAGAGCGCTACAGCCACATCCGGGTCTACGAGAACCGGGGCACGGCTACGGACGCTCGCTTCGAGCTCGTGGCCGACTCGATCCGCGGACCGGACGGTGTGCCGATCTTCGCGGACCGCCAGAACATCCCCTTTTTTGTGGACCTCGATTGTGACCAGATGCTCGACATGTTCCTCGGCCGGATCGACGGAACCGTGTCACGCTTCGAGTCCGTGTCCGCCCCCGCGCCCGGCGCGATTCCCTCCTTCCAGCTGATCACCGATCGTTTTCAGGAGATCGAGATCGTCGCCCAGCTCGGGAGCGCCCGCCATGGCGCCAACAGCATGGTCTTCACGGATCTGGACCGCGACGACGATCTGGACCTGCTGTGGGGAGACTTCTTCGAGCCGGGGCTGCTGCTGATCGAAAACGTGGGGAACTGCTGGTCGCCGAACATGCGGCGGGATCCCGTCCCCGTGCCGGCGACCGTGGACATCTCCACGAGCGGGTACAACGCCGCGGCCCTCGCCGACATCGACGCCGACGGCAAGAGCGAGCTGTTCATCGGCATACTCGGCGGGGCTTTCAACCCTGTCAGCACCGCGGTCGAGAACTTCCTGATGTACCGGGAGGGGCCCGACGGCGCGTTCGAGCTCGAGACCGGCCGCTACCTGAGCACCGTCGACGTCGGGAGCGAGACCGTCCCCGCCCTTGGCGACGTCGACGGAGACGGCGATCTGGACCTCCTGCTCGGAAGCAAGGTGGATCCCGACGCGACATCGGTGGGGCGCCTCTACGCCTTCGAGAACATCGGCTCCACGACGAGCCCGCGGCTCCAGATGCGCGGCGCCCTACCCATTCGGGACGTCTACCACGTGGCACCGGAGCTCGCCGACCTCGACGACGACGGAGACCTCGACCTCGTGCTCGGCAACTGGCGGGCGAACCTCGAGCTTTGGCGGAACGAGGGGGCCGCCACCTCCGGATTCCCCTTCGTGCTCGTAGACTCGGCCTTAGCGGTCCTGCCCCGAGGCGCGAACACGGTGCCGTCACTCGGTGATGTGGACGGCGACGGGGACGTGGACCTGATCGTAGGCGAAGCAGCCGGGAACCTGAACTTCTACCGAAATCAGGGGAGTCGCTCCGAGCCGCGCTTCGTTCTCGAGGACGAGGAGCTGGGCGGAATCGACGTGGGCCGCCGGGCCGCCCCGTCGCTCACCGACATCGACCGGGACGGAGACCTCGACCTGCTCGTCGGCTCCGAGGACGGCCGTCTCCGGCTCTTCTTGAACCGGGGCGACGGAGGACACGCGCGGTTCGAGGAGGAGGCCGGCTTCGTGCTCTCGGTGCACCCGTACGCCACGCCCGCGTGGGGTGACCTGGACGGCGACGGGGACTCCGATCTCGTCACGGGCGGAGTCGGCGGCGGCTTCCTGCTTTACGAGCGGCGCTAGGCCGGTCCGCGGCAGCAGTCATCCTTCAGGAGGTCGTCGAAGAGGGCCTGCGGCCCGACGACTATTTTCCGGGCAACGTCTCGGCGAACGACGCGCCCCTCTCCGCCCATTTCTCCAGCACGACGTCGTCCTGCAGCGCATCCGATTCTACGTAGACGAACCCCTTGAGCGCCCGCCCGGTGAAATCCATCTCCCGGGCCTCCGGCTCGGCGAGGGCGTGATCGTATGCGGCCGGACCGATCCGGACCATGAGCTCGTCGCGCACGATACCGCACGCCATGTTGCCGTTCACCAGGAAGCAGAGTCCGCCGAACATCTTTTTCTCACTCAGACCGCGGCGATCCGAGAGCGCCTCACGCACCCGTTGCGCCAGTCCTTCGTCGTAAGCCATCTCCGTCTCCGCGTCCGTGAGTGGGGTGGGCGTCTCAAGCGCAAGGTAGGGACGGGGCGAGCCCATCGCACCGACGGCGAGGTCGTCCGCTCGAGTCGCGGCGACCGGGCCCGCCACGGTCGCCGTACGCAAGGAACCTCCGGCGAAGTTCTTGCCGAACGAGGCTGCCCGCTAAACTCGATAGATGGACGCATCTCGAGACGGGTCACGCATTGCCTCTGGTACCGTTGCGGCAGCATGATTGCCCGGACCACCGCGTTCCCCTGATTTCGGATCCGCCTGCCATGGACCATCCCCGTCCGACAACGGCCCGGCCGCCGCGTGAGGCGCCCGCGTGGGTCCGGCGTCGCGCGCGCGCGTTGCAGATTCGCTGCGTCCGCCGCTTCGGCGCTGCTCCTGGCCGCGCCCCTCACGGCTCAGTGGACCCATCGATACCCTCACGTCGAGGGCTACCGGCACCACGTCTACTTGGAGGGCTACGAGCTGCCGACGCTCGCATCCGGGCCGCTGGACCCGGCGGCCAGCCCCGACGGGCGACAACTGGCGGTCACCGAGCGGGGGTGGATCTGGATCGTCGACCTCGAGCAGCGCACGGCCCGGCAGCTCACGTCAGGCCCCGGCATGGACTCCCGGCCGGCCTGGTCGGCGGATGGAACGCGGCTCGCGTTCGTCCGCGACGACGGCAGCGACACCCGCATCGTGGTCGTGGCCGCGGACTCGGGTGAGGAGGAGCTTACGATCGACGAACCGGCAATCGATCTCGATCCGACCTTCGGGCCGACGGGCGCTCTATGGTACGCCTCCGCCGTCGCAGGCACGATCGACATCTGGCGGCTGGACCCCGGATCGTACTCCGTGACCTGGGGACCGGCGACGAACGAATCCTCCACGAGGGTCGGATCCTCTCCCAGACGAGGCCGTCGCTCTCGCCGGACGGGCGCAGGGTCGCCTTCAACGTCCCGCAGGCGCACGGCGACGGCTGGGAGCTGCGCGTGGCCAGCGTCGAGAGGGCTGGATCGACCATGCTGGTCGCGGGCGGCGGGGACCGCCTTCCACTGGCGCCCTCCTGGAGCGCCGACGGGCGCTGGATCTACTTCAGCGAAGCAGGCCGTGACGAGGTGATGGCCTTGTACCGCGTCCCGTCCGTCGGAGGCAACACGGAACCGGTCGGGATCGAAGCTTGGCTGTCCGCGCTCCAGATGGGCCGCGTCCGAGTTCGCACGCTCTCAGGGCCGTCAGACCTACCCGCGCCCGCGCGCCTGAGCGTCACGGGAGCCGGCGGTCACCCCTTCTTCCCGAGAGGCAGTCAGCCTCGCTTCGACGGGCAGAATGGCACCGTCTTCTTCTACTCGCCGGGGTTGATCGAGGTCGCGGTGCCCGAAGGCGAGATCACCGTCGAGGCCGTGCGCGGGCTCACGACACCGGTCGCGCAGAGGACGGTCCGGGTCGAGGCGGGGACGACGGCGGATGTCGATCTGTCGCTGGAGCAGGTCT
Organism: Longimicrobiales bacterium; assembly: GCA_965249195.1. Classification (GTDB taxonomy): domain Bacteria; phylum Gemmatimonadota; class Gemmatimonadetes; order Longimicrobiales; family Gaopeijiaceae; genus CBDFLM01. Next base: position 403,385 of record CBDFLM010000013.1, read on the forward strand.
GGGATGCGGCTGAAGAGGGCTGGCTGAGCGGAGACCAACACTTCCACCTGAACTATGGGGGGCCGTACCGCCTCGAGCCGGAGGATCTGATTCTGCAGGCACGCGGCGAGAACCTCGACGTCTCGACCCCCCTGCTCGCGAACCTCCACGAGCGTCTCGGCGAGCAGCCGTGGTTCGCTTGGAGCTCGGGCGGCCAGCTTCCCTTGATCCGGTTCGGGCAGGAGGTACGCTCCCACTTCCTGGGTCATCTGGGACTCGTCGGCACCGACGAGCTTTTCTGGCCCTGGGTCTGGGGACCGGGCTACCAGGTCTACGGCGCGGACGACCGCACCAACCGTGACGTGACCCTCCACGCGTCGCCAAGCTCCCCATGACTCGTGTCGCCCGCGCGATCGAGATGGACGAGACGCGCGGCTTCATGAAGGCGGTGGTTGACGCCGACACCGATCAGATTCTCGGAGCGGCGATCCTGGGCGTCGAAGGCGGGGAGGTCGCCACAGTCCTCCAGATGGCGATGATGGGCAAGCTGCCGTGGACCACGCTCAAGGACGCCGTGATCGCCCATCCCACGCTCTCGGAGTCGCTCAACAACCTCTTCATGACCCTGGGTTGAGCCGACTCCTTCGACGCAGCGGGAATCTCCTCGCTCAGGCGGCCCGGCCCCCTCACCCGGGGCGTGGCGTCGCTTCGAGGTCCTCCAGCCCGAGCGAGGAGCTGAAGGCGCGGGTTGAGGGGTGAGGTTCTCGCCCGCTTCGATCTCTAGTCGTCCGCTTCCGCCATCGCCTCGAGCACCGCGAAGACCACCCGGTCCGGGACGTCCTCCGCCCGCTTCCAGCGCGCGCCCGCGGTCCAGCCGTCGGGGATCGTGCCGCGGAGCCGGTTCTGTTCGAGGAGCGCCTCCACAGGCTTCCTGAGAAGCTGCGGCGGCTTCCACCGCCCGTCGAACCAGGTCCCGCCCCGGCGATCGAAGAAGACGGGCCGCCCCCGGCCCCACCACCCCACCTGCCAGCCGCCCTCGTGCACCAGGCGATGATGGAACCGGCAGAGCAGCAAGCAGTTGGCCAAAGACGTGGCGCCTCCGTCGGCCCAGTGCGTCACGTGGTGGCCATCGGTGAAGCGGAGCCCGCAGCCCGGAAAGCGGCAGCCACGGTCTCGCGCCCCGAGCGCGCGTCTGAGAGCCGGCGGGATCGTGCGCGTCTTGCGCCCCACATCGAGGACCGGGCCGTCGCTTGCCTGCGTGATCTCCACGAGCGAAGCGTCACAGGAGAGCCGCCGCGACGTCTCACATGGGACGCGTGTGCCGTCCTCCAGCTCCGAGCGGCCCGGCTCGCCGTCGGCCGAGAGCGTATCGGCGTCGACGTGCAGGAGCACCTGGTAGCGCTCGGCGCGCGTCCCGCTGATGGGGGTGGAATCGGGAGCGTCGTCCCCGCCATCGCAAGCACGGTCCTTCCCCCCGAACCCCGCCGCCAGCGCCCGCTCGGCCAGGAGCCCGATGGCGTCGGCCCGCCGCTGCGCCGCTTCGCGACGCTTCTCCTCGTCATCGGCGGAGAACCGAGCTGGCCGGATCGTCCGCTCCCCCTCGCTCCCGGTAGAGCGCGTCGCTCGCCGCCTCGATCACCCTCATCAGCAGTGCACCGACTTCGGGATCCAAGCGGCCCCTCACCAGGTACATGTCGCCGTCCTCGGCGGGGAACACCGAGAACGTGCGGCTCTCGTGCCATTCGCGCTCCAGCGCGGCCTCGTCGGCGCGGCTCCCTCGCTTCCAGCCGCGCACCAGCCGCTCGAGCTCGGCCACCGTGCATCCCCGGGCGGCCTCGAGGAGGTCGCCCTCGTTCTCCGCCGTGGCGACGCGCGTCAGCGCGCGGACGGCCGAGAGCGAGAGCTCACCGCGCGCCATTGAGGCGCTGGTCCCGGGCAACCTCACCAGCGCCCGAGCGGCGCGCACCTTCTCGCGGGCCGTGTGCAGGTCGATGCGGGCGCGCGCCGCGAGCCAGTGGGCGCACGAGCGGTGACCGCCCAGCTCCCAACCCCGCCGGCGGTCGAAGTCGGCGATCAGCACGAGCAGCCGGTGGGTGGCGGTGTAGATGTGGGCGGCGAGCGTTCTTCGTGGACGATGACCGTGGTTTGGTGGCTGCCCGGTTCGATCCGGCCTCGGGTCAGGTGCTGGCGCAGGAGACGTTGTTCACCATTCCGGCGGACTACGCGGTCTTCGATAACGCCGACTTCTACGACATCACGTCGGACGATCAGCGGTTCCTGATGGTTCGTCCCTACACGGGCGAAGGTGGAGAGGCCGCGACCGAGGTCATCGTGGTCCAGAACTTCTTCGAGGAGCTGAAGGAGCGGGTGGGGGGCTGACGGACCCGGAGGGCGCGGAGCGCTACGCGCCTGCTACGCCGCCGGCCGCAGCGTCCTGTCCAGGTAGGCCTTGAGGCGCTGCCACGCGTTCAGAGCGGGAGCGGTGCGTACGTCGGGGTCGTCGTCTACGCGCAGCCAGAAGCCGTGGCCCACGTCATCGTAGATGTGCAGGTCGTTCTCGATGCCGGCGGTGCGGAGCGCGGCCTCGAACGATGCCACCTGCTCGGGCGAGGGACCGGAGTCCAAACGCCCGAAGGTCCCGTACACCTCGTGGTCCATCGTGGCCAAACGCTCCGGATCGTCGACGAGCTGGCCGTAGAAGATGGCGGTCGCCTCGTGGTTCTCGCCGTCCAGGCCGAACGTGAGGGCCACGCCGCCGCCGAAGCACCAACCCATCGCGCCGACCCTGCCGGTCACGTCGGGCCGCGCCTTAAGGAGCGCGACCGCGGCGTCGAAGTTGGCGATCATCTTGTCGTGGTCCGCCCTCACCTCGTTCATTAGCGCGATGTTCTCCTCCGCAACGGATCCCGTCCGTCCGTCGTAGAGGTCCACCGCCAGCGTCACGCAACCTTCGCCGGCGAAGTCGTCGGCGACCTGCCGGATGCGGTCGACCAGGCCGTTCCACTCGTGCACGATCACCAGCGCAGGGAAGGGACCCTCGCCTTCGGGCACGGCCAAATATCCGGTCGTAACGCTATCGTCGGGAACGTACCGGACGTCGCTTCCCATGAGGGGGCCGGCCTGGCCGAGGATCGCGGACGGCAGTTCGTCGTCGCCTGTGGGCATCATGGGAACCCGGGGGGCGCTCATCGCGGGAAACGCGGAGGTTTCGGCCGGCGGGGCCGTCTCACCGGACTCGGGCGCGCTGCATCCGAGCGGAGTCAGAGTGAGCGCGAAAGCGAACACAAACACTCGTGGCCGGCAGCACATGGCATCTCTCCTCAAGCTTCCCCCACTCACTCGAAACGGGTCCTGCACCCGGAACGAAAAGACGGGACTCACGGAGCCGGCAAGCTACGGGGTCGTGACGGAACGGCGCCACCCGGAATGCGGCACCCTCCCTCGCCAGCTCGCGATCTCGTCAGCCGAGGCAGGACCCGACGGTGCGACTCAAGGGCATCCACCACCTCACCGCGATCACTGCGCGCGCGCGCCACAACTACGAGTTCTACACGCAGGTCGTGGGCATGCGGCTGGTGAAGCGCAGCGTCAACCAGGACGACGTGAGCGCGTACCATCTCTTCTACGCCGACGCCGTGGGCAGCCCCGGCTCTGACCTGACTTTCTTCGACTGGCCGGTTCCGCCTGAGCGACGGGGCACCCACAGCATCGTACGGACCTCCCTCCGACTGCGCGGTCGGGAGTCCCTGGAGTGGTGGGCTGAGCGGCTCGATCAGAAGGGCGTCCGACGGACGGGTATCGTGGAGCGGGACGGCCGGTTCACGCTCGACTTCGAGGACCCCGAGGGACAGCGGCTCTCGCTCGTGGACGACGGCGGCCTCGGCGACGAGCCCCAGCCGTGGGACCGGAGCCCGGTCCCGGCGAAGCACCAGGTCAGGGGTCTCGGACCCGTCCTCATCAGCGTTCCCGACCACGCGCCGACCGACGCCGTCCTAACGCGCGTGATGGGCATGGTCGAGGCGCGCCGGTACACTCAGCCCCCCACGGGCCCAGCCGGTGCCGGTTCGGATTCAGAAGGCTCCGGCACTCATTCGGCCACGCCCGTCCACGTCTACGAGATGGACGGCGAGGGGCCGCAGGCGGAGCTGCACGTCGCGGTCCAGCCCGGCTTGCCGCCGGTGCGGCAGGGTGCGGGCGGCGTCCACCACGTCGCCTTCCGGACGCCGGATCACGAGTACCAAGCGTGGGCCACGCGCCTGAACGCGCTGCGCGTGCCCAACAGCGGTCCGGTCGACCGCTACTACTTCAGGAGCCTCTACTTTCGCGAGCCCAACGGCATCCTGTTCGAGATCGCGACGGACGGGCCGGGTTTCGCGGTCGACGAGAAGGCGGAGACGCTCGGCGAATCGATCGTCCTCCCACCCTTCCTGGAGCCCGATCGCGAGCGGATCGTGGCGGGACTGAAGCCGCTGGACTGACGCGACCAGGCCGTCGTCGCCAGAGCCCTAGCCGCCGCCCTCGCCACCCTGCGGATCGATGGGCTCGTCGCTCTCGCAGGGACCTTCGGTGTCCCCGTGCGCGACGTGATCATCGAACGAATCGTTGTCCACCGAGATCGTGTGCGCGTTGGCGGGGTTCCCCGGCGGAATGTGACAGACCTCGACCTTCTCGGCCTCGTCGGTTTCGGCGCCCCCTTCGCCGTCGTGCTGCGCCGCGGCACCGCCGGAGGTCTGCCCGCCCGACTGCACCGCCTCGGCCTGGTTCGGAGGGCCGTTCACAGACGTTGGGTCGGAGCACGCCTGCAAGATGAGCCCGATGGCGAGGAGCACGGCCATTGTGGGCGTTTTCAGAAACGAGTTTCGGGAAGCGGCTCTTGACATGTTCATATGACTGCTCGGTCTCGGGGACTCTTGTTGAACCAGATCACCCACCTCGCCGAGGCAGCGAGCGGCGCGGCCTCGATCGACGTGCCTATCTCAACGCTAATGCCGGCGGCTCCGGGGTCGGAACGAATTTTTTTTGCGGGGCTCGCCCGTTGGCGTGCCTCAGGTGCCCGACGGCGCGGCCGCCGGCACCGTGTGGACCGTCCATGTGGGGAACGCGAACTCGAGGCCCTCGGCGTTGAATCGCTCGAGGATGGCCGAGTTGACGCTCGTGTTGGTGTCGAGGATGTCCGCGCCGGAGCCAATGTGATAAACGAACAGGAGGTTCATGGAGGAGTCGCCGAAGGAATCGAAGGCGACCCTGGAGCCTTCGGCCAGATCCGCCGCGTGCTGCTCGGCGATCTCACGCAGGATCTCCATCGCGCGATGCATCTGCTGCGGAGAGGTGTCGTAGGTGAGCCCCAGCTTCACGACCATCTTGCGAGCCAGCATCGCGAGGGCCAGGCCCCCGATCCCGAGCCCGGCGATGAGCGCAGCGACGTCGTACCCGGCGTTGTTGAGCGCGACGATGGTCCCGAGGATCCAGATCGAGATCTTGCCGCCGCGTCGGAGAATGGGAAGGAGCTGGTCGTCCAGATCGCTCTCGGTCCACTCCGCGAGCGGGATCAGCACCTTGCGGACGAAGGCCTCGAACAGACGCACCATCATCCAGGTCACCGCGAGGACGAGGGTCCCCTGGAACACGTTCCACAGCCACGCCACCAGGCCAACCGGGAGAGTCAGCGTCGTGATCGCGATCCAGAGCCCGAGGACCGTGACGATGACCCCCGTAGGCTCGTCGATGGTGTCGATGATGAAGTCGTCGATCTGGGTCTTGGTGTCCTTGGTGAGGCCCCGAAGAACACGGCTGAGCATCCAATAGAGGGCCTTGCCGAGGAGGAACGCCGCGAGCGCGATCGCGAGAGCCACCGACCAGTCGGCGACCGTGTTTCCGTAAAAGGATCTGGAGAGGAACTCCTGCATCGCTCACGCTCCCTTGGCTGTTGGTCCGACGGTCGCGAGGTCACGGACCGTCTCGTGCTCCCGATGATAATCGCTCGGTCCAACGACGTTCGCGAAGCTGACGCGGGTCCGCGGAGACCGTCGAACCCGACCTTCGCGCGCGACGGACGGAGCCACCTCGTGTGGCGAGCGCCCCGATCGCCGCACCCGCGCTCGCGCGATACACTCCTGCGATGCCCGTGAACTGGAGGAAGCTCGCTTTGGGTGCGGCGGCCGTGGTGGTGGTCGCGGCGTGGCTGGTGCGTTGGACGGAGGTACGCGCCGAGCGCACCGAGATCGAGGGACTACGCAGCCAATTGACGGCCCTGCGCGCTTCGGCCGACTCCTGCCAAGCTACGCTGGCGTGGCGGGAAAGCGACTTCCACGAGTTGGACCGCCGTGTGGATTCGCTGGGAACGGAGGTTCGCGATCTCGAGGCCCTCGACGAGCGTGGGGTCCCACAGGAACGCTATCCGGACTACCTGGAGGTGTTCGACTCCTACAACGAGGCCGTCGCGCCCTGGCAGGCCCAGGCCGATTCGCTGGTCGCCCACTGGGGGGTCTGCCGGGGGATGGTCGACGAGCACAACCTCATGGTGGACTCCGTCGCGAAGCGTCTCGACGCTCTGCGCGGCCCCTCCTGACAGCCGGGAAGGCGATCTGACGGTCATCCACTGGAACCTCATCGGCGGGGCGATCGCGCTCTGCCTCGTCGTCGCCGCCTGGTTCGAGCAGCGCATGAGGAGGGTGTCGGCGCGCTGAGTCGCTCGCTGAAAAAAGGCCGGCGAGCCAACGGCGGGGCCGGGCACCCTTCGGCACCCGGCCCCGAAGGGCGGCCCTCAGGTCGGTGGCTCGCGCTCAGCCACTCTACGACCCGCAGGTCACGCTCAGTCCCGAGGAATCGGAGGTCCCGGGACCGATGCGGAGGTCCGCCTGCAGCCGCCCACCGAACCCGGCCGAGGGCGGCAGCAGAATCTGGAGGCGGAAGTTCGAGACCATGGTCACGTGGTCGGTGACCATGGTCCGATAGCGCTCCGCCACCTTGGCGACGTACGGTGCACCGACCGGCTCACCCGTCAACGGATTCACCGGCGTCAACTCCAGACGGCCCCTGGCGTGGAAGTGGCTGAGAAAGTTCCCCGACGGGGTGACGACGACCTGCTGCCTGAAGCGAATGGGGCCCTCGACACGGATGTAGTCGAACGGCCCGGAAGCGCAGAACGGCTTCGGGATGATCTGCCCGAACTCAAGCACGGATTCGCGCACAGTGACAGTCTCATCCGAGGAGACCTCACCCGCGAGGTTGAGAACCGTCGCGGTGCCGTCCGTGAGGATGGGTACCGGCTCCGTGGCGGGGGCCGGTGAGCCGCTGACCAGGGCGCGCAGTTCGGGCGGTAGCCCGTTGTACACGATGGTCCGGATGGTACGATAGGACGGCGACGGGTTGATCGGCTGCGTAGCCGAGATCGGCGCCACGGGATCGAGAAGTCCGCTCCGCAGCAGGTCCACCGTGACGACGCCTTCGGCGAGCTCCCAAGAGAGCACCTCGTGGTCATTCGTCCCGGGGATCAGCACCTCGAAGTGGGCGTTCGCGATCGTCCAACCCCCTGCCGGGAAAGCCGCAGGTGGAAGCGGACGGGATCGAAGTCCCCGCACTCGAGCTGGATCGCGCTGCCGGTCCAATCGACCGGCGCCGCCCAACTCGTCTGGTTGCTTCCCACGGCCTCCTTCCAAGTGCAGTCGAACGGGGGAGCCGCCGGCATGCCGAACGCCGTTCGGTCCCCGTCGAGGGTGAGGAGCGCCGCGCGGATGTCTCGTGTGCCGGCACCCGGGAAAAGGACGTTGATCGGATCGCTCGCCGTCCCGGTGAGGTCGGTGCCGGTGTAGGGCCATAGTTCCAGCGACCGGTCACCGAACGTGACCGCGACCACCGGGCTCGGCACCGGTGCCGGAGCCTTGGCCGCTGCGACGTCGGCGACCGGGACGACGGGCCCGACGGGATCGGACTCGTCCGCGCACGCCGACGCGCCGATCAACAGAAGAAACGTGAGGAGCCAACGGGCGACGGGAGTGTTCATCGGAATGCCTCCATTCGGAATCAGCGGTGTCGAGCGCGAGAGCGCGGATGGCGCTCCCGGACCCAAGATCCCGATTGGGGGAGGCGGCGAACCTGGGGCAGACGACGTAGGAGTGGGCGCGGGTCTACGTATGCGCGTACGTAGGTCTCGACGAGCCAGGAGATCGGCGTCGGGCGTGTTCGAGCCCGCCGCTCACCCTTCCGCTCGGACCTCGCGAGTGACGAGGAACCCGAGCTCCTCGTCCGCGACCGCCGCCTCATAGTCGATGAATACTTCCTTTGGAACCCCCGTTGCCGGGTCATAGGCCACATTCAGACTCGAGGCGCCGAGATCGAGCGCTTCAGAAAGCGTCTCGAAGAGCCCATCTACGCTGGGGAAGGCCTCGGCGATCTCGGGCGGCACATCATCGGAGCTCGACGCGTACTCGCGCCGGACCACGGTCTCGCCTGCGACCCACACCAGGACCGGGCCCCGCCACTCCTCCGGGCAGAAACAGATCCGCTCCACGCCGTACGAGTAGGAGCGCGGACGGAAAGCCTCCCAGAGCGCCCGGTTCGCCGCGAGCTCGGCGCGAGGCTCGGGCTCGGGTGCCGTGCTCTGACAAGCCGCCGAGAACAGCGCCAGCGCCCATATGCCGCGTCGCGCGTAGGGGCGCTGCCCCGGACCCGTGCGGCCTCGCCGCCGGCTGCGGCGTCCGCCGAGCGACGCCTTCTGTGGCCGCTCGCGGCGTTGCGATCCGACCTGAGTTCTCACCACCGAGCCTCCCGGAGCTGCTCGAACCGCCGATGGCCATCCTTCGTGGAGGAACGATCGGAGCCCTCACGAGCTGACGATCGCACGCACCTCAAGGACATCCCTCCTCGGTCGCCACGACCAGGACATGGGACCGTGGCCCCAGCGACAGAGCTTCGGCCAGGTCCGGGCGCTTCGCCACCGCCCAAAGACCCGCGATCCCGGCTGCGCCGGAGGGTCCGACGTCCAGCGGAGGATCTCCCCAATCACCCCGCCCGAGCCGCTCGACGACGGTGCTCGTCCATCCGTCCTCCACCGCCACCGCCCCCGCGACCCAGCTTTTCAGGATCGGCCAAGCCGCAGCCGAGGGCCGGCCAGCGGAAAGACAGTCCATGACCGTCGTCAGGTCCCCAGCGAGCTCGGCACATCGGCCACGGCTCAGGCTCTCCAGCACGCACGCCGCTGCCGCCGGTTCGACCAGCACGAATCGGGGGGATTTCGTCCCGAAAGCGTGGACGAAAGCCGCAATGGTCGCCGCGGCGAACCCCCCCCACGCCCGCTTGGAGGAATACGTGCGTGAGCGGCTCCCCGCCTGCGAGAGCGGCGATCACCTCCCGACCCAGGACACCATAACCGGCCATGACGTCCCGCACGGTGGGGTCGTCGGCTTCTTCGCTCGTGTCGGCGACCAGGAGCCAGCCACGCTCGGCGGCCGCGAGGCTCGCCCGCTCGACCGCGTCGTCGTAACGGCCGTCCACCCGAACCACCACGGCGCCCAGGTCCTGGATCCTCCGCGCCCGGTGTAGGGGCGCCGCCCCCGGGAGGTAGACCACCGCTCGGTACCCGAGGTTGCCGGCCGCCCAAGCGACGGCGCGGCCGTGATTACCGTCCGACGCGCAGCAGACGGTGCGGACCGCCCCGTCACTCTTTCCCTCCGAGACTCTCGCGACACTTCGTTCGAGCGCGTATCGGGCCCCGAGCGCCTTGAAGCTTCCCACGCCGAAGCGACCGGACTCGATCTTGCACAGGAGTGTCGCAACCCCCGCATAGCCTGCGAGGCCCGGGAGAGAGTCCAGCGGACTCGCACGGTAGTCGGACCACGACCACACCTCGTGGGCGGCGCGGCGCATCTCCGAGATGGGGATCGCGGCCTCCACGACCGCCGGGTCGCGGGGGCCAGCCCGGCTCGGCCGCCACCACGTCCGCGCGAAAGCGTCGTCCGGCTCGGCCGAGCCCGGCGTCGATGTCATGTCGGCTCCTCCGCTCGGGACCTCAGCGGCCATCGTCGACGATGGTTGCAGACAGCCTCCGACGGAAGGGCCACGCCCAGGTGCTCGAAGGCGGGCGGACGCGGCAGCGGCAGGGCGCCCGCCAGCTTCGCAGCCGGACCCGCCGTCCACCTTGACGCCCCGCCCGGCCGCGCGGAGGATGGAAGCGCAGTCCCGATGAGGACCGCGCTTCCCTTCCCGTGGACATGCCTTGAGCGAGCCCTCTCCATCCGACGATGTCGCGCCAGCTTATGCGATCCTGGATGGGCTGGCGAATGCACTGCGACACGCGCCACCGGGACGTCGCCTCGTGGTGGCCCGCACCCGCGGCGAGGGGCGGGAAGTGCTGCGCGCCTTCGCGCGCAGCGAGGGGAGCTGGCTCGGCCTCGAAGTGACGACTCCGCGGCGGCTGGCGCTCGAGCTGGTCGGACCCGAGCTCGCGCGCGAAGGCCTGGCCATTCTCGACGAGTTCGCAGAGCTGGCTTTGGTCGACGAGCTGCTCGATGACGCCCTCCAGCAGAGCGGCGATGCGGTCCACCTCCGCGACCTCGGCGAGGGCGCTGGTTTTCGCCGGGCCCTGAGGGGGGCGTTGAGCGCCCTCCGACTCGCCGCGATCACGCCGGATCGGGTCGAGAATTCGCCGGCGTTCGCCGATGTCGCCAAGCGAGACCTCGTCGCCCGCCTCCTTCGGGGACTCATCGCGCGGGTGCGCGTGGAGGACCTGGTCGACACCGCGGAAGTCCTCCGCCGGGCGACCCGCCTCCTCCGCAACGACGTGCCCGTTGCGGCCGCGGGGATCTTGCTTCTCCCCGGCCTCGGCATGCGGGGCCTCGCCGGTCGCTTCGTGCGGGCGCTGCGGGGCCGCGGAGCCCTGACCGTGCAGGCCGATCGGGTTCACGGATTGCGGGTGCCGGAGGGTTTCCTGTGGGACGCCACCGAAGGAGGATCCTCGCTCTCCCGACTCCACGCCCCGCCCTCCTCCGAGGAGTCCTCGCCGGCGAGTCGAGCCGCCGCAACGCACCTACAGCTCAGCGTCTTCCGAGCGGCCGGCGTCACCGAGGAGCTCCGCGAGATCCTGAGGAGGATCCTGGCAGCCGGGCTGGGCTGGGACGAGGTGGAGATCGTGACGCCCGATCCGTTCACGTACGGGCCCGCCCTGCACACGCTCGGCGAGCGCTTGGGAATCCCGACAACGTTCGCGGTCGGCCTTCCCGTCGAGCGCACGCGACCTGGGCGTGTAGTCGCGGCCTGGTTCCGTTGGCTCGAGGAGGACTTCCCCGAGTGGGTGGTCCGGGGCCTCCTGGCGAAAGGTGATCTGGCGCCACGAGGCCGGCATCGCGACGTCTGGGGCCCGAGCCTGGCGCGCGGACTGCGTCGCCTGAGGATCGGGTGGGGCCGTGACCGCTACGTCGCTACGGTCGAAGCCTCCCTGGAGAACCTGCGCTCCCACGGCCCCCCCCGGCCCCGCGGCGGCGAAACCGCAGAGAAGGCCCGGGAGCGCCACGAGCGAGACGTAGCCACAGGCGAAGCGTTGCGTGCGTTGCTCGTTCCCATCATGGCGGCGATCCCCCCCCTCCCGACGCGCCTTGCTCCCAATCGGCCGCGCGTATCGCCGGCCGACCTGGCGTCCGGACTCGCGGAGTTTCTCCGCCACCTCCCGCGGGGGAGCGCCGTCGACGACACCGCGCTCGAGCGGCTGGGTCTCGTCCTCGATCGCGTGCGGGTGACCCAAACGCGGCCCACGACGTTCCCGGCTGCTGTCGCTCGGCTCCGGGAGCATCTCGCGATACCGATCCCAGCCCCGCGCGTCGAGGGAAAGGCGCCTTGGGGATCGGCTGGCGGACATCTCCACCTCTCCGACGTCACTCATGGAGGCTTCAGTGGGCGGCGTGTCACGTTCGTGGCCGGGTTGGACGCCGGCCGCTTTCCCGGAGCTGGCGCACAGGACCCCATTCTTCTCGACGCCGAAAGAGCGTCGCTGGCAGGAGGCGAGCTTCCCGGAGCGGTGCAGCGGCTCGAGGAACGACAGTTCGAGCTCGCCGCGCTCTTGTCACGCCTGAGGGGTCCTGTACACCTCTCCTGGCCCGCATGGGACGCGAGCGAAGCGCGGAGCCTGGCGCCCTCGCCGGTCGTGCTCCAGGCGTATCGCCTGATGACGGGCGACCGGAACGCGGGATTCAACAACCTCGAGGAGCACGCGGGTAACCCCGTCGCCAGAATCCCGCCGGGGGCTTCGCATCTCGACGCGGAGGACGTCTGGCTGGCGGCTCTATCGGGCGACGGCCACCTGCTCGCGGGAGAGGCTCAGGTGCGCGCATGTTTTCCATCGCTCGACCGGGGCCTCGCCGCCCGCGCGGCTCGCAACGACGCGCCCTCGGCTCACCGTGGTCTGGTGTCGCCGCGGCCCGAGTTGGACCCGCGCTCGGGTTCGATACTCTCACCGAGCCGCTTGGAGACGCTGGGGCGGTGCCCGCTGCGGTACTTCTACCGGTACGTTCTGGGCGCCTCTCCCCCCGAGGATCCGGCCTTCGATCCGGAACGCTGGCTGGATCCGCTCCACCGAGGCGCGCTCCTGCATCGGGTCTACGACCAACTCCTGCGCGAGGCACGCGGGCAGAACATCGCGTTCAACGACGACCGGTTCCTCCAGATCGGCCTCACGCTCCTGCGAGAGGAGGCGGAGCTCACGCGTGTGCGCACGCCAGCGCCGAGCGACGCCGTCTTCGACCGTGAGTGCGAGGAGCTGGCGCTCGACGTGGCATCGTTCGTGGGCATGACGGCCCAGGACGCGCCGGATTGGGCCGAGACCGAGATGCGCTTCGGTTTCGGCGACGAGGACCGGCCCGCCGTGCTGATCCAGCTCGAGAGCGGTCCGATTCGGATCCGAGGCGCGGTGGATCGAATCGATCGAATGCTTGGCGATTCCCTCCGCGTGGTCGACTACAAGACCGGCTCCGCCCGATCTCACGGAACGTCGAGCACATGGAAGGGCGGGAGACGACTCCAGCATTACCTCTACTCCAGGGCGGCCGAGCGCCTGCTGGCCGCCCCGGTCGCGCGGATGGAGTACCACTTTCCTACCCGAAAAGGCGAGAATCGGCGCTCCGTCTTCGCCCGCGAACAACTCGAGGGAGGAGCCGAGCTCGTGGAGCGCCTGCTGGACGTGGCGGCAAGCGGGCAGTTCCTGCCCACCGACGATAAGGAGGACTGCAAGTTCTGCGACTTCCAGAGCGTGTGTCGCGTTCGGCAGGGGGCCTGGGGTGTGCAGTCTCCTCCGGCGGACTGGGGCGCGGCCCAGCTCGAAGGGGATGCGTACGAGAGATTCCGGAGGGTCCGGGGTTTCGAGGACGCCCGATGACGGCTCGTAGCGAGCAGCTTCGCCTCGACCTCACAGCACCATCCGCGCTCACCGACGAGCCCGGCCCAATGCCGGGGAGGGGTGAACCCGAAAGCGAGGGGGAGCTGCCGGACGAAGCCGCACGGCGCCGGATCGAGACCGACCTCGACACGAACATCCTCGTGGAAGCCGCGGCGGGCTCAGGAAAGACGACGGCCCTGGTGAGGCGAATGGTGGCGCTGATCCGAGAAGGCACGGCCGATGTCCACGAGATCGCGGCGGTGACGTTCACGCGTAAGGCCGCGGGGGAGCTTCGTCAGCGATTCCAGGAAGCCCTCGAGGAAGAGCTCGCCTCGCAGGATATCGAGCCCGACCGTCGCGCCGCCCTGGATGTCGCACTGCAGCAGATCGACCGGGCGTTCATGGGCACGATCCACGCGTTCTGCGCGCGACTGCTGCGCGAGCGACCTCTCGAGGCCGGGATCGACCCCGACTTCACCGAGGTCACCGCGGCCGAAGCGCGCACGCTGGCCACCCGTTTCTGGAGCCTCCACCTCGAGCGGTTGGCCACCCAAGGTGACCCCATTCTGGGCGAGCTGGAGGAGATGGGGCTCCATCCGATCGATCTCCGCAGCCTGTACGACGAGGTCCGCGAAAACCCCGACGTGGACCTCCCGGCCACACCGATTCCCCCGCCAGACCCGGAGCTGGTCGAGTGGGTCCGCACGCAGGTGAACGGGCTGCTGGACGAGGCGGCTCGCTGCATGCCGCAGACCGAGCCCGAGCGTGGCTTCGACCCTCTGCAGCAACGCCTGAAGCTGCTGAGCTACATCCGCCGCTTCCGCCGCTGGGAGGACGACCGCGTATTCCTCGACGCCCTCGGCGAGCTGGCCTCCCGCGAGGTGTGGAGTACCACCTACAAGCGGTGGGCGGAGGGGGCCGGGGGGGAAGCAGGCGGCCGTCAGGTCCAAGCGGAGGTGAACCGCGTGCTGAAACCGGACGGGCCGGCGCGACGGTTGCTGATGGAGTGGTGGGCCTACCGGTACCCGATCGCGGTGCGCTTCGCCCGCGACGCGGCGCGCGCGCTCGAAGTCCATCGTCGGTCCGCAGGGACCCTGGACTTCCAGGACCTCCTCGTCCTGGCGGCTCGTCTCCTTCGTGACAACGCCGGAGCGCGGCGAGACTTGGGTGGACGTTGGCGGCGCATCCTCGTCGACGAGTTCCAGGACACCGACCCCCTGCAGGCGGAGGTGGTGTTCCTGCTCGCCTCCGACCGCAACGCCGGAGAGGACGGGGGCGAGGACAATGGGGTCTGGACCAGGAGCGTGCCGAGGCCCGGGGCGCTCTTCGTGGTCGGCGACCCGAAGCAGTCCATCTACCGGTTTCGTCGCGCCGACATCGCGCTCTACTTGCAGGTGCGTGGCCGCTTTCTCTCCTTCGGCGACGTCGTCGAGCTCCAGTCCAACTTCCGCTCGGTCGCCCCTCTTTGCGCGTTCGTCAATGACGCTTTCGCGCCCCCGGACGGCCTTTTCGCCGCCGGTCGTGACGAGGGCACCCAGGCCGAGTTCGCCCGCCTCGTTCCACAACAGCGCGCTTCCCGTCCGCGAGAAGGCGCGTTCTTCTATGAGGTCCCGGCGGAGCGACGGACGAACGCCGCTCGCGCCGATTGGGGAGCGGAGGCACTGGCGGACTGGATCGCTAGGCGCGTGGGGCCCGGAGGGGACCGTAAACCCGGGGACTTCCTCATTCTCACGAGGTTGAAGAAGCCCCTGGAGCGATACGCACGGGCACTCGAAGCCAGGGACTTGCCTCTTCAGGTCTCGGGCGCCGGCGTCGGCGTCGACGAGGAGGTCGGCGAGCTCCGGCTGGTCCTACGGGCCCTGGAGGACCCGCAGGATCCGTCCCTCACGGTGGCCGTTCTCGTAGGCTTGTGCTTCGGGTTGGACCATGAGCAACTCCTCAGCCACCGTCTCGCGGGCCGGGCGTTCGACTTCCGCCTCGCCCCATCGCCCGTCGGGAAACTCGAACGGGCTTCGCACGCAGACGACGCCGTGGAAGCGGCGCTGTCACGAATGAAGGGGTGGTGGGAGGTCTCGAAGGAGCATCCGGCAGACGTCGTCGTGGAGCGGATCGCCGACGACGTCGGGCTCTTCCCTTTTGCGGCCGCGGGCTCCCTCGGCTCGATTCGGGCCGGAGCCCTCGCGTTCGTGCTGGACGCCGTGCGTGGCTCTGGGCTCGCGGGCGACACGTCCCTCGCGGGCGCGCTCGACGCGCTCGCAGCCGCGCTCGACGACGACGATGCTGAAGCGCCCCTGGAACCGGGCCGAGCGAACGTGATCCGGCTCATGAACGTGCACAAGGCCAAGGGCCTCGAGGCCCCGGTCGTGGTTCTCGCTGCTCCCTTCGGTGAGCGCGAGCGGCCCATCCTCCGCCACGTCGAGCGGGGCTCAGATGGGAGCGCCCGCGCCTGGATGTGCGTCGAGCGCCGAGACGGCCGCAGCCACCGCGTGCTGGCGCGACCTAGGGATTGGGAGCAGAAAGTTCAGAGCGAGAAGGCCTTCCGAGCGGCCGAGAACGTTCGACTCCTGTACGTCGCGACCACGCGTGCCGCGGACGAGCTCGTGATCGCGTGCTCGCCCACCAAACCGGCCAAGTCGGCGTGGGCTCCTCTCGACTCCTGGCTCGATCGCCACGGGTCGAGTACGACGCTCCAACCGACGCCCCCTCCCGAGAGGCGGCAGCTCGAGGTTACGACCGAGGAGTTGAAGCACCGCACCACGACGGCCGATACCCGGCGCACGCGTGCGAGTCGGGAAGGATATCGTTTCCTCGCTGTGACCCACCTGGCGAAGCGGGGCGAGCGGCTGGCCGCACCGGAGGGGGTGCCCACGCCGGCACTCACGGGGGAAAGCGGCCCGGGAGGCTACACCTGGGGGAGCGCGGTGCACACCCTTCTCGAGGCGGCCGGCCGAGGGGTTTCGGGAGCAGCGCTGCGTGAGCTGGGACGTGTCGTCCTCCTCGAGCTGGATCGCCCTACCCACGAGGGACGGCCCGTCGAGCTCGACGACCTACTGGCGACGGTGGGACGGGTGCTCGATTCGAGCCTTTGGGTTCGAGCGAGTAGGGCCGAGCAACGGTTGGTCGAGGTGCCCTTCGCCACACGGTGGCCGGACGACGGGCGTCCGTCGGGGCCGAAATGGGAAGCCGGTCGGACCTCGACCTCACCGGCCAGCCAGTCCTATCTCGAAGGCGTCATCGATCTCGCCTTCCGCGAGCACGACGGCTGGGTGATCGCCGACTACAAGACCGATCGTGGCGACGACCCCGAGTTCACCTCGCGGGTCGCGACGTATCGCGAGCAGCTCCGCCTCTACGGCGCTGCATGGGCCGCTCTGACCCGGGAGCCCGTCAAAGAGCGGCTCCTCTGGTTCGTGCGCAGCGGCGAGGTGGAGACCGTATGATCGCCCGTGGGTCGGATCACGTGGCCACACCGCACAGGAAAGGACACCGGAGATGACGGAAGCGACCAGGGACGACCATAGCGACCTCGCTGAGACGATCCCCGACCTGCGCGTCGCGCGCGTGGTGGAAGCGAGGGCGCACCCGAACGCGGACCGGCTCACGGTGCTCGAGATCGATCTGGGCGATCAGACCCGGCAGGTCGTGGCCGGCATCGCGGGCCATTATCATCCCGACGAGCTCACGGACAAGCACATCGTCGTCGTGTCGAACCTGAAGCCCGCGAGACTGCGCGGCGAGGCGAGCCAGGGTATGCTCCTGGCGGCCGAGAACGAAGACGTCCTCGGTCTCGTGCTTGCTCCCGGCGCCGTGCCCGGCACCAGGCTGCGTGCTCCCTCGCTCCCCGCACCCCCGCCCCGGATCAACATCGAGCAGTTCGCGCGCCACGAGCTCGTTGCCTCGGAGCGCGGGGTCACCCTCGACGGCGAGTTGCTGGAGGGGGCCGACCTCCGTATGGATCGCCAGGTGTACGGGAAGGTCCGTTAGACGCCTGTCATCCGCGCCGGGGGGGGGGGGGTTGAGGTAAAGGGACCTGAGGAGGATCGAGCGCATGGACCGTACAACACTACGGCACACCTTTCGCGGCGCGCTGGCGGGGGTGCTGATCTTCGGCGCCGTCGCCCTGGTGCAAGCCATCCGCTCTGGAACGCCCGTACTCAGTGTAGCTCAGCCGATCGCGGTGATCGGTCTCATCGGGCTCACGGTGGGTGGGCTGGCGGGACCTCTCATCGGACGGGCGCTTGGCCGGAGGCGACGCTGAGGCGTCCCTGCAGGCCTGCCTACACGTCCAGGTTCTTGACGTAGCGAGCGTTGCGCTCGATGAATTTGCGTCGGGGCTCGACGTCACCTCCCATGAGCTCGTCGAACAGCTTGGAGGCGATCGCTGCGTCTTCGACCTCGACGCGCATGATCGTGCGTGCCTCGGGGTCCATCGTCGTCTTCCAGAGCTGGTCGGGGTTCATCTCGCCCAGACCCTTGTAGCGCTGGAGGCTCACCCCTTTCGCTTCCTCACCTTTGCCGTTTGTGATCCGTTCGAGGATCTGTGCCCGGTCCGCCTCTGTGTACGCGTAGTGCTCCTGCCGTCCTTTCTGTATCCGGTACAGGGGCGGTTGAGCGATATAGATGTACCCCGCTTCGATGAGCTCCGGCATCTGACGGAAGAAGAACGTCAGTAGAAGCGTCCTGATGTGTGCGCCGTCCACGTCCGCGTCGGTCATCACGATGATCTTGTGATAGCGTGCCCCTTGTATGTCGAACTCCTCCTTGATGCCCGTGCCAATCGCCGTGATCATGGCGCGGATCTCCTCGTTGGACAGGATGCGGTCGATTCGTGCGCGCTCGACGTTGAGGATCTTCCCCTTCAGCGGCAGGATCGCCTGATACTGGCGGTCCCGGCCCTGTTTGGCCGACCCGCCAGCAGAGTCCCCCTCCACCAGGTACAGCTCACACATCGACGGCTCGCTGAGCGAGCAGTCGGCCAGCTTCCCGGGCAGGACGCCGCTTTCAAGCGCGCTCTTCTTGCGCACTAGGTCACGAGCTTTACGTGCCGCTTCACGCGCGCGCGACGCCTGCAGAGAGCGTTCGATGATGGCCTTGGCCGACTTCGGGTTCTCGTCCAAAAAGATCGCGAGGTGTTCGTTGATGGCGGCTTCGACGGCGCCGCGCACCTCACTGTTTCCGAGCTTCGTCTTCGTCTGACCCTCGAACTGGGGTTCCATCACACGAACCGAAAGGACGCACGTCAACCCCTCCCGGACATCGTCCCCGGACAGGTTTTCGTCTTTCTTGAAGAGATTGTTACGGCGCGCATAATCGTTGATGGTCCGCGTGAGGGCGGCCTTGAAGCCGGTGAGGTGCGTGCCCCCCTCGTGGGTGTTGATGTTGTTGACGAAGGTGTGGGTGTTCTCGGCGAAGCCTTCGTCGTACTGCATCGCCACCTCGAGCTCGGCCTCCTCTCTCACCGCCTCGAAGTAGATGATCTTCTCGTGGACGGCCTTCCGACTCCCTCGTAGGAAAGTCACGTACTCGGCGAGGCCCCCTTCGTAGCGGTAGCTCTCTTCAACCGGCTCGGCGTCGCGCTCGTCCCGCAGACGGATCGCGAGGCCCTTGTTGAGAAAAGCCAGCTCGCGGAGCCGGTTCGACAGCGTGTCGAACGAATACGTGAGCTCGGTGAAGATCTCGTGATCGGGCTTGAACGTTACCCGTGTTCCGGTGCCGGAGGCCTTGCCGAGCTCCCGAAGGTCGGTCCCTTTGACGCCGCGCTCGTACCGCTGGTGGTACCGCTTTCCTCCTCGACACACCTCCACCTCCAGGTACGCGGAGAGCGCGTTCACCACGCTCACGCCGACGCCGTGTAGGCCCCCGGAGACCTTGTAGGAGCGTTTGTCGAACTTCCCACCGGCATGGAGCGTGGTCATCGCGAGCTCGACGCCGGGTATCTGTTCGGTCGGGTGTAGGTCGACCGGGATCCCTCTGCCGTCGTCCTCCACCGTTACGGAATCGTCGGACTGAACGGCCACGTCGATCTTGGAGCAATGGCCGGCCATCGCCTCGTCGATGGCGTTGTCAACGACCTCGTACACCAGATGGTGAAGCCCGCGTGCCGAGGTGGAGCCGATGTACATCCCGGGGCGCTTGCGCACCGCTTCGAGACCCTTGAGAACCTGGATCTGATCGGCCGTGTAGTCCCCGTCCACGGACGGCCGGGGCGCCTGTCGCTCGGTGCCTGTGTCCTTCTTCCCTGCCATGCGCTCAGTCCCTCGTTGTCGGTTGTGCGGTCCCGCCTGGACGTGGGTCCTGGCTCCCGTCCAGCACGAACACTATGCGCTCGATGCGATCCCGCCGGCCTTCGTTGATCCGTTCCAACAGCTCCCGGCGCAGCATGTTGAGCTCCGTCAACCACGCGCTGGAGCTCACCTCCACGAACAGCGTCGCGGCCGAGACCGAGCGTGCGCGGGTCACCCGGGCGATCGCCTCACCCACGCGCTGGGGCCACTCGTCCACGACGGTCGCGCGCTCGATCTGGCTGCGTAAGCCCTTTCGATCCAGCACCGAGGCCAGGACGCCCCCGACCTTCACGGGTGCCTCCATCCGATTGCGGGAGGCTGGTCTCATCGACGTCCGCCGCCGGCCATCGGCGTGGCGGGCACTGGCCCCCCAACGGAGCCGGCTTCTTCGTTCACGCCGAGATCCTCCCACACTCGATGCGCCATCGCGGCAGGCTTTCCCTTCTTACTCTGATCTCGCTTTCCTTCGGGGCCGTAAGGATTACCTGGCCGGTCTCCTCCCGCTCGATGAGGGCAAGCATTCGCTCGCTCCGGGGTGCGTCGAGCTCGGCGAAGACATCGTCCAGCAGAACCACGGGCTCGCGCCCTCGCGATGCACGGACGGTTTCGGCCTCTACGAGCCGGAGGGCAAGAGCGGCAGTGCGACGCTGGCCACCGGACCCGAAGCGCCGGATGTCCAACGCCCCGTCCTGGGCCTCGATGGTCATGCCCATTTCGTCACGATGAGGGCCCACCACCGTGGCCCGGACGCGGCGCTCCTGGGGGCTGGAGCGCCGCAACTCCGCCCTGAAGGCCTCGGCCACTTGCTCGCGACCCTCGGCTCCCTCCAGCGCCACCGACGGCTGGTACTCCAGCCTGCTTCGCTCTCCAGGCGCCACGGCCTCGTAGTAGGCGGAGAAGGTTTTGCCAACCTGGCCGATCCAGCTCCGCCGAGCCTCGATGACCGAGGACCCAGCATCCACGAGGGGCTCGTTCCATGCCTCGACGAGCTGTGGCGGGCGCTCGTCCTTGAGGAGAGCGTTCCTCTGCGACAGCGCCTGCCTGTAGCGCTGAAGCGAATCCAGGTACGTGCGGACGTTGAGGGAGAGCAGGACATCGAGAAAACGTCGCCGCTCCCCCGGGCCTTCGCTTACGATCGCCACGTCGCCGGGTGAGAAGATCACGGCCGCCAGGCGCCCGAGCGCCTCGCCCATCCGCGCGCGTTCGGCACCGTCGACCGTGACCCTCCGGCCGCCCTTCCTCTCGTAGGCGGCAGTCACCTCCATGCGGCCATTCCCTCCGTACGGATCCTCCAGTCGGGCCACGAGGCGGAACAGGTCATGGCCGAACCCGACGAGCTCGTCGTCGCGCGCTCCGCGAAATGATCGAAACGTCTCCAGGTAATAGACGGCCTCCAGGAGATTGCTCTTCCCGTGCGCGTTCTCACCGACGATGGCCACACCCTCCGGCGGCACCTCCAGGTCCTGGAATCCCAGGTTCCGGAAGTGCCGAATTTGGAGCTCCTTCAAGCGCACGACCGGTGGGAAGCGGAGGGCCCTTTCAGCATAGAAAAATTTAACGCATTTTGCCTCCGGAGGCCACCTTCCTGCAGACATACCAAAGCCCATGTCGGACAACGGGTTTCGCACGTCCTGGCCGCGACCGGCACGGATCTCCGATTTTGCACGAAATCTCCCGCCCCACCCCGAGCTCCGACAGGCTCTTGAGACTCACCGCTTGTATGATGCGTACCAAGAAGGACACCGCGCCCCGAGCGCCCCCGGAGGGGCCATCGAAGCCCTCTCCGTCTCAGCGTCCCCGGAAGGTGGGCCGCCGCTTCTCCAGGAACGCGGTCATGCCCTCCTTCATGTCCTCCGTGGACGCGGTCAGACCGAAGAGAGCAGCCTCGAGGGCCAAAGCGCGTTCGATGGTCGTGTCGAGACCACTGTACACGGCGCGGAGGGCGTTGCGCACGGCGATTGGCCCGTTCCGAGTCACCTTCCGCAGGAGGGCCTCAGCCTCGTCGATGAGCCGCGCGCGCGGAACGACCGCGGTGACGAGTCCGATCGCCTCGGCCTTCTCGGCCGTGATCGGCTCCCCGGTGAGGATCATTTCCAGCGCGCGACCGAGGCCTACGATGCGGGCGAGCCGGACAGTACCGCCATAGCCGGGGATGACACCGATTCCCACCTCGGGAAGACCGAAGCGGGCGTCTTCGCTCGCGATGCGCAGATGGCAAGCCAACGCCAGCTCGCACCCGCCACCGAGGGCGAAGCCGCCCACGGCCGCCAAGACCGGCTTCGGCATGCGCTCGATGCCGAGAAGCACTTGCTGGCCTCGACGGCTCACCTGTTCGCCGGAGAGCGCACCCACGCGCGCCAGCTCTCCGATGTCCGCGCCTGCCACGAAAGCCTGTTCGCCGCCTCCCGTCAGGATGATTCCGCCTACCTCGTCGTCGTCTCCGAGCTGGGCAAAAACTTCGCCCAACTCACCGACGACTTCGTCATTGAGAGCGTTCAGCTTCTCTTGGCGCTCGATCGTGACCACAGCCACTTCGCCGCGCCACTCCACGCGCAGATAACTCACATCACTCATCGTGCTCGTCTCCCGGTGTGGTCTCGCTCAGCCGCCGCCGGCTCTCCAAGACGTCTCATGTCCGTCTCGTCGTGCGATGGTGAACGCCCGCGGCATCGCTTACCTTTGCCCGATTCGCGTTCACTCCCGAGAGAAGTCTCGCCTTCGCCCGACAGGAGTCCGGAACACATGAGCCGTTCCCTCAACAAGGTCATGCTCATCGGAAACGTGGGCAACGATCCCGAGATCCGGGCAACAGCCAGCGGCGCCCGCGTAGCCAAAGCGTCTCTCGCGACCAACCGGAGCTTCCAGGATCGATCGGGTGAGCAGCAGGAGCGCACCGAGTGGCACCGGCTCACGTTCTTCGGGCGGCTCGCCGAAGTCGTCGAGCAGTGGGTGCACAAGGGAGACCGCCTGTTTGTCGAGGGCCGCATCGAGTACTCGCAGACTCAGGACGACAAGGGGGGGGCGCGGTACTGGACCGACATCGTCGTCAACGAGATGGTGATGTTGGGCGCTACCGGCCCCGGTGCCGGCGGATCGAGCTCGGGAGGAGCGTACCAAGGCGGGGCAGCATCGAGCAAAGAGGACGCCGTAGGTGGGGGCTCGCAGCCGCCTCTCAGCGAACTCGACGACGATCTGCCATTCTAGTGCGCCGGCTCCCCTCCCGGAGCGGGTCCCGTCACGAGCCGAGTGGAAGTCGAACGCGCTGATCAGGTCCCGGGATCGGCCTCCGACTCCCAGAGACCCATGAAGTACTCCTCGTAGCGATCGGGGTGGGCGCTGTAGTCCTCGACCCATACCTCGAACGGAGGCAGCACGACCTTCTCGGAGAGCCACCGGGTCGCGTGCTGGACCATCTCCTCGTACGACATCTGACCCCGATCGGTGTTGCTGCGCGCGGCGCGCTCCGCGAGTAGATAAATCTCGTCGGGAGACAGGTAGAGAAGAAGATCGGCGAGTTGCGCCGAGCAGTATTCCAAATACTTGGCCCGGAGGACGCCCAGGGTCTCACCACCTTGCTGCCGGCCGGGTCGGGCTTCGCTCAAGCGGGACCCCTGGGAAGGGATGACGTCTAGCGAGGGCGCATCCAGCCCCCTCCGCGTTCGGCAAACATATGGCGCGGAGGGTGTCGAACCGCAAGGGCTTCAGGTTGCGAGGGGGGCCTGGGCCGAATGATCGGGTGCGTCGCTTCGAGCGCTCTGTTCCCGAAGGTGACGATAAATCGAGCGTCGTGTGAGCCCGTACAGGACCACGCGGCTGAGAAACTCGGGGTCATTCCTCTGGACCTCCTCAACCTGTGCCGCGATGTCCCTGGGCAGGCGGACGTTGAGCTGCACGGAACACGTCTCCCACATGCGTCGCACCCCTCGCGTAGCTTAGGTCAAGGCTTTCGAATACGTGGAGACGCCTCCCGGCGTGGCGACCAGGCGTCCGTCTCCGGCGGGTCCAGCAACGTCGCGGCGTGGGAAAACCATAGGGGACAAATTGAGCGCACGCAAGACCGAGGCGGGAAGGTCAGCTATCACATCGCTTTTCCATAAATCATTGTAACAAAACAACTTAGAGTATTGGGGAAGAACCTAATCCAATTGTTCCCGAGAACTGCGTGGCTACAGTTTTTGGAAATTTCTCGCTCATAAGTCCAGGCGATTCGCGGACTTTTGGGTCCAAAGGGGCGAAAAGATCGAGGCTGGTTCGTTACGAATTTTTTGCAAAAGAGACGGTGTTGTCCACACCACGACATTCGATGCCTGAACGTGCACAGGAGCACCCGGGGCCACCCCGATCGTCGGCGATCGAGAGAATCCTTTCGACCAACCTCGATCGTCAGGGGAGGACGGACCGCAGAAAGGCCTCGAGCGTAAGGGGGTCGAAGTCCATGAAGCGGCTTCTCACGGATCGGAGCTCCCCTTCACGGAAGATGTCGGTCGTCCGGTAGGTAGCTCCGTGACCTGCGTGCTGAAAAGAAAGATAGCCGTACCATACGCAGCTTTCGCGGAAGCACCTGAGGTGCGCCGTCCAGGGCTGACCGAGCAGGCTCTCCGATCGGCATGCCACCATCATCGGCGTTCCTCGATGTGGGCCCGCACCCTCCATCCACCCCTCGTCGAGATGCTCCTCTGGGCTGCGGCGGACGTCGACACACCAGAGACCGAAGGGCGGCAACGGCATCCGGCTGTCCAGATAGTCCATCAGCACGCCCAAAGGGTCGCAGACCGACGACGACGGCATCGACTCCTCGATCGCCGATCGGTACAGGGGCCGGATCGCCTCACGCGGCATGAGTGAGAGGAGCTGCCGAACCTGCTGGCGGCGGTATGCGAGGTAGCGTGACCTGAGCGCCTCGGGCCGAAGCGCCCAGGGCCCCATCGAGAACGCTCGGGAGCGTACGCTCGGAGCCCGGGCGTGGGTGAGCTCATCGCGGTCCATCGGCGGGTGCGATCTCACGGTCGGCGCATCAGTGGACGTGCCCCGATCCGAACACGTCTCCGGTGGATGGCCCGGGGGCATCCGCGTCGGCGCTCGTTTTCGGGTGACCAGCGGCGGCGTTCCGATCCAGCGCCACACTCGCGTGGGGGTCTTCCAGGCGTAATCGAGCGAGCGTTTCCCGCCGCCCAAAGGCACTGAGGAGCCGCGTGAGGTTCTGATGCCTCTCCGGCTCGAAGCGGGCGATAAGGGAATCGAGTCCGAAGCGGATCCGACGCAGCTCTTGCCGGAGTTCAGCGAAGGAGAGCGGTAGGGGGAGCCGTACTTGGTATCCCCCGCTGGCAAAGCTCGACGGGGGCACGAGCCGGCGCAGCTCGCCCTTGGCAAACGCCAATTCCAGCGCTTCCTCCAGGGCTCCATCACGCTCGGTGGTGGCTGTCCGAAAAATCAGCGCGTTGCTGTCGTAATCCAGATGAGCACGCACCACGCGCCCAGGACCCATGATCACCCTAACCGAGGTGCCCTCGTGCAGGTCGAGGTCTCTACAAATATCGCGAAATCCGACGCGCAGGAACGTCGGACGCGTGAGCGGGCCGAACCCGACCCGTTCGAGCAGGCCGAGTCCGAGGCGGAAGGCGAACCGCTCGAGGTCTCTCTGTCGCTCGGGCTGTTGCCGGCTGGCGCTCAAGAGCGACAAAGCGTGCTTGAGGGTCGGCTCGTAGGCCCAATCCAGCACCACGAGCTGCGCGGAGAGATCGAGAATCTTGACGTCTGTCGAACCGAGGTCGAGCGCTTCCGCTGACGAGGCGTAACGCCCCTCGAGAACAAGCGCGATGCCGATGTCCTGGATGCGTCCGCCCGCCATTTCGATCTCGTGAACGTCCCGATACTGGACGATGGCACGAGTGAGTGGCAGCTCGCAGACGCCAGGGACATCCGCCATTGCCTCGGGACGAGGCTCGATGTGGACGGTGGGGTTCATGAAGTGCTCCCGCGGGAACGAAGGCTCGGTCCGATGCTCACTATCCCGGCACGGATCCCGCGGGCGCTACGCGCGGCCGAGGGACACACCCCGACCTTGACACCCACCCGGCGACGCGTAGCTTTCCTCTTGACAAATACAAGAGAAAGCCGGGTCGCCGACCCGTGCCTCCCGAGAGCCTCCGGTTGCCGCCGGAGGCTCTCGCTCTTCACCGTAGGGAAGCCCGCTCCTCAACGATCGGGCATGCCCTCACGTTCCAACGATGTCAGTATAGAAGCAGAACCCGGCGCTCGCCGGGCGTCGTCGCGTACAACTCATCCTCTCGCCCGCGAGGCCAGCTCGCCTACTTCGCGGTCCGAGACGTTTCGCGTGAACGATAATGATATGTTTACGCCCGCCGCAAGGAACTCCTGCGCCGTCACATGACACGCGGCCAAGCGTTTTCAAGGCCGGTTCCCGCTCGTTCTTGCGGTGCGAGGCCGCTCAACGGCATGTTTCGAGCCCCACTTCCGCAGCCTCGACCCGAAGCCATGCACGCCACGCCACCACGCCGCCGTTCCGTGGGCTTTCTCGAACGGGACGGTGAGAGTTGGGCATGCTTCCTGGTCACCTTCCGCGCAGGCCCTCGATGGCATGGATACTTCTCGTTCCGCCGGGGCGACGGCGAGCTCGAGGAGGACGAAGTGAGAACCGCCGACATCTTTCTCGAAGACAGCGAGGGCGTGATCGATACGAAAGCGCGGGGGCTTGGCCGACCGCTGTTGAGCGGCCTTCTGGCTTCGGCGCTTCACACTTCGTCCGTAGCCCAGCCTGCGCAGCCCCGTCTGAGGCGCTGGTTTCGGGACATGCTCGCCGAAAGCTCCCTACTGGCCGATGCTGCGACCGACCACGGCCCGCGGAGTCAGGATCCCAATGAAATCGAAGCGCTGCGATCCCCCTACGCGTCGTACCGGCTCGATCAGGTCGCTCACTTCATTGCTCTGCTTAGTCCCGAGAACTTCGAACAAACGGTGGACCGCATCCTCGAGGGCCAGTCCGTCGATTTCGGCACCAAGGACAGGATCCAGTTCGCGATGATGGTGGTCGAATACATCGAGGAACACCTTCCGCTTCCGCCATTCGAGGTATGGCTGGACGACTACCTCGAACAACCCGAGACGTACAGGCTCTACGCCCACACGCTCCACCGAGCCGGCCGCCTCCCCTGGCGCGAGCCGCTGGATGAGGCGCGGGCCGCGTTGCGAGCGCCGTGCACTCGTTGACTGTCCGCTTCAAGACGGCGCTAAGTGCTTCGACGTCGAACCCGCGCTCGACTCTGCTCTCAGACGCGCACGAGGTCGACCGGTGGCTGATCGTTGCGCCGCTCTCCCTCGCGGCGCTCGCTGGTGCGCCTCTCCCCACTCCGCCTCAGCCGCACCGGGCAATCTCCTGTGTGGTGAACCGGGACGCCTTCAGCCGTTCGCACGGCGAAATCCGAGTCGGGATCGATCTCGAACCCGCATTTCTCGCAGACGAGGGGCTCATCCTGCATCAGGTTACTCCCTGGGTGCAGTCGCGATGATGTCCTTGATTAGTTAGCGCCTTCCCGGGCTCGCATCAACCGAAGCGGCGCACGTCATCGAAGACCACCCAGGGCCAGGGGTGCACGTGTTCAGTTACCTCGGCCCGTACCGGCTTGCAGAGGTCCTCCACTAGGATTAGCTTTTGCGTCTTGCTGTCGAATTGTGGTCAGGAGCGTGACACGTTGGAGGTACTGGTCCAGGACAATGAGAGCCTCGAGAGAGCTCTCAGGCGGTTCAAGAGAAAGGTCCAGCGTTCGGGCCTCTACTCGGAGTTGAGGAAGCGCCGCTACTACGAGAAGCCCAGCGCACAGCGCAAGCGCAAGCGGGAAGCTGCGATTCGTAGAGAGCGACGGCGTCAGCGTCGAATCAAGAAGTAGCCCACCTTCAGTCCAGGGGCAGCGGTACTGGAGTTTCGCCGGTCCAGTCGTAGAAACCCCGCCCGGCCTTCCGGCCGTAGCGCCCAACCGTCACGAGACGCCTCAGCAGGGGAGGCGCGGCATAGCGCTTTTCTCGGTACTCTTCGTACATGATCGCGGCGATACTGAGCAGCGTGTCCAGGCCGACCAAGTCGGCAAGCTCGAGCGGCCCCATAGGGTGCCCGCATCCCAGGACCATCGCCTTGTCGATGTCCTCGACCCTGGCTACCCCCCGCTCCAGGTGCCGGATCGCGTCGAGAATGTAGGGCACCAGTAGGAGGTTCACGACGAAGCCGGAATTGTCCTTCGCCGCGATGGGCTCCTTGCCCAGCCTTCGCACGAGCTCGACCACGGACGCCAGGACCTCCCTGCTCGTCACCACCGTCCGCACGACCTCGACGAGCTTCATGACCGGGACGGGATTGAAGAAGTGCACGCCGACGAACCTTTCCGGTCGCCGCGTTCTGGCGGCCATGTCGGTAACCGTCAACGAGCTCGTGTTGGTCGCGAAGATCGCCTGCTCGTCGCACACCTGGTCGAGATCACCGAAAAGGTCGTTCTTCGCCTCCAGGTCCTCGACGATCGCCTCGATGACGAACGGAAAGTGTGCCAGGCCTTCGAGATCGGTGCCGAATGTGATCCGCTTCAGCGCAACATCTTTCTCAGCTGCGGAGAGCTTGCCGCCGGCAACCCCCCGGTTCAGCGATTGCTCGACCCGTTCGCGTCCCGCTCGTATCGCCCCCTCGTCCACTTCGACGACGAGGACGTCGAGGCCCGCTCGGCCGGCGACTTCCGCTATTCCACTTCCCATGAGGCCGCAGCCCACGATTCCGAGTCGGTCGATCTCCATGAAACCCTCCGGGCGATGCAGTGGCGCGGCTCCCGTGAGCACGCCGGACTCCGCCTCCATTCGCAGGCGCGGGAACCACCTCGGTGGGCCAAAGACTTCGGCAACGGAACACTAGCGAGGACCGCCGAGGTCGAAGTCCGGTTCTTCCAGATCCAACTCACGGAGCATCTTTCTGGCACCGTGGAATTGTCTTCTCACCCACTGCCTCCACGATGGCGGAGGCGGCTCGAGCGTCTCGCCTGCCTCGAGCTGGTCGAGGATCCCCTCCACTTCGGCGAGCACGTCGCGGACCTTGCGCTGGTGGGACCGACCGACGGCCCACGCGATCCCCGACGCGACGCCACCCGCGACGCTGACCCCGGCCAGAGTCGCCCACGCGACCGGCGCTACGGTAGCCAGCCAGAAGCCGACCGCCGCCCCACCAGCCGCTCCCCCCGCCCCACCAGCCGCTCCCCCCGCCCCACCAGCCGCTCCCCCCGCCCCACCAGCCGCTCCCCCCGCCCCACCAGCCGCTCCCCCCGCCCCACCAGCCGCTCCCCCCGCCCCACCAGCCGCTCCCCCCGCCCCACCAGCCGCTCCCCCCGCCCCACCAGCCGCTCCCCCCGCCCCACCAGCCGCTCCCCCCGCCCCACCACCCATGATGGCGCCACCGATGGCGTCGCCACGGGTCCCCGGATCGACGCGGAACTCGACGAGCGTCGTCCCCGATCCGGTCCCGATTTCCTCCAGATAGACCTCCACCGACTTGGCCGAGGCCACGTAATAGCGCCGTGAAGTAGCGCTGGCCGCGCGGGCGACCTGTGAGATCCAGTCCACAGCGGGGCGATAGTGAAGGACGTTCGGGCCGCGCCTCAAGGGCTGCAGCAGCCGGCCGGCGACGAGGAAGTTGTCGATGGCCCCGGCGAGCTCGGTGGGAACGCCGGACACACTCCGCGAAGCGGCGACGACCTCTGGTCCGAAGAGACGATCCAACGGCCCTCCCGCGGCGCCGGTGCGCACTTCGGACAGAGCCCGACGCACATGCCGCTCCGGAACCCCCACGTCCCGTGCGATCCGAAAGAGCTCGGACTCGCTCAGATCCATCGAGTCCGAGTCGTGGACGGCCAACTCCGTGGCTCGCCGGATCACCTGGTCGAATTGCTTGCGGGTCAGGTTGGTCCCGCGTGTCATCCGCTCCCGCTGGCCTCCAAGACCACGGCCCCCCCCTGGCCTCCACCGATGCACGCCGACCCGAGGCCGTACCGCAAGCCCCGGCGTCGAAGCTCGTGGAGGAGGTGAATCGTGATGCGCGCCCCGGAAGCAGCGAGGGGATGCGTCAGGGCGATGGCGCCCCCGTTCACGTTGGTCCTCGCCGGATCGAGGCCGAGCTCCTTCTCCACAGCTTTGTACTGCGGGGCAAAAGCTTCGTTCACCTCGACGAGGTCCATCTCGTCGAGAGTGAGGCCGGCGATCTCCAGCGCGCGACGGGCAGCGGGGGCGGGGCCCAAGCCCATGATCCTGGGATCGACGCCCACGAAGGCCCAGGAGACGAGTCGCCCGAGGACGTCGAGGCCGCGCTCTTCTGCCCACTGCGCGTCGGCCAGCACACAGCTGGCCGATCCATCGCCGATGCCACTGGCGCTGCCGGCCGTGACGAGCCCGTCCTTCTTGAAGTATGGTCGCAGCCCCCCGAGGACCTCCATCGTCGTGTCCGGTCGCATGTGCTCGTCGGCTCGGAACTCCACGTCTCCCTTCCGGGTCGTCACCATCACGGGCACCACTTCCTGATCGAAGTGGCCCTCGTCCCATGCCGCCTTCGCCCGTCGTTGACTCTCGAACGCGACCCGATCCGATTCCTGCCGAGTTACGCCGTAACGCTCCGCGAGCCCCTCTGCCGTCTGCGCCATCGAAAGCCCGCAGTGCGAATCCACGAGCGCTTCCCACAGCAGGTCTTCGAGGTGCTTGCCGGCAGGTCCCAATCGTAGGGCCCCCCAGCGGGCGCCGCGCAGAACGTGAGGCGCCTGGCTCATGGATTCGGTGCCGCCCGCGAGGACGCAGCGCGCCTCCCCGAGCAGGATGTCCTTGGCCCCCTGGACGAGCGCCTCGAAGCCGGAGCCACACAGGCGGTTGACGGTGAGCGCGGGTCGCTCCTCGGCGATCCCGCAACGAAGGGCGACGTGTCGGGCCAGGTAGATGGCGTCCGACGACGTCTGCAGCGCGTTTCCGAAGAACGTCTGGTCCACGTCGTCCGGCGACACGCCTGCCGCTGCGAGGGCTGCCGAGGCGCTCGACACGCCGAGATCGGTCGCGCTCAGGTCCTTCAGGCTCCCGCCAAAGCTTCCGAACCCCGTGCGTTTTCCCGAGAGGAAGACGACTTGGCTGCCACCACCCTGCGTTCCCATGTGTAACGCTTCCAGCGGAGGGTTGCCTGGCTACGCGAATTCTTTCTCCGGCGGCTTCGTCAGGTACTGCTTGAAGGTCTGCTTGTTGTTGGACCTCATATAGGCTTCTTCCGCATCGATCTCACCGGCCATCAGGTACTCCATGATGTGCTGGTCGAGGAGCTGCATTCCGTCCTTCTTGCCGGTCTGGATCATCGACGGAATCTGATGGACCTTGTTCTCCCGTATGAGGTTCGAGACGGCCGACGTTCCTACCATGATCTCCAGCGCAGCGCGCCGACCCTTTCCCCCCTTCAGTCGCATCAGGACCTGCGAGACGACGCCTTTGAGAGACTCTGCCAGCATGGCCCGAATCTGGTCCTGCTGATCAGCCGGGAAGACGTCGATGATGCGGTCCACTGTCTTGGGGGCGGAGTTGGTGTGGAGTGTACCAAACACGAGGTGCCCAGTCTCCGGAAGCTGTCCCAACCGTAGTTGAAGGTTCCTGATAGGGGAGAAAGCAAAGTGGTGGCTCCGGGGGTCCCGGGCCGATAGGCTCGGGTAGGCAAAAACCCCAACACGGAGCCACCACGATGAAGAGAACGTACGAGGTAAGGGATCGGGCGGACAAGCGCGCGATCAGGGAGTTCCTGAAGCGGGAGGGGCAGTTTCTGCTTCCGATGCTTGAGCTCGTGGAGCAGACGGAGGTCGTGATCGACGAAGTCATCCAGGTGATGGGACGAGCGACGATCGAAGCGGTGCTGGAGATGAGCGCCGAGGGTGTGGCAGGCGTGAAGCAGGCAGGTCGGTCACGAGCGGAAGACGACACGGTGTGGTATGGCCGGCAGGGTGGTGTGGTTTACCTGTCGGACCGGAAGGTGCGTGTGGAGCGGCCACGGCTCAGGCGCCGGGGCGCCGGGGAGGGTGGCGAGGTCGAGGTGCCGGCGTACGCAGCGATGCGGAGACCGGGCGCTGTGGCGGATCGGATGCTCGAGGTCCTGATGGCGGGGGTGAGCACGCGGAAGTACGGCCGTGTGATCGGTGAGATGGCCGACACGGTCGGGGTGAGCAAGTCGGCGGTGAGCCGTGAGACGGTCGAGGCCTAGGAGCGCGTGCTGAAGGAGCTGATGGAGCGCCGGCTGGATGCGTGGGACCTGCTGGTGATCTACCTGGACGGGATCCAGATGGGCTCGCACCACGTGCTTGCTGCGGTAGGCGTGGACTCAGACGGAAAGAAGCACGTGCTGGGCGTGAGGGAAGGAGCGAGTGAGAACGCCGAGGTGACCAGCGCGCTCCTAGAGGATCTGGTCGAGCGCGGCCTGGACCCGGGCAGGCGGCGGCTGTTCGTGATCGATGGCTCGAAAGCGCTCAGGAAGGCGATCGAGAAGGTGTTCGGCCAACGTCACCCCATCCAGCGCTGCCGCAACCACAAGCTCCGCAACGTGCTGGGTCATCTGCCGAAGGATCAGCATCCTCAGGTGAAGGCGGCGTTCCGGGCGGCGATGAAGCTGGACGCGAAGCAGGGCGAGCAGAAGCTCGAGCAGCTCGCCCGATGGCTCGAGCGCGACCACCCCTCGGCCTCGGCTAGCCTACGCGAAGGCCTCAGCGAGATGTTCACGATCAACCGGCTCGGCCTCCCGCCGCGGCTGAGGAAGTGCCTGGGCTCGACCAACCTGATCGACAGCACCCACTCGGGCGTAAGACAGAAGACCCGCAGGGTGACCAACTGGAAGAACGGAGCGATGGCCTTGCGCTGGGCTGCGGCCTCGTTCGTGGAGACCGAGAAGAGCTACCGGAGGATCATCGGCTACGACCAGCTCTGGATGCTCAGGGCCCACCTCGACGACCATGAACCGGTTGCCGAAATGAGAAAGGCAGGCTAACAAGGAGACTCTCCGGAGCCACCACCTTCAACTGTCAGTGGGACACCATCAGTCTCCGCCGCCGTGATCCCCAGCTCGATGGTCTCCTGGTCTCGCATCTCGCCCACCAGGATGACGTCGGGGTCCTCCCGCAGAGCCGCACGGAGTGCGTTCGCGAAACTCTTCGTGTTAGTGCCGATCTCGCGCTGGTTCACCAGGCACTTGTTGTTCGGGTGCACGAACTCGATGGGATCCTCGATCGTGAGGACGTGGTCCGCGCGCGTATTGTTGATGTGGTCCACCATGGCCGCGAGCGTCGTGCTCTTCCCGGACCCCGTGGGGCCCGTGACGAGAACCAGCCCCTTCGTGAGCATGCAGAACTTGAGGACGGCGTCCGGAAGCCCGAGCTGCTCGGCCGTGAGGATCGTGGACGGAATCGTACGCAGGACGGCGGCCAGGCCCTTCCGCTGCCAGAAGACGTTCACACGGAAACGGGCGAGGCCCTCGATCTCATAGGCGAAGTCGAAGTCCATTTGATCGAGGAAGCGCATGCGCCATTCCTCTTCCATGATCTCGTAGACCAGGGCCTCCATGTCCTTTGCAGAAAGATCACGGAACTTCACCTTGGACATGTGCCCGTGGACCCGCATCACCGGCGGGGAGCCGGTCGTGAGGTGCAGGTCCGAGCCCCCCTGCTGGACCAGGACGTTCAGGAATTGATCGATCTGCGCCATGCTGACCCCTCGGGCCTACGTTCTCGCTTCGAGACCGAATCCGTCCTCCCCGGTCAACCTCCGGGAGCACAGGTGCGATCTCGGGATTCGTTCAAACCTGCAGCGGGTCGAGTGACCATTCCAAACGCTCACCCTCGTGCTGCTCAACCTTCATGCGCCATCGGATGCCCGCTTCGTACGGCAGCCGATCGTCCTCCCGCTCGCTCCAAAGGATGAAAACAACGGCTGCGACCTCCAGGGCCGCGAGGGACCACGTGCTCGAAGCCCCGGTCGGATCGACCGTCACGGCGTCGAAGTGAAATTGCCGCAACGACTCAACTTCTCGATCGAACTCGTCCCGATCGGCGGAGACGAGAACGCTGAAGGCTTCCTTGTGCGATTCATGCTCGTTCACGCCCAGATGCACGGCCCGCCAGGCCTGATCCAGCAGCAGCGCGGGAAGGTGCGGCACGATCACTCTGCCCAAGTCGTCGGGCAGCACTTCGACGATGAAGCGCGCGGCTCCGGACCGGGCGAGGAGCCTGATCTCGGAAAGAATCCCCGGCGAGGGCGGGGGGAAGCGCTCCTGAAGAAGCGACAACTCCCGCACGGGCCTGAACGTGTACTCGAGGCCGCTCTCGTCGGCCATGTATGCGACCTCGACGGAGTTGACGATCCCCTCGCGACTCAACTCGGCTCGCATCGTGGCCCTGGACTCCCCGCGGAGCTGTGAGGAGGGCGGTGGAAGCACGAGCCGGGTCGAGCTCCTCGGTCCAGCGAGCCTCGAGGGGGCGCCGTCGTACGGTGCCCTGGTCGTCGTACCAGAACATTGCGCGGTGACCACGGACGGAGATCCCGAAGCGGTTCGCAGCAGCCTCCAGAGCGAGCCCCAGCCCTTCGTCCAGCCGCACCGAGGAGAGCTGGTCGCTGGGCTCCTGCGTCGCCGTGCTAGCGTAGACCTGCCGGATCAGCTCGCGGATGTTATTGGCCGAGGCCAGCGCGAGATGGATCTCACGGTTCGTGCGGGCCTGCAGCTCCTCGACCGCGCGCGTTTTCATGGGGGAATCGACGACCACGGTGAGCGCAGAGTCGGTCTTCGTGATCGGCAGCGCGAGATGCGCCAGCGCCCATTCGGGTGAGACAAGCGCCGCTGCCTCGGGATCGATCGTATCCGCTTCTGGGAAGACGTAAGGGAGATCGAACTGAGAGGCCAGACTCCATTCCAGCTCCTCGGGTGAGAGGATACCGAGGGCTAGCAAGGCTTCTCCGAAGCACCCCCCGTTTTGCCGCTGGTGCTCGAGTGCCCGCTCGACATCGCCCTCGTCGATGCGACCCATCCCCTGGAGGATCTGACCGATCGTGCGCCGCTCTGCCATGTGGAGTTCATCCCGTCGTCTGTTCGTGTGCTCTCGTGGCCACCCTCGATGACCGTCCTCCGCGCAAGCGGCGGTGGGGATCGATTCAGTCGCCGATCGTGTTTCCCGGCATGGCGTCCGGGCGTCCACACCGAACGCTGTGGCGGGAGGAGCCGGGACCCAACGACGAGGGGCGCCGACCAGCAGGAGCTCCCTCCGACCGCACGCGGCAGTATAGGCCGTGAGCATGGCCGTGGCCACTCACGAACTTGAGGGATCAGGTGGCTGAATCCAGCCGGGCCCAGGGTTCCGCCGACGGCTTCGATCAGCGCGGGCCTGCGGGCGCGATCCGAATCATGCCCATTGCTGAATCTCCGTTCCCCTCCACGAGATAGGGGTAGGTCCCGGCTGGCGCGCCACGGAAGTCTACGACGAAACGACTGTCGAAACGAAGGAGGGGCGGACTGGCCAGCTGGTTGGTCCTCCGGAGGAAGTCCACCTGGCCGGCGGTCAAACTGTCGAGCACGAGCGACACTGTGTGTACTCGCCCGTCCATCGTAGCGAACTCGACGAAGGCACCAGCCGGGGCCTGGGTCACAGCGGGGATCACCTGCTCTACGTTCTCACGACTTCCGAGCTGCACGCGCAGGACACGGTCTTCGTCGTCGAGCCCGAGTCGCTCGCGCAGTAAGGCGTCCGGAGGATTCGGGTTCGCGTTCGCGTCTGCGGAGTCCGAACAGGCCGCCATCGCGAGCGCTGACGCCAAGATCAAGAACGCGAATAACGGAGGTTGACCCCTCGCCGAACCGAGGACGACGTTCACCCCCGCGCCAGCAACCGATCCCTCAACTGTCCGGTGAGACCTCGGCAGCGCAAGCGATACAAAAACGCCAATCAGGCTCCAGCTCCTCACCGCACGACGGGCAGGGCACCAGATTGACGTCGGTGCCGCAGAAGGGGCAGTACCGCAGCTTGTCGCGTCGGGGAAGCTCCTCGCGGCACCACCGGCAGGGCCCCGGGCTTCGCAGATCTACGAGCCGTGAGCGCATATTCGTCGTCTTCCCGTCCTCCGGCGTGTTCTCTACCGTCTCCGTGGCGTCGGTCGGCAACGCATCATCCTTCACGGGCTCCGACGACTCGTCCCCCGTCGCCTCGGTAGCAGTCACGGCAGGCGGGTCGACGACGGGCTGCTCGACCGACGGAACCGGAGGATCGCTCGACGCGTCAGATTCGTCGGTGAACCCGTCCCGTTCCGCTTCCGTCGCAGCGTCCTCGCCTGGAGCGGAGCCGCCGACGACGCCGACCTTCTCCGGCCCGGTGCCTGGATCGGGCAACAGCGACGCGTTCAAGCGGACGTCGAGGGCAGCGTACTCGCGGAAGAGCCCAGTATTCGGGTTGGTCGACGCGAGCTCTTCACGCATACGCTTGCGAGCCGGCTCGGAATCGAGCATCAGCATGTCGCCTTCCCCCGCGAGGAGCCGAAGAAGTGCGTGCTCGTAGTCCCCGTTTATGTCGACGCCGATTCGATCACGGTGCGTTCGGTAGGGAATGAGATCCTGATAGATCTCAGCCACGGTGAACGGCTCCCGGAGGTATTGCGGCCGGCGGTCGCGAATCTCGCCGACGAGTGCGTCGTAGAGCCGATCAACCAATTGTTCGATGGCCATCGCAGTGTCCGTTTCAGGCGGCCGGGCGCGGCTCAAGGGGAGACGTCGTCCTCGAGCGTGATGAGGCCCTGTTTGACGGCTGCCTCGAGGAAGCGGGTCGGGTCCTGGAACGGAATCTCGGCGCCGCTTTGCTCGTGCCATTTCTCGGCGAGCCGCCGCATGTAATGTCCGACTGTCTCGTGCCCGAAGCCGGCGTGATCACGCATCTGGCGCACGATCTCGTACCACGTCCCCCGAAACACGTGACCGTCCCCGAGCCGCACCTGATGGGTCGAGTCGTCTGCGGGCAGGCCGCTGCCCCGCTCGAAGAGCTCGAGCTGGCCGGGGTCGTATGCATGAGGGGGAGCTTCGCCGTTGACGGTGGCCTCGACCTCCGCGAGAAGCAAGTCGACCGGGTCGTCGAGCGCCTCCAACTCTCGAAGCCTTCTGCGCCATGGCGCGAGCCTCGTATCCGTTGCGTCGATCTGCCACAGCGCCCTCTTCAGCTCTACCAGCCGCCAGACTGCGAGTGAATCCCAATGCTCGACGGGCGGGACGCGCTCGAACTCCCTTAGCGCCCCCTCCCAGTCTCCGCGGTCGTAGAGCAGATGGCCAAGGTAAATCCGCGCCTCGTAAAGGTCGGCATCGAGGCGCAGCGCCCTTCGGATCTGGCGTCCTGAACCGAGGTCGTCCCCCAGCCGGTGGAGCGTGTACCCGAGGCAGGCCGCTGCCTCCGCGCTGTCGGGGCGGGCGGCCGCCACCCTGCTGAAAACGTCTTTCGCCTCGGCCCACAGCTGCTGCCGGTACAGTGCGCGGCCCATCGTCAGCATGAGCTCGGCATCATCGTCGTAACCCATCGACTGTACGCGCCGAAAGAGTCCCAGGGCCCGGGCGCTCTCACCGAACTTGAGAAGAGTCTCACCCATACCGACGAGCGCATCTTCGTGTTCAGGGTCGAGGACGAGCGCGCGCTCGAAGGCCTGTCTGGCCCAGGCGTACTCCTCCCTCGCCGTACGCGCGTAGCCCATGCCGACGTAGAGCTCCACGGCGTTCGGATAAAGTGAGAGGCCCTCTTTGAGCATTTCGAGGGCCCCGTCGTAATCACCACCGTCGTAGAGCTTGTGCGCCCGTTCGTCGTAATCCTCGGAGCTGAGGAAGGACTCCGCCATATCGGGTGACTCCTGCTGGGGTGGCCCGACCGAGGCCAATCTAATGTCGAAGCGCAGGTGATTCCAGACTGGGTTCCGGACCGAGGGGCGCAGGTCCGGCAACACCCTATTTCCTCTGTAGGACCTTTGCGTAGATGACACCGCACAGAGGGCATCCGAGACCGCCGCCGGTCCGTACGAGACGCTCTTCCTCCCCTCGGACAGGCGGGGTCGGCGCCCTCCTTCAGCATTTCCTTGAGCTTTCTTCGCTCGGTGCGCGTGGCCTTCGGCACCACCAGGTGGTACCGCAACGACGATACGTTGCACTCCAAGACGAGAGCCGCGGAGCCGTCGGGCGCGGCACGGATGCCCAGGAGCATACCCGGGCGGCCGCGTGGAGTGCAGAGCCGACTGTCCGCAACCCATGGCCCAGAGCTGATGTGCGGGCGTCAGGCGCGCCAGATACGGTTGCCGACCGCGCCCCGCCAGTTCTGCGGCGCAAGCGGTGTCGACCTCAGACTCTTGGAGGTGGCTGAACAAAAAAATTCGGGGGAGGTGTTCCCCCATAAGACCCGACTCCGGACGTCCGACGAGCACGGAACACCGGCTTCGAGATCGGAACTACGAGATGACTACGCCGCGTTTGCGCCGTTGTCGCTCTTTGCGGTATTCTCCGCGCCGTGAGCGATGGCGGGCTGGCAAAAACGCATGCCCACCGCGTGGAGATCGCGAAGATCGGAGTCCGTCAGGTCAGGATAACGCTCCCCGATGTAATCGATCGTCTCCTGCATCCAAGTCTCCTGTTCTTCCACGGCCGCCTGGAGGACTCCACAGCGGTTGACGTGACTGAAGAGCTCGTCTCGAGCCCTGTCCTTGAGCTTCTCCTTCGGCACTTGCACCTCCTGTTGGTCGTTCCCGAAGCGTCGCACGGGCGCATGAAGAGCATCGCGGCGGGGTTCAAGCTCCAAAGCTAACGAGGCCCTCCTACATCGCAAACCGAGGATAGACGTTGTTGAGCCCGACCCCGACCATCGACGCGGTGAGACTGGAAGTATTCCGGCATCTCTTCAGCGCGCTCGCCGAAGAAATGGGTGCCGCGCTTCGCCGTGCGTCCTTCTCGCCGAACATCAAGGAGCGTCGCGACTACTCCTGTGCCCTGTTCTCTCCGTCCGGTAGGTCGGTAGCGCTCGGTGACCACATGCCGGTACACCTCGGCGCGATGCCCATGAGTGTGGAGGCGGCGCTCGGTGAGCTCGGCACACTCGCCCCCGGAGACGTCGTCGTCCTGAACGACCCGTTCCGCGGTGGCACCCACTTGCCCGATATCACGGCCATCGCGCCGGTCTACGCCGAGCGGCAGGACGTGGATTCAGCGGGGACGGGCGGTCCCCGGATCGAGGAAGCTCAGCCACGTGGTCCGCTGCTGGGGTTCGTTGCCTCGCGCGCCCACCACTCCGATGTCGGTGGCATGACGCCGGGCTCGATGCCCCTCGCTCGTGAGATTTATGCCGAAGGCTTGAGGATCCCCCCCATTCGCCTCTACAGATCCGGCGAGCGCAACGAGGACGCCTGGCGGCTCGTGCTCGCGAACGTACGAACGCCGGTAGAGCGAGCCGGCGACCTGGACGCTCAGCTGGCGGCGTTGCACACCGGCCGGACACGCCTTCTGGAGCTCGTTCGACGCAAGGGTGCCGCCGTGGTGATCACCGCGATGGACGACCTCATCGCGCACGCCGACCGCCTCGTCGAGACGGGCATCGCGAGCGTGCCCGATGGTATCTACCACGCCGAGGACTTCCTGGACGACGACGGTTTCGGGAGCGGACCGCTCCCCTTGCGGGTCACCCTGACGGTCCGAGGAGGCAGGGCGTCGGTGGACTTCGACGGGTCCTCGCCCCAAGTGCCGGGAGGGGTGAACGCCGTAGCGGCGATCACCGCATCCGCGACCCGATACGTGGTTCGCTGCATCATGGAGGCTCTTTTGGGCGAGGCACTCCCGGCGGGTGGCGGATCGATGTCGGCGGTAGAGCTGCGCTTGCCTGAGCGGAGCCTCGTGAACGCTGAATTGCCCGCCAGCGTGGCCGGCGGGAACGTGGAGACGAGCCAGCGCATCACCGACGTTCTCCTGTGCGCATTCGCGCTCGCGCTGCCAGACCTGGTCCCGGCGCTGTCCCAGGGCACGATGAACAATACGACCGTCGGTGGCCGGGACCCGCGAACCGGAGGTGTATTCGCGTATTACGAGACGGTGGGAGGAGGAATGGGTGCGGGGCCGGATGGACCGGGACTCAGCGGGGTTCATACGCACATGTCGAACTCGCTCAATACGCCCGTCGAGGCGCTCGAGCACGCCTACCCGTTCCGTATTACTCATTACTCGATTCGAAGAGGAAGCGGTGGTGCGGGGCTACACCGGGGTGGCGACGGCCTGAGAAGGGACCTGATGGTGATCGACGACGCACGCGTGACGCTTCTGTGCGAGCGCCGTGACCGAGGCCCGTCGGGAGCGCGGGGCGGAGCCGACGGCGCACCCGGCGAGAACGTGCTCGTGCGCGACGGGATCGAGACGCGTCTTCCGGGAAAGGTCAGCTTCGAGGCTCGTGCCTGTGACGTGGTGAGTATCCGCTCGCCCGGGGGAGGAGGCTGGGGTGAGCTCGGCGTGGGTCCCCGTTGAGGCTTCTCTTCTCCCTCGTATGTGACGAGGCCGAGGAGGACGCACAGGGGAAGCTGGACGTACGCGGCGTTTTCCACGACCTCTACGCTCCCGGCTTCCCGGCCGTACAGGAGCGAATGGTCTTGGTTCTCGTGTTCGAATGGGGCCGCGAAGACCAAGGCCGCTTCACGTTCCGAACGGACTTGCTCGATCCCTCGGAGCGACCGGTGCTGACGGTCGAAGGCCACAGCGACGTCGACCGAAGGCCGCCGGATCGACCACCTGCACGCACGCGTCTCGTGTTGCCACTCGAACAGGTGGTCTTTCCGGAGCCGGGCACGTACCGATTCCGCGTCCGTGCGAAAGGAAGATCGCTCGACGGACCGGCCCTTCACCTGGTCCCGGCAGACAGCGCCTGACCCGCCCCGTGCTCGGCCCAGCGCTGCTTCACCCACGGCGGAGCCGCCGCGTGACGATCGTCCTCCTCAGCGGCCTCGGCGACGTAGTGCGCGGTCTACCGATCGCGAACGACTTGAAGCGAGCTCAACCCTCATGCTCGGTTCTCTGGGTAGCCGAGCCGGCGCCGGCTGAGGTGCTTCGACACCACCCCGCGGTGGACGAGGTCGTGGTTTTCCGGAAGTCGCTTGGGCACCGCGGGATCGTGGCGCTGCGGGCCGATCTCCACCGACGTCCGGCGGACGTCACGCTGAACATGCAGCGCTACTTCAAGAGCATCTTCCCCACCGTTTTCTCGGGGGCGCCCGTGCGCATCGGTCTGCCTCCGTCGAAGACGCGAGACGGGGTCTCGTGGTTCAGCACCCACCACATTCCGGAACAGCCCTGGCGCCACGTGCAAGACCTCTTTCTCGACTACCGTGGCATCCTGGGGCTCCCAACCGACGCCCCTGTCGAGTGGAGCATTACGGTATCCCTGGAGGAGCGGCATGCCCAGGAAAGGTTTTTCGGAGGGCTTCCCGCCGGCCAGGTCGCCGCAGTCGTGCTCGCCACGGCCAACCCGAAGAAGGACTGGCCGGCGTCCCGCTACGTCCCTCTGGTGGAGGCCCTGGAGGGGGACCTGGGATTCACCGTCCTGCTGGTCGGAGGTCCGGGGCGGAGGGAACAGGAGGTTGCCAAACGCGTTACGGACGAGGCACGGGCGAGCCCGGTCTGGGGATTGGATGACTCCGTACGCCGGATGATGTGGATGGTGGACGGCGCCGACGTCGTCGTGAGCCCGGACACAGGGCCTCTCCACATCGCGCACGCGCTCGGCACACCCGTCGTCGGGCTCTTCGGTCACACCAACCCTTGGCGCGTAGGCCCTTACCTGTGCTCTCCCGACCTGATCGTCGACCGCTATACCGATCCAGGGGAGCCGCCGAACCCGTCGAGCTACCGGCCCAAGCATGGCCGCATGGAGACCATCACCGTCGATGACGTTCTGATCCGAGTCCAGAACGCGGTCCGCCGCAACACGTGAAGACCCTACCGGGCTACGAATCGGTGTCGCTCCCCAACGCCCGTGCGTTCGCTGCGTCCGTGGTACGGCCGTGGGTCCATCGGGTCCTCAGCGAGCATCGAACGTTGCATCGAGCCGCGAGCGAGCACCCCGAGGCACGTCCGATACGAGGACGTGGCACGGTCTACGTGGTCCCCGTGGGAGGCCGGAGTCTCGTCGTAAGGCGGTATATGAGGGGGGGGATGGTCGCGGGCCCGATCCTCTACGACCGCTATCTCCGGGAACGCACGCCGAGGCCCGTGCTGGAAGCTCTGGCAGCGATCACGGTGCGGGCGCGTGGCATCGCCACGCCGGCGGTTCTTGCGGGAGCCATCTATCCGAAGGGCCCGTTCTACCGTGCCGACCTCGTGACGGAGTACATTCCACGTTCCTTCGACCTCGCCGCAGGACTCTTCGGGCCGCGCCCGCTGGACGCGAGGAGCCGCACGATCGCGCTGCGGCGTTCGGGTGAGCTGGTCGCACGCCTGGCCGCCGCTGGCGTGGCACATCCGGACCTGAATGCAGGCAACATCCTGCTCGTCCGGCAGGAGCACGCCCTCGAGGCCGTTCCTCTGGATCTCGACCGTTGTCGAACGAAGGAGCCGACAGTGAGCATTTCACCTGCCCGAATGCTCCATCGTCTGGAGCGGTCGCTGATCAAGCTCGGGCCACGGAGAGGGTTTCCCTTGGCCCCCCACGAGTGGGCCGAGCTGCGGCAGGCCGCCGGGGGTTCCGTTTGAGCGTTCACGGGCTCGTCGAGACCGGCCCGGCGCCGCAGCGGATCCTCCTCGTCATGCTGAGCGCAATAGGGGACGCGGTTCACGTTCTTCCGGTCGTCAACGCGATCAAGGGCACCTGGCCTCGGGCGCACATCACCTGGGTGATCCAGGAAGTCCCCGCGAAGCTCGTGGAGGCGCATCGGTCGGTGGATCGCCTCCTCGTCTTCCGGCGGCGGCGCGGCCTAGCCGTTTGGGAGAGCTTCCAAGAGCTGGCCCTCCAATACCCTCAGCGGCCGTACGACCTCGTTTTGTCGCTCCAGGTCTACTTGAAGGCCGGCATCCTCACCGGGCTTGCCCCGGCCCGGGTGAAGCTCGGCTTCGACCACGCCCGGGCGCGCGACCTCAATTGGCTCTTCACGAACGAGCGCATCGAAGCCAAGGGTCAGCGACACGTCCAGGATCAGTACTTCGAGTTCCTCGAGCACTTGGGCATCGAGCCCCATCCGGCTGTCTGGGACATCCCGCTCAGCGACGGGGAGCGGGCTGAGCAGAGGATCTTCTTTGGTTCGCTGGAAAAGCCCGCTTGCGGCATCGTAGTGGGAACGAGCAAGCCAGAGAAGAACTGGTCCCCGGAGGGATACGCTCGCGTCCTCGACGAACTCGATGCTCGCTGGGGTCTTCAGCCGGTCCTGCTCGGCGGCCCGGCCGTATTGGAGAGACAGATCGCCGACCGCATCCTCGCCTTGACCAAGAGCCGCCCTTTGGACTGCCTCGGGGACGACCTGCGGCGGCTGGTGTGGCTCATCGACGGTTGCGCGCTCTTGGTCAGCCCCGACACCGGCCCACTCCACATTAGCCGCGCGCTGGAGACGCCCGTCATCGGACTCTTCGGGCATACCAACCCGAAGCGGACCGGGCCCTACCGGCGGTATCAAGATCTGGTGGTGGACGGCTACGCCGAGTTCGCCGGGGAAGCCTACCTGGTGAGCCAGCAGTACCGCGACGGCATGAAGCGGGTCAGCGTCGAGGCCACGCTCGCCAAGGTTGAGCTCGCCATGGAAAAATACGTGAGCGTTTGACGGCGAAGGGCCGCGCCGACGGAAGGTCCCACCCTCTCAGTGTACGCCGCTCGCCCCGCGCGCCATCGAAGCCATTGGATCCAGGACGCCGTACCGTCCCATGCGCAGTGGCTCGCCGCCGAAGAAGACGCGCATGCCGGCCACGAGACCCCAGCCGCGGCCCGTACCGTAGACGTAACCGGGCACGATCGCTCCGCGCTCGCGCGATACGACGAAGCGCTGAACCTCGACGAAAGGGCGTACGCTCGCCACGCCCTCGCGTACCGCATATCCATAACCCAGCGTGTGAATCGTCCAACGCGAGGCACCCACAGGGAAGTCTCCGTGCCTGTAACGGAAGAACTCCTCCGTCCCCGCCCTCCCAATGCGCGCGAACTCGGCGCGCGTCGACCGTTCAAGGCGATAGTACGGCCTGTGACGTCCGCTGCGAGCCTCAACCTCGGCTAGCAAAGCCTGGAATCCTGCGCCGAGGTTCGGGTCACTCACTGATCCCTCCACCAACGCATATAGCGATCCGAAGCCGTAGCGACCTTCGTGGCGAACGGAGACGTTGGCCAAGCGCGTGTCCACTTGCAGAGGACCGCCACTCGCCGGCGCCGTGGGGCACGGATGCCCGTCGACGCTTGGGTGCGTCTCGACGATCCAGGCATAGGAGGCCGAAAGCTCCCATGCGCGCGTGCCAGCCCCACTCCTGGCCCCGAACCCTCGGGTGAGGCGCAACGACCAAGAGTCACCAAAGCTCCGGATGTTGCTGAGATCGCTGGGGTCACTCGGCTCCGCCCCTCCGAAGACGGAGGCCTCCGCACTCCATCCGCCGTGCGTCGCGGCGACGCTCACGAGGAACCGCTCAGGAATCTGGGACAGATGATGATTGGTGGGGAACTTCACGGCCGGCCTCGACATAGGGTCGTCCGTCCCGTAGGGCACGAATCCTTTTCCGGCCGAAACGGACAGGGCAGTGGAGCCCGGACCCCAAGCATTGAGGCTGAGAATGACTTCGTGGCTGAGCGTGTGTGGATGACGGGAGTCGAGGAAACCCTCGCCCCACAACCCGACGGTCAGCTCACCGTCCCACATCGTGAGGGCCTCGAGGTTGGGCGTGATCCGCGCGACGATCGACTGGGCGGGACTCATGATCACGAACATGGCCACGGGCTGGGAGAGTGCGAGGTCGGACGCGTCGAGCGGCGAGTCGTCCGCC
Source organism: Longimicrobiales bacterium (assembly GCA_965249195.1). GTDB lineage: Bacteria > Gemmatimonadota > Gemmatimonadetes > Longimicrobiales > Gaopeijiaceae > CBDFLM01. The sequence continues at coordinate 448,035 of CBDFLM010000013.1, forward strand.
CCCGTGAACCCCATGGTAAGCGACGGGACCACCTGAGCCATCGACCGTAGACTCCATCCGAGGGGTGAGCCCATGCTCGCGCGCTCGACCGATGGCGGCTGCATGAGCGCGCTCCGCGGAGATGGTGGAGTGATGGTGTCGGCGACGCAGGGGGCGAATCCGAGGGCCCAGGAGCCGAGGACGAGCAAGAGAAGCTCGCTCACACTAGGCCCAGAACAGCTTCGCGGTCAGGAGCGCGAACGCGGCTGACGCGCCGAGGAGCGCTTGATACTCCCTGTTTGCGATGTACCGCGCTACGCTGAACGCGGATCGCTCCGACGCCGCGTCGGTGGGGCGATACGGCCTCGCCCACGGCACGAAGCCTGGCACCCTGCTCGCGTAGCGCCGAAATCTCTCTTCGAAGCGCTGCTCGAGGGCCCGCTGCTCGCGCCGCATCGTGGGACGGTAGACGGCGACGAAGAAGAGCAGGAAGAGCACGACGAAGGCCCATCGTCCGCCGGCGATCGTGGCACCGAGGCCGAGCAGCAGACTCCCGAGATAGAGCGGATTGCGGGTGTAGGCGTAGGGCCCGCCGATGCTCAGCTCCTTCTGCTTCAGAAGGACCCCCGCAGCCCACGCTCGCAACGAGAGCCCCAGCGCCGCCAACGCACCGCCTGATGCGAGCAGACCGGGGGAGGGACGAGCGTACCACAGGAACGGGATCACGAGAAGCCACACGGCCCTGAGCCGGATCCATTCGGCGAGGCCGACGTTCACGGAGTCCGGTGAGGCTCGGGGTCACCAGGCAGCACAACCCGCTGCTCGCTCATCGATTCGCGCGTCGTGCCGTCGACGCCAAGGTGGGCCGCCCACTACTTCAGCGACGCAGGACGATCCTGGACGCGATACGCCGATTCGCAGCCGAAGCCTCAGCGTCTCCTACCCTCGCGGGCGTGCGGCGGGAGCCGACACGTCGCGGCGCTCGGCTGGGCTCGACCGGTGTAGCAGGGTCCCCACGCGGACCTCGCGAAGGTGCAAGGTCAGCGAACCCACGATGGGAATCTCGCTCCTCAAGTACACGATGTGCCGGTGCTCGTCATCGCTGAGATAGATCTCCGCGCTGCCACCCTCGCCGAACAGTCCGTCGGTCCTGATGATCGGCTGGACGACGATCGTGTTGAACCTCCCCGCCGGCACCTCTTTCGACTCCTTGCGGAGGACCTTCACCTGGACGGGGTTCCCTTCCTCCTTGAAGTAGCGATTGAAGGTATAGGTCTCCCCGACGACCAGCGGCAACGTGCGAATGAAGTAGACCCACGACAGATCGTCGAGCACCTGGGTCGAAGCGCTGTTGCCTTGTTGGTCCGCGTCCGCGCGCTCCCAGCGGCGCTTCTCGGGATAGATCTCGAAGACCCGACGGCTGTCGTAGTTCAGCTCGTGGATATCGCGTATGAACCGTCGGCTCGACAGTGTCTGGATATCCAACCAGGACTGATACTTGTCGTCCACCAGGCCGCCACCCCCTGCGATGCCCATTTCGAGCCTGTACGTGGCCCGCCCACGTACGGTGTCCACGCCCGCGACGGCGAGGCGTCCCTCACCCACGCTCAGAATCCCCAGCTTGAGTTGGTAGATCGCCTCTTCCCCGGGACCGAACGGCACCGGAAAGACGGTACGGTCCGAGGACGACGCATTGTCGATACCGTTCTGTGCCGCCGACCGATCGGGGACGCCGAGAGGGCAGGCGATGAGCGAGGCAGCAGCCACGAAGAGACGCAAGCTCACGCTGCGCTCCGATCCGGCCGGCTGCCCCGAACATCCAGAAGCGCCCGCACGGTCCGGAACGGATGGAACCGCGACGCTCGGACCTGGCGGTCGTAGCGCAGCGCCACGGGAACCTCTTCGATTCTGCGGGCGTGTGGAGCCGTGAGCAGCAACAGCTGCGCGCTCACCGCCCAGGCCCCTCCCTGCAGTCCGAGACCCTCTTCGTACTCGCGGAACAGCTTGCGGAGCACGACGACCCGGTAGGCTCTGAAGCCACTCAGTGGGTCCGATGCGGGGGCTTGGCGATAGGCCGGCCCGAGGACGAAAGGCGCAAGGCGGCGCGTCCACCGTACTCGCCGCGGAAGCGACGCCGCGCTCGCGGCGTCCTGGACTCCCGCAACGATGTCGGCACCGCCCTCGAGCGTCTTTATCAGGGGGCCGAGGTCCTCCGGGCTCTCCGTGAAGTCGCCTTGTAGCGTCACGATCGCGTCCCGCTTCGGATAGAGAGCCTGGTCCGCCGCCGCTCTGAGCAGTCGTTCGACTGCTTGGGCGTAGCCGAGTCTCGTCTTGGACCGCAGCAGGCGAATCGGCATGACCTTCGCGTACTTTTCGAGCAGGTCGCCACTACCATCCGTGGACGCGTCGTCGAGGACGAGCACGAGATACTCCCGGTTCAACTCGGCCATGACCTTACGAACCTTCCACAGGAGCATTCCGATAGCGCGCTCCTCGTCGTGCACTGGGATGCAGATGAAGATCACGGCAATACACCTCGATCGGAGTGGCTCGCCTCTTGGAAGCCGCCGGGTGAAGCGAGAACCGCGCGGCCTCGCGCGCGCTTCGACTCAAGAGAGCCTCGCAACGCTCGGGTGGGCGATTTGTAATACGTTCATGGCCGGGAGGGGTTCCTGGTGGATTCGCCGGCCCGGCGGCTCGACTGCGGCGCCGTCTGCCCGTGTGGCGGCCGTGTCTTCCAGCGCTTGTGTTGCCAGAAGTACTGCTCTGGCGCATCCCGCACAAAGCCTTCCAGCACCCGGGTATGAGCGTGCGTGAGACGGAGCACGTCGTCCGCGACGTCACCGGTCCGTGAGATAGCGACGCGCTCCAGGTGGACGACGTAGCGGTGCGGCCGTCCGCGCTCGCCGAGGCAGACCCCCACGAACAGAGGAGCGCCCGTCCGCAAGCTGAACAGGGCAGGTCCTCTGGCGGTGGACGCGAGGCTCCCGAGGAAGTCAACGAACACGCCCCGTGAACCAGCGTTCTGATCCGCCACCAATGCCACGGCCCGGCCGCGCCCCAACGATTCCAGAACCGTCCGGGCGGCTCTCGCGCGCTCGACGATTCGCATCCCGAGTCTCTCCCGATTGAGACGGAGCTCGTCGTCGAAGAGGCGGTTCCGCTGTGGAAAGGCTACTCCGTCGAGCGGCACGCCGTGGGCAGCGAGCATGGCCCCTCCGAGCTCCCAATTGCCGAGATGACCGCTCACGACGACCAGACCCTTGCCCGCCGCGACGGACTCGAGTACCGCGTTCATGCCGTGCACCTCACACCGCTCCGCGAAGGCGTCTGCGGAAACGCGTCCCCACCGAAGGGTCATGACCGCCTCACGCCCGAAGTGCCTGTAGCAGGCCGCACTGACGCGGCGCCTCCAGCGGGGGTCTCGATCTGGAAAGGCTCGCTCGAGGTTGGTCTCCACGACACTGTGCCGGATTCTCAAGAGGGCGCCGGCCATCCAACCGATCCCGGAACCCAATCCCAGGGCCCACGATTCGGGAAGTCCTTTGGCGAGCGCTCGGAGCGCTCGATACGCGGCGAACTCCAGGCGGTCGCGGAAGGGTGGTCGAACGGTTCGGCTCACGCGGGCCGCGGGCCAAGGACCTTCAAGGGATCGGACCGGACGTTGGCATCGGACTCCGTCCCGGAAGGCTCTCGGAACTGCAATTCGTGCAATCGTCGGTACAGCCCGTCTCGCCCGATGAGCTCTCGGTGGTCTCCACGCTCGACGATGCGTCCGTCCTCGAGCACCACGATGATGTCGGCACGCTGGATTGTAGACAGTCTATGCGCGATGACAAAAACGGTCCGACCTTCGAGCAGACGCTCGATGGCTCGCTGTACCAAGCGTTCGGACTCCGTGTCGAGCGCGCTCGTCGCCTCGTCGAGAATGAGGATCGGGGGATCGCGCAGGATCGCCCGCGCGATCGCCACACGCTGGCGTTGGCCCCCGGAAAGCCGCGTGCCCCGCTCACCGACAACAGTCAAGTAGCCGTCCGGGAAGTCTCGTATGAAGCCGTGAGCGTGCGCGGCCCGTGCCGCCCGCTCAACGTTCTCTGTGGACGCCTCGATGCCGTAGGCGATGTTCGACACAACGGTGTCATGGAACAGAACGGTCTCCTGCGACACGATGCCCAGGCTCTCCCGCAGGCTCCTGAGTCCGAACTCGCGGATGTCGACGCCGTCGATCTTGATGCGGCCCGACGTTGGATCATGGAACCGGCCCAGCAGATCCACCATGGTGCTCTTTCCCGCACCGGAAGGCCCCACGAGAGCCACGACCGACCCCTGCGGGACGTCGAGGCTCACGTTCTCGAGGACGGGCTCACCCTTCTCGTATGCGAACGAGACGTCCTCGAAGGAGATTCGCTCGGCCAGTCCGGGAAACGGGCGGGCGCCTGGCCGGTCGCGAATCTCGATCGGAGCGTCGAGGAACTCGAACACGCGCTCGGAGGCAGCGAGGCCGGGCTGGAGCATCGCCGGAAGCTTCGCCATGTATTTCACGGGGGCGTAGAGCTTCATGCTCAGTGCCAGGAACCCCACGAATGCGGCGCCCGAGAGGGCTCCGTCGAGAACGACGAGGCGCGCCCCGTACCACAGGAGGATGACAGTGCCGACGGCGGCGAGCATCTCTGTGAGGGGACCCGCCAAGGCCCGCAGGCGCTCGGTGTCGAGGAACGTTCGGAAGTAATCGCCGGTCAACCGGTGTAGGCGACGGCTCTCGTGCGCCTCGGACGCGGAGGCCTTCACGAGCCTGATTCCGGCCACGGTCTCCTGTACGTGCGCGCTCACCTCACCCGCGAGCGCGAGCACCTGGCGATCGCCACGCCTCAACCGACCTAAAAGCGGCCCCCAAATCCCCATGGTGAACGGCACGACGACGAAGGCCGCGACCGTCAGTTGCCGAGACACGATCAGCATTCCGAGAAGCGCCGCAGCCGCTTCCAACACGGAGGAGACGGCCTTCGACAGCTCGCGCGTCACGAGCGTTCGAACCTGCTCGACGTCGTGGGTGAGGCGGTTGGAGATCTCGCCCACTCGGGTGCGCCCGAAAAAAGCCAGGTCCAGACGGAGGAGGTGGTCGTAGACCGCCCGGCGAACGTCTCGCGTCACCCCCTGCTCCACACACGCCAGCATGTAGGATCTGCCGAAGGCGAAGGCGTTTTTGACGGTGAAGACGACGAGGATGAAGAGGATGATGCCCTGCACAGCCTCCAGGGGGGGTCCATCGAGGTCGACGACTCGTCCGATGGTTGCCTCGAGCACGGCGCCGAGCGCACCGCCCACCGAGTCCCCCGCACCACCGATGAAGATCGCATCGACGAACGGAATCAGTAGCACCATGGAAAAGGCGTCTAGGCCCGCGTAGACGAACGTCGCCCCCACGGCCGCGCCGAGGGGGGCCATGTGGGGCTTCAAGTACGAGAGCAGACGCAGGTAGAGCTTCAATGCGTACCGCGGACGTGAGGAGCGGCCATTCTAGACGCGCTTCGCCTTCGCCGCGCCGTTCGGAGTACATGCTCGTCGCCCAGAAAGGTAGCGCGGTGAACAGGACACGGGGTAGCGTGCGAGCGCCCTCGCGTCAGCCTCGCCGGTCGGGAGACCGCTAGCCCCCGGAGTCCGGGAGCGCTCGGAGCGGTTGCGGGAACTGCGGCACACCCACTCCGGTCAGGAGGCGATACGGCCGAGCCGAGACGGACTTGACTAAATGGTTGAGAACGAATGCCGCTTCCTCGAGGTCCAGCGGGGTCTGACTCAGGGCGGGGCGGCCTTCGTCGGCGATCGTGCCTAGGTCTCGCACGACGCGCGCGGCGTCTTGGATGGCTGCGGATGCGCTGTCGACCGTCTCGAAGGCCCCGGCGAGGAGCGTGTCTACACCGGCGCCCGCACGCGCCGTCGTGGCGTCGACACCGGCCAACGCGTCCTCGGCTCGGGTCGTGAGGCGGTCCAAACCGGCGCGGGCCTCGCGCGCCGTCACTCGAGCCTCCGACACCAGCACCTGGATCGTGTCGGCCGCGAGCTGAGCGTCGGCGAAAGTGAGCTCCATCTGGGCAACGAGCTCCGGAAGGGCGCTCAGGACCGAGTCGACTCGATCGAGGATGGCGGGGACGCGTTGAAAAGCCGCGTTGATGCCGCCCATTCCGGAACTTGCCGGGATGACCGCGCCGGCCTGCAGCGGCGCCGCGGCTGGGTCCGGCGAGGGGTGAAGCACGACGACGGGGCCCCCGAAGAGTGACTCGGCCGTGATCTCCGCCCAAGTGCCGTCGCGGAGCACGGGCGGCTCGTCGTCACCGACGCCCGATACCGAGAGAACCACCCGGAACTCCAAGCCGCTCGGCACGGCCAGGGGGTCGATGGCGCGTACACGGCCCACCGGATATCCGGCGATCAGGACCTGAGCCCCCGCCTCGAGCCTATCGAGGGCGGCGACGCGAAGAACCACCTCCTGGCCCCGCAGCCGGAGCGACGGCACGGTCGCCCAGAGGCCGACTCCGACGAGAGCCACGACCCCCACCAGCCCGACGGTGACATAGACGTCGGAGCGCTTCCATTTCATCTTCACACTTCCCGCGGCTCGGAATGCCGTTCGGGCGCCCGACTCACTGCTCTGACCCCGAGAAATCGAGCACCCGATCGCATTGGACGCACGTGGCCGAGCCGACCTCCGTCGCGGTCACCAGCACGGCTCGTGCCTCGTTACGACCTACGCTCATCACTGTGCGAATCTCACGGGCCGTCAGCTGCGCATCCAGGTTCTCTAGCAGCAGCAGCTGGGGTCGTCCCATGATCGCCCGTCCAACCGCGGCCCGGACGCACGCTCCCTCCCCGACGTCGACCGGACGACGCTGCGCCACCTGCGCGAGGTCGAGCGCCTCGAGCACGGAGGAGGCCTGGGACTCCCGATCCTCCTCCCCGGGCCCCAACCGGAAAACCAGAGGCAGAAGTAGGTTGTCGCGCAGCGTCAGATTCGCCACGAGGCCGTGAGGATGGAGGGCGGACGCCACTCCCTCACGCACGACCGACGGTTCTCCGCCGCGCGGGAGAGGGACCCGCTCTCCGAGGACGTAGATCTCCCCGGAAAGCACCTCGGCGAAACCCAAGATGCTCCGCACCAGCGCGGCACCGGCACGTGCGGATGTGCACACCGCGACCGCTTCGCCAGCGCGCAACGTGAGATCGATGCCGTTCGGATAGCCCCGAGCACCCGCCCGCAGACGCACGTCGCGCAGCTCCAGGCGCGGATCGACCCGAGGGAAAGCACACACGCTAGCCGGTCGCGAGCCGCGGAAAGAGCGCGAACACGAAGAGCAGCGAGCGGATCACGCCTTTCGAGGTCGCCACCGGGACAGCCGTGGGAGAGGTCCCGTGGACAAGGCCCGCGTGGACGCAGAACACGACCATGCCGGTGCCGAAGAGGGCTCCTTTTACGAGCGTGACGGGCACCTCCAGCGGTTCGAGCGCAGCGAGCAAGGTGTTCACGAAGGCGCCCCATGTCATGGCTTCGCGGGCCGAAGCTGCCAGCCATGCGCCTCCGACAGCGACGAAGTCGAATACGATGATCAGAGCGGGGACGGAAATTGCACCGGCGACCAGGCGGGGATGGACGTAGTAATGCAGGGGGTCCACGCCAATGCCACGCATCGCGTCCACCTCACCGGTGAAACGCACCGTCGCCATCTCGGCGGCGATGACCGTTCCGGACCGGCCGACCACGAGCATCGCGGTAAGGAGCGGTCCGAAATGGCGGATGACGATCAGCACGACCACGACACCGAGGGTCTCCTGCGCGCCGAACAAGCTTCGGAAACGGAGCGCTTCCAGCGTAACCGCGAGACCCAGAGGGAAGGCCACCAGCGGCAATCCTTGCAGGAACGTGAAGCGCACCTGGTCGGAGGTGACCTTCAGACTCCAAGGTAGCGCCTTCGTGGGGAGGCGTGCGGAGGAGCGGACCGTGGCGAACAGGAAACCCGCAAGGCCGCCGGCACCAGTCCAGAGGGTTCCCGTGGCCGGCGGAGGCGGCGGCGACCGTGACCGACTTTCTCGGAGGGAAGGGCTATCGGCCAACCCTGATCACGGCCGTGGGGTCAGGCGCGCAACCGGGACGATCATTTCTTCGGGTGAAATTCCGCCGTGTAGGAACGAATTCCGGTACTTGCTCTGGTATGCCCTCAGCTTAGTCGGATACACGAAGAAATAGTCGTCCAACGCGATCACATAAGTGGTCGCGAGGCGACCGGGCGGAAAACGCAGGTCACTCGGGTCCTTCGTCGTCATGGCCGCCGACCTGCCTTCCACCCGGAGGTCGCTGCCGAACTTGTAGCGGAGATTGCTGGTGGCGTTCTTACGAGCGAACACGGTCGCCGGGTGCTGGCAGAGGATCGAGCCATGATCGGTGGTCAGGACCACTCGATGTCCCTGGGCCGCCGCGGCCTGCAGCACCTGGAACACCGTCGAGCGCTCGAACCAAGACCGGGTGAGCGCGCGGAGCGCCGCCTCGTCCTTCGCCACCTCCATGAGGATCGGCGACTCCGAGCGGCCGTGCGTCATCAGGTCCACGAAGTTGAAGACCAGCGCCACGAGACATCCGGGCGTCTTCAGGGCAGAGTTGATGCGTCCCCGCACGGCCTCGCCGTCGCGGTCGGTGAAGATCTTGTCGTAATGGACGGGCACGCGGCGACCGGTGAGCCTTTCGAGCTGATCGACGATGAGCTCGTACTCGAACGCGTTGAGGCTCCCCTCGTCGTCGGAGGCGTTCCACCACGCCGGACGGTCGCGAGCGATCTCGTCGGGAAATTGACCGCTGAAGATGGCGTTTCGGGCGTAGGGCGTGGCCGTCGGCAGGATGGAGAAGTGGTGCGACTCGTCGATCTCGAAATACTCGGACACGAGCGGCGCGATGACTCGCCACTGGTCGAGTCGCATGCAGTCCAGCACGACGAGGATGATTGGCTCTTTGCTCAACCAGGGTACGACGTAGCGCCGCACGATGTCCACGGACAGGTCGGGCCTACCCTCTCCGCCCCGCATCCAGCGAGGGTACTCACGCACGACCCAGGATCCGAAGTCGCGGCGCAGCTCGGCGATGAGGGAGTGCACGGTGTCGAGCAGCCCCGTCTCACCTGCGACTTCGAGCCGAATGTGCCAGTCGACGAGTTCGGTGTACACCTCGCAGAAGTCCTGGGCGGTGCGCGCCTCACCGCGCATTCTCGAGAGTCTGCCGAAGCGCGCTGCGAAGTCCTGGGCGAGCTGCTGCTGCCGGATGCTCGAGCCCTCCAGGATGCGCGTGACGACGGACAGGACCTGCCTCGGGCTCGTAGGCTTGACCAGGTAGTCCTCGACGCGGCGGCCGATGGCCTCCTGCATCGTCCGGTCCTCTTCCGATTTCGTCACCATCACGACCCGCGCGTGCGGATCCTCGCGCTGCATGATCTCCAGCACCTCGAGTCCGGGGCGGCCCGGCATCTGCTCGTCGAGGAGCACGAGATCGTAGGCGTTCTTGCGAAGCAGCGCCAGCGCGTCGTCACCGTTCGAGATTGCGTCGACGTGGTAGCCACGCGCCTGCAAGAAGAGCAGGTGGGGACGCAGGAGATCGATCTCGTCGTCCACCCAGAGGATGCGTTTCGGGCTGCGAGCGGGCTGAATCATGGAAGTTCGAGTAGCGCGTCGGAGTCGGCGAACCAGTTCTGAAGATAGCTGTCCCAACGGCTATACGCCACCGAGACCTCGAAGCTCTTGCCACCCGACACCTCAGCGTCTACGCTGCACTCAGGAGGGTTACATCGAGCGGTTCGTTCACTCCCATCGGGGTATGCTGCGGTCCAATGCGGCGCTCCTGGAGCTCCGGTTCGTCTCGCTGGTCCGGCGACATGCGCGCTGTGCCAGCTCAAGACCTCACGGCAAGGGGATTCGTCTCTTCAAGATGAACAGCCCCTCCTGCATGCTGGTCACGATGAGGGTGCCGCTCTCGAAGAACGGGTAGTTGCTCCACGCGCCGCCCCATCCCGGTCCATCGTGGTAGGGAGACGTGTCGAAGTGACCGACCTCGATCGGGTTCATGGGATCGGAGACGTCCACGATCTGCAGCCCGTACCTGTAGTTGGCCTGATACATCAGGTTGTCCTTGATGTACAGGTTGTGGGCAGCGGCGGGCAGAGAGCCCACGTGTGAGAGCGAGAGCACCGGGCTCTCGAGCTCGGACACGTCCCAGACGAGTGTGCGTGTGGTCTCCACCAGACCACGGATCACGTCACTCTCGTCGTCCATGAAGAAGTAGCGATGGTCGTCCGTGAGCCAGCCCTGATGCATGTACGCTGGGTTGGGGTGTGACGCCGTCGCGAGCTCGACGGGGTCGTCCTTGTCGGTGACGTCCGAGATCTGGAACCGGCTCCCGGACATCCTCAGACAGATCTCACGACCGCGATAGGCTTCGTCGGGACCCTCGTACACGACGCACTGAGCGTCGTGGGAGTCACCCGGATCGGAGCAGCCCGCGAACCTCGGGTTCAGCGGCTCTCGGATGTCGACTATGTGGAGCCCGGAACAGCCTCGGCTCGTCAGGTAGGCGAAGCCGCTCTCCCTGTTGATCACCACGTTGTGGGTGCTCTCGACGACGTTGGCCCCCTCACCGCGGTAGAGCGCGTCCGGCTCAAACACCACGGGAGGGTCGCTCACGTCGCGCAACCGAGAGAGATCGAACACCTGCATGCCATGCCGCCCGGCTCCGTCGGCCACGATGAAGGCATGACCATCGTACGTCTTGATGTCCCGCCAGAGCTGGGAGGGAGGCGTGTCGGGCGTCTTCGGAAGATCACCCATGAGTCGGGGGTTCACTGGATCGGTGATGTCCACGAAGGCGGTGCCGTCGTTGCGGCCGACGAGCGCGTATTCACGGCCGGTCTCGGAGTCGGTCCAGCCCCAGTTGTCGTTCATCCAAACGCCGCGCGAGCTGCCCGCCGCCGAAAGCATCGAGACCGGCAGGTAGGCGAGGAGCTCAACGTCGTTACAGTCGAAGAGTCCTACCGAACCATCCACCGGACAGCGGTGCTCCTCGCCCACGATAGCGGGCAGGGCGTCCGGTTCGCTCAGGAGCCTCCCTGCGTCCATCCAGACGCCGGCCGCGTCGCGCTCGTAGACCTGGACCGCGCCGGCGCGGTGGTGCATGCCCGTGGCGGACACCGCCACCACGGACTCGCTCGCCGCAATCCTGTCTCCGAAGGCGTCGCGGTGGACGGTTTCGTCGAGCTGGATCCTCCTCGTTCCATCCGGGAGCGCGTCTGCCGCGCCGTCGAACACGTAGACGGCACCCATGTCAATGCCGCGAGGCGTCGGGGCGCCGATCCAGATCTCTTCGCCGGCGATGGCCACAGACCCGCCGAAGCGGTCTCCCTCCGAGCCGCTGAAGGCGGCCAGCCTGGTTCGCTGCGTCCAACCGCCTCCCTCTGCAAGGCTGTAGACGAGGGCGGCGCCGTGTCCCACACCGCTGCCGGGCGCTCCAACTACCGCGACCCCGGCGCGCACCGCAATCGCGGCTCCAAAGTTGGCGTTCTGCTCATTGGCGGAGGGAAGCACGCCGGACTCCCGCCACGTCCTACCATCCAGCCTGTACTCGTAAACGCGGCCTGCGGCGTTGGAAACCGGGACCGGTTCGTCACCCCCGGTTCCGGCCACACTCCAGTCGGGCGCACCGATGAGCGCCCGTCCAGCTTCGAGGGCAATCATGGCGCCGAAGCGGTCGCCCGGAGCACCATCCGCCGGGGCGAGCTCGGCCTGCCGCGTCCAGCCGCCGGCCGCGGAGCGCTCGAACACGTGAACGACCCCCGCTCGGGGCGGCTCGGGCGTGCCGGCTTCGCGGCCGCTACCGCGGCCGTCGTTGCGGGGCGCTACTCCCGGCTCACCGAGCATCAGCCAGTCACCACCTCCAGCGAGTGAGAGCCCGAAGTCGGTCCCGCACTGGCCCCAATCGCCGCACTCGGGGCTCGCGCCCGAAACCCCGGTGTCCAAAGCTCCGCTGTATCGCCATTCCGTCCCTTCCTTGGCGAACACGTGCAGGGCGGGCTGGCCTCGCTGACCGACGAACAGCGTGCTTCCCGCCAACGCCAACAAGGAGCCGAATCCGTCGGCTCGACGCGCGTCCGGCGCCCGTAGACGCGCGGCTTCTTCCCACGAGCCGCCACTATCGCGGTAGATGTAGACCGTGCCGGGACGAAAGCTTGTGGTGGGCTCCGCAACGATTATCTCGTCGCCGCTGATCAGGACGGAGTTTCCAAACGCTCCGGCCTGAGCGAAAAGGGGCGAAGGGGAAACAGCGAACAGCAACAACGAGAACAAGGCGGTTCTGCGCGAGGACATGGTATCTCCTCAGAGACAGGGTCGGACGATCGTGGGCGGTGGCATGGCAGAGACAGGGTACCTGCTGTCGACGAGGTGGACTAGAGGATGAATCTGCGGAATCGCGCGGCTGCGAGGGCTGACGGCTTGCGCCGGCACCTGGAGAGGCACAGGATGGCACTCAGCCCGTGGGGCCGAGGGATTCTCTCCCCGCCAGATGGCGTCTCGTACCAAGCAGCCCGCGGCCGCGCACCAACTAGAGGAGACAAGCATGAAGAGGGGCGGCGCCAAGACCAGCGCGGCGTCTCTTCTCCTCTTGTTGGCGAGCTTCGGATGTGGAGACAGCGCGGGTCCGGATCTGGACGCTATCGCGAGCGTGACCGTCGGGCCAAGCGCCGTGTCCGTCGAGGTCGGATTCACGACTCAGATGACCGCGACGGTCCTGAATGGGCGCAACGAGCGTGTCGTCGATGCGGTGGTCGGCTGGGCCAGTCTGGCGCCTTCCATCGGGACGGTGAGCGAACAGGGCTTGGTGACCGCCCTCTCGGAGGGTGAAACCGAGATCACCGCGAGCGCTGGGGAGCGGTCGGGGTCGTCCACCATCACCGTCACGCTTCCGGTCGAGCTCATCGTCGAAGTCGCTCCCGCGACTGCCGTCGTGCTCGAGGGGCAGGTCCTCCAGTTGTCAGCGACCGTGACCGGAACGGGTACGGACGACTTTGGCGTGAGTTGGACCATCGATGGAGAGGGCTCGGGGAATGCGACCGTGGGGACAGTCTCCTCGGCCGGTCTGTACACGGCGCCCGCGGTAATTTCTAGCACCCTCGGCGTGGCGGTAAGGGCCACGAGCACGGTGGACGACGAGGCGTCGGCCATTGCGGAGCTGACCGTTGCGACGGCCGGTGAGGATTGGCCTCAGTATCGCCGCGACCTGGCCAAGACGGGACAGAGCGCGGAAGCGGGCCTGAGCTCTGCCAACGTTGGTATGCTCATGGAGGCCTGGAGATTCCAGACCGGAGGCCGCGTCAGCGCTTCTCCCGCCATCGCAACGGTCGGGGGCGCAAGAACCCTGTATGTGGGGACGTGGACGGGTGAATTCTTCGCCATCGATACGGAAACGGGGGCGGAGCGCTGGCGGTATCAGATTGACGTCGTGGAGGAAGACTGCGGGCTGAACTGGCCGGAACGCATCGCCTCGTCGGCCGCGGTCCAGGACGAGATCGTTTACTTCGGATCTGGAAGCGGCTTCATCTACGCACTATCGGCGGCGGGCGGTGGCCTCGTTTGGAAAACTCAGCTCGGTGACCCCTGCCTCGGATACGAGATTTGGTCCTCTCCCACGGTCTATGACGGGATAGTGTATATCGGCGTTGCGTCTCGAGATGGGATACCCTGCGTGGTTGGCAGAGTCGACGCGCTGGACGCGACCACCGGCGACACGGTGTGGAGCTTCGATACGATCGACCAATCGACGAGTCCGGATGGGGACGCAGTCGGTGCAGGGGTGTGGTCCTCACCGGCCATCGACACCGAGTTCGGGCTCCTCTGGGTGGGGACAGGAAACAACCGTCGAGGGTGCTCGCCTCCGAGCAAGAACGCAGAGAAGTATCCCGATGGCATCCTGGCGCTCGATCTTGCCACGGGGCTCCCAGTGAGCTTCTTCCAGACCTTCCCGAACGATCTGAACGATGAGGGTGACGTCGGTGCCACGCCCGTGCTCCACCGGACCCGGATCCTCAACGAGTGCACGGGCTCAGAGCAGATCGAACATTGGCTGACCGTTCCGACCAAGGACAGCAAGGTCTTTACGGGACGTCGTGGTGCAATGGGCTTCATCGGCGATCCAAGCAGCCTCGAGCTGGCCTCAGGTCCTGCGCTCGGCTCGCCGGCTCTTCGTCCATTCGTCGAGTCGAGACCGTGCGGTTCCGGAAGCCTGCGGACGATTGAAGAGGGCAACGACGTTTTCGTCCCGATATTCGCCGGCACACTCTTCGACATTCGCCAGGACCCCGATGGAACGATCGACTTTCGGTGGGATCTGTCCCCGAACCCGTGCGCCGGATTGGCCGTATGTCCGCTCTTCTCCGCGCCCGCGGTGATCACTGACTTGGTTTTTTTCGGCGGCGGGGAAGGCAATTTCTACGCGGCCACGACGGAGGGTGCGCTCGTCTACGCACACGGCACCGATGGCTTGGTCGCCTCGGGCCCGGCTATCTCGCACGGTGGGGTATACTTCGGGTCTTACGACGGATTCGTCTACGCCTTGACCTTGAGCGGTGGAGCGGTCCCATAGCCGGCGGGCGCGGACAAGAGCCGCGCCCCGTCCCTTGCGCTTCACGCCACCGCGACGTAGCGCGTGTGCTTCCCGAGTGACTCCGGTCTTGGACGACGGGCAGCGCCGCACGACTGGTCGGGTCACGTACCTTCGAACGTTGGTGAGCTGGGAAAGGTGTCGCATCATGACGATAGGACGATGGCTTCGGGCGTTCCCTTCACCGCCCCCGCGCAGGCGTCGGCGGCCCATCGCGTGGCCGGTCCTCGCCTGCGCCTGGATCGGTATCCTCGCACCTCCGAGCGCGGACGCGCAGGACCCCGGCGGACTTCCCCATGTCGTAGTTCTGGCGACCGGGGGAACCATCGCCGGCCAGGTCGATCCAAACACGGGAGCGCTCGCCGCTCAGCTCACGGGAGACGAGATCGTGCGGGCGGGTGCCCGGCCTCAGCGAGGTCGCGCGCGTGAGCGTCGAGCAGATCGCCAACGTCGGTAGCCGTGACATGACGCCCGAGATCTGGCGCACGCTCGCGACGCGCGCGAACGAGCTGCTCGCGTCGCCCGACGTCGCCGGGGTTGTCGTGACGCACGGCACCGACACGCTCGAGGAAACGGCGTACTTCCTGGACCTGGCGGTGACGAGCGAAAAACCGGTGGTGGTCGTCGGGGCGCAACGGGCACCCACGTACTTCGACACGGACGGGCCCCGCAACATGCTGAACGCGGTACGTGTGGCCGTGTCGGAGGAGGCCGCCGGCATGGGCACTCTGGTCGTGATGAACGGCCAGATCAACGCCGCGCGTGACGTGACGAAGACCAACACGCTCGACGTGGAGACGTTTCGCACGCTCGACTTCGGAGCCTTGGGTGTCGCAGACGTCGAGGCCGTACGCTTCTACCGCGCGCCGCTGCGCCGACAGTCGATTCCGCTCCGTGAAGGAGACCGCCTCGGGCGCGTCGAGATCGTGAGCGAGTGCGCCGGCGCCGACGGGCGACTCATCCGCCTGCTTCTCGAGGATGGACATCTCGACGGACTCGTGGTCGCCGGAGTCGGGCTGGGTCACGTGAGCACGCTCACGCTGGAGGCGATCCGGGCGGTGCGGGAGAGCGGCATCCCGGTGGTGCTCAGCACGCGTGTTCCGACGGGTCGTGTCGTCCCGCTCTACGCCATCAACGTGCAGCTACTCGAGCTCGGCAGCGTCGAGGCGGACAATCTGAGCCCCCAGAAGGCCCGGGTACTGCTGATGCTCGCGATGACCCGCACCCGCGACCCCGCCGAGCTGCAGGCGTACTTCGATCGGTAAAGCTCTTCGAGGGGCGCACCGGTGGGAGCCCTCAGCCGATGGCGTCTCTTCGGTCCCCCCCCGGGGGTCGGCCCCATCACCTGCCTGCGGAAGTCGCAAGAAGGTCAGGGTTCTCCCTGGCGTGAGCCATTATGCGAGAGGCCTGATCGCCAAGAATCCCGGCCTGCTGGTGGACGTCGCTCGGCCACCTTCTCCCCGGATGCCCGACCCGGATCGGCGACCTCGCGCCCTCGACGAGTGAATGCAGGTACTCGAGCTCGGAGAGAAGAAGCGTGCCGATGTCGAAGACGTCGCTCGGGGTCAGCGACTCGTCTACGACGTACACCCCTCCTGCCCAGTCGACCATCTGCAGATCGAGCGCCTCGAACGCGACCTCGAGTCGATCGAACACCACGAGCAGTCGTCCGTATACGTTGCCGGGCAGAGCACCCGGCTGGGACTCGGGCGCCGAAGGCATCGGATTGGGATCGCCTAGGGCGACGAGGATCTCCGCGGCGTAGAAGATCGACTGCTGCACCCGCTGGTAGACGTCTCCGGGCTGGGCCTCCCGCTCCAGCATCCGATTCACCTGCCGATTGTTCTGCACGATCACCCTGAAGACGTCGGATGGGTCGGCCGAGGGGTCGATGTCGATCGTCGGAGCCGCCCCGACGATGCCCGAGCCGCCTACGATACCCGCGCCCTCTCTGATCTCCCCGAGCCGATCGAGGACGCTTAAGAGCACCTCGTAGACCTCCGGCGGTCCATAGCTCCGGCTTTCTGGCGCCCTCACGACCGGGGCCGGCTCGCCCCCACCGACCAGCTCGACCCCGAGCTGGTTGACCTTCTGGAAGAGGGTCATCGCCTGCGCGAAATTCTCCCGAATCGACACCTGTTCAACCGGGATCGGAGCGCGTCGTTCGAGAGGCCGGCCCATGTGCCATCGAATGATCTCGACCTCTTGCTGTATCGTGCGCGCCAGGAAATGGACGTCTGGAGTGCTGGGCCCAGGCGCGTCTGTACAACTCCGAGTTCCCGGTCGATCCCGCAGCCATCGATCTCGTGCTGCTGTCGCACGCCCATATCGATCATTCGGGTCTGTTGCCGAAGCTCTTCAAGGAGGGCTTCCGGGGATCGGTGTATGCGACGTCGGCGACCCGCGACCTCTGCGCCGCGATGCTCGCCGACAGCGCCCATATCCAGCAGAAAGATGCGGAGTGGGTCAATCGGCGCCAGCGGCGTAAGGGCGCCGACAAGGTCGAGCCCCTGTACGACAAGGACGACGCAGCTGCGGTCGTCGAGACGTTCGTGGACGTCCGATACGACGAGCCCTTCTCGCCCCTACCGGAGCTGGAGGTCGTCTTCCGCGACGCCGGACACATCCTGGGGTCGGCGTCGATGGTCCTCACGGCCCGCGAAGAGGGTCGAACGGTGAAGCTCGGCTTCACCGGAGACGTGGGGCGGAAAGACCGGCCGATCCTGAGCGACCCGCAGCCCATGCCGGACTGCGACTACCTGATCTGTGAGTCGACGTACGGTGGAAGGGTGCACGAGCCCGCCGACCGGGCGAAGGACCGTCTCGCGGAGGTCGTGGGCGCGACGGCACGACGGGGTGGCAAGGTCATCATCCCCGCCTTTGCGGTGGGCCGCACGCAAGAGATCGTTTTTCGGCTCGACGAGCTCACGAACGAGGAGAGGCTGCCCTCCATTCCCATGTACGTCGACAGCCCGCTCGCCGTGAACGTGACGGACATCTTCAGGGCGCACCCGGAGTGCTACGACGAGGAGCTACGCCAGTATCTGGAGCGCGACTCCGATCCGTTCGGTTTCGCCCGTCTGACCTACGTCCGCGACGTCGCGCAATCGAAGCGGCTGAACGGGGCACGATTTCCGATGGTGATCATATCCGCTTCGGGAATGTGCGAGGCAGGCCGCATCCTGCACCATCTCCGCAACAACGTAGGCGACCCCAAGAACACGGTGATGATCGTCGGCTACTGTGCCGCGCATACGCTCGGCCGCAAGATCGTCGAGCGAGAGCCCGAGGTGCGCATCTTCGGGCAGCCGCACAAGCTGCGCGCCAACGTCGAGGTGATGAACGCCTATTCGGCCCACGCCGACCAGCCCGAGCTGTTGCGGCTCGTGGGCCATCTGGATCGCGACCGGTTGAGGCGGATCTTCCTCGTTCACGGAGATCCGCCCCGCCAGCTCGCCCTCTCCGAGGCGTTGCGGGACGACGGTCAGCACAGCGTGCACGCGCCGGAGCGGGCCGAGACCGTCACGCTCTGAGGGCCAACGAAAGTGCTGCGCAAGGCGGTTCGCGGCGCATCCGGTGGACTGCGATGGGCCCCCGAGGGATCGACAACAGGACATGGACGTGGCCGCGCCATTCAGGCAGGTTGACGACCATGCAGCACTCTTTCGACCTCCCGGCCCAGCGGGCGCAGGCCCCCCAGCAGGTGCTGCGCGACGTGTTTGGATATCGGGAGTTCCGCGCCGGGCAGCGCGAAGTGATCGACGCGGTCCTGGCCGGCAGAGACTGCATCGCGGTCATGCCCACGGGCGCGGGGAAGTCCCTTACCTATCAGATCCCCTCTCGCCTCCTGCCGGGCACCACTCTGGTACTGTCTCCCCTCATCAGTCTCATGAAGGACCAGGTCGACGCGCTTCGTCTACTGGACTTTCGGGCGATCGCCATCAACTCGACGCTGGATCTCGCGGAGCGGCGCCACAGGCTCGAGGGTCTCCAACGTGGCGCATACGAGATCGTTTTCATGGCCCCCGAGGCACTGGACGGCGCGCTGCGCTCCTTCGTCCGGTCGTGCCCGGTCTCGCTGCTCGCCGTCGACGAAGCGCATTGCATCTCCCAGTGGGGACACGACTTTCGGCCCTCGTACCGGAGACTTCGTGGCCTGCGTGAGGAGCTCGACGTTCCGGTCCTCGCGCTTACGGCCACCGCGACGCGTGCCGTGGCAAGAGACATCCTGCGCGAGCTCGGCATGCACCGGCCAGCCGGCTACAAGGGTTCATTTTTCCGACCGAATCTCCGCATCGGATGCCGGAAAAAAGGACAGGGAGATATCCGCAGCGAGATGTTGGCGTTGGTGCGAGAGCGGGCGGGCGAGAGCGGCATCGTTTACTGCATGTCGCGTCGCAGTGTCGAGTCCACAGCCGCCTTTCTCGCGAGGTCGGGGATTCGGGCACTGCCGTATCACGCGGGACTCGCCGACGAGGAGCGCGCGCGCAACCAAGAGGCATTCCAGCACGACCACGCCGAAGTGATTGTCGCCACCATCGCGTTCGGCATGGGCATCGACAAGCCGGACGTCCGCTTCGTCATCCACCGCGACATGCCGAAGGACGTGGAGTCGTGGTACCAGGAAATGGGACGTGCGGGGCGGGACGGCCTCACGTCGGACTGCGTGCTCTTCTATTCCTGGGCCGACGTGAAGCTGCACGAGCGCTTCCTCGACGAACTGGTCGACGAAGAGCTCCGGCAGAGGAAGCACCGGGCCACGACCGGCCTCTTTCGACTCGTCGAGTCCCGGTCGTGTCGCCACCGCGCGGTGGTGGGGCACTTCGGCGAAGAGCTGCAGGACTGCGGGCACGCGTGTGACGTATGCACGGGCCAAACCGTCGCAGATCGGGTCGCGGCCGCGATGGCGTCCGGGAGAACCTCGGGGGGTGCCCGGCTGACGAGACCGAAGCCGCTCGGTCGCGCGAGCTCTGATGACGCACCCCTCGATGATGACGGAGAGCTCCTCTTCGAGCGACTTCGGTCCCTGCGCAAGCGCTTGGCCGACCGCCAGGGGGTGCCGGCCTACGTCGTCTTCAACGACCGGACGCTCCGCGAGATGGCGGCGCTGCGCCCGGGCACGTTGGGGGACTTGCTCGAAGTGAACGGGGTCGGACCTTCGAAGCTCGATCGCTACGGCGAGGCGTTTCTCGAGGAGATCAACCGGCAGAGTCCGTAGCACCGGGACCCGGAGGAGGCTCGCTTCGCCGCACGGAAGTCTACTCCTGAACCCGCTGGGGACCTGTGCGAAGGCATGCCCTACCCCGCGGTCTCCTCAAATCACGATGCCGTCGCTGCGAGAAATCCAGCGCCTCGGGCGGAAGTCGGGAATCTCGAGCAGCTCGAGGAGCGGCTCCCCGTCGCGCCAGAACTCCTTGAAAGGGCGCTTTTCGCCGGTGCGGTAGAAGTAGCTCAAGAAGGCGAAGTCGCAGCTGGAAAAATCGCTGAGCCACTGGTCGAGGTCGTGCACGCCGGCGTCGTGCAGGAGCTGCATGCTGTAGCGGCAGGCTTCCCGCTCGTAGGTCTCCAGCTCACTCAGAAGCTCCTCGGAGGGATCGGACACTGCCGCAGTCCCGATCTTTCTGGCGCGAGCGCTGAGGTTCCACTGCACCGTATGGCCGAAGAGGTGGAGCATGACGAAAAGCGCGCTCTCGGGCTCCTCGTCGTAGTCGACGGCGATCTCGGCTCCGTCGAGGTCGCCGGTGAACGGGTGGGGCACGTCGGTTATGACAACGGGCAGCCCGAAGCGGCGCTCGATGTAGGGCTCCAGCCAGTCGAACACTTCCCTGAACCGCGCGGCTGCCGGCATCGGATCTCTCAACCTCCCTCGCGCATCCCGGTACGATCCACCGGGATCGGATCGCCCAGGCCCAGAGCCGACAGCCGGTCCCGCTGTGTGCGTGCGTCACCCACCACGAGCCAGATCATGCCGGCCGGGTCCAGGTAGCTCTCCGCGAGCCGTCGGGCGCGCTCGATCGTCATGTTACGAACCACCGCCTCCCGCCGGAGCACGTAGTCCGCCGGAAAGCCGTGCATGCTGATGTCCGAAAGGACACCGAGCTTGGCCCCGAGCGTCTCGAACGCGCGCGCGTTGGCGCGCAGCAGGAAGCTCTTCGTCGTCTCGAGATCCTCCTCATCGAAGAGCCGGCCGTGATCCTGCAGGATCTGTCTGACGAGCTGCAAGGACTCGAGCGTCACGTTGGAGCGCACCCCGGAAGCGATCAGGAACGGTCCCGGAAGGTCACTGCCGAAGAATCCAGAGCTGATCCCGTAGGTGTAGCCACGCTGCTCCCGAAGCACCTGCATAAGGTCCGAGGCGAAGCCGCCTCCTCCGAGACGATAGTTCATGACCGTAGCCGGATAGTACTCGTCGTCGGACACACTCAAAGCGAGGTGGCCGATGCGGAGCACGGACTGGCTGGCGTCGGGCGCGTCGAC
This sequence comes from Longimicrobiales bacterium, assembly GCA_965249195.1. GTDB lineage: Bacteria > Gemmatimonadota > Gemmatimonadetes > Longimicrobiales > Gaopeijiaceae > CBDFLM01. The sequence goes on from CBDFLM010000013.1 coordinate 469,168, forward strand.
GAAGTAGAGGCCGGCGCGGCTCGGGTCCCAAACCGGGGCAGGTGGAAACGAGACGGATCCACGTGGCCATCGCTCGGCGATCCCAGCCAGGGACGCCACGACGTCCTCCCGGGTCACCGCCCCGGCGACGTGGAAGTTGGCGACGGTCGGATCGAGAGCACGCGCATGGAACGCGCGCAGATCGTCGAGGGTGATGCCGTCCACCGACTCTTCGGTCCCGCGAGGGTTCTCAGCCAGTACGTGAGGACCGTAGAGAAGGTGGTTGAAGACGTCTCTGCCGATGGATCTGGGATTTGCCGACGACTGCCGGATGAGGCTCTTCACGCGCTGCCTCGCGAGCTCGAACTCGTCCGGGTCGAATCGGGGCTCGAGAAGGATCTCCTCGACGATGGCCATCGTAGCGGCGTAATTGCGCGCCAAGGTGCTCCCGCTGATCACGAAGCTCTCGCGCCCCGACGAGACGTCGATGGACGCCCCCAAGACGTCGATCGCATGCTCCAGCTCCTCCGGCGCACGGCGGGCGGTGCCCTCGGTCATGGTTTCCGCGAGGAGGTTGGCCACACCGATCTTGACCGGATCATCGAGAAGCAGCCCGCCCTTCATGCGCAATGAGAACTGCACGAGGGGAATCTCACGACTCTCGATGCCCAGCACTCCGAGGCCGTTCGGCAGTGTGTCGCCCCAGACCGCTGGGGCCTCGAGGTTCGGGGGGGCGCCGAATGGAGGCTCGACCGACCGGTCGATGGCCGAGGGCGTTCGCAGAACGCTGCCCCGGTCCGCGACGACGAGCTCCTCCTCGGCGCCCTGCACGATGGGCTCCTCCATGACCTCGGCGCGGCGCGAGCCCTCGACAGCGAGCTCGGGCTCCCCCCGGGGGACGAAGCTCGCAGCCACGAAAGGCCGATCCTTCAAGTACGTATCGTAGACGCGCAGAATATCCGCGGAGGTCACGGCCAAGAGTCGCTCGAGATCCTCGGCAAGGTAGCCGGGAGAGCCTGCCAAGAGGTTGTACTGGGCGAGCTGGAACGCCTTCCCCAACACGCCCGAGAGCCGCTGGTAGAAGGACGTCTCATACCCCGCCTTGACGCGCTCGAGGTCGTCCGCCGGGACGCCACGCTCCTCGAAACGCGTGAACGCTCGCTCCGCAGCTGCAAGGACGCGGTCCAGATCCACTTCGACGAACGCGCGGACCTGGATCGTGAACCGACCCCCGTGCTCCTGCGATTGGTTGGTGGCAGAGACGGCTGGAGCCAGCTCCTCTTCCTCGACGACCACCTGATACAGCGGTGCCTTCTTGCCGTCGGCGAGGAGGTCGGCCAGAAGGTCCAGGGCGTACATGTCCGGGTGGTATACCGGCGGCGCCGGCCACGCCAGGGTGAGCTGCGGCAGCCGGGCGAAGTTGTCTTCGTGGAACAGCAGGACCGGCTCCTGGACGGCCACAGCCGCCGGCCGCGACGTGGGAGGCATCTCTCGGGCCGGAATCTCCGCGAAGTACTGCTCGATCCAGGCCCTCGTCCGCTCGAGGTCGAGGTCGCCGGCGACCACCAGAGTAGCGTTGTTGGGTCCGTACCAGCGGCGATGGAACTCATGCACGTCCGCGAGCGAGGCCCGATCCAGGTCCGCGAGCGAACCGATCACCTGCCAGCGGTAGGGATGACCCTCGGGGTAGAGCGCCCGGTCGAGCACGAAGTTCACGTGGCCGTATGGGTTGTTGTCCACGCCCTGCCGCTTCTCGTTCTTGACGACCTGCTTCTCCTTCGCCACGACCGCCTCGGTGACCGTGTTGATGAAGAAGCCCAGCTTGTCGCTCTCCGCCCAGAGGGCCTTCTCGAGTCCGTCGATCGGGACGACCTCGAAGTAGTTCGTGCGGTCTCTGCTTGTGGAGCCGTTGGTCGAGCTCCCGATCCGGGTCATGAGCCGGTCCAAGCCTCCGAATCCGAGGTTCTCGGAGTCGAGGAAGAAGAGATGCTCGAAGAGGTGGGCGAAGCCCGTGCGACCCGGATCCTCCCGGGCGGAGCCGACGTGAAAGGTGAGAGCCACCGCAGCGATGGGATCGGAGCCGTCGACGTGCAGGATGACGTCCAGGCCGTTCTCGAGCTGGTAGCGCTCGTAACCGAGGGAGATGGCCGGCGCGTCACGAGAACGCGCCTCACCCGCATTCCCCATGGGGGCCCTCGCACACGCGGTCATCGCCACCGACGCGAGTATCGTGCCCGACAGCAGCCACCGTTTCATCCGCCCCTCATGTTCCCCTGAGCGCATCGCCACATCGAGCCGAGCCCCCTGCGTCTCGCGGGCAGCGTACTACATGCTGATCCGATAAGGAAACCAGGACGGCACCGGCTCCCCGCCCTTCCTGGCAGGGTCGAAGACCCACTCGGCTGCCTCTCTGACCAGCCGGCTGTTGAACTCGCCGTCCGAAGTGGGGGGGCGTAACTGCGTGGAATCCGCCACGACCCGGCCCTGCGCGTCGACGAAGACCCAGACCTCGACCTCTCGACCCCTCAGCCCGTCGTTCGAGGGCGGAATGATCATCCCTCGCGGCGTCGGAGGAACGAGTCGGAAGAGTCCACTGTCGGAGGTGCCGGCGTCTCCCCTTCCGAGTCCATCCTCGAGACCGGGTCCCTCCAGACCGGGCATCTCGCCCACGAAGGAGCCGGCCTCCACGAGCACCTCGTCGTCGAATTCGATCGGCTCGATCGCGACGTCGAGGGGAAGCGGGACGGGCGGTGGAACCAGAGGTTGGGTGGGCGGGGCGCCGAGGTTCAACGCCTGCATCGATCCGGTGGCGGCACGGTCGTCGCCTGCCCGCGGACCGGCGGCCGCGAAGGGGGAAAGAAACACGGACATGACAGGCCAGAGCACAAAGACGAGGACGTGCACCACGAGCGAGACGAGTAGCGCAACGAGGTAGAGCCTGCGCTCCTCGCCCCGTCGTCGTTCGGTCGGCTTTCGATGGGGGTCTGTCATCGGTTCGCGCCATCCCACCGCGCCAGTGCGGTCGGGGGAGGGAGCTCCATCGGGTGAACCTTTACTACTGGCGGCGCCGAACGATTGTTTCGCGCGAGCGCCCCCTGACGGTTGCCTCTTCATACCGCGCCGGCTTCGGTCCCCTCCTCGCTTGCGTCACGCTCGGAGCGCGGACAAACTTCGGGCATGAGCGAGACCGTCTCCCAAAACGTGGCGCGAGGCTTGCGGACCGGGTACCCAAAGCATCCAGAGCTGGACGAGGACGCCTGGACGCGGATCCAGCGACTGCAGGAAAAGATGAAGGAGCGCGAGTTCGTGCGCTTCTCGGTCTTCAAGATCGACCCTGCGTGGAGGCGGTTGCACACCTCCGAAAGGGAGCGCCACAAAGGACAATACGAGCAGGTCGTCCGTGAGTGGAGCCAACGGATCATGATCTACTCGTATGCGCTCGTCGGGACCCGGGGAGACGCCGATTTTCTTCTCTGGCAGGCCAGCCGGGAGTTGGAGCAACTCCACGGCTTCCAGGCCGACCTGAACGCGACGGGCCTGGCGGGCTACACGGACTTCGCCCGGTCGTATTTCGCCATGACCAAACGATCGATCTATCTCAACCGTTACGAGGAGGAATACATCCGCAAATACGGTGGCGAGGACGAGATCGACACCGCCCGGGTCGCCGTGAACCCGCAGGGATCGAAGTACCTGTTCGTATACCCGATGGCGAAGACCAGGGCGTGGTACGAGCTGCCCCACGAAGACCGGCAGCGGATGATGGACGAGCACATCCGGGTGGGCCACGAGTGGCCAGACGTAAAGCTCAACACAACCTACAGCTACGGGCTCGATGATCAGGAATTCGTCGTCGCCTTCGAGTCCGACCACCCCGGCCGCTTTCTGGATCTCCTCATGGCGCTGCGGATCACCGAGGCTTCGTCGTACACCCTGTTCGACACCCCGGCATACACGGGGCTCGCGCTATCCATGCGGGAGACGCTCGACGCGATTGGCTGAAACCATAGTGCAGCCCGCGCGCGACGCGAGACCGGCCTGGATCGCACGCATCGGCGTCTATTACGAGCTGACGAAGCCCGGGATCACGGCGTTCGTCGTGCTGACCGCCGCTGCGAGCTATTACGTCGGTGCCGGAGGAGCGCCACAACTCGTCCACCTCGCCCACACGCTGTTCGGTACGCTTCTGGGCACGGCCGGGGCGCTGGCTCTGAACCAGTACGTGGAGCGCGAGGTCGACGCGCGCATGCACCGGACGCGTACGCGTCCGCTCCCCTCCGGGCGGATGGCTCCGAGGGAGGCCCTCGCGTTCGGAGCACTCTTGCTCGCGGTCGGTGTGGTCTACCTCGCAGCGCTCGTGGCATGGCAACCCGCTCTCCTCACGGCGGGCTCGGCGGCTGCCTACCTTTGGCTGTACACGCCGATGAAGTCGCGGTCCTACGCGGCGACGCTGGTCGGGGCCGTGCCCGGGGCCATGCCGGCGCTCATCGGCTGGTCCGCGGCCGCCGGGAGCATCACTGTCGGCGGCCTAGTGCTCTTTTTCATCGCCTTCCTCTGGCAGCTGCCACACGTGCTCGCACTCGCCTGGTTGCTACGGGAGGACTATCAGCGGGCGGGCTTCTTCATGACACCACCCACCGATCCCGACGGCTCCCGCATCGGGAAGCACATGGTCTATCACTCGGTCTCGCTCGTATTCATGAGCGTCGTTCCGACGCTGTTGCGGCTCACGGGACTGCTCTATCTCGTCGGTGCCGTGGCGCTCGGCGGTTTCATGCTGGCCCTGACTGCCGCCGCCGCAGTCGAGATGAGCCGCGCTCGCGCCCGCCGCGTATTCTTTGGATCGCTGCTCTATCAGCCGCTCCTGATGACGCTGATGTTCGTTGACACACTGCCCGGTTGAGTCACGGGCGATCGATGGAGCGTATCATGTCGAAGCGGAGCACGACCGGCTCGGGTCCACCCCTTCGGGAGTCCCTGCAGCGGGGCATCGTGGTGCTTTTACTCCTCGCGCTGAGTCCCGTCATGGCCTCGAGCCAAGGGCCGGCACGTCCGCGTGCTCGCGACCTCGGTATCGAGGTCGGAGTGTTTCAACCCGGGGCCTTGAACGCTATCACCGACGTGGCGGGGGTGCGCGTAGGCCAGGTCACGGTGATGGAAGGAGAATCCGTGCGCACGGGCGTCACGGCGATCCTGCCGCATGGTGAAAACGTATTCCGGAGCCGGGTCCCGGCAGCCATCCATGTCGGAAACGGTTTCGGCAAGCTCCTCGGGGTGACCCAGGTGAGAGAACTGGGTGAGATGGAGACACCCATCTTGCTCACCTGTACCCTCTGTGTTTGGAGGGCAGCCGACGCGATGGTGGAGTGGTTGCTCGAGCTCGATGGAATGGGAGACGTACGCTCGGTCAACGCTCTCGTAGGAGAGACCAACGACGGGGGCCTGAACGACATCCGGAAGCGCCCCATTCGCCCCGAGCACGTCCGTCGCGCTCTCGAGTCGGCCACTCCGGGTCCCGTGGAAGAAGGCTCGGTAGGAGCGGGCACCGGCACCCAGGCCTTCGGATGGAAGGGTGGGATCGGCACCAGTAGCCGGATCCTCCCGTCTGCGCTCGGGGGCTACGTCGTGGGCGTGCTCGTTCAGTCCAACTTCGGTGGTATCCTCACCATGGGTGGCGCTCCCGTCGGTTTGGAGCTGGGACGCTACTCGTTCCAAACATCGCTCGGAGGAGGCATGTGCGACGCCGAGGAGGACCGCGGCGACGGATCGATCATGATGGTGGTAGCAACCGACGCGCCGCTCGACGCACGCAATCTGCGCCGCCTCGGCGCTCGTGCCGTCATGGGCCTGGCGCGAACCGGCTCATACGCCGGCAACGGTTCGGGCGACTACGTGATCGCCTTCTCAACGGCCGAGGGCGTGCGGCGGGAAGGTGGCCGCGGGCCACAGTCGGTGCTCGACCTTCCAAACGGAGAGATGAGTGGCCTTTTCGAAGCGGCCGTCGAGGCGACTGAGGAGGCGATCTACAACTCTCTGCTCAAGGCAACCGCCGTCTCGGGTATGGGAAACACCGCCGAGGCACTGCCGGTGGAAGAGACCTTGGAAATCCTACGTCGATACAACGTCATCCCCCGGTGAGACCAGATCCGTCTCTTCCGTGCGCGCGGGGATCGGACCCAGCCCGACCATCTCGAAGAGCTCGAGCGCGTTTCGCGTGGTCGCCAACCCCGGCCTGAGCACGTAATCGAATTCGAGACGAGGTTCCCCCTCACCACCGACGGCGCTCTCCCTAAAATGCCAGGGGTGGGTTCGCTCTAGAAGGTCCGGGGCGGCAGCCAGCTCCAGGTCGTGCGTGGTTATCGCCCCGATCGCGTTGGACTCCAGGAGCCGGCGCAGCACGGTGCGAGCCGCGACGCGACGTTCCTCGGAGTTGGTTCCCTGCAGCATCTCGTCGATCAGGTAGAGAACGAGAGGAGCGCTCTCCCCGCGCGACGGGGCGGCGTCCACCACACGCTTGAGCGCCAGCAGCTCCGCCATGAAACGTGAGACCCCGGCCTCGAGAGAGTCCTGCACGGACATGGACGTCTGGAGCGAGACATCGGGGAGCCTCAACTCTGCCGCGCATACGGGTGCACCAGCCGAGGCGAGGACGACGTTCGCTCCGAGCGCCCGGATGAGGGTGCTCTTTCCGGCCATGTTGGAGCCCGTCACGAGCAGGCAGGTACCGGGGGGGCCCAGACGCACATCGTTACGCACGCAGCGATCGGGGGGGAGCAACGGGTGGCCGAGCCCGACCGCATCCACGCGAAGCTCGTCGTGATGCCGGGGGAACGCCCAGTCCGGATGGTCGTGGGCCAGGGTCGCCAGGGCCGAGAGTGCTTCGATCTCCCCGATGGCGTCCAGCCAGCCCCGGAGTTGCTTTCCCGAGTGTGCCTTCCACCGCTCGAGCGCTCGATGGACGTGGACGTCCAGCAGCGCTAGAAACGCACCGGCCTGATAGACGGGGTTGCGGCGGCTTTCTGCCATCTCGACTACCCGGACGAGCCGCGCGAAACGCTCGTGAGCCGGCTCGTCCCCGCCGACGCGCGCCCGCAGCGCCGCGAGGCGTGCATCGGTGAGCTCCGTCTCCGAGATCAGGCGCAGCTGACCCGCATGGCGACTGAGAGCCGGCGCAGCACCCTGGGCCCGTTTGAAGTCCGCGAGTATCCGTGCCCTCACGCGTTTGAGCACGGCCAGCTGCAAGACGAGCGGAATGAGCCACCACGGGCCGCCGGTGAGCCCGGTCATCTGCGACATGGCCAGTACCAGCAGGGCGAGCGGGAGGCACCAGGACGCGAGCTGCAACGCGCGGCGATGGGCTAGCCAGGGAGGCCTCTCCGCCCATTCCACGAGCTCGGTGACGTCGCCATGAGGGGCCTTGCCCCCTGCGCGGCCGCGCGCCGCCATTTCGTGACGGAAGTCTAGCCGAGAAGCGAGCTCGCGGACCGCTCCTTGGCGAGCCCGCACCTCGGCGGACGGAGCCAAGTTCGAGAGCCAAGCGTCCAGCGTCCGCCGTCCGTGAGTGGTGGTCACCGGACCCGAGAGGGAGGCCAGCGAAGCGCGACCGAATACGTGGAGGTCTCGAGCGTACGGATGCGAGGCGGTGACGGGAGCCGGTGTCCTGGCCCCGAACTCGTCCGCCAACTCCTCGAGCCGGCCCCATGCGCGATCCAACCTCAGCAGACCCTCGACCGCCAGACCGCGGTGCAGCGCATGCCAGCGCGCCGACTCTCGAACCCGCCCGTGAAGCCGCACCAGAACGACGAATGCGATCACAAGAGCGGCGGCGACAGCAGCTGCCAGGGCCTCACCGGTGTCGGTCGCAAAGTCGAACAGAACGGCGCAGGCGAGAAAGCCGACGAAGGTCGCGCCACGGAGTCGCGTCAGCCGATCGTCCCGCCGCTGCGTCTCAAGCGACTTCCGCTCGTGCTCAGCTTCCAGGCGACGGTACGCCGACGCGGGGTCGGGTCGACGGCCGTCATCCCCCGATGCCGCGCCATCCAACGCGACGTCAGCCGAGGTCGACGACCCGCGCGTCTGCAATCTCCGGAAGCTGGCGAAGCCGCTCCACGACTGCAGCCTGCACCTGACCGTCGACAGCCACAGCTGCCAGAGCCTCGCCACCTTCCGAGAATCGTGCCTGGTGATACTCGGCGATGTTGAGCCCCTCGTCCCCCAGCAGTGTCCCGACTCGGCCGATCACGCCGGGGACGTCACGGTTACGCAGGACCAGTAGGCTCGTCCTCGGCTCGATGTCGATGTGGTAGTCGTCGATACGTACCAAGCGGGGGTGCTGATCGCCCAGTAGCGCGCCGGCCACACGGGTCCGGCGTCCCTCCTCGGAGCTGACGACGACCTCCACGAACTCGGTGTAGTCGCTCCGTCGCGCGAGCAGATGACGAGAGACCCCCACACCTCTACCCTCCGCGAGATGGGGGGCGTTGACGAAGTTGACCTGGTCTTGCCCGAGCATGCTCCCTAGGAGTCCCATGAGCACGTAGGACGAAAGGGCCCGCAGTCCATCCCGTGACTCTCCCGTGTACCGCACTTCCACGCCCTTCGTCGCTCCCTCCGAAAGCGCGGCAGCCAGCCGTCCGAGGCGTTGCGCGAGACCAAGCAGAGGTCGCATGCGGCGGAGCTCGTCCCCACCGATGGCAGGAGCGTTCAGCGCTCGTGAAAGATCTCCGTGCAGCAGCGCCGCCGCGACCGCCGCAGCGATTTCCGTGGCGACCAACTCTTGCGCCTCGGCCGTGGACGCGCCGAGGTGAGGTGTGAGAATGATGTTGGGAGCAGTGCGAAGGGGGCTGTCGGCCTCGAGGGGCTCCTGCGCGTAGACGTCCAGCGCCGCCCCCGCGAGCCGGCCGTCCACGAGGGCAGCGGCCAGAGCAGCCTCGTCGACCACGCCGCCGCGAGCGACGTTCACCAGAAAAGCCCCGGGCTTCACGGCCGTGAGCTCCGTCCCGCCGATCATCATTCGCGTACGGTCGGTGAGGGGCACATGAAGCGAGATCACGTCCGCTCGGGAGAGAAGCTCTTCGAACTCGACGCGGTCGACCCCCAGTTCGTCCGCGCGCTCTTCGGTCAAGTACGGGTCGTATCCCATGATCTCCATGCCGAAGGCCCGTGCTCGACGCGCCACCTCGCCGCCGATGCGCCCGGCACCGACCAGGCCGAGCGACTTGCCCCTCAACTCGAGGCCGGCGAAACGCGACCGCTTCCACTCTGATGCCCGTACCGACCGGTCTGCTGAAGGGATGCGACGGACCAGCGCGAGCATGAGCGCCATCGTGAGCTCCGCCGCGGACACGGTGTTACCGGCTGGGGCGTTGAGCACGGCGATTCCACGCTCCGTCGCCTCGGGCAGGTCGATGTTGTCCACGCCCACTCCGGCACGGCCAACGACCCTGAGCCTCAGAGCCCTCGTCAGCAGGTCGCGGTCGACCTTCGTCGCGCTACGCACGATGAGAGCGTCTGCGGTCCGCAGGCTGTCTCCAAACGCCTCCAGACCCGACCCCCCCCGCTCGACCTCGAAGCGCCCGTCCTCGAGCAGCGGCGCGAGCCCCGATTCGGACACGTTGTCCGCGACGAGCACCCGGTATCGCTCACTCACCCCGTAAGCACCTCCCCAAGCACCTCCAGGAGCTCCTTCTGCTCGGACGGCGTGTGGTCGCCCATGTGGCCGATCCGGATCGCCGTTTCCTTGAGCTTCCCGTAGCCGCCACCGATCACCCAGCCACGAGCTCGTACGGCTTCGACCACCGAGGGGCCGCTCACGCCGAAGGGAAGGCGCACACAGGTCACGGTAGGTGAGCGACCACCCTCGCTCGCCAGCACCTCGACGGTGACCCCCGATTCCGACCTCAGACGCTCGACCCATTGCCAACACATGCGCGCCATCTCGAGGTGCCGGCGCCAGCGTCCCTCGATGGTCTCGGCCCGGATCCTCACGAGCTGCGCCCGGAGGGCGTAGAGGAGCGACAACGCCGGCGTGGTAGGCGTCTGCAATTCGGCCATGTTCTTGGCGAACGTCTCCAGGTCGAAATAGACGCCCTTTCTCTCCGCCGTGGCCGAGCGGTCCATCATCGCCTCGGACGCGACTGCGAAGGAAAGGCCGGGGGGCAAAGCGAGCGCCTTTTGGGAGCCCGTGAGAACGAAATCCAGACCCCACTCGTCCGCTCGCAGCTCAGCCCCTCCAACGCCGGTCACCGAGTCCACCAGCAGGAGCGTATCGTCGAACTCCGCGACCACCTCCGAAAGCGCGGGAAGGTCTTGGAGGGCGCCCGTCGACGTCTCGGAGTGAACCACGCTCACGGCGTCGTACACGCCTGCGACCAGCGCGTCGTGCACGACCTCGGGTTCGTGAGTGGCCCCCCACGATACCTCCAGCACGTCCATCTCGATGCCGCAAGCGGCCGTGATCCGGGCAAAGCGCTCGGAGAACCCGCCATTTACGAGCGCGAGCACGCGACCGCGCGAGCCGTTCCGAACTGCGGCTTCCATCAGTCCGGTGGCGGATGAGGTTGAGACGAACACGTCGCGGGAGGTCATGAAGACCCCACGCAGCCCCTCCTGCAACTCCGCCATCAGGTCGCGCATCCCCTGACCGCGGTGAGCGATCATCGCCTCGGCTTGAGCCTCGAGGACGTAGGGGTGCACCTCGGTAGGACCGGGGAGAAAGAAGTGGCCGCGAGGAACCGGTGTGGACGTGAGCTCGGTTCGCGGTAGTGGAGTCGATACCATGTCCTCGGACGCCGTCTCGGGGGACTCTGTCTGACTCAAGACGGATCTCCCACGCGTTCGCTGGCGCGCTTCGCTTCTTGCGGGCTGGAGAAAAGCACCCGGAACCTAACGGGTCGCTCGATGTTTTCCAGGCGGGCCGCGAACCCGGCTCAGGTCCTCCAGGAGTCCGCCCAGCGATCGTAGTGGACGACGGTCACCGCCCCGCGCCGCAGGACCTCGAGCCCCGCCGGATCTCGATACGGCTCACGGTAGAAGACGAACGACACTCGAGCCTGCACCATGAGCTTGGCGCACATCACGCATGGGCTCGCTGTGACGAAGGCCACCTTGTTAGGAAGCTGACCCGGAGCCTTCACGAGGGCGTTCATCTCGGAGTGAATGCATCCGCAGCGACCAGCGGAGTCCGAGTCGCACCGATTGGGGAATCCCCGCGCGTTGCCGTTGTAGCCGAGGGCCACGACGTTCTCGAGGTCCTCGCCGGTGATGACCGTGCCGACGCGCAGCCGGGAGCACGTGCTCCGCTTCGCGAGCTCTTCGGCCATGCGCATGTACACCTCGTAGAGAGGTGGCCGGGTGACCACCGGAGCCTCGAGCCCTTCGCGGGTATCGGCCAGATTCAGCGGATGGGTGTTCTCGAGGACGCCGTCCTTGGCAACCGTCATCGCTCCGCCCCAGGACAGGTCCGCCTCAGCGCCACTTGAGTCCTTCCATGAAAAGCCGTGCCTGCAGGTATTCCACCGGTGCGTGATCATCGACGAGAGCAGGACCCGATGGGGGTAGGACGACCCGCAGATGCCGTGTGGGTGGCAGCGTCTCGGACGACGCCGATGCCACGATCACCACGTTCTGGATCGCAGCGCCGTCGAGTTGCGGGAACACGGGATAGGCTCTCACGCTCCTGAACACGATCTCGACCGTTCCCAATAGGCGACGCAGGAATTCAGCCCCGCTACCCTCGAGAGGCGTGAGGACGTTGGCCAAGAACACACCGTCCGGCGTTAGGCGCTCCCTGATGCTTCTCAGCGCTTCGACGGTGACCAGGGTCCAAGGAACCGTCACGAGATCCTCGCACACGTCGAGGTAGACGACATCGTATCGGGCGCGACTTCGGCCGAGGTACACCCGAGCATCGCCGTGGTGGACGTATACGCCGGGCGGCCCGGCGGCGCCGAACGAGAAGTAGCGCCGCGCCAGCTCCGTGGCCACGGGATCGAGCTCGACGACGTCCACTCTCGACTCGGGCAGCAACCGCGAGACCGCAACCGGCAGCGTAAGCGCGCCTCCGCCCAGGAAGAGCAGCGAGTCGGGAGACAGAGAGTCGATCAGCTCGAGGCTGATCTGTGCGTAGCGGTGAGCCGGCGCCCCGGTCTCGACTTCTTCCGCGGACGAGGAGCCTCCGTTCTGTTTCAGCTCCCGGACACGGCGTCCGTCGGCCCAACGTGATTCGACGACCTGGATGGACCCGTAGACCGTCTCCTGGGTGTGGAGGACACCGGCCACCGGTGCGCCTCGCCCGAGGCCGAGGGCTCCGGCCAGTATCGCGGCGACCGCTAGAACTCCCGGACGCGGCGGTCCACCCAGCAACCTCACCGCGAGGCCTCCGAGCAGCAGCAAGCCCCCGGCGGTCGCGGCGAGAAGCGTGGGAAGCGGCAGGACCGGAAGGAGAACGAAGCCCGTCACGAACGTGCCCGCGATGGAGCCGACCGTCGCGGCCGCACCTATGTCGCCCGTGCGGCGGCCCACGGTGTCCAACGACAGCGTCTGTGCGCGGACCAGATACGGGATCGTGGTGCCGAGCGCCAAGATCGCCGGTGCGAAGAGGATCGCCGCGCTGACCACCGCCCCGAGCACGAAGCCCAAGCGGTCGGCCGCCCACTGAGGGACGGCGGCCCCCGCGGCCGGGAACAACGCCGCGACGCCTCCGGCCGCGAGCACCGCGCCCAACGGCAGGCGACCCGCGTCGGCGAGCCGGCCGCCGACGTAGTTGCCGACGGCGAGGGCGGTGAGGATTACCCCGATCACGGCGGTCCACGGTACAGCGGAGAGCCCGAAGACGGGGGCGATCACTCTGGCGCCGGCCACCTCGATGGTCATGACACCGAAGCCAGCGCCGAACGCGATGGCCAACACCCCCGCGTGTCGGAGCCTCGGGTCCAACTGCTGTGCCGCTTCTTCCGCTTGCGGCCCCTCTCGAAACTCGGTCCGCCCCTCCTCGCTCACGGACCGCAGGCCGCGATGGGACGCCGCCCGATGGCGCCGCTCATCAAATCATCCCCAGAGTCCACAAAGCGTATACGACTGCCATGGCCGCGACACCGTTCACGAACGTGACGCCCCCGTACGATAGAAGGGCGCCGCGCAGGGGGATCCGAGAAAGAGAGGTGCACACCCAGAAATAGCTGGAATTGACGTATTTCACGATGACCGATCCGGCCGCTCCCGCCAGCATCGTGGCCTCCGGAGAAAGGCCCAGAGTCCCCATCATCGGAGCGGCTATCGACGCCGCCGTGATCACGCCGACCGTGGTGGAGCCAGTGATGATGTTGCCCACCACTCCCAGGACGAACGGGAGGAAGATCGCCGGCAAGCCCGTGGCCGCCATGCCCTGCGCGATCGCGTCGACGGCCGGGGTCTCGCGGAGGATCTGGCTGAGCGAGCCACCCAGTCCGGTGACTACGATGATCATGGCGGAAGTCCGCAGCGCGTTCTCTACCCAGTCGGCGGTGCGCACTTCAGTCTGGTCCCTTTTCGTGTTCCGATACGCGAGCAAGATGCCGATGCCGAGAGCGACGACCGGCCATCCCAGGTAGAGCATGGCACGGTTCACGAGATGTGCCTCGGGGAGCGCGAACGCAGCGACGCTTTGGCCCGCAATGAGCACCAGTGGGATGAGGATCGGAGCGTAGGCACGCGCGGTGGACGGCAGCTCCGTCTCGAGCCCGCGCTCGATGAACGACTGTCCGACGAACTCCTCCGACGGAGGCGACTCGATGCGTGGTCCCATGACCAACGCGTATCCCCAGCCCGCGAGCGAGCCTACGAAGGTGGCCAGCGACCCGAACACGATGACGCGGCCGATGTCGGCCTCCACGAGCGCTACGGCCGCAAGCGGGCCCGGCGTGGGCGGCACCATGGCGTGCGTCAGCTGCATGGCGCCGACGAGTCCGGTGGACATGACGCTCATGTTGAGACCGGTCGCGAGCGCGGCAGAGTGCACGAGGGGGTTGAGGATGACGTAACCGACGTCGGAGAAGATCGCCACGCCGATGACGAACCCGCTGAGCGTCAGCGCCAGCGGCATGCGTTGCTCGCCCACGAGCCGGATCATCGACATGGTGATGCGCTCGATGCCGCCAGTGTGCTTGAGCGCCTCAGCGAGCAGAGAACCCAGCACGATCACGACCGCGATGCTCTCGATCGTGCGCCCGAAGCCCACCTCGAAGGCGGCGATGAACGCCGCGCGGTCGATACCGGGGATCAGGCCGAAGAGGAGGATCGGGACGAGCAGCGCAAGGAAGACGTGCCATTTGAGCTTGGTGATGGTGAGGAAGAGCAGCGCCACCACCCCCAAGAGCCCGGCGATGGCGACGAGCGCGCTATCAGTGATCGGCATCAGGGCGCGCCCACCGCGGCGTGCACCAGCGTCACGGGATGGCGGGCCTCGCGACCGGTGCCGTGCGCGATCTGCTGGCGGCACGAGACACCCGTCGCGGCGATGAGCGTGTCCGGACCGGCAGCCTCCACAGAGGGGAAGAGGCGCATCCTACCGATCGATAGCGAGAGATCGTAATGGGACTGCTCGAAGCCGAACGACCCAGCCATTCCACAGCAACCGGCGTCGAGCGTGACCACTTCCGATCCTGGAAGTCGCTCAAGTAGCGCTACGCTTCCGGCGGCCGCCGAGGCCGCCTTTTGATGGCAATGTGGGTGGAAGAGGATGCGGTGGCCGGCGACCTCCGCCTCCGGGTCGAGCTCGAGCGCGCCGTCGTCGATCGCCTCGACGAGAAGCTCGTCGACGAGGCGGGTCTGTCGTGCGATGTCTTCTACGCCTACGACTTTGCTCGAGAGTGATCGAAGCTCGTCCTTCAGAGTCAGCACACAGGATGGCTCACAGCCCACGATAGGGACGCCGTCGGCCGCCGGCCCCGCGAGCTTGGCGACGAGGCGGGTCTGCGTCTCCTTCGCCTGACGGAGCAGGCCCTTCGAGATGAGCGCGCGGCCACAGCACACGTCACCGGCGAGGTGAACGTCCCAGCCGGCCTTCTCGAGCAGCTCCACGGCCGCTCGGCCGATGTGGGGCTCGCTATAACTCGTGAACGAGTCGGCCAGGAAAATCACCGGTCCGCGCGACGGTCTGCCCGGTGTCCCTAGGCCCGCAACCGCGGAGGCACGGGGCCTACGTGCGAACCACCTTTGCAGAGTCTCGCGCCTGAAGGTCGGTAGCGGTCGCCTCCGATCGATCCCGACCACAGACTCCAGCAGCGCGCGCACGGGGCGTCTGGACGCGAGCCAGTTCGAGAGGGGAGCCATCGCTGCGCCTACGCGGCTGGCCGCGCGTACATGCCCGAACACACGCGCTCCCAGCGGTGTGCCGATGCGTTCATGGCGCTGCGCCAGCGCCTCGGACTTGAGCGTCGCCATGTCCACCGACATCGGACACTCGAGCTTGCAGGCCTTGCACTCCAAGCAGAGGTCAAGGATCTCGTGAAGTCCGTCGTCCCCGAGGGCTGCACGCGGATCGCTCGATGACATCGCCTTCACGAGCGCGTTGGCGCGTCCACGGGTCGAGTGAGCCTCGTCGCGGGTCGCCATGAACGACGGGCACATCGTCCCACCGGAGTCGGGAGAGCGGCGGCACGCACCGATGCGCATGCAGCGGTTGGCCTCTCCCCAGATGCCGTCGATCTCGCCGAACGCGAAGTGTGTCGTCAGCTGCGGGGCGGGCGGCAGCGCAGGGTCTCTGAGGTTCTCCGTCATGGCGGGAGGATTCACCTTCTTTCCCGGGTTCAAGCGACCGCTGGGATCGAAGAGGCGCTTCACGTCGCACATCGCCCCGTACAGCTCATCCCCGAAGAGTCGACGGCTGAACTCGGCCCGAGCGAGCCCGTCTCCGTGCTCGCTGCTGTTCATTCCGCCGTATTCCGTCACGAGCTCGCAGACCGCCACGGCCACGGCCTTCATCCTCGCGACTTCACCGCTCCTGCGGAGGTCCATGAAGGGACGTATGTGGAGACAACCCGCCGACGCGTGACCGTAGAAGCCTGCCTCGAGACCATGCTGTTCCAGGATGCGCCGAAGCGCCCTCGTGTATTCCGGGAGCCGGGAAGGATCGACGGCCGTGTCCTCGATGAACGCGAAGGACCGCTCCCCACCTTCGCCGGCGGCCATGAGCAGACCGAGTCCGGCCTTGCGCAGGTCTCGGAAGCGCCCTTGCTCGCCCGGGGTGTCGGCCCGCACCACTGCGTACGCGTGACGACCCCGCAGCCACGTCTCCTCCAGGCGCGCGGCCGCGCCGGCGGCCTCCGAGGGTGTCGAGCCGTAGAACTCCACCCAGAGCAACGCGCCGGGCTCGCCCACCAGGGACTTTGCCAGGTGAGAGTGGAGCGGAGAGCGGCGGGCCAAACCGAGGATGACGTCGTCGACGAGCTCGATGGCGGCGGCGTCGCATCGGCGCGCCTCCTCGACGGCGTCGATGGCCGCGTCGAGGGACGCGAAGTGACCCGCGAGCGCGGCGATGGCACGTGGTCGCGGGACGAGCTGGACCGTGGCCTCGACTACGACCGCGAGCGTGCCCTCGGAGCCCACCACGAGGTTGGAGAGGTCGAATGGGCCCGCATCGGGGAGCATGCGCTCGAGCCTGTAGCCGCCGCTTCGCCGCCAGTGCGCTGGAAAGCCGTCACGGATAACGGCGCCCTTGGCGTGGACCAGCTGCGACACCTGACGGTAGAGGCTTCCCTCCAGGGTGTCGGTCCCCGCTCTGCGCGCTACTTCGTCCGCGGCGACGGGGCCGAAGCACGCCCTGCTCGCGTCGGACAGAACGACGTCCACGGTCCGCACGTGATCGATCGTCATCCCGTACCGGGCGGACCTGGAGCCACACGAGTTGTTCCCGATCATGCCGCCGAGGGTCGCCCGATTGGACGTCGACGTATCGGGCGCGAACCAGAGCCCGTGCCGACCCGCCGCGCGGTTGAGGTCGTCCTGTACGAGACCGGGTTGGACGCGGGCAGTGCCGGCCTCCACGTCGAGGGCGACCAGCTGGTGCATGTAGCGCGAAAAGTCGAGCACGACCGCCCGACCGACGGTCTGTCCCGCCAGGCTCGTACCGGCACCGCGCGGCAGCACGGGTACGCCCGCCCGGACCGCCACCTCGAGGGCCCCGACCACGTCGTCCGCGTCACGCGGAAAGACGACGCCGAGCGGCTCAATCGCGTACATGCTCGCGTCCGTCGAGTAGAGGTGACGCGTATAGGCGTCGAACCGCACCTCGCCTTCGACCGCGCCGAGTAGCGCAGCCTCGAGTGCCGAAGTGGCGTGCCCCGAGCGCCCTCCGGGCCGAGTCAAGCCGCCCGGCCCCGGATTCTTGACACTCGAGCTCGGCGGTGTCTACTCTGGCGCTTCCCCAGGCGGGCCGCCCCGCTCGTCGGGGCGCCCGCGAGCGGCACCGAGGCGAACCAGATGTGACGACGCGCACAACCGGTAGGCACTTTCTGCAGCTGCCGGGGCCTTCCAACGTGCCCGAGCGCGTGCTCCGTGCGCTCGCACGCCCGACCGTCGACCACCGCGGCTCCTCCTTCCCCGAGCTCACCCGCGAGGTCCTCGACGGCCTTCGCTGGGTCTTCGGGACGGAGGGGCCGGTCGTCGTCTACCCGGCTTCCGGCACCGGTAGCTGGGAGGCTGCGTTGGTGAACGTGCTGAGCCCCGGAGACCGGGTGCTGATGTTCGAAACGGGCCAGTTCGCCACCAAGTGGGCGGACGTGGCGACGCGCTTCGCGCTCGACGTCGAGCTCGCTCCGACCGACTGGCGCCGGGGCGTCGACCCGCAAGAGCTGGAGAGCCGCCTGACGGCGGACGCCGACCACCTCTTCAAGGCCGTCGCCGTCGTGCACAATGAAACGTCGACCGGCGTCACGAGCCGAATCGGCGAGATTCGCGCGGCCATCGATCGCGTCGGACACCCCGCGCTGCTCCTGGTCGACGGGGTTTCGTCGCTCGGATGTGTGGACTACCGCCACGACGATTGGGGTGTGGACGTCTCGCTTTCGGCATCGCAGAAGGGTCTCATGCTTCCTCCGGGCCTGGCGTTTCTCGCCCTCAGCCGTAAGGCGATAAAGGCCGCCGAGAGTGCCGGCTTGCCTCGCTCGTATTGGGATTTCAGGCCGGCGCTCGACCGTAACGCCTCGGGCTTCTTTCCCTATACGCCGGCCACCAACCTCCTCTACGGACTCCGGGAGGCACTGTCCATGCTCCGCGAGGAGGGGCTCGAGACTGTGTTCGCCCGCCACGCGCGCCACGGAACCGCGACCCGTCACGCGGTCGCCACCTGGGGTCTCGAAACGCAGTGTGTCGAGCCCGCCGAGCACAGCGACGTGCTCACTGCCGTCGTCCTCCCGCATGGCCACGACGCCGACGCGTTCCGTGCGCTCGTCTTCGACCGATTCAACATGTCGCTCGGGACAGGGCTGGGTCGACTCAAGGGTCGTGTCTTCCGGATCGGTCACCTGGGGGATTTCAACGATCTGATGTTGCTGGCAACGCTGGCGGGTGTCGAGTCGGGACTGGCGTTGAGCGACGTGCCGATCCGACGAGGCGGTGTCGATGCGGCCACACGATGGCTCGAGGAAAACGGACATCCTTCAGACTAGCCTGACGCGTCCCCCTCGCGCCATCGGGGGCAGAAACGGCGCGCCGCCTTGCGGCTCCCCGTCGACGCTGACATGCTGACGCCGCTACGAACACTCGGGGCGCGGATCCGCGCCCCAGCTCACCTGGACGGGAACGAGCCAAGGCCGTGATTGCAGACACCGCAGCACCCACCCCGCCCCTGCGGGTCGCGATCGTGGGAGCCGGCCCGGCCGGGTTCTTCACGGCCGATGCCCTGCTCAAGAAACAGGACTTGCACTGCGCCATCGACATCTTCGACCGTCTTCCGACTCCTTTCGGGCTCGTCAGGGATGGGGTGGCACCGGATCATCCCGAAATCAAGAGGGTGACGTCCAAGTTCGAGCAGGTGTTCGATCATCCATCGACGCGTTTCTTCGGCAACGTGACGTTCGGACGCGACGTGACGCGCGAGGATCTGCGCACCCTGTACGACCAGGTCGTCTACACGGTCGGAGCGTCCTCGGACCGGAGGCTCGGGATTCCGGGCGAGGGGCTCGCGGGCAGCTACTCGGCGACGGAGTTCGTCGCCTGGTACAACGGCCACCCGGACTACGGCGATCGCACCTTCGATCTGTCCACGCAGCGTGCCGTCGTGGCCGGAAACGGAAACGTCGCCGTGGACGTGGCGCGCATCCTCCTGAGATCGACGGACGAGCTGGCCGAAACCGACATCGCCGACCATGCGCTCGAGGCGCTGCGCGCAAGCAGGGTTCGCGAGGTCGTGATGCTGGGCCGGCGCGGGCCCGCCCAGGCGAAGTTCACCAACGTGGAGCTGAAGGAGCTCGGAAGCCTGAACGGGGTCGACATGATCGTGGACAGGGCCGATCTCGATCTCGACGCCGACAGCGAGGCTGCCCTCGCGGACGACCGGACCGCTCGGCGGAATTACGACTTCCTGAAGGAAGTTTCGGAGCGCCCGCGCACGGACGCGGAGCGCCGCCTCGTGCTACGCTTTCTCGTGTCACCCGTCGAAATCAGGGGGCCAAACGCCGTACAGGCCGTGCGCACGGAACGGAATCGGCTCGTAACGCAGGCCGACGGCTATCAGCGGTGTGAAGGTGTGGGGGCCTACGACGAAATGAAAGCGGGCCTGCTGCTGCGGTCGGTGGGATACCGTGGAGCCCCACTTCCAGACGTCCCGTTCGACGAGCGACGAGGCGTGATTCCGAACGAAGTCGGACGCGTCCTGGACGGTCCGAACGGACGTCCCATACCGGGAGAGTACGTGGCAGGTTGGATCAAGCGCGGGCCCACGGGCATCATCGGAACGAACAAGAAGGACGCGGCAGAAACCGTGAGCTCGATGGTGGCGGACACCGAAACTGTGCCACGCGTGGCCGCCGACGGGTCCGGGGCTGCGCCCATCGAGCCTATCCTCGCCGGGCGTGATACGCGCTTCGTCCGCCTCGAGGACTGGCGGCGACTGGACGCTGCCGAGTGCGCTCGGGGTGAACCGCAGAACCGCCCGCGCGTGAAGTTCGTAACCGTCGAGGACATGCTCGAAGCGATCACTGCGGGTTAGAGGGAGGGCTCGGACAGGAAGACCCCCCACCGCGGCCCACATGGCGTTCGCTTGCCGTATCGGTGTCCTCCCCCCCGAAAAGGCGCCTGGTGCGACGCCGGGAGATTCCCTCGGCCGGGAGCCCGAGCGCGTCTCCCACGGCCGTCCCCAGCAACAGTCCTCGGAAGCGGTCGCGGACGTCTGGCGGGGTGCTCGTCCGCATCCTTATCGGTCGCCGTTCTCGAGGACGAGGAGCATGTAGCGCTTCTCTCGCCGGAAGATCTCAGGGTCTACGATCGCCAGCTGCTCTCCCACGTAGTCCCGCACGTCCGTCAGCAGGTCCTCGAACAGAAAGTGCGTTGCGGGGCGCTTCGTCCTCAACTTCTCGAGCGAAAAAGACAGGACCGGAAGTCCGAGGCGCTTCCCCCACATATCGACGAAGGCGAGCGTAGGGAGTACGTGCTCGGTGAGGTCGCGCTCATTCACGATGCGAAGACTCGTCGCATTCAGCCTCTCCAAGAACTCCGCCCATACGTGGCCCGAGCGACGCTCCTCCGTCGGGCCCAAGCGGAAGTAATCGCAAGCGATCCAGCGCCCACCCGGCTTCAGAACATGCTCCACGAGAGGAAGCGCGGCTGCCAGGTCCAGGTACTGAACAGACTCCGAGGTGACAAGCGTGCCGAACAGGTCTCGGTGCCCGCGCTCGGCGAGGTCTTCGAACCTGGTTTCGAAGAGCGGAACGGAAGGGTAGCGCTCGGCGACGTAGCGCGCCTGACGTGAGTCCGGCGTGAGCGCGAACGGTTCGAGGCCACGCTCGATCATCAGCTTCAATAGCCCACCCATGCCGCACCCGACGTCGAGAACCGGAGCCTCCCGGTCGGAGATCTGGTCGAGAAGCAGCTCGGCGTAGCGCAGCTGGGCGATCTCGATGTCACGGAGGCTCAGCGTCTCGGGCCGAACCCCGGGATCGTCGAAGTAGCCGTAGTGGAGGAACTCTCCGGGCAGGACCCGGGAGTAGACGTCCAGCTCGGTGCTATGAGAGGATCGTGCAGACCCCGACTTGGCGAGCCGCAATGCGCGCAGGAGCGTCCGTGGGTGCGCAGCCTTCTTCGCCGCCCGCACCATACCCCTCCTCAGCGAGATCTTCCCCATACGACCGCTCCGTCGGAAGGTTGTCGGTGCCGATAACGCCGCCCCATGTTGAAGTGCGCCGACGATCTCGGCGCCGCTTTCGCGTGGCGCGAGCCACTGCCGATCCAAACTGCGCTCCGAGGTTCCCGTGCGCATCTCCGGATTCTCGTTCGCCCGAAACGCGGTCGTACTCGATTACCCGCTGAGGGAAGCGCTCCTCTCGGTCCTACCCGTCGTCGACGAGCTGGTCGTAACCATTGCAGCGGGCGAGCGCGACGACCACACGCGGGCTCTCGTGGAGTCACTCGACGACCCGCGAGTGCGGATCGTGGAGGCCATGTGGGACGAGTCTCGGCGAGAGAAGATCTATGCCGATCTGACCAACGCGGCGCTACAGCGCTGCACCGGAGACTGGTGCCTGTACGTACAGGCGGACGAGGTGGTGCACGAGGACGATCTTCCCGCAATCCGCTCACGCTGTGAGCAGCTCCTTGGCGAGCATCGCGTGAAAGGCCTGCTCTTCGACTATCTCCATTTCTTCGGTGACTACTCGCACGTCCAGAACGGACACGGGTGGTACCAGCGGGAGATCCGCGTCATCCGCAATGGAGTCGGAATCAGATCGGTGCGCGACGCCCAGTCGTTCCGCTGCGCCGACCAGCGGCGGATCACCGTCGCAGATTCGGGCGCGAGAATCTTCCACTACGGATGGGCCCGGCATCCCGGGTACATGCAAAAGAAGACGCGCGAGTTCACGGCGCACAGAAGGGGCAGGGCCGAAGCAGAGGCGGCGTACGGCTCGACGGAAGAATTCGACTACGGGCCACTCGGCCGTCTCGAGACCTACGAGGGTACGCACCCCTCCGTGATGGCCGAACGGATCGCGACGATGGACTGGAGTGATCGGCTCCGCGAGGCCGATCCCCCCGGGCTCGTGAGGGCCCGGCACCGAGACGAGCGGCCGAAGTATCGGCTCCTCACGGCATTGAAGCGCGTCACCGGAATAGACTTGAACCACACCAACCACGGCCGGGTGCTGAGAGTCTGAGGGAGGCCGACCCATACCTCTCACGCACGCGCGGAATCGCCGCACCGGACCTGGTCAGTAGACGTCCCCGTTCTCCTCGATCTTGCGGTCTTCGTACACCGCGACCCTGCGACGGTAGAGCTCCAGCTTGGCGCTCTCCAGCACTCCCACGGCCTCGTTGAAGGTGCTGTAGCGCTCGCCCCTCGCTCGTACGTACGCGTCGACGAGCATCGACACGACGTAGTTGAGCTCACCGGGTCCTTCGATGTTGGCCGAAAGCGTCCGGAGCGCTTCGGTGAACTTGCCTCGGGCCGGCGGCTCGATGTAGGGCAATGTGGTCTCCTATGACACCGACACGGTGCGCCTGGACGCCTTACGACGGCGGCTGGAATCGAGAATGCGCTTGCGGAGGCGGATAGAGTCGGGCGTGACCTCGATGAGCTCGTCCTCATCGACGAACTCCAGAGCGAGCTCCAGCGTGACGCGACGGGGAGGCTCGAGCCTGATGTTCTCGTCCGAGGCTGCCGCCCGGATGTTGGTGAGCTTCTTCTCCCTGGTCACGTTGACGTCCACGTCGTCGCGTCGGACGTGCTCGCCGACGATCATCCCGCAATAGACTCGATCCCCCGGACTCACGAACAGGGTAGCCCGCCGTTGGAGGCCGAAGATCGCGTACGCGACGGCTTGCCCTTCCCGATCCGCGACCAGAACACCCCGCCTGCGTCCCGCGAGCGTCCCCGCCCACGGGCCGTATCCGCCGAAGTTGTGATGAAGCACACCCTCGCCGCGCGTGTCGGTCAGAAACTCCGAGCGGTACCCGAACAGGCCTCTGGCTGGAAGCCGGAACGCCAGTCGGGTCGTCGCCGCGTTCATTGGCCGCAACTCCCTAAGCTCCGCCTTTCGCGCGCCCATCTTCTCGATGACGACGCCGACCATGGCGGAGGGGACCTCCATCACAGCGTCCTCGATGGGCTCGAGGGTCTCGCCGGCCTCGCCCTTCTTGGTGATAACGCGTGGCCGCGACACCTGGAACTCGTACCCCTCCCGACGCATCTCCTCCATGAGAACCGTGAGATGAAGCTCTCCCCGGCCGCTCACGGCGAAGGTGTCCGGCTCATCGGTATCTTCGACGCGCAGAGCGACGTTGCGCTCCACCTCACGGTAGAGGCGCTCGCGGAGCTGACGAGTCGTGACGTACTTCCCCGAAAGGCCAGCAAACGGCGCGTCATTGACGGAGTAATCCACCGAGAGCGTCGGCTCTTCCACGGCGATGCCACGGAGGCGCTCTCGCGATCCGGGGTCGGTCACGGTCGCGCCGATCTCGACTTCGTCCAGCCCGGCGACCGCGATGATGTCGCCTGCGGAGACCTGATCAGCCTCGACACGCGCGAGGCCTTCGAACGTGTAGAGCCTCATCACCACCGATTCATGCGACCCGTCCTCTTCGGCGGTGCCCGGCTCTCCAGGCGGCAGGAGCACGACCGGCTGACCGACTCGCACGCGGCCCCGCTCGATGCGGCCGATCGCGATGCGGCCCACGTAAGGAGAATGGTCGAGCGTCGACACCAACATCTGAAACCCGCCGTCCGTGTCGGCTCGCGGGGGTGGAACGTGTTCGATGATCGTCTCGAAGAGTGGGGTGAGGTCCGTCGAGGGGTCGTCCGGATCGAGGGTAGCCCAACCCTCACGCCCCGAAGCGTAAAGAAAGGGGGAGTCGAGCTGCGCGTCGACGGCCTCGAGATCCATGAACAGCTCTAGTACCTCGTCGTGGACCTCGCGAGCGCGCGAATCGGGGCGATCGGCCTTGTTGACCACGACGATGAGGGGAAGATCCAGCTCCAACGCTTTCGTGGTCACGAAACGCGTCTGGGGCATCGGCCCCTCGACGGCGTCCACAAGCAGGAGCACGGCGTCCACCATGCGCAAAATACGCTCCACTTCTCCTCCGAAGTCGGCGTGTCCCGGCGTGTCGACGATGTTGATCTTCACACCGCTCCAATGGACGGCGGCGTTCTTCGATAGGATCGTGATTCCGCGCTCCCGCTCCAGTGGATTCGAATCGAGAACGCGTTCCCGCACGTTTTCGTTGTCCCGGAAGACACCTGACTGGCGAAGCATCTGGTCGACCAGCGTCGTCTTGCCATGATCGACATGAGCGATGATGGCGATGTTGCGGATCAGCATCGGGGGGCCAGCCCAGCGGAATTTACTCTTGTTTCCTCGGCCAAAGTGATGCACGTTCTTGCGTTAAGGGCCGAGAGGATCCGGTGTTGGACGAGGACCTGGGCAGCCCACATGGTTGTCAGGTCCTCTTTCGCATCGAGGATCTGGAGTCCGTCAGCGTCGTGCGGGCGCGGATCCCCGCACATGGACCGATGCACCGTTGGTACGGAAATACCGGGCCTAGTCATCGTCAAAAATACCAGGAGAGACTGGTATGCGTACTACCGGAAGCGTGAAGTGGTTCAACGACCAGAAGGGCTATGGCTTCATTACGCCCGAGGATGGGAGTCAGGACTGCTTCGTCCACCATTCGGCAATCCAGGGAAGCGGCTTCAAGTCGCTCAACGAAGGGGAGCGTGTCGAGTTCGACGTAGTCCAGGGCCAGAAGGGCCCCGCTGCCGAGAACGTGGTGCGCCTGGATGCCGTCTAGGGACAGCCTTCGCACGATCTGAGGAGCGATCCCCAGGCCCCCGTCCGAGAAGGGCCGATCTGCGGTGCTGCAGGTCGGCCCTTCTCCGTCCCTTCGAAATCCACCGGGTCTATGGCGCGCGGCTCGACCACGCGCGCTCAGTCCCCCAGTAGGTACCCGAAGATCAGCGGCGCGACGACGCTCGCGTCCGAATTGATGAAGTATCGGGGCGTCTCCAGGCCGAGCTTGCCCCATGTAATTTTCTCGTTCGGCGGAGCCCCGGAGTAACCTCCGTAGGAGCTCACGGCGTCGGTGATCTGGGCGAAATACCCCCAGACCGGTACGTCGAGCTTCAGGTCCCGGATCATACAGGGAACCGCGCAGATCGCGAAGTCTCCCGCGATACCCCCTCCGATCTGGAAGAACCCCACGGATGGCGAGGAGCCTCCGTCCCCGCTGTTCTCACGGTACCAGCCGATCAAGTGCTCGAACTGCTCCGTGCCGGTCTTCACGCACTGATGGTGCGGAACCTCTCCCCTCATGACCGCGGCGGTGAACACGTTGCCCGTGGTGGAGTCCTCCCAACCCGGCACATAGACGGGAATCCCCATGGCTTTGGCGGCGAGGACCCATGACTCCTGCGGGTCCACCTGGTAATGCCCGGCCAGCGAGTCGTCGTCGAGCACTTGGAAGAGGTGCTCGGCCGGCGACCTCCGCTCCCCTTGCTCGCACGCTCGTCGCCAAACCTCACGGAGGCGCCGCTCCAGGTGGCGCATCACGGTCTCCGGTATACACGTGTCGGTGACGCGGTTCATCCCACGCTCATGGAGGGCCATCTCGTCGTGAACGGACAGCTCGCGCCACGACGGCACGACCTCGTACTCCTGGTTCGCGAGCAGGTTGAATACGTCCTCCTCGAGGTTGGCGCCCGTGCAACTGATTGCGTGCACTTTTCCTGCCCGGATCATCCTGGAAAGGATGATGCCCAATTCACCGGTGGACATCGCTCCGGCCAGGCTCACCATCATCCTACCACCGGCTTCGAGGTGCGCCTCGTAGGCTCTCGCCGCCTCCAACGTTTCGCGCGCGTTGAGGTGGCGATAATGGTGATCGAGGAAGTCACGAATCGAGCTCAAGAGATCCTCCCGTTCAGGTTCGCAACCAGCCCGAAAGCCGCGCGGGCGCCCTACCGGCGAATACACGCGCGATACGAGCCCACTCCGTCCCGGCGGCTGGTCACGCACGACACGGGCTCCCGCGAAGCGCCTGAGAACGGAACCCCGGTGCCCGAACCGAGACCATAATAGAGACCGAGGAGCCGGGTCGCCCCCGCCCTCGAGGGCGCCACAGCAACTGGATCCAGGAAACGCGACGAGGCGTATGGTGAGAACCACGAGCGAGCTGAAGACCGTCATCGCGCGAATCGACGGTCGCAGCTACAACGCCTACCACGCCATCAAGGGACGCTGGAGCTACGGGGACTACGTGGTTGGCGTGGATCACGTGCAGGGCGATCCATACGCGGCACCGTCGCGACTACGCGCGTTTCTCGAGCCCGAGGTTGCCGGCCTCCCCCGCGCCGTGCTCTCGTCCCTCAGCCGGCGAACCGGAGTGGCTGCGCACATCGCAAGGGCGTTCGGTGAGGAGGCCGCGAAGGCGTCGTCTCAGCGCGGCAGCGGGAAGAGCGGCCTGCTTCACATCGAAGCACCCGGTCAAGAAGTGATCCCACAGACGGCGGTGCTGGTCGGCGAGGACGGCGGCCTGGAGGCCCGATTCGCGGTGGGGCTTCCGGCGAAGGGAAGACGGGTGCTCGGTCGCGAGGCCCGAGAGCTCCTGGTGAACGACCTCGCCGGGGTCATCGAGCGTAGCCTCGCGGCGCCGGCACATCGACCGGACGACCTGATACGGGCTGCGGAAACGAACGAGGACGCGGACGCGCTTCGCGCGCTTCTTCCCGCCCACGGGATCGTGGCCTTCGTAGCGGACGGAGCTCTGCTGCCGCGCTGCAGCGGGGTCGACGACCGCCCGCTCACCGGTGACGACGTCGTGGCGTTCGAATCGCCGGAGTCGCTGCGTGTAGAGTTGACGGCGCCCAACCGCGGATCCGTCACGGGCCTGGGCATATCCGAGGGCGTCACACTCGTCGTCGGCGGAGGCTTCCACGGGAAGAGCACCCTGTTGCGCGCCGTGGAAATGGGCGTGTACAACCACCGTCCTGGCGATGGCCGCGAGTACGTCGTGACGGTCTCTTCCGCTGTAAAGATCCGGGCCGAGGACGGACGCTCGGTGAGTGGTGTCGACATATCCCCGTTCATCGACGGCCTCCCGCTCGGAACCGGGACGAAGGCCTTCGCCACGCCCAATGCGTCCGGCTCGACGAGCCAGGCGGCGGCGCTCGTCGAGGCCCTCGAGGCCGGTGCGTCGCTGCTTCTCGTCGACGAGGACACGGCGGCCACGAACTTCATGATCCGCGACCGCCGCATGCAGGAGCTGGTACCCAAGGCCCGTGAACCCATCACGCCTTTCGTCGATCGTGTCGAGGATCTCTATGAGCTGGAGGGCGTGAGCTCGATGCTCGTCATAGGGGGGAGCGGCGACTACCTCGACGTCGCCGACGTCGTGATCTCGATGAGCAAATACTGCCCCATCGACGTAACCGATCGCGCCCGGGAGGTCGCAGGCGCGCACCCTACAGGTAGGATCCGCGAGCGAGCCCCCCCCCTTGGCGCCCGCCTTGCGAGGGTCCCCGCGCCCGCTTCGGTAGATCCTCGCCGGGGCCGCAAGGCGTATAGCTTGAGGGTCCCCGACAAGCGGAAGCTGCTGTTCGGCACCGACGAGATCGATCTCTCCGCACTCGAGCAGATCGTTTCCTGGGCACAAGCACGCTCCATAGGAGAAGCGCTGATCCTGGCGCGGAGGCAGTTCGTGGACGGACGCCGAACGGTACGTGAGGTTCTGGCGGCGGTGGAGGGCCTGGTGGAACGCGAGGGCCTCGACGTTCTGGACCCCCGACAGACAGGTGAGCTCACCGCCTTCCGCCGGTTCGAGCTCGCCGCGGCACTCAACCGGCTCCGCACTTTGCAGGTTCGGCAGGTCGCGGGAACGGATTCACCGTTGCGAGGGCCACTGGAGGCGCACGATGGGTGATCCGCAGTCTCGCCTCATGCCCTCGAGGCGGGTACGGAGTGCACCTTCTCGGCGCTTCGGACACAGGCCTCGTGCCGTCGAGACTGCCCCTCGAGCGCGAGATGGCATGACGCGGACAGTCACGGCCTAGCCCAATCAGTCTTCGATCAGGTAGCCCCCCTCGCGGAGCAATTTCTTCAGGTGTCCCTCGCGCTCAGCCAAGACGGTGCGGCTGATTTCCCGCGCCAGCTCGATACGCTCCGGCTCCGCAACCTTGTCCAGAACGGAGATAGGTGCACCGTAGCGAAGAAGGATTCTTTTCGCGTCGACAGCTACTGTGTCCTCCACCGAGCCCCCTCATTTCGTTGTCCTGAACCCCGAGGGAAATCGCGGTAAAATAGGCGAATCCGGCTTCGGCCTCAAACTTCAGCCACTCCGGAGAAGGATCTCTCGGAGCGTGACTCGACCCGTGAGGAGCCGCTGGCTACATTTCAGAAGGGTTGCCCGGGCGGCCGAACGCGCGTTCGGCCGCCCTTCTTCTCCGCTCCGTCTGGAGTCATCACGTGGGCGAGTCCACGGGGCTCTCGCGTTCCGTCGAGGACTACCTGAAGGCCATCTTCAACCTCACCGAAGGGGGCGGGGCCGCGTCCACGAGCGCACTGGCACAGGTGCTCGACATCCAGCCGGCGTCCGTGACCGGAATGATCAAGCGCCTCGCTGAATCAGGTCTCTTGGAGCACATGCCTTACCACGGCGTCCGTCTCACCGAAGGAGGCACGCGCGAGGCACTCCGCGTGATTCGGCGCCACCGGATCCTGGAATCCTACCTCGCTCAGCACTTGAGCTACTCCTGGGACGACGTCCACGAGGAGGCTGAACGACTCGAGCACGCCGCCTCCGACGAGCTCATCGAACGCATGGCATCGGCGCTCAAGGACCCGAGCCACGACCCTCATGGCGCACCGATCCCGACGTCGGGTGGTGAGATCGAGGCAACGGGCCACTACACGTTGGCGGAGACTGAGCGGGGAGATTCCGTTCACATCCGCGCGGTCCGGGATGAGGATGCCGAGCGCCTCCGCTACATGGAGGCGCAGGGGCTCATACCCGGCGCAGAGATCCGCGTGGAGGAGCGCGCTCCCTTCAACGGACCACTCACGTTGCGCATCGGAGGCCAGGGTGGTCCGACGCGTGTCGTCGGCCACGAGCTCGCTCGCCGGATCTTCGTGAACGCGATCCGGCCCGGCCAGTCCCGCTGACCTTTGCCGGATCCCGAGTCGTCGATCGAGCGGATCGGTGGGGCGCTGGATCGGTTTCCCCGAACCAGCCTCGCGCAGCTCCCGACTCGCCCCGCGGATCCGTCGAGCCCTCGGGGGCGGCGCTCCCGATTTCGCCGTCAAGATGGACGCCGAGACCGGGTTCGCGTTGGGGGGAAACAAGGTTCGGAAGCTCGAGTACGAGCTCGCTCCCCACCGACTCGCGGGCGTCACACACGTCGTAACGTCGGGCGGGCCTCAGTCCAATCACGCCCGGGTCACGTGCCCTCGGGGGCGGCGCTCCCGATTTCGCCGTCAAGATGGACGCCGAGACCGGGTTCGCGTTGGGGGGAAACAAGGTTCGGAAGCTCGAGTACGAGCTCGCTCCCCACCGACTCGCGGGCGTCACACACGTCGTAACGTCGGGCGGGCCTCAGTCCAATCACGCCCGGGTCACGGCCGCCGCCGCCGCCCGGCTGGGGCTCGGATGCGTGCTCGTCCTGAACGGGGCCCCTCTCGGGGAGCCTCGCGGGAACGCCCTCCTCCACCGCCTCTTCGGTGCCGAGATCCACACGGTGGCGAGCCCCGATGAGAGGGAGCACGCGGTCCAAGAAGCGGCGCACGGCATCCGCCGAGCGGGTGGGCACGCCCTCGTCGTCCCTCTCGGCGCATCGAGCCCCCTGGGTACGCTCGGGTATGTTCGCGCCGCCCTCGAGCTCAGGCGTCAGCTCGTGGAGCTCTGGCCATCACCTGAAGGCCGAACGCTCGTCTTCACAGCCGCATCATCGTGTGGGACGCTCGCCGGACTGGCGGCCGGCTTCTCAGTCGCGGGGCTCGAGGGGCTGTCCCTCATGGGGGTCAGCGCCGACGCTCCCCGCCCGACGATCTTGGCCGAGACACAGCGCCTTGCGAGAGGCGCGCTCGAGCTACTGGGAACGGAGCGGCCCGGACTGCCTGCTGGTCTGCTCGACGTCACCGACCGCGAGGTCGGCGACGGCTACGGCGCGCCGACGCGGGCCTCACGAGACGCAACGATCCTCTTCGCCCGCTCCGAGGGAGTGGTGCTGGATCCGGTGTACACCGCCAAGGCCGCTGCGGGGGCACTCCAGTGGTGCCGGTCCGAGGGAACGCCCGTAGACCGGGTGGTTCTCCTCCACACGGGAGGCCACCCGGCAATCTTCCCGTAACGGTGTCCGGCGCCCTTCGACAGTTTCGCAATAACGTGGCTTACCCGCAATGGCGTCTGATGTCGACCGGGCTTATCGTCTGCGGGCTCCACCCCTGCGACTTCGGGAATCAGCGGGCACCCGGGGGGCTAGTGCTGGCCGAGCCACGCAACGGGAGACGCGACACGCATGCGGACACCGAAAATGCTCTCCCAGATCCCCATCTTCAAAGGACTCGACCCGGCGGACCTCCAGCGAATCGCCCAGGCGGCCGAGTCCGTCAAGTATTCGTCAGGGCACACGATCGTCGAGATCGGGGATCCCGGGAAGTCGCTCTTCCTCATCATCGACGGCGACGTCCAGGTCATCTACCCCTCCCGCTCGAGCGACTTCGAGCTCGCACGCCTCGGACCGGGGGACTTCTTCGGGGAAATGGCGCTGCTCAATGACAAGCCGCGGAGCGCCACCGTTCGAGCCCGGAGTGAGGTGACGGCACTGAAACTGGAAAAGGAGGCTTTCAGACAGGCAGTCCAGGATGCCCCGAACGTTGCCCTCAAGGTGCTCGAAGTGCTGTCCATCAGGATCCGCACGGCCGACGAGCAGATTAGCGACCTCAGTGACCAGACCCAGCGCGACCTCCTCACCGGACTACTCAATCGCAGGGCGTTTCGGGAGCGCATGGCTGAAGAGTGCGAACGGTTTCGACGCTACGGACTCGGGTTCGGCACCGTGGTTTTCGACGTCGACAAGTTCCGGGACATCAACGACACCTTCGGCCAGGACGCCGGGGACGCCACACTCGCATGGGTCGCCCGTCTGCTCGTCGAGCATTCCCGGGCGGTCGACGTTCCTTTTCGAATCGGCGGCGAGGAGTTCGCGCTCATCTGTCCGTCGACACTCGACGACCACCCGGAGAACGTAGCACGGCGCATCGTCGAAGTAGCCGAGGAAGCCAAACCCCCGGTCGCCTTCGCCCTGAAGGTGACCCTGTCGGCCGGCTTCGCGTCCTGTCTCCGTAACGGGCGCAGCCCGACGAGATCTACCGAGTCGCGGACCAAGCGCTGATGCGAGCGAAGATGGAGGGCCGTAACCGGGTTCAGGCCCCGGAGGGCCGCGCCCCCTGAAACGCCCGCGCGTCGGCGAGCGCCTTTTCACGGGCAGAGGCGCCGACCGGCCCAGACGTCCCCCTCCCGCGCGAACGCGATGCGATCGTGGAGCCGGTCCAACCTTCCCTGCCAGAACTCGATGAGCCGCGGCCTCAGCCGATACCCACCCCAGAACGGCGGAAGTGGCACCTCAGCGCCATCGAAGCGCGTCCGTGCCTCGCGAAAGCTCGCCTCGAGAGCTTCCCTGGAAGCCAGTAACTCGCTCTGTCGCGAAGCCCACGCACCCAGCTGGCTACCACGGGACCGGGTTCGAAAATACGCCTCGGATTCCTGGGGTTGGACCCTCCTCGCCGCACCCTCGATCCGCACCTGCCGTTGGAGCGGGGCCCAGTGGAAGAGCAGGGCCGCCCTAGGGTTCCTCTCGAGGTGCCGCGCCTTGCTGCTCTCGTAATTCGTGTAGAACACGAAGCCGTGCTCGTCGAAGTGCTTGAGGAGCACCATGCGAGACGAAGGCGCACCGTCCTCAGCGACCGTGGAGAGCCCAGCCGCCTCGGGAAGCGAGATGCCGGCAGCCTCGGCGGCGGCGAGCCAATCGCGGAAGAGCGTCAGGGGATCGCCGGCCTCGGATGCCGTGGGGAGCCCCCGAGCGACTCCGTCGCCGAGCGTGCGCAGGAGACGCAGCCGCGCCATGAACGACACCTTTGCCAAATTTCAGCCGAGACACCGGCTCACCACCGACGCGGCGGAGCCGTCCAATGGACGGACCGGGCGCGGGGCGTCGCCAAGGCTCTCGCGAAGCGGTGAATGCATGATGGACCTGACGGTGGCTGGTGACACGACGACCCTCCGGCCTGGTCGGTCGCAGTCGCCGGATGGGTGTGGGCTCAATCTACGCGCGGCCCCGCTCCGGACACGAGGGTCCGCAGGATGAGCGCGTACAGCAGGCCGTTCACGAAGATGACCCCCAGGCCCAAAGCCAGCTGCAAACCCAACGTCAGCTCGCCCGGATACACGAACGGAAGCAGGTAGCGTTCGAGAAAGCTTCCCGCGTACCCCTAGTGCCCCCAGCACGACGAACAGGATGTAGGTCGCGTGAAGCGCTAGAACGGCGTCGGAGAGCACACGGTAGACCATGTCGCAGCGTATCCAGCCCGTAATGCGCGAACAACTCGAACCTCATCGAAGTGGGCAACCCTGAGACTGGACACTTCCGTCCTACCCGAATAGAGTATGGCGCTCGCCTCCGAGGACCTGGCGCCAAGACACGCCATCTCCACCGGCAGAGATCAAAGACTCCGGTCGTGTCGAGACGCCGTCGCTCACGGGACCGCCCGGCGTCTCCGGGGCTGCGTGAGTCATGGGTTCGGGAGACTGAGACAAATGATCTCCGTTGAGTCGGTAACCAAACGGTACGGCGACCTCGTCGCGGTTCGAAATCTGAGCTTCGAAGTCAACCCCTCCGAGGTGGTGGGGTTTCTCGGTCCGAACGGCGCGGGCAAGACCACGATGATGAAGATCCTCACCGGTGGGCTCCAGCCCGACGTCGGGGCCGTCCGCTTCGACGGCCGCAACATCGGAGAGGACCTGCGTGCCGCCCGTGCACGCGTCGGATACCTGCCCGAGAACAACGCCCTCTACCCCGAGATGTTGGTGTCGGAATACCTGACCTTCACCAGCGAGCTACGCGGCATCTCCGGACGGGAACGCACCCGCGCCATCGCGCGCGCAGCCGATCAGACGGAGCTTTCCGAGGTGTTCACGAGGCCTATCGCCCAGCTATCGAAAGGGTACCGCCAGCGCGTCGGCCTCGCGGCCGCGATCCTCCACGAGCCCGAGGTCCTGTTTCTGGACGAACCCACAGAGGGACTGGATCCCAACCAACGCGTCGGTATCCGCAAGCTCATCCGCGACCTCGGCCAGGATCGCACCGTCCTCTTGTCGACGCACGTGCTCGCAGAGGTCGAAGCGATCTGCAACCGTCTCATCATCATCCACCGGGGCGAGCTCGCGGCGGATGGCTCCGCCGCCGATCTGCTCGACGCACGCGGAGCCGTCCGCTACGTGGTCGAAGCGGCCGGTGAGGACGTCTACGGTCATCTCGAGTCTATGGCAGGCGTTGCCGCGGCAGAGGCCCGACAGGTCGACGGCCGGGTGAGGGTGACGCTGACCGCGGAGGGCGGCCAGGACCTCCGACCCCTCGTGTCCGAGGCCGCCAAGGAGCACAGTTGGACGCTTTGGGAACTCCACCGGGAGAAGGAGAGCCTGGAGCAGCTCTTCCAGTCGCTGACCACCGGAGCCGAAGCCGGGCAGGCGGCCGAGGGACCCATGGACGTCGACGAGACTGAAGGAGAGCAGACATGAGCGCCGTCTGGATCGTCGCCCGTCGAGAGCTCCGTGGGTTCTTCGATCAGGCGACCGCGTACGTGCTCGTGGTGGCTTTCCTCGGACTCGCGCTCTTCCTCACCTTCAATTCGCTGTTCGCGGTCGGATCGGCCGATCTACGCAGTTTCTTTTCGCTGATGCCGTGGCTGTTCGCGGTCTTCCTTCCTGCGGTGACCATGCGGTCCCTGGCGGAAGAGCGCAGCAGGGGCACCCTGGAGTGGTTGGTATCACAGCCACTCACCGAGGGGTCGATGTTGCTCGGAAAATTCCTCGGCTGTTGGCTCTTCGCGCTGGCGACCGTGGCCGGTACGCTGCCGATGACCGTGGGCGTGCTCGTGGTCGCCGGAAGTTCTCCGGGGCCGATCGTCGCTCAGTACATCGGGACGGCTCTGCTGGCGGCCCAGTTCACGGCCGTCGGGATGTTCGGGTCGGCGCTCACGCGGAATCAGATCACCGCGTTCATTCTCTCGACCACGCTCTGCTTCGCCCTCGTGCTGGCGGGCCTTCGCTTCACGCTCATGGCGCTTTTCCCCGACATCGGCACGATCGTCGCCAGTCTCGCCGTGATCCCCCACTTCCAGAACGTGTCACGGGGCGTGGTCGACCTCCGAGACGTGCTCTATTTCGTATCGGTGGCGGCGCTATTCCTCGGGCTCGCGCATTTCCTGGTCCTGCGAGAGCGGCTGAGCAGGAGCAGGGGCGCGTTCCGCCGCCTTCGCACGGGGATCATTGTGGCGGCGACGGCGGTGGTCTTTCTCAACCTCCTCGGTAGCCGCATCCACGGACGTCTCGACCTCACCCCGGACCGACTCTACACGCTTTCACCCGGGACGCTCGTGATTCTGGAGGGCCTCGAGGACATCGTCACCATCAAGCTCTTCGCCTCAACTGCGCTCCCGGTAGAGATTCAGACCACGCTTCGCGACGTGCGTGACCTACTCGCGGACTATCGGCGCCGCTCGAACGGTCGGGTGAGAGTCGAGGAGGTCCACCCGGACGAAGACGATCAGACTCGCGAGGAGGCCACTTCCGCCGGCATCCAGGAGATTCAGTTCAACGTCCTCCGGGAGGACGAGTTCGAGATGCGGAGCGGTTGGCTCGGCCTTTCGATCCAATACGCGGACGAGCGCAAGACGGTGCCCCTCGTCTCGCGCACGGACGACCTGGAGTACAGACTCACGAGCGCCATATCCGCGATGACGACGGAGCGAGAACGGACCGTCATCTTCCTGACCGGGTTCGGAGCCCGCAGCGGATTCGAGCTTCCGGAGCTCGAAGAGATGCTGCGCGATCGGTACGCGGTGAGGGCCAGTGACGTCTCGGGGGACACGGTGCCAGCGCTCTCCACCGATTCGATCGACCTCGTCGTGCTCGTCGGTCCGACGGAGCCCCTGGGCGCCGACGCGGTCGCGGCCATCGACACCTATCTCGACAAGGGGGGAGTCGGACTCTTCCTGCTGGAGGCCAGCACCATCGACCCCCAAACGCCTTTTGCGTTGCCGGTCAGCAACGGGCTGGAGGACATTCTGCGGAAGCGCGGGGTGTGGCCGTCTCAGGAGATGGCCTACGACCTTCGCTCGAACCAGACGGTGTCGATGGGCGGGCGGTCCATCTTCAGCGTGTTCGTGCCTTACCCCCTTTG
Organism: Longimicrobiales bacterium; assembly: GCA_965249195.1. GTDB lineage: Bacteria > Gemmatimonadota > Gemmatimonadetes > Longimicrobiales > Gaopeijiaceae > CBDFLM01. The sequence goes on from CBDFLM010000013.1 coordinate 504,779, forward strand.
GCCTGTCGCCCTGCCCGCCCGCGCAGGCAACCGTCCCACGATGACCGCTGATCTGGAGGCCTTGTCCCTAGCGTGGGCGACGCCGCTGGACTACACCGACAGCACCCGCGTTCAGCCGCTGTGGACGACCTCGGAGTACGGCGGGCGACAGCCGGCGAGGAGCTCCATCGACCCCCAGACTCCGATTGAGCCAGACCCATCCGAGCTCGGCGTACAAGTTCTCGCGGCCGAGGTCGGACCGGCCCCGGAGAGCTCGGACGAGGGAGCGGGCGGACGATTGGTGGTGGTGGGCGACGCCGACTTCATCGATAGCCGCTACGTGCAGGGGAATCCGCAGAACGTCGTGTTCGTCGCCAACGCCGTGGATTGGCTCGCCCAGGACGAGAGCCTGATCGAGATCCGATCGAAGGACCGGACACCCCGACCCTTGGTGTTCGAGTCGGAGATCGGTCCGACGCTCCTGCGCTGGGGGAATCAGGCAGGCATGCCCCTCTTGTTCGTCGCGTTCGGCTTGCTGCGGGCGGTCGCGAGACGACGGCGCGCCGAGACGCTCGCCCGGGAAGTGGAGGCGTTGCGAGGAGGAGGTCCATGAGCGAACGGACCCTCAGACGTCTCCTGATGGCGACGGCGGCGCTCGCCGTCCTGTGGGGGATCACGGCGGTCCTGGGTCGCGGGGGAGGTGCGAGATTCGAAGAGGAGAACGCGATGCGGGTCTTCCTCGACGGACTGTCGCGGAGCCGCTTCGCTGCCGTCCACCTCCCCGGCGACCGAAGCCAGATCATCACCGTCGAGCAGGTCGGTGGCTCATGGTCGGTGAACGGCTACCCCGCTGATTCCTCGTCCGCGGAGTTGCTCTGGAACGAGCTCGAGGGCGCCGACGTGATCGCACTCGTCGCCTCCAACCCGAGCAATCATGAGCGCCTGGGGGTCCACGACGACAGCGCTCTCGTCGTGGTGTTCGAGGGGGCTGGTGTCAACGACACGCTCCTGCTCGGCAAGTCGGGACCGAATTTCGGCACTGTGTACGCCCGCCTGCCCGGGATGGACGAGGTGTACCACATCGATGCGAGCATCAGGCCGTCCAGCACCCGCAACCTGGAAGGATGGCGAAGCAAGAGGATCGCCGCGTTGGACACCGCCGCCGTAGCCGCGATCGAGGTCGCGCGCGGAGACGACCGCTATACCCTCGAGCGCACGGCGGAAGGGTGGACAGTCGACAGGGCTCCGGCGGATTCGCTCGCAGTGCGCAACCTAATGGGGGAACTGTGGTCCCTTGTGGCTTCGGCGTTCGCCGATCCCGACGAGGAGCGCGGAGACCCGGACCGCACGCTCGTCGCCCGCGACGGTGACGGCGTGACGGTCTTGGCCCTTTCCTATTGGGAGGGAGAGGGAAACGGCCCCGCCCGACGAGAAGGAGACGAGACCGTCTACCTTCTAGCCGCCTGGCGGGCGGACCGAGTCATCCCCGACCCGGAGACGATCCTGCCCGACCCCGATCCGGTCGGGTAGGCGATCACCTCGCCAAGCGGCTGAAGCCCGTCCGGCTCGATCTAGCTCCGCCCCGGACGCCGGAAGGGATGTCGTGAGCCGTCGGTGGCCCCAAGGTCCAGCTCGAAGGGTTCCCCGTCCACGGTCATGGGCGGAAACTGCGTGCCGTCGAAGACGATCACGACCTCGCGCGTCCGTTCCACTGTCCCGTCGGGGCCCGTCCGCTCGACCTTCACGACCCGTATGATGGTGCCCGAAAGCGGCCATGGGTTCGCCTCCCGGTCCACCGCGACGACCACGTTCTGCACCGTGCCGGACCCGGTCATCTCGTAGCTGCGGTCGCCGTTCTCATCTGAATGGCGGCTCCCCGAAACCTCGCCCGTGCTCGTACCGTTCCAGGTCCGCTCGGTCTCCTCGCCGGCGAGGCCAGAGACCATGAAGTCGCGCTTGCGCTCGATCGTAGCGGTCCACCCTCCACGGTCTCTCTCCCCGCTCACCTCCACGACGATGTGTAGGGTCGCCGTCAAAAGCGGGTCGAACCCATCCATGGCGTCTCCGTTCTCATCGAAGAACTCTACGCTACGACTCCGCTCTGCCGGCGCGCTCGATGGAGCGACGGCACCCACGGTCGGCAACGCCATCGTCGCGACGTCTCCCAGAGCCGCGTCCGCCGCGACCATGGCCACGTCCTCGAGCAAGACGGGGTTCGAGAGCAGCTCGGGCTCACCATTCGTGTCGCAACCACCTACCGTCGCGGCGAGCGTAACTGCAAGGGCCAGTCTAGACGTGGTCATCTCAGATCTCCGTAGCGTTCAGGAGGAATGCATGTCGGGAAGCTCCCTGTCTCAGAAGGTGCGACGCTCGAACACCTGCCAACCGTTTAAAGACTGTTTCTCGGACGCCTGGCAACCGTGAGCAATGGTGCCCGATAAAGAGAGTGGCCCGGCACGGACAGCGTCCGGCCGGGCCCAGGCGCCGGTGACCCTCCCATCACCGAACGCCCCTCTTCCCCGCGAGGACCCGACGAGCGGCTCGTCACCACGGATCCCCACGCTTCTCGGGAGAAGTCGTGCGTCTGGGACCCTCCCAGACACCGGCTCTCTCCCGCACTTCTCTGAGCGGGCCGAGCCCTTCCGCTGAGGCGAAGCGACGGAGCCGTCGCCACACCCCGCCAGCCTCGACCCGCCATACAACGATAGACGCTGCTCGAGCTTGGGTCTGTAGGGAGAACGTGAAGCCCGATTGTGGGGAGATTCCCCATGGGTGTCAGCCGCGTCACGCGCTTCGACGATACCGACCCACTCTGAGGGGGGGAGCCATGCGTACGTAGAAGTAGAACCGATTCTCGCCCTCGACGATCACGTTCTTCTGTTCGGTTCTGGTCTTCGGGTAATCTCGGCCCTGCTCGGACTCGACGAGGAGGACCTCCCCTTCCCTGAGCGACTCGGGCAGCGCGTCGAGCTTTCCCTCGAGGTCCTCGAGCATGACTGCCTCGGTCTCGTCCTGTACCGGCCCGTCAGCCGTCGCATCGAGCTCGTGGACCTCGATGAGCTCATACGCAGCTGCGAACTCATCCGACTCGATGGACCAGCGACGGTTTCGGCGGAAGCCGATTTCGGTGAGCGCCTTGGAGTCGAAGTTGGTGTCGACGCTCTGCACGCTGTTGCCGTACCGCTTGAGGATCATGGGGACAGCTCTGTCTTCGATTCCCAGTTGGCGGCCATGGCAGCCCTGTGTCTCAGCTGAACTTCAGGAGGTCTTGGAGCTCCTCCGGGGTGAGATCTTCGGAGCTCCTGGAGCCGAATCCCATCGGCGCTCGCGAGTGCCGCCCGCGGGTCGCCGTGTGGCTTCGATCGGGTTGTGGCGTCCCAGCGTAGTCGAAATCGGCGAGGTGAATGCGCTCGATCGATCGACCGAGGTGGTTTTCGAGACCCTTGAGGTGGCCCAGATCTCCCGCCGTTACGAAGGTCACCGCCGTACCCTCGGCGCCGGCGCGTGCCGTGCGTCCGATTCGGTGCACGTAGTCTTCAGGATCGAGGGGCACGTCGTAATTCACGACGTGGCTGATCCCCTCTACATCGAGTCCCCGCTGTGCGATGTCGGTGGCGACCAGAACTCGAACCTTTCCGCTGGCAAAACGGTCGAGAGCCCTCGTCCTATGCTTCATTTGCCGGTCGGAATGGAGGGCATCGGTCTTCACGCCTTCCCGCTCCAAGCGCGCCTCGAGCACGTCCGCTCCCGCCTTCGTGCGGGTGAAAACGAGCACTTGGTCCCATCCGGTCCCTTTCAACAGCTCCAGGAGCAGGTCCGGCTTGTGCTCCGGCTTCACGGAATAGACGAACTCGTGAATTCCGCTCGCCGTGGTCCCGGAAGGCGCCACCTCCACCCAGACGGCGTCGCGAGTGATGCGGCTGGCCAGGTCGTGCACGCCGTGAGGCATGGTCGCGCTGAAAAGCATCGTTTGCCGCTCCCGAGGGACCGCGGCGAGGACCTCCTCGATCTGCGGACGAAACCCCATGTCCAGCATGCGATCGGCTTCGTCCAGCACACAGTGTCGGAGATTTCGCAGTTCGCATCTGCCTCTACGGATGTGGTCGATGAATCGGCCGGGCGTCGCCGTGATCACCTCCCATCCTTGTTCCAACGCCGTGATCTGCGGCCCGTAGCTCACCCCGCCGAAGATCGCCTGCACTCGCAGCGGCGTACCCTCTGCGAGCGCGACGCTGTCCTGTGCGACTTGCTGAGCGAGCTCCCGTGTAGGGCAGAGCACCAGCACCTGGAGACCGCCCCCCGCGGTCGACCGCTCCAGCGCCGGGATCATGAACGCCCCCGTCTTGCCGGTTCCGGTCTGTGCGATCCCCACGATATCGCGCCCCTCGAGTGCCGGCGGGATCCCCTGCCGCTGAATCGGAGTCGGCTCGGACCATCCGAGGGCCTCCACGGCTGCGAGGCGCGGCGCCGAGAGACCGAACTCAACGAACGTCGCCTCGGACTCCGACCCTTCGATCAAGGCCTCCTCCGTCTTGCCTCGGGTGTCGCTTCGGTGGGCATCGGTGCCCGCAGTGCGTCCGTAAGGTAGGCCAACCGGACCCCCGTGAGGAGACATGTTCAGCCCGGAGCGCTCCGCCGGTACGCTGCCGCGCGATCGGGCTTGCCGGGTCGCGACCGCCGCCCTATATGACGAACTGGTCCCTTCGCCGACCTGCCGGGCTGTCCGCCGTGCCCGATACCTCTCCGATCCGGACCGACCATGAGCCCTGACGGCAAGACCAGCGTGCTCTTCGTGTGTCTCGGCAACATTTGTCGTTCCCCGCTTGCCGAGGGCGTGATGCTTCGGCTCCTGCGCGACCGCGGTCTGGAGGGGCACTACTCGGTGGACTCAGCCGGCACCGGAGCCTGGCACGTAGGCGAGCCTCCCGATTCCCGTTCGGTGAAGGTGGCGCTGCAAAACGGAATCACGTTGGAGGGGGCGGCTCGGCAGTTCACGGACGAGGATCTCGACGGCTTCGACCACATCATCGCCATGGACCGGAGGAACCTCCTCCATATCGAGGAGGCGCAGAAGAGCCCGTCGGTACGCGCTCGCGTATCGCTCTTGCGGGCCTACGATTCCGACCCCGGCGACGGAGAGGTGCCGGACCCCTACTACGGCGTCGGGGGTGGCTTCGACGACGTCTTCCGCATCATCTCACGCTCGCTCGACGGCCTCCTCGATCGGCTCGAGGCAGAAAGGCTCCGTCCGGACCGCACCCCGTGAATCGCCTCCCCCATGCGCTGAAAAGGGACGTCGAGCGAGCACTCGAGACGTCCGCAGGCGGGCCGTGCATGATCACCGAAGCGCGGCGCGTGTCCGGCGGCTGTATCCACACCGCCGTCCGCGTGGAGGTGGCCGGCGTCGGTCCGCTCTTCCTGAAGTGGAACGAAGACCTGCCCTCGGAAGTGTTCGCTGCCGAGGCAGACGGTCTGCACGCATTGGCCAGGTCGTCGAGCCTTCGGGTCCCCGCTGTCGTAGCGCACGGTGGAGGCCGCGAAGGACCCTCGTGGCTGTTGCTGGAATACGTGCCGGCCGGTCGACCGGGCCCGGACTTCGCAGAAGCCCTCGGCGTGGGCCTGGCAGCGCTGCATCAGCCTGGCAGCGCTGCCCACGGATGGCCGCGCGACAACTTCATCGGCTCACTCGGGCAGGCGAACGAAGCACTGGAGGATTGGGCCACGTTCTGGCGCGACGTAAGGCTGGCGCCACAGCTCTCGCTCGCCCGCTCCCGTGGTTACTTCAGGGGTGGTGACGGTCGGGAGCTCGACGTCATCATCAACCGGGTGGCAGAGGCCGCGGGCGACGCGGGGACGGAGGGAGCATCGTTGCTGCACGGAGACCTGTGGAGCGGGAACGTCTATGCGGGGCCCGCCGGCGAGCCGGTGTTGGTCGACCCTGCGGTCTATCGGGGTCACCGGGAGGTGGACCTGGCCATGAGTGAGCTGTTCGGAGGGTTTCCCCCCGGGTATCTCGAAGCGTACTCGGCCATTCTGCCGATCAGCCCGGAGTACCGACGTGTGCGGCGATGGCTCTACCAGCTCTACGACCTGCTGGTCCACGTGAACCTCTTCGGTGGTCCTTACGTCGGCGCCTGCCTTCGCTGTGCGCGCACGGTGCTGAGAGTGCTCTAACGCTGAAGCAGGGGAGCACGCTTCAGCGACCTGCTAAGATTTTTCAGGAGCGTGGTCAACCGTCTCGCGCGACCGCCCGCCGGACGGCGACCGCCACGCCGTCGCCGACGGGCAGGACCGTCGCGGTGAAAGCCTCACTTGCTGCCAGCGCTTTGTTGAACGCCTTCATGCCGACGGTCGACGAATCCTCCGGCTCGTCTTCCAGCACTCGCCCGTCCCAGAACGCGTTGTCGGCCACCATAATCCCACCTGGTCGGAGTAGTCGCCGTGCGTGCTCCAGGTAGAGCAGGTAGCTCTCCTTGTCCGCGTCGAGGAAAATCATGTCGAAGCTCCCCGGCGGTCCGATCGCTTTGAGCAGGTCGCCCGCAACGCCCACGCGGACTTCGACCACACCGGAGAGTCCCGCTCGCTCGATGAATTCCCTCGCGAGGGCTGCGTGCCGCGGCGACTCCTCCAACGTCAATAGGCGGCCGTTCGAGGGCATTTCAGTCGCCATCCACAAGGCCGAGTAACCACCCAGCGTTCCCAGCTCCAGGACTCGCCGTGCCGATGTGGCGGCGACCAGGATGCGCAGCAGGAGACCGGTTCGCGCCGGAACCTGGATGAGCGGCAGCCCACGACGCTCCATCTCCTCACGGAGCTCGACGAGATGAGGCTCCTCCCGGACGAAGAGATCGACCGCGTACTGCTCGAGCGCATCTCTCGGTGGTCCCGTCCCCGATACCCTTTGGCCCGCCGCCTCCAGGGCGTCGCGATCACCCATCCGGGTCGTGGCTCCTCACGCTCCTCGCACTGCCCGAGCAATCCTTCGCACAGCATCCTCCAGAACCGAGTCCGACGATGCGTAGCTCATTCTCACGAACCGATCGTCACCGAAGGCGCCACCGGGCACGAGCGACACGCCTTCCTCCTCAAGGAGCCACGAACAGAAGTCGCTCGCGTTCTCCTGGCCATTTCGGAGGATGTTGTCGACGCGCAGGAACACATAGAACGCCCCACGCGGCTCGACGTAGCTCACCTCCGGTAGCAGCTCGCCGAACAGACGCAGAACGAGGTCGCGACGGCGGCGAAACGCCGCGACCATTCCGCCTATCGCCTCAGCGGACCGAGCAGGATTCCGGTAGGCTTCCAGCGCAGCCATCTGCGATGGAGTCGCCGGATTGGAGCTCACGTGGCTTTGGAGAGCCGAGAATCGAGCCGCCAGCTCCGGTTCTGTGAACGAAAAGCCGATGCGCCATCCCGTCATGGCGAAGGCCTTCGAGACGCCGTCGATGAGGACGTATGGTCCGAGTGACGACGGCGGCAGGTCGAGGAGCCCCGGCGCGTGGTCTGCGTCGTCCCCGAAATAGATGCGTCCATAGATCTCGTCATTGATCAACCAGACACCTCGATCTCGGGCCCACTCCGCCAGGTCGCGCAGCTCTTCCATCGAGTAGACGGTTCCGGTGGGATTGGACGGTGTGCTGAGGATCAACCCCCGTGTGCGCTCTCCACTGGCCGCCTCGAGGTCGGCGGGCGTCACGCGCATCTCACGGTCGTCCGGGCCTTTCACGAACACCGACTCGGCCCGTGCGAGCTGTACCATCTCGGGGTAGCTGGTCCAGTACGGCGTCGCGATGAGGACTTCGTCCCCGGGGCCGAACAGGGTGAAGCAGGCGTTGAAGAGCGACTGCTTCGCACCGGCCGAAACGACGACGCCGTTCCAGTCGAGCTCCCGGCCCGCGCGCTCTGAGAGCCGATTCGCGATGGCGTTTCTCAGCTCGGGCAGGCCGGGTGAAGGGGTATAGTGGGTTGCGCCGGCCCGGATCCCCTGAATGGCAGCGTCACTGATCCATTCCGGAGTGGGGAAATCCGGCTCGCCGGCACCGAGGCTGATGATATCCCTCCCTTCCGCCTTGAGCCGCTTGGCCAGGGAGCTCACGGCCATCGTTGCGGAGGGTTGGAGTCGCGCGACGTTCGTGCTGAAGTTCATGGGGTCCTCATCGTGGAACCGGGTAGTCCGTGGGGCGGCGCAATATCGAGCGGGGCGCCACGGCGATCAAGCGGAGGACTGCGTTCCCTGTTGCAGTCACCCACGTTCGACAGCACATTCGCCCGCATGGGCCACCAACGGCCGCTCCTCTTTTTCGACTACGTGGACCCGCTCTCGTACGCCCTCGAGCTCGAAGTAGCGTCGATCGAGGCGGGATCGGAGATCGAGGTCGAGCGCAGACCCTTCGAGCTAAATCCCCCCCCGGGGGACCTTCTGGACCCCGCTGGGACGGCGTGGGTGATGCGCTGGGAGGAGGTGGCCGACCGGTTTGCTCGACACGGTCTGGCTGTCCGTCGGCCCCCGCTCTTGCCGTGGACCCGCAAGGCTCACGAGCTCGCGATGTTCGCTCGAGCGCACGGCGCTTGGACAGAGGTGCATCGCTCTCTCTTCAGGGCGTTCCTCGTAGACTCCCGTGACATCGGACGAGTGGACGTGCTCGTGGAGTTGGCCGTAGACGCCGGCTTGGACTTCACGGCCGTCAGAGCCGCACTGGACGTCGATCGGTACGCGACGGAGGTGGAGAGCGCCCAGGTCGAAGCGGAACGGCTGGGTGTGCAGCGGGTTCCCACCTTGCTCGTGCGAAGCCGTACGATCGATTGGCCGGTCCCAGGCGAGGATCTGAAAGGAGTTCTGAAGGGGCAGGCGACAGATAGGTCGAGCTCCTAGCGTGACTCGCGGAGCATGTGCTCGAGTCAGGCGCAACGAGTGTGATTCTACCACGGCAAGGAGAAGTCAAGAGCGATGGGTGGATACCAGCGCAAGACCGCCCTCGCACCGAAACAGGTACTCGAGAAGGCAGAAGTGATCTTACCCGACAGGATCGGACTCGTCCGCTCGAAGAGTTCGGGCCACGGGGCCACCTACTCGGGCAGTGAAGGGACCGTCACGCTCTCGGTTCACCGGCACGGACCCTATACGGAAGTCGTCGCATCCACCGACCGCTTGAGGACGTCCCGCATGGACTACGAGATCCAGAAATTCCTCGACCTGCTGCCCTACGAGCCCGGCGACCCGGACACCGGCGAGCTGGACCGAGGGGAATAATTGGATTCCTTCGAGGAGCTCGGCTTGGGCTCCGCCCTCGTCGAAGCCCTGTCGGCGGAAGGCTTCGAAAGGCCGACCCCACTGCAGGCGGCCGCGATCCCCGTCGTGCGGAGAGCGAACAACCTCGTCCTCCACGCGGGTCCTGGGGCGGGCACGCTGTTTTCCTATGGAGTAGGGATTCTCGACAGGATCGCTCCTGACGGATCCACACCACGTGCCCTCGTAGTCCAACCGACGGCCGACGATGCGCGCCGTTGCGCGCTTTCACTCTCCCTTCTCGCCGAGACCACGGGACAATCGGTGTCGGCACTAGGATCTCCCTGGGCGCGCGCCGCTCGTGCAGACGTCGTATTCGGGACCGCCCGAGAACTCGTCGACGAGATCAACGGCGGCGCCTTGGATCCGGCCGCCGTGGACGTTCTCGTGGTGGACGGCGCAGCCGCTCTCGCCGTCGAGGGAGCTCTGGAGCAGGTCGAGACCCTCCTGCAATTCCTCCCACACGGCCAGCGCGTGATCCTGGGGCTACCCATGACCGAAGCGGTCGCCAGTTTCGCGGCTCGCCACGTGAAGCGGGCTATACACCTCCCTCCACAGGCGGCCGCCGGAGCCCCCCCCCTCGCCCCAGAGCGTAGGCAGCTGCAGTTCCGTGTCGTTCAGGACGAGAAAGACGTCGAGGCAGCGCGGGTCGTGGCGGAGAGCCTGGCCGCAGGGGCGCCACACGTAGCGCTTTTCTTCGCGAGCGAGTCCGCCGCCGCCGCTACCGGTGACCGCCTTGCGCTTCACGGGTGGACCCCGCAAGCGCCGGGCACCCGGGAATCACCCCTTTGGCTCGGCGTCGACGAGAAGGACGCGATGGAGTCTGTGCGCGGGGTCAACGGGCTGGTGGTCGTCAGCTTCGATGTCCCGGCGGGAACGGAATCCCTGGACCGCCGGCACGGAGAGGGGCGTGGAGGCACGGTGCTCGTTTGGCCACGCGAGCTGTCTCATCTGCGCGACCTCGCCCGCCGTACCGGGTACCGCCTGACTCCCACAGCCGGGCCCGAGCGACAAGAGCTGTCGGGAGACATCGGAGCGACCCTGTCGAGCCTCAGCACGGCGTTGGAGTCGGAGGATCTCCCCACCTACGCGAAGCTTCTGGAGCCACTCCTACGTGAACACGATGCCACCGAGATCGCGGCTGCGGCCGTCGCCCTCCTGAGGAGAAAGGTCGCACCACGGGCGCCAGCCCCTTCGCACACGACGACACCGACTCAGCCGCCTCCCGCCTGGGCACGGCTCTTCGTCAGCGTTGGAGAGAAGGACCACCTCAGGCCGGGTGATCTGCTCGGCGCCATCACCGGGGAAACCGGGATCGACGGGTCCGAGGTCGGCAAGATCGAGGTGCGAGACACCTACACCCTCGTAGACGTTCACGAACGCGTCGCCGAACGAGTCATACACGCGCTCAACGGTAGGACGATTCGCGGCAGAAGCGCTCGGGTTGACTACGACCGGGGACCAGCCCGGTCACGGACTCGCTTTGAGCGAGGAAAGTAGGCCGGGGCGAAGAAGGGCCGCCCCCCGGCGATGGGGCGGCCCCTGTTCGATGCATGGAGAAGGCTGAAGGTTGCTACCTACTTGATGGCTTCTTTCAGCCCTTTCCCCGCGCGGAAGCCAGGTGTCCTGGTCGCGGCGATGCGAATGGTCTCACCTGTTCGGGGGTTCCGGCCGGTGCGAGCCTTCCGCTCCTTCGCCTCGAAGGTGCCGAAGCCCGTGATCTGCACGCGGTCGCCACGCTTGAGGGCCCCGGCAATGACCCCGTCGGCCGCGCCGAACAGGGCATCCACGGCGCGTGAGGCGTCGGCCTTGGTCATGCCGGCGCTGTCGGCGAGCGCGTCCACGAGATCGGATTTGTTCATGTGCTGTCTCCTGGTGTTGGAACGTTTTGAAGAGCCGCGGCCGGGGCCGCCCGGAGGTCGAGCCGGATGTGTGCCGTCGATGCTTCGAGGACGAGGACGCCGAGATGCGTGAAAGGCAGCGGAAGCCAAGCGTTTTCGGGGATCCCAGGCTGGAACGTCCATACGGTAAGCGCGCCTCGGAACGGCGTCAAGTGAACGGTCCCTGCACGGTGATCTTCCGCCTAGCTTCCGGGACTTCGGGCTCCTAGTGGGGGTTCCGGGAAGGCATGAGGCGGAGGTCGACGGTAGTCGCATGACGGTCTTCCTTCCTCGGTTCCTGATCGCCGCGCTCTTGGCGGTGATCCTCATCGCCGTTGGGACGACCGGGTACGTTCTCATCGAGGGCTGGCCGCTCAACGACGGCCTTTACATGGCGGTCATCACCCTCACCGCGGTGGGATACTCCGAGGTGCAGCCGCTCTCAGAGCCGGGGCGCGCCTTCACGATGCTGCTCCTTGTCGGAGGCATCACGTGGATGGGGCCGTGGTTCGCCCTCATCACGTCCCTGATCGTCGAGCTCGACCTGACCTACGTCCTGCGGAGACGGCGCACAATGCGTGAGATCGAGAGAATGAAAGACCACGTCATCGTATGCGGCGGCGGACGCACCGGACGTCAGGTGCTTCAGGAGCTGGACCTGTACGGCTGGCCCTGGGTGCTCGTGGAGCACGACCCGAGCCACGCGGAGGCCATCATCGCCGAGAGCTCTTCCCACACGTGATCGAGGGGGACGCCACGCACGACTCGGTTCTGGAGCAGGCCGGGGTCGACCGCGCCCGCGCCGTGATCACCTGCCTCAGCGCCGACACCGACAATCTGTTCGTCTGTCTCTCCGTCCGAGACCTGAACCCCGACCTCATCATCGTGGCCAGGGCCTACGAGGAGGAGACGGTCGACAAGCTCTATCGAGCTGGCGCCACCCACGTGGTCAGTCCGAACGTGAGCGGCGCGATCCGGATGGCCGTCGTCGTCGTGCGCCCCTCCGTCGTCTCGTTCCTCGACATTGCGACCCGCTCGTCGGACATGGCGCTCCGAATGGAGCACCAGTCCGTGGGCGAGTCCAGCGGCGTGGTGGGAAGAACCCTGGCCGAAGCCCGTATCCCCCAGGAGACGGGCCTCATCGTCATCGCGCTGAGAAAGCGGGACCGCGACGGTGAGGAGTTCATCTTCAACCCCGTGGCCGATACGCGACTCGACGCGGGAGACGAGCTTATCGTCCTGGGGGAGGAAAGCCAGATCGACCAGCTGAGAGTCTACGTTGGTGGGTGAGCCCGCCCTGCGGAGGCACGGGCCACTGGAGGAACGGCGCTCGAACGCAGGGAGGGGCTTGTGGGGTCAGGCGACCTCTTGCCGCTCGCGCTTCTTGCCCCGGACGAGCGCGTAGACGAAGTATGCAATCGCAACGAAGAGCGCGACCTTCACGGCCAGCGCGACCACTCCGAAAAGCATTCCGAGAAGCGGGGAGATCCAGGCAAGGATCAGCTTGAGCAGTAGAAGCCCCAGGGCTCCCGAAAGAAACGCGACGGACAGCGTCCTCATTATCAGTTCCTCCCTGTGCCGATGTCGTCTGCTGCCGCACTACGCGCCGCGGACGACAAAGTTTCGTGCCCACGGCGCTCGACGTCGGCCGACGCTCTACGGTGGGGGCCTGGGTGCGTCTCGTCGATGCCAGCAGGGCCCGCTGTCACGAAGCGGGGCCGTCAGCAGCGGTCGAGGTCGTAACGGCGCATCCGCACGCGCAGCGTATTGCGAGCCATGCCGAGAGCCTCCGCGGCACGAGTTCGGTTCCCGCCATGCTCCACGAGAGCACCGCGGATGAGCTCGCGCTCCTCCTCCTGCGACCCGAAGAAGGAATAGCGCCCCCGCCTGGGGCGCTGTGGAAGCGCCCCTGCGTCACGTGTGTGCGAACCCTTCCGCTCACCGACGTCGGCGGGGTCGGCAGACCCGAGGACCCTCTCGAGGTGCTCCCGGCGGAGCGTGGTCGTATCGGAAAGGATGACCGCTGCCTCCAGTGCATGCGCCAGCTCTCGCACGTTGCCTGGCCATGGATGTCGAAGCAGGAGCTGACGGGCTCCCTCATCCAGCCCGGGCGATCCACCCTTCGTCAGATATTTCGTTGCCAGCCGCCCGAGGAAATGTCGGGCCAATGGCACTACGTCGTGGGGTCTTCGCCTGAGCGGCGGGATCTCGCATCGTAGCAGAGCAACGCGGTGGAAGAGATCTTGCCGAAACGATCGTTCGCCGAGAGCACGGCCGAGGTCCCGGCACGTCGCCGACACGACGCGCACGTCCACCGGTACGGGCCTCGACCCGCCGACGCGGCGAACCTCGCTATCCTCCAGGGCGCTCAGGAGCTTGGACTGCTGAGAGATCGGAAGCTCTCCCAGCTCGTCGAGAAACAGCGTGCCGCGGCTCGCAAGCGCGAAAAATCCCTGGCGGGCGTCCGTGGCCCCTGTGAAAGAGCCCCTCTCGTGCCCGAAGAACTCCGACTCGAAGAGGCTTTCGGGCACGCCCGCGCAGTTTACACCGACGAAAGGATGGTTCGATCGTGCGCTACGGGAGTGGATGACGCGTGCCACGTGGCTCTTTCCCGTGCCTGTCTCCCCGACGAGCAAGACTGGAACCTCCACCTTGGCGGCCTTCAGGACGAACGTCCTCAGCCGGCGCATCTCCGCGCTGTCACCCAGCAGAGGTGGCGGGGGCAGTCGAGAGACCATCGCGGTGATCCTCCGCGTTCGGTGCCGACCTCCGCGGCCGGCGAGTACGCCGGAGAACATGCTGTGAGGGGTGGGGCGAGCCGATGGCCACGAGGGTCGGGCTCCGCCCGAGGGTCGCTACTTATAGCGGTACGTGAGCCGGCCGCGGGAAAGGTCGTAAGGGGAAAGCTCCACCTTCACGCGATCACCCTCGAGCACGCGAATGTAGTTTTTCCGCATCTTACCGGAGAGGTAGGCGAGCACGTCGTGCCCGTTCTCCAGCTCCACCCGGAACGTTGCGTTGGGGAGGACCTCGCTCACGGTCCCCTCGATCTCGATGGCGTCCTTGCCCACGCGCTGGCCGGTCCGTCTCCGGGTTGACGGGGCGGGGAGCTTAGCACGGAGAGTCGCGAGCTGCAATACGGTGAAACCCGCCCCAGGGCACGTTTCTTTGGACTCTTCCACCGCCGCACCCGGCCGGAGGATCTCGGGCTAACTTTCGCGCGAGCCCCGGCGATTCCCAGCTCCTTGACGACCGACGCAGTCGACCGTCATTTCCGAGCGATTTCGCGACCGCTACCCTTCCGTCCGTGCTCACCTTCGCAACGGCGCGCGGAGCGGCCGACGGGTGCTCGGGATACCTGGAGCAACATGGCGACCGCCAACTACACGCCCCGGGAGGAGCTACGCATGATGCATACGCTTCGCCAGGGAGAGACGCCTTCTTGTCCACGCTGCGGCTCCGACATGGAGCGCAGCGACGTAGAGCCCCGCGACGACGTGTCCTACGTGAGGCACCGCGTGCGACTCTCATGCGAACGATGTCGTCGGCGTGTGGTCCTCGACAAAGCTCGCTGACTGCAGTAAGGCGTCGAGGGGCACTGGACCGCGACGCCCGACCCGTCTACACTGCCGTCCGCCGCTGCCGTCCGCCGCCGCATCCCACGCCGTTCACGACGGTGTGCGGCGGCTCAGCCCCACAACCCTTGCCTCGGGAGAGACCCGCATGGCCAACCCGGCCGCCACCATCGAGACGAACCGGGGGACCTTCCAGATCGAGCTGTTTGAAGAACAGGTGCCGCGGACGGCGGGAAACTTCATCGAGCTCGCCAGGAAGGGATACTACGACGGGGTGATCTTCCATCGCGTCATCGCCGGCTTCATGATCCAGGGCGGGGACCCGACGGGCACTGGAAGGGGTGGGCCCGGCTACACGATCCCCGATGAGTTCAGCGCCGAGCTCCGGCACGACTCCGAAGGTATCCTCTCCATGGCCAATTCCGGCCCTGGCACCGGAGGCTCTCAATTCTTTATCACGCTCGTTGCCACGCCGTGGCTCGATGACAAACACGCCGTGTTCGGCAAGGTGGTATCAGGAGTGGACGTGGTGCGCGCGATAGGGCAGACCCCCACGGGTACCGGCGATCGTCCTCACGAGGATGTCGTGATGGAGTCGGTACGCGTAGACGAGGTTGCCGAAGGGTAAGGGCGCGCCAGAGCACGCGCGGAGCGCAGCTACCGGTAACCGGCCGCCTGGAGGCCGAAGAGCTCCGCGTAGCGGCCGCCGACGTCCAGCAGTGCTTCGTGGCTGCCGTCTTCGAGGACCCGACCCCCGTCGAGCACCAGTATGCGGTCAGCCATCCGCACGGTGGAGAAGCGATGTGATATCAACACCGCCATGCGGCCGGCCGTGAGCTCGCTGAAACTCTGGAACACCTCGTATTCGGCTCGTGCGTCGAGCGAGGCGGTAGGCTCGTCCAGGATCAGAACCTGTGCGTCGCGCATGTAGGCCCTCGCTAACGCAACCTTTTGCCACTCCCCACCCGAGAGATCGGCACCCCCCTCGAAGCGCCTCCCGAGCATGTGGTCGAAGCCATGCTCCAGCCCATCGATCACATCGGCGGCGAGACTCTTGCGGGCAGACTCCCGAATCCGGGTCTCGTCCGCGAGCGCATCGATACAACCGACCGCGATATTGTCTCGGGCTCGCAGATCGTAGCGGACGAAGTCCTGGAAGATCACCCCCACATCCCTGCGCAGCGCCTCCAAATCGTACGCGCGCAGGTCCACTCCGTCCAGCAGGATCCGCCCCTCGGTCGGGTCGTACAGGCGTGTCAACAGCTTGACCAACGTAGTCTTGCCGGCTCCGTTCTCCCCGACCAGGCCGATCCGCTCGTCGGGCCCCAGCTCGAAGGACACGTGACGCAGCGCCCAATCTTCGCGCCCGGGATAGCGGAAATCCACGTCCTCGAATACGAACCCCTGCGCGAACGGACGCGGAACCACCCTCGCGTCGGCGGGGCTCGCCGTACGTGGCTCCATCTCCAGGAACGTGAACAGGTCTCCCAGGAAGAGACTCTGTTCGTAGACGCTGGCGGATTGGACTAGCACACCCGAGATCAGCCCCCGGCTCCGGTCGAACGAGCCCATGAGAAAGGTCAGGGTGCCTATGCTGATGAGCCCCGCCACGGCCTGTACGACGATGAAGGCCACCGCACCGTAGTAAGCGAGCGTGGACAAGCCCGTAAGTATCGTGCCGGTCGTGGCTCGCTTCACCGCCACCGCTCGATTGGCCCGATAGTAGCGATCCGCGAGCTGCGCATATCGGTCGATGAAGAAGTCGGACAACCCGAAGAGCTTGACCTCTTTCGCGGTGGCGTCGCTGGCGGCGACGTAGCGCAGATAGTCGAGCTCCCGCCGTTCCGGCGTCCAACGGAACATGAGCGAGTAGGTGATGCCCGCGTAATGCGTCTCGCCGAGGAACGAGGGCAGAATGGCCACGACAAGAATGACCAGCAGCCACACGTTGTACGCCACCAACGCGGCCAGAAGCGTGAGCAGGGTGAGCGCCTGCTGCCCGATCTGAAGCAAGGTGCCGAGGAGCGCCACGCGACCCATCGTCTGGCGGCGAGCTCGCTGAAGGCGGTCGTAGAAATCCGGGTCCTCGAAGTGCTCGAGGTCGAGGGTGGCTGCGTGACGCATGAGACGAACGCTCATCTCGTTGGCGAACAGGTCGCCGAGGAGGCTCTCGAGGAGGCTGGTCGCTCGGCGCATCGTCTCGAGCACGAGCGCCAGCGCGAGCTCGAGCGCGACCAGCGTGAACAAGCCTCTCCAATCGGGATCGGCGGATCCGATGTTGGCTACGACGCCGTCGATGATGAGCTTGGCGATCCACAGCATCGCCAGTGGCCCGAACGCGCCCATGACTCGGAACACCAAAATACCCGCTCCGTAGGACGGCTTGGTGCTCCAGACCATCGCGAGGAAGCGCGGAACGAGCCGGAGCGCCTGCACGCGCTCCCGGAAGGGCGGCAGTTCCCGACCGCGGCGGTCGACGGGCTTGGCGAAGGCGAAGGCCATGCTGAGGGACTAGTGCGTGCGCACCGCGAAGTTCCCGGAACGGAGCGCCCCGCCCGGCGTACGATGGCCCGCACACTACGGGACACCGTGACCCGGACGCCGGAACGTCGAATTGAAACCGTCGCTCATCAAAGGCTGCGTCGCAGTAACCGTCTCCGCCCTCGTCCTGCTGGGCGCTTGCGGGCCCTCGCCTGAGGGCGATGGGGACCGATGGTCCGGCCTCGTTCTGCCTCGGCCTCTGGCCAAGCCCGATCTCTCCTTCACGAATCAGTACGGCCAGCCCTACGACCTGGGGGTCGAGACGCGGGGCGTAGTGACGCTTCTCTTCTTCGGCTACACCCATTGTCCCGACGTCTGTCCGCTTCAGATGGCCAAGATCGCGGCGGCGCTGGGCGACCTCCCACCGCAGACTGTGAGGTCCGTCCGTGTCGTCTTCGTCACCACCGATCCGGAGCGGGACACGGCAGAGCGGCTGAGGACCTGGCTCTCATCGATCCACCCCGACTTCGTCGGGCTCCGAGGCCCTCTCGAAGAGGTGCACACTGCCGAAGCGAGCCTCATGCTGCCGGCGTCGACCATCGATTTGCCGCACGGCGAGCACGAGATGGGCGGGACGGAGTACCTCGTCGGGCACGCGTCCTGGGTCGTCGCCTTCGCCGCGGACGGACTGTCGCGGCTGATGTTTCGGATGGAGACCAGCCGGGAGGACTACGCTCGGGACCTGATGAGTCTGGTCGAAGAGGGTCTCATGTAGAGTGGTCCCCGCGCGATGACCGCGGGGGCTCCGCAGAGTCCGTTTCCGTCTCGCGCTGCTTCCGCCCTTCGTCCCCCCCGCGCACCGCCTGCTCGATCTTCCCGAGCAATGTGTCGGCTCCAGCCTCGCTCGCTCCGAACAGCCCGTCGGCACCGCTGCCGGACTCCATGCGCTCGACGGCGCCGTTCAAATTGAGCCACAGGTCGAAGCGCTCGCTGATGCGAAGCAGCGAATAGAAGTATCGAGGCTTGCGCCCACCTCCCCGCACTAGGTCGAGGATTAAGGCGAATATGGAGACATTGAACAAAAAGACGTCCTTCAGGCCGTCCAGGATCAGCTTGAGCTGGAAGATGAGGAAGTCACGAATCGTAACGCCCCTCGACACCTCGATCGTCTTGTGAGCCATGCTCGCTCCTTGTCTGGGATCGGTTATTGGCGCGGAGGCCAACGGCCTCGCTGCGTCCGAACATGACGCCGACGCAGCGGCGCACTTGCTCGTGATTCCACGGCTGTCCCTCTCTCCCAGGAACCTTCCCTCCACGGCGTCGTAGACAAATGGTGGCCCCCGCGCAAGAATGAGGCCTTTCCCCCTGCCCGGGAGGCCGGTGGATCGCGGGTGGTCCCAGCTGGCACTGTTCGGCTGAAGACGACCGGGGAGGTGGCGTTCGAGCTCCGCGCTCGGGAGCGACCATGCGGCTAGTGTTCAAGTCAGCGATCGTGGTGGTCGGCCTGTCGGCCGGCTTCACGCTTGCGTCTTCCCTGGTTGCGTCCCGAGAGCCGGCAGTCGGGAGCCCGGCGCAGGCTTCGACGCTGCCCCCGCTGTCCCGACCCGGCGCCCGATTCCACGCGCCGCCGAAGGAGCTGTTCCCGGCGATCGAGACCCTGCTGCAGCAACCTCCCGAGGTATTCCACGAATTTTATTTCACACGTGCCATCTACTCGTCCGGCGGGGGCAGTCGCTTCGGGTACGGCCGCAGAGGAAGGGGTGGCCGGTGGGCGACCGATTACCCGAAGGCCGACCGCCAGTTCATCGTCGTCGTGAAGCGTCTCGCGAATCTCGACGCATACGACTGGGAAAACGCCATCTCGCTCTCCGATCCCAACGTGCGCCGCTTCCCTTTTCTCTACGCCCTCGAGGTTGGCAGCATGCGCCTGACGGACCGCGAGATCCAGGGGCTGCGTGACTACCTGGCCGCCGGAGGCTTCCTGATCATCGACGATTTCTGGGGTCCCTACCAATGGGCCAACTTCGAGTACGAGATGACGCGCGCACTGCCGGAATACCCCATCGTCGACCTCCCGATGAGCCACTCGCTGTTCAGCACGTTCTACAACATCGAGGAAATCAAGCAGGTCCCCAACATCGGCAACGGGAGCACGGGGAATCCGAGATACTACTCGGAGAGCGGCGGAGACGCGGTGGTCAAAGCCATGTTCGACGAGAAGGGACGGCTCATGGTCGTCATCAACTTCGACACCGATCTGGGCGATGCCTGGGAATGGGCTGAGAACCCCTACTACCCGCTGGATCGTTCGACCTTCGCCTATGAGATGGGCGTGAACTTGATCATTTACGCCATGAGCCACTGACCGCGGCGGTGTCGACCGTCGATACGTGATGGAACGCCTCTTCAGCTTCCTGTTCAAGTATCGCCCTCTCCTGTTTCAGGAGGGGGAGATCGTTTTTCAGGCCCCGTGGCCGCTGCTCTGGGCGCTCGCTCTCGGTGGCGGCGCAGCCGCAGTGGGTATCATCACCTATGCCCGCGCCGGCGGGCGCGCGACTGCGGTGGAACGAGGCGTAATGGCGGGACTCAGGATCGCGGCCCTGGGCGTGCTGCTCTTCTGCTTGTTCCAACCGACTCTCGTACTCACGTCGGTGGTGCCTCAGCGCAATTTCGTCGGCGTCGTCGTCGACGATTCGCGAAGCATGACCCTCGCCGACGAGTCCGGTACCACGCGCGCCGATTGGGTGCGCCAAACGTTCGGGACGGAGGACAACGAGCTCGTGGAGGCACTCGAGGAGCGCTTCGCTCTTCGCTACTTCCGCTTTTCGTCCGACGCATCGCGGGTGAGCGGCATCGAGGAGCTCACTTTCGACGGCACCCGGACCGACATGGGAGCGGCGCTCCGCCGCGCGCAGGAAGACCTCTCCAGTGTGCCGCTCTCCGGACTGGTGGTCGTGAGCGATGGAGCGGACAACTCGGGAGTTCCTCTGGCGCAGTCCCTCGTGCCGCTACAAGCGGCCTCGGTGCCCGTGTTCAGCGTCGGCCTCGGCGAGGAGCTCCTCTCGCCCGACATCCAGGTCGACCGTGCGGACGCTCCGCGCGCCGTTCTCACGGGCACCTCGCTCGTTCTCGACGTGGTGATCACCGCCCGGGGCCTCGAGGGCCGTACAGTCCCTCTTCTCGTCGAGGACGAATCGCGAATCCTCACGAGTCGTGATGTCGTGCTGCCCGACGCAGGCGAACCCACTGTCGTGAGAGTGCGCTTTACCATGGAGGAGGCGGGCCCCCGCCGTTTGAGCTTCCGGGTGCCCGTTCAGGAGGGTGAGCGGGTCGCGCGCAACAACGTGCGCACGCTCCTCGTCGAGGTTCGTGACGAACGCGAAAAGATTCTTTATTTCGAAGGCGAGCCGAGGTTCGAGGTCGGGTTCTTGAGACGCGCGGTGCAGGACGACGAGCACCTCCAGCTCGTCGTCCTCCAACGTACGGCGGAGAACAAATACCTGCGCCTCGCCGTAGACGACTCCACCGAGCTCCTCTCGGGGTTTCCGCGCACGCGGGAGGAGCTTTTCAAATACCGGGGTCTCATTCTGGGCAGCGTGGAAGCCAGTTACTTCTCGCATGATCAGCTCTCCATGATTACCGACTTCGTGAGTCAACGCGGGGGCGGTCTTCTCGTTCTGGGCGGCAGGAACGCGCTGGCGGAGGGTGGCTATGACGGGACCCCCCTCGCGGAAGCGCTACCCGTCCTCTTGGAGCCAGCAGCCACCGATCCCCGCGCCGCGTTCGTGGAGGTCCAGGTACGCCCGACCCCGGCCGGCCTGAACCACCCTGCAACGCAGATTCTTCCTGGCGAGGAGGCCAGTCTGGATCGTTGGGACAGTCTGCCACCTCTTTCCTCCCTGAACCGAATCGTGCGCGTGAAGCCGGGCGCCACGGTGCTGCTGAGCGGAGACGGCGGCGGCGAGGAACGCGTGGTGCTCGCGCACCACCGGTACGGCCGTGGCAAGGTGCTCGCCTTGCCGATCCAGGATTCGTGGATCTGGCAGATGCACGCAGACGTGGCCCTCGAGGACCAGACCCACGAGACGTTCTGGCGGCAGCTTTTGCGCTGGCTCGTGGACGGCGTTCCGGAGCACGTGGTGACTCAACCGGACCGCGAGCGGGTGGAGGTGGGCGAGAGCGTCCGCGTCCTCACCGAGGTGAACGACTCGACGTATATCGAGGTGAACGACGCCATCGTGACGGCCGTCGTCACCGCCCCGGACGGTACGCAGCAGATCCTACCGATGGAGTGGACGCTCGAGCGCGACGGAGAGTACGCCGCGTCGTTCCAGCCCTCCCTTCGCGGCCCGCACGACGTCCGCATCGAGGCCGTCCGCGACGAACACGTGATCGGCACCGACGCCATCCAGGTCGACGTCGGCCCTTCGGACGGGGAGTACTTCGATGCGGCGCAGAGACGGCAGGTTCTCGAGCGCCTCGCGCAAGAGACGGGCGGACGATACTACACGCCGGAAACCGTATCCAGCCTACCCGAGGATCTTCGTTACACCGGACGCGGCGTCACGTTGGTGGAGGAGCGCGACATCTGGGACATGCCGATTCTGTTCCTCCTCCTACTGGCGCTGGTCGGGAGCGAATGGGCGTTCCGGCGCATGAAGGGGCTGGTGTGAGGAGGCTCGCCGCCATCATCACGGCCGCGGTCTTGGTGACGGCGAGTAGCGGCGCCGCGCAGGAGGCGCGCGTTCTCATCGTGGCGGGGATCGGCGGTGACGCCCCGCACCGCGCGCTATTTCAGGAATGGGGGGGGCGGCTCCGCGATGCGTTCGTGGAGCGCTACCGAGTGCCGGCCGACCGGGTCGTATACCTCGGCGAGAAACCCAGCGACGATCCGGCTCGAATCGGGGACCGTTCCACGAAGGAGATGATGGAGGCCGCGCTCGCGCGATTCGCTGCCGACGCCGCCCCGGAAGATCGAATCATCATCGTGCTCGTCGGTCACGGGACGAGCCAGGGTCAGGAAGCCAGATTCAACCTTCCGGGCCCCGATCTGGCCCCCGAGGATCTCGCCGTCGCGCTGGACGCCTTCCCGACGCAGCAAGTGGCGGTCGTCAACACAGCCAGCGCGAGCGCCACTTTCGTACCGGCTCTTTCGGGTCCGCGACGGGCGATCGTGACCGCAACGCGCACTGCCCAGGAGCGCAACGAAACGGTGTTCGCCCGGTTCTTCGTCCAGGCGCTCGAGGGCGACGACGGCGACCTGGACAAGGACGGCCTCGTCTCGCTGCTCGAAGCCTTCGACTACACGACCAGGGAGATCCAGCGGCACTACGAAGACGAGAATCTCATCCTCACCGAGCACGCTTTGTTAGACGACGACGGCGATGGAGAGGGCAGCGAGGAACCGGGCAGCGAGACGGCCGACGGCCGCTTGGCGAGCGCGTTCGTCATCGGTGCGTCGGGCTCCGCCGTGGCTGCCGCAATCGCGGAGACGGACGATCCCGTTCTTCGTTCGCTGTACGAAAAGCAGGCCGATCTCGAGGGCCAGGTCGCCGCGCTGCGGGCCATGAGGCAGGACCTGCCGGACGGTGATTATCAGACGCAGTTGGAGACGTTGCTCGTGGAGCTCGCGCTCATCAACCGCGAGATCCGCGAGCTCGGCGGCGGCGGTCGCTGATGTGCCGACCGACGCTTCGCGGGTCAACGCTCGGGGCGGATTGCGTCGCACTCGCGTTGGTCACGCTCCTCACGTTCGCGGCCGGCACGCGAGCCCAAGACCCGGCCTCGGCTCGCCAAGCTTGGAACACCGGGGAGTACGAGGACGCGGTCCGGCTCTACGCCGAGCTCGCGTCGCTCGGCGACGTGCCCGCTGTCGTCCACCAAGAGCGCGCCCGCCTTCTGGCCGAGCTCGGTCGCCTCGACGAAGCCGAGCGGACGCTTCGCGACCCGGGAACGGGCGTGGCCCCGGTAGCCGTTGCAGCGACCCTCGGGGAGGTCCTCCTACTGCAGGGTCGGCGGGCGGAAGCCGAGGCGGAGCTGAAGCGCGCGCTCGACACGGGTACGGCCGACCGCAACGTCGCGCTTCTCCAGCTCGGCAAGCTCTACTGGGACCGCGGCGAGCGAGATCGCGCGCTGGAGCTCTTCGACTCGTTCGTCGACCTCTACAATGGGACGGACCGCCTCGGCGCAGCTGATCTGATGGCGGTGGGCGAGGCCGTTCGGTACCTGAGCGCACGCGACCCCGCGCTCGTCCAGGACGCGCTCAGGGCTTACGACGAAGCCGCCCAGGTGGCCCCGCGCGATCCGAGACCAACCCTTCTGGCGGGCGATCTCTTCCTGGCCAAATACAATGCGCCCGAAGCGCACGCGTCGTTCGACCGTGTGCTGGGCCGCAATCCTCGACACCCGGACGCCCTTCTCGGAAAGGCTCGGGTGCAGGATTTCGATGGGAAACAGGCCGAAGCCATGGTCGGAGTGCGGGCCGCCCTGGAAACGAACCCGCAACACGTCGGCGCGCGCACGTTTCTCGCCCGACTACATCTCAAGCTCGAGGAGTTCAACTCAGCGCTGGCGGAGGTCGAGCGCACGCTGGAAGCGAACCCGTCCTCGCTCGAGGCGCTGGCCATGTTGGCGGCGGTCCATTTTCTCGGAGAGAACGACGCCGCATACCGTGCCGCACGGGACCGGGCGCTCGCTCTCAACCCCAGCTATCCGGACCTCTTCAACACCGTAGCCGAGCTGGCCGTCGACAACCGTAGGTATCTGGACGCGGTGGACCTGGCCGCCCAAGCCGTGGCTCTGGATTCGACGTCCTGGTGGGGATGGGGCATCCTCGGCATCAACCAGCTCCGAGTGGGACGCATCGAGGAGGGGACGGCCAACGTCACGCGCGCCTTCGACGGCGACCCGCACAACGTATGGCTGTTCAACACCCTCGAGCTCACCGACACCTTCGATCGTTTCCGCACCGTCCGCACTCCTCATTTCGAGCTCTTCCTTCATGGGCAGGAATCCGAGCTCCTGGCACCGTACGTCTCGGCGATCGCCGAGGAGGCGTTCGCCGCGCTCACGCAGCGCTACCGCACCGAGCCACCCACGCCCGTTCGCGTCGAGATCTTCCCGAGCCACGGAGACTTTTCGGTGCGCACCCTCGGGCTCACGGGCCTGGGCGCCCTCGGCGTGAGCTTCGGCGGCGTCATGGTGATGGACTCCCCCTCCGCCCGGACGCCCGGTGAATTCAACTGGGCATCCACGCTCTGGCACGAGCTGGCCCACACCTTTCACCTGGCGATCACACGGCACCGTGTGCCCCGCTGGTTCTCCGAGGGCCTCGCGGTGCACGAGCAGCGTACTGCTCGCAGCCGTTGGGGGCACAAGCCGTCGGTCGGTTTCCTGCAAGCCTACCAAACCGGGCGTCTGCACCCGGTGAGCGAGCTCAATCGCGGCTTCGTCCGCCCGGACTACCCCGAACAAGTCGTGTTCTCCTACCTGCAGGCGTCGCTCGTCTTCCAGATGATCGAGGAGCGTCACGGTATCGAAGCGATCCTGCACATGCTCACAGGATACGCAGAGGGTCACGACACGGGGGAGCTCTTCGACAGCGTGCTGGGGATGAGCGCCGAGGCCCTCGACGCCGAGTTCGACGCCTACCTGAGGTCGCGCTTCGCGGACGAGCTCGCCGCGGTTGCCCAGGTTGCGGAGCCGCTACCGCCAGGCGCGCCGCTCGAGGTGCTGCAGCAGCGGGTGAGGAGCCATCCGGGAGACTACCTGGGTCGGCTTTCCTTCGGGAGGGCCCTTTTCGAGGCCGGTCGCAGCGACGAGGCCGAAGAGCAGCTCCGCGAAGCACTTCGCCTGTTCCCCGGCTATGGGGGACCCGGCAGCCCGTACCTCTACCTGGCGCGCATCCACCGCGACCGCGGCGAATTGGATCGAGCCGCCGCCGCTCTCCATGCGCTTGGCGAGCGGTCGGAGACGGCGTATGCGGAGCGCCTGGAGGAAGCCGCCACGCGCCGGCTCCTCCGCGACCTCGACGGAGAGGCCGCTGCGCTCGCCAAGTCCTTGGAGGTCTACCCGTACGATCCCGAGGTGCACGAAGACCTGGCCGCTCTCTACGAGGAGATCGGCGACAACCGTGGCGTAGTCCGCGAGAGGACCGCTGTCCTGGCGCTGGATCCTGCGGACAGGGCCCAGGCGCTCTACCGGCTAGCGGAGGCGCACCTACAGGACGGGAACCGCGAGGCTGCGCGCGAACGCGTGCTCCAGGCGCTCGAGATCGCACCCAGCTACGACGATGCGCTGGAGCTCCTGCTGCGCATCCGCGGGAACGGCTCGTGAGGCGCCCCCTGCTCGTTGCTCTTGCGCTCGCGAGCGCCGCGGCGTCCGGTCCGGTCCCCGATCCGGATGGGCCACCCTACGACGGACGTTTCACGTTCGCACGAATCCGGTTCGAGGCGGCCGGGGGCATGCGCGGATTCGGGCGCTTCGGACGGGGAAGCCGGGGTGAGCCGCCCTGGGCGCACGACACGCCACGGGCAGAACGAAACTTCGCGAGGATCCTGGGCGAGGTCTCGTATGTGGACCCGTACCAGGGTGGGATCGCGATCGAGCTGGACGACCCCGAGCTGTTCCGCTACCCGATCGCATACATCGTGGAGGTGGGGTTCTGGTCCCCGACGGAACAGGAGATCCGGGGCCTGGGCGACTTCCTCACCAAAGGTGGCTTCTTGATCGTGGACGATTTCCGCGGGGAACGGGAGCTCAACAACTTCGACCTCCACCTGCGGCGCGCGCTGCCCTGGGCCCAGCTTCTTCCGGTCGAGGACCATCACGAGATCTTCGACTCGTTCTTCCGTATCGAGAACCCGGAGGACCTCACGCCACCCTACGGTGGATACCCGCCCATCTACCTCGGCGTCTTCGAGGACAACGACCCGTCGAAGCGGCTGTTGGTGATCCTCAACTACAACAACGACCACGCCGAGTACTGGGAGTTCTCAGACCTGGGCTACTATCCGATCGACCTCAGCAATGACGCGTACAAGTTCGGCGTCAACTACATCGTGTACGCCATGACCCACTGACGGCCCAGCCGTCCCAGCCACGGGCCCGGTCCGGGACCGCAAAGAGGTACATCGAATGGAGGAACAGAACGTCGCTGGTCTCGACCAGCGCGATGACGCCGAGCTGGCCGACCGCATGAAGGAAGGCCGCCAACAGATCATCGACGAGCTGAGGAAGCTCATCGTGGGCCAGGAGGACGTCATCGAACAGGTCCTGTTGTCCCTGTTCGTCGGGGGCAACAGCCTACTCGTGGGTGTTCCCGGGCTCGCCAAGACGCTGCTGATCCACACCATCGCTCGAGTGCTGGACCTGCGGTTCAGCCGCATCCAGTTCACCCCAGACCTGATGCCGTCCGATATCACGGGCACCGACATCATCCAGGAAGACCCGGACACCGGGCACAGGGGGATGGTCTTCGAGCCCGGGCCTATCTTCGCCAACATCGTGTTGGCGGACGAGATCAATCGGACGCCGCCAAAGACGCAGGCCGCTCTCCTCGAAGCGATGCAGGAGCATCAGGTCACCGTCCAGGGAACGACGTATGAGCTCGACGAGCCCTTCTACGTGTTCGCGACCCAGAACCCGATCGAGCTCGAGGGCACGTATCCCCTTCCGGAAGCGCAGCTCGACCGTTTCATGTTCGAGATCGTCATCGACCACCTGTCGGAGGAGGAGGAGCTCGAGGTCGTCCGCAACACCACGGGAATTCAGGATCCGGAGTTCAGCCACAAGGTGACCGGTCCCGATCTCATCGCTTTCCAGAAGCTGGTCAGGAAGGTGCCTGCGCCGGAGCCCGTACTTCGCTACGCGGTGGCGCTCGCGCGCACGAGTCGGCCGAGCCCGAACGGAGATTCCCCGGAGTTCGTCAGCAAGTGGATCGCCTACGGAGCTTCGGTGCGTGCGGCGCAGTACCTGATCCTGGGCGCGAAAGCCCGCGCGCTGACGCAGGGTCGCTTCACCCCGAGCTTCGACGACGTCCGTGCCTTGGCGCATCCGGTCCTGCGCCACCGCGTCCTCACCAACTTCCACGCGGAGAGCGAAGGCATGACGACCGGGCAGCTCGTCGACCAGCTGCTGGAGGTGGTTCCCGAGCCAAGCTCGGGGATGTAGGGGCCGAGGCGATGCCGCACCACGCACGTGCCCGGGCTGCCATCTCCGGCGCCCAGTTTCTCGATCCCGCCGTACTCGCTCGGATCGACAACCTGGAGCTGCTGGCGCGCACCGTCGTGGACGGCTTCGTGGCCGGCCTACACCGCTCGCCCTATCTCGGCCTCTCGCTCGATTTTGCGGAGCATCGCGCGTACATGCCCGGTGACGACATCCGCAACATCGACTGGCGGCTCTTCGCCAGGACCGACCGTCACTACGTCAAGCAGTACGAGGCCGAGACGAACGCCTCCTTCTCGGTGCTTCTGGACATCTCCGGATCGATGAGCTACGGAAGCGGCGACCTGACCAAGCTCGATTACGCGCGCTTCGTCGCGGCGTGCCTCACGTACTTCTCGAGGCAACAGCGTGACCGGGTCGGTCTGGTGACCTTCGACGACGACGTGGTGGACTACGTGCCGAGCTCGGTCCGCAATCTCGACCTTGTCCTTCACACCCTCGACAGGGCCGAGGCGACCCGGCCGGGCTCGTTACACGCGCCGATGCGACGCTGTGCTGAGATTTTTGCGCGCCGCGGCATCCTGGCTGTCATTAGTGACTTCTACGAGGAGGTCGAGTCGGTCGTGGATGCCCTTCGCCTCGTCCGCGGACGGGGTCACGACGTCGTCGTCTTCCACGTGCTCGACAGGGCCGAGCTCGAGTTTCCCTTCGAAGACGCTTCGAGCTTCGAGGATCTCGAAACCGGCGATCAGATCCCGGTGGTTCCGAAGAGCCTTCGCGAGGGATACAAAACGCTGGTCGCGCACCACGTCGCCGAGCTGGAGCGGCGAGTCAGCGCCGACCGCATCGACTACGTGCTCTTGGACACGTCCGAGCCGCTGGACCATGCGCTGTTCCGCTATCTGACGATCCGCCAGAAGAGGAGCCGTGCACGCTGATGCCTCCTCTCGCTTTCCTGGTTCCGGCTTTCCTGGTTGGGCTCGCCGCGATCGTGATCCCGGTACTGGTGCACCTCACCCGTAGGCAACGGGCCAAGATCCTGCGCTTTCCCTCCCTGATGTTTCTCGAAAAGGTTCCGTACAAGGCGGAGAGCCGCCGTCAGATCCACCATTGGGTGCTGCTCCTGATGCGGGCGTTGGCAGTCGCGTTGCTGGTCGCTGCGTTCGCACGTCCCTTCTTCGTCCGCGAGAGCGATGCGGGTGCCGCGTCGGGTCCGCGTGAGGTCGTGATTCTGCTCGACCAGTCCTATTCGATGGGCGTCGGAGATCACTGGGAGCGTGGGGTAGCTGCAGCGCAGGGAGTCATCGACGAGCTAGGACCGCTCGACCGCGCGAGCCTAGTGCTGTTCGCACGCTCGGCGTCGGTGCTCGCCCGATCCACGGGAGACCGCGTGCGTCTGCGTGGCGCGCTCGACACGATCCGCGTGAGCTCGGAGGCCACCAGCTACGGTCCGGGCCTGAAGCTCGCCGAGACCATCCTCGACGAATCTGAGCTCCCATCGGGCGAGCTGGTCCTCATCAGCGATTTCCAGCGCCCAGGGTGGACGGGCGAGGAAGGCGTCAGTCTACCGGTGGGCAGCGTCGTCACCCCGATCCCGCTCGCCGGGCAGCCACCCGAGAACCTCGCGATCGCCGGCGTTACCCTCACGCGGCAAGTCTTCTCCGGAAACGAGCGCGTCTCGCCCACGGCACGCGTGACACGAGTCGGCGGTGCGGGCGTCCGAACCGTCGAGGCGACCCTCGAGGTGGACGGGAGGGAGCTGCAGCGTCAGGAGATCACCCTTTCCGAGGCCGGGGCCGCGCAGGTCGCGTTTCAACCCTTCACGATTTCGGAGACGCACGCGCGCGGAACGATTCGGATCGAGCCCGATCTACTCGCGCAGGACAATGAGCACCACTTCGTCGTCAGCCCTGGCGAGGCCACCTCGGTCCTCTTGGTAGGCACTTCGGGCAATGCGGCGAACGCGGCCCGGTCGACGCTGTATCTGAGCAGCGCCCTCGAGATCAGCGAGGAATCGGACTTCGACGTCACGTCGAGGACGAATGGACCTACGGCCGAGGACCTCGTCGGCCGCCACGTCGTGATTCTGCACGACCGACCCTATCCCGGCGGCTCGGCGGGGCGGGCGCTCGCGACCTTCGTGGAAGCGGGAGGAGGCCTCGTGGTAGCGCTCGGCGAGCAGAGCTCCTGGCCGGCCGAGCAGGATTCCCTCCTCCCGGGCGTGATCGGGTCGGTCAGTGACCGGGAGGAGGGGCGCGGCGCCCAACTCGGCAACCTCGACTACGGCCATCCGGTCTTCGAGGTTTTCTCCGGGCCGCGCGGCGGAGACTTCACCGCTGCCCGCTTCCTCCGAGCCCGACCTCTTAACGTGACGGCCCGGGAGGACGTTACGGTGCTTGCTCGTTTCGACGACGGATCGGTTGCCCTCGCCGAGAAGCGCTACGGCGAGGGTCGCGTGCTCCTGTGGACGTCCACGCTAGACGCGTTCTGGAACGACCTCGCGCTCAAACCGGTGTATCTACCGTTCGTCCACCAGCTCGTGCGCTACGCCTCGGGGCGCACCGCGGCCGTGCCGTCATTCGTGGCTGGACAAGTTATCGACGTGAGCGACGCGAGGGCGATGGCGACGGCCGGACTCGGCGAAGCGGCCACGGCACTGGCGTCCGCGGAGGAGTGGGTGGCATTTTCTCCAGGGGGCGAGAGCATCGAGATACCTGAGGGCAGCGGACCCCACTACCTGGCGCTCTCGGAGCAGGGTTTTTACGAGATCCGGACTCCGGGGAACACGGAAGTGAGACCGCTAGCAGTTGCGGTCAACGTCGATCTGGCCGAGGCCGACCTGACCCCACTCGATCCCCGGGAGGTCACGACGTCCATCATGGGCACCGGTGATCGGAGCCCAGGGAGAGAAGAAAGCGCGCGCGTCGAGGCGCTCCGCAAAGAGGACCAGGAGCGTCGCCAGAGCCTTTGGCGATTGCTGCTGCTGGCGGCATTCATCGTTCTGATGCTGGAGACAGTCGTGTCGAACCGGATTCGGGCTACGACGGGCAGGAGAGGGGCGCATGCGAGAGCATAGGGACGGCCTGACGGGAGGCATCCTGCCCATCATCCGGAAAGTCCGTCGGCGGTGGCGCCTGCGGATCCTGATGGGGGGCACAAGCCTCGTGGCGGCGACAGCCCTGTTGGCGTTCGGGCTCTCGGCGTGGGGGCTGGAGGCCCTGCGCTTCAGTCCGGCCGCGGTCACCGCCTTCCGCATCACGTCGTGGCTCGTAGTGGGAGCGCTGACTGCGTGGTACGTGATCCGGCCGCTGGTTCGAAAAGTGAGTGACCAGCAGGTGGCTCTCTATCTCGAGGAGCACGAGCCGACACTCGAGGCGGCCATTCTCGGGGCCATGGAAGTACAGCCGCAGGCGGCGCCCCATGGTGTCGGGCTCTCCGGGGAGTTCCTCCAGCGGCTGGTCCAGCAAGCGGTCGACAGGGCCGAGGCGGTGGAGTTCGGCCGCCGCATCGAGCAGCAGCGCCTTTGCCGTTCGACAGGCGTCCTGAGCGCAGTCGCGTTGGCTGCGCTCGCGTTCCTCCTCCTCGCTCCACCGAGCCTTCGGCACGGGGTGTCGGCGCTCTTGCTCCCGACCACGGACGCCGACGAGGTCAGCCCGTACTCCATCGCGGTCGAGCCCGGCGACGTCACCATAGCCCGCGGAAGCGACCAGTTCGTGATCGCGAGGCTCGAGGGGTTCACCTCGGAGGACGTTTCGCTCTTCACGCGTGCGGACGGGTCGGAGAACTACCGCCGCATTTCCATGCTCACAACCGAGGACGGCCTGGGATTCGAAGTGCTGCTCCTGAACCTCCAGGAGGAGACCTCCTACTTCGTGGAGTCCGACGGCATCCGGTCGGAGACGTACCGCATCGGGGTCGAGGACCTTCCGTACGTGAACCGCATGGACCACGAGTACGTCTTCCCGGCCTATACCGGTCTCGAGCCGCGCGTCGTCGAGGATGGAGGCGACATCGCAGCGCTCGAGGGCACGATGGTGAAGCTCACCGTCGAGCCCACGATTCGGACGAGGGCCGGACGGCTCGTCATCGACGACACCGAAGCCATCGAGCTCGTCGTCACGCCGGAGGGCGCGCTGCTCGGTGAGCTGGAGGTGCGCCGGCGTGGCGTCTACAGGATCGAGATGGCCACCGCCGACGGGACGCTGGTGACTGCGTCTCCCACGTTTATCATAGACGTCCTCACGGATCAGCCGCCTTCCATCCGATTCGAGCGGCCCGGTCGCGACACGCCGGCCAGCCCCGTCGAGGAGGTCTATCTCGAGGCCCGTGCCGACGACGACTTCGGAATCTCCGAGGTGCAGCTGGCCTACTCCGTGAACGGCGAGCCCGAGCAGACCCTCACGATGTACCGTTCCCCGGGTGGTGAGCCACTCAGAGAGGTGTCGGCAGGGCGCACGCTCTTTCTGGAGGAATGGGAGCTCGAGGCCGGCGACGTCATCAGCTATTACGCGGCCGCGCGGGACAACAACGCGGCCGCGCGGGACAACAACGCGGCCGCGCGGGACAACAACGCGGCCGCGCGGGACAACAACGCGGCCGCGCGGGACAACAACGCGGCCGCGCGGGACAACAACGCGGCCGCGCGGGACAACAACGCGGCCGCGCGGGACAACAACGCGGCCGCGCGGGACAACAACGCGGCCGCGCGGGACAACAACGCGGCCGCGCGGGACAACAACGCGGCCGCGCGGGACAACAACGCGGCCGCGCGGGACAACAACGCGGCCGCGCGGGACAACAACGCGGCCGCGCGGGACAACAACGCGGCCGCGCGGGACAACAACGCGGCCGCGCGGGACAACAACGCGGCCGGGGGGAAGCCGCGAGGTCAAGAGCGACATCTACTTCATCAACGTACGCCCATTCGGACGGGACTACCGACAGGCCGAAGCGAGCGGCCCACCCCCCGGGGCCGGAGCAGGAGGGGCCGCCGGTCCGGAGACTGCCCTCTCCGAGCTTCAACGGCAGGTGATCGCAGCGACGTTCAACCTGGGACGTGACGTCGACCTCACCGATGAAACCACGTTTCGTGAGAACGTGACGAGCGTCGCCCTGGCTCAAGGTCGTGTTCGTGCACAGGTAGAAACGTTGGTCGAGCGGATGCTCAATCGGGGCATCACCAACGCGGACGAGCGGTTTCGTGAGATCGCCGAAATGTTGCCCGAGTCCATCGAGGACATGAAGGCAGCGGAAGAGCTCCTGCAAGGCGAAGATTTTACCGAGGCCCTCGCGCCCGAGCAGCGCGCGCTGCGTGTCTTGCTGAAGGCAGAGGAGACGTACGAGCGCTTCGTGGAGCAGAGCCGCCAGCAGGGTGGAGGGGGCGGGGGGGGCGGTCGAGGCCCCAACGCGGATGATCTCGCCGACCTGTTCGAGCTCGAGCTCGACAAGCTGCGCAATCAGTACGAGACGGTTCAGCGAGGCGAGCGTCAGGGAGCCGACGAACAGGTCGACGAGCTGATGGAGAAGCTGCAGGAGCTGGCGCGCCGGCAGCAGCAGGAAGAGGAGCGCCAGCGGCAGCGCGCTGCGCAGCAAGGCGGGGGCGCCGGTGGGGCCAGCGACGCGCAGCGCTCGCTAGCCGAGGAGACAGAGCAGGCTGCGCGTCAGCTCGAGCGGCTCGCGCGCGAGTCCGGTGACCAGCGCTTGGAGGAGACCGCACGTCGGCTCCAGGAGGCGGCCGACGCCATGAGGCGTTCTGCGGCCAGCAGCGCGAACGGTCGTCTGGCGGAGACGGCGGCTGCGCTCGACCGGCTCGAGGAGGCCCGACGACGGCTGGAGCGCACGCAGGAGGACCGCACCAGGGAGGCGACCGAGCTGGCCCTGGAGCGCACCCGTCGCCTCGCCGAGAGCCAGCGCGCCGTCCAGCAGGGCGTGGGCGACCTTTCGCCCGACCAGGCTCGCCGTAGCGATCAGATCCGGCAGCTTCTGGAGCGGAAGCAGGAGATGATCCGCGAGGCGGAGGGTCTCGAGCGCGAGCTCGACGAGCTCGCCGCCGACCTCAGGCGTGACAGCCCGGACGCCGCCTCACGGGTCGGCGACGCCGCTGATTTCATCGAGGAAAGCAAGCTGAAGGAGAAGATCGCCTTCTCCAGAGGAGTCGTGTCGCAGAGGGACCAGGAGTACGCCGCGCAGTTCGAGGAGCAGATCGCCACCGACATCGCCGAGTTACAGCGGCGCGTCGAGCAGGCGGGGGAGGCTACCGACGGAATCCAGGAAGAGCGCGCGATGGAGCGCAACCTCGAGCGGGCACAGGATCTCGTGAGAGGGATGGGGTCCATGGACCGCAGGCTCCGACAGCGGGGCCAAGGAGACGGCCAGCGAGAGCAGGGGGCGGAGGGGCAACAGTCCCAACAAGGGCAACAGGGGCAGGGCCAGGAGGGGCAGGGACAGGGAGGCCAGGGTGATGGCCGCTTAGATCCAGGCGGCCAGCAAGGTACTCAGGGTGGGCCCGGCGGAACGAACCTCGACGATCCGAGCCTGCGGGGCGGTGCCACGAGCGGCGTGCCGCGGCCCTTCACCGAGGATGAGATGCGGCAGTACCGCAGAGAGTACCTGGAGCGGATGCGCGACGCCGAAACCTTGAGGGACGGACTGCGCGAAGAAGGACGCGATTCACAGGATCTGGAAGAGGCTATCGAAGCATTACGTCGGCTTCAGGACGAGAACGTCTACCGCGACCTACCCCAGATCGCTCTCCTCCAAGAGGAGCTGCGAGAGAGCCTCAGGCGCGTCGAGTTCACGCTGCGCCGCGAGGTCGAAGGCGAGCGCGAGGACCGCGTGTTCTTGTCCGGGTCAGACGAGGTGCCGACCGGCTTCAGGAAGCTCGTCGAGGAGTACTATCGCTCGCTGGCCCGCGACCCCTCCGGAGATGGCTAAAGCTACCGCACCACCACCGAGCGCTCTGCCCTTGCCGGGTGGCTGACCGAGTTGAGAGCGCCTTCCACCGTGTAGCGACCCGACGGGAGACCCTCATCGAGCGACTCTGAGTAAGAGACAGTATCCTTCGGCGCGACCTCGTCCGCGCCCAGGACCTGGATGAAGGCTCTCCCCTCGGACCACCGCCAGACCACTCTGCCCCTGTCGTCGCGCACCGTGAAGTCGTATCTCTGGCCGCTCGTGAACTCGACCTGAACCGCGGTGTCGAGCACGCTCCAGATACGCAGCGTGAGCGCGAGGGCCTGCCCGGCCTCCGCGGGGTCGGGGTTCACGCTGAGGCTTGCTCGCAGCTCGTCCCGCATCGCCGGGACATCCTCCAGATCGCTCATCTGACACGCGGAGACCACGGGGGACGCGGCCACCACCACGAGCGTGAGCAGCCAGGTTCGGTACGGGGCGCGTCCACGGTCTCCAGGACCGGCACCGGATGCTCCAGCCATCAGAGGGTCAGGACGACCTCGAGCAGGTCGTTGGAAAAGGGCGCGAGCCTCGTTGCGAGCACCTCGTCCCGGCCACTCCGACCTGATCGGCGTCCGGGGCGCTCAGGCGCATGAGCGACGACGTGATTACGATCGCGCTCTCCTCCTCCTCCTGAGGCTCCGGCTGCACTGAGTCGGTTTGACAGCCCGATACGGCGAGTACGATCGCCAGGCTGGTGATGGCATTTCGGGTCGTTCGGAACATCGGCAGCGCTCCTCGTCTTCCCTGCGGACTGCCCCGGGGCGGGCTCACGTTTCGCCCATCGGTGCATGATAATCCGATCGAGGACGGGCTCAAAGCTCTCACGGTGCCGGGCCGACGCCTTACCTTCCCACCGGCAGACAGAAACGGACGAGGACGGGGGGGGGGGGCGGCCATGGGCGAGCAGAAGTTCATCTACCACATGCACCGGGTGAGCAAGATCGTTCCGCCGAGGCGGGCAGTCCTGGACGACATAAGCCTCTCTTTTTTCCCAGGCGCCAAGATCGGAGTGGTCGGACCCAACGGCGCGGGGAAGAGCTCACTGCTGAAGATCATGGCCGGGGTCGACGAAGACATTCTCGGCGAAGCCTGGGCAGCCAAGGGGACGCGGGTGGCGTTCTTGCCCCAGAAGCCGCGGCTCGACCCGAATCTCGACGTGCGGGGAAACGTCGAGGAAGCGGTACGCGACACGCGGCATCTTCTCACGGCGTTCGAGGCGGTGAGCATGCGCTTCGCAGACGTGGCATCGGATGAGGAAATGGATGCGCGCATAGAGGAACAAGCGAAGCTGCAGGACCGAATCGATGCGGCCGGAGCCTGGGATCTCGACCGAACTGTGGAGATGGCCATGGACGCGCTGCGCCTCCCTCCGGGAGATGCCGACGTCACAAGCCTCTCGGGCGGGGAGCGTCGCAGGGTCGCACTTTGCCGTGTCCTTCTCGAGGCGCCCGACATGCTTCTGCTCGACGAGCCGACCAACCATCTGGACACCGAATCAGTAGCGTGGCTCGAGCACCACCTCCGGGAATTCCAAGGCACGGTCGTCGCCATCACTCACGATCGCTATTTCCTGGACAACGTCGCGGAGTGGATCCTGGAGCTCGACCGAGGCCGCGGCATTCCGTGGAAGGGCAACTACTCCTCGTGGCTGGAGCAGAAGGAGGAACGCCTTCGCATCGAAGAGAAGCAGGAGTCGGCTCGCCAGCGCACGCTGCGGCGGGAGCTCGAGTGGGTGCGCATGGCGCCACGGGCGCGACACGCGAAGGCCAAGGCGAGGGTCAGCGCCTACGAGGAGCTGCTCGCGGCCGACGAGCGCGAGCAGCTTCGGAGCTCCGAGATCCTCATCCCCAAGGGCCCCCGGCTCGGTGACGTCGTGATCCGCGCCGAGGGGCTCAGCAAGAGCTATGGGGGCCGGCTGCTCATCGACGACGTCAGCTTCGACGTCCCGAGCGGCGCCATTGTCGGAATCGTCGGGCCGAACGGTGCCGGCAAGACCACGCTCTTCCGCTTGATCGTCGGAGAAGAAACCGCCGACGCCGGAAGCATCGAGCTCGGATCCACGGTCCGCCTCGCCTACGTGGACCAGAGCCGCGACGCCCTCGGGGGAGCCAGGACGGTCTTCGAGGAGGTGACCGGCGGCGCCGATCTGCTCCACTTCGGCCGCGCCGAGGTGAGCAGCCGAGCCTACCTTTCCTGGTTCAACTTCCGAGGCGCCGACCAGCAGAAGCCAGTCGGCGTTCTCTCGGGAGGCGAACGGAACCGGCTCCAGCTCGCAAAGCTCATCAAGAACGGTGGAAACGTGCTCCTTCTCGACGAGCCGACCAATGATCTGGACGTCGACACGCTGCGGGCGCTCGAGGACGCACTGTTGAGCTTTGCCGGCTGCGTCCTCGTCGTCTCACACGACCGTTGGTTCCTCGACCGCATCGCGACGCACACGCTGGCCTTCGAGGGCGACAGCCGCGTCGTATGGTTCGCAGGAAACTACGAGGAATACGAGGCCGATCGCCGACGTCGCCTGGGCCCCGAAGCCGACCAGCTGCATCGGATTCGCCATCGAAAGCTGCGAAGGAATTGAGGCCTCGACCCGCACGAACGGTCCGTCTCGCAGGTGCGTTGAGAACTTGACCTTGGCTCCAGGGCCCCTCATATCGCTACAACTTCCCCCTGCCGAGGCGTCGCAGTGAAGGAGCCGCTCCACGAGCTCGAGGCCCGGGTCGCCAGACTCGAGGCGCAGGTCGACGAGGTGCGACGAAGCATCGCGTCCTCGCGGACTCCGGCCGACGAGGCGGCTACGGAGCCCCCCCGACATCGACCGGCGCTGGGTCCTCGCCGGCGTCGGCAGCACCAGGAACCCTCGATCCGCCATCAGCATCGCCTGCGGAGGACGGCGCGGGTGGCGGGCCTTCGACCGAGCAGCCGTCGATCGACCCTCAATGCCCCACTCGGAGCCGCGATGGTTCCATCCTGAACAAGGTCGGAATTGCACTGCTCCTTCTCGGGGTCGTCTTTCTTTTCAGGTATTCGATCGACCAGGGCTGGCTCACGCCCTGGGTACGCGTGCTGTCCGGAGTTGCGATCGGGATCGGGCTGACCGTCGTAGGGGCTCGCCGGGCGCGCTCGCGGTCCGACCTCGGCGTCGTGCTTCAGGGTGGCGGCATCGCCACACTCTTCATAACGGGCTTCGCCGCCCTCGAGATCCTGGAGCTAATACCGCCCCCGGTCGGTTTCGCCTGGCTCGCGGGCAGCGCTGCGCTGGCGATCGTCCTCGCTTTGCGCAGCGATCGGCAGACCCTCGCCGTAGTAGGCATCACCGGCGCGCTCGCGACCCCGTTCCTCCTCGCGCCCAACGCCACGAGCGTCGTTCCCCTCGTGGTCTACCTCCTGGCGCTACTCGCGGCAGTCGGGACGATCCACCTTCGCAGGGGATGGCGGGTCGTCGTCTGGTCACTGTTCCTCGGAGGATGGGCAACCTTCGGTTACCTCGCCTCGGTTGCCGCTCGAGACGGAGGGGGCGTCGACGACCGGCTCGCGGTGACCGTCGGCATTCTCGCCGCGGCATTGGTTTTCTGGGCGCTTCCCTTATGGAGGGCGGTGGTCGAATCGAGGAGACGCGGAGTCGCTGCAGACGGTCCCGACGAAGGTGGCCGACGAGCGGCCGAGCACGTCGAGGTGCTGGGGATCCTCACTCCCTTCTTGGCCACAGGGCTCCTCTGCGCGGTTTGGGACCTCCCCAGGCCGGGGTTCGGCTGGGCGTTCATGCTGACGTCCGCCCTCGCGCGGGCCGCCGGATGGGCCGTCGACCGCACCGACGCGGGTAAGGGACACGGAGAGGCGCAGCGCTTCACGTCCGTTTCGCTCGCGACGGTCGCGCTCGCACTCTTGCTCACGAACGAGTGGCTCTACGCTGCGCTTGGAGCCGAGGTCGTCCTTCTCCACTTCGCGGCCCAGAGACGCGAAGCCAAGTGGCTCCTGGCGCTCGGGATCTTCCTCGGCAGCCTGGTCGGCGTATGGTACGCAGAGCGGTTGGACTCGGCCGGCACACTACACGGCAGCGATTGGACGACACTGCTCGATTTAGGTGTCCTGGCTGTCGCGGTCCTGAGTGCGCGCACCGTCTACGATCGGACCGCCGCCTGTATCTCTTCCTCGCCTACGTGGGGATGCTGCTGTGGATCTGGCGCGAGCTCCTCCCCCTGCCTCAGGGACAGGTCCTCATCAGCCTCGTCTGGGGGGCCGTGGGCGCGACCGTTGTCGTGCTGGGGCTGGCCAAGGCGCGACGCCGTCTTCGAGCGCTCGGGCTCGGCACGCTCGCCGTTGTCGTGGCGAAGCTCTTCTTGGTCGACCTCTCCCAGGTCGCGGCGATATCGCGGATCGTGCTGTTTCTCGCCTTCGGCGCGCTCTTCCTCGTGTTGAGTCGCCTCTACGGGAGAGCGGTCGGGCCGCGCAGTGTCACCCCGCCCGCGACGGACTAGTCCCCCCCCCTTCTCGGCCGACTCGACCGCCACGCGCTGCCCCCTCCCGCTACAGTACGACCCTCCGGGGGGTCCGAGTTCGACCCACGCACCATCCGGGCCAGCGAAACGCGACGAGCCACGTTCGACACCAAGCGAAAGCGGAGGAGCTCAGCCCCGCGGTCGTGGGATCCAGACAAGCGGCACCCGCTACGATCTCCT
Organism: Longimicrobiales bacterium; assembly: GCA_965249195.1. GTDB lineage: Bacteria > Gemmatimonadota > Gemmatimonadetes > Longimicrobiales > Gaopeijiaceae > CBDFLM01. Next base: position 543,777 of record CBDFLM010000013.1, read on the forward strand.
GCTGCTTTCTCGAGCTGACGTCCACCTCGAGCTCTCGGACCCTTCGCTCTGCCGTGGCCAGAGCGTCCCTCACCCGGTCGATCCTCCCCTCGTAACGGTCCCTGAGCTTGGCGGCCTCTGCGTCCGCCCACTCGTCGGCAGCGCGCTCGCAGCGAGCGCGGAACTCGTCCGCACCCTCTCCAACCCTCGAATAGAGCTTGAGCGCGCTATTCCTGAAGACCTCCACACTCCGCTCCCGGTGGAGGTGATCCCTCAGGCCCGACTGGGCGGCGCGGAAGAAGCCCGCCTTAGTGATGGGCGCCGGCGTCAACGCATACATGGCTCCCTCTGGCGGTTGACTGCGAAGGTCACGCTCGTCGTAGTCCACGGCCCGCGCACTCGAAGCATCGAAGCGTTGACCGAGTGGGAAGAAGACGGCTTCCCATTCCACGCGCTCGTCGATCCCCGCGGCGCGATCGTCGAACGTCATGTGGACCCGCGCGGCGAGCGCCGGCTCCAGCCTGACGGACCCCGCCTCGGCACCGATCTCCCTACTCCACGGCGCGCTCGCGTCCAGGAAGTAGACGGGCACCGTATCCGGGACGTCGGGGGCGATTCGGCTCTCGTCGTCGCGCGTGGCCGCCGACGCGACCGGCGCCCCGGTCGTGTCGGGCTCGGACTCCTCCATCGAGGGCATGCCGGGCTTCAGTCGAGTCAGCTCCTCGCGGGTGAGCGTTCCCCGGAGAAAGGACATCGCCCAGCGCGACGTGAAGAGCACGGGCTGGGGTGAGCGGGCCGACTTGAGCAGGAATACACGCTTGGCAAGGCCACCGATCAGCGTGTCGAGGGTCGCTACGTCGACGTCTCCGGACGCCGACTCGAGTCCCTCCAGGACCCTCAGCTTGTCTCGCTCGGTCTGAAGCCGGCCGACGATCCAAGTGCCCGCGTTCGACATCGCCTTGTAGTCCAGATCCACGGGATTCTGCGTGGCCACCACGAGCCCGAGTCCGTGCGCCCTGGCCTGTTTGAACAGCGTGAGAAAAGGCCTCTTCGAGGGAGGCTCGGCCGTGGGCGGTGCGAACCCGAACATCTCGTCCATGTAGAGCAGGGCGCGGAGCTCCGATGTGCCGGGCTGCTGCCGCATCCAGGTGATCAGGCGCGTCAGCAGGAGCGTGACGACGAACTGCCGTTCGGAATCGGAGAGATGAGCCAGGTGGACGATCGAAGCATTCGGGCGACCTCCCGCCCCTCAGAGCAGCGACCCGATGTCGAGAGGTGGCCCCTCGGTCCAGCTCGAGAACGAACGCGAGGCCACGAGACCGTTCAACTTGAGCGCGAGCTCGCTTCGCTCGCTCTCCGGAAAGAAGTCTTCGAGCGCGAAGACGCCGAGCTTGCGAATCGGAGGTTTCATGACGAGCCCGATCAGGCCCGGCAAGTCCAGGTCACGGCCTTCCACCCAGGCGTTCTCGATCAGATTCGCCAGCAGGATGTGCTCTGGATCCGAGATGGGATCGGCGCGCACACCCGCCATCCGGAGGAGGCCCGAGACGAACCCGTCGATCTCGTCCCGAAGCGTCTCCGCATGAAGCGCCCAATCGAGGCGAGGAGCACGCAGGGAACCGACCAGATTGAGCGGCACGCCGGCGTTGGATCCCGGCGTGTAGACCGTAAACCCGGCGCCGTTGCGTAGCGAGGCCAGGCGGTCCGCCCCGATGCCCCACCCCGCGAGGCCCTCCCTCCAGCGGGTCGCCGTGCGCGCCGCCAGCTCGTCGGGCCCGATTCCCTCCCGCCGCGCTTGAGCCACGTCCACCCAGGGCCGGAATTCACCCGGCGTCAGGCCCGGGAAGCCGAGGAGCAGGTTCCCCATGTCACCCTTGGGATCCAGGATGAGCGCCGGGATCCCCGACAACAGGGCCTCCTCGAGAAGGACGATGCCCATGCCCGTCTTCCCGGATCCCGTCATCCCCAGGATCACGCCGTGCGTGGTCAGGTGATGTGACGGCACCGTCAGGGGTGCCCCGGTGCGCTCGCCCGTCTCCGGGTCGATCACGCCTCCCAGGTAGAGGTCGCCGGGGTCGGGGATCATCGTGGTCTCCTCGGATGGAGGGAAAGTGAGGGATCTACCAGGGCGATGGAAGCGAGTTCCGTCGCTCGGTCGCAGCTACTCCCCACTCGTCGGGGAAGCGATGGACGGGGGCTCGAAAGGGGGCGGCATGAAGGTTTCGTGGGCGCCGGTCGTGCCAAACCCCTCACGGGTCGCACCGCCAATGACGTGGATGACGCCCGCTACGCTCACCGCGCCCATCCCATGGCGCGGCGTCGGCATATTCGAGACGCGGCGCCAGCTGTTTGTGGTCGGATCGTACTCTTCGGTGTGTGGGAAGACGCCGGGGCTCTCGCCACCGAAGACGTATAGCCGCTCCGAGACGACGGCGGCGGCGAGCCCTCCGCGCGGCGTGGGCATGGGCGCGAGCCGCTCCCACGTGTCGGTCGCGGGGCTGTAGGCCTCGAGCGCTCCCGTATTGGAGGCGGCTCGACCCCCGACCGCGAGAATTCGCTCGCCGATCACCGCCGCGGCGAGGTGCTCGCGCGGGGTCGGCATGGGGGCGAGCATCGTCCACGCGTCGTTCAACGGATCGTAGACCTCCGTCGTGCCCACGGCCGCACCGTCGCTTACGCCACCGATCGAGTAGATCTTGCCACCGAGCTCCACGGACACATGCGCGGCTCGCGGCCGGGGCAGGGGCCGTCTGGCTTCCCAGAGCCCGGTTCCCGGATCGAACGCGTAGACGGTCGCGGTCTCGCTCACCCCGAAGCCTCCGATCACGAAGACGCGACCGCCTATCGTGGTGACACCGGGATGGTGACGTGGCTCCGGTAGATCGGGCGCGCTCGACCACCGATCGCCGGCCACGTCGTAAACCTCCATTACGGCCGAAGCGCGCCGGCTCGTGTCGTATCCCCCGGGCGTATAGATCCTTCCGGCCACGAACGCCGACGGCATCTCCTGTCGCGGCGTGGGGAGGGAAGCCGCAGCAGACCACTCACCGATGGCGGGACCGGAGGTGTCCGATACGGAGGTCCCGCTGCCACAGCCCACGAGAAGTCCCGTCACGAGCCCGGCCGTCGCACGCATCCAAGCTCTCGATCGAGGCGATGGGAGCTGGAGGTCGCGGCATGGGATCGGGGCTGGTCCCGACTTCGTAGGCGGGTGCGGCATCCTGACCCCCTGGAGCGCGGTGTTGAGCTGCCGACCGCAGCTTCGCCCAATGTACGATGCGGCGTCGCTTGCAGCCGCGTGATTTTCAGCTGATAGTGGCGATGACAACACGTCGAGAAACCCGGACTCGAGCGAAACGAGCCTTGACCTCCGACGACCCCGTCTTCTTCGCAACGCCCGATGAGTTCCGCGCATGGCTGCGGGCTCACTACGATTCGGCCGGTGAAGTCTGGGTGGGAATTCACAAGAAAGCCACGGGACGGCCAACCGTCACGTGGCCGGAGGCCGTGGAGCAGGCGCTCTGTTTCGGATGGATCGACGGGCTTCGGAGGTCGGTCGACGAGGCGAGCTACGAAGTCCGCTTCACACCGAGGCGTGAAGGAAGCAGTTGGAGCGTCCGCAACGTCCACACAGCCGAGGAGCTCGCCCGACGCGGGCTCATGACGCCCGCGGGGCTGCGGGCCTTCGAAGAGCGCGATGCCCGTCAAACGGAGCGGGGCTCACGGGTACGCGACGAAGCGCAGCTACCCATCCCGTTCGAGAAGCGGTTCCGGGAGAGCCCACGCGCCTGGGAGTTCTACGAGGCGCAGTCTCCTTACTATCGCAAAACGACGACGGCGTGGGTCATGAGCGCCAAGCGCGAGGCGACGCAGCGGCGGCGGCTGGAGACGTTGATCGCGGACTCCGCAGCGGGGCGCAGGATCGCCGCGCTGCGACGATAGTGCCCCGGCTTGCGTCTCCGCGCACGGCTCGTATGCTGCCGACATGGACGGCGATTCCCTTTGGCACCCGGTGGAACGATGAAACCACCCTTCCTGGCCCTTCCTACCATGCTCGCGCTCGTGGCCCCGTGCAGCGCGCAGCAATTCGACGCGCGTATCGAGGCCGAGGTAGAGCGCGTTCTGCCGACCATCCTCGACGCACGCCATCTCATTCACGAAAACCCGGAGCTCGGTAACCGCGAGTTCGAGACCGCTCGTCTGGTGGCGAGCCACCTGCGGGGTCTCGGCTTCGAGGTGCACACCGCCGTGGCGAACACCGGTGTCGTCGGGATCCTCCGCGGCTCGAGGTCCGGGCCGGTCGTGGCAGTTCGAGCCGACATGGACGCCTTGCCCGTGACCGAGGACACGGACTTGCCATGGCGATCGACCGTCCGCACGACCTACCTGGGGCAGGAGGTGGGCGTCATGCACGCCTGCGGGCACGACATCCACGTAGCGGTCCAGATGGGGGTCGCCTCTGTGCTCGCCGCGCTCAAGGACGAGCTACCGGGCACGGTGAAGCTGATCTTCCAGCCGGCCGAGGAGGGACCGCCACCTGGTGAGGAGGGAGGCGCCGACCTGATGGTCCGCGAGGGCGTTTTGGAGAACCCGCGGCCCGACGCGATCTTCGGGCTCCACACCTTCGCCCAGATGGATGTGGGCACGATCGGTTATCGCGCCGGGCCGATGATGGCGGCCGTCGACCATTTCAAGATCGACATCCTTGGCCGCCAAGCGCATGGTGCGAGGCCGGAGCTCTCGATCGATCCCGTGGTCATGGCTTCGCAAGCGGTCATGGCGCTCCAGACCATCCGCTCGCGCAACCTTTCTCCGCTCCAGCCGAGCGTGATCACGGTGGGCATCGTCCAGGGAGGGACTCGGTTCAACATCATCCCCGCGGAGGTGCACCTGGAAGGCACGGTTCGCACCTACGACGAGTCCGTGCGCGACGAGATCGAGAGTCGGATGGGCGAGATCCTGGAGGGTGTAACGGCGTCGGGCGGCGGCACGTTCCAGCTCGCCTATGACCGAGGCACGCCCGCGACCGTAAACCACGACGGCCTCACAGCGTGGGCCTTGCCCGTGCTCGGCCGGGTCGTCGGCGCCGAGAACGTGACTGAAGTCGATCCGGCGATGGGCGGAGAGGACTTCGCCTACTTCGCGAACGAAGTGCCGGGTTTCTACTTCCGTCTGGGTCAAGTCGCGCCCGGTACGACCTCGGGCGACCATCACACGCCGACGTTCAGGGCCGACGACAGCGCAATCCCGATCGGAATCCGTGCGATGTCACGGCTGGTGCTGGATTTTCTGGGCGGTGGCCACGCGGCGGTCGGGCCAGTGGGATGAGGCATCGACATCCCCGCACCACCGCCAGCTCGGCCGCCCCTGGCGGCGAACGGGCCACGCCCGGAGCGCACCTCGTCGGTCCTCTCAGGCGCGACCCCTGACCTTCGCGAGCCACCAGCGAAGACCTACGAAGAGGAACCTCCAGTCCCGCAAGAACCCCTCACGACCTCAGGCCGTCGAACGCGACGTCGACCAATGCCCCGTCCTGCGGGACCCGCCCCTCGTCGAAGTCGGCCGCCCGGAATGGCGGACGTCGCGAGCTCGCCTCGAACGGCTCACCGATACAGCGAAGGTCGAGCACGAGCTCGCTCGTCGGCAGCCGATCGATGACAACGATGGTATTGGGGAAGCCCCCCTCGTCCTCCACCTCGTATAGGTGCTGCCCGACGAGAAAGACGACGCGACCGTCGCCGAGAGCGAGGAAATACTGGCTTCCCTCATCCTCGTACTCCTCGACCGCGATCGCATCGCGGACATGGTAGGTCGTCGTGGTGACCTGACCTTGATCGAGGTCCCCCTCGAGAGCTTCGCGCCAGGCGTTGACGCGACGCCGGGCGGAATCAGAGACCGAGGTCCGGTCGTCCAGGACGGAGGCGCGACCAGAAGCAAGCCCCCCGTGACGAGCATGAAGGTGAATAACCCGGCAAGCGCGACGTCCGGCAGCGAGCCTCGGGTTACGAGGAGGGCCGTGAGGCCTCGTCGTTCGGCTTCAGTGAGGGGACGCGGGCTCGTCTCGATCAACGGTGATGCCTCCCCGGGTCCGTTGCCGCGTCGGCGATCCGCTCCTCGGATGACCACACGGGCTTCATCCTCATCGTCCAAGAACGCCAGGCGAAAAACCCGAAATACCCCAGCGCGAAGTAGCTGTACTCGAGGGAGAACACCGAGAGCATCTCGTGGCTGCGCACCAGCAGGATCCATGCATGCAAAAGGACCGAGACCCCCAGGTGCACGACCGTGAGCCAGTGGACGATCTTCTCCCAGGCCCCTCGGTAATCGACTTCGCGCGCGTACGCCACGAGCCCAATCACGCCCGGCGTCCCGAGAAGGACGACGCCCCAGTCCGGGAAGAACGGCATGTCTTCGAAGCTGAAGCGAACGACCAAGCGAACGACGTGCGCGAGGGTGCTCCCCGTGTAGACGACCGCGACCAGGGGTCCGAAGCTCCGTCGCAAGAGGCTGCGAGCCCCGAGCTCCATCGGTCCAGGCATCGCCCTCAAGCGCATCCCAATCGGTCCGCTACCTCGCTCGGGCTGCAGATCACTCCCTCCCCGTTGGATCCCGCGCCGTGTTCGCGTCGCAGCAACATCATCTTTAGGCCGGCCCCGCGTCCCCGCTCGAAGTGCGCGGCCGATGCGGGCGCCCCGACGAGCGCAGAGCGGGCCGGGTTCAGCGTCGCGAGCCCCACCGGGGAGAGCGCAACCGGTAACCTTAGTTGCGGCCGACCCACGGCCTCGCATCCGCGTCCGCGCTTCCCGGGTTTAGCCTAGCGCCAGGAGCTCATTTCGCCGATTCTTGCTGCCGCTTCGTTCCGCTTCCGACCACCGAGGTGGCGAGGAAGAGCTAGGTCAACACGTCCAACACTAAGGAGTCGTCGCATCTTGGGCGAGTTGCCGACGGTCCGAGCGCCCACACCCCGAGGATCCTTCGCTGGCGAGCCGCGAACCATCCCGACGTGCGACCGCGGCGGACTTGCCGGAAACCGAGCGGCGGCGCACTCTGGGACGAGACGCGAAGGGACCGATCACCACTCCCAAGAACCGGAGCTGATTCGATGCGTATCGCACTCACAGTCGGCGCGCTCGCTGTGGCCACGCTGGGGCCGGGCGCGCCCGGGGCCGTCGAAGCGCAAGCCACCGAGCAGCAGTTTCTCGAGGCCGGCGAAATGGCGCCCGACTTCGAGCTACCGGGCGCCACCCGCTTCGGAGTCCTCGACGAGCCTGTATGGCTCAGTGACCATCGCGGCGACGTGGTCGTGCTGGCGTTCTTCTACCGAGTGCGGGGGGGTGGCTGAACGATCCAGATGCAAGCGTACCGTGATCAGTACGCAAGCCTGTTCAACGATGGCCTCAACGTCGTGCTCATCGGTATCTCAAACGATCCAGCCGATCTGCATCAGCGCTGGCTTCAAGAAGACGACTATCAGTTCGCCTTTGCCACCGACGACGCCGGAAGCACCTACGAGGCGTTCGGAGGTGTAAGCCGTGACGACGACAGGCCCGGGACGCGTGCCGTGATCGTCGTCGGTCCCGACGGGCGCATCGCCCACGTGATCCCAGCCTTCCGGCAGACCGACCCACTGGCATACGAGGAGCTGGCCGAAGCGATCGACCGTGCGGCGCCCGCGGCGGCGGCGGGAGCTTAGCCGCTTCCCTCTCTGCCAACGTACGTGAGACACGGAGCACGCAAAGAATTAGAGTAGGGCGAAGGCAGAGAAAACGAACATGTTGGGACTGCGAGAGAGAATGGAAGAGAATGGTAGTGCCCCTGGAACCGGGGAGGCCAAGCGAAGCGCGGCAGCTCCTGCGGACCCAGAGGTAGTAGATAGGCCGCTACGGCGGCGGTTCAGTCCGTCGTACAAGCTGCGGATCGTCGAAGAAGCGGACCGGTGCACCGAGCCCGGCGAGGTGGGTCAACTCCTGCGGCGAGAGGGCCTGTACTCGTCGCACCTGACGACGTGGCGCAAGGCGGCGCATAGCGGGTCGCTGAAGGCCCTGTCGAAGAAACGCGGCCGCAAGCCGGAGCGAAATCCGCTGGATGAGAAGGTACGCAAGCTGGAGCGGCGAAACGCACGGCTCGAGAATGAGCTCAGGAAGGCACACCTGATCATCGACGTGCAGGGAAAAGTTGCGGGGCTGCTGGGGATAAGCCTAGACGACGGGACAAACTCTTGAAGGCGGCCGACGAGCTGGCTAAGCACGTCGGTGTAAAACCGGCGTGCGCGGCCCTCGAGGTCTCCCGATCGACGTTGTACCGTCGTCGAGGCCCATCAACCGGGCAACAGCAGCCCCGCCCGACGCCCGCCCGGGCATTGAGCGAGACGGAACGAGGCGAGGTCTTCGACACGCTGTGTTCGGAGCGGTTCGTGGACCGCTCACCCGCCGAGGTGGTGGCCACGCTGCTCGACGAAGAGGTCTACCTGTGCAGCGAACGCACGATGTATCGTGTTCTGGCCTCCGAGGTGCCGGTTCAGGAACGCCGGGCGCAGCGCACCCATCCGGAGTACAAGAAGCCCGAGTTGATGGCCACGGCGCCGAACCAGGTGTGGTCCTGGGATATCACGCGGCTGCTCGGGCCGAAGAAGTGGAGCTATTACTACCTCTACGTCATCATGGACATCTACAGCCGCTACGTCGTGGGCTGGATGGTGGCGGACCGGGAGAACTCGGCCCTGGCCGGCCGGTTGATCCAGCAGAGCTGCCTGAAGCATGGCGTCCAGCCCCGGGTCCTGACCCTGCACTCGGATCGGGGAGCTCCAATGACGAGCCAATGCACCGCTCAACTTCTCGCTGACCTCGGCGTGACCCGCTCGTTGAGCCGGCCTCAGATGTCGGATGACAACCCGTTTTCCGAGGCTCAGTTCAAAACCTTGAAGTACCATCCCTCGTTTCCCGGACGGTTCGGGGATCAGGGCCAAGCCAAGACGTTCTGTCGATCGTTCTTCCGCTGGTACAATGCCGAGCACCGCCATGGCGGCATCTCGATGCTAACCCCCGAGCAGATCCACTTCGGGAACGCCGATCAGGTCATTGCCGGCAGGAAATCCGTGCTCCGCGAAGCATGGGCCGCTCATCCCGAACGCTTCGTCAGAGGTGTGCCGAAGCCCAAACCGCTCCCGGAGGCCGTCTTCATCAATCCTCCCATCCCTTCCCTCACCACACAGGACATTGCTCTCTAATTAATCCCGTAGAGTGTCCCATTGTCGTTGACAGGTTCCGCTTCCCCCTGCAGCATCGAGCACCGGAGTTCCAGCCCGTGCCGCTAGCGGTCGTAGTCGGGCCCGACTGCGACGAGGCCGTACGCACGTTGATCTTGGGCCTCGGGTCCGAAAGGACGCTGGAGGGTGTTGAGTGGGTCTCACGGGACCTCGATGCTGCCTGCGCCTATCTGGACGTCCGACTACGCGATGCCTATGCGGAGTACCGACGCGAGGTATGGGGCGAGGAGCCCGGGGCGGGACCTCGGTGACTCCAGAAGAGGTGGAGGCCACTCTTCAGGACCTGCACCGCCTTCGACAGACTCCCGTCCCTGCGGACCGTGGCTCGGCCGGGTGCGTCGTCTCGATCCTCGCCATCCTCACCATGGTCCTCCTTCCCTTCATTGGCCAGATCCTGTCGCTGTCGGGCGGGTCCATGCTCGCTCTCGGGGTCGCCCTCGCGCTCTCCGCACTGGTCGGGGGCGTCTTCGGGATTTTCGGCGACTACTGGCTGGGGCGTGGGCTTCCCGGCCGGGTAGCGGGCGCGATCCAAGTGCTCCTGACCGAGCATCCGAACGGCGATACGTCCCGCCGCAGAGCAGCGGCGATCCGCATTCTCGATCGCGCATACGTGAGGCAGGGGGCCACTACCACCTACGCTTTCGATGTTCGAGAGGCCGCGCGGCGATTGGGTAACGCGCTGCCGTACGTGGAGGGCATCGAGGCTGTGCTCGTCGAGCACGCCGGGATCGAACCCGTGTTCACCGTCCTCGACAAATCCATCGACCAAGTGCGAACGGAAGACCCGACCCGAGAAGGCTAACCGCCACCCGCGTGCAACCTTTCAGACTCTCCCACGACCTCGCCAGGCCCGAGGACCGCTACCTCACGCTCCCGGCCCTCGCCACCGGGATCGGGGCCACCCAGCACAGTCACCGAGGCGCGTCCCTCGACCAGAATGAAGAGGTCGTCGGCGTCGATGTCGCCCTCCTCGCAGAGCACTTCGGGTGCCCTGATCACCTCCTCCGTCACGAACCCTGCCAGGTCGTGGAGGTCTTTCGGGTCCGTTCGTCGCTACGAGCCGCACGACGAGCACACGAGAAGGAACGAGAACGTGACAAGAAAGAACCACCGCTAGATGTCGATCCTGGATGGCAGCCCGCGGAGCGCAACCGTTCGGCCCAAGGACGGAGTCCTGCGCGTTCTGCGGATCCCCGGGCTACCGTTCCGCACGAGGCTCATGCCGCGCGCCAGGGTCAGTGGGCCGCTCCTCGCGACGTTGACCCAAAGGATCCGAGCGATGTCCCGGCCGGCGACCAGCCGAGCGCGACGCGACAGCGAAGTCTGAGTCACCTTACCGCCGAGCCCCCAACCCGCGGCCGGCGTCAGGGCCGGGGCTCGTCGGTTGAAGGTGGTTCGGCCCCGATCTCGCGGTACATCTCCATGGTCTTGGCCAGCTCGCTCCCGGCTCCCAGGCGCGCAAACGTACGGTGCACGCGGTGAAGCTCGCTCAACGACGCGTCGCGATCGCCCAGCTCGGCCAGTCGGCCCGCGAGCTGGCGACGAACGCGGGCGGCGTCCCAGATCATTGGGATCCGGTCCAGGGCGTCGGCAGCTCGGCGCAGCTCGTCCACGCCCTTGCCGGGCTTGCCCTCGAGCCATTCGAGTACGGCCGCGGCCGCCCGCGCCCACGCAAGACCGAGCTCATGCCCGATCGGCTCCGACACAGCGCGGACGCGGCGCACGATCTCGCGAGCCGCGTTGAGCTGTCGGGAGTGGAGGTAGGCCTCGCCCAGGATGGGAAGCAGACGGTGTAGACCCCAGATGACGTAACCCGCGCGGTCCGCGAGCTCGACTCCGATTTGAGCGATCCGGATCGCTTCGTCCCACTCGTCGAGCGCGCAGTGGAAGGCGGCGCGACCGATGTGCGCCGGGATAACGGTGTGCACGCTGACGTGCTTGCTCCCCTCCGCTGCTCGATGGGCTTCGGAAACGTCCCACGCTTCGTCGACCATTTCCTCGACGCGCGCGAAGTTGCCTCGCCCGCCATGGATCAGCGATGTCCAAACGAGCAGGCGGGGGAGCAGGGTCTTCTGATGGAGCGAACGGGCCAGCTCGATGGACTTCTCACCGAGCTCGATCCCAGTGTCCCAGTCGCCGGTCGAGTACGCGTGCTCGACGGACAGCTCGGCGGCCCAGAGCCGGAGCACGGGCGAGCCGATCTCGTCGGCGGTCCGCTTCGCGAGCGCAATTTGCTTACCGGCATCACCGATGTGTCCGAAAAGGCCCTCCGCGACCGCGATGGTCCAATGGCTCCAGAAGGCGACCGCGGGTGCCCCGATGCGGTCCGCAAGTCGGAGCGCTTCACGTCCGTGCTCACGGACCGTCGCCAAGTCACCGGTCCAGAAGATGAGAGAGAGTCGTGAGGAGTGCGCCCTCGCGAGCAGGGGCAGGTCGTGCAGACGCTCCGCGGTCTCGAGCGCCGATCGGATCGCCCCAACGGCCTCCGCCCCTTCACCCGCATAATGGTGCCCGATGCCCTTCACGAGCTGGAGCCGGGCGACGAGCCCTTCGTCCTTCGCGAGCTGTGCTTCCGATAATCCAGCCCAAAACTCTTCGCCGGCTTCCTCGAGCCGATCGTTCCAGAGCAGGGCCAGCCCCGCCTCGCGGTGGATCCTCGCCGCCAGTACGTGGTCCTCGGTGTCGAGCGCGCGAGAGAGGGCGCGACGCAGAAGCCGCCGAGCCGTTTCGGCCTCGCCGGACCGCGCCTTTGCCTTCGCCAAGGATCGCATCAAGTCGGCCGAGTCAACGCCCGCGTCGTCGCGCAGCGCTGCCGCGCCCGCTGCGTCGAGCCGGTCGAGCGCGTCCTGCAGACAGCTTGCCGCCTCCCGGTTCGCCTGCCGAGCCAATGCCCGCTTTCCGGCGACGGTTAGATAGGCGATAGCCTTGGACGCTGCGCGAGGGCCGGGAGCCCGGCCGTAGTGGTAGGCGAGCTCGTCGGCGTGGTCGCGCAAATCGCCTCCGTAATAGGCTTCCAACGTCTGTGCCACGTTCGCGTGCAGCTCCCGCTTGCGCCCCAAGGACCACTCCGAGCGTATGGCCTCCCCGATCAACGGATGCACGAAGTCATAGACGACCGTACGGTCGGTCTCGGACTCTGCGACCACGTTGCTCGCTTCGAGCTGCTCGACAGCCGCAATCAGCTGTTCGGAGCCGATTCCGCTGACGGCGGAGAGCACCCCGTGTGGAGCGCGGTTGCCTAGCACCGTCAGCGCCTCCACGAGGCGACGCGCATCCGGATCGAGCCTCGCGATACGGACGAGCACCGCGTCTCGCACGGAGCGCGGCAGGTGGAGCTCTTCGACGTCCCATCCGCGCCACGCCCCATCGGCTTCGTAGAGTGTGCCTGATTCCACCAATCCACGAAGGATCCCCTCGACGAAGAACGGGTTACCGCGAGTCCAGCTGTAGAGTCGCGGGATGAATCCCTGCGTCTCCGCTGCGGCAACACCGAACGTGGTACAGACGAGGCGCTCGACGTCCGCGGGCGAGAGCGGACCGACCTCGAGCACCGTTGCCAGATGGATCGCGGCCAGTGACTGCTCGAAATGCCGCAGTACCTCACGCCGTTCCGGATCAGGATCGCTGTAGAGCCCGACGAAGAGGATCGGCTGCGTCGCCGAGTGCCGCGCGAGGAAATGCAGGAGGTCGACCGACGATGGATCGGCCCATTGCAGATCCTCCAAAAATGACCATGAGCGGGCGCCGGCTCGCCAGGCCCACGAGCATCGAGAAGAACTGCCAAAACACGCGGGTCTGGAGCTCGGTCGGGTCGGCGAAGGTGACACCGGCGCGCGGCTCGGGTGGCCCGAGACTGGGGAACAGGTACCCGAGAAGGTCCGCAGCTCCCCCTGCCAACGCCGACACGTCTTCGGGCTCGAGTCCCGAGAGGATGGGGTGGAACGCGTCGGTGAAGGGCGCAAACGGCACCCGGCGCTCGGCAGGATAGGCGCGGCCGAGCGCGACCCGCCACCCGACAGCTCGGGCCTCTTCGGCGAGACACTCCGCCAGTCGTGATTTACCGACGCCCCGCTCGCCGCGGATGACGGCGGTGGCGCCGCGGCCGGCGAGCGTGTCGGACAGGAGGGCGCGCAGGAGCTCCAGGTCCTGCTCTCGGCCTACCAGCGGCACATCGCGTGGGAGCGCGCCGCGCGCGGGCGGCCGGTAGGGAGCGTGCGCCAGCGAACGGTCGAGAGCTGCCCTCGCTCCGGGCGATAGGGCATCGATCAAGCCTTCCGATAGCAGCTCGGGATCGAATGACGGTACGGAGATGCCCTCGAGCGCGACCGCGTAGAGCTCGATCGGTTCGGCCACGTTCTTCAGCTTGGCCGTGCCCACGTGCTCGACGCGGATCCCGGGCTTGTTCAGGAGCTCTAGGTACAGACGTCCGGACAGAAGAACACCCCCGGGAGGTGAGAGGCTCTCCAGGCGGGACGCGATGTTGACTGCGTCTCCGTACGCCCCTTCCTCGTCGTACGCGATGTCGCCGACGTGCAGCCCGATGCGGAGCGGAATGCGGGGCGGCTCGGTCAGGCTGTGCTGGACTTCGACCGCCGCGGATACAGCGTTCACAGCGCTCATGAAGATCGCAAGGCTCCCGTCTCCGAAGTACTGCAACACGCGACCGCCATGGGACGAAACCACTTCTTCGAGGACCCCTCGATGCCGGCGACGCGACACGAGGGCTGCATGCTCATCCCGCTGCATCAACGCCGTGTAGCCCTGGATATCGGTGAACATCACCGCTGCCAGGTGGCGTTCGAGTGAATCCGGCATGCTCCCACCCCTGCAGAAAACAGGCGCCCAGCAGGACCGTCATACTACCCTGGAGCGAGGCAACTCAACAGAAGGGGCGGCGCGCCATCCAAGCGTGAAGACGATGACAACCGCCCCCGCCGCCAGAACCACGCCGAGAATAAGGCACCCGAAGTGGATGCTGAAGCCCTCTTTCTGGAGACCGTTAATGCGCCGACCTGTTCATCCGCCGCTGCAGCTGTGACTACTCGCCTGCCGTGATTCCCGTTCTCCCACTGTGGCAGTTGTGCGCCTACTCGCGGAAAGTAGGCCCTCGGATTGGATGGCGAACCCGAGCGACGGGGCCACGAGTAACACCATCGCCGCTCCTCGGAGCCATCCCACCTCCGCGCGATTGCTCTCCGTCGGTCGATCCAGCGATATTGCCGCGGACCCCGACAGGGGAACGAAAGGCGGGCGTCCGCATGCCCATGGGGATTCACTGGGCGCTCCCACTCGGAAGGAGCTCGCATGACGAGGGCCGTCACAGCGATGACCATCGCCGTCCTTGTCTCCACAGTGGGGACGGCGGCGGCGCAAACTCGATTCGGGATCGGTGCGAAGGCCGGGTCGCTCGGTATAGGGGCCGAGGCCGCGGTTTCTTTCGGCCGCATTCTGGTGCTGCGCGGAGGAGCCGGCTTCATGCCCGTCGAGTTCGGAGCAGAGTACTCCTTCACGAGGTACGACATCTCTCTTCCAGGCGCGCTCACCGTCGGCGTCGACGCGCATCCGGGGGCCGGTGGATTTCGCGTCAGCGGGGGCCTCATCTTCCGCACGGGCGACCCGGAACTCGTGGCCGTCATCGACACGACCGTAAACATCAACGGCACCGTCTACGATGGGGGAGACGTAGGCTCACTGGTCGGTGGCGTCGGATCGAAGTCCGCCGCGCCTTTCGCCACGATAGGTTTCGGCCACCACACCAGCGGCGCCGGTTTGTTTCTGGACCTCGGCGTCGCCTTTTCGGGCGAGCCCGAGCTCACTCTGAAAGCGACGGCGGACAACTCCGTGACGAGCGACCCGATGTTCAAGAGCGATCTCGAGGCTTATCGGCAGGATATCGAGGCCGAGCTCGACACCTACCTCAAGGTGTTTCCCATCGTCCAAATCGGCGTCAAAGTCGGATTCGGAGGCTGAGCATCGCCGGCCACCCTGCCCAGCTCAACACTCCTCTTCCAGACGGATGTGATCCGGCGCGTTTGGGACGACGCAGAGGAACTCGAAGGGCGCCTCGACGACATCGTACGAATGCGGCACCCCCGCCGGAATGTAGAGGGTGTCGTCCGGGCCGACGTCGTGCGGGTGACCCGCGATCGTGATTCGCGCCCGGCCTCTGAGCACGTATTGCTCGTGCTCGACCTCGTTCGTGTGGTAGGGCATACCTCCACCGCTTTCCATGCGGAAACGCCGCAGCACGAAATTGGGCGCCCCTTGGTCCGGCCCCACGAGCACCTGCATTTCGGTCGCGGTCCCGGCGGCAACCTCGTTCATCGGGACCTCTCGCGCGGCCCGTACCACCACTCCCTCGCTTCCTACCTCGTCCACGGGTCTCCCCTCCTGACAACGGACGTCGACTCCAGCGATCGGTGGGTGGCAAACTGCAGCTCCCCGACTCGGCCGCGCCAGCCACTCCCTCGTCCGAGCTCGATCCGGGTCCTCCGTACGTGCGATCGCGTGCTCATGTCCACGCTCGCCATACGCGGAAGCGCTTACCGTCGTCCGCCACGATCTCCCTGCGGCTGAGGACGGCGGAGAGGACGCGCTCCACGGGAAGCCGTCGCTGCGCCACGAGCCACAGCTCGCCTCCTCGCGCCAGGCGGGAGGCAGCGCCCGAGACGAGCGCTCCGAGCGTTTCCAGGGTCTGTTCCTTGCCCTCGTGGCAGGGGGGATTCGACGCGACCAGGTCGTACGCGCCGCCTACCGGCGCGCTCCAGCCGTCTCCGAGAACGATGCGACCCTCGGGTACGTTCTCCGCTGCTGCCTCGAGCGCGACCGCATCGACGTCGAGCATGTCGACGGTGGCCGCGCTCCCCCACGCCAGCAGCGTCGCGGCCAGGATCCCTGACCCGCACCCGAAGTCGAGCGCCCTCCGCGCCTGTTCGCCCGACCGCCCCAGGGCAGAAACGAGTAGGGCAGTGCCCTCGTCCAGTCGGCCATGGGCGAATACCCCCGGGTACGACACCCAGAGCTGGGGGAGGCCCGGGAGCTCCACTTCGAAGCGCTCTTTCCAGGACGCCAGCGTGGCCCTGGGGGGCGGCTCCGACCCTCGGCGGGCGTCGATGACGCGGCAGCGCCGACCCGTCGCAACGGTCTGCGCATTCCCGGCGACTCGCGCGATCCTTCGCACGGCTGAGCGTGCCCCCTCGTCCGTGGCCCCGTACACGAGCAGTCGTCCTCCGGGGTCGAGACACGCCAGGGCCGCCTGGACGTGCATGTCGAGCTCGGCGGCCGACCTCGGAAGCCGGAGGAGCACGGTGCCGAACGGTCCGGGGGGCGGCCAAGCGGACGCTGGCCGGCCACGGAGGGCCCGACGATGCCAGGTCACAGCTTCGAGGCCCAAGTCCGAGACCTTCGCCGCCACTTCGGGCCGCCGCTCCTCCATGACCAATACGGGCTCGGCCAGTGGGGTCCGACGCAGCACTCGAACCATCAAAGAGGCTGCGGCCTCCTCCCGCCACCCGGCGGAGCGTCGTCGGATCACCCGCTCCCGGATCGCCGCCCGCCACAGCTCGGGGGCACAGGCGCGCCGAGAGGCCGGGCGCGGCAGGGCACCGCGGCCCGAGCCACGCCTCCCCGGAACAAGGCCCCGTGGGCTCTCGTAGGGAACGGCATGCGTCTTCTCATCCGCCTCACTTTCACCGCGGCCGCCCTTTGGGTTGCCGTCGAACTCGTCCCTGGGATTCGGTACGAGGGCCACTGGGCTGGCCTCCTCGTGGTCGCTCTGATCTTCGGGATCGTGAACGCGATCGTGCGGCCGATACTCCTGCTTCTCACCTGTCCGCTGGTGCTCTTGACGCTCGGTCTTTTCGTGTTCGTAGTGAACGGCCTGCTGCTGATGTTGACGGGAGGGATCGCGGGGCGGTTCGGAGTCACTTTCGCCGTGTCCGGGCTCTGGGCCGGACTGCTGGGCGCCATCGTCGTCTCGGTGGTGAGCACGGTCCTCAGCGTCTTCGTCAGCGACGGGGACTGACGGCTTCGCTGGCGGCGCCGGACGCGTCTGCGGTGGAACCGTGCGGCATCGGGGAACGGTCGAGCACGATGATCTTCTGCCAAATCTTGCGACTGAGCCCAGTCGTCAGGGTCTCCACCTCGTCCACGGCCTGTAGGACCACCGGGTCATCGAGGTGCTCCGAATAGAGGGCCGCGACCTTGCCCGTGAGGGAGAGCGTCTCGCTAGAGAAATCCAAGTACCGCCCCATCTGCTGTCGCGTCAGCACGCGCTTGGGAATGTCCCGAGTCGAAGCCACACCGCGAATCAGACGGTCCGGATCTTTGCCGAGCTGGTGCATGTCGACGATGTGGGCGAGCGCCCGGAGCTCGCGGATGTGGCGTAGCGCGCGCCTCCGCTTGATGCGGTTCTCGACGGTGAACAGGAAGACGAGCGCCACTCCGAGGAAAACTACGTCGTTCAAGCCCGATTCCAGCAGTTGCAGAAAATCCGAGACGTCCTCGACCCCGCCCGGGAGATCGGAGAAGACGGAGACCACCAGCGTTGCCACCAAGCCGCCAACCAGCGCGACCAGGAGTGCGATTCCCGTCCTGAGCGCGAGCTGAGGGCGCGTTACGCGCTCCAATCTGAGCTTGGTCAGCTCCGCCACGCGATGGAGCTCGCCGCACGCACGGCCGAGCCCGCTGCCCGGGAACAGCTCCTCGATGCGCCCTCGGAGCGTCTCGACGGTCTCTGCGATGAGCGCCGGATCGAGTCGCAGAAGCTCGCCGGCTTCGGACGCGTCGCGTCGCGGCGGCAGATGCGATCACTGACCCCGGGTCGTCGGTTGGCATGGGCGAGATCGTAACGAGAATCGGGCGATGTCGCACCGGCGAGCTCGAGCGGTCGCGCGGGCGACGCTCGGCGCTCACTCGGTGAGCGCCACCGACTTGACGGCGGCGTGGACGGACGAGCCGGGCACGAGATCCAGCCGGTCGCAGGACTTGCGCGTGATCCTAGCCAGCAGCACCGGGGCGTCGGCGTCCCTGGCGCCCTCAGCCGACAAACGGACCAGCACCTGTCCGGGACCGGCGTCGGCGATGTCGCGCACCACGAGCGCAAACCTGTTCAGAATGCTCGATGCGGGATCGTCATCGAGATCCAAGCTCACGTCGGAGGCCCGGACTCGTAAGCGCACTCGCGTCCCGGACGCGCGGCCGAGCCGACGCACCCACACCGGCCCCCAGGGCCCGTCCAACAGTGTCAGCTCGTAGCGCTCGTCGTGCGTGGCTACATTCGCGTCCACGACGACCGCGACGTCCTCGTCACCGGTATGAGCCGGTCCCATCCGGACAATCACCGACGTCGGCGAGCCCGCGCCCCGAACTCGCCCCGCCTCGAGCCACACCAGATTGTCGGCCAGACGCGATACCTCGGCCAGAGAGTGCGTCACGTGCACGACGGGGATCGCGTGCTGCTCCGGGAGCGCCTCCAGATAGGGCAAGATCTCCTCTCGCCCCTGCGCATCCAGCGCGGACAACGGCTCATCCAGGAGCAGCACGCTCGGGCTCGACAGCAGCGCCCGCGCCAGAGCGACTCGCTGCCGCTCTCCCCCCGACAGGCCGAGCACGCTGCGGTCCAGCAGCGAGTCCACCGTGAGCCATCGCAGAACGTCGTCCCACGCCACCTCCCGACGGCGGCTTCTGGTCCATCCGTACTCCAGGTTCTTACGTACGTCGAGGTGCGGGAACAGCTGGGCGTCCTGGAATACGTAGCCCACGCGCCGGGAGTGTGCGGGCAAGAACACGCCCCGCTCCGAATCCTGCCACGTCACGCCCGCGGCCGTGACCGTCCCGGTCGCGCGAGGCTCCAGTCCCGCCAAACACCGTAGCAGCGTGGTTTTCCCGGATCCCGAGGGACCGAAGAGGCCCGTGCACCCGCGGGCCGGAACGTGGAGCGACGCCTCCAGGGTGAAGCCTGGAAGGGCCAGCCGTAGCTGCGCCTGCAGCGCCGCAGTCACAACCTCGGGGTCTCGAAGCGACGGTTGAAAGCGTACACGATGAGAAGCACCGTGAAGGAGAATACCAGCATGCCTCCCGCCAACACGTGCGCAGCGCCGTAGCGGATGGCTTCGACGTGATCGTAGATGGCGATCGAGACGACCTGGGTCCTTCCAGGAATCGCTCCGCCGATCATCAGCACCACGCCGAACTCGCCTACCGTGTGGGCAAAGGCGAGGGTCGCCGCGGTCAGGAAGCCGGGCCGGGCCAAAGGAAGCACGACGGTCCGAAAGCGGTCCGTCGCGCTGGCGCCGAGCACGGCGGCCGCCTCCAGAGGGCGCTGGCCGATGGCGGTGAAGGCGTTTTGCAGGGGCTGTACGACGAAGGGCATCGAGTACAGCACCGACCCCACCACCAGCCCGGTGAAGGAGAAGACGAGACGGGGGCCCCCCAGGCCCTCCCACCAGCGCCCGAGCGGGCCGGCCGGTCCCATCAGGACGAGGAGGTAAAATCCGAGCACAGTCGGCGGAAGCACGAGAGGAAGCGCCACCACGGCCTCCACCGCGGCGCGGGACCGCGAGCGCGTGCGCGCCAGCCACCACGCCAGCGGAGTCCCGATGACGAGCAGCACCATCGTCGTGACCGCGGCGAGGCGGATCGTCAGCGCGATGGCCTGCAGATCTCCGGCGCCGGTAGGCATCAACGCCTCATTGTCGTCGGAGGTACGCCGTACCCCACCTCCGTGAGCACCTCGAGAGCCTCGAGTCCGCGGAGATAGCGAAGGTAGCCGCGAGCCCCTTCGTGCCCGGCGCCCGCGGCCAGAAGCACCGCGTCCTGTCGCAGGGGTGCGTGCAGACCGACGGGCACCAACCAGTAACGGTGGGGCGGGGTGTCCTGGAGCTGGGCAAGTGCGACGAACCCGAGCTCCGCAGCGCCCGAGCGCACGAACTGGTGCACCTGGGCAACGCTTTCCCCGAACACGATTCGGGGCGCCACGCGCTGGTCGAGTCCGAGCCGCTGCAGTACCTCCATGGCCGCTGCTCCGTACGGTGCCGTGTCCGGATTCGCGACCGCCAGATGGACGAAGCGCCCCTCGGCGATGTCTCGGCCGTCCGCCCTGACCGAGTCCGCCCCGAACCCCACGAGGGCGAGACGCCCCAGTGCGTACGTGAAGCGGGTCCCCGGCACCGCGGCGCCCTCTTCCTCGAGGAGCCGAGGGCGCTCCTCATCAGCGGCGAGGAAGACGTGGTACGGGGCGCCGTTCCGTATCTGCGCGTACAGCTGTCCGGTCGAGCCAGAGCTCGTAGACACGGCGACGCCGCTCAGCGAGCTGAACCGCTGCGCGAGGCCTTCATGCGTCCCGGCGAAGTTCGCAGCGACGGCGACCCGGAGCACGGCGGCGTCCGAGGCTTCTGGTCCGCACGCGAAGGTCGCAATGATCGCCGACGCTCCGAGGCTGAAGGCCACCGGCGCCAACCCACCTCGCAGATGGGGCCGCATGCTACGCCAGCTCACCCGACGCGCGCGTGTCGTAGCCCGGAAGGTCGGCCATCATGCGGCGGAAGCCGGCCGAGCGCACCGTCGTCAGAAGCGCCTGGATGCGTGGATCGTCTTCTGCGTCGACGGGAAAGCAAAGGTCGTAGGATTCCTCCTGCACCGGCAGGAAGACCAGGCCGCCATCCTCGGCGACCATCCGGATACACACGCCG
This sequence comes from Longimicrobiales bacterium, assembly GCA_965249195.1. GTDB lineage: Bacteria > Gemmatimonadota > Gemmatimonadetes > Longimicrobiales > Gaopeijiaceae > CBDFLM01. The sequence continues at coordinate 564,711 of CBDFLM010000013.1, forward strand.
ACGTCCGCCCATCCACCCCGAATGGCTTCCACGACTCCCCGATGATCGGAGGCCACGTGATCGCTTCCGCGCGGAGCTCGTCTTCCCTCGAGCAGGGAATCCATCAAGCGGCGGGCTCCGGACCCCTCCCCCCGACCGACCCACCGAAGGTCCGAGGACAAGGCGGAAGCCACGGACCGGCACGATGACGAGGGCGCCACCGCGAGGCCCTCCTGCCAGCGCGCCAGGTGCAGCAAACGATAGCCGTCGCCGAGCGTCCCGCGGGCCAGGCGTCGACTCTCGGCCAGCGAGGGGGCGAGATGGAAGCCGGCAACGTGAACGACTCCCTCGCGCAGCAGGTCAAGCGCCTCGCCGCTGGGCCGAAGCAGAGCAAGGAGGCGAACTCCGCGCGCCTTCAGGTGCTCGGCCAAGAGCCCCGACGAGGGGTCGCAGCCGACCAGGACCAGTGTTTTGGCGGGATCGGCCCCCAGCCCTCGCTTTCGCTGGGAGTCCGCGTCGAGGCGGTCGTGGGGAACGACCCCACACGCCGTCGGCTCCGCCGGATAGCGGAGCAGGCGGCCGCGTACCTCGGCTCTCCAGTGACGTGCTTTCGACCGGGTCGGACGCCACGCCCAGCTGTCATCGTCCTCGCGAAGCTGGAACAGGCCCTCGACCTCCACGCCGAGCGCGGCGGCAAGGGCAAGAGCGACAGCCGTAGACGGCACCAGTCGCCCAGTCTCGATGGCGCTGACTTCCGCTCGAGAGATAGCCGCCCGCCCTGCCAGGTCCGCTTGCGTCCATCCGGCCGCGTGCCTCGCAGAGCGCAGTCGCACGTAGAGGGAGCGAGATGACATGATCATATCATACACAGCATGATCATGTCGTCAAGAAAGCTTGCATCACCGCGGACTGCTTTCGTCGACGTCCCTCAGAACTCGAGCAACGGCCGGAATAGCAGGGAAGGGCGTCGTCGCAGCTCGTCCCTGACCTCACGATAAGCGCCCAGCTGACGCTCCTCCTCTCCCTCCACCGCGGCGGGATCGGGCAGGGGCCAGTGGAGCCGGTGGGCGGGCTCCATCCAGACCGGGCACAACTCTTCGGCGCAGAGCGTGATGACGGCATCGGGGAGGCCTGGCACTTCGTCCACCCCGGTCGAGCGGTTCTGGCTGATGTCCACTCCGATCTCGCCGAGAGCGCGCACAGCCAGAGGCCGAACGGCGGACGGCTCCGAGCCGGCCGAACCGACGCGGACGCCTTCGGGAGCGAGGGAGCGGGCGATACCCTCGGCCATCTGGCTGCGGGCCGAGTTGGCCACGCAGAGGAATAGAACGTCGCTGGGCATCGTCGAGCGCAGCAGGGCGGCCTCGATCATCCAATCCGGCGGCACTCCCGTGCCATCGTACAATCGGCAGGCAGGCCCGGGCTCTGTGCGCTCGCCCGTCTGCGCGGCGATGTCCTCGCCGTCGACGAGGACGGTCGGCGAGCCCGGGAAGACGAGCCCGCTTGGAAGGTGGCCCCCACCGACGACGCGCTTCTGGACTTCGGCGCCGGGCACGATGCGCGACACGACGTTCGCGACCGCCCTCACGGTACGCTCGACGTGAGGACAGTCGTCGCTGACCAGAACCTCGACGGTGGGTTGCATTGCCTCGGCCTAGCTCCTGTCGCGACGCGGCCACGCCCCGCGGCTAGACCACCGAGAGGACGCACCCGTCATCGTACTCTGCGATTTCCCCTCACGCTCGAGATGTTCCACGCCCCGCCCCAACGGAACGAACGCCCGTTCCATGAAACGCGGCAGCGCGAGGGCTTCCCCATCGCGCGGTAGGCCCGATTTGCCCTCCCTGAATGGATTTTCGACCCCCGTGCTCAGTACGGTTCTTCCGCTGGCCTCCCCCTTGCCCTTTTCCGCAACGCCGTCCCCGAGGCGCACGGTGCGACCGGGGATCACGACGCACTCGCATACTGGGGGACAGGACCATGCGAACCACCACCGTTTGCCTCACGCTCCTCGCGGCGTTGACCGCAGGCTGCATGGACGAAGGGTCGATGCCGTTTGAGCCGGACGCGACCGCAGCTGCCGGAGATCACGGCTTCGGGCCCGCCAACTCGGCGACCTACGAGGTCACGATCACGAACCTCACCGGGGGCCAGCCCTTCACGCCCACGCTCGCCGTCGTTCATCGTCAGAGCGTCGGGTTGTTCGAGGTCGGTCAGGCGGCAAGCCTCGAGATCCAGGAGATCGCCGAGAACGGCAACTTGGATCCGATGCTCGATGCGCTCGACGGCGCGATGCACGTCAACGACGACGTCGTCACGTTTGGAGCCGGGCCGCCGCCCGTCATGCCGGGCGAGTCCGTGACCTTCGAGATCGACGCCGAGCGAGGCGCCCGCTACTTCTCCTTCGTCTCGATGCTGATCTGCACGAATGACGGCTTCACCGGAGTCGCGGGGGCCAAGCTTCCCATCCAGCCGGGAGACGCGGCGGAGTGGCTGAGCGCCGGCTACGACGCCGGGACGGAGATCAACACCGAGGACTTCGACGACCTGGTACCACCGTGCGACGACCTCACGACCGGGGATACCGGGACCGGCACCGGGACCACGGACCCCGCGCTCGCCGAGGGCGGAGTCATCCATCATCACGGCGGCATCGATGGGATAGACGATCTGGTCCCCGGCATCCATGGTTGGACTGATCCGGTCGCGATGATCGAGGTCGAGCGGATCCTTTGACATCAGGCCCGGCCGGCTGATAGACGCGCCCCGTCGCGACCTCCTCGCGGCGGGGCGTCCGCTCGCGTCAGCCGACGGCGTCGAGCGCCGCGTCGAGCAGAATCGCGTGGTATTCGGCGTAGTTATCCCGCGCCAGGGGGATCCAGCGATGTGGCACCGGCGGATTCCCTTCCAGGATCTCGCCGTTGGGCCGGAACGTATGGCCGACGTTCCACATGAACCGCACCAGGGGCTGGCCGCTTCCCGGCATGGTCAGCACCTCGTCGGCCTCCCATGTGTTGCTGTAGCCGCCCGTGGGCATCCCGACGGTCGATGCCAGATCGTTGTCCACGAACATCGAGACGAATTGGTCCAGGTGTGACCCACCACGAGGACCGCTGAGGATCGCGATGGGGGCCGAGAAGTGGACCGGCGCGGGCTGGAGGACACCGTCAGAGTCCTTTGGCAGGTGCGCGAGCTTGAACGGCACGGATGCCGTGTATTCGTCTCCGCGCTCCAACGCCGCCGTGGCGTCCGCCCTCGCCCACTCGATGAGCCAGCTGCCGCTCTCGTTCAGGCCAAAGATGTCGGGCGCTGCGGCGTCCGGCTCCGACGACGCCCACCGGCCGATTAAGTCCGCACCCGCGTCGCTCAAGCGGATGTTGCCAAAGGTCGTACGGAACGGCCGGTCGACGAGCCGCTGGATCGCGTAGGCGCCCCGCGAGCCGCCGCTGCTGTCGGTCACGTCGATTACCAGCGTGTGGTTGAGAAGCCCTTCGTGCTGAGCCAGCTCCATCAGGTCGACGACGTCCTGGATGAGCCCGTCCTCGAAGTCGAACCACTGCAGGAGCACGATCGGCCTGCCGTCCTCGGGGAGGAGGACGTTGAAGTCGAAACGCTCGAGCGCCACGCGAAATCCGGGGTAGATTGGTTCCTCGGCCGCCGGGATCTCGAGGTCCGCTGGATCGAGGTATGGCAACGAAACGGTATGACGCAGGCCGGACCCGCGCTCGAGCTCGAGCGTGAGTCGATCCTCGTACATCCAGGGAGCGACGTAGGGGGGACGCAGCGGCATGTCCCGCGCCATGTCCCAGTAGAGTCCGGGGATGGACGAATGCACGACCCAGGGCCTGAACGCTTCTACGTACTGCGGAATCGAGCGGCCGTTGACCGCTACGATCAACTCGCCGGGTGAGGGAACCTCGCCTTCGATCCCGGGAGCGTCGGCATCCACCGAGGCGATGAAGAACGCAGGGCGAGCGGGGTCGGAGTAGTCCGGAAGCACCGTGATCGGCGCGCGGACGTCCGCAACCGGCGGTACTTCCAGACCACCGGGGACCGTCGTGACCTCCAGATGGTGATCGCGCCGCGCGTTGCTGAGCTTCACCAAGGCGTAGAACAACTCTTCCTCCGTGGACGCGGCGACGACATCCGACCTCAGCGCGGCCATCTCCTCCATGGGCGAGAAGTCCATCGCCTCTTCCTTCAGCGGAGAGAACGCCTCCCGGCGCTCGGTGCGTGCGAGCACCGTATCGAACAGCTCGGCGCGACTCTGGGGTGTCCCGATGCGGGACGCCGCCGGCGCCTCCGGATCAGGCGCGGGCCCGCGGTTCGACTCGTCGGCCGAGTCACCGCCGCAGGCTCCCAGGCTCACGACGGAGACGAGCAGCGCCGTTGCGGTCGAGGTCTTCATGGTCCGTTGGCCTTTGTCTTCGGAGCGGATTCCTGCCACTCGCGGGTCAGCGCCAGCACTCGGTCCACGTCGTTCTCGTCGTTGTAGATGCCAAGCGAGAAGCGCAACACACCCCGCCTGATGGAAAGCCGCACGCCGTGGCTCTCGAGATGAGCGTGGAGCGCGTTCATCGCCGGGTCGTCCGCGGTGGCGTGGCGGCCCCCGCCGCTCCTGCCCACCGACACGATATGCGCCAGGTGGGGCCCGGGCGAGCCGCCCACCACGGGAAGGTGCAAGTCCAGAAACCCCTCGGCCAAGCGGACCGCGAGGGCGTTGAGATGAGCTTCGACGCGTTCCATCCCGATCGACCCGATCAGCTCCATCGCCGCCACGGCGGCAGAGGCTCCCAGGTAGTTGAAGTTGCCCAGATCGAAGCGGCGAGCGCCATGCTGGTAGTGCAGCTCGCCCGTCCCGATCGCCGTCTCATGGGCGTCACCGAGGTCGATCCCGTAGCGGGCCACGTGCCAGGGCACCAGTTCCTCCGCCACCTCGCTCCGCACGTAGAGGAACCCGAGCCCGTAGAACGCGAGCAGGCACTTCTGCGTCGCCACGGCCAGCGCGTCGACGTCCAGATCGCGGACGTTCGTCTCCACCGCACCGATCGCCTGGGCCGAGTCGAGGAGCAGCAGCGCGCCGTGATCGCGGGTGGCGGCCCGTAGAGGGCCCAGGTCGGTGATGAATCCGGGCGCGAAGGAGATCTGCGGCGCAGTCGCCAGCCGCGTTCGCTCGTCCACCGCCGCGGCCATGCGCTCCGTGGGGACGCGTCCTCCGTCGGGTTCGACCACACGCACCTCGATACCGCGCAGGCGGCGGAGGTTGTACCAGAGGAACACGTTGTTCGGGTGCTCGAGCTCGGGGCAGACGACGACGTTGTCCCCTTCCAGCCAGGGGAGGCTCGCCGCGAACAGGTTGAGCCCCTCCGAAACGTTCTTGGTCAGGGCGATCTCGTCTGACTGGGCGCCGACGAGGGCCGCGAACCCTTCGCGCGCCGCCTCCGCCGCAGCGTGCAGCTCACCCTTCTTGCCGAGGCCCGCCGTGCGCAGATCGAGGTAGCGCTCAACGGCCTCGCGCACTGGGACGCTCAGCAGTCCGCGCACGGCGCTGTCCATGTACACGCCCGCCTGGGCGCCGGGGAAGAGCGCACGAACCTCGTTCATGTCGCCGACTCCCGTGCTTCGCGGCGTTCCTCGGAGCGAGCTACCACCGCGGTGCCCACGAGATCGCCCATGACGTTGAGGGTCGTGTTTCCCATGTCGACCAGACGGTAGATGCCTCCGACGATGGCGGCCACCTCGAGGGGCAGCCCGAAAGCCTGCACGTAGACGAGCGCGACCACGAGCCCGCCGCCCGGGATTCCCCCCGAGCCCATGGACAGCAGGAAACCGATCAGGACCACCGACGCGAAAGCAGTGAGCGAGAAATCGAGACCTGCGGCCTGGGCAGTGAAGAGCAGCACCGAGGTCAGCATGATCGCAGTCCCGTCCTTGTGGAGCTGCGCACCCAGCGGGAGCGTGAGCGCGTACAGGCCACGTGGGAGCTTCATCTTCTCGGCGACGTCGAAGGCCACCGAGAGAGACGCCAGGCTCGACGTCGTGGCTAACGTTGTGGCCCACAGCTCACCCCCCTCACGCAGGAACCGCAGCGGCCTGTACCGTGAGGACGTCACCAGAATCGCCATGTAAAGGAGCAGCATGAGGAGCTGCGCCCCCCAGACGCCCACCAGAAACCGCGTGGGCGGGCCGAAGAGCTGGCTCCCATAGCGTCCGACAGTGACCGCCATGAGCGCGCCGATCCCATACGGGGCGATCCACAGGATCACGTCAACGAGTTTGCGGAAGAGCTCCGCGAGCAAAGCGTACAGGTCGCGCAGCTTGTCGCGCGGCTCGGGCGGAAGGAGCAGCGTCGTGATCCCCAGCAGCACGGCGAAGACCACCAGCTGACCGACGTTTCCCTCGGCCATGGCCTCGAACACGTTCGCCGGCACGAGGTCGAGCAGCACCTCCCCCACGGACGGGATGGATCCGATCGTCTCGTCTACCGGCTCCGAAAGCTGCATGCCGACACCGGGACGCGTGAGCCGGGTCACCCAGACCCCGAGCGCGAGGGCCATGAACGACGTCACGACGTAAAACGCCACGATCTTGAGCGCGAGCCGGCCGAAGGTCTTGAGCTCGGCGAGGGTAGTGAGGCCAGCTAGGAGGTTGAACACGACGAGCGGGATCGCTGCCGCGATGAGCACGCGGATGAACGCGTCCCCGATGGGCTGCACGACCTCGATACGGGGCCCCACGAGGCCCCCGGCCACACCACCCACGACCATGCCGAGCAGAATCTTGGTCCCGATTCCGAGGCTGCGGCCGGTGTGCGCCCCGCCGGGTTCGGGCGCACCGGTCGCGGATGTCGTCTCGGGCGTCGTCACGGGTCGAGTGCTCGCGTCAGCTCTTCGCGGACCCGATCGTCCTGCTCCACTTGGCGCCGCTGCACGAGCCGAGCACGAGCGCCGTCGGAGCCGACCTGCCCGAGCGCCCACGCCGCGTGCCCGCGGACCAGAGGGTCATCGTCTGCGACGGCCTCGCCGAGCGCGGGCACCGCGTCTTCGTGTCCCCAGTTGCCGAGAGCCACTGCAACGTTGCGCCTGAACCCACCGAATCCCGCCCGGCCGATGGCGCTTCCCCGCGAAAACGCCGCCCACTCCGTCCGGCTCATGCGCAGCAGGTCCACTAGACGCGGGGCGCTGGTCCCCGGGTGCGTCGAGCCGCTGCTCGTGCCGTCCGACTGCACGCCCACGGGCCGCTCCCCCGGCCCGCGCGCCGCGTAGCCCGGCTCGTGCGTCTCGGTGGCTTCCCGGTTGAACGGACAGACGTCCTGGCAGATGTCGCACCCGAAAACCCGATTGCCCATGAGCGGGCGCAACTCGTGGGGGATGGGCCCCCGGTGCTCGATGGTGAGGTAGGAGATGCAGAGACGGGCGTCGAGGACCGGGGCGCCGTCCTCGTCGCGGCCTAGGAGCGCCCCTGTCGGACACGCGTCGAGACAGGCGCGGCACGTTCCACAATGATCGGCACCGAACGGTGGATCAGGCTCCAGTTCGAGATCGAGCATCAGGCACCCGAGGAAGAACCACGATCCGCGTCGCGGATGGATCAGCATCGTGTTCCTTCCGAACCATCCCAGTCCGGCGCGGCGGCCCAGGTCGCGCTCGAGGAGGGGCCCGGTGTCCACGTACGCTCTGCCTTCGAGCCGTCCGTCCATCTCCTCCTCTAGCCAGCGCAGCATCGCGACGAGCTTCCCCTTCACCACGCGGTGGTAGTCTCGGCCCCGTGCGTAACGCGCGATCACGCCCACGGCCGGATCGGCTGGGGCGCCGTCCCGATCTACGCCGTAGTACTCGTGGGCGACGATTACTACCGAGCGCGCTTCGCTCATGGTCAGGGTCAAATCCGCCCGACGCTGCATCGCGTCGAGCCGGGCCAGGTACGCCATCTCCCCCTGCGCACCGGACTCGATCCAGTTCCGGTAAAAGCCCATGTGCGTGCTGGGCTCCGGTGCCGCGATGCCCACGAGCGTGAAGCCCAGCTCCTTGGCCTTTTGCCGGATGCGGTCCTCGATCTTCGCGTGCCGAAGCGACGTCAGCTCACTCATCGCCGATCTCGACCCGGTATTCCCGACCTTTCCATTCCACCCTCGTGCCGCGCGCCCAGCTCCTCATGTAGATCGCGCATCCCGCCGCAGCCCCGAGCGGATAGAGGACGCCGTAGTAGAAGGGAGCACCCATGCGCGCGGTGACGGCAGCCCAGAACATGACCCCACCGCCTGTCGTGAGGGCGGCCCAGAGGAGGACCCCCGCGTTGCTCCCGGCCACGAGCGCGTAAAGCAACACCGTGGGCGGCACGAGCCAGGTGAGAACACCAGTGAGGAGGCCGAGCACGGGGATGAAGGGGCGGATTCGCACAGGTACGCTCTGAAGAGCGCCGACGAAGATGTTCTTCGACCACCCGCGCACGATCTCGGCGAGGGAGCGGTACATGCGCGTCGTCAGGGCGTCTTCTGCGACGCGGGTGGCGAGTCGCCATCCTCCCCTCACCAGAAGCTGCGCCAGGCGCATGTCCTCGACGACCTCATGCCGCACGGCGGCATGACCGCCAAGCGCCTCGTAGACCTCTCTTCGCAGGAGGACATACTGTCCATTGGCGACGGCGTCCCTCCACCGGTGCGACGGTAGCGGGTCGCGCAGGTCGCTGAATCGCAGGATCAAGAGCGCGAAGACCTGGGGGAGGATCAGGCGCTCCCAGAAGCTCAGCATCAGCTGTCGACCGCCGACGGTGAGCGCGTCCGCCCGGTCCCGGAGCAGCGCCGAAACCGAACGCAGCAAGAGATCGGGTCCGTGCTCGGTGTCGGCGTCGGTGAAGAGCAGCAGCTCACCCGCGGCGTGCGCCGCCCCCTGGAAGCACGCCCACGGTTTTCCGAGCCAACCCTCGGGCAGGGGCTCCCCGTCAACGACCTCCACGCGATCGGCGTGCCGCGGCCGGACTCGACGTGCGAGCTGCCCGGTGCCGTCGCTGCTCCGGTCGTCGACGACGATCAGCTCGAAGCCGGGATAGTCCGACGCGGTCAGGGAGGTGAGAACCCGCTCGATGTTGTGTGCCTCGTCGCGCGCGGGAATGACGACGCTCACGAACGGTAGCGAGCCGCGACGGTGAGCGGCGGCGGCGGGCTCGAGGGTCCGCGGCAGCCGCACACGAATCAGGAACAGGATCGGCACTACGGCCCATGGTAGGGTCAGGAGCAATGGAAGAAGCAACTGCGATCCCCTCGCACGGTACGCTCGCGCGGTGCGATCCGACTCACTCCTTGGGCGTCCAGCGGCTCGCATCCCTGTCGCGATACTTGGCCAGCACACGCTCCAAGGCAGCATCGAGATCGATCTGCTGCTCGTTTGCCATGACGAGCAGCACGAAGAGCACGTCGGCAAGCTCTTCAGCGAGGTCCTGCTCGGGCTCGTGGCTCTTCTTCGTCTTCGGGCCGAAGCGGTGGTTGACGATCCTCGCCAGCTCGCCGACCTCCTCGGCCAAGCGGGCCAGGCTCACGAGGGGGGGCAGTAGCCCTCCTCGAATCCGCCGATCCAACGGTCCACTCTTTCCTGTGCTTCCTTCAGTTCCATTTGCTCGCCCAGCTCCGCGCACGTGCGGCAGCATCGTCTTGATCGGAAGTCCTCGACGCACGAAGAGATCAAGGCGGTTCACCGAGGCCGCGAGCACGCGGATCCGCACCTCCCCGACGCCGGGATTGGAGCCGGAAGATCGCCGATTCGCACCACCTCGGGTCCGCCGTGATCGTCGAATAGCGCGGCTCTCATGGGGCGAAGTGTAGGGGCACGCGATGCGGCACGCGACCCGCTATGTTGGAGGCGATGAGAGAAGAGGACCACCGCTCGACCGAAGCAGCTCCAGGCCACGGTCCTGAAGACGCGACGCTGGCCGGGTACTTCGAGGTCCACAACCGCCCCCCCGCATTCGAAGGCCTGGACGGGCAGCCGTACACCGTCTCCGTGGAAGTAGAGCAGACTTCCAACCTGCGAGCCCCCTACGCCGCCTTTCTCGTCTTTCCGCGATGGGCCGAGACCGGTCTCGGGATCGTCGGCCACGTCGTCACGCCGCTGCGCTGGGACGCACACACGCGCGATGAAGCGGTCGGGCTCGCAGGCGCGACGCCGCTGGAGGAGGTCAAGAGGCTGTTGGACGCTGCGATCGTCCAGAGTCGGGAGCGACAGGGGTGACCGACGGCCTAGGGGCGGGACGGGCCACGCGTGGCCGGCGCCGACGCGAACCGTGAACGACCCCCGATTCGGCCTGGTCACGGAGGCTCTCTCCGCCTACGCCTCCGACCCGGCGGACACACCCTTCGATGAGGGAGACTACCTCGAAGCCGCCGTCTCGCTCATCGTCCGCGGACGCCGGGCCCTGGAGGTGCTCCTGATCAAACGGGCGCGCATGGAGCGGGATCCGTGGTCAGGCCACATGGCGCTCCCCGGAGGGCGAAGCGAATCGAGCGACGCGTCACTGCTCGAGACCGCGGTCCGGGAGACACGCGAGGAGACCGCGATCGACCTGGACCGGGCGGGGGTGCACCTCGGACGCCTGGGCGGTGTGGCTCCCCGCAGCGTCCAGCTGCCGCGGATGACCATTACTCCGTATGTGTTCGGTGTCCCACCCGATACGCCGGCGCGGGTCGCTAGTCCGGAGATCGACGCCGTCCATTGGGTATCTCTCGCGGTGCTTACAACCCCCGGAACCAGCGGAACGGTGGAGATTCCGCTGCCAGGCGGTTCGCGCACGTTCCCTTGTCTCAACGTCGCCGGCGAGGTGGTTTGGGGGCTCACGTACGGGATCCTCTCGGAGTTCCTCGAACGGCTACCCGAGGGTGCGTTGCTTTCCGGAAAGACGGGTTAGACGGGGCTCGGCTTGCCGATGGGGCTCACCCCCCCCCAACGTGCAACTGGACGCTTTCTCGGCTGACCGAAGTCGGTGGCGGCCGTCATACACCCGATGATACCAACCCCGGGGTGACCATCCCTCCCCAACCTCGCCGAGTCGCATAGGACAAGAAGCGATGAAGACCTTCGGCTCGCAAATCACACAGCTGCTGACCAGCTCGCCGAGTCACCCCGAGCTGCGCGCCTTGGTCAGGTTCTTCGTGCTGCTCGCAGTCGTCGTCACCCTGTTCGCCGTGATGTTCCACCTGCTCATGCTGAGAGAGGGGCAGGAGTTCACCTGGCTCACGGGTTTCTACTGGACGCTCACGGTCATGAGCACCCTCGGGTTCGGAGATATCACCTTCCACACGGATCTGGGTCGCGCGTTCACGGTTGTGGTCCTGCTCACCGGCGTCGTCCTGCTTCTCATCGTCCTGCCCTTCGTCTTCATCCGCTTCTTCTACGCCCCCTGGATGGAGTCGCAGGTCCGGGCTAGGGCACCACGGCGCGTCGCCGATGACGTCCGCGATCACGTGATCGTATGCAGCTACGACGACGTCGCGCGCGGATTGGCCGAGCGCCTCGCGTTCGGCAACGTGCAGACCGTGATGCTGGAGCCGGATCCGGCGCGGGCCACGAACCTCCACGAGGACAAAGTTCCAGTCGTTTGTGGGGCGATCGACGGGCGATCGACGTTCGAAGCCGCAGGGCTCGCTCGGGCGCGCCTCCTGGTCGCGAACGCGGACGACATCACCAATACGAACATCGTGATTACTGCTCGGGAGGTCTCGGAAAGTGTCCGCATCGTGGCGATGGTGGCCGATCCGGACTCGGCCGACGTCCTCGAGCTCGCCGGTGCCAACGAGGTCGTGCTCGTAGGAAGGTCGATCGGTGAGCAGCTCGCCAGTCGGGTGTCAGCCGGGTCCGCCCAGGCACACGTCGTCGGCCGCTACCGAAGTCTGGCGATCGCCGAGTTCCCGATCCGTCACACGAAGTTGTCAGGACGAACGCTGGCGGATACCCGGCTGCGGACCGAGACGGGAGTCACGGTGACGGCGCTCGCCAAGAGGGGCCACCTCGAGCCCGGCCTGCCACACACGCCACTCCGCGACGACTGCATCGGCGTCGCAGTGGGAAGCGAAGAGCAGTTGGAGGCATTGAACGAATACCTGTGCGACGGCCTGTCGCAGGATGGGCCGGTCCTGGTGATCGGAGGCGGCCGAGTGGGGAGCAGCGCCGCGGCGGCGCTCACGAAGCGCAACGTGTCCGTACGGGTCATCGAGGAGAATCCCGAGCTGCGCGCTCGCCTCGAGGAGATCGTGAGCGTCGTCGTGATCGGTGACGCAGCGGATCGGAGGGTGATGGACCGATCGGGCATCAGTGAAGCCAGCTCCGTGATTCTCACGACTAACGACGACGCGACCAACATCTTCCTTGCCGTCTATTGTCGTAAGCTGAACCCCAACACCATCATCGTGAGCCGCGTAAACCACCTGAGGAACATCGAGTCGATCCACGGGGCCGGTGCGGACTTCGCGGTGAGCAACGCCCAAATCCAGATCCAATCGATCCTGAGCGCTCTCGAGGGCACGGACCCGGTGATCCTGGGCGAGGGCCTCGACCTCTTCAAGGTCGAGGTGCCGCGATCGCTTCATGGAAAGATGTTGAGCGAGAGCGGAATCCTGGCCCGCACCGGACTGGCGGTCATCGCGCTGGAGCGAGACGGTGTCTTGAACGCCCAGCCCAGCCCCGACACGGAGATCCATCGCGGTGAGTCGGTGCTCTTCATCGGGACGGCCTCGCAGCGCGAAGCTTTCGGGCGCGTGTTTACGTAGGAGGCGACGAACCAGCCGGTCGCTAGCTCTGCACCCACTCCGCGATGAAGACGTTCGTGTTCCCTTCGTGCGCCTCGTTGCGGTTCGAGCCCCAGGCGAGGTAGCGCCCATCCGGGCTGAACACCGGGAAGCCATCGAACCCCGGGGCCGTCGTAACGCGCTCCAGACCGGTCCCGTCCAAGTTGATCATGTAGATATCGAAGTCGCGGCCCGTGGGGTCGTCGAGGTTGGAGCTGAAGAGCACCTTCTCGCCCGAAGGATGCCAGAACGGCGCGAAGTTGGCGGCGCCGTTTTCGGTGACCTGCCGCCGGTTCGAGCCGTCAGCGTCCGCCACGTAGATCTCGAGCGTGGTGGGGCGGATGAGGCCCTCGGCGAGTAGTCCCTGGTAGTCTTCCAGCGCCGGGCCCGGCTCGGGGTAGTGCGCACGCCAGACGATCTCGGAGCCGTCGGGTGAGAAGAAGGCTCCGCCGTCGTAGCCGAGCTCGGTGGTCAGCTGGCGGACGTCGGAGCCGTCCGGAGCCATGCTCCATAGGTCCAGATCGCCACTCCTCAGGCTCGTGAACACGATGCGGTCTCCGACGGGCGAGAAGGTCGCCTCCGCGTCGTAGCCCGGGGTCTCGGTCAGTTGTGAGAGGTTCGAGCCGTCGGAGTCGGCGGTGAAGATGTCGAAGCTCTCATAGACCGCCCAGACGTACCCACGTGAGAAATCCGGCGGTGTGGGACACTCCGGGTCGTAGTGATGGGTGGAGGAATACAGGATCCTCTCTTCCCCGGGGAAGTAGTAGGAGCACGTAGTCCGGCCGGCCCCCGTACTCACCATGTGCCCCTCGCCGGTGGCCAGGTCGAGGGTGTATATCTGATCGCACCCGCCTACCGGCCCCTTTCGCTGGTAGATGAGGTGAGCACCGGCGAACGAGAAATAGGCCTCGGCGTTCTCGCCGTCGAAGGTCAGCTGTCGGACGTTGCGCAGGTGTCCCTCCCCTTCCATGTCGGGGAAGGGCTGGCCGGCGCCGATTGAAGCGAGCGAGACCCGCCCCGGCGGGACCTTCTCCGCGACGGTCGAAGCGTCCGAGGGCGGGCCCGACTCGGCACACCCGGCAAGAGCCGGGCCCGAGCACATCAAAAGAATCGGGAAGACTTTGGTCATGTCGAAGATCTCAGTGTCATGGAAGCGCTGTTCCCTGTCCTCGTTGGCGGTGTCCGCCCAGCTCCTGGCCGGGTGGCTCGTCTCCGGGCCCGCCCAGCTCCAGGCGCAAGCTGAGGGCACCCCGGCCGATTGCCCGCGTGCGGAGCCACCTCCCGTCGTGGCCGAGCGTGCGCTGGCTCATATAGCCTACCTGGCGGACGACGCTCTCGAAGGCAGAGCCGTCGGGACCCGCGGAGCCCGATGCGCGGCGGCGTACCTGGTGAGCCGCTTCCAGGAGCTCGCGCTGCTTCCCGGCGCCGACGGTGGCTGGTACCAGACCTTCCCGGTCCGCAACGGCAGCACGCTCGCCGGGCCGGGAGCGCTGGAAATCTCGGGCGATGTCCACGAATCGGGCAAGGCGTGGCGTCCCTACGGCTTTTCCGGATCCGGAGACGTGAGCGGACGACTGGTGTACGGCGGCCCCGGCGTCTCGGCCCCGGGACAGGACGAGGACCGGTACGCTCATCTGCCCCTCGACGGCACCATCGCCGTGGTAGAGGCTCTCTCTCCCGGCGTTTCCGGCATGCGCGCCGACCCGCATTTTAAAGCCACCATCGCCGCGGGACGCCGTGCAGCGGGTCTGTTGATCCTTCTGCCAGAAAACACTCCACTACCGGAAATGGGCCGCGAGACCCGCCCGTTCCTCGACATCCCGGCCGCCGCCGTGACCGGCGCCGCAGCGGAGACCGTGCGCGAGGCTGCCCGGCGCGGCGCCTCCGCCCGGATCGCCGTGCGCGTGCGGCCCATCGAGGTCGAAGCCAACAATGTCGTCGCGCTGCTCGCCGGGTCTGACCCGTCGCTCGAGAGTGAGGTCATCGTCGTCGGCGCCCATTTCGATCACCTCGGGTATGGCGGTATGGGCTCGCTCGCGCCCGGAACGCGCGCCATACACAACGGTGCGGACGACAACGCGAGCGGCACCTCGGCGGTGATCGAGATCGCGGCAGCGTTGAGCGCAGACCCGAGACCGGCTCGCTCCGTCCTGTTCATCGCGTTCGCAGGTGAGGAGCGCGGGCTGCTCGGTTCCTCCTTCTACGTAGCGAACCCCCTGCGTCCGCTCGCTCGCACGGTCGCGATGATAAACCTGGATATGGTCGGGCGCCTCGAGGGCGGCGCCTTGACCGTCAACGGCACGGGCACTGCGGCCGAGTGGGAAACGCTCCTGGCGGAGGCGAACGCAGCGCAACCCTCTCCGCTTCCGTTGAACCCGCTCCCCGACGGCTACGGACCATCCGACCACGCGGCGTTCTACGGAGCCGGCGTCCCGGTCCTCCACTTCTTCTCCGGCACCCACGCCGATTACCACCGCCCCTCCGACGACGTCGATCGCGTCGACGCGCAGGGGCTGCGTCGGATCATAGCCCTCACCACGGACCTCGTCGCACTGCTGGCGGGCACCGAGGCGGGCCTCGCCGCAACGCTCACTCCGGTCGAGGGAGCGGGTGGTCCCCATGGGGTGCCCGATCAAAGCGTTGCGCCGCAGGGGTATGGGCCGTACTTCGGCAGCATTCCGGACATGACGCCCCAGGAGTTCGGTGTACGAATCACCGGCGTGCGTGAGGACAGCCCGGCCCGGGAGAGTGGACTGCGCGCTGGCGACGTCATCATCGAGTTCGGCGGGATGGAGGTGAAGGACCTCTACGCTTACACCTACGCGCTGCGTGAGCACGCACCGGGCGAAGAGGTCGTGGTCGTGGTGATCCGTGACGACTCCCGCGTAACGCTGCGCGCCGTCCTGAGCGAGCGCCGATGAGCACTCGAGGCGCGGTCGCGCCGGGCGCGTAGTCTCGTCTCATCCGTCGAGGAGCTCCAGCTGCCCCCGACCACCCGGAGGGGCGGCGGAACCAGAGACCGCTTCCTCGTCGGTCGCCTCGACGGACCCCGACTCCGATCGCGCGCTCTTGCGGGGCGCCTCCGTTGCGGCCCGGGTCACCTCTACCACTCGGTCACCGGCCCCGAGTTGGGCGAGGAGCTTGCCCTGCGTCCTACGTCCCTGCAAGGGCACGGCGCCGGCGGCCACGCGTCGGACCTCTCCCCCCGCCGTGATCACCATCACTTCGTCCTCCTCCAGCACCTCGAGGGCTGATACGACGCGCGCTGCAGCGGCCCCGGAGGGGACCACCAGTGTACCCAGCCCTCCGCGGTTCTGCAGCGGAAACTCGCTGACCGACGTCCGCTTCCCGACTCCGTCCTCGGTGACTGTCATCAGGGCCGCCTCGCGACGGACGAGAAGCATGCCGACGACCGCGTCATCGCCGCGCAGATCGATGCCCTTCACGCCCTGAGCTGAGCGGCCCACTACCGGGACCTGGCTCTCGTCGAAACGAATCGCGCGCCCCTCCCGGGTGAGCAGCATGACCTCCGCGGTGCCGTCCGACACACGGACGTCTCGGATCCGGTCGCCTTCCTTTACGCCCGCGGCGATGACCCCCCCAGCCCTGGGGTTCGCGAACTCCGCGAGAGCCGTTCGTTTCGTGACACCCGCAGCCGAGAGGAAAACCAGGACCTTCTGGTCGTCCGAGAGGTCGTCCACCGGGATCATCGAGACGATGGCGTCGCTCCGGTCCGCGCCGGGAAAGAGTGAATAGACGGACTGGCCTCTGGAGCTGCGGCCGCTTTCAGGAAGGTCGACGACGGGTAGGAAGTGACAGTGCCCCCCTTCGGTGAACGCGAGAATCCACCCCTGCGTACGCGCCACGAATAGCCGCTCGATGTAGTCTTCCTCGTACCTCTCCATTCCGGCCAGCGCCTTCCCGCTGGAGACCCTCCTGCGGTACAGGTGCATGGGCATGCGCTTCGCGAAGCCCTCGTGGCTCACCGTGACCACGACGTCCTCGTCCCCGACCTCCTCCTCCACCTGCATCATCTGCTCCGTGGCATCCAAGAGGATCTCGGTGCGCCGGGCATCACCGAAGCGATCGACGACCTCGGCCAGCTCCTCGAGCATCAATTCGATCTGCCGCTCATCACTGTCCAGGATCCGCTTCAGGTCCCCGATCAGGACTCCCAGCTCATCCAGCCTGGTTCCGAGGGCCGTTCGTTCGAGCGCGGTGAGCTTGCCCAGGCGCATGTTGAGGATGGCGTCGGCCTGCGTATCGCTCAGGCCGAGGGCGTCCTGCAGGCGCTCGCTCGCCTCGGCCCGGTCCTGGGACTCACGGATGATTCCGATGACGAGGTCGATCTGATCGAGCGCCGCCAGCAGCCCCTCGACCAGGTGCCGCTCAGCCTGCGCCTTCTCGAGGTCATGTCGTGCGCGTCGTTGGATGACCTCGAGCCTGTGGTCGCGGAACTGCTCGAGTAGCTCCTTGAGGTTGAACTCCCGCGGCTGGCCGTGGTCGAGCGCCAGCATGATGGCGCCAAAGGTGCTTTGCAGGTACGTGCGCTTGTAGAGGACCTGGATGACGTTCCCGACGTCCGCGCCCCGCTTGAGCTCGATGACGAGACGGAGGCCGTCGCGGTCCGACTCGTCGCGCAGGTCGGAGATGTCGTCCGCCCGTCCCTTGCGCGAGAGCTTGGCGATCTGCTCGATGATGCGGGTCTTCGAGATGGCGTACGGGAGCTCGGTCACCACCAGCTGCGACTTGCCCCCCCTCAGCGCCTCCTTGACGATGCGTGCGCGCATCACGATCCGGCCCCGACCCGTGCGGTACATGTCCGCGATGCCGTCGCGGCCGACGATGAAGCCCCCCGTCGGGAAGTCCGGACCCGGGATGTGGCGCGCGAGATCGTCCACGCTGCAGTCCGGGTCGATGGCGAGCAGCTTCACTCCCGCCGCGACCTCCGCGAGCCGGTGGGGTGGCACGTTGGTGCTCATCCCGACCGCGATCCCGGCCGATCCGTTCACGAGGAGGTTGGGGAAGCGCGCGGGCACCACGACTGGCTCTTTTCGCTGGTTGTCGAAGTTGGAGACGAATTCGACGGTCTCCTTCTCGATGTCGCGGAGCAGCTCGTTCGTGATCGCAGCCAAACGCGCCTCTGTGTAGCGGTAGGCGGCTGCGGAGTCTCCGTCGATGGAACCGAAATTCCCTTGGCCGTCGATGAGCGGATAGCGCAGCGAAAAGTCCTGCACCATGCGCACGAGCGCGTCGTACACCGCCGAGTCGCCATGTGGATGGTACTTCCCCAGCACCTCGCCAACGACCGCCGCGCATTTCTTGTACGGGCGCTCGGGCGTGAGCCCCATCTCGTGCATGGCGAAGAGGATGCGGCGGTGCACGGGCTTCAGCCCGTCACGTGCGTCGGGCAGCGCCCGCTGCACGATGACGCTCATCGAGTAGTCGAGGAACGACTCCCGCATCTCGTCCTCGATGAGGCGCGAAAGGATGCGCTCTCGCTTGTCAGTGATGCTCATGGCCTCTCCGCGGTCCTGCCGGTGGATGGCAATGGATGCGTGTCCGGCTCCAGCGGTGATGTCGTGACCGGCGCCGCTATGCTCACAGAGTGCCGGACCGATGGCAAGCCGGCCATAGGGGAGGGGGCAGGATCAGCACGCGTCACGGCCCGATGCGCGATGACCGCTCCCTTCCTATACTTCGCATGTTAGACGCGTACACGAGCACGCTCGCCACGGAAGTGAGGGTTGGAATGGGCTCTCCCGTGAAAACCACGGGTCAGCTGATCGAGCAGCTGCGCATCCTGCGTGGCGCAAACGCGGAGGACGTCGCCGACGCGATCTCCAGCGGGTTGATCGCGGAAAGTGAGGAGCGGCTGCGAATCCTCTTCGAGGGCGCCCCCGACGGGTGTTACCTGAACGACCTGCGCGGAATCATCGTGGACGGGAACAGCGCGGCAGAGGCGATCGTCGGATACGAACGCCACGAGCTGATCGGAAAGAACCTTTTCAGAGTAGGGTTGCTCAAGGTCGCCGACCTTCCCAGGGCAGCGGTCACGCTGGCCAGGAACGTCCTGGGGCTCGCCACGGGGCCGGACGAATTCACTCTCCGGCGGAAGAACGGCACCGAGGTGGTGGTCGAAGTGAAGACCTACCCAGTGCGTATATCCGGTCAACGGTTGGTGCTGGCGATTGCCCGCGACGTGACCGAACTCCAGCGGATCAAGGCCGCGCTCTTGGACGCGCAGAGGCGCCTTAGCGAACAGGTCGACAAAGACGGCCCCAGCTTCGACGGGGTCGAGAGGCTTCGGGAGGAGATCGGCGAGCGGATAAGCATGACCGACGCCCTCCAGGAAAGTGAGGATCGCTACCGTCGGCTGGTTGAGATGTCCCCGGACGCGATCGTGGTCAGCGTCGGGAACTGCATCGTCTATGCGAATCCCGCTGCAGCCGTATTGCTCGGGGCCGAGAGCGGGCAGGCACTCGCCGGGGAGTCGCCTGATCGGCTGGTGCCCGCTAGCTGGCGTCCCCTGCTCGAGAGGGACGCGTCGGGACTTCCAGAGGGGACAACCCTGTTCGGCCCCGCCGTACAGAGGCTAGTCAGGCCAGATGGGACCTTCCTCAACGTCGAGATGTCGGGCGCGCCCATCACCTATGGAGGAGAGCTGGCGGCCTTGATCGTCATTCGTGATATCACAGACCGCCGACGGACCGAGCGGCTGATCTTGGAGGCGACCGAAAGGGAACGCCGTCGGATTGGCCGAGATCTTCACGATGGTCTCGGTCAGCAGCTGACCGGAGTCGCATTTCTTGCGAAGACGCTCGCTGACCGCCTCTCCCCCTCAGGATCCGCCGAGGCCCGTGACGCCGAGCGGATCACCGGGCTCGTGAATGAGGCCATTGGGCTTACTGGAAGAATGGCCCATGGCCTGAACCCGATCGCCCCCGACGCCGACGATCTCTTCTCTGCGCTCGCGGAGCTCGCAGCCGCCACCGAGAGAGTCTACGGGATCACTTGCCACACTCGTCTCGTCGGGCGACTCCCCGTGGAGCTGAAGGAGACGACCAACCAGCTCTACCACATCGCTCAAGAGGCCGTCGCGAACGCCGTGAAGCACGCCCACCCGACGGAAATCGAGCTGGAGCTGATATCGGCGAGCGAAGAGGGAATCACGCTCCGAGTGAGCGACGACGGAGTTGGCATACGCGACGCTCTCGGAAATCCGGGGATGGGGCTGCGCATCATGCAGCACCGCGCGAGGATGATCGACGCCACCCTCGTGGTCGAATCCGGTCTCGCGGGCGGCACCGTGGTCCGCTGCGTGATCCCGGTGCGGGGCGTCGGATAGGAGCGGCCGAGGGGGCCTTAAGAGCGGCCGCGCTCTTGGGCCAAACGCTCCATGACCATCACGCGCACGCGCTCGGGCGCTGGCTCACCCTTCAGCGCTAGCTCCAACGACTCACGGAAGCGTCGTTCGAGCTGCAGGTGGGGATAGCAGAGCTTGCAAGCCTGGAAGTGTGCCTCCACACGCTCACGTGCCACCTCCCCCAGCTCCCCATCGAGGAACTCGAAGAGTCTGCTCAGGGCCTCCTCGCAGGGGAACTCCACGGCGTCGGACGGACCACCATTTCCGCCGATCCGGCCGAATAACCTTCGGAGCCGATCGAAGATCATACGGCTCCCCTCCCGGCCAACCCAACAGGACGCGTGATGCGCAGGCTCATCCGCTCGACCCCTCCCTGATGTAGCCCATCTCGATCGCGTAGTCGTAGAGCTCCTTCTGGAGTCGTCTCCGCCCTCGGAAGAGCCGACTCTTCACCGTGCCTACGGGAACCTCCATCAGATCCGCCATCTCGCCGTAGGAAAGGCCTTCCAGGTTGGAGAGTATCACGGCCGTCCGGTACTCCTCGGGCAACTCGTCCACCCTCCGCAGCACCTCTTCGTCCACGATGGCGGAGAAGAACTGCCCCTCCGGGTCCGTGGAGGCCGCCGCAGCCCAAACCGGATTGGCAACGCTGACGCCGGTGCCACCGACACCTTCCTTCGCAACGTTCTCGGCCACGATCTCCTCGTGACGCTGACCTCGCTCGCGCTGCCGGAGGAAGACGTTGCGGCAAATCGTGAAGAGCCAGCTCTTGCATTGCGTTCCCGGCGTGTACTGGTCCCCATGCGCGATAGGCTCGCAGGAACGTCTCCTGGACCAGATCTTCGGCCCTGTCGACCGACCCGGTCAAACGCAGCGCGAAGCGATATACGGCGTCGAGATGCGGGATGGCCTCCTCTTCGAAGCTCCGCGCCCAGTCCGATGCGTCCACGTGGGGTTATCGCCCCTTCTTCGAAATCTCGACGATGTCGGTCATGAGTTCCTCGAACTCGTCCGCCATCGTGGGATGGCCGTGTCGGGTCGCCACCTCAACGCCACGGCGGTACGCCTCCAACGCCTCGTCGTCTCGACCCAGCTCGTGCAGGGCCCCAGCGAGGCGCCCCCACGCGTTCCCTTCGTCGTCGGCCATGTCCAGATAGGTCCTCAGGGCGTCAACGGCATCGTTCAGGCGCCCCTGGCCCAGGTACTCCAGGGCCAACCCGAAGCGAAGGCGCGCGTCGTGGGGCCGGCGGCGGATCATCTCCGCGAGGCTGGCCGCCCGCTCAGTCATCTCGTCGAGGCCCGATCGGGGAGCCGAGCAGGCTCTGGCTGATCGTGACCGGCGGTGCCACCCTCCCTAACGCGCCCGCACGAAGGCCGGTTCCATGCCCACGTGCCCCGCGCGAGAAGAGGACGCCCTCGCAAGAAAAGCTCAATCGAGGAAGCGAAAGCTTTGAGCGGTCTCATCCGTAGCCGAGGAACCGGTGTCGACCTCGATCAGGGCCTCCATCTCGGCGCCGATTTCGCGGAGCCGGCGCAACACCGAGAGGGCGTGCGCGAAGTCGAAGTAGGCGGCAACGGCGACCTCGTGAGCCGGATGGGTCGAAGACACCAGGGACTCCATCTCGATCCGCAGGACACTCGACCACTGCGCCGACCGCCGCCTGCAGGACGCGCTGCTCTGCGAGGCTGTCGATGACGAGATCGCCGTCCAGTTGCGGGACGAGGAGGTCGAGCCCCGAGATTCCAGCCGGTGGTGCGGCCACGATGCAGGGATCCTCGGGCGCGGCCTCACGTAGCGTGGTCGCGCCCGTTCGGAGCGCTCTCAGCTCCTCGTAGTTACACGCCAGGATCAAAGCAGCCTCCAGAACCGGATCCCTCCTCTCATGCCTACCGCACCCCGACCGAATTGTTTCTACTTGCAGATGGGAGGACGCGCCCGTACTTGAACCGCCCCCGTCCCGTCCGGCAAGCCCGTGGGAGCTACCTGGCTCAGGCTTTGGCCCCGGCGGTTAGGCCGACCACGCTCAGCGCGACGGTCACGTGGTGCTCCCCGTCGATGGAGACGTCGAATCCGTACCGGCCCGGTTTGCCGAACACCAATCCGTCCATGTTGAGGACCTGCGGGACATGGATGCCCCCACCCACCGACCCGGGCCCCCGGCGCCAGGTTCATCTGACCGTCGAGCCGGAAGACCTCCTTCCCGTCCGGCCCTCGCAGCTTGATCAAGACCTCGTGGGGGCCGGCCTCGGCCACCCCCGCCGAGAACCGCATCACTAGGCAGAGGCGCCCATGCTTCGCCGGAAAATCAGACGCGGAGATGCGGTCGAACACGCCGAGGATGTTGAGCTTTCCAGACGAGTCGACCGTCGCAGCGTCGGCCAGCAGGGCCAGATCGATGTCCATGCGAGACGCTACGGACCAAGGGGCGAGCGCGCAATCGCCGGCAGCACCCATCCGAGGGCGACCCGCACGTGGAGCGTGCGGCAGCTTCGCCGCGCACCGACCGAGCCGGCCCACCCAAAGGAGCCGCGATTCCAGCACTCCACCGCACGCGTCACCCGGCCGAGCCCGACGCCGTCAACGCGTCAGTGACTCCCCGATGATCAAGCCTGCCACCAGGTCGAGCGCGAAATGGGCTAGTATGGCGGGCCACAGGGACCCGCTAAGGACGACGGACGTCGCTAGGAGAAATCCGAGGAGAAACGTTCGGGCCATCCCGAATGGTCCCTGATACGCGTGTAGAATCCCGAAGACGAGGGACGTGAAAGCCGCCGATCCCCACAATCCACCCACGTGCGGCGCCAGAGCCTGCAGGGCGTATCCGCGGAACGCCGCCTCTTCACCGACGCCGGCGGCCAAGGAGAGAAGCGCGAAAAGGAGCCTCTCCTTGCGGGCGCGCGGAAGCAGCTCCCGCAGAAGCCACGTCTCGGAGACTCCCAGTGAGCGGCGTATGAGGAGAACGGCCCACAACAGGGTCAGCCCCGCCAACGTGAGGCCGAGGCTCCACGCGAGCCACAAGCCCGGCTCGAGGGGAGCCAGCCCGAAGGTCTGCAGCCCGAAGCGCCGGACGCCGAGTAGAATGCCCCCGAATCCAAGGACACCGGTCGTGACGGCGGACGCGAGGTAGGCGGGAATCCGTTCGACCGGCCCGCGGGCGACGAGGGGAACCTGCGCCACGGCCAGGACCGGAAGCAGCTCGACGAGGACCGCCAAGTACAGCGCGTCCAGCAGCGGGAAGCCCAGTCGCGCGCGGAGGCCCCAGACGAGCACGACGTACGCCGCGAGGCCTCCCAAGAGCCAGCGCCCCACCTCGGGGGGAGGCGGAGCCGCCTCGCCCCCTTGGTCGTCGTCGCGGGCCGCTTCGCTCGCGGACCCGAGCGGCGTCTGTACGTGATCGTCGAGCTCCCGACTCACGAGCCCCCGTCGCGCTCCCCGCCCGGACCTCCGAGCTGCTCGCCCAGTTCTTCGATCCGGGAAAGGGTCGCGTCGACGTCCTTCCAAGAGGTCCGGTAGTTGAGGACACACAGGCGCAGCGCGTACACACCGCGAAGGCGGGTGGAAGAGGTCATGGCAGTCCCCTCCGCCACAAGGCGTTCCTGGACGGCCGCGTTGAGCTCATCGAGG